>CAWGAE010000011.1:0-148659 GCA_963820395.1 uncultured Actinomycetota bacterium | reverse complement strand
GGGGCCGACGCCCGGAGGCTGACCACCACAGCTGACCACAACAGCATCCTGATTCCGCCGACTGAAGCGGAACGGGGGAGTAGCGGATGCCCAGGTGGACGACAGTGGCCGACACCGGGAATCGAGATTAGGCGAGAGAACACCCATCACGGGACCGCCCGCCTATCGCATTGGCCAGCTTCTAGCTATCCTAGGACCCAGGCCTGTCGCAGATCGCCTGATCATACAGGCGTGGGGGAACGGAGTCTTCTACGCCATGGCGACCGGACAAATAACATCTCCAACCAAAAAGAAAGCTTGCCGAGACTTCCGAGAAGGTCGTCCACTGGCTAATCTTCGGGGTCCTAATGGCCCTCGTGCCCTTCGCGGCAGCTTTCTTCGGCGATGTGGATCGGGGTGTAAAGCTGCACTCCGCTACTCTATTCGGCAAAGGAGAATTGCTCATCGTGGCCGCGGTAATAGCTGGCGGCGCCATTGGTGATCTATTTGGCACCGAGGTGCGTGAGACTCGGAAAGTTCCAAAACTCATAGTTCTGGGATTCTGCGTCATTAGCCTAGTTGCCACATCGCTCTGGTTCGAGACATCTCCTCGCTGATTCTATCGCAACCGAAACATCCAGCAAATCCGCAAGATGTAGCGGCGGATCCATGGCCTTTTTCGGTTTTACTGTCGCTATCGGCCTGTCGGCTCTTCTGCTGGCCGAAGGGTAGGAGGGTTCCAATGCAGCTGCTCCTTTTGCTTGGAGGCTTCAGCAGCCTCGGAGCTGTCATCACGACCGTGGCCACATTTATTCGCGAACATCGAAAAAAAGCTACGGCAGGTAGCCCCGAAGAGCCCACCTTGACAGGGCCAATGCGAATAACCATTACAGATGACCAAGGTCATACTGTGAACATACAAGCGAACAGCACTTCTGCGGAAGCGGAAGTTGGAAAACTAGTCAAGAACCTTAAGAAGGATTGAAGCTTCCAACGCGCACGAGGCGACGAACAGCTATCTCCTGTAGCTTGGAGATGTCTCAGGTATTCGCGGACGGCGCCACCCGACGATCCCGGAGCTGGCTCGAATCGACAGGCTCCCGCATGGATTGTCAGGGTTAGCCCCTGAGGGCGCGGTCACGTGCCACGCGCCACGTGCCAGAGTGAGGAGAGGCCAACTACACTCACTGCCCCGCTACCTGGACCGCTGTCCCCCGCAGGCCCAGCACTTTGGGCCACGACCGAACTTCCAAACTGGTCGTGTCCGCCGTGGTTGACAGCGCTTAGGACCTAACCGCCACTGCTGCCAAACCGCTAGACAACGCCTGAAACGCGCCGACAAGTCTGGAATGTCGGCCCAGCGCACGGCCTACAACGGACGGTCATGGACAATGTGCCCATTGCTTCGGATCAGATGGTCTCCTCGCAGTTCAGTCCGCACGGGGATTGCACGCTGATGGCCCGGCCGCCCCCTCCAACCTCAAGAGCGCTCCGCGTTGGCTTCGCCGATGGCCTTCGGCCCCTCTTGACCTTGGAGCCTCTACGGGTCCTCGGGGCAGCAGGAGAGGGCAGGACGTGGCCTGCCCCAAAGTTCGCGGGAATCCCCGGAGAGTACGACATGGAGACGGTGAAGATCAACGTCCGTGGCCCAGTACGTGTTGGCGCGAAGGTACGTGTCATCGGTGGCCCGTGGTGGCGCTCGCTGGCACAGTGGCGTGGGGGATCTCCAGCGGTGCAGCGTGCTCGGCGGGTGGAAAAGGCGCCAGGTGCGGGGCACGGGTCCGGCTCGACTATGTGATCCGGATGGTGCAGCCAACCAGTGCAGCCAAGACTCCGGACAACAGCGGATCGCGCCGCACGATCGCAGCCCTCCCGAACAGGGCAGGCGAGTTCCCACCTGCGGTCCTCGGCAATCTTGTAAACGGCAGGTCTGTCCGTGCTGTGTCCCACGACGCAGCAACTCGACAAGTGATCGCGTCGCCACAAGACCCAGGTCATCAAAGAGATGATGCTCCTATGAAGCTCATCAGCGGCCGACGGGCACATGATGATGCCAGACCAAGGTGGCGACCGATCCCGGCCTGGCTGTGGATGCTTGCCGCAGTCGCCGCAGTCGTGATTGCTACATTCGTGGTGACGATGTGGCTGCTGGCCATCGCCAGCCACGCCAAATCTGGTACCGATCTCGTCAACGCCCGGCTGGACGCCGTACGCACGGGGCTCGCGGCAGGCGCAGGCGCTGGCGCCGCGGTCGGACTCATCCTCGCCTTCCGCCGCCAGCACCACCAAGAAATCGCCACCGTTTTAACCGATCTGGACGCGACCGAACGGCGAATCACCGAGCTATACACCAAGGCGGTCGAGCAGCTTGGCAGCGACAAAGCCCCGGTCCGGCTCGGCGGCCTGTACGCACTCGAACGGCTCGCACAGGACAACCCCGCACACCGCCAGACCATCGTCAACGTCATTTGCGCCTACCTGCGAATGCCATTCCCCCCCACGACGCCGACTAGCAAGTCGAAGCCCGAGGCCAACGAAGTGCCTGCCGCTAAGACTGAAACGAGCACTAGTGGCTCAGCGACACATGGCAGGAGGAAAGACAGGTACGTCTTACCGCGCAGCATGTTCTCGTCGAGCATCTGCGCGGCCACAGGGCCGAAACTAAGCACTCTACCGATCCTTTCAATGCACGCTTTTGGCCTGACATCCACCTCGATCTCACCGGTGCCACCCTGATCGACTTCAACTTCTTTACGGTGGTGGCGGCCGAGGCATGGTTCACCGGGGCCACCTTCACCGGCACCGCACAGTTCGGCGAGGCGACTTTTACCGGCATCGCCTGGTTCCGTGGGGCCACCTTCACCGGCGACGCCACATTCAGCCGGGCGGCTTTCACAGGCCCCGCCAATTTCAGCGAGGTCACCTTCACCGGCAACGTCTGGTTCAGCCTGGCGACCTTCGCCGCCGACGCCGAGTTCAACGAGGCGACCTTCGGTGGCAACGCCACGTTCTACAAGACAGCCTTCGATGGCAACGCCGAGTTCCAACCAGCGACCTTCACCGGCGACACCGCGTTCTACGATGCGACCTTCGACGGCTGCACTTGGTTCCACGGGGCAACTTTCGCGGACCGCGCCGGGTTCAGCGGAGCGACCTTTACCGACGACACTGGGTTCTACGATGTGAGCTTTGGCGGCCGCACCGAGTTCGGCGGAGCAACCTTCGCCGACGGCGCGGACAGGTTGCTGTTCAAGCGAGCACGTGTCCTGTCACCCGGCGCTCAACATGTCTGGCCGATGGGATGGTGCCTCGGGCCAAAGGCCAAAGCCGGATACATGGTTGTCCGCGCGAAGAACGACAGCGGGACATACTGGGATAGGTCATACGCGGCTCATGGCGACCGCAAGGAGTTGCCCAGGTCAGGACGCATACCCAAACGGAACGGTACCCATCTGTAAACCATCGACTCATAAGGGGCCAGGCCCCCTTGCTTCCCGGTTCACACTGTTGAGTTGTCAAGCTTCGAGCAGAGCAAGCTGACACCGAGGACTGGCAGCTAGCGAGCGCAGCTCATGCCATCTGCCGATCTTGCTAACGTTTTGCTAACAACGGCTGTGGACACGCAAGGTTGGTCCTGGATCCCTAAAGGAGCCAATGCGTCGCAAGGCCCGGTCAGACGGCCTGTGACGGACCCGCCTGGACACGCAAAGCCTCCTGAAAAGCGGAAGGTCGGCAGTTCGATCCTGCCCCTGACCACCACTCTGACCAGCCAGAACGCCCGGACCATGATTGCAGTCCGGGCGTTTGACGACAACGCTGACGACAACGGCCTCAGCTGAGCGCATCCCCCAGCTTCCCGAGCGCCTTGCGCTTCTCGTCGAGCGAGACGTGCGCGTAGATCGTCATCGTGACTTCGATGTCAGAGTGGCCGACGATCTCCCGGACCACGTGCGGCGGGACGCCAAGGTCAAGCAGGAGCGTCACGCACGTGTGGCGGAGATCATGAAAGCGGGTTTCGCCGAGACCGGCCTCCTCGCGGATCGTGCCCCAGCTCCGGCGGAGGTTGTCCGGCTCCATCGGGGTTCCCCGGCGCGAGCAGAACACGAGCCCGTGATCGTCCCAGTCCGGCCACGCTTCGGACCGCTCGGCGAACTGCCGCTTCTTGTGCTCGCGGAGGGCCTCCACGCAGAACCGGGGGAGCGGCACGGTGCGCTCGGAGTCCCCGGTCTTCGGCTTAACGAACCGCAGCCTTCCGCCGACGCGCTGAAGTGCCTGAACCACTTCGAGCTTCTCGCCGTCGAGGTCGACGTCCACCCATCGCAGGCCCAGCAGCTCCCCGCGCCGCAGGCCAAGGAACAAGCCAAGCACATACAGCGCGTAGAGCCGATGCCCAGCGGCTACCCGCAGCACGGTGCCCGCCTGGGCTGTCGTGAGGCCGCGGTTGACCTTGTAGTTAGGCGTGGTGACCTTGACGAGCTTGGCGACATTGCGCGGAATCATTTCCTATCTGACGGCGCACTCCAGCGCGTTCATGAGTACGGCATGGATGGACTGGACCATCCGGGTGGACAGCCTGGCCTGGCAGCACGCGCCGCCGTTGAGCGCGCAGCAGCGCGGCTCCTCGCGTTCGGCGTCGTAGCCGTGCTTGCAGCACTGGCACTCTCCCCGGACTGTGGTGATGAAGACGCGGACCTCGCGAGCGGTCAGCTTGTCGAGCCGCTTCTTCCCGAGACCGGGGATCAGATGGAGCCGGACGACGCCCTCGTAGCCCTGATAGGTCTTTGGCCGCCGTTTCCTCACGGACGACGTGCAGCAGCCAGTACGTGAGGTACTCGGCCACTGTCCAGCTCTTGGACGCGACCGGGATGCCCTGGTCAGACTGGCTGAGCAGCTCGGTCAGCTTCTTCCGTGCCTCCTCGTAGGAGCGTGCGTATGCTGACTTGCGCTCCAGCCTTCCCGCGGTGGTCAGGACGAATGCCTTGACCTCGTAGCGGCCGTCCTTACGTGGTGAGACGGTGCCCTCGCCGTTGGCGCGCTTGCGGCCTTGACTCCGGCGTGAGTTGCGGTCGTCTGGCTCATCGGCGGGTGCGGCGTTTGCGGTCCTGGACATCAGGCGGCTTCCTTTCTAAGCAGTTCGACGCACTCGTCGAGCGCGGCGCGTGGGACGAGTCGGCGGTGGCCGATTTTGATCGTGCGGAGCCGCCCGGAGCGGATGAGGTTGTAGACGGTCCACCGGCTGACGCGGAGCCGGGCGGCGGCCTCGTCGATGGTGAACAGGGTCACGTCCACAGGTGGTCACCTCCGGGTGGCGGGTTCGGGCGTTCGGGGCGGCCGGTGCTGGTGGCTGCCGCCGGACGTGGGCTGATGTACGGGTGTCCGCACCCGGTGAAGTTCCAGTGGGCGAGGACGAGGACGGTGTCTCCGCCGGGGTCGGGCAGGAGACCGGTGGCGATGGCGTGCTCGCGCTGGTGATCGGCGCGAGGTAGTCGGCGAGCTGGCGGAGGCCGCTGATGACCTGGGCGCGGGCAAACAGGTCAGCAGGGATGAGCGGGACAGACATGTGGGTCTCCTTCATGCGGTATCGAGTGCGGTGCGGATCTGGAGGAGCAGGTCAGAAGCGAGCTGGTTGGACACCCCCAGCCGGGCGCGGAGCGCGTCCCCGGTGATCGGGTGACCGTGGGCGGCCTGGTGCTCGGCGGCTACCCGCCGGGCGAACTCGAGGAGCGCGGCCCCCGGTCGGGCTGGCTGGGCGGGCGGGGACGGGTGGTTTGGGTCGGTGGCGACGGGAACGGGTTGCTCGTCCTGAGCCGGGACGGCGAGGACGGCAGGAGTGGCCGCAGCAGTCCTTGGCATGCCGCGGCGTTCGAGCATGGAGACGGCGACCAGGAACGCTGCAGCGGGGGTGGCGGCGGTAATGCGGCCCCAGGTGGTGGGCTGAGCTTGGTCGAGGTTGGCGGCCAGGCTGAGCAGCACGCCGCCGGTCAGGACGAGAGTCGGCCAAGACAGGCGGCGGGTGGCGCGTCCGGTGCGCTTGTCGCGCTGGCGTTCACGGGCGGCCATGACGCAGGTCAGGTCTATGCAGACGGCGATGGCCCAGGCCATCGGCCCGTGCTGGCCGTGCTTGGCGGCAGTGTCGCGGATGTGGGCGAACGACCCAGCTGCCGCGATGGCGGCCAGGATCAGCACAGGCGCGGAGTCCACCACCTGTGCGGCGCGACGACGGACGGCAGCCATCGGGAACCCCCTTCCAGCCGGTTTCAGGCATGAGGTGACCGGGGCCCGGCGCCGCCAAGGGCTGACTGCGGGCCGTGATGGTGTCAGGTCAGGCCGCTTCGTCCTCGTCCGGGACAGCCAGGACGGCAGAGACGGGCCCGGTGCGGGTCAGGACGGCCCAGTCCTGGGCCAGGTGAGCGAAGCCGCGGGCGGCGTGCTCGGCGTCGTCCTCGGAGACGAGGGCGGACCGGGCGCGGTGCCAGGTCCCGTCCTGCCCCGCGACGATCGCAACCCCCGGGGTGTCGGCGGGGATAGCGCGAGCGGCTTCCAGGGCGGCGGGGTCGAGGTCGCCGAGGGTCATGGTCGCGGTTTCCGGGTCGTTGACCCGGTGGCAGATCCGCCCGGAGAGCTGAGCGCGCAGGGCTGTGACGCCGGGCCCGAGGTCGGCGCCGATGCGCTGCCCGCACACGATCAGGTAGACACCGAAGCGCGGCCGAGCTGTGCCACGCGCAGCAGCCCGGTAGCGGTCCTGCTGACTTCGTCTTTTTCGGACTTATCGGCCATCAGGAAGAGCTCGGCGACTTCGTCGACCAGCACCACGACCGGGACCGCGCGGATGGGTTCGGGGAGCCGCCAGATGTTGCGAGCGCCGTGGTCACGGCAGGTGCGCATCCGGTCGCTCAGAAGCCGGACGAGGTCGTCGAGCAGCCCGGCGCATTCGGCGCGGGTGGTGGCCAGCGCGGACAGCCGCGGGGCGTAGGGGGTGAACTCCACGCCCCCCTTGAGGTCGAAGCCGACCAGGGCGACCGGCTGCGGGGCGAGCCCTTTGATGATGGCGTTGGCCAGGTTGGACTTCCCCGACTGGGTCGCCCCCGCGTTGAGCCAGTGCGGCACGGTGCGGAAGTCGATGACCCACGGCTGCCCGGTTTCCAGCATCCCCGGCCGGACCGTCAGCAGTTCTCCCGCTTCCAGGGTGATGCTGACCTGGCTGAGCGGGTCGGTGCGGGTGGCGAGCAGCCGTACCCGGCCGGGGGAGGAGCCGGTCACGCGGACGGCGTGGACGCGCCAAGCGTGGGCGAGCCGCTCGGCGGCGCGGATGTAGTCGGCGGGGACCTGGCCCTCGCGCAGCCGGATGCGCACCTACCAGCCGAGCGTGTTGGGGTGCAGGAAGCCCAGGCCTGGAGGATGCGGGACTTCCACTCGTCGGACGCGGCGCCGCTGGGCAAGCAGGACGCTGGTCCGAGTGATAGCGCCCGCGACGGGGACGGCGTCGAGGGTCCACGGCCAGCGGCGGCGCTTGCACGCCAGCCCGCATGAGGACGCGACGCGCGCCCATGTCAGGTACACCCGCGTGGCCTTGAGCGGGAAGGCGAAGAGGAACCAGAAGGAGCGGGGGGCGAAGCGCCGCCAGGCGGGCACCCCGGCCGCCGTAGCGGCCAGGGCACCCAGCGCCCAGAACATCGGCGGATGGGACATCGCGGTCACCTGCTCAAGCGGCCTTGACCGCACCGACTGCGGTGATGGCGTCGGCGCGGTAGGCGATGCCCCACCGCACCTCGCCGTTGCGCGTCTGCTCCCAGACGAACCCGATCAGCCCGACGGGTTCGGCCACCTGGCCGACCCGCACCTGCGGCTCACCGGAGACGCTGACGTTGACCAGCTCGACCCGGCCGGACGCGTCGGCCGCGGACAGGCCGACCTGATAAACGGTCCGCCCGTTGCGGTCGACCTTGACCTCGCCGGTGTCCTGCTGACCAGCCGCGGCCGCGGATCGGTGACGCAGACGAACGTCAGCCGGGCCGTATCCACGGGGATGGGGATATTGCGCACGGTGGAACTCCTCTCGTCATGCCCCAGACCGGGGGCGGGGATGGACGAGCGGAGGCGTGCCCTCAGGCAGGCGCGGTAGCATCGTGGATGCGAATCAGCGGTGCTTCACCGCGTCTGGCCTGGGCGGGTTGCCTCCCGCTCAGGCCACTTTCATGTGTGGCCCCTCACGCCGGGCACCGGCAGCCGATGAATCCGGCCTGCGCGGCGTCCGTGGCATCATCACCCCCTTCGCTGCTGGGATGTCTCATGCCACGAGAGGTTACACGTACTCAGAGTCTCTGTCTAGAACTTTAAGTATCAGACACGTACTTTCTCTGCTCCGACCCGTACGGAGAGTTCGCGTAGCTCGCTGCCCGGCGGGTCCTGCATGGTCAGCAGGTCGGAGACGAGCTGGCGGACGAGATCGTGGCCGCGGACCTGCTCGGGGGTAATGTCCTCGGCCTGGCGCAGCGCGGCGACCGCGTCGTCCACCTGGCGGCGCTGGGCATGAGCACGGGCGACATCGATCAGCATCCAGGCCCGCCGCTCGGCCGACAGGCCCGAAGCATCCACAGCAGCGGCAGCGCGCAACGCACGGCCCGCATCGCCCAACTCCACCGAGACCGCGATCTCATGCAGGCCCGCGTTGGCGGGGCCGAACTCCGTGTTGTAGTCGTTGCGACCCTCGCCGAGTCGGTCGGCGGCCTGACGGGCACGGGCGAGATGGGTATAGGCGGCTTCCGGGTCATTCACGCGGGCGGCGATGACGGCCCGCTCCAAGGTCAGCGCGCCCCATAGCGACATCCCCTCGGGATTGCCTTCGTCGGCCAGGTGCCATAGGGCATCGGCGGCCGTCCGGGCGGTTTCCTCTGCCTGGTCGTAGTGCCGGGCGGTCATAAACACGAACACCAGCCGGAAGGCGCCCGCGGCCACGAGCAGCGGGTTGCCCGCCCGCTCGGCAGCGGTCATTGCACGATCAGCGGCGATCCACGCGGCCTCAGGCTCGCCGAGCTTGTCCAGCGCGGCGGAGCATGCCTGGTAGGTCGCGGCCATCAGCTCAAAGACCTCCCGACGCTGAGATTCGGGAAGTGCCCGGGCCGCAGTCTCAAGGTCTGGCACCAGGTCATTGAGCAGGTCGGTCAGGTCCGTGTACCGACCGGCGTGGGTCAGCTCCCACGCCTTGCCGGCTTTGACGCGGAGGGTCTCCACACCCGGGGAGTCGTGGCCGTTCAGCATGGCGCGCAGCGAATACACGCCCGAGAGCACCAGCCGCAGGCCCCCCGCGCCGGGCGGCTCCTCGGTCACCGCGGCGACAACCGGTGCCTCGGCGGCCAGCTCGGCCAACGGGAGATCGAGCGCGCGGGCCAGGGTTTCCAGGACCGACATGCGGTCGATTTTTCGAATCCCGCGCTCGACTTGGGAGACCCACGCCACCGACCGGCCGATCATCCTCGCCAGCTCCGGCTGGGATAGTCCCCGGCGCCGCCTCTCGACCGCGATCTTCCGTCCGAGCGCCTGCTGATACCCGGGTGTGCTCACCCGCCTGTGCCCTTGCCGGTCTGCAAGGTCAGCCAGTCAACCTCGGTGCTGACCAGGTAGGCGTCCCGCTCGGCAAGATACCGGCGGGTGTGCGGGGCCGCCTCATGCGCGGCGAACGCTTCCTTGTCCCGGTAGAGCTCATAGAAGATTCGCTGCAATGGCTGGCCTTCGACCCGGTGCACTGCATACACGAGGGTTCCCGGCTCATGGACGCGGATGCCCTCGACCGTCTCGGCGACCAGCCGATCGTAAGCCTGGGCACTGGCCTCGTCCTTGCACGTGAACCGCACAGATAGCCCGAACATGATCCCTCCAACTCGCGTGACGCCATGCTCGCACTCATTGTGCTGCGCCAAGACGCGAAATCACACGTACTCATTGTACGGCATGGATATTCAAAGTACGCTCACCATGTCCAAGCCTGTGACCTGCGCAACTGCGAGGAACCTGCATGCACATGCCAGCACCCAAGGCGCTGGCCCTGCGCGCTTGTGCACGCACCTACCCGGGCAGTCCTGAGCAGATCTCTGCGGTCCGGGCCGCACTAAGGGAATTACTCGATGGCTGCCCGATCGCTGACGACGCCATCCTCTGCGCATCTGAGCTGGCCGCCAACGCCGCTCTCCACAGCGACTCACGCAAGCGCGGCGGGCAGTTCACCGTCCGCGCCGAGATCCGCCCTGGCGACTATGTATGGATCCAGGTCGAGGACAACGGCGGCCCATGGATCGAACCTGCAAAGGAGCAGTGCCGAGGCCACGGGCTCGATGTCATCCGCGCACTCACCTCCGACTGGGGCATCCACGGCGATCACACTGGCCGGACCGTCTGGGCCCGCTTCGACTGGCCCGACCGCAGCTAGCTGTCAAGGCCGTTATAGGCCTGCACCGCCGGAGCGACGGGCGGCCCACCAGAGCCCCGGACAGACCGCCGGTTCCCAGCTGTGAGGACTTTC
Source organism: uncultured Actinomycetota bacterium (assembly GCA_963820395.1). Taxonomy (GTDB): domain Bacteria; phylum Actinomycetota; class Actinomycetes; order Streptosporangiales; family Streptosporangiaceae; genus DATFVJ01. The sequence continues at coordinate 138,164 of CAWGAE010000011.1, read as the reverse complement.
TTCACGGTCATTTTTCAAGGGCGCGCGGAGCGCGCCGGGCGCGGGTGATCACCGAGGTCTAGTGGGCAGATGCGGGGTTACCACAAACTGACCTCCCGCTGGCGCGGCAGACCCCGCAGCCAGCCTCGGATTCCGCGCGGGAACGCGGCGGCCGGGGCGCGGCGGCTTCCCGCCCTTCCGGCGCTGCCGCGCCTACGGGCGGGACCGCCGCGCGGGCCGCGACCGCGGTGACCGGCCGCACTGCGTACGCGCCGTCACGGTCAGCCTGGTGACCCGCCTGCAAAACCGGGGCCATCCTCCCAGCGCGCCGATCCTGAAGCCGGACAAGATCACAGTCAAGGCCGTCCGTGACCGCAGGGCAACCGCTGACCGGCAACGTGCGTGGCGCACGTACACGCGAAGACGGCCTTGACTCTGATCTTGCGCCGGTTTTTTTCGCGCCTATCGGAAGGATGGCCAAGTCCGGACCCTGGATCCGTACAGCACGCAAGTACGGCAACCCCAACCGGCCGCAGACGGCCGCGACCGGCAGGCACCCGCCGCTGAGCTGCGCGAATGGCGGCGTACCAGCCTGTGATGCCTGGCCTGCAGCCGAACAGTTGCCCGGCGCGCGGCGGCGTGGATGCGGGAGCGCTGCCACGCGGACGCCCACGGGATCTCAGCAACCGAATGACGTTCGGCCCTGGTTGGGAGTCGGCTACGGAGCGGAGCATGTATACAGCGAGACGCTGCTCCAGACCCAGGCAGTAAGAACTATTGGACCGCCTAGGGGATGAGACCCTCCAGACCCAGGCAGTAGGTGAACTAATCCCTGGGAGGGATGGCATGAGTGCCGAATCCCCGGACATCGTCATCGGTACGCTGGTGACTGGCCGTTCGAACCGCTTTTTTGCCAGGTTGTGTCGGTCCATCGGTTACGGTGGCCGACGTTGTCATGTCTGCCGCACGTCTTTGGTGACGCATCACATCCCGGCCACGGGTAAGCACCTCTGTGCCAAGTGCGCTAAGTGACGGTCACGGTCCTGTGCGTGCCGAAAACCTCGTCCAAGTCATGCGACCAGGCGATATTCGTTGATCAGGCCACCGACGCGAGTGCGTCTTCGGACGCGGTGCTGCTCAAGATCGACAGGTTCGGGCAGTGGTTTCAGCGGCGCGGCGCCGTGCAGGGAGCGGTGAGGGTGGTGCTGATTCTGGTGGGTCTCGTAATCGCGCAGGACCCGCCGCAAATGGGCCTGGTTCCAGACGAGGGTGCGGTCCAGGAGCTCGCGGCGGCATCCCCCGATCCAGCGTTCGGCGATCGCGTTCATGCGGGGCGTCCGGACGTTGCAGAGTACGGTCCGGATGCCAGCATCGGCCAGGATCGCGTCGAACGTGACGGTGAAGTTAGGTCCGCGGTCGCGGATCATGAACTTGACCTGATGTGCGTGTTCGCCGAGGTCCATGAGCAGTTTGCGTGCCTGCTGCGTGGTCCATTCCCCGGTCGGGTACAGGGTGATGCCGAGGATGCGGATGCGCCGGGTCGCGTGTTCTATGACGGCCAGTACGTATGCCTGGGTGCCGTAGAGCAGGCCGGCCGTGAAGAAGTCGCACGCCAGGATCGCATCGGCCTGGGAGCGCAGGAATTGTGACCAGGTCGGTCCGGTCCGTCGCCGGGTGGGGTCGATGCCGTTGGTCTTGAGGATCTCCCATACGGTCGACGCCGCGACCTCGATTTCCAGGCCAGCCAGTTCCCCGTGGATCCTGCGGTAGCCCCATTCGGGGTTCTCGCGGGCCAGCCGGAGGACGAGGGCCTTGATGTACCGCCGGGTCGCCGGGCGGCCGGACCTGGCGTGCATGGACCGCGCCGCCCAGCGGCGGCGGACGATGTCGCGATGCCAGCGCACGATCGTGTCCGGGGTGACCAGAAGCCGCAATCCGTGGCGGCGGGTTTTCGGTATCAGGCCGAGCAGCGCCGCGAGCGGGGCCCGGTCCGCCCAGTTCAGCTTCGGGCGGTGCGGCTGCCGTCGCTGCAGGACCGCGACCTGCTGGCGCAGGATCAAGATTTCGGCGGTCTTCCAAGCCTCCTCGCGCCGGGACAGCAGCAGCCACGCGGCGACCCGCGTGATCAGGAGGAACACGAACCGCAGGCACATGACCGGTGATCATCACGGGCAGAGCGCCCGGCGGGCAACTCTGCTGGTCAGAGCCGTGGATGCGATTCTCGGCACGCACAGGTCTGTGTAGGTCCATTTGCGGGCGGCCAAGCAGCGGTGCCAGCGCAAGATCGTCGCGGGAGTCACCGGCAACACTGCTGGCCAGAGGCGGCGGGGGAGAAGCCGGGACAGAGCCGCAAACCAGATCCGGTCCACCGGCTCGTAGCCGGGACGCGGGACCTGGCGGCGCAGCACAGCGTTCTCGTGACGGAGTACGAGTAATTCAACGTCCTTGGACACATCACCGCGGACCAGCATCGCCACCAGTGAAAGTACGGATCTGATGATCATGTAAGCCAGGGTGAAGGGCGTCTCGCGAGGATCCCAGCCACAGCGACCGACTGCAGGGGAACCTCCCGGTCAATGCCTCGGTTGAGTTTTCGAGCGGCACAGGGTCGTCGGTGTCGCTGACGTGGAAGAACAACGCCACCACCCCGGCGGCGACGGTGATATGGGTTCAGAGGGGAACCACCACAGCAACGTAGCTGGCACCTCGCTCGGCTGCCTACCTCACCCCCTGCTCGCTGGCGACGTCCACCGGCTGGCTGCGCTGGGTCATGGAGACATCCATGCTCAAGGCCCTGGCCGCCCGCTCTTCGGTGACGGCGATGGCCCGCGAATACCGGGCAGTCATCGCCACACCGCACGGCCGCACGTGTGGTTCGGGCCGGGGCGACTGGAAAAGATGGCGTGCGGGCCGGGGCCTGCACCACCTCGTCACCAGCGAGATGGGCGTCGCGCCTGTCCTGCTCGCTTACCTCGATGATGGCGCAAGAGTCTTGGGCGAGCAGTGCCCACAGCTCAACCCGCGGTAGTAGCCCCAGTGGTCGCCACCGGCTACCTGCCGGGGGTGTCCACCCGGCGGCTGGAGAAGCTCGCCGCCTCGTCCGGTGTGACGTGGCTGTCGAAGTCGCAGGTGCGCGTCATGGCGGCGGAACTCGATGGGACCATTTGGGCGCTGGGCCCGGCTGCTCGCGCGCCGTTTCAGGCGTCAGCGGTCCGGCATCGAGCGGCGTCCAATGGCCGGCCGGAGCGGGCGAACAGGTCGGCTGCCTCGCGGAAGAGAGCGAGCCCCTGCGGGCGGTCACCTTCGGCAACCCGTAACGCACCCCGAGCTTCCCACACCGCGGCCTGCCACGGGCCGCCCTGCCACATACCGGCTATGCGCTGTGCCTTGTCGAGATGGCGTCGCCCGCCAGCAAGATCTCCTGAGCGCGCCCGCGCCATGGCCGCGGTGACATGGAAGCCGATCGAGCAGGGTTGGCAGATGTCGGAGGCGAAGAGCGCCCGCTCGGCTTCATCGACCGCCACCGACGCCCGAGCTGTGTCCTTGGCGGCGAGCACCCGCGCGGCATGAGCGCGGACGGCGAGGTGTGGCGCAAGAACGCTGGCATCGCTCAAATGAAGGGCACGGCGCAACAATCTGCTCGCTTGCCATCGGCGGTTGCGCAGGATCGCGGTCTCGGCCAAGCGGATGAGTGCGAGCGCGAGCCCGGACGGCGCCTCGGCTGTTTCGTGCAGCTTAGCCGCCTGTGACAGCGTCGACTCCGCCTCGCGAAGCCTCCCGGTGAAGAGCTCGGCCTCGCCGAGCATCAGGATGGCGACCGCTTGGCCCCGGGTCGAGCCGGCACGCGCGGCGATGTCGAGCAGCGAACGCGCGAACGGCTCGATCTCCTGGTGGCTCGTCGGCCCATACAGGGAGAATTCGGCGAGACAGAGGTGGGCGTCGAACACGAGCCCGGCGAGGGCGGGGCGCTGCTCCAGCGTGTCCAAGAACTCGGCGCGGAACAGATCGTGCCACTTGCCTTCCGCATGAGCTACCAGCCCGAGCAGCACGCTCGCCTCACCGAGCTCACGGCCAAGGCCGGCCCCGATGGCGAGTACACGGGCCTCCTGTGCGCACCGGCTTGCCTCCTCGAGCTCCATCCGGTTCCAGTGCAGCAATCCCCACGCTAGGTGCGCGCTGGCGCGCTCAGCCATCGTGGGCATAGGGGCACCGGTCATTGCCAGTGCCTCGTCGTACAGCTCGACAGACTTTGGGCCGGGCCCGACACCGAGATCGGCGCGCAGCGCTTCCCGGAGCCGCTCGAACTGGCGCATCGCCGCGTGCCGGTTCCCGGCATCGATATAGGCGCGGATCAGGGCGCGGTGAGCATCTTCGTCGGTGGGATCGACTTCGAGCACCGCCTCCCACGTCTCGGCGCGCTTGAGCAGTTTGATGTACCGAAGCCGCAGCCGGTCGCGTGCACCGTTCGCCCAGTTGGCATAGCGGTCCTCTGGCAGGAGCTCGCCTGTGTAGAGTGCGGCCGCAGCCGCGCAGGCCTCTGGCCCCTTTCCAATTGCCTTCTGGGCCGCGGCCTCGAAGCGCTCGACGTCAGTTGCCACCGACCAATCCGGACACAGGGCGACCGAGCCGCCCATGATGACGACGGGTTCTGGGGTCCCAAGGGCCCGCCGAAGGTAGTGGATAGCCTTACGGAGGTTGGCGCCGGCTGCCTCGGGCGAAAGCTCCGGCCAGAGCGTGTCCATCACCTGCTCACGGGGGATCCGGTGGCCAGGCGCCAGAGCGAGCAGCTTCATAAGCTCAGCACCCCGTTTGTGACGCCACGCACTAGGCGGAACGGGACGGCCGCCGACGTCCACGCCAAACCCGCCCAAGAGCCGAATCGCACAGGCCCCCGACACATTCCTCAGGGTAGCAAGTCAACCGTTCGGCAGGCCGCGATCGCAAGGCCGACCCGCTCGAGGAACGGTCCGAGAACGCGGCCCGCGTAGGGTCAGCGGGCAGCACCACAAGACAACGGACCGTGGGCGGTATGAGATAAACGAGGTCGCAGGAACACGAACGGAGAAAAGGCCGCCTCTGTTCGAGCAGTTCGATCAGATTTGACGGCGGTGAGAGGGCATAGGACGAGGCGACGGCCATGCCGCGCGCTATGCGAGCAGTTCGAGGGCCACGGCTACGCGGTCGTGGCCGCACACCGCCGCACGACAACGTGATGACAGCGAATGAGGAGGAAACATGACGCTGCAGATTGGAGACACCGCACCGGATTTCGAGGCGCAGACGACGGAAGGGCCGATCAGCCTTCACGACTGGATCGGCGGCTCGTGGGCTGTGCTGTTCTCACACCCGAAAGATTTCACCCCGGTGTGCACGACCGAGCTCGGCTACATGGCCAAGATCAAGCCGGAATTCGACCGTCGTGGCGTGAAGATCATTGGGCTTTCTGCCGACTCGACTGCTGACCACGCGAAGTGGGCGCGCGACATCGAGGAGACGCAGGGGCACGCGCCCAACTATCCGGTGATCGGCGACGCCAACCTTACCGTCTCGAAGCTGTACGGGATGCTGCCGGCCACCGCCTCGGGTGACCCGGCCGAGCGCACGCCAGCGGACAACCAGACGGTGCGCAACGTCTTTGTGATCGGCCCGGACAGGAAGATCAAGTTGATCCTCGTCTATCCGATGACGACCGGGCGCAACTTCGACGAGGTGCTGCGCGTGGTCGACTCACTGCGGCTGACCGCGGAGCACAAGGTATCGACGCCGGTGAACTGGCGGCAAGGCGACGACGTGATCATCGCCGGCTCGGTCTCTGACGAAGAGGCCAGGAAGATCTACCCGCAGGGCTGGAGAGCGCCGCGGCCGTACATCCGCATCGTGCCCCAGCCGTGATCCTTCTTCTTCCGCAAGGAAAGCGATGCGGCTCGCGGCCTACGGCGCGGCCCGGTGTCCGTGCACCAGCTGCCCGCCCATCCACGAGCTGGCCGAGCACTATCAGCGCGCCGACACCGGTCCCTAGTTTGTGCCGATCTTTTCGCGCCTGGGCCAGGCAGATCGGCAGGGAATGCTGCCGAACGCCGAGATCGCGGGCACAGTCGTGATGGCAAGTGGATCGGAGATGAGGGCGGGCACGACATTCAACTCGCAACATTCAACTATTGACCCGGGGACGCGAAGTCGCCGGTGATCCCGTCGGCGGCGGGGGTAAAGGACGATGATTTTCACTCAGCACTACTTGGGCTGTCTGTCCCAAGCGTCCTATCTGATTGGGGACGAGACTACCGGCCGGGCGGTGGTCATCGATCCGAGGCGCGACGTCCACGTGTACCTGCAGGAGGCTGCGTAGCTAATCAGCAAGCGTCAGCGGCTTGTTGCGATCTTGCTGTGTGAGGCGCTGGTCAGTCTGGTTCGAGTCGGGGTGGCATCCAGGTGCTGCCGGTAAACAGGGCGCGGAGGGCGTCGAGTTTGTCGATGCTCCATTTGGTGGCGGTAGACAGGTAGGACTGGACGAGCGCGAAGTCGGCGAGGCCTTGCAGGGTCCGCCAGCAGCCTCCTGAGCTGCGCATTTGTACCTTGATGGGCCGGATGGTCCGCTCGGCCTCGTTGTTGCTGAAGATGTCCAGGTCGGGGCGGGTGACAAATCGCAGGATGAGGTCTTCGAAACCGCGGAAGCGGCGGGCCAGGCGGCGGGCGTCTTTGGCGGTGGCGGTGAGTCGGTAAAGGTTGGTGGTCAGCCCGGCGGCGGCCAGTTCCCGGTAGCGGGCCAGCAGTCGCTCCAGCGCGGTGGCTTCCAGGGCGGCCTGGCCCGCCGCTCGCGCCGCAGCGGCGGCGTCCCTGGCCTCGATCAGCAGGCCTGCCATGTCCCTGGCCCAGGACTGCCGGGCGGGCTCGAAGTCGTACAGGCCCTTGAGATCGCGCAGCAGGTGAACTCCGCACCAGGCGTGCAGCGCGTCGGTCAGGTGCGCATACCCCGCGTACCCGTCGCGGACGATGATCCCCGAGTATCCGGGCAGTACCCCGCCGACGTCGATGTCATCAGCTGAGCGGGTGCCGGTGTGCAGGTGGCTGAGGTAACGGGTACACGCCAGGTGCACGTACCGGGTGCCCCCGGCGGCCCGGGCCGGGGTCTCGTCCACATGCACCGCCGGGGCGGTCTTCAGCAGCGCGGCGACATGCTCCATGAACCCGCTGGAGGCCACCAGCGCGGCGGCCTTGCCGCGCACCGAGGCCATCCACCCGGTGGAGACCCTGATGCCGGCCATCTGTGCGAGCAGGATCGTGGACCGGTAGACAGAGACATGGCAGGCCAGCAGGTTCGCGGCCTGAGCGTGGGTCTCGGGACCGAAACTGGCCCGCGCCCTGACGTGCTCGGGCAGCTCCCCGACGCTGGTGGTCCCGCACCCGGGGCACTGCTTAGCCTGCGCGCGGTACTCGGTCACCGTCGGCGCCGGGGCGGGGGCGGCATCGGTCACCTGATGGCGCCGCTCAGCACAGACCGGCTCATCCTCCAGGTCCGCGCCGCACCCGCAGCACTCACCCGGCGGGCAGCAGAAGGTCTTGTCAGGGTCATCGACCAGTTTCATCGTCGAGCCCTCAGCGCCGGGCTGCTTACCCGGTGACCGGGTTCCCCGCTCCCGGATCGAGCGATCCGCGCTCTTCCCGGCCGCCTTCTTGTCCCACACCGGATCACTCGACGGCGGCTTGCCCGAGTTCGAGGAATCCTTCCCGGCCTTGCGCTCCAGCTCCTCAACCCGCCGGGCCAGCTGCTCGTTCCTGGCCATAGCAGCAGCAAGCTGGTCCTTCATGGCCTCCAGCTGCTTACACTGAGCCTCGATCACATCCCGCAGCCGGGCGCTGACCTCCAGCGCGGCAGCCAGCCGGGCCGCGAGCTCGGCTGACGGCAACGCCAGCAGCTCAGGAGGCAGCGACAACTCGGGCACTTGCCGTATTGATCACCACGCAAGCCCCGAGATCAAGAACCCGCACGGCGTGTCGCCCAGACCATCACAGACCCGCAGGTCACAAGCTCACTCTTGCTGAACAGCTACGAGGCTGCGGCCAGGAATTTGCGGATCGAGCGGGTTATCGAGACCCATCTGCACGCCGACTTCGTGAGCGGCCATCTGGAGCTGGCGGCGCGGACCGGCGCGGTCATCTGCTACGGCGAGGAGGCCACCGTCGAGTTCGATATTGAGCCGCTCCATGACGGCCAGCGGATCTCCCTCGGCGAGGTCAGTTTGGAGATCCTGGCTACCCCCGGTCACACGCCGGAGTCGATCTGCATCGTGGTTTACGAGCACCCCGGCGATCAGATCCCGTACGGGGTACTGACCGGGGACACCCTGTTCGTCGGCGACGTGGGCCGGCCCGACCTGCTGGCCTCGGCCGGCACCGACCTGGGCGCCGAAGCGCTGGCCCGCCGCCTCTACCACTCGCTCCACGAGCGGCTCTTGGCGTTGCCCGACGAGACGCGGGTGTTCCCGGCCCATGGGGCCGGGTCGGCCTGCGGCAAGCAGCTGTCGAGTCAGACGAGCTCCACACTTGGGGAGCAGCGGCGGTCCAACTACGCCCTGGCCCCGATACCCGAAGACGACTTCGTCACCGCCCTCGTCGAGGGGCAGCCCGTGCGGCCGCATTACTTTGAGTTCGACGCCCGGCGCAACCGCCAGCTGCGCCCGCTGCTAGACGAGGACACCCCGCCGCGGCTGCTCGGCCTCACTGAGGTGTTGGCATGCCAACAAGCGGGGGCGGTGGCCCTCGACACGCGGGAACCGGCCGACTTTGCTGCCGGACACCTGCTTGGCGCGGTCAACGTCGGGCTTCAGGGACGATTCGCGGAGTGGGCCGGAGACGTCCTGGATCCGGACGACGACGTGGTCCTGGTTGGAGACCCGGCCGCTGCGGTGGAGGGCCGGGTGCGGCTTGCCCGGGTCGGCCTGGACCGTGTCGTCGGCCAGCTAGCGGACCCGGGCCAGCTGTTCAGCGCGCACCCAGAGCTCGTCGAGGCCAGCTCTCGTCTGACCATCGAGCAGCTCGCCGAGCTACGTGGCCTCGAGCCGCGCATCCAGCTGATCGATGTCCGCAACCCACCAGAGACGGCTGCCGGCGCCCTGCCTGGGGCGCGCGAGATTCCGCTCCCGACCCTCACGGACGCGCTGGGCGGCCTCGATGCCACCGCGCCGATCGTCGTGTACTGCGCCAGCGGGTACCGCTCCGTTATCGCGGCCAGCGCCTTACGCCGCGTCGGCTACCCGGACGTGTCCGACCTGCTCGGTGGCTACGTGGCCTGGGCGGCAGCGGTGCGGCCGGTGTCCCGCAGTGAGCGGCAGGCCGGCAGCTAGCCGAGACTGTGACCAGCGGCAGCGCAGGGCAAGGCCTGGTCGAGGCGGGAGCCTGGCTGCTCGACGTACGTGAGCGCGGCGGGTGGGCGGCCGGCCGTGCACCCAGCGCCCTGTTCATGCCGAGGGGACAGGCTCAGGAACGGCCGTCGGAGCAGCCCTAGCTGGCGGTATGTCGGGTCAAGTTGATGTTGGCGCATGCTGGCTGGCCTCGCCGAGGCGAGGCTGTTGGTGATCTTTGCGGGTGGTGTGGTGGTTGCGAAGGGTGCCGTGGGCTCACGCTGATTCATGCGACTTCCGGCCCGGTGCCGGAGTTGTCTGGCGTCGTCCGAGCTCCTTCATGGCGGAAGGCCGGGCGCCAAGCTGGCAGCGGCGTAGCCCGGTGAGGGCCCGCCATAGCGACCACGGCGTCTGATCCGGCCTTCCGTGCCCTCACAGCCTGCCACCGCTGCCCGGTGATTGTGAAGCAGGCTGTGGCGTCAGCCCCAACGTGCCGGGTCGTAGCGCAGCTGGTCCCCGACCTTCGCGAAGGCGATTCTGCTGGCCCGCTTGGCGAGGGCGCAGGTGATGATGCCACCGGGCTTGCCGCGTTCGCGCAGTGTACGGGCGTAGCCATGGGCGGGCTGGTCTTGCAGCCACAGGCCGGCGCCGAGGTCGAGCAGGGCCTGGCGCAGCTGCACCGAGCCCTCGCGGCTGATGCCGCCGTCGCGGCATCTGCCTGCCGACTCGTAGATCACCGGGGTGAGCCCGGCGGCCCGGTAGATCCTTGCCGCGGACGCCCACCGCCCGGACGGGCCACACGCGGCCGCGTAGGCGGCGACCCGGACCACGCCCCAGCCGGGAACAATGGCAAGCACCGCGTACTCGGTGGCGGGCAGCAGCACGGCAAGCCTGTCCTCGGCATCCCCGATCTGCGTGTCGAGATCATCCAGCAGGGCCAGGTGCGGCGGCGAGCACCTGCCGCGCGATCGGCGTCTCCGGCATCGGGATCGCCGCGCGGGCGGCTTGGACCAGCCGTGCGGCCATCACCCCCGACACGCGCACGCCGCGGTGGGCGGCCAAGGCGCGGAACCGGTCTTCGCCCAGCCGGGCCGGGTCAGCGAAATGCGCGGCAACCAGGCGGCCGACCTTGGTACCCAGCACGTTCGGCAGCGCCCGGCTGACCCGGGAAACGCGCGGTCCAGCTGGCCGAGCAGCTGGTTTTTGGTCGCCGTCCGCACCTCGATCCGGCGGCGCCGGTGCGCCGCCATCCCAACTACATCCTCGCCGCCTACATGGCCTCGGGCACCTGACCCGTCCCAGCGTCAAGTCACAGACCGAAGACACGACCATGCCGATGAGCGGGCTGTGATGTTTGGAGCCTGCGTCCGTGCCTCGGTATGTGATCGTCCTGAGCGGCGACCCAGACGCGTTCGAACACACACGTACGACGTTCAGGTCTGACAGCCGCGTTCACGTCCACCGGAGTGGTGTATGGGGTAGCCGATCCCTCTGTGACTGATTCGTCTGCTGCTGGGCGTGTCGGCGTGACCTGAGACGGCCACCTCGTGATCCTTCGAAGTGCTCAATCCGAGACGAAGGAGAACAAGGTGGCCGCACGTGACATTGTGCCCGTTCTGGGGGCGCGGTTCGAGGAGACGCTGGAGTCGGCGAGCCCGGATCTGCTCCGGGAGATGGTCAAGGGGTTTGCGCAGCGGATGATGGACGCCGACGTGGAGGTGCGCTGCAACGCCGGGTACGGGGAAGTCACCCCGGGGCGGGTGAACTCGCGCAACGGGTACCGGCTGCGGGAGTGGGATACCCGGGCCGGGACGATCGAGCTGGCGATCCCGAAGCTGCGCCAGGGCTCGTATTACCCGGAGTTCCTGGAGCACCGGCGGCGTGCCGAGCGGGCGCTGGCCTCGGTGGTGGCGACCAGCTACCTGCTGGGTGTCTCCACCCGGCGAGTGGAGAAGCTGGCCGCCTCGCTGGGTGTCACGTCACTGTCGAAGTCGCAGGTCAGCCTGATGGCCGCCGAGCTCGACGAGATGGTGGACGGCTTCCGGTGCCGGCCGCTGGACGCCGGGCCGTACACCTTCGTGTGGCTGGACGCGCTCACCCAGAAGGTCCGCGAGGGCGGCCGCACGGTGAACGTGCACGCCCTGATCGCCACCGGCGTCAACGCCGGCGGCAAGCGGGAGATCCTGGGCATCGAGGTGGCCAGCTCCGAGGACGGCGCCGGGTGGCTGGCGTTCCTGCGCGGCCTGGTGGCCCGGGGCCTGACCGGGGTGGCCCTGGTCATTTCCGACTGCCACGCCGGCCTGCGGGACGCGATCGCCGCGGTGCTGCCCGGCGCCTGCTGGCAGCGGTGCCGGGCACACTACGCCCGCAACCTGACCACCAAGGTGCCCAAGTCCGCCCAGCCGTGGGTCTCCACACTGGTGCGGACCATCTTCGAGCAGCCGGACGCCGCCTCCGTGCACGCCCAGCACGGCCAGGTCGTCACCGCCCTGCAGGCCAAGTTCCCCCGGGCCGCAGCGCACCTCGACGAGGCCCGCGACGACATCCTGGCCTTCACCGCCTTCCCCCGCGAGGTCTGGCGCCAGATCTGGAGCAACAATCCCCAGGAGCGGCTGAATAAGGAGATCAGGCGCCGGACCGACGTGGTGGGCATCTTCCCCGGCCGCGACGCCATCATCCGGCTGGTCGGCGCCGTGCTGGCCGAGCAGAACGACGAATGGGCCGAGTCCCGCCGGTACATGGGGGCGGAAATCCTCGCCGCCTGCCAGCAAACAATACAAAAGCCCGACAATAATTCCGAAACTGACGTGACAATTGAGGCCATTGGTGCTTAAATAGAAACCGATCGCGAGGTGGTCATCTCATACACCACCTCCCTGGACGTGGCCACAGCCGCTTCACGGACGCACGGGCTGGACTCTCATCCCGTGGACCTAGGCCCCGTACCCGTATCGCAGCCGGTCACCGCCCCGCGTCCCAGTACAGGTCGATGAGCAGACCGCGCCCAGGCAAGTCTTCGCTCTAGCCGTGGCGGGTCTCCTTCGATCAGACGGCCGGGTCGGGCAGGAGCTCCCGTACCTCTTGCGCACAGCGGCAGGCGACGGCGATCTTGGCAGCCCACTCGAGCGCCTCCTCGCGTGAGGGTACGTCGACGATCGCGAACCCGCCGAGGACCTCCTTGGTCTCCGGGTACGGGCCATCGGTGACTGTCCCGTCGGTGGCCACGATGCTCGCCCTCTGGCTTTCCAGTCCGCCGCCGAAAACCCACACGCCGGCGTCATTGGCCTCTTGGACCACGTCGTACGCGGCCTTGGCCACGTCGGGCATCTCCTCCTCGGGGAAGGTCATCGCGCCATCATCGAACGAGATCAGGTACCGCGTCATCCCATGACTCCCTTGTCCCGGCGGCCACCTCCGACCGCCTCTCACTCTTCTACGAACGCCTCGCTCCGGATCCGACACTCTGCCAGAAGAAATTCTCACGAGACCTCGGCCGCACACTCATGCCGCTGACCTGGCCCCTGTCATTTCGAGGGCATCAGCCAGAGTGAAGGCCCACGACACCCGCCAGTGCCCCCCGAAACGCCATCTGTCGGCCCGGGCGAGCTGACTCCCAGCAGTTCCTTCACCCAGCTGGGCAGGATGTGGATGCGCGACCTGGACCTGGGGGCCAAAGTCGGGCCGAGCGCTCGCCGCCCCATGGAGAGGGTTCGGCGCAGCTTCCGAGTGCCAGGATCGTCGCCGGCCCGACAACGCCTGGCGCCGTTGGCATCATGCCCGAGTGGTGAGACTGCTCAGACCAACTCGCCGCGCTTCCTGCTCAGGTAGGCGCGCTCGGCGGAGTTCTGGGTGGCGGCGATGGCGGCGTCGTACGACTCCTTCGCCTCGGCGGTCCGGCCGAGCCTGCGCAGCATGTCGGCGCGGGCGACGTGCCATGCGTGGTAGCCCGTGAGCGGCAGCCGGTCGACCAGAGTGAGGGCGACCTTCGGGCCGTCCAGCTCCGCGACCGCGACCGCGCGGTTGAGTGCGACGATCGGCGACGGGTCGAGCCGGGTCAGCTGGTCGTACAGTGCGACCACCTGCGACCAGTCCGTGTCCGACGCGGTGGGGGCGTCGGTGTGGACGGCGTTGATCGCGGCGAGTATCTGATAACGGCCAGGTCGGTTGATCGCGAGGCACTCGCGGACCAGGTCGTGCCCCTCGGCGATCAGCCCGCGGTCCCAGCCGGCGCGATCCTGCTCGCCGAGCGGGACCAGCTGCCTATTCCGCACGCGGGCCTCACGCCGGGCCTCGGTGAGCAGCAGCAGCCCGAGCAGACCGGCCACCTCCGGCTCCTCGGGGAGCACCTGGCGGAGCACTCGTGTCAGCCGGATGGCCTCGCCCGTGAGCTCGGAGGCGGAGCGTCAGCGCGATCCGCGCCTCCGGTGCGAGCGCAGGGTGGCAGCAGGTGAACAGCAGCCGCAATCGGTCGTCCTCGACCGGTCCGGTGTGCTCGTGGGGCGTGTCGTCGTGGTACATGAAGGCCGCCTGGTGCTTCGCGTCGCGCTGCTTCTCGCGGCGGATCCGGTCGATCGCGCGGTTGCCCGCGGTGGTGGTGAGCCAGCCGCCGGGGTTGGGAGGTACGCCGGACTCCGGCCACTTCTCCAGCGCGGCCACGAGCGCCTCACCCGCCGCCTCCTCTGCGATGTCGATGTCACCGAAGCGGCGGACGAGCGAGGCGATCAGGCGGCCGTACTCCTCGCGGAAGACCCGCTCGACGGCCGCCGTTCCGCGTTGCATCGATCAGTCGTCGTTCGGGCGGGCTCAGGCGAGGCCGTCGAACGGACGGACCTCGACCTTGCCCCGGCACGCCTTGGACCCCTCGGCCGCGAGCTTGAGCGCCACGTCGAGGTCGGGCGCGTCGATGACCCAGAAACCGCCGATGACCTCCTTGGTCTCGAGGTAGGGCCCGTCGGTCATCACCGGCGTCTCACCCTGGCCGTCGACGACGGTCGCCGTCGATGCCGACTGAAGCCCACCGGCGAAGACCCAGTAGCCATCGGCGTGAAGCTTGTCATTGAAGGCGCCGGTTGCGGCGAACGCCTCCTCCATGTCCTCCTTGGAGCCGTCTGCGCCACGTGGCGCAGTTTTCATATCCCCCGCTAAGCGGGGAGAGATTGGAGGTATATCTCTGGATCTGATGGCTAACCCGTAGCCGAAAGGTGATCGGGGACAGCAGCATGCCAGGAAACCAGCGGTCATGCCCAGGCGTATGGGTGATGCGCTGGGAGATCCGCATGACATGGCGAAAGCTGGATTGCCTGAAGCCTAATCTCCAGAAGGTGCATCAAGACGCCCGCCGGAAACACGCCTGAAACCGGCGCCAGCCCTGTGGCAGGATATACGGCTGCCTGCCGCAAACCTCTGGGCAAGGAACGATTCCCAGTGAGGGGATTTAAGGAGATGAGTGGGCCGCCTAAATCATGCTAGCAACGTATGGAACTGTGAAACGTGGGATCGCCTAAGGGGCGCGAGCCCTATGGCGACAGAGTGCCCGTAGTAGTCGCAGGAGCAACGACCTGCCAAGGAGGACGGGAAGGCCGTACCACAGGGCAAAGGGGCACAGGTGACCGGACATCACGAACCGGGAGGTCTGCGTAATGCAAAGCGCCAAGACGGTGCTGGATGTCCTCCGTGAACGTGGCAGGCGCGGCCTGCCGTGCAACGAGCTGTACCGGCAGATGTTCAACTTCGACCTGTATCTGCTGGCCTACGGGCGGATCTACGCCAATCAGGGCGCGATGACACCCGGGGCCAGCGCAGAAACCGCGGACGGCATGTCCGAGGCCAAGATCAAACAGATCATCGAGGCGATGCGCTGCGAGCGCTATCGTTTCAGCCCGGCCCGGCGGACGTTCATCCCGAAAAAGAACGGGAAAATGCGCCCGCTGGGAATGCCGACCTGGCCGGACAAGCTCGTCGGCGAAGTGGTGCGCCTCCTGCTGGAAGCGTACTATGAGCCGACGTTCTCCAGCCACTCGCATGGGTTCCGTCCCGGCCGGGGCTGCCACACGGCATTAACCGAAGTGGCGAAGAACTGGACCGGTACAACCTGGTTCATCGAGGGAGACATTTCCGACTGCTTCGGGTCCCTGGACCACGAAATAATGGTCAGGATCCTGTCGGAGAAACTCCACGACAACCGGTTTCTGCGGCTAATTCGAAACATGCTGAAAGCCGGATACCTGGAAGACTGGAAATACCACGACACGCTGAGCGGCGTTCCGCAAGGCGGGGTGGTCTCACCCATTCTCTCCAACATTTACCTCAGCAAGCTGGACACCTTTGCCGAGACAGTTCTGATTCCGCACTATACGCGGGGAGCGAGCCGGGCCCCGAACCCTGAGTACAACACGCTGGGAAACCGGCTCGCGCGGGCACGCAGGAACGGTGACCGGGACAAAGCCCGGGAATACCTGCGGCAGATGCGCGCTATCCCCTCACGCGACCCGTCCGTAGCTAATCAGCAAGCGTCAGCGGCTTGTTGCGATCTTGCTGTGTGAGGCGCTGGTCAGTCTGGTTCGAGTCGGGGTGGCATCCAGGTGCTGCCGGTAAACAGGGCGCGGAGGGCGTCGAGTTTGTCGATGCTCCATTTGGTGGCGGTAGACAGGTAGGACTGGACGAGCGCGAAGTCGGCGAGGCCTTGCAGGGTCCGCCAGCAGCCTCCTGAGCTGCGCATTTGTACCTTGATGGGCCGGATGGTCCGCTCGGCCTCGTTGTTGCTGAAGATGTCCAGGTCGGGGCGGGTGACAAATCGCAGGATGAGGTCTTCGAAACCGCGGAAGCGGCGGGCCAGGCGGCGGGCGTCTTTGGCGGTGGCGGTGAGTCGGTAAAGGTTGGTGGTCAGCCCGGCGGCGGCCAGTTCCCGGTAGCGGGCCAGCAGTCGCTCCAGCGCGGTGGCTTCCAGGGCGGCCTGGCCCGCCGCTCGCGCCGCAGCGGCGGCGTCCCTGGCCTCGATCAGCAGGCCTGCCATGTCCCTGGCCCAGGACTGCCGGGCGGGCTCGAAGTCGTACAGGCCCTTGAGATCGCGCAGCAGGTGAACTCCGCACCAGGCGTGCAGCGCGTCGGTCAGGTGCGCATACCCCGCGTACCCGTCGCGGACGATGATCCCCGAGTATCCGGGCAGTACCCCGCCGACGTCGATGTCATCAGCTGAGCGGGTGCCGGTGTGCAGGTGGCTGAGGTAACGGGTACACGCCAGGTGCACGTACCGGGTGCCCCCGGCGGCCCGGGCCGGGGTCTCGTCCACATGCACCGCCGGGGCGGTCTTCAGCAGCGCGGCGACATGCTCCATGAACCCGCTGGAGGCCACCAGCGCGGCGGCCTTGCCGCGCACCGAGGCCATCCACCCGGTGGAGACCCTGATGCCGGCCATCTGTGCGAGCAGGATCGTGGACCGGTAGACAGAGACATGGCAGGCCAGCAGGTTCGCGGCCTGAGCGTGGGTCTCGGGACCGAAACTGGCCCGCGCCCTGACGTGCTCGGGCAGCTCCCCGACGCTGGTGGTCCCGCACCCGGGGCACTGCTTAGCCTGCGCGCGGTACTCGGTCACCGTCGGCGCCGGGGCGGGGGCGGCATCGGTCACCTGATGGCGCCGCTCAGCACAGACCGGCTCATCCTCCAGGTCCGCGCCGCACCCGCAGCACTCACCCGGCGGGCAGCAGAAGGTCTTGTCAGGGTCATCGACCAGTTTCATCGTCGAGCCCTCAGCGCCGGGCTGCTTACCCGGTGACCGGGTTCCCCGCTCCCGGATCGAGCGATCCGCGCTCTTCCCGGCCGCCTTCTTGTCCCACACCGGATCACTCGACGGCGGCTTGCCCGAGTTCGAGGAATCCTTCCCGGCCTTGCGCTCCAGCTCCTCAACCCGCCGGGCCAGCTGCTCGTTCCTGGCCATAGCAGCAGCAAGCTGGTCCTTCATGGCCTCCAGCTGCTTACACTGAGCCTCGATCACATCCCGCAGCCGGGCGCTGACCTCCAGCGCGGCAGCCAGCCGGGCCGCGAGCTCGGCTGACGGCAACGCCAGCAGCTCAGGAGGCAGCGACAACTCGGGCACTTGCCGTATTGATCACCACGCAAGCCCCGAGATCAAGAACCCGCACGGCGTGTCGCCCAGACCATCACAGACCCGCAGGTCACAAGCTCACTCTTGCTGAACAGCTACACCCGTCCGACCCCGGGTACCGCCGGCTCCGCTACACGCGGTACGCCGACGATGTGCTCCTGGGGTTCACCGGGCCGAAGGCCGAAGCCGAGGCCATCAAGGATCAGCTGGCACGGTTCTTGCGCGGTGAACTCGCGCTGGAACTCAACGCCGCCAAGACGCTGGTCACCCACGCCCGTACCCGGGCGGCCCGGTACCTCGGCTACGAGATTATCGTCCAGCACGCCGACCATAAGATCACCAAGGGCCGCCGTTCGGTCAAACGGGGTCGTCGCGTTGCGCGTGCCGCTCGATGTGATCAAGGCAAAACGGGCCCCTTACCGGCGCCACGGCAAATCCTGGCACCGGCCCGCCCTGCAGAACTCTGGACGACTACGGCATCATCCAGGCCTATGCGGCGGAATACCGGGGCGTCGTCGGCTACTACCTGCTCGCCACCGATGTCTGGCGGCTCCGCGCGCTGCGCTGGGACGCCGTGACATCCATGCTGAAAACCCTGGCGGCAAAGCACCAGTCCACGGTGACCAAGATGGCGGCCAAGCACAAAGCCAAGATCCAGACACCGTATGGGCTGCGTACCTGCTTCGAAGCCAGGACCCAGCGTGACGGCAAGCCAGACCTGGTAGCCCGGTTCGGGGGGATCCCGCTTGTGCGGAAAAAGAACGCGGTCCTGGCCGACCACGTGCCCGAGCCGGTCCCCTACCCGCGCAAGGAGCTGATCCACCGGCTCCTGAAACGCAGGTGTGAGCTGTGCGGGCAGGCGGGCAACGTGCTGGTGCACCAAGTCCGCAAGCTCGCCAGCCTCGGGGAACCCGGCCGAGGCCAGCCTGCATGGGCGGCGAAAATGGCACGGATGCGGCGCAAGACCCTCACGGTCTGCCGTTCCTGCCACGACGTCATCCACGGGCACCCCGCCCTGAACACGGCGTAGGTCACTGGAGAGCCACGTACGCCGAAAGGCGTCCGCGTGGTTCGGAGGAAGGCCGCGCGGAAAAGGACCCGCCACACAGCGGGCACCTCGCCGCGCGGCCCATCCTGTAGTTGCCGTACTCGTCCATCTCGGCGGGGCCGTGCACGGTCAACAAGTAGTGCGTCATCCCACTTCTCCTCAGTTCCGGGCGGTCCCGATGACCGCCTTCTACTCCCACCACGAACGCCATCCCGCCGATACGACAACCTGCCACAGAAGGCCTTGCGATCGGGTTCCTCAGAGGCCAACTGCCCGTTCGACGCTCGGTAGCAGTAGCACCGGGTCGCAGAGCACCGGACGCTCGTGTGCAGGCACAGCCGCGGCTACGTCCAGCCAGTCCCGATGGGACTGGCTGCGCGGGCGTCACGGCCGGGACTCGCGCCCTACCCCTGGCGGTGCTGCGTCACCGGGCATCGACCCGAAGGACACTTCTTCTCGCGACCTGTCGGATCCGCACCCGGCCGTTCGTGGAGGGGGCATGAGCGGGTCGCACCGGGCGCCCCGCCGAGGAAACGGAGCCCGGCATGTCCACCACCACGCAGATCCCCACCCGCACGACCCCCAGCGCGCCGACCCCGGCGGCCGAGCGGCAGCCGGTATGGAAGCACGGAGTCGCCTCTGCCGTCGTGGCCTCGGTCGCCACGACCGTCCTCGCGGCGATCGCGTCGGCCGCCGGTGTCTCGTTCGCCGACAGCACAGGCGTGAGCATCCCCATCGCCGGGTTCGCGCAACTGACGCTGGTCTTCTCGCTCGCCGGCGTCGGCATCGCCGCCGTCATGGCGCGCAAGGCGCGTCGGCCGCGGGCCACGTTCGTGCGGACGGTGGTCGCCCTGACCGCGCTGTCCTTCGTCCCGGATCTCACGTTCGGGTTCGACGCCGACTCCGCCGCCACCCTGATCACGCTGCACACCGTCGCCGCGGCGATCGTGGCCCCGACCCTGGCGAGGCGGCTCGCGCGCGCTGACCAGGCTCGAACCGTGTCACTGTCCTTTCGCCAGGTCGACGCCATCAGTCCCACCCCGCTCAGGGGCAACCCCGGTTGCGGTGGTGAAGACGCGCACGAAGAGTTTGTGCCATAACGGCCAGCAGCGGCATCACCCGGAGCGCGCCCGAACGTCGGCACCTCGCAACAGACATCCGGATCTGCCGCGATGAGGTGCGGCATCCCCTAGGGTAGGCGCCAGAACTGGGTGTTCTGCGCGCGGTGCACGGCGTATCAAGAGCGACCGCCGCCGGGCGCCGACTCGCCGATCTGCGCGAACTCGGTGCTCGCCGGGCCGATAGAGCTGATCACTTTCCGTGATGAGCCGCCACGGAAGCGACTTCTGGCCACCGCCGGGCAGGCACTAGCGGCGGTCTGCTCGCATACGGGCCTCGGCTGGCTTCGTGCTCCTGAAAGCCGGGCGGCCGGTCCCGGTAGCCCGTCACGAATGAGCGTTGCCGTTGATCATCGATCCGTGGCCAGATAAATAGGCCGGTAACACCAGGCACTCGTGACCCCACAGAAAGTGTCCCCGGTGTCCCCGAACCGGGTCTGACCTGTGAAAACCCTTCCCATTTCGGGGGACACCCCCGGGTGACAGGGTGTCCGAGGTGTCCCCGACCTGCTAGAACTCTCGGGCAAGTTCCTGTCCCTGGTGTCCTCGACCCGGCTCAGGGCTTGGACCTGGGTGTTCTCTCTCTAACTCTCTGTCCCTGGCGTCCACGGGGGAGGCTGTAACACGGGGGAGTCCCGTAGGTGTTACAGCGATCCGTCCCCAAACGTGACCGGCCCGGCTTGGTGATGGCCGACAGCGCAGGACAGGGCGATACCGTTCGTTGGCGGGGCTCGGCTCGATGCGTGGTGCCCGAAACGATCTTCTAAGCAGCCGGTCATGCGAGCGGCTAGCAAGATTATCGTGCCATTGACATGCCATTAGCCACGGCACTGAACGGTCAGCTACGGTCATGGGCGGTCCACAAAAACAGCAGGTCACGCCATCTGACAGCCTGGTATTAAGTTCGTGATGGCAATTGGGTCGTAGTAGGGCGGCGGCGGCTGCTGGAGGACGTACAGGCCGCCCGCGCTGAACCCGACGTGCTGCCAGCCCGCGCGGCGGGAAGCACCGGCCGGGGTCGCGCTTGCGGCGGGTCTTGGCCGGGTCAACGAAGGTGACGATCCCGGCGGCGGGCACGGCGGGCCAGTGCGCGCGGGTGTGCGCGACAGCGGCAGTGATCAGGTCAGAGGACAGGTGCAGGTCGGGGCACTCCTTACGGAACAGCGAGCACTCCCATGCCCGGGCCAGCGTGCCGGACGTACTGCGCGAGCGGCCAGGAGGTGACCCACACTGCGGAGCGGTCAGCGGTCAGCAGCACCAGGCAGCGGCCGGGCGGGACGAACTGGGCTGCCCCGTGCGCCTGCCGGTTGTAGTGCCGGTCGGCCACGACGCGGGCGGCCGGGTCCGCGCGCCACGACGGCCGCCACGGCGATCCGGTCACGCCGGCTTCCCCGCGCTGAGCGGCAGCGTCAGCTCGCGGTGACCCGGCCCATCACCTTAGTACCGGGGAACAGGTCCACCAGGTCGTCACCGTCGAGGTAGCCGAGCGTGTCCAGCACCCACCGGCAGAACCGCTCCGGCTCGGCCCCGGTCAGCCCGCGCCGCAGCGTGATCGGCTCGGCCAGATTATCGCGGGTGACCGGCGCGCCGTGCCGCGACGATGCCCGGCAGCCGCGGAAGATGACCGGTTCCCGGGTGTAAGCGACCCGGACGTTCCGCTTGAACGCGGCGAACGGCTTGACTCACGCGGCCACCCGCACATCCGGCGGGCACAGCGGCAAGATGGCCCGCAGGCTCGGGCTGGACGCCGACAACGCCCACCCGTCGCGGAACTCCGGTTCAGCGGTCGATGAGGTCCCGGTGCGTGGTCAGGTCATCCCATGCCAGCGCGTCCGGGTGGCAGGCCGCATGCAACTGCCCGCAGCCGAGGTAGGGCGGCTCGGCGTAGGCGAACCTCCTGGCCAGATGGCCCTGGAGGATTATCTGATCGCCGCCTCAGGGCAGCCCGCCGAGCACGGCACCCGATGCGGGGATCACGCGGCGGGCCGGGCATGGCTGACGACACGCCGGGCGGTTGCGCGACAGCGGGGCTGACTGGGTGGATGGTTATCACATCCGGTGGTTAGTCCGTTTTGGGTGGGGCCGGGATGGGGTCGGAGAAAGTGGAGCTGTTCGCGGCGATCCGCTTCGACTGGCTGTGCTGGGGACTCGCGTCGACCAAAGAAAGGAAACCCATGGCCTTACCGATCGGAGTCAAACGACTAGCGGTGGCCGCGGCCGCCGCTGACGGCCATCATGGCCACAGTGGTGCTCGCAAGTCCCTTGTTAGCGGCGCCGCAGTCGGTGAAGGTCGCTCAGGCGGTTCAGGCACCGCCCTGGCATGTCCACCGCACGCTGGTGAGTGGTCTGCGGGTCCGCGAGGCGCCGAATCGCCTCGGCCAGGGTCGTCACCGTGCTCGGGGCGGTCGGCTGCAGTATCACGGTGAGCTGCTATGCCTTCGGCACGTCGGTGAAGAAATCAGGAGGATTTCGCGCATGAATATCAACCGTTTCCTGTGTGCCGGCTTAGCGGTCGGCGCACTCCTGGTAGGCGGCGTGGCGCCGGTCGCACTAGCCGACAACTCGACCCCTGCACACGGCGCAACCACGCAGCATCACGTCAAAAAGCGCCACCACGGACATGGCAACAAAACGCATGCCCTACTCCATCGCCTACGCGGAGGCGAAGGCCAACGGTCACAGCAATGTCTACGCAGCCGCGTTCACCGAGGCCATCGCTTCGGGCAGGTGCAAGGCGGATGCGCACGCGTCCACCGCGCCTTTCGCCTCGGCAAGCGGCAAAAACGGGGGCTATGGCAACGGCCTTCGCCGCAGCGTTTGCTGCGGAAGCATCTAGAGGGAGCTCAAAAACACGAGCAACCGCAATCGCCGTCGCGGTCGCCGCTGGCGTCCAGCTCGCGCATGGTGTTCAAATGCGCACCGGTGGGAGCGCCCACGGCCCTTCGCTTCCGCCAGCGGCAAGAACGGGGGCTACGGCAACGGCCTTCGTTGCCGCGTTCGCTTCGGAAGCATCTAGAGGCAGGTCGACGGCACAAGCAACCGCAATCGCCGTCGCCGCTGGCGTCCAGTTCGCGCATGGTGTTCAAATGCGCACCGGTGGGAGCGCCCACGGCGGTGGCCGTCGCGGTCGCTGTCGCTATCTCGATCGGCTAGCAACTAACCTGCTGAGCCGGAAAATGGACTCCGGCCAGACTCTCTTCTTGCGTCACGGACCGCCCCGGGTTCCTTGGACGCAGTGACCTCTGGGGAGGATGGGCTCATGGCATCGCCCGGTGGCCGAGGCGGTGGCGGCGATCGGCGAGGCAGCCGCCGCGGTGCGCCGGTTACTGGGCACGCGGCTGCTCGCGGTGTCGCCGTGGGCGGAGGCGCGGTGTCGAACGGCAGCCTGCTGGCGGTGACACCTCAAGATCGCCTTTTCTCCACGTCCCGTCATCTGCCGGCCGCTATGTGATCGCCTTCAGGCTGGTGCCTTCCTTCGGCCATCGACCGGGAGGTACCGATTAGCGCATTCGAGGACGGACTGGTGGCGCGGGCGGCATGGGCCGACCCGGCCCTGGCCGGCCGGAAGGCCGAGCTGGTGTATAGTCCGCTGGACCTGACCTGCGGCATCCGGGTGCGCTACCGGGGAGCCGACATGGGCACGACGATCCGGCATGTGATCGGACGCCACTCCCACCCCCAGGCCTCTCCGCCCGCGCCCGCCCCGGCCCAGCCAACCGGAATCGACTACCTGCGCATGATCGCCGGGGAACACCGGCCCAGGGCAAGCCGCCGCCCTCAACTTCCAGGCCCCGCCGGGGACGACGAGGACGTGCCACAGGGGTTCCGGTGACCCGCCACCCGGCCGCGCCGGCTCTGGTCGCGCTGCTGGCCGCCGACGACGGCGCACACGCCGACATGGCCGCAATCCAGCTGCTCACCGACTATCACTACTGGCTGGCCAGGGCCGACTTCACCGCCGCGTTCATCACCACCGGCCCCGGCCCGCTCAGCGGACGCCACCTGGGCCACGTCCGCTAGAAGGCCGCCGCCCGCGCGCTGAACCGCCGGGCGGCTGCCCTGCACGGGCAGCGAAGCCGCGATCTTGCAGATCGCGGTCGGCCTAGCCGCCGGCCTGCCGGTCAGGCTCCGCGACGCAATCACCGGGCTGGACCACGCCAACCTGACCGCCGTCACCGACGCGGTCATGACCGCCGACGGCCACCACCGCCGCTGAACCCGCGCCGCCACCTGCTGTCGCCGCCCGGCGCCCGCCGCCGGGCGGGGCGGACATGGAACACGATCAGGTTCTGCCAGGACCCGCTCTCACTGCCAGTACCCGCTCTCACTTGCCTTTTGCGATAAGAATGATCAGCACTGCCAGGACGATCAGCCCGATAATCGGATCATCCGTCTGCTGATGGCTGTAACGATCAGCTATTTCCTGGTAGATCGTTTGCTGCTGGATCATGGTCATCACCCGTTGTGATTCCTAGCCGAGGCGAGATCAGTTGCAATGTCCTGGATCTTAACTCAGTCACGGGCGGATGGCTCACCATTTCAGCCGCGCTGTCCACAAGCCCAACCACAAACGGACATTTGTAAAAGTCGAAAACCGTCGTTTTTGAAACGGGTTCCCTGTTCGTGTGGGCCGAGGTTCCGGCGGTTGCGCAAGTGGCCACCTGCCGAGGTCCTTCGGCGGATCGGTAAAGGCCCTACCTCATGTAATACCGTTCACTAGCGTCCTGAACGCATGCACAACCGGAGGAACCTCATGAGGAACATCATCACGGTGCCGGTCAGGGCGGTGGCCGGACTGCTCGCGTTAAGCGCGTGCGGGTCCACCACTACCTCTCCCGCTAGCTCCTTAGCACCGGTCACCACGTCTCCACCTGCGCCAGCGCCCACCACATCGCCGACAGTGACCACCGCAAGCCCCACCACGATCACTTTCTACGTGACGGGCTCCGCACCGGATGGGGTCAACATCACCTACGGGAGCACCGGCAACGAGAACACCGCGCCCAGCAGCGGCCTTGGCACGGACGGCTCCCGTACTGCGGTCCCGTGGCATCGCTCGGTGCCGTTCGACGGGTCGGCCCAGTACTACGACGTGAGCGCCCAGCTTCAGGGCTCGGGTGACATCACGTGCAAGATCGTCGTCTCTGGTCCTGGACTTAACTCGGCTACCGTCTCGACCGGCCACGCCTCGGGTGGTGACTCCATCTGCTCAGCGCAGGCCGCGCCGACCTGACGCGACCGGATCAGTTGGCAGAACGAGGAATAGATCAAGCCCGTGAGTAGCCCGTGAGAACTAACGCGACCAGTCGTAATTTAAGGGTCACCCCTCGGAATTCCAAGGCATCAACCCAGAAATGCCCGCCGAGGACATCGCCCTCGGCTACAAGCAGCTCCTGGAAGTCGAGCGCGGCTGGCGGGACATGAAGTCCATCCTGGACCTGCGGCCCGTCTACCACCGGCTCGAAGAACGCATCCGCGCCCATGTCCTGCTGTGCTGGCTCGCCCTCCTGCTGGTCCGCGGCGCCGAAAACCAGGCCGGCCAGACCTGGCCCGTCACGCACCGCGAACTCGACCGCATCCACCTCGGCACCTTCACCGGACCCGCCGGGACCTACCGGCGCGCACCGAGATCGCCAAGCCCGCCCGCGGCCTGCTCACCAAGCTCCGCATCGACCCACCCCGCAAGATCTGCGAACTCACCCCCGCCACCTGACCCCGGCTCCACGCCCCGGCCGCGGCCCTAGAGACACGCCCCACGGCCCGCCATCTTGCCATTGCCTTGCAGGTCAGACCTGCAAGGCGCGCTCTAGGCGCGGCAAATTGCGCGGAACTCAGGTAAGGAAGGCAAGCACAATGGACGGATCAAACTTGATCTTCATCGTCATGGCGATCGTCATCCAGATCTGCCTGTGCACCGGCGTAGCCCCGGCGCTCACCGTCGGCAGCCATTCCCCAGGCCTGCCCTGGGACGCTGACCGGCCCGGCAGGACCAAGCAGCGGCCGAACCGCGATCAGGCATCATCTGATCCGGGCGGCAGTGAGATCCCTGCTGCTAGCGTGGCTTAGGTGAACAGCGCAATGGATCGTGACGCCAGGACCCGGGCCCGGCTCGAGCAGCACTGGGGGGCCTCCGAGCGCGGGGACATCGACACCGAGCACGCGATCTACGCCGAAGATGCGGTACTGGACTACCCGCAGTCCGGGGAGCGCTTCCGGGGTCGGTCAAAGATCCAGGCGCAGCGCAGCGGGCACCCGGCTGAACGCCACTTCACTGTCCTGCGGATCCGGGGCGGCGGCGACCTGTGGGTAAGCGAGTGCGTGATCACCTATGACGGCGTGCCCACCTACTCGGTGAGCGTCATGGAGCTCACTGGCGAGCTGGTCATGCACGAGACCCAGTACTTTGCCGACCCCTTCCCGGCGCCTGCCTCGCGGGCGGCGCTAGCTGAGCCGATCCCTGGCCACGACCGATGAACCCATGCGCGGATCATGATTACCGATGTAAGGCGCGGCGGCCGTCGTTGCGCCAGAACCAGGTGAGATCAAACCATGGCGGAAGGCCGTGGTCCGGGAGGCTCCGGTGCGTGAGGCGGTGGCCGGGTGGATCGATGCGATGCTTCGGGAGGACCTGGACGCGCCGCGTAAGCAGCGGCATACCGCGCGGCGGATCTTCGAGCGGCTGCGGGATGACCAGGATGCGGCCGTGTCGTATTCGTATGTGTGCAAGTACGCCGGGCGGCGGCAGAGATCGAGGCGGAGCACCGCGGGGGTGCCGGGAGCGCGGCGGGGTTCGTGCCGCAGGCCAAGGAGCCGGGGGCGGAGGCGGAGGTGGACTTCGGCGACGCCGCCGTGTGCGTGGCGGGGCATCTGGTTACCTGTCACTTGTTCGCCTACCGGCTGTCGTGCTCGGGCAAGGGCGTCCACCGGGCGTATTCCAGCCAGGCGCAGGAGGCGCTGCTGGAAGGGCACGTGACGGCGTTCGAGGTGACCGGCGGGGTGCCGTGGCGGCACATCCGTTATGACAACCTGTCGCCGGCGGTGGCGAAGGTGCTGGCCGGCCGCAGCCGGTGATGGCGGGTGCGGTGGCGGGGAGGCGGGCGTCGTTGTGGTAGCGGCGGGCGCAGTCGTCGGTGCAGAACTGCCGGGCTTCGCGCTCGCTAGGCTGCTCGACGGTACTCGCTGATCAGGCCGCCCACGACACGGCTGCGCTCGATCGTGGCAGTGATATCGACGGGGTGGCCGGGCTCACGCAGCGGAGGCTTCTGCTGCAAGTCCTGATGCGGCCTGTGGCCGTTGTGCCGGGCGTACTCAGCCAGGACCTTGCGGAGATGTCGCTCGCCGAGGATCAGCACGTGATCCTGTGGGGTTCCAAAACGGGGCATAGCTTGCTGACGTGCGGGTTCGCCTGCGGCAGTGGTGCCCGAAGGACATCACGTGTTCATCACGTGTGACGCGCGAAGCGCGCCCTTGAGTACGCCCGGCATGGGCGATCGCTTGGGGGTGAAAGTCCCCTGGAGGAAGAGGTGGTGCTAACTCCTAGCCGGAGGCAACTGCGTCGTCGTGAGGCGGGGTGGGAAGGAAGCCCGAGGCGAAACTCTGCACCGAGGAACACGAACCGCGTAGAAGGCGGGGCGATCTGGGTGAGCCTGCTCAAGAAGGTGAAGCCCGTCACCACCGACAGGGTCGCCACGTAGACGCGGCGGGCGCAGGGGGAAAGTGATCGTTCTTATCCGGGGAGATCTGCCTGGGTGTCGGTTGTGCTGTGGTGTCGCCGCGCCGACGGCTCGCATCGTGAGGTGAGGGCTGACCGGGCAGAAGTCAGCAGAGGTCGTAGTACCGGCGGGGGAACGGACATCAGCCGGGAAGGACCGAACGTCGAGTGAGGCGGAGGAGTCGGTGTTGCTCGTGCCGGTCGCAGTGATCGCAGCCATCCCGCGCATGCGGGCCGCTGCGGGAGGAGACGGTGAGTTCCGTTGAGTACCGCAGTGGAGCGTAGCGGCAGGTCGGCGCACTCCGAGGAGACCGGCGCGGGAGGCTGGTTCTCGGTGACGGATCCGACTGATGATCCGGGCAGTCGTCCTTCATCCTCGACCGTCCCGAGATGGACGGTCCCGACTGGCACCCAGTCCCAGAGGCGCTCCGGTCCCTGCTGAATGACGAGGCTCACGCTGCTGATTCGGACTTCACAGCTCGGCAATTCCTTTCCGAGGGCAGCGATGATCGGGCCCGCGGACTGCTCGGCAGTGCTGTAGGAGACCGTCACGTGCGGTGTCCATGCCGAGAGAGACCCGTTCCCGACATCGTCCCTGCCGGTCGCTTTACGCGTCGCATACTCGACGGCCTTGAGAATCGGATCCAGCGCGTAGTGGGGGCGAACCGCAAGCATGATGGCTTCGGGGTGATACAGGACGTGCCCAAGCGTCACCGGGATGGGCTGCACTTTGGAAAGCATCTGCGTCGCCTCAGAGATCATGACCTCCATCTGATCAGAGCAAATTTTGGACTGGCCTGACTTTCCGCTGGCGCCAGAACAAGCGCGGGCAACAGATCCTGGCGGCGGCTGTCAGCGCTGGTGGGACCCGCGAACCCACGCCCTCGGGCTACGGGCCAAAGGTCTTTGAGACCCGTCTGCCTCGTTGGCGCGAACGCCCAACACTGCAGGCACGTTCACCAGCTCATGCGTCGATCAGCTCATCGGCCGGGCGGCGAGCGGTGGGCTCTGCGATGTTGGCGCAGCCGAGTTGCAGTAGCACCTGCGGGTTCCCGGGGAGCGCCAGCCGGTCCCGGATCAGGGCCCGAGTCGCGGGAAGCTCCAGCGGCTGGGAGTAGAGGCTCGCGAACACCCTTTTGCTCGCCGCGTGCAGCAGCAGTCGGTGCAGAGCCTGCCCGGCGCGCAGCCATTCGACCCAGTTTTCGCCGGGCGTCAGCAGCACCGCGGTAGCGGCCGGCGACTCCCCGCCCGCCGGCAGCCGCGCCAGCCCCCGGCCCAGGTCGAAGTCACGCTGCGTCAGCCGACAGGGGTGACCGGCCGCGCTGGCCGCAAAGGTCTGTGCCGATACGCCGTCACGAGCCAGGCTGTCTGCGTCCCTGGTCCACCGCCGCGTCTCCTCCCGCGTGCGTGTGTCCAGATACAGATGGTCGGCCGCCGCAGCGACGATGCCAGCCAGTCGCTGATAAGCAGCGTTCTCCTTGACCAGCGCCAGCGTGGCTCCCTCGGCCAGAGCGTGATCCCGCAGCCCGCGAAGCAGCCCGTCCGGCAGCGGGCCAGGCTCGAATGGGCCACGGTGAGTGTGTCGGTACGGCACCGCCTCGAGCATCCGGTTTTCCTCGCCCGTCACTGGCGCCGAAGCGCCTATTCCCACCCGGGCCACCAGGTGTGGCCGCGTCGGGTCAGGCAGCAGCTGGACAACCGGCAGGTACCCGAGCGACCGCACTCCCAGCCGCAGCCCAAACAAGGCGGCACCGCAGCTGATCAGCATATCCCGGCCCAGGATGTCAGTGCGCAGCTTACGGTGCTTGTCGCAGTGAACCTCGATCGTGGACGGGCCGATCCGGAACCGCCATGGCTGGCTATTGTGCACCGACGGGGCGCGCGCGGCCATGTCGATCAGGAACTGAGCGTAGCTGGTCACGACCGGCTCTCGCAGGGTAATCACCTTCGTCACGGTCCCCACTTACCTTGTCCCTCGTCATGCTCCAGGGAGTTCCTCCTCATGCTCCAGCGAGTCCAGCGCGTGCGCCAGGGTCGTTGGCCGCCTCAGCTCGGTGACCGAGGTCCCCGCACAGGCCGCCGATCACCTGATCGTGCTGGACGCGGCGATTCGCAATGGCCAGCGCGTTGTGTACCACCTGCCATGCGTCCGGTCCTTACATATGCGTGGGTGGCCCGCTGAAGCCGATATTGTGATGGACTCCGTACCACCAGTTCCACACGTCCTCATGCACCGGGCCGGCCACATAGGCGAGGAGATGACCGTCGTCCTGGGTCCATAGGAGGTTTTCCCGGCCGTTATTGTAATTGCAGAACACTCGGCCTGCGGCCTGGGCATCCGTCACCCTTCCCGCGCTCATCTGCGCGATCGAGTAGTTTTTTGGGTGCTCGAACTGGTGATTCCAGCCAACCTCACCGTAGGTCTCTTCGGGTTCGCAGTCCTGGAAGTTCTCCTGGAAATTGCCGGAGTTGAGCGAGTTGACCTGAGCGGTGTAGGCAGCGTACAAAGCCTCGAGTGAAGGATAAGTCCGGAAGATGGCTCCGCTGATACCGGGTGCCGGAGCCGTACAGATCACCACCGTCGCGCTGTGCTGCTTGCAGCTTGAGGGCGGCAGCAAGCCTTTGGCGCTGCCGCTCTCGTTCGCTAGGATGATCGCGCTCATGAGCGCGCTGGTCGGCGCCTTGGGCTGGGCAGACATCGGCGGCTTGGCTGTAGTGGGCGCATGGGAGGCGGACCCGCCGCGCACGAGGGCCCAGATGCCCACCCCTGCGGCGATCAGGATCAGCGCCGTCAGGGCGGCTATCCAGCTCGGGCGGAGGAACCTGCGCCACGGCCCGGGCCGTGCCGCGGCTGGCTGACGGCCGTCAGGCTCGCCGGCCTCGCCCGGCGGCGCTCCACCGGCCTTGCGGCCGTGGGAGGTCATGCTGTCGCTCTGGTCTGCCCGCACGGCCTGCGGCTCGGCGGCACCTGTGTCGGCAGGAGGCTCAGGCAGCGGCTCGTGCGTAAAGCTCCCGGGAATCCCCCCAGCGTGCGGCCCGGCCTTCCGGCTGCCGGTGGACCCGAGCGTCAGCGGTTCGGTTGCGAGGCCGCCGAGGGCAACGCGCATGGCTTCGATGAACTCGCGGCAGCTTCCGTAACGGTCGCCGGACTGCTTGGCCAGGACCCGGGAGAACACGTCATTCACCGCCGTCGGCAACTCAGGACGCAGGTCCGTAGGCAACGTGGGGCTCTCCTCGACATGGGCCCAGATGATCGCGGCGTCCAGGTCCTTCTCGAATGGAACTCGGCCGGTCAGGCACTCATACATCACGCAGCCCAGGGAGTACTGGTCGGCCGGGCCCAGCACTGACATGCCCAGGATCTGCTCGGGAGCGACGTAGTCGACCGTGCCGCGGAACTGTCCCGTCGAGGTCAGCCCGCTGCGGGACATCGCATGCTTGGTGATCCCGAAATCAGCCAGGTAGACGTGATCGGGCTCATCGTCTATGCCCCGCTCGATCAGCAGGTTCCCCGGCTTCACATCCCGGTGCACCAGCCCCCTCCGGTGCGCGGCATCCAGTGCCCGCGCGGCCTGGCCGACCAGGGACAAGGCGGTGGCCGGAAGAATCCGGCCCCGCTTCTTGATCATCTGCCGCAGGTCAGTCCCCGAGACATACCGCATCGCGATATACAGCAGGGCCCCGCTGGATCCCACGTCATAGATAGGGATTACATTCGGGTGATTCAGCGAGGCGGCGATACGCGATTCCTCGAGGAACCCGGCCCGGAAAGCATCGTCTGTCGCAAGCTCGGGAGCCAGCACCTTCAGCGCGATAACGCTACCCAGACGTGGATTCTCAGCCTGATAGACGACACTCATCCCGCCGCGGCCAAGAACGGCACGCAACCGGAAGCCCGCGAACTCGTCACCGACCAGAGGCAGTTCGGGCATCACACGTTCCCTCCCCAGGATCATTGCCCCGGCTGGGCAACCGGGCGGCGACCCTTAAGTCTTTCAATAGAAAGGTTAGGCCACGTGAACGGAACGGGAAACTGGGACTGAACCGGCAACCCCGGGTACAAGACCAGAAGCAGTTAGTGACGGCGACCCTTAAGTCTTTCAATAGAAAGGTTAGGCCACGTGAACGGAACAAGAAACTGGGACTGAACCGGCAACCCCGGGTACAAGACCAGAAGCAGTTAGTGACGGGGACCCTTAAGTCTTTCAATAGAAAGGTTAGGCCACGTGAACGGAACGGGAAACTGGGACTGAACTGGCAACCCCGGGTACAAGACCAGAGGCAGTTAGTGACGGCGACCCACGTCGGGAGTTGCTGGAGGAGCCCGTTTGCGATCAAGAAAGGGCGGCTTCACCTGGGGTTTTGTCGAGCAGAAGGCGAGATTGGAGCTTGAATCGGGGCCAGACGGTGTCGGCGAGGCCTGCACGCCAAGCGGGTCGCAGCCGCCGGCGATAGCCGCCAGCCGGGGCCGCAGGGTGCGCAGCTCCGGCAGCGCACCCAGCCCGGCCAGCGGCCCGGATCAGGTGCTACGGTGGCTTCCACCGATGCGGCGCCTAGCGCGAACGCCAGCGACGCCGCGGTCAGCAGCGCCACATCACCGGGCCGGCCGCTGACCCCGCCGAGGACCGTGTCGGCGTCTGCCCGGCCGGAGAACGCGTGCATCAGCATCGCACCCGCATACCGGCGGCCACCTGCGCCTCGCCAGGCCGCGCGCCCACCGCCGGGCCCCGCACCGGCGGCTCCGGCGGCTCCGGCGGCTCGCTCCGGCTCCCTTCGTGCCACCCCGTCTTGGCCGTGGCCGGTCACGGCGCCGGGGATCACGGCCGTCCCGGTGCCGGGTGCTGCCCCGCTTCCCTCCTCAACGCCCAGCTCACCCTCGTCATGTGAGGTCATGCGGAATCGTCAGGAGCGCAACGAGCGAGCCGCTGGTCCGCACGACGCGGCTATCCGACGAGTCACCGTCGGTGGCGGACTTTAGCGATGGGATGGCCGCCCGCCCTATCCGCCACGAACCTCGCAGCCCGTGCCCCGGGCGCCCCGGCTCGAGGTGGCGAGTCGACGGCATCAAGCTCGGCATCACGATTGCACCGTCTACGGTGTGGAAAACTCCTCGAGGCGCTCGGTCCAGTTGTCCGCCAGCGCCAGGGCCAGCGCCTGGTCGCTGCCGGTCAACCTGGACGCGGCGACGAGCAGGGCGACGATCTCCAGGCCGATCGTGAAGGCGCTGGCTCCGGCGTTCTCCTCCCACCGGTCGACGTCCTGGTTGGACACCGGGCCGTTTGCCGCCAGGTAGCCCGCAGCCAGGCGGGCCGCGTCATCGGTTCCGGCGGGCAGCGTCACCCCCATCTCGGCGAGCTTGCCCGCCAGCAGCAGCGGGAAAGCGACCTCGTCCAGTTGGACTGCCCCGGCATCCGGGTGTTCGTCCCGGTAATGAAGAAGCACCGTGGCCACGACCCGTCAGCTGGGTTCGGCTGGCTGAATGAGGTAACCCAACGCCGTAGCGGCGTCGTCCGGGTGCCCGGCGGCCGCCAGCGCCAGCGCAGTCTCGCCGCCGTCCCGGCACCAAACCAAATGGTAGCCACCCGGGTCGTTCGTGACATTGCCCCAGGGGATCGCCAGCCCGGCGACGAAGGCGCCGCGCACGGTGTGGTCGGCGTGAGTGCGCAGCACCGCAGCGGACTGCCGCAGCGCGTCGGCCAGCCCGGCAGGCGCGGTCGGCGTCGGCAGCGTCAGGTCTGTCACCGTGCTGCGGCGAACAGCCCGAAAGATCTCACACCGTCCAGACCGGCCCGGTCGTGAGGGGTGCCGACGGCCTGCATCGTCGCCTCGGTGAGAAGTTCGCAAGCAAGGGATGGCTCAGGACCGATACGCGAGCTTGTGAAGCAGTAGTGAGCAGTAGTGATGGGCGCCAGTGATGGGCGCCGTACCAGTGCGACGAGCTGGATATCGCCGCCGATCTAGCAGTCAGGCACGTCATCGATCGCGGGTCGGTGATCGTGGACCTCGCCGCGCCGGGTTTCTGCGATGCCGGGACGGATCTCGGCGGCCGGGGTCCCGGCCCGGCTACCCGACCGCCGGCTTCCCGCGCCTTCGCGGCGTCGATACGTTGGCTGCCGGCGCGTCAAACGGAACCCCACGCCGCGGGCCTGGCCGCTACTAGAGCCGGACGTGAACTGCAGCAGGGCCGATGTCGCCAGCCAGCTACTCGAAGGCCGCCGCCGGGCGATCGCCGTACAGGCGAGTTTTCGCCGGTACGTAGCGGCCAGGATCCACTTGATCCGTGGCAGATCAGAGTCGGATGATCAGTGACACTCCCGGCCAGACGATCATGCTGCGGCTACGGCGTTTTCGGATGCGACACGGCGGGGATGCCGGTCAGGCACGGCGAAGGTACGCCGTCAACGCCGCACCGGCCCACCCGATCATGGCGGTAGTCAGCGGGATCAGCAGCATGAGTATCACCCCGTTGCCCAGCCCGGCGCTGACCACGTAGGTGGTCACGTTCGTGGCACCAGCTTCGCTGATCTGGCCCGGGGTGTACGGTCCGCCGCCGGTGGCTATGACCGCGCCGGCCCCGATGAGGAACAGGCCTAGGCTGGCGGAAAGGCCCGCCAGTAGCGCGGTGCGTCGGCCGAAGATCTGGGGGAGTTCGGTGCTCTGACCGCACAGGCGCTCGAGTCGGCCCGACAGGCTGAGGTGCGGCCGCCGAGGCCGAAGCCAGGGCGGGCGGCGCGCTCGAAGAGCGCAACTCCGCGCTCGCATCTGCCGATCGATCCCGCCATGAGGCACAGATGGCGGCGCTGCGAGCCGAGGGGGCCGAACAGCTCCTTGCTGCAGCCAACCAGACCGCGGCTGCCCAAGAGCAACGGGTCGAGGCAGCCGAGCATGCTGCCAGGGTGCTGACGCTGCAAGAAAAGCAGCAGAGCGCCACCTAGCCGAGGCCCCTCGGCCGGGCGCAGGTGGTAGAAGCAGAGCTTGCCCGCACCCAAGAGCGCCTCAGACAGATCGACATCGGCCAGCACCCCGGCGAAGGCACGTAAACCCTCAGCAGGC
This sequence comes from uncultured Actinomycetota bacterium, assembly GCA_963820395.1. Classification (GTDB taxonomy): domain Bacteria; phylum Actinomycetota; class Actinomycetes; order Streptosporangiales; family Streptosporangiaceae; genus DATFVJ01. Next base: position 103,816 of record CAWGAE010000011.1, on the reverse strand, counting down.
CACCTGAGCGCTGAGTACCGAGACCCCAAAGCTCTCGAGTTCCTCGTGAAGCACCTCTGTGTCGCCGGTGGCCAAGACAGAACGTCAAGGCTCCGGCGTCTGCGATACTCGTGGGCCCGGCCCGGCCAGGACTACCTGAACATCTACGAATACATCCGCCACAAATGATCTGCCCAGAGAGGCGAGCCCATGGAGACCCTAGCCGGAGACGTCGCCGGCCTGACCTGTGCGGTCAGGAGCAGCTGATCAGCGAGGCCATCGCAGCGGGCCCGGCACCTTGCGCTGGGACGAGCTGCGCTACCGGCCTCACATCACTCGCCACAACGGAGCCGAGATCGTCGTCGTGATCCGCGACCGCGAACTCTCCGACGCCCAGGAATCAGGGATGGACCCGGGCTCGTTCATCGTGAGGTCCAGGCCCGGACCAAGCACTGCGGCTTCACTCCCCTGGTCACCACCTGCACCGACCGCGACAACGGCGGGGAGGCCCAATGGGGAGCTCGGGGTGGGGTCTGGTTGTTTCAAGATCGCATTGATGTCTAGATGATCTATTCCAAGGGGTGTGATTCGGCGTGTAGCGCCGGAAATGGGGTGGAGGGCGCCCAAGATCGACGTTGCTGATCCAACGTCGAACCGGAGGCCCTCGTGGACGCCGACCTGGACACCCTCGCGACCGCACTCTACGTCAGGACCGATGATCTGCTGAAGATCGAGCCGGGACAGGTGCCGTGGCGCCCGCGAATCGGGATCGCTCCGCGGATCTCGGACGCCGAGGTGGTGACCCTGGCAGTGATGCAAGCGCTGCTGGGTTTCACCTCCGAGGCCAGGTGGCTGCGGTTCGCGGCAGCCCACCTGCGGCACTTGTTCCCCTACCTTCCGCAGCAGCCGGGATATAACAAGCGGCTGCGCCGGCTGGCGGCCACGCTGAACTGGCTGATCGGCGCGCTGGCCCGAGACACCACCTTGTGGACCGATGACGTGTGGGTGGTCGACTCCACTCCGGTGGAATGCGGGCGGTCCCGGGAGACCGCGCGCCGCTCCGACCTGGCCGGGTGGGCGGAGTACGGGTACTGCGCATCGCACTCCCGCTATTTCTGGGGGCTGCGGCTGCACCTGCTGTGCACCCTGCACGGGCTCCCCGTCGGCTTCGCACTCACCGGCGCCAAGGCCGACGAACGCCAAGTGCTGCTCGACATCCTCGCCGGCCAGGCCCCGGCCACCGACCGGCCCGGTCAGCTCATCATCGGGGACAAGAACTACTTCGGCGCTGAGTTTCGAAGCCACCCTGAGCCAGGCAGGCCTGCGACTATTGCGGCCGGCCCGCAAAGGCGAGCCAGAACGGCCCGGTGCCCAGTTCTTCAAGCCACTGCGCCAGATCATCGAATCGATCAACGAGACATTCAAAGGGCAGCTCAACCTCGAACAGCACGGCGGGTACACCCCGGCCGGAGTCCTGGTCCGCGTCATGCAGCGCATCCTGGCCCTGACAGCCGTCATTTGGCACAACGACCGCGCCGGCCACTCCGTCAAGCGCTCCCTACTCGCTTATGATCACTGACCTTGGAATCGATCATCTAGGCCAGCTGGCCTGGCCTGCTGTGCCGTATGTTTGGGGTCTGTCGATGTCCTGGGCCGGATAACTCCAGCTATACGCCTGACAGCCGTTTTCCGGAGGGGCGGAGGTAGACCCACCAGGTGACGGCGAAGCAGATGGCGTAGTAGGCGATGAACGCGATGTATGCCGTGTTGCCGGTCTTGTCGTTTAGAAACGATTGCCGGAATGCGAGGTTCACCAGTACGCCGCCGAAGGCGCCGATGGCACCGGCGATGCCGATGAGCGCGCCTGACAGCCGCCGCGCGTCACGGTCTGCGGTTGCGGCGTCCGCGCCCGCTTCGGCTTCCAGCCGCGACTTCGCCCGGAAGATCGCCGGGATCATCTTGTAGGTCGAGCCGTTGCCGATGCCCGACAACACGAACAGCGCGATGAAACCGACGTAGAACAGCTCTAGTGATTTCAGCCGCGACGCGGCCAGCACGATCGCCGCGGCCAGCGCCATCACGGCAAAGTTCCAGAACGTGGTCCGCGCGCCACCGATCCGGTCGGCCAGCCAGCCGCCGGCGGGTCGGCTCAGCGAGCCGAGCAGCGGCCCGAGGAACGTCAGGTAGGCGATCTTGACCGGGTCCACCTGGCCGGCAGTCAGGAAGTGCGCACCGAACTGGTTCTGCAGCACCTGGCCGAACGCGAAGCCGAAGCCGATGAACGAGCCGAAGGTGCCGATGTAGAGCGCGGATATCACCCAGGTGTGCGGGTCCTTGCGGACGTCGCGCAGGGCCCGCTTGTCGTTGCGCGCCGACGACAGGTTGTCCATGTACAGCCAGGAACCCAGCGCGGCGAGCACGATGAGCGGCATGTAGATCCCGGGTACCAGCCGCGGGTGGCTCGCCCCGGCTGTGGCGAGCACGAGCAGCGCGACCAGTTGGACGGTGGCCACGCCGATGTTTCCGGCGCCCGCGTTGATGCCCAGGGCCCGCCCCTTGTACCGCTCGGGGTAGTACGCGTTGATGTTCGCCATCGAGGAGGCGAAGTTGCCGCCGCCGACGCCGGCGATCGCGCCGGCGATGAGCAATGTGCTGTACGAGACGCCGGGTTCGAGCACGATCGCCGCGAGGATGCACGGCACGATCAACAGTGCCGCGCTGAAGGCCGTCCAGTTGCGCCCGCCGAACTTCGCGACGGCGAACGTGTAGGGCAGCCGCAGCACCGAGCCGGCGAGCGCCGGTACGGCGGTGAGCAGGAACTTCCCGGCCGGGTCGATGCCGTACTTCGGGCCGAGGAAGAGCACGAGCACCGACCACATCGTCCACACCGAGAAGCCGATGTGCTCTGAGAAGATGGAGAAGACCAGGTTGCGGCGCGCCACCGCCGATCCGATGGCGGCCCAGAACCCGGGCTCCTCCGGGCGCCAGTCGTCGATCCAATGGCCGGTGCGGCCGTGTCGGCTGTATTCGAGGGCCGGTCGCAGCCCTTCGCCCGTGCCGGTCGTGGTGGTCATGGCGGCTCCTCTTGGCGGGTGGGCGGTCAGGTCGGGGCGGGCGCGCCGGCGGGAACGCCGACCACCAGGTCCCCGTTGTCGATCCGGACCGGGTAGACCCGCAACGGGGCCTGGCCGGTCCGCGAGCAGCCGGTCGCCAGCTCGTAGACGTGCTGGTGCAGGGGGCACACCACGACCTCGGCGTCGGCCAGGCCGTCCGCGATTGGCCCGCCCGCGTGCGGGCATACCGCGGACACCGCGTACAGCGCGCCGCGGCGCAGCCGGAAGACGGCCACCATGTAGCCGCCTGCCGCGTACGCCCGGCCCTCCCCGAAGGGCAGCTCATCGGCCGGGCCCAGCCGGTACTCGATCATTTCTGCGGTCATGGCGCACGCACCGGGACGAGCGGCAGCGGGAGCAGCGGCAGCGCGCTGCGGAACTGGCCGGGGGTGGCCGGTTCCCCGCCCTCCAACCACGGGTCGCGGTATTCGTCCACCGACTCCTGCATTCGGGCGTCCAGCGCCGCCGCGATGCCGTCGCTGTCGCCAACGATGATCGCGCGGATCCGCTCGATCCCGATCCGGGGTACGAATGCGTACGTTCGTTCCAGCCAGTTGGCGTTCTCCCGGTAGTACTGCAGGAAGCGGCCGGTGAGTGTGATGATCTCGCCGGGGGTGTCCACAGTGGCCAGAAGATCGCCCTTGCGCACGTGGGCGCCGGCCGCGCCGCCGATGTAGATCTCCCACCGGCCGCCCTCGACCGCCACGACGCCGAGGTCCTTCACGTACGCCTCGGCGCAGTTGCGCGGGCAGCCGGTGACCGCGAGCTTCATCTTGCCCGGGCTCTCCAGGCCCTGAAACCGGGTTTCGATGGCGATGCCCAGGGCGGTGGAGTCCCCGAGGCCGAAGCGGCAGAAGTCACTGCCGACACAGGTCTTCACCGTCCGGAAGCTCTTGCCGTACGCGTACCCGGAGGGCATGCCCAGGTCGGCCCAGACCTTCGGCAGGTCCTCCTTGCGGATGCCGAGCAGGTCGATGCGCTGGCCGCCGGTGAGCTTGACCAGCGGCACCGCGTACTTATCCGCCACGTCGGCGATGCGGCGCAGCTGCGCCGGTGTCGTGCAGCCGCCCTTCATCTGCGGCACGACGGAAAACGTCCCGTCCTTCTGGATGTTCGCGTGGACCCGGTCGTTGATGAACCGCGCGTCGCGCTCGTCGGCGTACTCGCGGCCCCACATCATCCGCAGCAGCGAGGCCAGGCCCATCTTGCTCTTGGCGTCCTGCCGGCCGCCGGCGAGCGCGTCGAAGACGGCGGACACGCTCTTGAGCTGCCGCGCGCGGATCGCGGCCATCAGCTCCGGCTTGTCCATGGGCACGCCCGGCACGTACCAGTTCGCAGCCGGGTCCTGTTCGGCCTGGCCACCGGCGGCCCAGTCGACGATCTGCGCGACGAGCGGCTTGCAGGAGCCGCAGCCCCTACCTGCGCGCGTGGTGTCCATCACGCCGGTGACCGTTTTGGTGCCGCTGCGCACGGCCGAAACGACCGTGGCCTTATCCACCCCGTTGCAGTTGCACACCTGTGCCGTGTCGTCCAGCTCAGCGGCGGACACCTCCGCGGGCGGGCCGCCCAGGTCGAAGAGCAGCCGGACCCGTTCCTCCGGCAGCGGCAGCCCCCGGTCGAATGCCTGCATGAGGAAGCCGACCTTGCCGACGTCGCCGAGCAGGCTCGCGCCGATGAGCCGGTCGTCGCGGATGATGACGCTCTTATAGACGCCGCGGCCCGGCTCGGCGAACACGACGAACTCGTCGTCCTCGCGCTCCGGCGCGGTGATGCCCATCGCCGCGACGTCGACCCCGGCGACCTTGAGCTTGGTCGCCGTCCGCGAGCCGTGGTAAGCCGCCTTCGGGTTCTTGCCGGTCACGTGGTCGGCGAGCACCTTCGCCTGCTCCCACAGCGGGGCAACCAGGCCGTAGGTCTGCCCGCGGTGCTGCACGCACTCCCCGACGGCGTAGATGTCGGGCTCGCCGAGTACCCGCAGCTGGTCGTCCACGACGATCGCCCGTTCCACCGGCAGCCCGCTCACCTGGGCCAGTTCGGTGCGGGGCCGGACGCCCGCGGCGACCACCACCATGTCGCACGGGATGGTCCGGCCGCCGGCGAACCGCACGCCGGTGACCTCGTCCTTGCCGAGGACGGCTTTGGTCCTCGCGTCCAGCTCGACCGCGATGCCGAGTCTTTCCACGCTGCGTTTGAGGACGGCGCCGCCCTGCGCGTCGAGCTGGGCGTTCATCAGATGGCTCGCGGCGTGCACGAGCGTGACGTGGATGCCGTGGCGCTGCAACCCGCGGGCGGCCTCCAGGCCGAGCAGGCCGCCGCCGATGACCACGGCACGCTCGTGGTCGCGCGCGTACCGGACCATGCGGCGGGTGTCATCGATCGTCCGGAACGTGAACACGCCCTGGTGGAAGCCGCGCCTGGCGTTGTACATGCCGTCGATGGGCGGCACGAACGGCCGGCTGCCGGTGGCTATGACCAGCTTGTCGTACGGGGTGACCGAACCGTCGTCGGCGTGTACCACCTTGGCGAAGCAGTCGATCCGGTCGACGCGTACGCTGGCGCGCAGCCCGATGCCGTTGCCGGCATACCAGGACAGGCTGTTGAGGAAGATGCCGGCCTCGTCTTCGGCGCCGGCAAGCACATTGGACAGCAGGATCCGGTTGTAGTTGCCGTACGGCTCCTCGCCAAACATCGTGATGGCGAAGCGGTCCGGGCCGCCGCGCTCCAGGATCTCCTCGACGGTACGGGCGCCGGCCATACCGTTGCCGATGACCACCAGCCGTTCGGCCACGGGGCTCACACCTCCACCAGGCCCAGGTCGACCACGACGGCGCCGGCGACCCCCTCCGGCGCGGCGAGGAACAGCTCGATGACGGTGCCGCTGACGAGGTCCTCCACCACTCGCAGCGGCACGTGCACGTCGTTTTTCGCGCCGATCGGGAAGTACCGCATCGGCTTGCCGTCACGTACCAGCAGGATGCAGATCAGCTCGCCGGTGGTGTTGCCGCCGCGGAAGTACACCGTCTGGGCGGTGGTTCCGGCGGGAACCGTATAGCTCAGCGCGGCGGCCAGCGGGAACGGGGACTCGATGCCCTTGCCCTCGAAGGCAAACACTCCCTGCAGGAAACGTGGGCGGGATTGCATCTCAACCGTCCCTTCTGGCGGGGTTGGCTGCCGGAGAGCAGCTGGGGCGCCGTCGTCCGGCCCGCCGGCGCGTTTGAGCGCGACGGCGCAGACCTTGAAAGCCGGCATCTTCGAGTGGCGATCGAGGGTGGGGTCGGTCAGCGCGTTGGCGCTCGCCCGGCCGCCCCAGTGGAACGGCGCGAACACCGTGTCGGGGCGGATCGTGTCGGTCACGTGCGACCGGAACACCGCCCGGCCCCGCCGGGTGCGTAACTCGACCAGGTCGCCGGCCACGATGCCGTGCCGCCGGGCCAGGTCCGGATGCAGCTCGACGCGCGGGTCGCCCGCGGTGAGCTGAAGCGAGCGAGACCGCCGGGTCTGGTTGCCGCTTTGATACTGTTGCATGATGCGGCCGGTCGTGAGCACGTACGGGTAGTCGGCGTCGGGCACCTCGGCGGGGTCGCGGTGGTCCACGCGGATGAAGCGGGCGCGCCCGTCCGGCGTGGCGAACGCCGCCGTGAACAGCCGCGGCGTACCCGGGTGGTCCTCGGCCGGACACGGCCAGAAGACGCCCTGCTCCGCCTCGATCCGCTCATAGGTGATGCCGGCGTAGTCGGCGATCCCGCCCGCGCTGGCCCGGCGCAGCTCCTCGAAGACCACCCGCGGGTCGGGCGAGAAGTACGCGCCGCGTCCCAGCCGCCGGCCAGCGCCGCGAGGAGGGTCAGGTCGTCGACCACCCCCTCGGGCGGCGGCAGCACCTGTTTGCGGCGCAGCACCCGGCCCTCCAGGTTGGTCATCGTGCCCTCCTCCTCGGCCCACTGGGCGGCCGGCAGCACCACGTCGGCCTCGGCGGCCGTCTCGGACAGGAAGATGTCGCAGACCACCAGGAAGTCCAAGGCCCGCAGCCGCTCCAGCACCCGGTTCCGATCCGGGGCGGAGACGACGATGTTCGAGGCCAGGACGAGCAGCACCCGTACCCCGCCGGGGGTGCCGAGCCGGTCGAGCATCTCCATCGCGGATTTCCCCGGCCCGGGCAGCTCGCCGGGGTCGATGCCCCACACCGCGGCGACGTGGGCTCGCGCGGCCGGGTCGTCGATCCGCCGGTACCCCGGGAGCTGGTCGCACTTCTGGCCGTGCTCGCGGCCGCCCTGCCCGTTGCCCTGGCCGGTCACCGTCCCGTAACCGGAAAACGGCTTGCCGGGTAACCCGAGCGCCAGCGCCAGGTTGATGTAGGCCTGCGCGGTGTCCGTACCGCTGCTGTGTTGTTCCGCCCCGCGGGCCGTGATGACCATCGCGGATCTTGCGGTGCCGAGCAGCCGGACGGCCTCGCGCAGTTGCGCCACCCCCACCCCGGTAATCCGCTCCACCCGGTCGGGCCAGTAGGCGCCTGCCGCGTCGCGGACCGCCGCAAATCCGGTGGTACGGGCGGAGACGTAGTCCGCGTCGACATATCCCTCGCGGAGCGCGATGTGCAACATGCCGTTCGCGATGGCCAGGTCGGTGCCGGGTGCGGGCTGCAGGTGCAGCGCGCTGCCGCGCGCGGTGGCCGAGCGGCGCGGGTCGACGACGATATGCGCGGCGCCAGCGGCGCGGCCAGCGTCGAGGTACTGCATCGCCGGCGGCATGGTGTCGGCCGGGTTACTGCCAGCCAGCAGGATGGCCTGCGCCCCGGCGATGTCGGCGAGCGGGAACGGCAGGCCGCGATCGACGCCGAACGCCCGGTAGCCGGCGGTTGCCGCCGAGGACATGCAAAATCGCCCGTTGTAGTCGATGTTCGGCGTGCGCAGCGCGACCCGGGCGAACTTGCCGAGCTGGTACCCCTTTTCGTTGGTCAGCCCGCCGCCGCCGAAACAGCCGACGCTGTCGTGGCCGTAGGCCTCCTGGCTACGCCGGATCGCCGCGACAATCCGGTTGAGCACTTCGACCCACGACGCGGCGCGCAGCGGGCTACCGCGGTCGGCGGCGTCGGTGCGGACCAGCGGCGTGGTGAGCCGGTCGGGGTGGTCAAGCAGTTCGGCCGCGCTCCAGCCCTTCGAGCACAGGCCGCCGCGGTTGGTAGGAAAATCCGACGGCTCGATCGACGGCCGCCGCGGGCCCGCCGACCGCATCCTCACGCCGCACTGCAGCGAGCAGTACGGGCAGTGCGTCAGCACATGCCCACTGCCAGCCGCGCCGATCGGCAATCCCACGCCATCATCGTCGGCGCCGGCCGTTTCAGCGAGATATCTCAGTTGTTACGCTGCTGGCATTTCGCCACACTGTCGGCAGCGCGTTTCACTGCGGTGTCGGCGACGCTGCTCACAACTGTTGCTCCGGCTGGCAGGCCGGGAACGGTGTAGATGACCGATACCACGCCGGGCGGCACCAGTCCAGCGAGCGTGGCAGACCGATTTCTGTTCACCACGCCTGCACCCGTTATGGCCGCGTCTGGCCGACGATCGTACCCGCCCGCCGCGGCGGGCCGATGGAGGGTGCGGCAACGGGGTGGGGTTCCTGCACGGGGCCGCGGTGTTCGCCTGGGACGCGGGCGCGACGGTGCGCGCCGGTGGGCGGGGGTGCAGCTGGCGCGGATCAGGCCGCCAGGCGGGCGGAGGTGGCCGCCGGGTTCGGGATCTCGGCGGGCACCCTGTGGCGCTGGGAGCAAGCAGTCGCCGCCGGCGGGCGGGCCGGGTGGGGCCGGGCCCGAACCGGGCCTCGACGCTCACGGACGGAGTTGTCACGCGGATCCGCCGCCTGGACGCGGCGGGGCTGGCTCGCCTGACAGTGGCAGAGCAGCGGCCAGGGGACATCGGGGATCGCCAGGAGGTTCCGCGCCCTGTTGCAGCGCCCGGCCCAGGTCTTTACGGCGGTGACCGTCCGGTTCGTTGTCAGGTCGTGCCGGGGTCTGGTGTAATGCCGTCTGGGGCCAGGCCCCAGGTCTTGGTCTGGCGCTGGACGGCCTCCCCGGCTCGCCGCAGTTGCTCGGCGACGAGACGCTGTTGGGCCCAGGCTGCTTCGCGGTGCCGCAGGGCGTGCTCGATGGCAAGCAGTTCTTGGTCGCTGACCGGTAGGGCGTATGCCTCGCTGACCATGCGCGCCAGGTCGGCGCGGTAGTCGTGCCCGCGGGCGGCGAACGTCCCTGGAGTGACGTTCATGGCGTTTTTCACGTCCACGAGGGTGAGCACGAAGGTGGTCAGCGGATACCAGGACGTCAGGGGCGATATCCCGGGTGGCCGGCTGGGGCCCGGGCCTAGCCAGCCGGGTTGTTGTACGGCGAGGGCGGGTTCGAACCGGGTGATGGGGTCCTCGTGGTGGGACAGCAGCACATACCGGCGGCGGGCGCGGTCTTCCGCTGGGAGCGCGAGCCATTCCTGGTATGAGGCGACCTCGGCGACCTCGGAGTCTGGGTCGGTATGTTTCGGATCGAGGCGCCACTGTTTGGCCCAGTTGCTTTCCGCTGGGGTGCCCAGGAACAACGCCCGGTCCATCCCGACGCGGTGCAGCCCGGACACGCCCTCGTGCAGGAAAGCGTCCTGGAGGGTGTGCGCGCCGAGGGATTCACCGAAGCCGACTAGGCGGGGCCGGTGACTCTCCGGCAGGCCCCTGATCCGCCATTCGAGGGCGTGCAGCAGCGCGCGGTTCTGCTCGCGGCCCATCGCAACCCGGTCCAGCGACAGGAACGACGGGCGCAGGGAGTATTGAAGCGCGACAGTGGCGCAGTCACCGCGCGTGAGGTACTCGAGCGTCTCGGTCGCGACGTAGTTGACGTAGCCGCTGCCGGTGGGAGAGGCCACGCACAGCACCGACCGCTCGAACGCGCCGAGCCGGGCCAGGTCCTCCATCACCAGGTCGACCCGCACGTCCACGGTCCGCCCGGACGCCAGGCCGGCGAACGCGCGCACCGGTGCCTTCACCTGGCCTACCGGCGCCCCGGTGACGTCGGCGATCTCTTGCCTGGTGAGGGCCAGGTTGACGAACCGGACGCCCTCGCGTGACAGGCTCGGCCAGGCGACCGCGGACGCGGGACCGCCGCTGACGGTCGCGGCGTCCGGCGGGGTGGTGTAGGCGGCATCGATCGCCGACCCGCCGGTTTCCGCGCGGCGCTCGATGTACTCCACAGCGGCGGCCAGCCCGGCCACGGTCGCGCCGAGCGCCGCGGCGTGGCCTCCCATCCCGGCGACAGGGCCAGCGCCAGGGACGGCCCGGCGTATCCCGGCCGCCAGGCCGCGGGCGGACGCGCCCTCGAGCAAGGCCATCCCATGGAGCCCCCCGCTGACTGCGGCGCCGAGCAGCAACGACCTGGCCACCGGCGGCAGCGGCGGCGTGGTCTTCCCGCCGGCCGCCTCGCCGGTGAGCGGGTCGGTGGGCGGCGGGATCCGGGCCGCTTCCGCTTCTTCGCCCGCGTGGTAGTGGTGGATCTGCCAGCCGGCGAGCGCGCCGCCGGCCAGCAGGCCACCCCCGGCCGCGATCACTCGCAGGCCCGGCCTGCGGCCAGCTACGGCGGCATCCACGGTCGCCACCGCCGACAGCGCCGCCCCGGCCAGCCAGACCCGCGAGGCCCGCCGGCCCGCCGTCCGCAGCATCGCCCGGCGTACCGGCTCGCCCGGCCGCGGCGCCAGCGCGCGCTCGGCCGCGGCGCCCGCCGCGGCAACGCCGGCGCCCACGGCTGCCTGGGCAGCGAAGCTTCGCGCCCGGCCCGATGGTGTCCCGTCATCGCGCGCGATCAGCCGGGCAAGCGCTGCGCAGGCCGATTGCGACGTCATCACCAGCCCGTGCTGCGTCGCGGCGACGATCCCGGTCGCCAGCGCCTGATCCAGGCCCGCCCGGGGGAGCAGGCCCGGGCCGAAGCTCGTGCCCGCCATCGACGTTGACGCAAGCGCCGCCGTCCGCTCCACCGTGTCGCCGCCGGCCAGCAACCTCCCAGCGCGTCGCGCGGTTCCGCCGAGATCCATACCTGCCCCCTCACCCGCCCGGCGGCGGCCATCCCTGGACACCGGCCAGACCCGCCTCAAATCCTTCCCGGGCGAAGATAAAGGCGGCCGACGGGCTTGCGTCGATGATGCCCCTCGGGCTCACGTCGTGAGAATGGGCCCAAAGGCCTTTGTACCTGGCGTGGCCACTGCCCGGCTGATCGTGAGCCGCGTCAGGCTTGCGGCCGCCACAAGCGCCGGAACACACGACTCGCTTAGGCCGGGCTGGATGGCCACTGGTCACAAGGGCGCTGCCCGCCGGTCCGGCGGACGAGGGCCGGCCAGCGCTGTTAATGCCGGCTCGTCGCAGCCGCTGGCGGCGCAGGCCATGCGCCACCCGGCCGGCCACAAGCGCCGCGTCGTTGAGCGCGGCGTGCGCGAGCAGCGGGGCGACGACGCTGCCCGACCGCAGCCGCAGCCAGCCAAAGGCCGCGCCCGCCGCCGTGGTGACCGCGACGTTGCCAGCGATAAAACCTGCCTGTCGCAGCGGCCGCTGCGACAGTTGGCGGTGCAGAGCGGTCTGGTTCATGGTTGCCAGCGTCGGCAGCATGTGCGAGAGACCGAACAGTGCGCTCGACCAGGCCACCGCGCTGGTCCGCGGGCGTCCCAGCCACAGGCCGAGGAGCGCCGACCGGTAGGTGAGTTCTTCCGGCGGCACCGCAACGAAAGTGATCCGGGCCAGCTCGGCGGCAACATCGCCGCGGCCCCCGGCCGGGGCCCGTTTGTCGAGGAAGAACGGCCGCGTGGCCGGCAGTGCCGCCGCCGTGAAGACCCCAGCAGCCGCTGCCGCGGCCGCTGCTGCGCCGGTGCGGATGCCGCTGCCGAGCTCACTGCGGCCAAGGCCCAGCTCAGCCGTGGAAACGCCGACGGCGCGGGCAATCCCCACTAGCGCCACCGCTGCGGTAAAACGCACCGCCGTTCGGGTGGCCGGGCGGCTGAGACGATGCACCAGCACGTCGTGCGCCCCCGCGACCACGACAGCCGCGATCCGCGCACGGACCGGTGCCGCGCTCGAGGTGCCTGAGTTCCCGCGCGGTGGACCCGGCCGGGCCTCGGAGCTGGACCCTCTGTGTTCGTTCGTCGTTCGTCGCCACCTCGCGTCCATCATCCGCTGCGCAAACCCTTTAATCATCTCCCGCAGCAGATCCGGGCTCGCCGACTTTCCCCAGGAATCAGGTCATGACGAGCGCATGTTAACGCTCGGAGGCTTGCCCCTGCGTCACCCTCGTGGGATGAAACGTGATGGTGGCCAGGGCCCGGATGATCTATCGTCGGACCCGGTAGGCGACCTGCGCCGCTCCGATTGCATGGGTTGACCGGCCGTTGTTGGCCGCAGGCCGGGTACGGAGAGGGTTGGCTGGCCGGGCGCTGCTGAAGATCGCCTACCTGCTCATGCGCTGGTTATTCGGCCTCGCTGTGGCCGTCCGCGGCGATCAGGTGACGGACGCCGAACTGCTGGTGCTCCGGCACGAGAACGCGGCGCTGCGCGCAGTTAAGATCAACCAACCGGCCGGCACACTCGCCAGCAGACGCGGCGACTCGGCATGATCCAGCCGGGTGAACCACATGATCCAGCCGGGTGAACCATCGGTGGCGTGGCCCGGGCCGGGCTCGCTGAAGTTCGAGGTCAACGGGTTCGGCCCGGATCCCCGCGGCGGCACCCGGGCCGGGTTACCGGCGGCCGGCCAGGTCAACCACCCCGGCTCCGGCGCCTGGCCCGTCATACTGCTCCTGGCCTTTGGCCAGCAAGATCCGGATCGAGTCGAGGCGGGGGCGGTGGTGCGCAAGGAGCAGTAGCGGAGCAACGGCCTGCGCGATCCGGCTGCTTGACATGCCCGCGGCCGGGGGGAACGCTGAGGAGCGCACCTGCTGGTGCCGGCGACGCAGGGCAGCCAGGCATACCCCCGAAAATCGCTGAGAGCCGTGGGAGGCGCCATGCTGCATGCCCGTCTGGACCTGATCACCGCGGATCCGCTTGTGCTTGGCGGGTGCCTCAAGTACATCGAGAGCGAGGTCCGCTCGGCGGTGGAGAGCCAGCCAGGCAGCCTGGGGCTGTCGCTGCTGGCCAGCCCGGAGCTCGGCGCTGCGGTCCTCGAATCGTTCTGGGCGTCGCATCATGCGCTGCAGGCGAGCGAGCAGACAGCAGCGCCTCTCCGCGGCGAACTGGCGCGGCGGGCCAGGGGATCGGTGACCGTCGAGCGGTACCGGATTCTCGTCTTCGAGCGAGAGGCACCGGTGCGTAGCGGTGAGGGGGTCCGGCTGACGCGGATCGAGGTCAAGCCGTCAGCGGTTGAGGAGGTGATCGAGGCATTCGGGGACTCCGCAGTCCCGTGGCTGGCGGAAACCCCCGGTTTTCGCAGTGCGCTGTTGTTCGCCGACCCGGCCTCGGGGCACCTGATCAGTGAGACCGTGTGGCGGGACCCGCGGGCGCGGGCAGCAAGCCCGAGCGTCGCCGCGGTGATCCGGGCCGATGTCCTAGATGCAGCTAACTGCCTGATCCGCGCCGTTGAAGACTACAGCCTTGTGTTCAGTTCCGCGCGGAAAGCCTGATCTGCTCGCACGGCCGGTGCCCAGCGCCTACCCTAGCCTCGATCTTGATCTTGGGTTGGTGGCTTGACGCTGTGGCGGGCCGCCTTTTAGCACTCAGTCACTGCATGCCATCGGACAGTATGCGAATAACCCGGGCGAGGCAGACTACGGGCGGCTGAAAGCCCGGCTCCGTCCGATGTGCGGACTGAAACGCCACCGTTCAGCGCGGAAGCCCCGACGCCGAACGGATGCTGGCCCAGTTCCGCGCCGAAGCCGCCCGCGAACGTGACGAACTACGTGCAGACCCTGCGGGCGCGAGCCCAACGAGCCGAACGCGAAGCCGGCACCTTTCCGCGACGAACTCGCCCGCGCCCGCGACGCGGCCACCCGAGACAGCGAGACCGGCACGGCAACCGCGTGGCAGCGCGCTCGCAGCCCGGCCAGGTAACCGGTCAGACACACGTCAAAGAAGGCCCTGGCGGCCGGGGAATCAGCGCCGCGGGGCCTTCCCAAGCCTCCCGTGCCCGTGTGCCCACCGGCTGGTTGCCGTCGCCAACTCTCGATCCCCCTGTTGCCGCGTGTGCCCGGCGAGGTGTCGCCCGGCCCCGGGAAGGCCTGGAGTGGAGCGCGCTCCAATCACCAGCCCGTGGGCCGCCTGGGACCCGGGTATTCTGCCCTCGCAGCGCGCTCGACGATCTTCGCAGCTTGCCCGATCCCCGCACTTTCAGCCATTCGTAATCCTGGCCGGGCGCGCTCCGCCGGGGTCAGCCGCCCACCCCTGAGTGGCCGGCACCGCGATGACCGGCACCGACTGGTCCGACCGCAGCGCTCTGGCCGTGGCCGTCTACCTCGACGGATCCGACTAGCCCGACCGGGCGGCCGCCGCACGCCGATGCTCGACGACGACTTCCTCGTCCTGGTCAGTGCCTGGTGGCAGCCGCCGGGTTCACCATCTCGGCCACCCGCGCCGGGCTCACCTGGCAGACCGCGATCGACACCTATGATCCCGCCAGAACCGCCGGCGCGGCCGTGCTCCGCGCGGGGCCCCGGTCAATCGTCGTTCCGCGGCCCGCTGCCTGATGATGACGGTCCTGCGTGATCGAACCGGCAGGACGGCCTGAGGGGAATGCCCGTGGAGGGCGTCGCTGGCGACATTGTGACGTTGAGATCATGAAGTGCCCGGTCGTGTGGTTGGGGCGCCGCCTGCGGTCCGCGTGATAGTGAACGCCTGGTGCCGCAGCCGTGCCCAGTCCAGTTGCGGCCGCGGCTCGGGAACCCCGGGCCGGTCCTGGGGGACCTGCACCCGCAGCGATAGCGGGCGGATCGTGCAGCGCACCGGGGTGGGCATCAGCACCGATTCGCCGTCGATCCCGACCGGGATCTGGGGTTCGTCGGCGTCGATGACGACCTCGTGCGCGGTGAGCGCGGTGAGTTCACGCGAGCGTTGTGCCCTGCGCAACAGGCCGGCTGCCTGGGCGGCGTTCTCGACCTTCACGCCCAGGACGCCGAGCACGCCCTGGTCGAGCCGCGCGCGCCGGCCCAGGCCGGCGATGTCGCCGGTCTCATAGGGGTTGTTGCTCACCAGTACCGCCTGCGGCCCGTCGAGTATCACCTGCCCGTCGACCCGTACCACCAGGTGCGCTCCCTGGTGGCCGCCCAGCATGTCCGGGAGCATTTGCAGGACGGTGCCGACCTTGTCGTCGCGGTAGGCGGGGCTCTGCACGACCTCGGCATAGACGCCGAACGACGCGTTGTTGACGAACGTGCGGTCGCCGATCAGGCCAAGGTCGATGCGCAGTTCGACGCCGTCGGTGAGGGCGCCGAGGCAGCTAGCAGGATCATCACGGTCCAGCCCGAGATCGAGGGCGAAATGGTTGCGGGTGCCGGCCGAGATGACCATCATCGGGATGTTCCGCGCGGCGGCGATGCCCGCGACGAGCGCCTGCGTCCCGTCGCCGCCTGCCACGCCGAGCAGATCGGCCCCCCGGTCTACCGCCCGCCGCGCCAGCGCGGCCACGTCAACCGTTCCCGGGCCTTCGAGCAGGGCCACCTTGGCGCCGAGCGCGGTGGCCTTGTCCTTCAGCCCGAACTTGCCGACCTTGCCGCCACCCGACCGCGGGTTCATGATCACAAAAGGCTGCCGCTGCCGCGTCGCCGCATACTCGGGCGGTCCCGCCGGCGTGTTGCCGCTGCTGAGCGCCGCGCGCCCAGCGGCGACGGCGGCTGCTGCGAGCACGACGCTGAGCGCGACCTCCCAGACCAGCCCGGCAACGACGTACACGACGATCACGAACACCGGCGCGGCGACCAGGACCGCGAACGCCAGCCAGCGCACGATGCCGCGGTGAGCCAGGAACCACCATGCCGCCGCGCAGGCGATCGCCAGGCCCACCAAGCCCAGGAGCAGCGCGGTAACGCTTTTCAGCCCCCCCAGCAGCACGAGCACCACCACCGCGGCGATCGCCGCGGCGAACGCGAGCCGGGCCAGCCAGCGCTGCCGGCGCGTGGGACGCTGCGGCTGTTCGCCTGTCACCCGTGGCCCGCCCGCGCCGCCCGCTCCGTCCGGCAGACCGCCGCCCCGCGCGGCCACGCCATCGGGCTTGCCTGCCATGCATACCTCCCGCGGACTCTCGATGACCGCATCACCTCGTGCGATGCGCTTGGACTGCCCGAGGACGATCCACATCCAGCCAGCGCGCCACCAGACCGGCTATCGCGACGGTTGGCGCGGCGTTCGGGCGCTCTGGGCCATCTTCGAACACCTCGCAGCTCTCCACCTCGGTGAACACCTGTCAGCACGGCGGATGGCGGCGCAACTTGGGCCAGCGGGGGTCTCACAGGTCGCGTTCGGCGGTGATCCGGTCCTGACGCGACGACGTCGACGAGAGATTTGTGGGCGCGTTCGTTCTGGTCGGCGTAGGCGGCGGCGAATCGGGTGATGGCCTGGTCGAAGACGTCGGAGCCGCCGAGGTAGGCGGCGATGGCGATCCGGTCGGCGGAGCGGGCGTGCGCCCGGGCCGGTGTCCAGCCGCACAGTTCCCCGTAGATTCGCATGCCGCGCGGCACCAGGGTCTCGATGTTGACCGAGTATTTCCAGTCCCGCAACTGGTGGCGGACATAGAAGTCGCGCTGCTGCCCGTCCAGGCCGGCCTTGGTCCGCTGCCAGCCCAGGAAGATGTCGCTGGCGTGCATCAGCCGCTGGCCCGCGACCACCCGCTGGCCCATGTTGGTGTACTTACTGGCCCCGACGAACCGGCGCGGCACCGCAGCCCGTGCTTCCTTACCCCGCGCGGCACGTTCCGCGGGATCAATCGCTCCAGGCCCGACTCCAGCTGATACCGCAACGTGCCCTGGGCCGGAGCCCCAGCCGTCGGAACACTCATCACCGGCTCCTCTGCCCGCTGCCCGGCGGACCAGCCGAACACCCCACGGCCACGGCGCTGCCGCGCCCTTCCGTCATAGCGGGCCTGGGGCCGTGCGGCCGACAGCACCCGCATACGTGACGATGCCACGCCTGCTGGTCATGTACATCATCCTGACGGGGTGACAGGGGAGTGTCTCGACCCCTGACCCAGGGTCGAGGTGTGCCAGGTGCCAGGTTCAGGTCGGCATCTCCGGTGACACGCGACGCGCCGTGGCGGGCGCGCTCCGGCGGTAATCTTCGTCAATCGACGGCTCGTTCTATCCCTCGGCGGCGGGCGCGTCCGGGGAATGGGCAGATCCGGCCGGGGGAACCCGGGGAGCTGCGGGGGTGGGCTCGGGATCGCCGATGCGTCGCGGGCGCCAGCGCGCCCCCAGGGTGCCCTGGGGGTGGCCGGCCGGCCCGGTAGTCGTGCCCGCGGGCGGTGAGCGGTCATCACCGGGTGGTCCCGGCCGCGGGCCGGTTCTTCGACGCGCTGCGCGCTTACCTGTATGACGAGCGGTCGGCTCGGCGTCTACGAACCGGGTGTTCGTGCTGCTCAGGGGGCCCCGGCGCGGTCTTCCGCTGTCAGCGGAAGGCCTGGATGAGATCCTCGTGCGCCATATGTGCCTGACCCGGCTGCGGGAGGCGGGGATGCGCTGGAGGCGGTGCAGGCCCAGGCGGGGCACCGGTTGATCGAGTCCACCCGGGTCTACCTGCACCTGGCCAGCGAATGGCTGGCCCGGGAGTACCGGCGCGCCGCCGCGCTGACCAGCCGGTGTACCCCAAAATTGAGCACCTACAGCCCTCCCTGGAGCGCAGCTGTAGTGGCCTTTGCGGCAAGCCGAGTCAGTTATTTCGGCGCACAGCTAGTGTCCTGGATCTTTGATCCGCCGCAAAAGTCGCTCGAGTGATTCGAGGATTTCTTCCGCAGATTTCGTCCAGATGAAGGGTTTGGGGTCTTCGTTCCATGTGTCTACCCAGGCGAGCATATCCTTCTCGAGCGACTTTACGGACTTATGAACGCCGCGGCTCAGGAGCTTCTCGGTCAAAAGCCCGAACCAGCGCTCTACCTGGTTCAGCCAGGATGAGCTGGTCGGCGTGAAATGAATCTTGAACCTCGGGTGCTTTTCCAGCCATTGCCGGACAGCCGGAGTCTTATGCGTCGCGTAATTGTCCGCGACGATGTGGATCTGCAGCACATGCGGCTCGCCGCCGGGCTCGTCCGGTTCCGCCAGCTGGGGCACCTGCTTGTCGATCTCCTCCAGGAACTTGATCCATTCCTTCGCACGGTGGCTCTTGTAGGTTTTCGCGATCACCAGGCCGGTCGCGATGTCCAACGCCGCGAACAGGTCAACGGTGCCGTGCCGGACATAGTCATGTGTCCGCTTCTCCGGCATGCCGGGCATCATCGGCAGCACCGGCTGGGACCGGTCAAGGGCCTGGACCTGGGATTTCTCGTCCGCGCACAGCACAACCGCGTGCTCGGGCGGATTCAGGTACAACCCGGCGACGTCGTAGACCTTCTCCACGAACAGCGGATCGGATGACAGCTTGAACGTATCGGCCACGTGCGGCTTAAGGCGGAACGCCGTCCAGATCCGGCCGATGGTGGACTTGAACAAGCCGGAACGTTTCGCCATGGAAGCCCTCGACCAGTGGGTCGCGTTATCCGGCGTTGCCTCCAATGTATCGACGACGACTTTTTCTACCTGCTCGTCGGTGATCGTCGGCTCACGTCCCGGGCGCGGCTCATCGGCCAGCCCGTCCAGGCGCCTCTCGATGAACCGCTTACGCCATTTCCCGACTGTTGTGTGATTGCACCGGAGCAACGCCGCGGTTTCTTTATTGTCGTGGCCTTGCGCACAGGTCAGGATGATATTTGCCCGCAGCGCCAGAGCCTGTGATGATTTCGCCCGGCGAGCCCACCTTTGCAGCGTGGCCCGCTCCTCGCCGGAAAGCGTCAATTCGGCCTTAGGCCGCCCCGTCCTTGCCATGCCAATAACTTTACGAACACGTCCTGCTACAATGAGTTATGACACGCGTCCGGGTGATGTGACCTGCCTCACTTTTATGAGGGTCTAAAGGCGCAGGACACTAGTAGTACTTTGTTAGGTTCCAGCGAGGGCGGCGGCGAGCCGGTCGAGGGTGATGGGCTGGCAGCATAAGGGGCAGGCGCCGAGGATGAGGGCGAGCACGAGCTGCAGTTCGTGCAGGACCTGGTAGAGGGTCATCCCGGCGCAGGGGCTTTTGGGTCCGTCCTGATCATGGTGCAGAAGGCCTGGGCGAGGGCGGCGAGGGTGACGTGGCGGTGCCAGCCGGTGAACGAGCGGCCTTCGAAGTGGCCGAGGCCGAGGGCGTGCTTGAGTTCGCGGTAGTCGTGCTCGATCCGCCACCGGATCTTGGCTAGGCGGACGAGCTCGGCGATGGGGGTGGTGGCCGGGAGGTCAGACAGCCAGTAATCGGTGGGCTCATCGGCTTCGGGGGGCCATTCGGCCAGCAGCCAGCACTCGGGCAGGCTGCCGTCGTCTGCGCGGGGGATGTCCCGGTTGGCGGGGCGGACCCTGATGGCCAGGAAGTGGCTGGTCATGGCAGCGGTGGGGTTGCCTTTGGTGGCCCTGGTGCCCTGCCGCCAGGTCACCTGCTGGATTTGGGTGGCGTGGGTGATCGCGAGCTGGCGCAGGCTCGCGGGCGGGCGGGGGTAGGCGGGCTTGCGCGGCCGGCCCGGCCCGCTGCGCGGTGCGGGCGCGGCCGGCCGGGCATCACCCGCGTGAGCGCTGGTGGTGCCCTTGACCGCCAGCATGTACTGCCATCCTCGTTTCTGCAGTTCCTGCCGGAAGGCGGTGTTGTCGCCGTAGCCCGCATCGGCCACCGCCACCGGCCGCGCGCCGCCGGTGGCGGTGACCTGGTCGGCCAGGCCCCAGCCGCCGGGCCCGGTCATCTCGTCGATCATCTCCAGGGCCAGCCGCCACTTCCCGGTATGCCGCACCTCACCGGGGATGCGCGCCTGACGGCGGCGGCGCCGGGCAGCGGCCGCCGCCACGGGATCATCGAGCTTGGCGTCGTCCCAGCTGTCCGGGCAAAACAGCCGCCAGTCCGCCGCGCACGAGGCCCGCTCGTTCACCAGGTGCACGCTCACCCCGAGCTGGCAGTTGCCGACCTTGCCCAAAGTGCCGGAGTACTGCCGGGCCACACACGGCGACGCCGTCCCGTCCTTGGCAAACCCGGTGTCATCCACCACCAGCGCCTCCACCGGCTGACTGGCCGCGAAACCCCGCGCCACATTCCGCCGCACCGCCGCGTAATCCCACGTCGAAGACGTGATGAACTGCTGCAGCCGCTGATGGTCCACCCCCAGCCGCGCCGCCATCGGCTGCATCGATTTGCGCCGCCCATCGGCCAGCAGCCCGCGCACATACAGCTCACCGGCCGCCCGCTGGTCCTTACGCGGCAGCCCGCCGAGCATCTCCGCAGCAAAGGCCAGCAGCCGGGGCCGGACCTCCGCCATCTGTTGAGGGGTCATCCCGGCATGACAGTACAAAGATCAGGGCAAGTGCGGGAGGCGCGCCGTACGACCTAACAAAGTACTACTAGTGTCCCGCGCCTAAAATAATTCACATAAATCAGAGATCATCAGCACTGGTGAAGACCTTACAATCGGGCGAAGTCCCTGCTAGAAATATTCGGCGAACTTACGGCGCGGGACACTAGGTGAGCGCGCTGCCCGCCCGCAGGCCAGCGGCCGGGCGGTGGCCGGCAGCGCCGCTGCGGTGCAGTGGATCAGCGGCACCCCGCCCCTGCCACGCCGCGCGTGCGGCACATGAAATCCACTGACCACTCAGTGATCTTGCGTTCGAACCCAGCCCGGAACTCCGCGTCGTAGGTCGAGATCACCTCCGACCTGGCGCCCTTCTTCCGCGCGTAGATCGGCTCCGCTGCCAGCGGGATGGGCGTGCTGTCCGCGTACGGCGCGGAGATCACCGGGCCGTCTGGGAAGAAGGACTGCATCGTCCACATCACCTCATCGGCGGTGCGCGGACTCCACACCGCCTCGTCGAACCCGAAGTCCAACCGGGCTGCGCCGTTCCGGATCCGGAGCCCAGGTGCCACTTACCCCACATCCCGGTCGCATAACCCGCCTCGGACAGCGCCTGGGCGATCGTGACCTCCCACTGGGTCATGCCATCGGGGCCACCCATGATCGGCACGACCTGTGTGCCCGAGCGGATCGGATGCCGACCGGTCAGCAGCGCCGACCGGCTTGGTGTGCATTGCGCCTCGACATTGAAGTTCCCGCTACGTCACTGGCTCAGTGGCCATCACCTGTATCGCCTGGCGCCAACCGGGGGAGTAGTGGAAGGCGACGTCTCTGACGACTTCGACGATGAGCTGTGGTGTGAGTCCGGCGGAGGGGTCGTCCCGCTGGGGCGGGAGTCTCAGCCCCAGCTCCCTGGCGTGCTCGATGATGCCGGGGTCCGACGTCCTTGCCCGGGGTAGCCGGTGGTCTTGCCCACGACCTCATTTGTCCATCGTCCATGCGGGTACGGGCCGGGCAGCTGGTATCCCGCTCCCTGAGCGCGACGCCGGTCATTGCCCGCTGCGCTGCGGTCCGGTGCCGGCGATGTCCGGGGGGACGACCTTGCCCTGCTCGATGTCCTGGGACAGTTTGGCCTTGGCGGCCAGGGCCCCCTCATCCAGCACGCCGGAGCCCGCCGCCCGGGAGATGACGTCGCCGCCCCGGCCGCGCAGCACGAATGCGAAGCCGACGGCGATCAGCATGCCGGCGACCGGCCCCACCAGGTACACCCAGTAGCTGGTCCAGTAGCCGC
This sequence comes from uncultured Actinomycetota bacterium, assembly GCA_963820395.1. Lineage (GTDB taxonomy): Bacteria > Actinomycetota > Actinomycetes > Streptosporangiales > Streptosporangiaceae > DATFVJ01. The sequence continues at coordinate 81,897 of CAWGAE010000011.1, read as the reverse complement.
TGGCCAGGGCCGGGCCGAAGGACCGGGCCGGGTTCATCGATACGCCGCTGACCGGGGCGGCCCACAGGCCGGCCAGGGCGATGTAGCCGCCGACGCCGAGCGCGGCGATCGCGCCGACGTTCTGCGCGGCCGAAGCGGTGCCCAAGATCACGCTGACCAGCAGCGCGGTGAGCACGATCTCCATCAGCAGGGCCTGCCAGTTCTTGTATCCCGGGCCCGGCAGCGTCGCCCCCAGATGCTCGACGTTCCCGAACACCCAGCGCAGGAACAGGCAGGCCAGCGTCGCGCCGATGAGCTGGATGAGGATGTAGCCCGGGACCCGCTTCCACGGGAAGTCCCCGCGCAGCGCGAAGGCCAGCGACACCGCCGGGTTCAGGTGCGCGCCGGAGACCGCGCCCATGAACAAGATGATCGCCGTCACCATCAGGCCCGGCGCGACGACCGCCGCAGCGAGACTGATCTGTCCCTTGGCGTGCAGCAGCCCGCCGCCTGCGGCGGCCAGCACCAGCGCGAAGGTGCCCAGCAGCTCCGAGAACAGCCGCCGCCATTCCCGGCGCGGGTCATCGAAGTCCTCGCGGCTCCCGAACTCAAGCCACAGCACGTGGCGCGTGCGCGGGAACGCCGTCCCCGGCGCCGCCGGGTCGACCTGCCGGGCCGCCGGGCCGCTGACAGCATCCGCCCCCGATGCGGTCCCGCGCGCCGTCGGACCGTCCGTCCGGCTCGCCGGCACGTTGTCCGTCATGCCGCGGTCCTTCCCGTCAAGCGCACCGAAGAGGCTTAGCTATGAGGAGCGTTAAGCCCGCGCGCATCGTCCTTCCTGGTGCCCCTGGCAGGCCAGGGGCGAAGGTCCCCATCGCGGAGGGGGTTCGGGAAAGCGGGCCTGGGGTCTGCGAGGGAGCCGGGCGCCCCGGGGACGGCTGTCCTAGCCGGGCGCTGTGGGCCGAGGCGGGTGCGGCTGGCAGCGGGTGCGGCTCAGGCGGGTCCGGGCATATTCTGCTCCGGCTCTCGTGGGTCCTTAGGGCTCACCGAGAATTAACTTCCCGTGATGCCGGGAGTGTCGGCAGCGGGGCGGGGAAGAGGGTGTAGTTCCACTCGCCGTGGAAGTCGTGGCGTCTGATCGAGTTTTGCTCCAGGGCCTTCATCTCCTTGTCGGAGATCTTGATGCCCTTCTGGTAGATGCCGGTGTCCAGGGCGGCCTGGACGGTCAGCCCGGTCTTGGTTGTGGTCGCGGCGATCGTCTCGACGATGACTTCGTGGCTGGTCAGCGGCCTGCCGCGCCAGTTCATGGAGATCTGGGCGAAGAGCCGGTGCTCGATCCGGTTCCATTTCGAGGTCCCCGGCGGGAAGTGGGACACGCTGATCTGCAGGCCGAGTTGTTGCGCGAGCCTGGCCAGTTCCACCTTCCACAGCCGCAGCCGGCTGCCGTTGGAGCCGCCCGCGTCAGCGGTGATGAGCAGCCTGGTGGCGTGCGGGTAGGCGGCCTTGCCGATGTTCTCCCACCAGCGGCGGATCGACTCGACCGCGAAAGCACCGGTGTCGGCGTCGGTGCCGACGTTCACCCAGCCGGCGTTGGCTGTCATGTCATAGACGCCGTAGGGGACAGCGCGGCCCAGTTCGCCCTTGAAGTCGTGCACCTGCACCCGTTCAGGCTGGCCGCCCGGATGCCATTCCTTCCCGCCGTTCCGGTAGTTGCCGACCAGCTCTTTCTTCTTGGTGTCCACGCTGATCACCGGCTCGCCGGCCGCCTGGAACGCCCGCACCAGCGTGTTGATGAGCCGGAACTGGCCGTCCCGGTCCGGGTGCTGGCGGCCCTCCACCGTCTTGGCGTTGCCCTGCAGGCTGTAGCCGTCCTCTTTCAGCAGCCGCCCGACAGTGTCAGCAGACACCCGATGGCCCGCGGACGCCAGCTCGCCAGCCAGCTTCTCCGTCGACTTGGTCGTCCACCGCAGCGGCGACTCCGGGTCACCGCGGGTGGCCGGATCCACCAGCCGGCGCAACGCCGGCACCAGCCCCGCATCCACCTCGGCCCTTGGCCGCCCAGCCCCGCCCCGCCGAACCCGGCCATCCGGTTCAATGCCCCGCTCCAGTTCCCGGGCTCCCCGGCCCACCGTGTCCGGATGAACCCCGGCCAACACCGCCACCCGCTTGATCCCGCCCCGGCCCAGCGACCGCGCCTGCGCCCCCAGCAGCAGCCGCCACTGCAGCTCGTTCAGATGGGGGCGCACCTCCGCGAGCATCTCCGAGAACCGCTCCTCATCCACCACCAGTTGTCCCATACCACAACCGTAGGCAACCATCTCGCACAAACATAGTTAATTTAGCGGAGGACGCTTAGTCTGGGGGAGCCGGGTGTGCCGCCGTTGGTGGCAGCGGGCGTCGGGAGCGCATGATGGCGGCAGGCCTGGGGAGCACGTGGTGGCAGTACCCGGTGCTGTTCGTGGCGGTTGCCGCCTCGTGGGCGGGCGTCCCCGCCATCGGCACCGCCGCCCTCGGAGCTGCCGCCGTGGCCGCCAGCCAGGGTGGGCTGGACCTGGTGGCGGTGATCGTGGTGGCAGCCATCGCGGGTGAGGCTGGCGGGCTCGGCGGCTACGCCATCGGCCGCCGCTGGGGACGCCGGCTGCTGGAACGTCCCGGCAGGCACCACGCGCGCCGGGAGAAGATGGTCGAGCGGGGCGAGAGGCTTTATGCCAGATGGGGCTGGCTCGCCGTGTTCTTCACCCCCGCCATCGTCTCGGGCACGGCCAAGATGCGGCCGTATCAATTCGCCTTCTGGAATCTCCTGGACTCCCTCGGCTGGACGTTGTCGGTGGCAGCCAGCGCCTACGGGGTGGCACGGCTGGCCACGGGCCACCACACCGGTCACGATATCGCCATCCTCGTCATCGGGCTCGGCGCCGGGGCGCTGGTCACCGTCGCCGTGCGCCGTCACCGAAGGCGCATGGCCCGGCCTGTTCGTGCGCCCGCCAGCGGGCCGTCAGATGATCCCCCCTGACCAGGTGATCATCAAGCGCCGTAACCGCCGCGGTCACCTGTGCCGCGCCCTAGTGGATCCGGCCCGTCGCCGTTGCGCGCGCGTGATCGCCACCCTCGTTCGCGGAGCCGGTCGGACAGGGCCTGGTGGTAGAGCCGGTAGTAGGCGGACCGCGCCCGGGCTGGCCCATGCTGGTCAGGCACGTTATCGGCGCCGCTGTCGGCGGATACCTGGTGCTGATGGCCGTCGTGATTGCCTACTACTATGGCATCGCGCGTCAGATGCTGGGTAAGGAAACAGCCGAACGGATACGCGCCCTCTACCCGGCCGTGAAAGGCCTGTTCGTGCCCGGTTACACCCGGGGAGTCTTGGGCACCCAGGGTGTCCTCGAAACCGGCGTTAATCTCCTGGAAAAGGCCATTCACAGAAGCGTCTCTGCTCACTACGCTACTACGCTACGCCAGGTCATATCCGCTGACAGCTGACCGCAACAATGCGTTGGTCCCAGGGTACGAGCGGTCCATCCACGTAGGGAGCCAGGCGGCTGCGACCGTGGCGCTGGACCTTATGGCATGATCCAGCGCCACGATCCGGTGCCTGAGTTCCTGATCGCCCCTGGTTAGTGAGCCGCTTCGTGGCCACTCGGGCGGCCGTTCTAGTCGTCGCGGTCCTTGTCCTTGAGGCAACGGGCAGCTGGGCGCACCTTATGCCGAACTTTTGGCTTAAGCGGCCTCGACCCGCTTGAGGTCGCGTGAAAGTAGCTCTTGCCTGGTGCGGGGCGCGTCGCGGGCGCCTTGAGTGCCGGCGTAGCGGACGCGGTCGATGCCGGGCGGATGCTGTGAGGCGTTTCCTTGTGTGCCACCGCCGCAATGCCGTCGACGATGGATGTCAGGCTTGGCTGAGGGGGGCCGCTGGCACTGGCCGGGCAAGCGGCTAGTGTGGCGGTGCCTGTCAGGCTCGCGATACCGGCGCCGACCGTTGCGGCCAGGGCGGTGATCTGCGGTAGGCGGGCCGGCCGCCGCGGCTGTTGCGCAGCGGCTGTGGCGGGCAAGGATTCGGCCCGTATGTCCTTAACGGCGGCTGCCTGGCGGTCCTCGGTTGTCATGATCTCACCCCCGTAGTGTCCGGTCCCGTTCGGCAAGGAACCGGTCGTTACCCATCTCCGTGACCGCTGGCGGGCGAGGCGACGAATTTAGCTGGACCTCGCTGCCAACTGCAGTGATATGGGCCTGTCCGGCAACTTTAACATCCTTAGTCACTTAATGTAAGAAGATAATAACACTCTGTTTCTATTACGGCCTGCCGTGAACGGATGTGATCACGCCCCGATGGCAGGCCGCGTCTCCTGCCCAGCTCAAGATGCAGCGGGTGAAGCTGGATCGCCGGCCACGTCCGCCGCTGGCTGCCTCGTGAGGGTGATCCGCGCACGCCAGTGCTGAGCAGCCTGGCCGCCAGCCGCGAGTACTGCGGCTCCTCGGTCATCTCGGCCGCGGTCTGGATCGACAGCCGGTCCAGTTCCGCGGTGGTCGCGCCGTCGTACAGGCCGCTGATCGTCTTGGTCGCCACCCGCAGCGGATCGACATCATCCAGGCCGTCGGCGCACCAGTCAACGGCCCGCACGATCTTGTTCACGTCGACGGGCTCGGCATCGCCGTTGCGCTTGCGCACCTGCATTCGCCCCTGGCGCGGTGACTGCGCCGCGTCAGCCGGGCTTGCGCCGCCGGGCCGGAATCGGCGACCGTCATGCTCTCTCCTCGCGAGCTCGGGCCTGGACTGGACGGTCCGGGGCAGGCGGGGGCACGACGAGGTGAGATGGCGATTTCAGCAACGGCCCGGCACGCACTTCCCGCCGTCGGCTGTACCACGCGACCTCAGACCGCCGCGCACGGTCGTGCGCGGTGCGCTGGCAGGTCTTCGGACTCGCGGGCCCGGCCCCTGGCCGCCTACTGGCCGTCGCTTCCCAGGCTGATCAGGCCCAGTGCTTGATGACTGGCGTTTGTTCCCGTCCACCGCTGCGGGCAGTCCCGGTGGCTTTGCCAGCATCCGGTCGGTGCACTCGGCTCGTGCTGCGCGTATCCATGTCTCGGCGTAGCAGTTCGCGCGTGGTGTCCGCGGCGGGGTCTTTACGATCTTGACGCCCTCGGCAGCGAAGATCTGGTCGAAGGTGCTGGTGAATTTGGCGTCGCGGTCCCGGATGAGGAAGCGGAAGGAGCCGATCCGGTCGCTGAGGTCCATGAGCAGGTTGCGGGCTGCTGAGCGGTCCACGCGCCGTCCGGGTGGGTGGTCACGCCGAGGATGCGTATTGCGACACGAGGTCGAACGTGGTGAGTGAGCTAGTCAAGGTCGCACGTGGTGAGTGAGCTAGTCAAGGAGGTCCGGCTGATGCCAGAGACATAGCGACGGGTTTGTGCTCGACCTGTCCCCGCCGTGGCGTGCGTGGCCGGTTCCTGGTCCGCGGCCGGCCTGGCTGGCCCGGGTACGTCCACTTGCGTGTGGTCAGGCGGCGGTGCCAGGCCAGCAGCGTGGCCGGGGTGACGAGCCGATGGGCGCGCAGCACCGCTGGAAGTAACCGGGCCAGCGCCGCCAGGACCCCCCGGTCGGCCCAGTCGGGCTTGGGCCGGGCGGCCTGACGCCGGAGCACCGTGCCCTCATGACCGAGCACCATGATCTCCGCATCCTTGGATGCGTGGCTGCGGCTCAGCGGTAGCAGCCAGCCGAAGACCCGGATCATGATTCGGTAGAGGAGGCGAAAAGACACAAACCGCGATCCTGCCACAGCCCGCTTATCCGGCCAAACCGCAGCTCACAACCCTGTGCCGAGTTCTGAAGCGGTACAGGGCCAGATCCATTTCAGATTGCTACGGCCACTGGTTATCCCTACCAGTTCCGTCGTTGTCCTCGACGAACATCACGTTCTCTCGAACGAGGGGATCACCGAGGATGTCTCGAGGGAGTTCAGCGCGTCGCTGGCCACGGCGAACGACTAGCCGCCCGAATTCTGATCTTGCCAAGCTGAGGCATGCATGCATACGATGCTCGCGCTCACCCAGGGTTAATTAAGGCGACTTCGCAGGGGATCAGATGCGACAATATGGTGGCAAAGTTCCAGCCGCATTGTGGCAGTTCCGCCACGGAACCTTAAAGGTAGTCCTCGCGGTATTCGCGTTGACCGCCTGGACCGGCCAGAGAATACCGGTTGCCGCCGATTACCGCGGCGCGCAGGTTGCCGTTGTCCATGGCGGTGCGACTGGCACCGGGGGCGTCAGCGGCCCTATCGCTTCTGCGATCCCTGGCAAATGCCTCGCCAGCTACCCTGGCCATGGGTTGAAGGGCCTTGTCGCGGGTATCGATCGCTGTACCGGTAAGAGCTCACAGCGGTGGACTCTTCCGGGTGACAATACCATTCGGATGCGCGGCAAATGTCTCGCAACCGGCAGGAAGTCCAGCGGAACCGGCGCCGTCCTGGCCACCTGCGACGGCTCAGCTGCCCAATTCTGGGAGGCCAACGGTCTCGTCAGGATACGGGGCGACGAGCTGGTCAATCCATGGTCGGGCAAATGCCTCAACGACCCGCATGGATCCACCACCGATTACACGCAGGTCGACCTTTACGCGTGCAACAGGTCGCGGGCTCAGATCTGGTACCTCCCGCCAGGCTAGCCATGATTTTCGAAATGCCGGGTCGGCCGCCTGCGCGCCGTTCCGCCCATACGTGAATAGAGTCCCAAAAGCCCCCCACGTAGCACTGGGTCAAACGATGTCGGCTCGTGCTGGCGGTATAACCGCTCGGGCGAACCGCAGCTTTCGAGGGATCCAACTCCGAATTGGGGGCATCTGCAGTGAACGTTAACGGAATTAACCTCGGCAGCGGAAAACCGCGCTCGGCCGTGGCGGTCATCTCCGCCGCCACGGCTGCCGCCGCCGGCCTGATGTTCATCGGCACTCCCGCACAGGCGCGCCAGATCTCTGCCCGCTCGCACTCCCCGGTCGCGCCGAGCCGTCTGGACCCCGACCGCGACGGAGAAACCGATGTGGTCACCGACTGCGCGCGTCCCCGCCCCGGCCACGCGGCCTGCCTGTCCATGAAGGTCACCGACACGGACACCTATGTCGGCCCCCGGCCCGAAGCGGGGGATCCGGTACCCCTCGGGTTCAGCCCGGCTTTGCTTCGGCGTGCCTACAGCCTGCCGTCGGGCCGTGGCTCGGGCCGCAGGGTCGCGATCGTGGACGCCTACGACGACCCGAACGCGGAGTCTGACCTTGCCACCTACCGCCGCACCTTCGGCCTGCCCGCTTGCACCACCGCCAACGGCTGCTTCACGAAGGTGAACCAGAACGGCGGCACCAGCCCGCCCAGCCCGGACTCCGGCTGGGCCGCGGAGATCTCCCTCGACCTGGACATGGTGTCGGCGATCTGCCCGCACTGCCACATCCTGCTCGTCGAGGCATCCTCGGCCGAGCTCAGCGACCTCGGCACGGCGGTCAACCGGGCCGTCAGCCTCGGCGCCAGGTTCGTGTCCAACAGCTACGGCGGGGACGAGTCGTCCGCAGATCCCAGCTACGACCGCCTGTACTACGACCACCCCGGCGTGGCGATCACCGTGTCGGCGGGGGATAACGGCTACGGCACGGCCTACCCGGCCGCTTCCCGGTACGTCACCGCCGTCGGCGGGACCACGCTCATGCAGAACGACACGGTGCGCGGCTACACCGAGACCGCGTGGGGAGATGAGGGCAGCGGGGGCACCGGATCGGGCTGCTCCGCCTACGACGCCAAGCCGTCGTGGCAGACCGACAGCGGCTGCGCCCGGCGCACCGTCGCCGACGTCGCCGCGGTCGCCGACCCCGACACCGGCGTCGCCGTCTACGACACCTACCAGTCGGGAGGCTGGGCGGTCTACGGCGGCACCTCCGTCTCCTCGCCGATCATCGCCGCCGTCTACGCGCTCGCCGGAACCCCGGCCGCCGGCAGCTACCCATCCAGGTACCCGTACGAGCACGCCTCGGCGCTACATAACATTACGTCCGGCAGCAACGGATCCTGCAGCCCGGCGTACCTGTGCACGGCAGGTCCCGGGTACAACGGCCCGACCGGCCTCGGCACACCGGACGGCGACACCGCCTTCACCGCGCCCTGACATTTCACAAGAACAGCCGCCATGGAGGCTGCCGCGATACCCCGCGGCAGCCTCCACGGGCTGGTGCGGTGGAGGCGGGCCGATTCGGCGGTGGCGAGCCCTGCACGCCGCTCGCTTCGCCGCCATAGTGCCAGCTGGCGACAACGGCGTCCGGTTCCCGCTGGCTTCAACATCCGGGGTCTAGTCTGTGGGTCCGCTGATCCATCCCCGCCTGACATCTTGGGCAGTGTGAACCCGGTTGAGCCAAGAGCCGTCTTCGGAGTATCGGGACCGTCGATGTTGACGTTCGGGGGGAGCGCAGGTGAGCCTCGTCCGGGGTTACGCGGCTGCCCGGGTGGTCGCGTGCTGACCTTCGCCGGTACGAGGGCGCGATCCGCCCGCGGGAAGGCGGACGTCTCGGGTGCCTGTCGGTGGCCGTTGCGACCGGCTGCGGCGGCAGGGCCGCGGCGTACCCGGCAATAGCCATAGACACAGTGACCGTCCTTCCCGCTGGGACCCTGCAGCGCACCCAATGCCAGGTCAACACACAGCCACCGCCGCCATCCCCGTGGTACTCCTCGCCGGCGGCTCAGGCCGTGAGGCCGTTGATGAACTCCCCGCCAACGGCGCCTCCAACTTTCTCGCCAAGCCATTCGACGTCCGCCAGCTCTTGACCAGAGCCGACCGCTGCCTATCGTGAGCACCCCACGAATAAACGGGTCTTCCCTGGCGGCGCGCTCATGCTGGCCGCCTCGGCGCGGATCACGCCCGCATCGGTGACATTGGGGACGCCGGGGAAATCGGGCTTCGTATCCGGAGCAGCCGGGACCGGCGCCCGGATGCTTGATCACCAGCCACAGCGGATTGCCAGTCACAGCACCGATTATCAGGACGCACAGCGGGACGTTCATCCAGAATTAGGTCATCGCCGCCGCCCCCTCCGTTGCGTTTGCGGTGCGCGTGGCATCGCCCGCCCGTTCCAGGCAGGTGCGCCTGTCAGGGCGCGGTGAATGCTGTGTAGCCGTCTGGTGTGCCGAGGCCGGTAGGACCGTTGTATCCGGGTCCTGCCATGCACAGGTACGCCGGGCTGCAGGACCCGTCGCTGCCCGAGGTGACGTTGTTCAGTTCCGCGGGGGCGTGGGCGTAGGGGTAGCTGGCCGGGTAGCTGCCCCGGGTCGGCGTGCCCGCGAGGGCGTAGACGGCGGCGATGATGGGCGAGGCGACCGAGGTACCCCCGTACACGGCCCACCCGTTCGCTTGGTAGGTGTCGTAGACGGCGACACCGGTGTTCGGGTCGGCGACCGCGGCGACGTCGGCGATGGTGCGCCTGGTGCAGCCGGTGTCCTTCTGCCAGGTGGGCTTGGCGTCGTCGGCGGAGCAGCCGGATCCGGTACCCCCGCCTGAACCGCCGCCCCATACGGTCTCGGTCCAGCCGCGCGCGTTGCTGCCCGGCTTCAGCGAGGTGCCGCCGACCGCGGTGACGTAACGGGACGCGGCCGGGTAGGAGACGCCGTAGCCGCTATCTCCCGCGGACACGGTGATGGCCACCCCCGGGTGGTTGAAGAACTTGCTGTCATAGCCGATGTCGCTGGCGGATTCGTCCCCGCCGTAGCTGTTGGAGACAAACCTGGCGCCGAGGCTGACGGCCCTGTTGACCGCCGCGCCCAGGTCGCTGAGCTCGGACGAGGAGGCCTCGGCGAGCAGGATGTGGCAGTGTGGGCAGATCGCCGACACCATGTCCAGGTCGAGGGAGATCTCCGCGGCCCAGCCCGCGTCGGCCGCCGGGTAGCTGGTGCCGCCGTTCTGGCCGACCTTCCTGAAGCAGCCGTTCGCGGTGGTGCACGCGGGCAGGCCGTAGGTGCTGCGGTAGGTGGCCAGATCGGAACCCTCGAACAGCCGAGAGAGTGTGCTGGTCAGGGATTTGCAGGAAGCGCATGACGACCAAGATCGTTCACGTCGCTGGATGTCACGGGACGCGTGTCCAGCAAGGTGCGGCTGTGGTACTACCAGCCCGGTACCACTAGTGGCGCCCAAGTCGCCACCTGAGCGCGGGTGTAGTGAGGCACGACTCTGCCACGGCTTAGCAAGGCTTCGCATCTGTACCGCGTCCGCAGTGGGGATCGCAGGGTTTACCCGCACCGAGCCAACACGTTGACAAGCCCTCCGGCGGTGACAGAGGCGAACCCGAAGTCGCTGCCCCTTGCGATAGGACAGCTCGTCGATCCCGATCCGCCGCAGCCCGGCCAGCCGGTCCGTCTTCCCGCCCAGGTCCGCGATCACACGCTCGATGATGGCCTGCAGCGACCGCCACGTGACGTGCAGCAACTCCGCGGCCTTCGTCATGTTCATGGTCGCGCACAGCCACGCGGCCTGGTCCTCGATTGCCGTGGTGAACCGCGACCTGGGTTGCCGGGGCTAGGCGCCTCCTCCCGGCCCGGGCGAACGGGCAATTCGCCTTCGGCGGCTACGCCTGGGATGACCAGGCACAGGCCTTCCTGCCGCGCGCCGTCGACGTGCTCACCCTGCGCGGCGCGCAGATCCAGGAGATCACCGCCTTCCTCACCCCGGGCGCGTTTATTGGTAACCAGCTGTATCAGAACCCTCCGAATACCCAGCCCGCATCGTGGTGGGAGCAGGGGACCCGTACGCTTGCCGGCGATCGGGCAGCCCTCTGGCCTGCACGCCCTGCCCGATCAGGGTCCCCTGCTTAGGGTCCCGCCGCGAGGCGGGCGGCCCCCGGGAAACGGGCGGATCATGCATCCAGCGGGAGCGTCGGCAAGCCTGCCCAGGTCAGCAGGCATCAGCCATCGGACTCCTGAACCGATCCGGCACCTGGGCTGACCAGGTGACCTGCGGTTTTCTCGCCCGGCTGATGCAATTCAGCGGGGTTCCGCCACCTCGGCCTGCCCGCCAGTCTTCCCGGATCAGGAACTCGCGGCGGCCAGGGCTGACGCCGCCCGGGGGCGGCGCAGCATCAACTCCCAGGCCACCACCAGGGCGAGCGCCGCTATCTCCGTGATCAGGCTGATCGTGGCCTGCGGGGCGGGCTGCAGGCCACGCTCGGTGAAACCCGCCACGCCGACCGTGCGGGACATGATGAAGCCGCCGAGCGCCCCGGCGGCCACGCCGGCGGCACCCAGCCGCAGCACCGGGGAACTGCCCGCCAGCAGCAGCGCGGCGACCGCGAAGGCACCGCTGGACAGCAGCAGGAACGCCGGGCCGATGGTAGGGATGACGCGGTACCCCCCATCGACGTACAGGTTGGCGTGCACGAAACCGGTCCCGGCCGTAGCGGCGGCCGTGAGCAGCCGCACGGCGGTCAGCACCCGGGGCCTCATGCGAGCCGCTCATCGGCGATGGCGAGGTTCTTGGTCCCGGCCTGGAAGGTCACCGTGCGAACGCCCAGGGCCGAGGTGAGCTGACCGGCCGGCAGCGTCACCGGCAGGGGGGCCGGCCCGTGGCCCGGGGCGGGCAGCGGGTAGCACGTCGGCGCGGCGCTGTGGAAGGTCACGTTGCCCTCCGTCTTCTTGAACAGCTGATGAACATGCCCGTTCAGGCAGGTCACCGAGCCGAACCGGCGGAGCATGGCCAGCAGCTTGACCGCGTCGTCGGTACTCCAGCCCCACAGCGGGTACATCGCGAACAACGGAATGTGACTGAACACCAGGATCGGCGTTTCCGAGGACAGCCCGGCCACGTCACGGCGGACGAAGTCGAGCTGGTCAGGCCCGAGGTGCCCGAGCGCGTCCACGCTGGTGGTGTTCACCAGGCTGATGACGTGCACGCCCTTGATGTCGAAGCTGAACCAACCGGTCCCCAGGGTCTGCGCGCCGAAGAACTTCCGGTACGCCTTGCCACCGTCGTTGATCGCGTCGTGCTCACCGGGCACCGTGAACACCCGCGGGGTCCGCAGGTCCGACATCATCCCCCGGGCCAGGCTGAACTCCGCGGCCGTGGACAGGTGCGTGATGTCGCCCGTGTGCATCACGAAGTCCGGCGTGTAGCCGAGCGAGTTGACCTGGTTGATGGCCGTGGCAAACGTGGCGGTCACGTCGGTGTTGGCCGTCCCGGTGAAGCCGAGGTGGCTGTCGCTCACCTGGACGAACTGCAGCTCGTTGGTATTGACCGGGGTACGGCCGGCGCCATCCCCGGCGACCCGGCTGATCACCTCACCACCGGTGAACGTCAGCGCCACCGCCGCCCCGAACCAGGCCGAGTGCCGGATCAGCTGCCGGCGGGTCATCCCGTGCTCGCCGCGCCCGGTCCCGGCGTCGCGGGCCCCGGTCGGGTCGGCCTTGTCCTGGTCAGTCATGAGACCATTACCATGCCTGTCATGAAGGGGTGGATGGTGCAGTGGTAGTGGTAGGTCCCCGGCTTGGTGAACGTGAAGGAGTAACCGGCGCCCGGCTGCAGCACCGCCGACCCGAACGCGCCGGTGTTGCTGGTCACCGTGTGCGCCTCGGTGTCATGGTTGGTCCAGTGCACCGTGGTGCCCGCCTTGACCGAGATGACCTGGGGCCCGAAGGCGAAATTCAGGATGGTCACCGCGTCGGCCCGGACCGGCGGCCCGGCCGGGGCGGGCGCGGCCGACGACGGCATCCCGCTCATGCTCGGGTGCGCGGTCGCCAGGGCCGACGGGGTTCTCGCCGTCCCTGAGAAACCCGCTGGCTTCGGCCCGCTGGCCGGGCTGATGGCCCCACTCGCCGACGTGCCCGCGGGGCCTCCGCACGCCGCAACCAGCATGGCACCCGCCGCCGCTGTAGCCGCCGCAGCGGCCATCCGCCAGCGGTATCTCCCGCGGGGGAAATGGATCATGATTACTGAGTCCCTTCCGTTCCCGGCCCGTACGGGCCTGGCACCGACCCGCCGGTTGCGGGTCACTCCATGTGGAGATAGCGGAAGGGGTTACACAGCAGGCTTTCCGGGCATGGGCGGCACGCCCCCCGGGGATCGCTTTGGGGCACAGCCCGGCATAGCCAACGGGCCGCGGCCGGGCCCGTCCGCCTCAGTCGCGAACGGTCGCCGGTGCTTCCGTGGGCGGGGGCCCGGAGGCGGGCACGTACACCTGAACCGAGCCGCTGGCCTCCCGCACTGCGAGCCGGGGGAGCGCGGTCAGGGGGACCGGGAGCCGGTGTCTGAGCACCGCGCCGTCGAGCGCGAACGTCGCGCCGTGACAGGGGCAGACCAGCCGTGCCGGGTGAGCCGCCAGCGCCAGCTTGCACCCCTGGTGGGTGCAGATGCCCGACACGGCGCGCAGCCGCCCGGCGGCCCGCTGCACGAAACCGGTGACCGCGCCGGCCGTGAACGCGCGCACCGCGCCGTCCGGCAGGTCCACGCTGGCCAGTACGGTATGCCAGGTTCCGTGGTCGGGTTTCAGGATGGCCGCCCCCGGGGCCGGGCCGGCCGCGGGGGAGCGGGCGGTCAGCACGTGATCAATCCCGGCGCCGACCACCGCCGCACCGGCGGCTGCCGTCCCGGCCAGCAGGATCGGCCGCCGCGCGCTAACCGGCTGGCGGATCACCGGGTCGAGGTCGGCGGCGAGCCGCTTGTGCAGCGCGGTGACGAACTCCTCGGCCGGCGCGTCGCTGCCCGGCCGCGCGGCTCGCAGGGTGATCGCGGCCCGCGCCAGGCCGGCGTCCTCCTCGCTGGCCGCAAACTTCCGCGGGCGGCGGGAACGCAGCAGGTCCTCGATGTACCAGGTGATACCCCGCATGGTCATCACCCCAGTTCCGCCGCGATCTCGGCCGCCCGGCGCAGCGCCCGGTGCTGGAGCACCTTGGCGTTGGCCACGCTGATCTTCAATGCCTGCGCCGCCTCTGCGACCGTGCAGGCGTCCAGGAACCTGAGGTGAAGGATCCGCCGGTAGCGATCGGGCAGCGCGGCCAGAATCCGCTCCGCCCGCTGCGCTGCCTGCGATTCCGGCGGCGCTCTGGAGAAGACCTCCCCGGGGTCTTCGGTCAGGGTACTCACCTGCTGGCCCAGGGTACGGGCCCAGTAGCGGGCCAGCACCGTGCGAGCGGTAGCGAACAGGTAGGCGCGGACCTCGCCGACCGAGGCGGGCAGCCGCAGCGGGCGGAGCACCGCCAGGAATACCTCGGTGGTCAGGTCCTCGGCATCGGGCCGGTTGCCGACCTTGGCGAACATCAGCCGGTGCACCATGGCGATATTGTCCCGGTACACCGCCTCCCAGTCGGGGTAAATGTCGTCACCCACCGACCGCAGCCGCGCCACCGGCTCGCGCGCGCTGGCCGGCTGCGGGTCCTGTCCGGGGGCAGCCGCCTTCGGCGCGCGCGAACCGGCCCGGGCCAGCCTCAACGGCCTGGCCCTTCTGCTTCCGCCAGACTCTCCCGCACCACACCGCCCATGTGAGCCACCTAGTGGCAGGTCTCTGCCCTGCCACTAGTAGATAGCAGTGCGGGTTACACGCCACCGCAGTGGTGGCGTGTAACGGCCTCTGGGGAGTATCGGAACGGAGGTTAGCGCGGATTTCCACGCAGCGACTTCGACTTCGACCTCGACCTCTGGGTCAGGCGAACTCGAAGTGGAGGCGACGGTCGTGCCACCAGGGAACGGTGGTGTCTGGGGGGAGGTCGGCCTGGCGCAGGACAGGTGAGTAGGCACGCCGGTCGATGCGGACGGTGATGGTGTCGCCGCTGTTGAGGATGGTTCCGGGGCTGTCAAGGAAACGGCTCTGTCGCACTTTCGGTGGTAACAGCGTGTCAGGATATGCCACGATGAGTCATGTGTGTCATGGTTGCTCGCGTGTGACATAAATGGGCTTGTGAAAGTGGTGTTCTCCGGGTTGTCGTCCTTGGTCATTGAGGACGTGACGGACCTGGATGGCGTGATCGTGGTCCGGGCGCGAACAGCGGGCGGGCTGGTGCCGTGCCCGCAGTGCGGCGCCGGGACGGGCCAGGTTCATGGGTATTGCAAGCGGACGGTCGCGGATGTGCCCGCGGACGGCCGCCCGGTCGTGGTGCGGGTCCGGGTGCGGCGGATGCGGTGCCCGGTCCCGGACTGCCCGGTCCAGACGTTCCGGGAGCAGGTCCCGGGCGTGCTGGACCGCTACCAGCGGCGGACCACGCGCCTGGCAGGCCGGGCCGGTGAGGTGGCCCGCCGGTTAGCGGGCCGTGCGGGGGCCGGGCTGCTGACGGCGCTGGGAGTCCCGGTTTCCCGTGATACCGCCCTGCGGGTGCTGCTGCGGCTCCCGCTGCCCCAGGTCAGCGTCCCCCGCGTGCTGGGCGTTGACGATTTCGCGCTGCGCCGCGGCCACGTCTACGCGACCGTGCTGATCGATGCCGAGACCGGGGAGCGAGTCGATGTCGTGGCGGGACGTAAGGCTGATGCGCTGGAGGAGTGGCTGCGCGAACACCCTGGCGTCGAGGTCGTGTGCCGGGACGGGTCCGGCGCCTACGGCGAGGCGGTCCGCCGGGCGCTGCCGGGCGCGGTCCAGGTCGGCGACCGCTGGCACCTGTGGCACGGCCTGGCCGAAGCCGTCCTGAAAGAAGTCGCCGCACACAGCTCCTGCTGGGCGGCCGCCGGGCCGCCGCCCGGGGACGGCAAGCAGGCCCAGACGACAGCCGAGCGGTGGCGGCAGGTCCACGACCTGCTGGACAAGGGCACTGGCCTGCTGGAATGTTCACGCCGGCTCAGCCTGTCACTGAACACGGTCAAGCGCTATGCCCGCGCCGCCGAGCCAGAGCGGATGATCCGCGCGCCCAAGTACCGGGCGACATCGGTGGATCCCTACCGTGATCACCTGCGCGCCCGCCGCGGCGCGGACCCGGCCGTGCCGGTCCAGCGGCTGCTCGCCGAGATCCGCGAACAGGGTTACGCCGGCAGTATGAACCTGCTCTGCCGCTACATCACCCAAGGCCGCGTCGAAGCCGACCGGCCGCACCTGTCACCCAAGTCCGTCACGCGGCTCCTGCTCACCCGGCCGGACGCTCTGAGCGACGGCCAGCGGTCACTGCTCGCCGAGCTGACCGCCACCTGCCCCGAGATGACAGACCTCGCCCGGCTCGTCCGCTCCTTCGCCGCCCTGCTCAGGCCGGACCCCGCAAACGAAGCCAGGCTCAAGGACTGGGCCGAGACCGCGCGGGCCTGCGACCTGCCGAACATCCACGCCTTCACCCGCGGCCTGGACCTGGACATCGACGCCGCCACCGCCGCCGTCACCCTGCCGTTCCCCAATGGACGGACCGAGGGCGTGAACACCAAGACAAAAATGATCAAGCGGCAAATGTACGGCCGCGCCGGATTCACCCTCCTCCGCCACCGCATCCTGCTCAACTAAAACCACGCACCGTCACCACCGAAAGTGCGACAGAGCCAAGGAAACGGCGCTGGAGGGTGTCGGGGGTGGCGGCGTGGTAGCCGGCGCCCAGTCGTGCCCGGAATGCGGCGAGCAGGGCCTGGGCCAGGACGCAGAGCACCACGTCGAGATCGACGTTGAGGTTAACGGCGGAGGAGAGGGCGTCGGCGCAGAACGCCTGGATGATCTCGGCGAGGCGCTGCTCGATGGTCACCCGGCGGGCGTACTGCCCGATCAGGGCCTTGGTCTTGATGTCGTGGTCGTTGGTGATGATGACGGTGGGGGCGTCGCGGCCCAGTGGGCTGCCCCGCGTTTTCCGGACAGGCATTTCTTGAGCTATTTTTATGCTGCCGCCTGATTGCTCAGGTACTGGTCCAGCACCTCTTGCGGGGTCCGGTATCCAAGTCCTGAGTGGAGACGGTTCCGATTGTAGCGGATCTCGATGTACCGTGCAATGTCCTCCCGGGCCTTCCGCCGTGTCGGGTACATAGTGCGGTGCACACGCTCAACTTTCAGTGCGCCGTTGAACGATTCCGCGAGAGCATTGTCATAGCAGATCCCGGTACGGCCGACGGACTGCCGTATCCCGAGGCTCTCGAGCACCCCTGCAAACTCGGCAGAAGTATAGTTACTCCCGCGGTCTGAGTGGAATATGGCTCCCTCCGGAAGGCTGAGATTACGGGCGGCCATCTCGATAGCCGCGGAGATCAGCGGTGTCTTGTAATTATCGTCCATCGCCCAGCCAACCACTTTCCGGCTGGCGCAGTCGATCACCGTGGCGAGGAAAAGCCATCCCTGCCACGTTGCGATATAGGTGATGTCACCGACCATTTTCTCGCCCGGTACCTGCGCGGTGAAGTCGCGGCCGACCAGGTCCGGGATCGGCCCGGCCGGGCCGCCCTCGGTCAGGCTGTGCCGCCACGGCCTCGGCTGGCATGGCTCCAGGCCCAGCTCGCGCATGAGCTTGCGGACCAGCTCCGGGCCGCATGGGACATCCCAGCGCTCCAGCTGGGCGTGCACCCTGCGGTACCCGTAGGTGCCGTCGGCGTCCTCGAAGATCTTGGTGATCAGGAGCCTGAGCTGCCTCCTTCTTTCTTCCGCGGCGGATTCCTGCCGAGACCGCCATTCATAAAATCCTGATGGTGATACGCCCAGCCACCGGCACATGTTCTGGATCGTAGGAGCGCTATCCACATCCGTGGCGCATGCGTCAGCGTACTCAGCCTCGATAAGCTCGTATTTCTCGCTCACCGATGCTCCCTCGCAAAGTACGCCGCTGCTTTTTTCAGGAACGCATTTTCCTGCTCCAGCTCCTTTACCCGTCGTTCCAATTCGTTCAGCCGCGCCCGGTGCGGCATGTCCAGCGGCAGCTCTTCCCCCGAATGCTTCCGCCGGTAAGCCTTAACCCAGTAGCCGAGCGTCGACTCGTTTATGCCGATCTTCCGCGCCACCTCAGCGACCGGCCGCGAACCGTCAATGACCAGCCGGGAAGCTTCTTCGCGGAATTCGGGCGTATATTTCTTGCTTTTCCCCGTCACCCGTTCCCCGTCCTTTCCGGTAAGACCCTAATGGATCCTGATCCGGAAAGCTCGGGGCACCCCACCAGGCCGGTGACGACCAGCTGGCGGACGGTGCCCGGGTAGCTGGTGAGGTGGACGCCGGCGGACTCGGCCACCTTGGGCTTGTTGTGGCGGCCGGGCCGGTCCAGGGTGATCTGCTTGAAGTCGGCGCTGGTGAGGGCGTTGATCTGCCTGAGAAACCGTGCCATCTGGCCTGCTGTCAGCACAGCCGGGGCCAGCCCCTCACCTTCCAGCCAGCTGCTCAAGTCCCCGAGGAGCACCAGATGGCTCCTGACACCCGCCTCGGAATACCCCAGATGCCGAGGAGGATGGTCAGGCCGCCCTGTGGTCTGTCTCCTCGGGCGAGTTGGGGTCGCGCAGCGGGCGCGTGCCCGGGGCCGGGTGACGGTGAACGCGTACCGCCCGAGGAAGTTGATGTGGTCGTACTGGAGTGAGGACAGCCGGGCGACCAGGTCGTCGGTGACCGGGAAGCCGCTGGCGGCCAGGTGCTTGACGGCCGCATTGATGTTCACGGTATTGAACAGCACCACGGCGTTGAGCGCGAGGCCGAGCGCGCCGAGCTGGTCTTCCATTCCCTCGCGGTAGTGCTGGTGCAGCTCGCCGCGCTGCCCGAAGAAGATCTTCCGGGCGATGCGGTGGCGGGCCTCGGTCACGTTGAACTGGGCGCCGATCAGCCGCCGGTACCCGTTGCCCGAGACGAACTGCAGCAGGTGCAGCGTCTTGAAGATCCGCCCATAGTAGGCAAAGGCGTCGCCTAGCCCGGTGCGCTTCCCGTCGCGGGACAGCATCCGGATCAGGTCATAGCCGCGGACCTCACCGACCGTCAGGGATCCCCACCACGCGGTCCACCCAACCGCCCTCGACCGGCCCCTCGCCCTGCGGGCTTGAGTCCGAGCTCGACGAGAACGCCGTCGCGGCCGCGAGGTCGTCGACCACCATGCCCACGTGCTCCATGCGTTGGATCGTCATGCGCTCGACGGTAGCAACACGACGGCCCCAGCTACAGCGTCTCTCGGTTGCCGATCGGCTGGTGGGAACGCGCCGCCCATCTGAAGAGACCAGCGATGAGTTGCTCGGCTCAATCGGGTCATAGCTGGGTACGCGAGCCTATGGAGGACGCTCAGTGAGACGACTGTTCCTACATAGATCGGCGGCCCGCGCGCGGGCGGCCTGGCGGACCAGGTGGTCGCGCTCGGCGACGCCCGTGGCCCGGCGGGCGGCCGCGGCGTAGGCCGTGGCAGCGGCGGGCAGGTCGCCGCTGAGCTCGTGCAGGTGGCCGCGGACGGCGTGCCAGCGGGGCCGCTCGCCGAGCACGTCGCGCAGCCGGTCGGTCTCGCGCAGCCCGGCGGCGGCGCCGAGGACCTGGCCGACCGCGACCGCGCGGCCGAGTACGGCGGCGGGGTCCTGGCGCACCGGGTCGTCGGTGAGGGCGACGAGGTCGTCGTACCAGGCGAGGATCTGCGGCCAGTCGGTCTCCTCGGCGCTTGCCGCGTCGTCGTGCAGGGCGGCGATGGCGGCCTCGACCTGGTAGCGGCCGGGGCGCCGTTCCTCCGTCTGCATGGCCAGCGCCGACTGCAGGACGCGCACGCCCTCGGCGATCTCGCGGGTGTCCCACAGGCCGCGGTCCTGCCGGTCGAGCGTGACGATGCGACCCTCTGAGTCGAGTCGCGCCGGCAGGCGCGCGTGGTTGAGGAGCATCAGCGCGAGTAGCCCGCGCGCCCCCGGCTCCTCGGTGGCGAGGGTGAGCTGGCGGGCGAGCCGGATCGCCTCGCCGGCCAGGTCCACCCGGCCCGCGTGGCCGACCGTGTAGACGAGGTATAGCACGCGCAGCACGACGGCGAGGTCGCCGGGCTGGTCCAGGCGGCGCCCCCGCAGGGCACGCTTGGCCCGGCTGATCCGCTGCGCCATCGTCGCCTCCGGGACGTAGAAGGCGTCGGCGATCTCCCGGGTGGTGAGGCCGCCGACCGCGCGCAGGGTCAGCGCCACCTGGGAGGCGGGCGCGAGGTCGGGGTGGCAGCAGCAGAACAGCAGGAAGAGGGTGTCGTCGCCCTCCTCGGTGGCGGCGGGCCGCGGCTCGGCGTACGTCTGCTTCTCGCGGCGGTGACGGGCGACCTCGCTGCGGCGGGCGTCGACGAGCCGCCGGGTCGCCACCGTCGGGAGCCACGCGCGCGGGTCGCGCGGCGGATGCTCGGGCCACACCCGCAGCGCCTCCAGCAGCGCCTCCTGCAGCGCGTCCTCGGCGGCATCGAAGTCCTCGCCCCGCCGGACCAGCCCTGCGAGCACCCGCGGGGCGAGGGCGCGCAGCGCGCACTCGTCCAGCCGTCGCGTCGGCTTGTCGATCACGCCGGGTCAGTCGTCCGACGGCGCCTCGGACATGACCTCCCGGACGTCGATCCACTCGTACAGCGGCTCCCCGCCCGGGCCGGGCTCGGAGGAGACGTAGGCCGCGAGCTCGACCGCGCGCTCGTGCGACTCGACGTCGATCATGTACCAGCCCGCCACCAGATCACTGGTCTCGGGCAGCGGGCCGTCGGTAGTGACTGGCGCGGCGTCCGGGCCGCTGTAGCGCACCCAGGTGCGCGCCGGCGTGAGCGCCTGCGCGTCGACGTACTCGCCGTTCTCCTCGAGCAGTTCGCTGACGTGCTTGAGGAAGGCCATGTGCGCCTGCACGTCCTCGGGGGCCCACTGGTCCATCGGGGGCACGGCACGGTGCGGCTCCGGGCCGCCGCGGTAGTGCTTGAGGAGCAGGTACTTCGGCATGATGGTCTCCTGGTGTCGTGGGCCGCGCCTGTCGTGGCTATTCACCTGGTGAGCGGAGCCGGTCAGAGCTTCTCGACATGAAATCACTCATCTAGCTCCGAGACCGTCGCGTAGGGGAACCACGACCGGGCTCGGCGGCGCCTCGAAGGAGCCTCTCCCGGCCGCGGGAGCCACTGATTCCCGCATACCCCGCCCGGTGATGTGTCCCGGGACAGGGGCGCTAAACGGACGCTCGCCAGCTGGCGGGACGCTCTGCCCGGTCCAGCTCTGGTCCGCTGCGAAACATGTCGATCGGACTGGCTGCGGCGGTTCTCGAGTGCCGCTCCCGCCTTTGCGCCATCGCGTGCATCTGGGGTGGACGAGCGTCCTGCTCCGCGCCGAAAGTGCGGTAGTCGCATCGGAGCTCGGGCCGACGCGAAGGCGCTTGTTATGCCGATGACGCGGCACGATCAACGCGGCACACGGGCGTCCCGCCGAGTCGATCGGCATAACCGCGACGTCGGCCTAATACCTGTTAGGCCGACGTCGGCCTAACAGGTAGATGGTGCCGGGCTGACTGGCCAGCCGGGCCAGGGCGGCGGCGTCCGATTCGCGCGCCTGGACTGCCAGTTGCGGCGTGAGGTTAGCGGCGGTGGTCATGCGGCGTTCTGGCGGGCGCCGGAGCCGAGTCCGGAGCCGATGGTGCGGGATGCCTCACGAGGTGGCAGCCCGATCGTGCGGGCGGCGGTCATCAGCGCGTCGTAGGCGACGAGCTTGGCGGGCAGGATTCCGGCTCCGGTGAGCTGGCCTAGCGCGAACGCGGCGGTGTCAGCCTGTCGTTGCGGGTTCCTTCGCTGGCGGCGAGCACGCGGTCTACCTCGCCGCGGAGCGCGGCCAGCGCGTATCCGGTCGCGTGCGGCGCGTCAATGGTGTCGGCGAGTGCGGTGCCGGTCACCTCGTGTCCCGCGCCTAAAATCATTCACATAAATCAGAGATCATCCGCACCGGTAAAGACCTTACAATCGGGCGAAGTCCCTGCTAGAAATATTCGGCGAACTTCCGGCGCTGGACACTCGGGCGGTGCGGGGTCGGCGGTGAGCCGGTCGGCGAGCCATCCGGGCAGCGGTTCGGGCGGGTCGGGATTGATGACCGTGTACGGGTTGCCGCCGATGAGCGAGCCGGGGGCGAGCACGTAGCCGCCGGTCGCGCGGGCGTCGATGAGCCAGCCCAGCCGCCCGGCGGTGGTGCGGAGCTGGGTGCCGGGCGGGGCGGTGAAGTACAGCAGGTGCATTCCGCCGCCCGGGGTGGCGGCGGTGAACGTCTCCGATGGCCACGGCTGGCCGTAGGGTTCGCACAGGGCGGCGAGCACGTCGGCGCCGTCGTTGACGCCCGTGGCGTGTGCCCAGTCGGCGGGTTTGGGCTGGCCGGGCTTGGGGGTGTCCAGGTCGATGATCACCAGGTGCGAGGGTCCGCAGGCGACGCCGATGTTGTACGGGCCGGTTGCCCAGCACCAGGCGATGCGGGCGGTGTCGGTGGTGGCGCGGTGCTCCCAGTCCTCACGCAGCGCGGGGCGATAGCCGCCGGGCTGGCAGGGGAACACGCGCCAGCCGCGTTCGGCCAGCGCTGTAGCCGCCCATGGATTGTACGGGCTGTCCTCAGGCCCAGCCTTGCCATGGCGGCGGTCTCAGTTTGGGTCTCATTCATCAACGTCCAGGAACGTCCGCATATGGCCAGCAGGGTTCACGAGCAGGACAGATGGCCGGTCATGGACCCCGGTAGATGGCCATCCTTAATCCTGAAAAGAGGATACATGCGCCGCTGCGCAGCGCTCCCGTGGGGACGAAACTGGGCCCTGAAGCTCCGCTTGGCGCTGGGTCCGCGGTGGCTGGGGTGGTTGCGGGCTTGCGTGGCGGATTAGCTGACGGGGTCGTGCGGAGCGGCCATGCTTGATGCGGCGTGCTGCCTGCCGTCACCGGTTCGCTTTGGTCCGCTTGAGGCCGTTGAAAAGTCTGATGCTGGAGCCCCGTGCCGGGTACCCCCCGTTGTTGCTGCGTGCGCGTGTGTGTGAGTCTCCTGTACTGATCTTGGGGCTCCGGCGGGCGGCGCGTCTTCCCCGTGGTGCGAGATGAGCCGTTGCAGGAGGCGGACAAGCTGATGAGAGTGATGGACGAGCGGGTCGCCGGGATCGACGTGCGCAAGGACATGGCTGCGCCGCGAGGCGCCCCGTTGTATTCCCGGTTGAGCCGGGAGGAATTCGGAGAGTATTCCTGGGTCCGATGGCTTTCTCGGCTTTCGCAGTTTCCGAGGCCGCGGGCTGACGGCGAGCGGGCATCCGGGGGCTAGCGGTGCCAGGTGGGGAGACGGGGCGAGGAGGGCTTTCCGGCTGGCGCGACACGCCGAGTGATCTTGGGGTCCAACAGCGGAAACCATGATCAAGGGAGGCACCCTCTGAATCTGAAGCAAATGCGGGCGTTGAACCTGCGAGCAACGCACGGGAACACCCTCGTAATGCGTAGCTCTGCCGCGCCTCTTCCGGTCCTCGGGCCTAGTGGTGACTGCAACAGCAACGACCAACGGCAAGCGGCGGCGATCGGTGACAGCGCGGGACGCTCTTATATCTTGCGACGGCTTGCGACGGCTTGCGACGGCTTGGGCTATGCCACGCCTGAAAATGCGGACGGTCCTGGCCAAAGAGGCCGAGTAGCCGGCAACCCGGTTCCAGGTTGGCCAGAGCTTCTTCGACCGGCCCGCATGCCAGTGGACCAAAATCTCACCAATGTCGATCACGTCGAAAGCTCTCCTTGCCATCGGCCCCCCGTCCTTCCGAGACGGGGAGAAGGTTGCTCCTGCACGATGGCCAGCTCCACCCTGACACGCACACGTCATGCCCATGAGCAATTACGTGATCGAGGTGAGCAATTACGTGATCGCTATCCGCTCAACCTTGAGCAATTCTGTGATCGTCCACGTACGTGTAGGCGGGAAGGTGCGTGTCACCGATCGCCCGTGGCGCGGCCTTACCGGCACTGTGGCATGGTCTGATCTCCAGCGGTGCGCCGTAGCGGGAATGTAGAAGGGACGTCAAGTAAAAGCACGGGTTCAGCTCCACCACGTGATCCGGACGCGCGCCCGTGGCATGCCCGTACAGACGGTCATCAACGTGGACTCACGGTCACTCACGGATAGACCGACAACCCCGCTGACCTGGGGTGCAACCGGTCACGGCCCGACCGCCCACGAACGTCTAAGAATTGTCGGCTACAGATCGGCGCCTTTCTCGCGGTTGCAGTCGCCGCACAGGAGCTGGAGGTTATCTATCGTGGTAGCCCCGCCCAGGGCCACCGGGAGCACATGGTCATACTGAAGGTCGAAGTTGCTTCCGCATTGCGCGCACTTCCCGCCGTCGCGTTCGAAGATCGCCCGGCGCATCTCACGCGGGATGGGCTCACGAGTGCCCCCCACCCTGGGCGTCTGGCCTTCCTCGACGTTGAGCAGCATGTGTGCCCGGTCCAGCCGCTGCGCCGCCCGTCGTTGACGGTCTCTAATCAACGCCAGCACGTCCCGGTCACCGTAACCGCCCGATTCCCAGTAGAACGCGTCCTCGAACCACCACCAAACACGGCCGCCGGATCGGGCGACCGGTACCGGTTGCCTGTCTTGCGCGGCGCCGAGCTGGCGGTACCGCCCCGCATCGATGCGGGCTGGCGCGCAGCAGGTTCCGACGAACCAAAAGCGCCGCCGGAACAAGAACCCGCGGTCAAGGATGAATCCCGCGTTCGGGTCCCGCCGCAGCTGCACCGCGGCGGATGTGGCTGCTCGGCGCGCGAAGGGAGGCGTCGCGGGCGCCCCGACGGTCAGCAGCGACAGGCCCGCGACGACGACGAACGCGACGACGACGAACGCGATAAGGTCGCCGACCGCGGCCATCAGGTCCCTCCAGGTATCGCGTGAGTCCTCACTAAGGATGCCAGGTCCTGGTCACAGTTACATCTAGCCCGGCTAACCGACGGTTACGAGCACTCCGCCAAAGATTCATCGTGCCGTTAACGTGCCATTCGTCAAGGTATCGGGCGGTCAACCACAGTCCTGTAAGGTCACCAGAATGGGCAGGTCACGCTGTATGGCCGCCTTGTATCAGCCTCTTTACAAGCGAGGGGTCGGTGGTTCGAACCCGCCTGCGCCTACCCAGGTCAGAGGCCTGTTGCGATCATCGTCGCGACCCACATATGCCCCTGTACAGCAGCGAAGCACACCAACCGGTGTCGGGCCATTAGTCGGCAGCAGCGCTCCCGTCGCCCGCGTCCCTGGGGCGGTGCATATCGCTGCCGGGCTCGCCGTGCAGGTACTCGCCGAGCCGCTGCAGCTCCTCGCCGGTGTCCTCGGACGGCACGATCGCGTAGATTTCGCGATGGCGGGGACCGGCTGCGGACCGGGTGCGGTGGCACAGTGTCCACCAGCCGTGGACGCTATCCGGCAGCGCAGGTGGTTCTCTCGAGCTGGACCATGGTCCGAGTGCTCAGAGATTTCGCATGCATCCGCACCAGGACTTCCTATTGCGGGGCGCAGACGGCAGTGAGCCGAGCTGGAGTCATCCGGGCCCGCTCGTGCTGGAGTGCGATCTTGCCGGGCGTTGGACCTCTGACAACCTCGATGCGAACCGAGTGCACGCGAGCCGACGAAGCCGCTGGGATCCGACGTTCCCGCAGTTCATAGGCATCGATGGGGCTACGATCACCGGGTCTGACCGCACCTGCCAGCTCGCTGCCGCTCCCATTCGGCTCCCAGATGTCGGACTCGCCTCGCGAGGTCACGATGTCACCCGCCAGCGCAACAGGCGGTCAGGACGGTGATGCGCCGGGTGCGGTCGTCGGTCATGTTGGTTTCCTTTGGTGTCGGGTGAGATCGAGGGTGAGCGGGACCGGTCCGGCCGGGGCGGTGCCGCAGCCGGCTCCTTGCACGGCTTTTCCCGGTGCGGACTGCATGGCGGGCAGCAGCCCGGACAAGGCTGCTTGTTCGGCTCGGCGCTGGGCGAGCCAGACGTTGTCGCCGGGCATCGGGCGGGCGTGGCGTTTCTCGAAGGCGGCGGTGATCCGGTCGATGAGATCCTCGGTCTCGGAGAGCTGTCGTTGCAGCGCTGATCGGTGGGTCTCGTCGGTGACGAAGACCGCACAGGTCAGGCAGGCGTTGCCCTTGTCGCAGGTCTGCAGCGGCGGGAGCATGCACCAGCCGTGCGGCAGGAACCGGTCGGCGCGTTCGAACAGGTGCAGGCGGTCGTGGTCTTCGCGGGAGAACTGCACGTGGGTGCCGTGGGCCTTGAGTTTCACGGTGGCCAGGAAGGCCTGCTCGGCGTGCTCCTCGCGTTGGGCGACGTAATACATGGACATCGTCGGGGTGGCATGCCCGGCATAGCGTTGCAGCACGTGGACGGGGAGGCCGAGCTCGGCCAGGCGGGTCAGCCTGGTATGCCGGAAGCGGTGAGTGTGGCTGAGCCGGACGGCCCGGCCCTTGCTGTCGGTGATCTGGACGAGATCGCTGAACTCGCGCAGCATCCAGTTGTAGGTGCCGGATGGGTAGGGCTTGTTGCCGCGGCGGTTGCCGATGCGCTGGATGAACAGGAACCTGGGCTCAAGGTCGGGATGCTGCTCGCGGACCCAGTGCTGTTGCTCCTCGATGACCGCGATGACCTCGCGGTCCACGAGGATGCTGTCCGGTGCGACATCGATCTTGCTTTGTGCGTACCGGAAACGCGCGACCTGCTGGGCGTCGGCCGCCTTGATGGTGTGGCCGGAGACCGGGGACACGCAGTCGAAGTCGCAGGTGCGGATCTCGCTCGCGCGGCGGCCGGTGAGGATCTGCAACAGGATCATGCGCATCGCCTGCGGATCGTCGAAGCCGCGAGCGGTCACGGTGGTCGCGTCACCGCGGGTGATCGGCATCTGCTCCTCGCGGGTCAGTCCGAGCAACGGCAAAGCGGCGGGGATCTGGGTCAGGGCGTGGTCATCGACGTAGTACCGGTCGCCCGGTGTGTGCTTGTGCGGGATCCGGGAGACCTGCCGGTACCAGCTGGCGGCGTGGGCTTCGGTGATGTGCTGCCAGGGCGATTCGCCCAGTACGGCCCGGGTTTCGGCCGGGGTTGGCCGCGATGAACGCGAAGAGTTCGGCGACTGCCCGCAGATCATCGTTGATCAAGCGGGCATTGACGGGTCCTTGATGGCAGCGGTCGGATTGACGGAGCTGGCGGTTGTCTGGGTCGGCATCCCACCGGCGGAACGCGGCGGCCTGAGCGGCCGCGCCTGCCGGAGGTCCGAGCACGTCAACAGGATCGCCGGAAGCGGTCGTTAGCCACCGGTCGAAGCGCATCAGGCACGGCAGGCGTTCTTGGCTTACGGTGGTCCACCGCAACGCTCCCGATTCCAGCGCTATCCCGAGATGCCATTTGATCGCTTCCCGGAGCCAGGGGACGGTGATCTGCCCGGGTGAGCATCCGTAGTTCGCCAAGGGTTCCCGTTCCCCGATGGGGATCCGCGGGTCGCATCGTGGGTGCCAGTAGTCCAGCTCCCACCACGAGCCGTTGTGGCGGCGTGCGATCAAGGCCTGGCGGGCGAAACGGAAGATAACCCGCAGCCTGCTGCACGCATGCCTGGGGACGAGCCGTCCCCACCGGGTCGCGTAGAACCAGCTCTGCAGGGCCGAGGCGGTCTCCCAGTCCATGGTGCGGATGGAGGCGGGGAACGGATGGTTCTCGGCTATCGCCCGGCGCAGGATGTTGGCGAGCTGGTTGGTTCCCAGCACCGAGGACCGGGTGTCATCGATCGCCTGCCAGTGCGACATCCACGCCAGTTCGGCGGCGATCAGGCCGGGCAGGCCCGTCAGGTTGATGCGTGCGTCGCCGTTTTCGGTGACAGAGGCCCAGTCCTCGACCTGGTGCTCGGCGTGCTCGGCGCGGGCGCGCCAGTTGTCGGCGAGGGCCTGGATGGCGGCCAGCTGGGCGGCGCACGCAGCGGTCTGGGCGTCGCGTTCGCGGCGGCGTCGGCGCGGACGCGGTCGTTTTCGGCGCGGGCGTCGGCTTCGGCTTGCCGGGCCCGGCTGATCTCGGTGTCAGCGTGGTGGCGGGCCTGGGCGGCGTCGGCGAGCGCGGTGTCGCGGCCGGTTTCCGCGGCGCTGGCAGCGGCGCGGGCACCGGCGATGGCGGCGTCGGCTCGCTGGCGGATCTCGGTGGCCTAAGCGTCAGCGCGTTCGCGGGTGGCTTGCGCGCGGGCGTCGGCGTCGGCGCGGGCCTGGTCGGCGGCCTCCAGCGCGGCCTGCGTGTCGTGCCGGGCGGCGTGCATCGCCGCGGTGGCTGCCGCGGCGGCCTGGGCGGCCTGGTCGGCCCGGGCGAGGGCGACAGCGGTTTCGGCCTGGGCCTGGCCGCGGCCAGCGTCAGCAGCGGCCAGCGCCGCGGTGACCCGGCCGGGGTCGGCGGCGGCCAGCTGGGCAGCGGCGGCGCTGACCAGGCCGGCGGGACGCCGGGCCGGTGCCGGAGCGCTGGCCCGGGCTGCGGGATCCTCCTGGCCGGTGGCGGTGGTGAGTGCGGTGAGCAGCCGATGGTACTGCTCGCGTTCGGTATCGAGATGCTGCTCAGCACGAACGGCACGGGCACGTTCGGCGGCGGCAAGCTGCTCTGATGCTTGCAACCGGGCCCATACTGCTCAGCGGGGGCCTCACGCTTCCGGACGGCGTCATCACGCGCTTGCCGGACCTGATCACAAGCACCGGTTTCAGCCTGGCGGGCGCGGGCCAGTTCGGCCTCGGTGGCACGAACCAGCGAAGCGGCGTGCTCACCGGCCTGGTCTCGTTCCGCCCGCGCGGTCTGGGCGGCCCCCCGCAGCTTCCGCGATCCGCTGGTCAGCGTGAACGTGGGCGGCCTCAACCTCGGCGTGAGCGCGGGCAACCGCCTCGGCCAGCTCCCGGCGAGCCTGCCCGGCTGCCTCACACGCCCGGCTGACCTCGGCCTCGGCGGCCTCCCGGCCGTGATCCGCGGCCTGCGCCGCCGCAATGCCGCAAGCAACTCCTGCCCGGCCTCAGCGGCCCGCGCCTCGGGGGTGACCGCACGCGTCTCGGCGCGACGCCGGGCCGCTTCGGCGTCGGCCAGCTGCACCGCCACCGTTTCCGGATCCAGCGCCGCCGCCTGCCCACGGGCCAGCGCGATCAACGATCCGGCCTGCCCGATCAGCGCCTCCAGCGCAGCGATCGGGTCGCTGGCCTGCTCTGACGACACCGCGCCCTCACCGCCAGCTGACCGGGCGGCGTTGTGAAAACGACGCGAGCAGACATCACCGCAAACACGCTGACAGACGTTGACGGACAGTACGAGCCGGGCGGCAGCAGTCGTGCCCAGGACGATGACTCCCAAACTTGGCTTCGCGACGAAGAGGCCGCCGGTTCAAATGCAAATCCGGCCACCCCGACTAGGACTTGCAGATCTCCGGGATCCGGCCTGGGAGCCCGTCAGAAGGCGCGGCGGATCGGCATGCAGCGGTTTCGCGGGCGGGTGATGTGCAGACCGGTTGAACAGGTCAGCGGGAGCTCAAGTGGCGTAACGCGTTCTGGCTATGCATCCGGGCACGGTGGACGTCGCAGTGCTGGAACCCGTCCCGACGTCGGGCTGGGCCGCCGATGATCTGCACAACCACGTCGCGTACGTCCGCCCGCGTCTCCTCGACACGCTGGACAACCGGCCGGGGGGACCCTCCGCGCGGGCAGCGCCAAGGCAACACGGCGGTTCCCCGCATCCGGCGGGTGATCCCCCGGCGACTCGCCCGCGCTGCCGGGCGTCGCCTCAGCGCAGCTGGAATCCGAGGCCGCGACCCGCCTCGCGCAGTTCGTCACGGACGGACGGGTGCGCTACCTCATCGATAATCTGCCCCGCCTGGGTGGCGGCGTCATTACCCCAGATCGCCGCGGTGCCCTGTTCACTGACGATGAAGCTGTGCTGGAAGGACGTCACCGGGCCCGCCAGCCGTGGCACGACGGTGGACACGTTGGCCCTGGGATGCCAGGAAGGCAGGGCGATGACCGCCCGGCCACCGGGCGAATGCAACGCGCCGACCACAAAGTCGGCCTGGCCGCCGAAACCGGAAAAGATCACCCCGTGCACCCGGCTCGCGTTCGCCTGCGCGAACAGGTCGACCTGGAGCGCGCCGTTCACCGCCGCCAGCCTCGGCTGCTTGGCGATCAGGCCTGGGTCGTTGGTCTTCTCGGTCCGTAGCATCCGGATTCGCGGATTGCAGTTTATCCAGTCATACAAGTCCGCGCTGCCGAACGCGAACGACGTGGTGACCGGGTTGCCCGGGTTCAGCGCCCCGGCCTTCTCCAGGGCGAGCACGCCATCGCTGAACATTTCCGACCACACCGCGAGGCCGCGCCGCGCGGTAAGCGCAGCCAGTACGGCATCGGGAATCGCGCCGATCCCCAGCTGCAGCGTCGCAGCCTCTGGCACCAGCGCGGCGACGCGCTCACCGATGGACTGGAACAGTTCCGCCGCCGGGCGCGGTGGCGGCGACGGCAGTGGCTCGTCCACCTCGATCGCGTAGTCGACCTCGTCGTCGGCCAGGACCGCATCGCCATACGTGTAGGGCATGCGCGGGTTGAGTTGGGCGACGACCAGCCCGCCACGCGCCCGCGCGGCCTCGATCGCGGCGGGCAGGATGTTCACCTCGATGCCCAGCGAGACGGCGCCATCCACCGGCATCGAGGTGTGCACCAGCGCCACGTCGGTCGGCAGCGCGTCCTTGAGCAGATCCGGCACCAGGGACAGGCGGCACGGGAAGTACCGCAGCCCTTCGCGGGCGCGCATGCCCGGGCCGACAAACGGTGACTCCAGGATCACCCCGTCGCGCTCCGGAACGCCCACCTGCGCATTTATCGCGAACAGCCGGAATCCTGCAACGGCCCCGTCAAGGACGGCCAAGGCTCGCCAAGGGGTGGCGAAATTGCCGCTCATAACCACCCGCGGAATGCCTGGCAGGCCACCCAGCACCGCCCGAAGCTGCGGCTCGGTAACCACGCGCACCAGGCTATTGTCTCAGACCGTCGACGAGCCGCCGACCCCAGCTGCCATGCGGCCCGGGTCGTCGTGGGCGTGGTACCTGCGCACCAGGTGACCAGCCCTGGCCCGGCCACGCTGAGCCCTTGCCCACGTGCATGCCTCGTGGACCAGATGCGGACCAACCAGGGTTCCCGGGAGCCTGAGCCGTCCGGGCGGGGCCGGGCCGCGGCGGCCGGAAAGAAGGCCGCGGGGTAGAATTTCGCTGCACGGATCCGGGGTTCACTGGGCGGGATGGCCTGCTGGTTCAGGTGCGAGGCGCTGCTGCCCGGAGATAAGGCCGTGGTGCAGGCGCTGTACGGTATGGGCGGGGTCGGCAAGACGCAGCTGGCGATCGAGTACGCGCACCGGTTCGCGGGCGGGTATGACCTGGTGTGGTGGGTCAACGCCAAGGCGGCTGGGCAGATAGGGGAGCAGCT
The DNA here is from genome assembly GCA_963820395.1 of uncultured Actinomycetota bacterium. Classification (GTDB taxonomy): domain Bacteria; phylum Actinomycetota; class Actinomycetes; order Streptosporangiales; family Streptosporangiaceae; genus DATFVJ01. Next base: position 50,673 of record CAWGAE010000011.1, on the reverse strand, counting down.
GGCGGCGCTGGCTGGGGGGCTGCGCTGCGCGGAGCCGGGGGAAGGGCTGGCGGCGGCGCGGAGTGCGGTGCTGGCCGAGCTGCGACAGCGGGACCCGTGGCTGCTGGTCTTCGATAATGCCAGCGGGCCGGAGGATGTGGCCGATGCGCTGCCGAGCGGGGCCGGGCATGTGCTGATCACCTAGCGGGCCCTAGGGTCTGGGCCGAGGTCGCGGTGCCGGTGAAGGTCGATGTGCTGGCCCGGGCCGAGCCCGGTGGCGATCCTTGTGAACCGGGTGCCCGGGCTGGGCGCGGCTGACGCGGGCCGGGTGGCGCAGGCGCTGGGGGACCTGCCGCTGGCGCTGGCCCAGGCCGCTAGTATGGCCGGGACCGGGTTTCTGACACACTCGGGACCGGCACGCCCGCCGCCGAGTACCTGGACCTGCTGGCCGCCCGCGCCGCCGAGGTCCTGGACCAGGGCCGGTCCACTGCGTATCCGCGATCGCTGACGCGGTGACCCAGCCGACGTTCGACCGGTTGCACGGCGAGGACCCGGCCGCCGCCGACCTGGCTGCCGTTTGCGCGTTCCTGGCCCCCGAGCCGGTCCCGGCGGCCTGGTTTCCCCGCGCCGTCGCGGAGCTTCCCGCGCCGCTGGCCGACAAGGCGGCGGACCCGGTGGCGTGGCGGCAAGCGCTGGTCCGGGTCCGGCAGCAGGCGCTGGCCCGCCTGGACCAGCATGGGCTGCAGATGGACCGGCTCACCCAGGCGATCCTTCGCGGCTACCTGCCGCCAGAGGAGGCGGCTGATACCCGGGACGGGGCAGTAGCACTGCTGGCCGCGAACCACCCCGGCGCCGAGGAGCTGCCATCGATCTGGCCCGGGTGGGCGCGGCTGCTCCCTCACCTGCTCGCCCCCGACCCCGAGTCCAGCACGGCGGCTCTGCGGACATTGACCATGACGCCGCCTGGTACCTGATCCGGCGCGGTGACGCCCGCAACGGCTACAACCTGGCTCACCGCCTGTACCAGCACCGCCGAGAACAGCTCGGCCCCGACGATCCCGGCACGCTGAATGCGACGACCACTCCGGTCACTGTCTTGCAGAACCTGGGCCGCTACGACAAGGCACGGGAGCTGGACGACGACACCCTGACCCCGTACCTCCGCGTCCTGGGCGAGGACCACCCCGGCACCCTGGCCTCCGCCAACAACCTCGCCATCGACCTGTCTCGCGCTCGGCCATCACCAGGCCGCCGGGAGCTGGACAAAAGACACCCTGGCCGTCCAGAGGCTGGAACAGATCCCATCCCGGAGAAGCACGGAAGGAGTGAGATGAGCGACAACACAGATAAAGACACCCTCCGTCCAGAGGCTGGAACCGATCCCATCCCGGAGAAGCACGGAAGGAGTGAGATGAGCGACAACACAGATTTCGTGACCTTCGGGCATTTTGCCGAGACGCCCGTGAGCGAGATGCCCGGGGAGATGAAGCAGGCTTACGATCCCGCTAGCCGAGGAGAAGCGAACGGCGGCCTGCCCGCCGGGAACCAGGCGATCGGGGATCCAGCTTCCCGCCACTCCCGGCGGTCACTGCTGCGCGCGGGCATGTTCGGCGGGGGCGCCGCAGCGCTGCTGGCAGCGGGACGCATAGGCACAGGCGGTACCGCCCTAGCCGCAGAGGCCTCGCCTGCCGTGCCCCAGCAGCTCCAGACCCTGTTCCCGCGGTCACCCGTCCTTGACTTCGAGACCCTGTTCGCGTTCGGCAGCATCGGGTACGGATGCGCCGAGTTCGGCGAGCTTGTCACGGCGGTCAATCAGGTCAACGCGGCGGGCGCGTCCTTCCAGACGTACTACGACACCTTCCTGACCCTGGCCCAGCGCACCCGTACGCTAGCCGACGGGGAACTGGCCGCCGGGCACCCGGCGAGCGCGCGGAGCGCCTACCTGCGCGCGGCCACGTATTACGACATGTGCCTGTACTTCATCCTCGGCACCACCGTAGGGGCCCAGGAGGCCGGCGCGTACGCGGCCATGCAAGGCTGCTGGCAGCACGCCACCCAGCTCTTCGACCCGCCGTTCGAGCCGGTACGCATCCCTTACGGCCGCACCTGGATGCCCGGCTACCTGCTGCGCCCCGATGACCGGCCGGTGCGCCGCCCCACCGTCATCCTCAACAACGGCCAGGACGCCCAGTACGTCGCCCTGTATGCAATGGGCGCGGCGGCGGCCCTCGAGCGCGGCTACAACGCCCTGCTCTTCGAGGGACCCGGACAGGGCTCGATGCTGTTTGAGCGGCAGATCCCGTTCCGGCCCGACTGGGAAAATGTCATCATCCCCGTCGTGGACTACCTGCTGTCGCGGCCGGACGTGGACCCCTCGCGCATCGCCCTGATCGGGTCGAGCCTGGGCGGCGAGCTCGTCATCCGCGCGGCCGCGTTCGAGCACCGGCTCGCCGCTGTCGTCGCCGACCCCGGATTCCTCAGCGTGTGGCTCTCCTGGAAGACGTTGCTGCCGCAGATCGCGTCCTTGTTGGCCAGTGGGGCCACCAAGGAGCAGGTCAATGACGCCTGGCAGAAGGACTTCGTCCCCGCCCTGGGCGCCGGCAAACGGTACACCCTGGCGAAGACGTCCGAGGGATACGGCAGGCAGTACCTGCTGGCCGCACGCGCCGGGCGCGTCTTCAGCGACCTGTATGACCTCGGCACCACCTTGATGAAGTTCTCCGTGGCCCAGGTAGCCGCCGGGGTCACCGCGCCCACGCTGGTCACCAGCTACCAGTACGACGCGTTCGTCGTTCCCGCCTCAGGGCAGGGAAGCGAGGTCTACAAGCTGCTGCGGAGCCGTAAGCATTACCGCTACTTCACTGCGGCCGAAGGCGCGCAATACCACTGCGCCCCCATGGATCCCCAGACCCGCAACCAGGCCGTCTACGGCTGGCTCGACGGCATCCTAGGGTCTGTCAGCGGAAGCTCGGCAAGGTGAATAGCTGCACCACCGAGGCGCCTGTCACGGTCCAGGTACGCCGCGCTTCGTCGGCCGACCAACGCCAACGACCGCCATCAACCGGCTCGGCGAGACTTCGCATCGAGGGGCAGGGTGACACCACAACTGACACCAACGAGCTTGGGCCTTGCCGTCATCAGGCGGACCTTGGGAGCGCCGCGGGCCCGGGTAGGCGGCGTGTTCGTCGCGGTCCGTGGCCTTACGTTTGGTGGGTGCAGGCTCCTGATCATCACGCTGCGGCACCAGCCAAGCCGACCGCAGCGGCGCCCGCACTGCATGAGCGCCTGCTCCACGGTCCTGGATCCTCCACCCCCGGCGGCCGGTGCCCGCGACGACTGGGCCAACTCCAAAGATCCCGGTCATTGTGGCGCCCGATGCCCGCCGCCACGGCCAGTTTCTTCTTGGCATCGAGTGGCTGGGCATCGATGCGGCGCAGGTCGTCGGGGAACGCGGTGGCGAGCTCGCGGTGTGCTCGGCCTGCAGATCATGGTAGGTCTCCAGCAGCACCCGGCATTCCAGGATCTGACCGGGCGGGATCCAGCACTCCGGCAGCCGGTTATCGTCCATCGCCCAGCCGACCACCTTCCTGGCCTGGATGTCAACCCGAAGCAGATCACCTTCTTCTGCCGGGAGCGCCCGTCCAGCAGGTATCCGTGGACCAGCACCGTGGGAGCGCCCTGCCCGTGGTCCGCCTGCTCTAGGATCTTGGTGGCCTGAGCTGCGCCCGCCGACGATGAGGTGGCGCGCCTGGGATCTCCCAGGCGCAGCACGACAGCCGCGCGGGCAGCGAACGGCGCGTGCCCCGCGGCATGAGAGGACCTTGCCCACCCGGCTTCAAGATCGCACAAGACCACTGAAGGACTTCGGTCTCGGCAGATGTCCGCGCCGCGGTCACCCCTGAGGGCTGGCAGATCGGGCATGACGAATCCCGGCCGCGAGATGGCCGAACACTCCCCGCCTCGAGCGCGTGGTTGTTCACTTGCGGCTCTAATTCCCCCTGGGCTCACATGCCAGTAGGACTGGGTACGGGCCCGTGGCCCTCACGCTCGGCCGCCCCGGACTGTGACCCTGGCCGGGGCCGTGGAGCTGCCGCAGTTTGGCGCGGATCTGGCCGGCGTCGGCGTAGTCGGGGCCCGGGCCAAGCATGAGGATGTCGCCGAGGTGGCAGATGCGGAACGGCCTGCTCTCGACCGACGGCTTTGGCCTCGGCGAGCACGGTGGCGGCCGTGACTGCGGTGGACGGGGCTGACGTCCCGCTCGGAATGACCCGGTAGCCCCCATTAGGGGAACCCCGCCTCGCCGGCGAGGGTGACGAAGATCGCGGCAAGTGTTCCAGGCTGAATTGCGAACGGCTAGGATCCGCAGGAGCGTTACCGGCTGCTGGATCAGGCGGGGCGGCCGGTGGATGCCGTGGCTGGTATGTGCGCGACCTTCAGGCGGCGGGCCGATCGGTGGCGAGGTGCCGCTCGTACGGGATGGATCTGCTGAGATGGTTCCGTGTCTTGTGGGTGCGTGTCGTGTCGTGGGACCGGGTGACCCGGGCCGAGGCCCGGGTCACCCGGTCCCACTGGCTGCAGGTATCAGGGAAGCCGCGGCCCTGCGCCGAAATCCGGGCCCACCAGGCCCTTCCGGCTCGGACCGAAACCGCCCGGGCCGACCCGCAACTGCCCCGTGACGGACCCGAGCCTGTTACGGGCTTCTCCGCGGCCATAAAGGAGCCACCCGGATGAAAACCCCCCGAACCCAGTGCCTCGTACCAACCGCGCGATCGGCGCGATCTGTCACTATGGCGGCGTTTGGCATCATCCTGGCATTGGGTGCGGCCGCCGTGGGCGCCGCGCACCCCGCTGCGGCGGCTTTCTCGGCCACAACAGCGCCTTCGTCAGGTTCCACCCTGCGGATCGCCGCCGACACGTCGATCGCGACGTTCAACCCCTTCCTCGCCTACTTCAACGGTGAGCTCAACGTCCTCGGCAGCATTTACCCGACCCTCACAACCATCAACGAGCAGGGTCAGCCAGCACCGTACCTGGCAACCTCGTGGACGACATCGGCGAACAAACTCATCTGGATCTTTAAGATACGGTCCGGGTTGAGGTGGACAGACGGGGTTCCGATCACGGCGGAAGATGCCGCCTGGACGCTGAACCTCATCATGAAAAACCCGGTCGCGGGTACTGCCGATGGGGCGCTGGTCGCCGAATTTGCCAATGTTACTGCGCCGAACGCCAGCATGCTTGTGATCACGACCAAGCGGCCGGAAGCAAACATGCTCTACGTGAGCATCCCAATCGTGCCCGAGCACATCTGGGCGAAGCAAGGATCGAACCTCGCGAACTTTAAGAACATGAACTTCCCCGTAGTCGGCTACGGCCCGTGGATCCTGGCCGGCTACGTCCCGAACCAGTACACGATTTTGAAGGCCAACACAAAGTTCTTCATGGGAGCGCCGAAATACAATACGTTGATCATGCAGTATTTCACGAACGGTGATGCTGCGGTCGCCGCGTTGCGCAGCGGCCAGATCGACGAGATCGACGGCCTGACCGCGACGCAATATGAGGCGCTAAAGACCGACAAGGACCTGGGGCTCTATCCGCAAGTCTCCAACGGCTGGACCGGGATAGAGTTCAACCCCGGCGCCGTGACCCGGTCCGGGCGGCATTTCGGCAACGGCAAGGCCGCGCTGGCCGACCCGCGCGTGCGCGAGGCAATCGCGCTGGCGGTCAGCCGAAAGGAACTGGTGACCAAGATCTGGGATGGGCTCGCCGTCGCCGCAGCCGGCTACTTGCCGCCAGCCTACCCGCAGTGGGCGTGGAACCCCGCCGGTACGCGGAGGTGATGTCCGCGCTGCTGGGTGATCTGGTGCTGGTGCCCTGGCAGCGCCCGTATCAGGCGCCCACCGCCAAGGTGCTGTCAACGTGGCGGGCCGCCCTGGGCCCCGCGCCCCTGGCCGGGCTGCAGGCACGGCTGCTGGCCGCGGTGGACGCCGAGCACCGCGACCATGACTACCGGGCCGTGCGCGTCGGGGACAGCGGCCATGAGCTGCAGCTGTGTTCGATCGACGGGTCGGTGACGCGCGTCCCCGACACCCCCGCCAACCGGGCCGCGTACGGCTCGACCGGGACCGCTGATGACAGCGCGCCCTACCCACAGGTCCGTGACCTGCTGGCCACCGACGCCTCCACCCGCGCCGCCCTGGCGGTAGTCTCCGGCCCGTCCGGCGGGCCCAAGGCCGAGGGCGAGCAGGCGCTGCTGGACTCGATGCTCACCATCTGCCCCCAGATCTTCACCGCCGGCCGGCTCTGGGTGATGGACCGCAACTTTCCCGGCGCCGGCCGGGTCGCGGCGATGCTGGCCACCGGCACCCACGTTCTGATCCGCGTCAAAAGCGACCTCGCGCTGCCGCGCATCGGCGGTTTCCTGCCCGACGGCAGCTACTACAGCTACCTGACCGGAGGGCCCCCCGGCGGCCGCTGGTGCCTGAAGATCCGCGTCATCGAATACCTGGTGGACGTCGACGGCCAGGACACCGGCGAGCTGTTCTGCCTCATCACCGACCTAGCCGACCACACCCGCTACCCGGCCGGGCAGCTCGCTGCCGCCTACGCCTGGCGGTGGGCCGGGTCGGAGACATCCCTGAAAGAAGCCAAGTCCGCCATCACTGGCGCCGGGCCCTCCACCGGCCCGATCTTCCGCTCCGCCAGCCCCGCCCTGGTCGCAGCCGAGCACGCCGCCTGGATCTGCGGCACTGAGCTCACCCGTGCCCTGGCCCGCGCCGCGGCCCGCAACGCCGCCCCCGCCCGCAAGGGCCGCCGCGCCGGCCTGAAACCCGGCCGGAAGCGCCCTGAATTACGACCCGGCGCGGGCGAACCAGATCCTCAACGCCGCCGGGTACAAGATGGGCCCTGGCGGCGTGCGGATTGACCCCAAAACCCATAAACCCCTCGTCTTCCGCTTTGGCATCCATTCGGACCAAATTACCGACGCGGAGATGGCTCCCTACCTGGCGGAATGGCTGCAAGCGATCGGGATAAAGCTCAACGTCCAATCGATGAGCTTCAACCAGCTCAACGCCGAGCTCCCGAAGGGCGACTGGGACATCCTCTCCGACGCCTGGACCACCGGGCCCGACCCGACCTATTTGCTATCCATCCAAACCTGCGGTGACCTGCCGCTCAACAACGGAACCGGCGGGAACACCGACGCGTTCTTCTGCAACCATGCCTACGACAATCTCTTCAGCCAGCAAGCCACCGAGTTCAACCTGGCGCAGCGGGTGCAGACAATCGACCAGATGCAGAAGATCCTCTACAACGCCAACGTCGACATCATGCTGTACTACGGCGACACCCTGAGCGCCGTGCGTACCGACCATGTGGAGGGCTTCTTCTACGGCAGGCCCGGCGCCCAGGGCTTCTACCCGCAGCAGAACCTGTTCATCAACTGGAGGACCGCCGCGCCGGTTGACGGCGGCGACGCCTCGTCCGGCGGCACGCTTTGGATCGTGGTCGCCGTGGTGGCTGTGATCGTGCTCGCCGGCGCCGGCCTTCTGATCAGGCGCCGTGCCACCGCAGGAGAGCGGGAATAGCCCATGGCAGCCGCCGCTCCGCTGTCGGCCCGGGGCCTGAACGCGCTGGAGTCCGCTCGTCCCCCGGGGCAGGACTCCAGCCGCCGCGATTTCCTCCATTACCTGATCCGCAAACTTGCCGCGGCCGTGATCAGCTTCACTGTTCTTCTCGTGGTCGGTTTCATCATCTTCAGCCTCATGCCATCGGACCCAGTGGCGGCGCTGACCCGGGGCCGTCCCACCAGCGCCAGGCAGATGGCATTCCTCGTCAAGCAACTTGGGCTGAACCAGCCAGTGTGGGAGCGCTTCGGACACTTCGTAGTTGATACGTTGCAGGGTCAACTGGGCTATTCGTGGCAGTTCCAGACTTCGGTTGCCTCGCTGATCGCCCAGCGGCTCTGGCCCACGCTGCTGCTGATGGGCAGCGCGACGGTGGTGTCGGTGGTGCTTGGCATCTGGCTCGGCATCCGGAGCGGCTGGCGCCCGGGCAGCCTGATCGACCGGACCTCAACGGGAGCTGCGATCACGCTGTGGTCGGTGCCGACGTTCTGGCTCGGGATCATCCTGCTCGTCTTGTTCAGCGGCGGCTTCGGGCCGATCCCGCCGCTGTTCCCGGCGGGCGGCATGTCCACGCCAGGGACGGCAGCCGGCCTGAACCCCGCGCATATCCTCGACGTGATCCGGCACCTGGTACTGCCGTGCCTGACTCTGGTGCTGGTGATCTTCGCGCAGTACCAGATGATTATGCGCTCATCGGTGATCGACGAGCTGGGGAGCCCATATTTGGTCACTGCCAGGGCTAAGGGTCTGCGCGATGCGGAAGTGCGGCGGCGCCACGCCGTGCCGAACGCACTGCTTCCCTCGGTCACCGTGATCTTCCTGCAGGTTGGCACGATAGTCAGCGGTGCGATCGTGGTCGAGACCGTCTACTCCTGGCCGGGCCTCGGTTACCTCACCTACCAGGCGCTGCAGATCCCCGACCTGCCGCTGCTCGAGGGAACGTTCATCATCTTCAGTGCCTCCGTGATCGTGTTCAACCTGCTGGCAGACCTGCTCTACCGATACCTCGATCCACGGGTGAGGCGGCAATGACCGCGGTCAGCACGGCAGCCGTGGCTGCCGCGCCGCCCCGCCTAGCTGCTGTGCGCAGATTTTCCCGCGCGTTCGTCGCCAGGCCGACTGCGGTGGCCGGACTCGGCATCCTGGTCGGTATCACCGTGCTGGCGCTGGCCGCGCCGCTGTTCATCCACCCAAGCGAGCTGAGCGTGGTCGATGCGACCGGGCCGTCGCTCGCGCCGCCTAGCGCCCGCTACCCGCTCGGCACCGACCAGTCCGGGCGTTCGGTGCTGACGCTGTTGATCTGGGGGACTCGGCCCTCCCTCGCCATAGGTGTCATCGCCACCGCGCTCACGATGTTGCTCGGTACCGCGATCGGGCTCGCCGTCGGCCATTACGGCGGGATCGCCAGCCGGATGCTGATGGCAGTCACTGACTGGTTCATCGCGCTGCCTGCCCTGCCGTTGGCGATCTCACTTGCGGCGGTTCTCGGCCAGGGGGACACCTCGATCACCATCGCAATCGCGGTGACTTCGTGGCCCGGCACAGCCCGGTTGATCCGCGCCCAGACGCTCGCCGTCGAGGCGCGGCCGTTTATCGAACGTGCGAAGGCGCTCGGCGCAGGGGACAGGCAACTGGTGTTCAGACAAGTGCTGCCAAACGTCGCGCCACTCATCCTGGTATCCAGCACGCTTACCGTGGCGGGCGCGATCTTGTCGGCGGCCACCCTGACGTTTCTCGGGTTGGGCAACCCGACGGACGTGTCCTGGGGATCAATGATCAACCAGGCGTTGGGGGAAGGCGCCGTCACCCAGGGTGCGTGGTGGTATGTGCTGCCTCCCGGCATCGCGATCTTGATCGTCGTTCTGGGATTCACGCTGGTCGGGCGGGCGGCCGAGAATATCCTGAACCCACGTATGCCGAGGGAGCTGTGAGCTCAGTGAGCGAGCGCCGTAGTGCGAGCGGCATGTCACCGCTCCACGCGGACGAAGATCCCCAGTTGCTGGAAGTGCGCGACCTCGCCATTACCTACCGCGCGGGCGGGGAGGACGTGCGGGCGGTACGTCACGTCGGATTCACGCTGGCGGCGGGACAGACGCTGGGCATGGCCGGAGAGTCTGGCTGCGGTAAGACGACCGTGGCGCTGAGCCTACTGCGCCTGCTGCCCCCGACCGCACGTGTCAGCGGCCAGATCTTTTTCAAGGGTGAGGACGTGGTCGGCCTCGGCTGGCAGAAGCTGCGCGCCGTACGCTGGGCGCAAGCGTCGGTAGTCTTTCAGGGCGCTATGAGCGCCCTGAACCCGGTGCAGACGATAGGTGAGCAGATCCGGGAGCCGATCCTGCTGCACGAGAACGTCAGTCGGCGGGACGCGGACGTTCGGTCCGCCGAGCTGCTCGATAGCGTCGGCGTCCCGTCCGCCAGGCAGGCGAGCTACCCGCACGAGCTGTCGGGAGGCCAGCGGCAGCGGGTGATGATCGCCATGGCGCTGGCTTGCCGCCCCGACCTGATCATCGCCGACGAGCCGACCACCGCGCTCGATGTTATCGTGCAGGCACAGATCCTCGCGCTGCTTACTGAGCTGGTCCGGGAACGGCGCATCGGCATGATCGTCATCAGCCATGACCTTTCGGTACTGGGCGACACCTGCGAGCTTCTGGCCGTGATGTACGCCGGGAAGATCGTCGAAATCGGAGCATCCCGCCAGCTGCTCCGTGAGCCGCGACACCCCTATACCCGGGTCCTGTCCAGAGCCTTCCCGCGCACTGGCGATCCCGCTTCGAGGCTCTCCCCGGCAGGTCTGCCGGGCGAGCCGCCCGACCTCCGCGCCGAGCTCGCAGGCTGCCCTTTTGCGCCGCGATGCCCCGAGGCACTCCCTGAGTGCCTGACCCGGGAGGTCGAGTTGTGGCCGGCGGGACCGAACCGCTCGTCGGCCTGCGTCAAAATCGCCAACGCGACGGATTCGGTGGGGGCGCCCGCAGGAACCGAGCAGACGCTGAGCGTGGGCGGCGCCGCGGAGCCGGCCGCAGCGTGGGCGGCGGATTCGATGATTGGCCGAACTACCGCGCCTGCCGGTCCGGTGAACGGCGTTCGGGTTCTCGAGGCACGCAACCTTCGGGTCGTGTTCCCCGCACGGCGCGGTCGGGGCCCCGCGCACGCTGTCGACGATGTGAACCTTGCGATCCGGCAAGGCGAGATCGTCGCGCTCATCGGCGAGTCTGGCTGCGGTAAGAGCACACTGGCCCGCGCCCTCGTCGGGCTGGTCCGGCCGTCCAGCGGAGAGATCTGGTACGCCGCAGCGCCGCTCCGGTATTCGAGCGCCGCGCTCAAGGAACATCGCCGCCACGTCCAGCTGGTGCTGCAGGACCCAGCCGGGGCGCTGAACCCGAGGCAAAACGTGTTCGACGCCGTGGCAGAGGGACCGCGCATGCATGGCATACGCGGCGGCCTGACGGCTCGGGTTCACAAGGCGCTGGCCCGCGCTGGGCTGCGGCCGCCCGAGCAGTTCATCGCCCGCTATCCGCATGAACTGTCCGGCGGTCAGCAGCAGCGGGTAGTCATCGCCGGCGCACTCGCGCTCGGGCCTTCCGTGATCGTTGCCGATGAGCCGGTGTCCTCCCTCGATGCCTCGGCGCGAGGCGAGATCCTCAAGCTGGTCCTCGCCCTGCGGGATCAGCTTTCGCTGTCCGCCCTGATCGCCAGCCACGATCTCGGTGTGGCCTGGAATATCGCCGACAGGGTGGCGGTCATGTACCTGGGCCGGATCGTCGAGATCGGAACCGTATCGGAGGTGCTGCTCAGGCCACAGCACCCCTACACTCAGGCATTGATCTCAGTATTGCCAGACGCGGAACGCGAGCCCGGGGCCAGCCCACTCACCGTGCTGGCGGGCGAGCCAGCGGACCCGACAGCGATCCCAGCGGGCTGCCGCTTCCACCCCCGCTGCCCGAGGCACGCCGCCCTGGCCAAGGGCGATCAGCGGGCTGAGCTGTGCCGGAGCCATGCTGTGCCGGTCCTCACGTCCGGCATCGGCGTCGGGTCGCGGTCGGCTACCCTCCGCGACGGCCTGGCGCTGCCGAGCGCTGGTCGCGGTGCGCCGGCCAGCACCGGTGTGGGCATCCCGCCCAGCCTGGTCGCCTGCCACCTGGCCAATCCCATGCAGGATGAGCCAGTCGTGGACGCCAGCGGAAGCGTACTGACCCGCCGCCTCCCATCCTGAGCGAGGGCCACATCGTCACAGGGACGAAGTCATGGCACCGCCCACTTCGCTCAGCGGCCGTCGGCGTTGCGGCCCGGCGACCGGGTGGCCGTGCTCTCGGTGAGCAGCCCTGCCGACCTGGTATAACTGCCGATCGGGCTGCGCCTTCCCGCGGATCGACGATCGTGCCCCGTGGCGGAACCCGCGGGGCTTGTCCGGCGGCCCGCCGGATCTGGCGGAGCTTGCCGGCGGGTGCGCGTTCTACCGCGCTGCCCGGTGGCGGTGGACGAATGCGCCGTCACCGACCCGCCCCTTCAGCGGGCCGGTGAGGACAGGGGTGCCGCGTTCGTGCACGCGCGCGGTAGCGCGCAGGTGACCGGGGCAGGGACAAGGAGGGAACCGGCGTGACCGGCAATCGTGGGTCCGGGCGATCTGTGCGGCGTACCCGGTCCAGTTGCGGCTGAAGGCCAGGGGCTTGTCGCTGCGGGAGATCGGCCCGCAGGTGGGCTGCTCGCGTCAGGGTGTCGCGCTGGTCGTGGGCTGCCACGCCTCGCGGCGGCAGGTCCGCCGGGACGGGTGGGTGCCCGGGCCGGGGCGGCTGAAGCTGGCTGACCGGGAGGAAATCACTCTCGGCCTGCATGCCGGGCAGTCCTTCACCAGGATTGCTGCCCGGCTGGGCAAGGCTGTCTCCACGGTGTAGCGGGAGGTGGCCGCCAACGAGCGGCCGGGGAGCCTACCGTGCGTGGCGGGCCCATCAGCGCGCTTGCCAGCAGGCCCGGCGGCCGAAGACCCCGAAGCTGCGGCGGGTCCGCATAAGAAGCTGAGCTGCGTTTCATCAGGGCCCGGCTGCGCGACATCCCCGGCGGGTCGGAGCAGACCATCGCGCTCCAGCACTGCGATCCGGGCCCGTACCGGGACTGGGCCCGCTTCATGGACCTGGGGCCGGCGCGCCGATCAGGCAGACCGGCCGCGAACGAGCGATGTGGTGACGATCGACCCGGTCTTCCAGCCAGGCATAGGCACGCATGAGGACCAGCGGGACGGCGGCGACGAAGCGCCGGATTGCGGGCCCGCATGCCCGGTGGTGTGGAAGGGAGCGGCGCGACCCCGCCCCCTCCCGATCACCGGCTTCCTTGGGTCGCGCTTATCGGCACGGATCGCCGAGACCGGACCCTTGCCGAGGCAGGATGCTCACGCATTGGGTGCCGAACAGCAACCATGACCCATCGGGCCGGAACTGCTGTACCGCCGACCGCCGCCTACTCTCGGGCGAGCATTGCCGCGGCCTCACGCGCAAGGTCGATGTATGGATCCCCGCTGACGTCGACAGCTACCCGGTTGATCGTGCCTCCGGTGAATTTGTGCGGGTGATCGCCCGGGTAGTCGTCGGTCACGGGCTCGCCGCTGTCCCGGCCGACGCACAGACCTTCGCCGGCGAGGCTGAAATTCCCTGGCTGGGTCTTGATCCGGCCTTCGCCGACTTTCTTCTCCCCGTGGTAAAGAGACAAGATCCCGGTAGCCACGCCCGGCGGGTCCTCGCCGTCCTTGTTGAACGAGGCCGACAGGATCAGGTTCTCGCCCACGGGAAGGTCTTCGGTCCCATCGACCTTCTGCTCCATCATGCCAACGAAGTTGTAGACGTAGTGTAGCCGGTTGTCCTTCACGTACAGGGAGTGCCCGCCGAACCGCGCCCCCTGGGCAAACAGCACTCCCGCAGCGCCGACGGCTGGGATGTCGACCAGCGCCCCGATCGAGTAGGACCGGTTCCGGATGTTGACCGCCTGCGCCTCGGGTACCTCGGCGGTATCGGGATAGTAGGTATACCGGTCGCGCGGGGACGTCAGCTGCGGCCGCGGTGTCAGGATAATCTCCAGCGGGGACCGGTCATCGAGCGGGAACGCGCTGTTGGCGCCAGCCTCGGCGAACCACAGGTTGACCAACTCCCGAATCTTCTCCGGATGCTCGGCTGCCAGATCGTGCAGCTCGGCCCGGTCCTCGTCGACGTGGTACAGCTCCCAGGTATCATCATTGAACTGGCTCCAGCCGCTGATCGTCGGGTGCGTGGTGACAGCCTTCCAGCCGTCGTGCCAGATCCCGCGGGAGCCGAGCATCGAATAGAACTGGGTCTTCCTGGCCGATGGCGCAGATTCCATCTCGGCGCTGTAGCGCATGCTGACACCGTCGAAGGGGCTTTGCACGTGGCCCTTGATGGTCGCTGGAGTTTCGACGCCCAGGGTCTCGAGAATGGTCGGGACGATGTCGATGGCGTGGTGGTACTGGTGCCGCAGCTGGCCCTTGCCGGCGGTGGCGCCGGGCGTGGCGGTCGGCCAGGAGATGATGCACGGGTCGGCGGTGCCGCCGTTGAACTCGTACCGCTTCCACATCTTGAACGGCGTGTTGAACGCCATCGCCCAGCCGTTCGGATAGTGGTTGTAGGTCTTCGTCCCGCCCAGCTCGTCGAGCATCGCGAGAGCCGACTGCATATCATCGGGCATGCCGTTGAACAGCTTGTTCTCGTTGACCGACCCGTTAGGGCCGCCCTCGCCGCTCGCCCCGTTGTCCGACACCAGGATGACCATGGTGTTGTCCCGCTGTCCGGACTCTTCCAGGTAGTCCAGGAGCCGGCCGATGTGGTGGTCGGCGTGCGCCAGGAACCCCGCGTACACCTCGGCCATCCGGCAGAAGAGCCGCTTCTCATCCGCGGTCAGCGAGTTCCACGGCTTGGTGACGTCCAGTGGCGGGAACGGCTGGCCCTTCGGCCCCGTGCGGGTCCCGGGGGTGCCGATCGGGTTGATCGGCGGCAGCTCGGTATCGGCCGGGACGATCCCCATTTGCTTCTGCCGGGCCAGCGTCTGCTCCCGGATCGCCTCGTACCCCATGTCGAAGTGACCCTTGAACTTCTCGATCCAGTCCTTCGGGGCATGATGCGGCGCATGGCAGGCACCGGGGGCGTAGTACAGGAAGAACGGCTTTTCCGGCGCGATCACCTTCGCGTCCTTGATGAACTCCAGCGCCTTGTCGGTCAGGTCGTCGGTCAGGTGATAACCCTCGGCCGCCGACTTCGGCTGGTCCACCGGATGGTTGTCGTACACCAGGTCCGGATACCACTGGTTGGTCTCGGCACCCAGGAACCCGTACCACCGCTCGAACCCCCGGCCGGACGGCCAGTTCCGCCGCGTCGAGGCAACATTCATCTCCACGGTCGGGCACAGATGCCACTTGCCCACCATGTAGGTGTTCCAGCCCAGCTCGCCGAGGATCTCCGGCAGCATGCCGTTCTCCGGCGGGACCGTCCCGCTGGCGTTCGGGAACCCGACCGCGGCCTCGGTGATGCAAGCCATCGAGTTGCGCGTGTGGTTACGCCCCGTCAGCAGGCACGAACGAGTCGGCGAGCACAGCGCCGTCGTATGCCACTGTGTGTAACGGACCCCATCAGCAGCGATCCGCTCGATGTTCGGCGTCCCGATCGGCCCGCCATAGCAGGACATCGCCGAGAACCCGACGTCGTCCAGCACGATGTACACGACATTCGCCGCGCCATCAGGAGCCTTCGGCGGTTCGAACGGCGCCCAGTCAGGCACCGAATCCCTGATGTTGACATTGATAGTTCCCTTGAAGGACTCGCTCACCTGCACTCCTTCCGCCCGAAGGCGTTTCACTGGCACTGTCCGGATCCGAAGAGAGCCGTCGCACCACCCACGGGCTCTCGCGCCCGACAGCGGCCCACCCGATCATGCTGGCAAGGGTCCATGCCGCCGAGCATCACCCGCCTAAGGTGAGCCCTTAGACCGCTGGACGGCTGGCCGCGCCCCGCAATTGATGTACAAGTACCTGCGGCAGTTCTGGTTTGCAGTTCGCACTGGTCCAGAGCCGTTCACCTCGGTCACCGAAGCCACCCTGAACTGCAGCGGACCGTAATGGCCTCTTATGCTGAACTCGTAATGCATAGCATCGGTCAGAACGACGGCCAAGGAGTGGAGGCTCCGCAGGTAAGCACGCGGCGTGACTGTGCGTATGTGTACTCACCGACTTCCCAGTTGCAGCTCCAGTTGCAGTTCGCTTCTGCCCGAGCCTGGCCGCTGACATCCCCAACACCTCGCTGGCCTGCAATCCGAACACTTGCGAACTCCCATGCGCCTGCCCAGGTCGACTTTCTGTCCGCGGGCACTCCCCGGCGCTGACTGTCCGCCGGTCCGCTGTCCAGGAGGGGCGCCCGAGCGTGGCGAGCACCAAGGGGCCCAGGCCGGTTTCGCAGTCTCATTCCTAGTCTCATACATGTTCGTGTACCTCGGTCCACAGCCCCCGATCAGCAGGCCACGCGCCACGGCTTGACTGTGCTTCCCGGCGGCTGGGCCGGCTGCGCTCGGACCGGGTGCTGTGCTTCCCCGCGCCGTTACCGGGCGGCAGGCCGGGCCTGCCGTCCCGGCACGGCCGCGAGTTCAAGCTCGCCGAGGACGCGACCTGGCCCACGCCGACGGTGGCCACGGTGAAACAGACCCCCCGCTACGGGACGGCGGCAGCCCGTGCCTGGGACCGGCTGCACCCCCGGCTGGCCGCCCGCGCCGCCTGGGCCGGCCACAGCGGAGCTGCCGGTCATCGAGGGCACACTGATCCGCCTGCAGGTGGATCACCTGCCCGGCGACCGTGACCCCAAGCCGGTGTCGCTGTGGTCGTCGCGAACCGGCGCCAGCGCGGATGAGGTGGACCGGCTGTGGCAGGCGTTCCTGCGCCGGTTCGACATAGAGCACACCTTCCGCCTGTTCAAACAGACACTCGGCTGGACCGCCCCCAAGATCCGCGACCCGCATGCCGCCGACCGCTGGACCTGGCTGATCATCGCCTGCCACGCCCAGCTCCGGCTGGCCCGCCCTCTCGCCACCGACCTGCGCCGCCCCTGGGAACGCCCGGCCCCTCCGGCCCGGCTCACCCCCGCGAGGGTCCGCCGGGGATTCCGGAACCTCCGCGCGACGACCGCCTGCCCGGCCGGCGCGCCGAAACCCGGCAAGCCCGGCCCCGGAAGACCGCCTGGATCGAAGAACCGCCGCCCAGCCACCCGTCACGACGTCGGGAAGAACCGCAAAGCGGAAACAACCCGGCCCCACGACACGAAGCAGAGAGGTTAAACCGAACTTCCTATCACTCAGCGTAGTGTGGCTCTCCTCACCTGGAACTACGCCAAGTTAGCGCGCTAGACTCGCTAAATTGTAGGCACTAAAATAGTTGATATAGCACGGCGATTGCGGTAGACTTGCGGCATGTGCGCAGCTCAGGCGGCCCAGGGTGCGATGCACGTGGCGACAACCCGCAGGCACTACATCGCCAAGGACGGCGCCCGGCACGAATACGAAGCGCACCTGCTGCGCCGTTCATACCGCGACGGCCAGGGAAAATCACAGAAAGAAACGCTGGCCAATTTGTCGGAGCTGCCCGCAAGCTCGGTTGACGCCATCCGGAAAACCCTGGCTGGCAAGACCCTCGTGGACGCGGAAAGCGAGATAACGATCGAGCGGTCGCTGAGCCACGGCGACGTGGCGGCGGTCTGCGCGATGACGCAGAAGCTCGGGATGACGAAGCTCCTCGGCCCGGAATGTCGCCAGCGGGACCTGGCCCTTGCATTGATTACCTCCAGGGTAGTGCGTCCGGGATCAAAACTATCTACCACCAGCTGGTGGAATGACACGACCCTGGGCGAGGACCTCGGAGTAGCCGACGCCGATCCCGACGAAGTATACGCTGCAATGGACTGGCTGCTGACGCGGCAAGAAGACATCGAGGGACACCTTGCCCGGCGTCATATCACCCCGGGCGGGATCGCGATGTTCGACCTGTCATCGTCATGGGTCGAGGGGCATTGCTGCGAGCTCGCCGCCCCGCGGGTATTCCCGCGACGGCAAGCGCGGCACCAAGCAGATCGAATACGGGCTGCTCACCGACGTCGAAGGCAGGCCGGTCGCGGTTCGCGTATTCCCGGGAAACACGTCAGATTCCAAATCCTGCGCGGAGGCGATCTCCGTGGTCCGCGATAAATTCGGAATGAAAGAGCTGATCCTGGTCGGCGACCGCGGAATGCTCACGACGGCGCGGATCAGCGAGCTGCGCGGCATGGACGGCATGTCATGGATCACGGCCCTGCGAGCGCCCCAGGTCGCCGCGCTGGCCACCGACGGCGGCCCGCTGCAAATGTCCCTGTTCGACGAGCAGAATTTCGCCGAGATAACGCATCCAGATTACCCGGGTGAAAGGCTGGCCTGCTGCCGGAATCCGCTGCTCGCGGAGGAACGCGCGCGCAAGCGAGAGGAACTGCTGGACGCCACCGAGCGCGACCTGGAAAAGATCGCAGTGCGCGTCCGGGGCGGCCGGGGACGGCGGCTTAAAGGCAAAGACGCGATCGGCCTGGCGGTCGGCAAGGTGTATCTATTCAGCCGGGGTGGGTGTCGCCGGCCGTGACCCGGATCACGGTCGGGTTGTGATCGGCGCGGGGGTTGCCGGCGTGTCGCGTTGATCTTCGGGTCGGCTTGCTGATCATTAGGGCGCCGGGTTTGCCTGATGCCGCTGGGCTGCGGGTGCGGCTGGAGGCGGCCGAGCAGCTGATCGGCGAGCTGCGCGAGGGCATGGCGGTGATGGCTGGGGCTCATCGGCGCGAGCTGGAGGCCAGGGATGCGGTGATCGCCCGGCAGGCGGGGACGATCGCCGGGCAGGCGGACCGGATCGCGCAGCTAGAGCGCAGGCTAGGGCGCGAATCCTCCAGTTCCTCGAAGCCGCCGTCGTCGGATAGCCCGTACACGAAGAAGAGCAAGGACCGGTCGCTGCGGGAGAAGACCGGGCGGCAGCCCGGCAAGCAGCCCGGCGCGCCGGGCAGGACGTTAGGGCTGGCGGATGACCCGGATGAGACCATTGAGTGCGCGCCCGCGGGATGTGGGCGGTGCGGGCGGGACCTGACCGGGGAGCCGGCGGTGCGCACCGAGCGCCGGCAGCGATGGGACATCACCCCGCCGCCCCCGCCGTACATCATCGAGTACCGCAGGATCACCAAGGTGTGCCCGTGCTGTCAGGCGGCCAGCGCCGGGCAGGTCCCGGCGGATGTGACCAGCCGGGTGGTGTACGGGCCGGAGACCCGGGCGCAGGCGGCGAACCTGGCCTGCGGGCATCACGTGCCGGTGCTGCGGGCCGCGCTGCTGCTGCGCCAGATGGCGGGGATCAAGGTCTCCACCGGGTGGATGGCCGGGATCCGCGGCCGCGCCGCCGCCGCGCTGGCGCCGTTCATGGAGCACGTCCGGGCGCTGCTGCGCACCGCCCCGGCGCTGAACGCCGACGAGACCCCCGCCCGGGCCGCGAAGAGCCTGACGTACGTGCACGTGGCCTGCACCCGCTACCTGACCTGCCTGCACGTGGCCGGGCGGTCCGCCGGCGACATCGACGCCGGCGGGGTGCTGCCCGGATACACCGGCGTGCTGATGCGTGACGGGTACGCCGGCTACTCGCATCTGACCGGCGCGCTGCACGCCTGGTGCGGAGCCCACCTGCTTCGTGATCTTAAAGACATCTACGACTTCGAGCCGGCCCAGCAGCGCTGGGCCTCGGCCATGGCGGACTTGCTGCTGCAGGCCAATTGCCACGCCTGCCAGGCGCGCGGGGCCGGGAAGGACCGCCTCGACGCGGACGTCCTGGCCGGCCTGCTGGACCGTTACCGGGCGCTCGCCGCCGACGGCCTGGCCGCCAACCAGCGGCGGCATACCCGCGCCGCCCGTGACGCGAGACGGGTGGCGCGCCGGTTCCGCGACTACGAGGACCTGATCCTCAGATTCGTTACTGACCTTGCCGTGACGGAGTTCACGAACAACGAGGCGGAAAGATCAGTAAGGCCCGTCAAGGTGCAGCAGCACAGCTCAGGCGGCTGCTGGCGCACCCTCGAGGGCCTGGCCGAGTTCGCGATCGCGCAGTCATACCTGTCCACCGCCGCCAAGTGGGGCATCGACGCCCTCGACGCCCTGCGCCAGCTGTTCACCACCGGCCCCTGGCTCCCGCCCGCCCTCACACCCCACGCTGCCACCAAGGCCGCATAATCACCACAGGCCAGCCCGGCGCAAGCCACGAGGCAGGGCCGACACCGGCTGAATAGCTACGGCAAGGTAATAAAGAAACGAAAAGTCGCAAAACACTTCATCCTCGACATAGCCGATGACGCATTTACATGGCAGCGGGACACGGAAAAGATCGAGGCGGAGAAGAGACTGGACGGAATCTACGTCATCCGGACTCCGGTCAAGAAGGAAGTCCTGGATACAGCCGGCACCGTGGCCGCGTACAAGAACCTGTCCCGCGTCGAGCGCGACTTCCGCACCATCAAAATCGACGACCTGGACCTCCGGCCGATCTACCACTACCTCGCGGCCCGCGTCCGCGCGCACATCCTGATCTGCATGCTCGCCGCATACGTTGTCTGGCACCTGCGCAAGGACCTCGCCCCGCTCACGTTCACCGACGAATGCATCCCGGAACGCGAGGATCCCGTCTCCCCGGCCCCAGACCTCCGGAAGTCCCTGTGCGAAATGGGCGGGCGTTGCATAGCGTTGTTGATCTTCCATCGGGAGGAAGTTTCCCGCTATGGCACACAGCAGAAAATTCTTCATCATGGAGCACCTATGGATGAAGAATCTTGATGTTACTCATCGGTAGATGATTCGGAGATTTAACAAGCTTCCGCAGAGGCCTCGATCGCGTTCCCGCAGGTACTGGCCTTGCGCATCACGAAACTTCCGGAGTTCTGGGCCCGGCGTTCCAGCGCAGCCAAAACCAAGGACCAGACGAAGAAAACAGGCGAAGACCTGCCAGTGATGAAATTCCAGGATCTGCTAGACCATCTGGGCAGCCTGCGCCGGGAAAACACCGTCATAGCGGGCCAGCGCATGCAGAAGATCACGATTCCGACCCCGCTGCAGCGGCGCGTTTTCGAGCTGATCAAGACACCCGTGCCCGTGACCCTCGCAGGAGCCTGTAGGCACGAAGGAACCTGAGGCCACAGCCATAACCCCAGGTCACTCCGGGTTCTCCTACCCAAGATCACGGAAGTTCGGGTTAAATGACAAAATGACAAGCTGAGAGGGCGTTGGCAACCGCCGAGCTGGGCCGGGCGGGACGACAATAGATGCCGTCGGCTTCTCGCTGACGGCGAAGTAGGGCTGATGCTGCGGGCGGCGGTCACCCAACCGTCGTTGATGCGGTCGAGGAAGGCGGGGAAGGCCTCATTGTCGCGAGGGTGCAGTGGCGGGTAGCCGTCGGGTGCGTGGACAGCCGCCCGATGCGGTCGCTGAGCATGTGGGCGGCGATGTCCTTGACATTCCAGCCCGGGCAGATCGTGGGCTGTGCCCACAGCTCGGCCTTGAGCCGGCGCCGCAGGTCGATGAAGGCGGTCCGCTGCTTGGTGGACAGCTGGATGTCGACCACGGGCCCCAACCGGACACCTCAGTCATCACTTCACCTCACCGACCGTCGGCGGCGTAGGCGGTCCAGTCTGCCGCCGTGCCGCGCCGCCAGACGACGGTGATGCTGATGTGGATGCCGGGCAGGCGGCCAGGACGCCGGGCACGGCAGGTCGGTGCGAGTTGGAATAACGCTGTGAAGCGGCGGTGACTCAGGACTGGTCTGGCGCTGGCGCGGCCGCAGGAGCCGTCTTGAGAGACAGGAAGTCGGCGACGCCGAGGACTCGCAGTACCTGCCGTTCGACCGGGCGGATGCCGCGCCGGCCCTCGTCATGGAAAAGATGTGGTGAGACCAGCCGGATGACGCGTCCGCGCGTCCGAAGCTCACAGCCGTCTGCGGCCAGGATATTCTTGACCCAGTCCGTGTCCGGACCGTAGGTCAGGGCAAAGACGTAGCCGTCTTCGGCCGGGAACACGTTGACCGGCGTCTGATATAGGCGGCCAGAGCGGCGGCCACGGTGGACGACAACGCCGAGCCCAGGCATCCGAGGGGCAATGCGCCTGGTGACCCGGTTCAATCCTGCCTTGTTCCACCGTCGGACAATCCTGGGAATCGGCATACGTCCTCCCTTGTCGCCGCCCCGCACGGGAACTGCGTGCAGAATGTGCAGCTGCCCATATGGCGCACCGGCGGGGCACTGATCGGCTACCCGTCGCTGATCACATCCCTGGCCACCTGCGTCAGCAGGATAGGCAGGCTTGCCCGCACCACGCGCCCGGTTACGGTTTCGGCGAGGGCCTCGAACATCTCGTCGTGAAAGGCCAGGAAATAGTGGTGCAGGCGGCGCCATGGCTCGTCGTAGTGGCGGGGGTGCACCGAATTGATCAGGATGTGCTCCGGCGGCCACGGTGAGTTGCCGATCTCATGGGCATGATAAAAGACCAGGCCCCTGCCGTAGAGGGGATGGCCGTGCAGCGCCTCGGCGGGTGCGCGCCAAAAACGGATCGGCGCGCACCCGCCGAACTATGATCTTGAAAGCCGACTCGTGTTCATCGGCCGGTGACCACAGTCGTGTAGGTTCCGTCCCACCCGGGATCCGGGTCCCCCACGCAGCAGATCAGTACTGTGCGCCGACCGCCGTTGCTGACCACATGCGGCACTGCGCCCCAGCGTCCCACCGCACGCCCACATCGATGACCTCGGCAT
Source organism: uncultured Actinomycetota bacterium (assembly GCA_963820395.1). Taxonomy (GTDB): domain Bacteria; phylum Actinomycetota; class Actinomycetes; order Streptosporangiales; family Streptosporangiaceae; genus DATFVJ01. Next base: position 28,245 of record CAWGAE010000011.1, on the reverse strand, counting down.
ATGGCTCCCGGGCTCATCGTTACCTCTGTCGGTTGCTGGTGACATCACGGCCGCGATCGGCCCACGTGCCGCCGCGCGGTACCCGTCCGCGACCCAGTCCGCGATCAGGGAGGCGTACTGGTCGGCTCGCTGCTCCCACACGAAATGCCCGGCCTCGACGACGACGACGAGCTTGCTGCTGGTAGACGCTCATCGAGAAACTCGGCGTTAACCGGCTGGAGGCCGAGGGGGTTCGACCGCGTGCTGGCCGACGCCGGGCAGGTTAAGAACCTGCCCGGCCGGCCCAAGTGTGATCCGGCTGACTCGCGGTGGCTGGCGGCGTGCTTCGAGCGCGGCGCGGTCACCTCCTGCTTCGTGGCCACGCCCGAGTTCCGCTTGATCCGGCTGCACACCCGGTACCGGCAGGACCTGACCGAGGAACCGACCCGGAAAGCAGCGCACGGAAAAGCTGCTGGAACCGGCCGCGATCAAGCTGCATCCGTCGTCACCGGCCTGCACGGGGGGTGACCGGCCGGGACATCATGGACCACCTCATCGCCGGGGCGCGCAACCCCAAGGTCCTGGCCCAGCTGGCCCGCACCGCGGCCGCCGCAAGATCAGCCAGCTGGAAGAGGCGCTGGAAGGCGCGGAGTTCTTCACCGAAGACCACGCCGCCCTGCTCGCCACGATGCTGGCCCGCATCGACCGGGTCAACGTCGGCATCGACCAGCTCACCGCCGTGATCGAACAGCTGCTGGCCCCCTACGGGGAACAGCTGGCCCAGGTTCCGGCCCAGCCGCTCAAGCACCGGCGCGGGCGGCAATTGGGAGCTGTCCGGTGACCGTTTTGCCCCGCAGGGCGCGGGCGAGAATGTTGACGGAGGCGGATGTGAGCGGAGCAGATGATCGAGCGAAGGCGCCGCGCGCCCACCAGGCAGAAGGCTGGGTACCGGAGATCGAAGAGATCCGCCATCGCCGGGAGCTGGCCCGGGCCATGGGTGGGCCGGAGAAGGTCGAACGCCAGCGCGCCTCGGGCCGGCTCACCGTGCGTGAGCGCATCGAGCGGCTGGCTGACCCCGGCAGCTTCGCCGAGATCGGTGCTTCTACCGGATTCGGCGACTACGACGGCAGCGGCTGTCTCATCTCGATCTTGCCGGCCAACTTCGTCGCGGGAACGGCGCGCATCGACGGGCGGACGGTGTTGCTTGGCGCCGATGACTTCACCGTACGCGGCGGGTCCGGCGATGCGGCGATCCACGCCAAGCAGGTCTATTCAGAGCAGTACGCCCCCGGGCATGCTGTGAGGGTGGGCAGACCAGAGGTGGAGGTCCGGATCGCGGCTGAGCTGCGGTTGTTCCTGGCACCACGGCATCGGTCCGGGCAGCTGCGGGCAGCCTGCGACGGGACGTCGTCGGTTGGCCACGTGGTCGAGTCGCTTGGCGTACCGCTACCCGAGGTGGGCGGCCTAACCCTTAACGGTCAGCTGGTGGCGCCCGCCTACCGGCCAGGTGCCGGTGATGCCGTGGATGTGCGCGCGGTACGTCGCCCGCAGCGGCTGCCGGCTGCGCGTTTCGTTCTCGACGTCCACCTCGGGACGCTGGCCCGCCGGCTGCGGCTTGTCGGCGTCGACGCCGCCTATCGCAACGACGTTGACGATGACGCACTGATCGGGCAGGCGAACGCCGGGCGGCGGGTGCTGCTGACCCAAGACCGCGGGCTGCTGCGCCGCAGGAAGCTGTGGCTCGGGGCGTACGTTAGGGGCGCGGCCCCGGACGAGCAGCTCGCCGACGTGCTGGACAGATTCGCTCCGCCGCTGGCCCCCTGGACCCGGTGCACGGCGTGCAACGGGCCGCTGTCACCGGTCAGCAAACGCGACGTCGAGCAGATGCTGCTACCCGGGACCCGGCGCACTCATGACACCTTTTCGCGCTGCGCGGCGTGCAGCCGCGTCTACTGGCGCGGTGCGCATAGCCGTCGGCTTGAGGCTATCGTGGACGCGGCGGTCGCCGCCGCCGGATCCACTCACCGCCGGGGCCAGTAGCACCCCGGTTCCTGACACCCCGGGCACTTTGTGCCGGGGTGTCAGGCGCGTCTCCCCGCCGATTCGGGAGCTGCTGAGATCCGTGCCGACCGCACAGGTTGCGGCATGCAGATCATCCGTTCTTGGGCGCCTCAGCCACGCCCCGCGGCCAGGCGCCTGCGTTTTTCCTGCTGCCTGACGCGAACGGGTTGCCGCGAACGATGCGCGAACGCGGCGGGTCCTAACTTCGGTACATCCCGACCAAACACCCGAGGGGGAACCACATGACCACCACAGCCAGCACACGCACGGCACCGTATGAGGGACTGGCCGCTGCCCTGCGCGGTGACCTGATCCTGCCGGGAGACCCGGGGTACGGGGAGGCGCGCGCCGTCTACAACGCCATGATCGACAAGCACCCGGCGGCTATCGCGCGCTGCCGGGACACCGTCGACGTCATCGCCTGCGTACGTTTCGGCCGCGAACACGGCCTCGAGATCGCCGTCCGGGGCGGCGGTCACCACGCGGCCGGGTTCGGGGTGTGGGACGGCGCCTTGGTCATCGACCTTTCCCAGCTCCGCAGCACCACGGTCGATCCCGGGAACCACACGGTCCGGGTGGACGCCGGATGCGCCTGGGCAGACGTCGACCACGCGACCGGAGGGTTCGGCATGGCCACTCCCTCCGGCTTCCTGGCGTCGACCGGTGTGGCCGGCCTGACGCTCGGCGGCGGCATCGGCTACCTGTCCCGCCGTTTCGGTCTGACCGTCGACAACCTCCTCGCCGCCGACGTGGTGCTCGCCGACGGCACCTTCGTGTCGGCCAGTGCGAGCTCGCACCCCGACCTGTTCTGGGCCCTGCGCGGCGGCGGCGGGAACTTCGGCGTTGTCACCTCGTTCACGTTCCGCTGCCACGATATCGGTGCGGGCGGCACGATCATCGGTGGCCCGGTCCTGTACGACTTCGCCGACACCGCCGAGGTGATGCGCTGGTACCGGGAGCTGCTGCCGTCGCTGCCGGAGGAGCTGAGCGGCTGGATCGGGCTGATCACCATCCCGCCCGCGCCGCCGTTCCCTGAGGCGCTGTGGGGCCGCAAGTCGTGCGCCATCGTCTGGTGCTACACCGGATCGCACGACCGGGCCGACGAGGTGCTCGAGCCCGTCAGGACGTACGGCTCGCCGCTGCTGGTGGGTTTGCACGACATGCCGTTCAACGTGCTGCAGAGCGCGTTCGACGGTCTCTACCCGGCGGGGCTGCAGTGGTACTGGCGGGCGGACTTCTTCAACGAGATCTCCGACGCCGCGATCGACGTGCACACCAAGTACGGCGCGCGGTTGCCGACCGGGCACTCCACCATGCACATGTATCCCATCGACGGCGCGGCCAGCCGCGTGCCAGAAGACGCGACAGCCTTCGCCTACCGGGACGGCGGCTGGGCAGGTGTCATCGTGGGCGTCGACCCGGATCCGGCCAACGCCGAACTCATCTCGCAATGGGCCCGGGACTACTGGCAGGAACTGCACCCGGCCTCGGCAGGCGGCGCCTATATCAACTTCATGATGAACGAGGGCCACGACCGGGTCAAAGCGTCCTACCGCGGCAACTATGACCGGCTCACCCAGGTCAAAGAACGCTACGACCCGGACAACACTTTCCACATCAACCAGAACATCGAGCCCGCCAGCAGGTCCAGCGCGGCGGCCGCAGGAACGTGACCTGAGGCTGTACCCCGGCGAGATCCACGGCCCTTACATGACCCGCGTGCCAGCGCTGATCCCCGGCGACGGCGCCGAAGGCCTTGCCGACCGCCCGGGTCGCGGCGTCCGCTCGCGGCGGCACCGCCGAGTGCTTTAGTGGGGATCGCCTGGTCCACGACGGCGGAGGTGAGCTCTCACGAAGCCTCCGCGACCGCGCGGGAGGCTCGCGTGAGGTCCTGCAATGCGTCGGAGGGCAGCTTGGCATTGAGCAGCATGGCGATGGGGCCTTTCTTGCCCACCAGCTTCGGGGGAACGCGCGCACCGCCGGGCGGTTGCCGGTAGCCGGTGGCGCCACTCATGTTGTGCGCCCGGCTCCAGTGGCGGATCGTCACTCCGTGCTGGTCGTCGCGGACGCCGCCGTCGTCCTGCCAGTCGAATTCGTTGACCTCGACCTCGTAGCCGTCACCCACCGGGATGCCCGAGAAGGCCTTGGTGCGCCAGCCATCGGTAATACGGACCTCACTGTGTACCTGGTGGAACGCCCGCCCAGGAAGCCGAAGCCGCTGGCCTGGCGAGCTAGGTGCTCGGGGTTTCGAGGAGGCCGATGACGGTGTTCGGGCACAAGGCCGCGGCGAGACGTGCCCGCTCATGGAGTGCGGGCGGGGGCTGCTCATCGAGGACGACGACGGTACCGTCCTCCTCCGACTGGTCGAAGAGCTCGGGCGCGTTGAGTGCGCACTGCCCGGCACCGCGGCAGCGGTCGCGGTCCACCTGGATTCTCATGGCATGATCACCCCTACCAGGTGACGGGGAGCCGGTGGACGCCGTAGATGAACATATCGTCGCGCATCGGCACCTGGCCGGGTGGTACGGCCAGGTCAAGCGCGGGGAAGCGCCGGAACAGGGCCGGGTAGGCGATCGTCATCTCCACCCGGGCGAGCTGCTGGCCCAGGCACTGGTGGATCCCATGCCCGAAGGCGACGTGCTGTGATGCGGGCCGGGCGAGATCCAGTTCGTCGGGTTCGGTGAATTGCGCCGGGTCTCTGTTGGCGGCGGTGAGCGAGGCGACGACCGTCTCGCCCGCGCGGATGTGCTGGCCGGCGATGTCGACGTCTTGGCGGGCGACCCGGACGGTGCCGAACTGCACGATGGTGAGGTAGCGCAGCAGTTCCTCCACCGCGCTGTCGGCCAGGTCGGCGTTCTCGCGCAGGGCACGGAGCTGATCGGGGTGGCGGAGGAGGGCGAAGGTGCCGAGCGCGAGCATGTTCGCGGTGGTCTCGTGACCTGCGGCCAGCAGCAGCAGCCCGATACCGGCCAGACTCTCGCCGGTGAGCGCGCTATCCGGAACGCCCTGGATCAGGTTGGCGAGCAGCGCGCCGTCCGGGTGCTGCCGCTTGGTGGCCACCAGGTCGCGCATGTACTGCCACAGCTCGTCCCGCGCCGCGAACATCGCGTCCTCGCCGGCGTCGAGTCTGAGCAGGGTCGAGGTGCACCGCTGGAACATCGCCCTGTCCTCGTACGGCACGCCGAGCAGCTCGCAGATCACCAGCGAGGGGATCGGGCGCGCGAAAGCCGGTACCAGATCTGCCGGGGGACCGCTGCGCTCCATCGCGTCCAGGTGCTCCGAGACGATCTGCCCGATCCTCGGCGCCAGCTCGCGCATCCGCCGCACCGTGAAGTAGCGCGTAAGCATCCGCCGGTAGTGGGTGTGCTCCGGAGGGTCCATGCTGATCAGCGAGCCGACCCGGAACGCGGGCTCATCGCGGCGCATCGGGAAGTTCCGCACCGGCGAGGAGGCCCGCAGCCGGTCCGAGCTGAACCGGTCGTCCGCCAGCAACGCGCGGACGTCCTCATGCCGGGTGAGCAGCCAGCCGACCTTCCCGTCGGGAAAAGCCAGCCTGCTGACCGGCTCCTCCTCGCGCAGCAGCCGGTACTCGCCGGGCGGATCGAACAGGCCGCTGCGACGCGTCGGCAGGGACGCCGGGCAAGACGCTGGGGAAAACGATGCAGGGGAAGTCGCGGACATCGGGAGCTCTCCCTCCGATCCAGCCCGGTCGGCAGTTCCCGCTGCCGCGTCAGCGATCGCTGTCAACCGGGGTACCACCAAGGCCGCTGTCTCTCAGGATAGTACGGTCCCGTTCTATCGCGGTATCGCATCAATGCGACCGCAGCCCGCCCGGTCCGCCGCCGGCGCGCTGCGGTTCGTTCCCTTGCTCGGCCCGCGGGCCGAGCAAGGGAACGAGTGCTCCGTCCACGATCCGGTCGATCAGCTCGCGCCCCGGCTGCTCACCCAGGATCAGCACGTGCACAAACAACAGGGCGAACGGGAGTTCGATCAGCAGCTCGTCGTCCACACCCTCGGGGATCTCGCCCCGCTGCCGTGCTCTGTCCAGGGCAACACGCGCGGCCCGCCGCAGCGGGTCGCTGAGCCGCTCGCGTCGCAGCCGGGCGAGCTGCTCATCCCGCCTGCTGCCCTCCAGCAACGCGAGCATCAGCCCGCGGATGTCACCGCTCTGGGCCGCCAGCCACGACATCAGCACGCGGCGCACGGTGTCGGGGAACGAGCCCGCAGCCGGTTCGGCAAGCACCGGCTGGTGGGACTGGAAGGCATCCACCACCAGTTCCGCCTTCGAGGGCCAGCGCTCATACAACGTGGCCTTGCTGGCCCGCGCGCGTCGCGCGACCAGATCGATCGTGCACCGTTCATACCCCACCTCGGCCAGCAGAGCCAGCACGGCATCGAACACTTCCTGGCGCCGCTGCGGATTGCTCAACGGCACCTTGCGCAACCCGTCGACACGCCTCTCGGCCGGATCCGCACCCTCGCTCGACACCCGACCTCCGCCTCGGCCAATTCGCCACGCCCGTGAGGGCCGTTGAGGGCACAGTAATGACGTCGGCGCCGTGCACGCCGCCGAGGGCCGCGTTATCGACAAGTGGCTGGCCCGTCGCCGCTACCGTTTCCAAGCCCGATCCGGGACGAGATCCGCGCCTGGGGCGAGGCCCTCGAGCCGGCCCTGGGCGCTGCGGTCTCGGAACATGATCGACATGAACACCCGGTCGTCCACAAGGTAAATGTCAACCCACAGCGGGTCAGGCCGCCGCGCGGGCCCCGACCGGGCGACCGGCCGCGTGGGGTCCGAGCCGTCACGCTCGGCCTGGTGAACCAGTGCAAATCGGGACGATTGGGATGGTGACACACAAATAACCAATTGGGTGGGGTACCCCCAAACGCCGCTCCATGTGTGAGCGACGTCGCTCGGACGTTCTGACCAGGGTCAGGAGGCGTTGCGGCTGGCCCGCGAGATCACCGCGGACGCGGCGATGCCGCCGGACATCAATGCCGTATTCGGCGGTCTGAACGCGCCGCCGGCACCCTTCGTCCCCGAACAGCACCACTTCACGCCCGGCTACGTGCTAATGCTGACCGGATTCGGATCCGCGCAGGAGCACGCCCAGCTCGTCACCCAGAATCCGCGAGAGCGTCCCACCACTGTTCGACATGGTCACCCCGATGCCCTACGTCGCGCTGCAGAAGCTGCTCGACGAGGGCCTTGCGTGGGGCTTTTACTCCTATGAGAAGGGGACCTACATCGAGGACCTGTCCGACTCGGTGATCGAGGTGATCACCGAACACGTCCCGCGTAAGAACTCGCCGATGTCGGCGCTGCTGTTCTACCGGCTCGACGGCCCCTACGGCCGGGTCGGCGACGACGAAACCGCATTCAGCGGCGGGCGTTCGCCCCGCTACGGCACCTTCATCACCGGCTTCGCGCCGGACACCGATCTGCTCGCCGCGGATCGCGGCTGGGTCCGCGACCGCTGGAAGGCGCTGCAACCGCACGCCATCGGCAACGGGGACGGCTACGTCAACGGCACGGCCGAATACCAGAACGACCGAGTCCGCGGAAGCTACGGCACGGCCAAGTACACACAGCTGGCGAGGATCAAGGCCGACTACGATCCGGACAACGTGTTCCACCTCAACGCCAACATCCCACCGGCCTAACGTCGGCCGGTGGGAGCTCGCTGTGCTTCGGCTGCGGGCCAAACAACCCAAAGGAGCTGCGGCTGCGCCACGGCGCTCGCCGTTCGCCGGCGCCGCGTTCGCGCCCGCGTGCGCGAGGACGCCGAACGGAACGGTTGATCGCGCGGGATCTCAGCATGCTGTGGCCGGACGACGTCGGCTCATCGCAGGACATGGCTGACAGTTCAGGCGTGACACTCCTTCGGAATTCACGAACCCCAGGAGGACGGCGGCGTAGCGCAGCCCGCAGTCGGCGGTCAGTCGCCGCCAAGCCGCGCAAGGTGTCTGGAGGCTGCGAGAATCCCCGTGCGAAGCCACGGTGCAAAAGGATCACAACCGAGACAGCGGGAAGAAGAGATGAGCATGACAACCGAATTGGTACTGCTTGGAACGGCGGGCGCACCCATGCCCGTCGCCGGTCGCGCCGGGACCTCGTCAGCGCTCATCGTCGACGAACGAATCTTCGTCATCGACTGCGGTCGCGGGTCGCCGTCCGCCTTCGCCGACGCGGGACTCGACTTCTCCTGTTTGGAAGCCGTGTTCCTCACCCACCTTCATGCCGACCACACCGGTGATCTAGCCGGCCTGCTCCTTTATCCGTGGGGCATCCGCGTGGGCGATAACGGCCCACTCGCACCGATCCGCGTCTACGGGCCGTCGCGACCCGAAGCGCTGCCAACAGGTGATGCCACCTTCCATCGAGAGACTACGATCCACCCGGAACTACCGGCCCCCGGCTCGATGGACCTGGTCGAGAACATCCTCGCCGGCTACGCCTACCATCTGAACGTCATGCCGCTGGACGCCCGCATGCCGGACGCGGGCGCGCTCGTCCGGGGAATCGACATCCCCGTCCCGGCAAGGACTGAGGGCATCACCCAGGTTCCGGTCGTGGTCTTCGAAGATGGAGTTGTTCAGGTCAGCGCCGTCGCAGTGACGCACGGCCGGGCGGTTCCGGCTCTCGCGTACCGTTTCGACACCGCGGACGGTTCCGTCGTGTTCTCTGGCGACACCACCGTGAACGACGATCTGATCGCCCTCGCCCAGGGTGCCGACATCCTCGTACACCAGGTTGCCGACCTCGACTACCTTGAGCGGCACGGCACCACCGGTGCCGCCCTCGAACGGATGGCCGCGCTGCACACCGATGTCACCGAGGTGGGGGGCGTCGCCGAACGCGCGCGAGTCCACGAACTCATACTCAGCCATTACCTTCCGGCTGAACCGGACACCATCACGGATGCGGAATGGGCACAACGCGCCGGTCAGGGCTTCAGCGGGAGAACCACCGCAGGCAGCGAGGGCCTGCGCAGAGCGCTCCCTCGCGTTGTTTCGTGATCACCTCGAGTATCGCGCGGTGCATCTGATCACAGTCCGCAACGGCCATCTCATGCTCCTCACACAGGACAAGCGTTCTCGGCCGGGCGGATCACGTCCTTTGCGTTGCCGGGCCGGTGTATCTGCCGACTGCCTTACTCCACCCGGGTTTCCGCCGTTGACAAGGTGACCTGGCGCTATGCGGACGACCGAACCTTGACCGCGCGGTGCCTGCCGTGGTACGTGCTCGGTTCAGATCGGTACGGAGCAGGCGTGGCGGCCATGACGTGACGGCCAAGCTGGGGGCAGGCGACGGCGGGACATGCAAGTCATCAAGCACAGGCGGCGCCGGCTGCGCCGATGTCATTTCGCTCGCGGCATCTGCTGCGCCGTGGCTGCGCTGGCGATGCGCGCCCTCTATCAAGGTGCTGAGCTGCCCGGAAAACAGCAGCGCCCAGCTGGAGAGTCTGGTGTCCGTGAAAAACGGCCGGCCGATTCCCAGGACCACGCTTTCCGACCCAGGCGGCTTTGGCCTCGGCGTCTCGCAAATGACTATCCGGGCTACCGGGACGGTGTGGGCTTATGAAGGCGAGATATTCGGTTATCGGATCCTGCATATCTACTCCCCCGCTCCGACATGATCATGGCGCTCGCTGCTAACAGCTCGGCGAACAATGACCAACTGGGCATGCTAGCGGTGTCGGTGTAATTGAGCCGCGAACCAGATCCGATGCCGTGGGAGCTGGGCAGTGCGCAATCCCAGCCGATGGTCGAACAGCCCCGGGTGGTAGACGACATCGCGCCGACGACCAGGTTGTCGCACAGCCCGGCCAGGTCCAGCAGCCGGTATTAGGCTGCATTGCCGCGCGGCGGCGGATGCGTGATCGAGGAAATCACGGTAGCCCGCTGGCTGGCTCCGGAAATGCACGGGCGAGACCGCGATCGTCCCTCACCCACCTCACCGGACGCCAGTACCCGCGTGCGACTGCCATGTGCGGCGGATCGTGGCCCTCCACCAGTTCGCAGCGCAAGAGGGAGTAGACCCAGACATCGGCACACCGCGGGCGATCCGCCGCGTCAGGCCGCGGCTCGGCATCCGGCTCCGTTTGGGGCGCGGTGGCGTGCTCGGCGGCGAGTTGCAGCGCCGCTTCGCAGGACTCGGCCTCCACGACGTCGTCATAGAGCCGCCTGGTGTACGCGTGCTCTCTTACCGCGACGTTGAATCCCCGCTGCGGCTTGGCACCAGGCTCCGTTTGGGGCGCGGTGGCGTGCTCGGCGGCGAGTTGCAGCGCCGCTTCGCAGGATTCGGCCTCCACGACGTCGTGATAGAACCGCCCAGTGTAAGCGTGCTCTCTCACCGTAACGTTGAACAATGGCATAGACCGTCAACTGTATTGGGCGCCAGGTCCTCAAAGCAGCGCGCGGCCCGTCGTTTCGCGCACGATGTGCGATGGCACGCCGAGGTCGAGCAGGAGCGACACGGCAACCGGCCTCGTCACGCGAGGCGTCCAAGCCGTGCTTGCCGCACTGGCACTGCTGCCGGACGCTGGTAGTGGAGACGCGCATCCCGACCGCCTGCAAGCCTCGATGCTCTCGAACGCCCCGCAGACCCCGGCCCCGCAGACCCCGGCCCCGCAGACCCCGGCCCCGCAGACCCCGGCCCCGCAGACCCCGGCCCCGCAGACCCCGGCCCCGCAGACCCCGGCCCCGCAGACCCCGGCCCCGCAGACCCCGGCCCCGCAGACCCCGGCCCCGCAGACCCCGGCCCCGCAGACCCCGGCCCCGCAGACCCCGGCCCCGCAGACCCCGGCCCCGCAGACCCCGGCCCCGCAGACCCCGGCCCCGCAGACCCCGGCCCCGCAGACCCCGGCCCCGGAGTGCCCTTCGGCGCGGCGACCCAGAGCGTTGCGATGCGGGTCCGAAATTTATTATGACTCTCAGCACCCATCTTGCTACGCTGCGCTCTTATTGAGAGTTGGCTTCGGCCGTGTTACCGGAGTGCCTGGCCTGGGCTGGCACCGTGATCAGCGGCTCCACGCCCGAACAGCGTGAAGGGACTCGTACGGAACCGTGGGGGTGCAACCCGATGGGCAGCACGTAGCAGCCGATGCCGAGCCGGCAGGCTCGGACGGCGCGGGGTATCCGTCGCAGTATGCCGTCGAGATCCCACAGCACGACGATAGCTGCCCGGCCCCGGCCAGATCGGCTGAGTCGGCCAGATCGGCTGAGTCGGCCGATCTGGTGCCCTGGCTGATTGCCCTGGCTGCCTTCGCCGCTTACGTCCCGATCTCGATTTTCCGGTATCTGCGCCTCGACCCTGCCTCGTGGGATCTGGGCATCTTCACCGAGTACGTCAAGCAGTACGCCGGCCTGCACGCGCCGATTGCCGAAATCAAGGGCCCGGGTTTCAACCTGCTCGGCGACCACTTCCACCCGATCGTCGCTTCGATCGCGCCATTCTTCCGCCTGTTCCCTTCCCCAGTCACGCTGCTCGTCGCGCAGGCGCTGCTAGCTGCGGTGTCCGTGATACCGGTCATCCGGGCTGCGGCGGAGAAGCTTGGGACCGGCGCAAGCCGCGCGATAGGCGCTGCGTATGGGTTCTCGTGGGGCTTGCAGCAGATGATCAACTCCGACTTCCACGAGATCGCCTTCGCCGTGCCACTGCTCGCGTGCTCGCTGTCCGCGCTGGTCCGGGGCCGGACGCGCGCCGCTGTGCTGTGGGCGCTGCCGCTGGTCTTCGTGAAGGAGGATCAGGGATTCACGCTCGCGGCCATCGGGATCCTCATGGTGCTGGTCTACAAGCGGCCAGGTGCCGGGCTGCTGCTCGCCGCCTGGGGCATCGCCTGGTCGACCATCGCCATCGCCATGATCATTCCGCACTTCAGCCCGACCCATCATTACCTGTACTGGAGCGACGGCGGCGCGATCAATCCGGTCGTGGGCCACTTCTCGGTGACTCGGCTGCTCTCCCAGCTGACCGCCGGATCCTCGATGAAGCTGCCGACCTTGGTCATGATCTTGCTACCCACGGCGTTCATCGCGATGCGGTCGCCGCTCGTGCTCGCCGCAGTGCCCGGCCTGGCCCTGCGCTTCATCGGGACAGACAGCTCGTACTGGGGCACGAGCTGGCAGTACAACGCGACGGCGATGCCGATCGTCTTTATCGCCGCTATCGACGCGATGGCCCGGATCCGCGCCGCCAGGGCCGTGCGGGAACCGCGTCCGCTCGCCGCGGCCATAGAGCGGCACGGATCGGCCGCGATGCTGACGATCTGCGCAGCAGTGGTCTTCGGGTTCCCGCTGAGCGACCTATGGAATCCGCAGACGTACGGCATCGACCGGCACGTGGCGGCCGCAAACGCAGCGATGGCGCGGGTGCCGGACGGGGCGACGGCCGAAACGGACCTCGACCTGCTGGCCCCGCTTGCGGCCAGGGCCGACACCTTCTGGCTCGGCACCAGTCGCGATCCCGCCACCCAGTACATCGTGTTCGACACGGCCAGCACGGACTGGCAGCCGCCGCCCGCCAACGTGCTTGCCTTCGTCGAGAACCTGAATCACGGCGTGCGCTACCACCAGATTTACGCTGATGGCGGCGTTTACGTGTTCCGTATGTCGCAGGGGCCGAGCCCTGCGCCCGCTCGTTAGCCTCGGCCATCCCCGCCGAGGGGGTTCCCGCTGGCGCGGCCCCCCGTGCGGTGCGCTGGGCGCAGGCAGATCACGAGCCGGTGGGGGACACCGCACGGGGTGGCAGGGCGCGCGGCCGCGGACCACTCGGCCGCGGGTTGCCGGTGGGCGGGAAGAACGGCCATTGAGTGTTTGGGCGCTTGCCGGATATCGTGCGGTCATGTCATCGGGCTGGTCGGCGCTTTCGTACGGGCAGTGGCACGCGACCTGCGACACGCTGCATGCGCATACCCAGGTGCTTGGAAAGCTGGCGGCGAAGCTTGCCCCGCCTGAGCCGGAGTTGCAGCACGCGGCGCTTCGGCTGACCGCGCGGGGGTGGGAGACGGCCCCGCTGCCCGCGCCTGACGGTTCGGGGTCGCTGGTCGTGCTGCTCGATTTGCGGGTCCACAAGGCCGTGGTTGAGCATAGCGGCGGGCGGGTCGAAAGTGTCGCGCTCACCCCTGATCGGGCAGTCGGGGCGGTGACGCGGGAGGTGCTGGCGGCAGTGCGCGGCCTGGGCGGCGCGGTGGAGATCGACCCGGCGCCGCAGGAGGTTCCATGGAGCGTGCCACTGGACGAGGACAACGAGCACGCGCACTACGACCGTGCCCAGGTCGGCGGCTATTTCGCCGCGGCGACCCAGGCCGCGCTGGTTCTTGCGGCGTTCCGGGCGCCCTACCGTGGGCGCTCGACGCCGGTTAACGCGTGGTGGGGTTCGTTCGACCTGGCGGTGAACCTGTTTTCCGGGTTGCCCGCCAATCCTCCCTCGAACGACTTCATCATGCGCAACGCGATGGACGCGCAGGAGATCGCCGTCGGCTGGTGGCCCGGTGATGCGCGGCACGGCAAGGCGGCGTTTTACGCGTACGCGCACCCGGCACCCGAAGGCTTCGCGCGGATGACTCTTTTCCCGCCAGGCGCGCATTGGGAGGCTGACCTGGGTGAGTACATCCTGGATCAGGACGACATCCGCTCGAGCCCGGATCCGCGTGCGGCCGCCCTGGAGTTCGCCCGCTCGGCGTTTCGTCATGCCTGCGCGGTGTGTGCGTGGGATCCGGGGCTCGCCGCGAGCGCCGACGGAACACCGCCGCCTATCGTATGATGGCCACGGTCCGGCCACTCGCGACGGTTCACCGCTCCGATGGGATGGTGAACACGCGCCGGAGGGCCATGTCAGTGCAACCCAGCCGGGTGGCCGCCATCGGATCCGCCAGGCTAGGACTCGTCTGCCGTGGCGGCCGTGTGGGCTTCCTCGAGCGCCTCGTCGGTCACGGTATGAGCCTCCGAGGCGCCACCCAGATCGGTGAGCCTGTCAGCAACAAAGTTGGCTTCGGTAACAGGAGCCAGCACACCGACAGCCGCTTTGCCCCCTTCCAGCTCCCTGCCGATCCGCTCGCGATCGGCCCGGTCGAGTCCCAGACCCTTGTGGTGAAGCGCGCCCAGCAGCCCGCCGCCGATCAGGCCGACGCCGAGCCCGATCGGGGTGAACAACCCCAGAACCAGGCCGATACCGGCACCCTTGCCCGCGCTGCGCTTGCCAACCTTGTCAGCCTTGACTTCGCCCTTCTCGTTAAGCACCAGGACGCCAATGGCATCCCCGTGCGCCACCCCGGAGTCCTTCAAAGAGGCGGCCGCCTTGTCGGCAGCCATCTCGTCGTTGAAGATCGCCAAGACCACGGTCTTATTCGACATGAGCATTCCCTCCCGTGCTGGCCACGATTGCCGCGCCGAGTTACGGGCCCGAGAACCGGACGGGCACCTCAAGCCCCCACGATTCTCGCACCGCACAACCACGGGTGGAATACTGATCCTTGTCCCCAGCTCGGCACCGATCCGCCTGTGGCGCATTTATGGCAGCCGTTTAGAAAAATGATCCCGAAAGGCTGCCGTGTCGTGTCACACCCGCCAGATTCAGTTTCGCTGCGTTATTGACACCGCACCGCCGGCGGCTCCGGGCAACAGCCAGGGCACACCCGTGTGGCAGATGGCCACCTAGCGCCGGTCTTACACCCACGTAATTCGGGGCAAGACCTCAAGGCAAGACGACTAGGCTCGACCTATGCTCATGCAAGGATTCCCGCCGTCGGCAGAGGCCCGGGTCACGCTCACGAACTGGCAGGAGCCGCCGTACAACCGGTGGTCGTTCTCGCACATGCGTGAACTCGTACCCACCCAGCGCATCTCCCGGGGTTCCGGACCGGTGACGCCACTGGTCGCCGCCCCCGAGCCGCTGGGCGAGATCGCCGTACGCCGTGTCGATGGCGCCGAGGCGATCGCGGACGAGGTGCTCGACGACACCTACACCGACGCCGTCGTCGTGGTCCACGGTGGGCGGGTAGTGCTTGAGCGTTACGCCGGGGAGACGCGCCCCGACACCCCGCACCTGCTCATGTCGATCTCCAAGTCCGTCGTGGGCTGCGTCGTCGGCAACCTCGTCGGGCGTGGTGTGCTGTCCCCCACGCACCTCGTCACAGACCAAGTGCCGGAGCTCGAGCGCAGCGGCTACCGGGGAGCCACCCTGCGCGATGTCCTGGACATGCGCTCCGGAGTGGACTTCAGCGAGGACTACACCGATCGGAACGCCGAGGTGCGCGTGATCGAGGAGGCCATGGGCTGGCGTCCCGCCTCGCATCGGAAAGTGCCCAGTTCGATGTACGCCTACCTGACCACCCTCGGCGGAGCCGGCGAGCATGGCGGGGTATTCGACTACCGTTCCTGCGAGACCGACGTCCTCGGGTGGGTCTGCGAGCGGGCGACGAACACCAGGATGGCTGACCTTGTCAGCGAGCTCGTATGGTCGCAGACGGGCGCCGAGTATGACGCCGAGATCACCTGTGACAGCGTGGGCACCGCCATTCACGACGGAGGGATGTGCGCCACGGCGCGCGACCTCGCCCGTTTCGGAGTGGTGCTGCTGGCAGGCGGCGAGGTGGCGGGCCGCCGCGTCGTCCCGGCCAGCTGGCTGCGCGAGTCGTGGACGGTCGCCCCGGAAATCCGCGACGCCTTCGCCCGGTCCGTTTCCGAGCCGTACCTACCCGGTGGGTGGTACCGCAACAAGTTCTGGTTCGTACCGCTGGAGCACGGCGACGTCCTGCTCTGCCTGGGCATCAATGGGCAGATGCTCTACGTCAACCCCGGCACCGGCACGGTAGCCGCCAAGTTGTCCTCCTGGCCGGACGCGCAGTCGCCGGCGATGCTGCTCGACACGCTGCGTGCCTTCGACGCGATCGGCGCGGCCCTCGCCGGCATCGCTGACGAAGATCCGAAGCGGCGGTACGGGCCTCCGGGAGTAGTGGCGGGCCTTTCCCGTGGCCGGATGGGTGGGCGGCCCCAGTGATGGGCGGGCGGGACCGGAGCTAGGCTTGTCGGTATCCTCTCCCGCCCGAGGAACTCATGAGCGAGTCGTCGCAGCGCGTCCCGGCCACCGCCCGCCGCCTCAATGGGATATCGGAGATCCGCGGCTTCTTCCGCACCAACACCGCACCCGTGTACTTTTTCGGGCCGACCGCATTCAACCTGCTCGGCATCGACCGCTGGGTCCGTAACTTCAGCTACGTCGCCTACTTCGACTCCTGGGACGGTGGCCACCCGCGAGTGTTCAGCCCGAAGCACAAGCCGTACGTAAGGTTCGAGAGCAGCGAGGAGATCAACAACTACCTGCTTCGGGATCCGGAGGTGCAGGCCTTTATCGCCTCCCGCGGCGGCCGCCCGAAGGTGGCGATGCTGTTCTTCGACGAGGAGACAGAGCGGATCTGCGCAGAGCTTGGATACGAAATCATCCTCCCGTCACACGCGCTGCGCCGACACCTGGACTCTAAGATCGTGACGACGATGCTGGGCAACGAGGCCGGTGCGCTGAGCGTGCCGAACGTGCTCGTGGAGGTCGACTCGTGGGGCACGCTGGTCCGCGTCGCCGTCGAAGCCGGGCTCGGCACCGACCTCGTCGTGCAGACCCCCTACGGCGACTCCGGGAGGACCACCTTCTTCGTCGCCTCGGAGTCGGACTGGGCCTCCCACGCCGACGGCATCGTCGGCCAGCAGGCGAAGGTGATGAAGCGGATCAACAACAAGGCCGCCGCGGTGGAGGTGCCCTACCGCGCGATGAGATCCGGCTCAGCCGTATCGCAGTGATCCCGGCGTGGTGAGCAACTGGCCCGTCTCGAGCCACGTCTTCAAGCCGGAGAGGATCATCGGCCAGCCGCCGTAAAGCTCTGCGTTGGCACCATCGCGGAGTTCGTCGTGGGTGACGGTCAGGCGGCAGGAGTCGCCGATGGGCTCGATCTCCCAGGTGACCCTCGAGGTTCCCTCGCCCTTCACGTCGTCACTCCAGAGCGCAATCATGCTCTGGGCGAGCCGGCGCGGGGGGTCGACCTCGAGGTTCTCCCCCTCGCCGAGGAGCCCGCTTGCGCCAGCGTGGCTCATCTCGTAACGCGACCCGGGCGTCCAGTCCGACACGACCCGGGCACCGAAGTTGTACTTGCTCCTCGTCTCGCCGTCCGTGATCGCCTGCCAGAGGCGCTCCGGGGTGGTGCGGATGTAGATCTCGAAGACCTTCTCCATGGGACTCTCCAGTCTGCTCGTGAGGCCGCTGAGCGCAGCGGCCCAGGATTTTGCGTGCCTGCTCAACCGCCGGTCGTAGGGGCCGGATAGTGACCAGCTTCAGGAAAGCGGAGCCTGGAAGCGGAGATTCCTCGGCCTTCCCGCCTGGTCACGACCACACCGCGTGCATGCTCAGACAATATGTGACTTTTTGGTCACGTGTCAACCCATGACCTTCACGCCGGCTCGCCGCTTGACGCCTCAGCGGCAGGCCGGTGCGGACAAGCTCGACGAGGGAGCACGCCGGATACGGCCGCGGGCATTCGCCCTCGCCCGGCCGCCACGCACCTGAAAGGGCCGTGGCGCATCCGCGGCAGCCGTTATGGAAACTAATACCGAACGGCCGCCGCGGTGGGCGCCGGTCCCTTGACGTCCACCGGCCGCGTGGAGCGACCGTGGGTGCGCGGACGGGCGGGAGAGCTGCGCCGGAGCGCCGTTCACCAGCCGGTCAGCGGGTTCAATGCGTCGGCGGCTTCGCGGACAAGGGCCCCCAGGTCCTCGCGGTTGGCGCGGTGATAGAGCGGCCTCGCGCGTCGCTGAGCAGGACGCAGACCTTAGCGACCCCCCGGGCAGGGACGGGGCCTGGCGTGGTCAGGCAGCGGATTAACGCCCTGAAATCGTCGGCGGCGTCCTTGACGCGGTCCCGGCAGGCTGGAACCTGCGGTTGGCGTGACGCGGACGGCCGCGCCGCCGCCGCCAAGATCCGCTGGACTCAGGTCGCGCCTTACGGACATCCGGACAAGCAGCTGTGCGCGCAGGGCCAGCGCGGCGGTTGTGTCGGGACAGGCGCCGACCGCGAGATCACGATCGAGGCGAGCAGCGCGGAACTTTACCAGGAGCCGGTCCCAGGGGCGCGCAGTCCTTGCGATCAGGCCGGCATCTTTCTTCAAGCAGGATCAGCATCGCCCGCGAGCACGTGCCAGGGCAGGTGCCACGGATGGACCAGCGGCACGAGGATCACCGCTGCTCCGGCAAGTCCCCAGGCCAGACAGGCCGGCGGGTGGATGCTGTCGCCGGCGTCCTGGCTGAGCAGGTAATACACGGCCGCCCAGGCAGCCGTGCAGATGCCGAGCAGCAGTCCCGGAACATCAAGGTGAATCCCGTGCCAGACCTGAACAATGCAGGCGAGTCCGCCGACGGCAAGCACGGCGCCGGCCATTGCCGTACCTGGCAGCCGCACCCGGCGCACGAGCCGTATCCAGGCCATCACGAGGACAGGGGAGAGGTACTCAAGCAGCACCGCGATCCCGACGGTGACTGGGCGACCGTGCCGTAGTAGAAGGCCTGCACCGCGGCGCAGCCCACCAGGTTGCGAGGCCATCATACATATTTTGCAGGTGTCTGAGCATCTGGCTACCGGCCAGGAGGCACGGTGAACGGCATCAGGGCCGACCGAGGACGAGGGCCTCGCCTTGGCCGCCACCGCCGCAGAGGGTAACGCCGCCAAACTCGGTGCCACGCCGACGCATCTCGTGCAGCAGCGTGACAACCATCCGGGCGCCCGTCGAGCCAAGAGCGTGACCGAGAGCGACGGATCCGCCGTTGACGTTCACAGTGTCCGGCTCGGCGCCGAGCATCTCGCTCGCGTGCACGGCCACGGAGGCGAACGCCTCGTTCACCTCGACCAGGCCGAGGTCGCTGATCTGCATGCCAGCCTTCTTAAGCGCGACCTCCAGCGCGGTGGCCGGAACGGTATGGAGGTACTCGAACCGACCCGAGCACATACCGTGGGCGACGATCTCGGCAAGCGGCTCCAGGTTCATCGCCCGGGCCAGCTCGGCGCTGGTCACGACCACTGCCGCGGCGCCGTCGGACAATTGGGAGGAGTTCCCCGCCGTGAGTGTCCCCCGGGGCGAGAACGCCGGGGCAAGCCCGGACAGGGCCTCGAACGTCGTCCCCGGACGGATACCCTCGTCGCGGCCGACCACGGTGACGGCACCGGTGCGGTCCGCCACCTTCACAGGAACGACCTCCTCAGCGAAGCGGCCGCTTTCCCACGCCCAGGCGGCGCGCTGGTGCGAGCGGGCAGCCCAGGCGTCCTGATCTGCCCGGGAGATACCGAGGGCGTCGTTGACCGTGTCGGATGACTCACCCATGTGCAGGCCGGTGAATGTGGACCACAGTCCGTCATGGACCATGGCGTCGACTATCCGGCCGTCGCCGAGCCGCCGGCCGGAGCGCATATCCGGCAGGATGTAGGGAGCGTTGGTCATCGATTCCAGCCCGCCGGCGACCGCGACCGTGATCTCCCCGGCCCGGATCATCTGGTCCGCCAAGGCGATAGCCGTCACGCTGGACAAGCACACCTTGTTGATGGTCATGGCGGGCACGTGGATCGGGATTCCGGCGGCGACCGCCGCCTGCCGGGCTGTGATCTGGCCCGCCCCGGCCTGCAGCACATGGCCCATGACCACATAGTCGAACTCCGCGGGAGGGATGGCCGACCTGCGCACTGCCGCCTCGATGGCGACGGCGCCCAGATCCACGGCGGAGTAGGGCGCCAACGACGACCCAAGCCTCCCCACAGGCGTGCGGGCTGCCGCGACGATGACCGATCGTGACCCGAAGGCACTCACGGTAGGTGATGCTAGTACGTTTGCCCTGCGGCGAGGGAGCGAGGGTGAGCCGCGCGGCCTTCGGGCTGCCGGCCGGGCGCGCCGGGGTTGGCGGCAAGTTCCCACCGTGCCGGAGCGGAGGCCGGGCGCTCCCGGATCCCGCCGGATCACGCCGGATCGGGCCGGGCGCGGAGGCCGCTGCCAACGCTAACCGGCCGGGTAGCCGGCGGGCTAACCCGGACAAACGGCGGCAGGGGCAATCCACTCGAGCCACGCCGCGCCGGGGTGCGCGAGCGCGAGCAGCGCGCCCTGGCGGGCGCCACGCCGGTACGTGAGGCGCCCGACGACGCCGAAGACCCCTTCGCGGCGGTTACGTTCGACGAATCCCGGCGGCGCCGGGAGGCCGAGCACACTGTGCGTCGCGGTCCTTCCCATCGGCACGAGCGGGTCGACCGAGATCCAGTCCATGTCCCGCTCCGCGCCGGCCGCGTCCATGAGCCCGCGGAAGCGCCTCAGCTTGCCGGGTGAAAAGAACACAGCGACGTAACTGTCCACCACGCACACCAGGGTATCCACATCGCAGCCACGCAGGATCCCGGGCAGCACGTCGCACACGTCGCCGCGGACCGCAGGGGCCGGATGGCGCGTTGCGATCTCGGCTGCCAGCTGGAATCGCGTCACAGCGGCGATCTCCTGCGGGATACATGCCGCCATCCACGCACGGACGCCGGGTTCGGAGAGGTCGAGTGGCTCGGTGTCGATACCGACCCGAGCCGCGATCGCCGGAAGAGCGGACGGGAGGTCAGGCGCGTGCTCGCCGCGTACCTCAACCTCGATGCTGAGCGACGAACCGGGATCGCCGACCGAGGAGTGGCGGCCGCCGGGGCCGCGGTACAGGTAGTGGTAGCGGTCGAGGTGCAGCCCAAGCCCGGCGCCGGTGCCCACATCGACGAGGACGAGGTCCCGCCCGTCGGACACAAGGGGCGCCAGGGCCGGTATCACGTCGGCGCAGCGGCCCACTTCGTTCATCTGATAGCGGTGCCGCGAGCAGAGTTCCAGCAGCCGGTCACGGTGGTCGAGGCAGAACTGCCGGTACTCGGCGGGGAACGCGGCACCGAGCGGGGGCTGAGGCTCGCCTGCCACCGGGAACCAGCCCGCCAGCGGCTCCGGCCTGAGCGCCTGGACGAGGAACGTCGCCGCGGCGCCGAACAACAAGGGCGGCAGCTTTTCCGCTGGGATGGTCGCCGCGATGTTCAAGAGCTCCCCGTCGTCCCGGAGTGTCTCGAACTGAGCGGCGGTGAGCCGCCATGACAGCGGAGCACCAGCCATGGACCAGGCGGAGGCAACCATGCCGGCCTGGTCCGCGACCACCCGAGGATCGGTGGCGAAGGCCACGACAGAAGCCTATGATCCCGGTCCCTAGCCCGGACGGAGACCGGGCGGTCCGGTGCGAGGCGCGCGGGGTCGCCGGCTCGGCTACTGGGCGATCCGATACTCCTCCAGCAGCCGGCGCCCTACGATCATCTTCTGGATCTCCGCGGTACCCTCACCGATCAGCAGCATCGGAGCCTCACGGTACAGACGCTCGATCTCGTACTCCTTGGAGAAACCGTAGCCGCCATGGATGCGGAAGGAATCCTCCACGACTTCCTTGCAGTACTCGGAGGCGAGATACTTGGCCATGCCGGCCTCGAGGTCGTTCCGTTGACCGGAGTCCTTCTTGCGGGCGGCCATCACCATCATCTGGTGGGCGGCCTCGACCTTGGTGGCCATCTCGGCCAGCTTGAACTGGATCGCCTGGTGCTGTGCGATCGGCTTGCCGAAGGTCTGCCGCTGCTGCGCGTAGGCGATGCCCAGTTCGAAGGCACGGATCGCGACTCCGCAGCCGCGGGCGGCGACATTGACCCGGCCGACCTCGACGCCGTCCATCATCTGGTAGAAGCCCTGCCCGGTGGTGCCGCCGAGCACCCGGTCGGCCGGGATGCGGGCGTCATGGAGGATCAGTTCGGTGGTGTCGACGCCCTTGTAACCCATCTTCTCGATCTTTCCCGGCACGTTCAGGCCCGGCACCTTGGGGTTGGCGCCGAAGCCGGGCTCTTTCTCGATCAGGAAGGTGGTCATGTTCCGGTGCCGCGCGGCGTGGCCGTCGTCGGTCCGGCAGAGCACCGCCACCAGGTTGGAGGTGCCGCCGTTTGTCAGCCACATCTTCTGGCCGTTGAGTACGTAGTCGTCGCCGTCTCGCACCGCCCTAGTGCGGATCGCCGAGACGTCCGAGCCCAGGCCCGGCTCCGACATGGAGAAGGCGCCGCGCACCTCGCCCGCCGCCATCCGGGGCAGGAAGTAGTCCTTCTGCTCCTGCGTGCCGTACTGGGCGATCACGTGGGCGACGATGAAGTGGGTGTTGACGATGCCGGACACCGACATCCAGCCGCGGGCGATCTCCTCCACCACCAGTGCGTAGGTGAGCAGCGACTCCCCGAGGCCGCCATAGTCCTCGGGGATGGTCAACCCGAACAGGCCCAGGTGCTTCATGCCCTCGACGATCTGGGCGGGGTACTCGTCCTTGTGCTCCAGCTCGGTGGCGACCGGAATGATCTCCTTGTCGACGAAGTCCCGTACCGTGGCGAGGATATCCCGCTGGATCTCAGTCAGGCCGTCGGTCTGTGCGAGGCGTCCCATGGCGCGGGCTCCGTATCTGCTTGGACGGTCAGGCGGTCGGCTCCGGACGGCCGGGCTGCTCGCCGCCGCGTTCCTTCATGTATGTCTGCGTAGGCACCATCACCTTGCGACGGAAGACGCACACCACGGTGCCGTCCTGGTTGTAGCCGCGGGTCTCCACGTGGACGATGCCCCGGTCGTTCTTCGACTTGGACGGCCACTTGTCGAGCACGGTGGTCTCGCCGTAGATGGTGTCGCCGTGGAAGGTCGGCGCCACGTGCTTCAGCGACTCGATCTCCAGGTTGGCGATCGCCTTGCCGGACACGTCCGGTACCGACATGCCGAGCAGCAGGGAGTAGATGTAGTTGCCCACCACCACGTTCTTGCCGAAGTCAGTGGTCTGCTCCGCGTAGTTCGCGTCGAGGTGGAGCGGATGGTGGTTCATGGTGAGGAGGCAGAACAGGTGGTCGTCGTACTCAGTGACCGTCTTACCCGGCCAGTGCTTGTAGATCGCCCCGACCTCGAACTCCTCGTAGGTCCGTCCGAACTGCATCGCCGATGTCCTTCGCTTTACTGGTGCCGTGGGTGCTCGCAGCGGAAAGACACCTCGCTCAGGCCCGCGGGGGCTCGAACTTCGAGGTGCGCCGCATGTCCGCCGCCCGGCCCTTGCCCGCGACCACCAGAGCCATCTTGCGTGAGGCCTCGTCGATCATCTCGTCACCCAGCATGGCCGATCCCTTGGCCCCTCCGGCCTCCGAGGTGCACCAGTCGTAGGCGTCCAGGATCAGCTCCGCGTGGTCGTAGTCCTCTTGCGAGGGGGAGAAGATCTCGTTGGCGGCAGCGACCTGGTCCGGGTGCAGCACCCACTTGCCGTCGAAGCCCAGGGCGGCGGCCCGCCATGCGACCGCGCGGTAGCCCTCGTGGTTACGGACCTGCAGGTAGGGGCCGTCGATGGCCTGCAGATCGTGGCTGCGAGCGGCCATCAGGATGCGCATCAGGATGTAGTGGTAGGCGTCCGCCGGGTAGCCGGGCGGCTGCTCACCGACCACGAGCGACTTCATGTTGATGGAGGCCATGAAGTCGGCGGGGCCGAAGATGATTGTCTCGATCCGCGGCGAGGAGGCGGCGATCGCGTCGACGTTCACCAGGCCCTTGGCGTTCTCGATCTGCGCTTCGATTCCGATCCGGCCGACCTCGAAACCCATCGCCTTCTCGATCTGGGTGAGCAGCATGTCCAGCGCCTTGACCTGTTCGGCGTCCTGCACCTTCGGCAGCATGATGCAGTCCAGGTTGGGGCCTGCCCCCTCGACCACCGTGATCACGTCCCGGTAGGTCCAGTGGGTGGTCCAGTCGTTGACCCGGACGACGCGGGTCTTCCCGCCCCAGTCGCCGTTGTTCAGCCAGTCGACGATGATGTGCCGGGCGCTCTCCTTGACCAGCGGCGCACAAGCGTCCTCGAGGTCCAGGAACACCTGGTCCGCGGGCAGGCCCTGGGCCTTCTCAAGGAAGCGCGGATTGCTGCCGGGGACGGCCAGGCAGGAGCGGCGGGGGCGCAGGCGGTTGGTCGTGACAGCGGTCATGGCAGCGGTCGCGGCATCGGGGGCGGTCGTCATGTCGGGTGGTGCCATCTCTTCCATGGTTGCGGTGGTCAGCGGGTCACTGTGAGTCGGTCACTGCGGTCACTCCGGTCGCTGTGGGCGGTCGCGGCAGCTCGGGATGTCCCGGCGGGCCGCAGCCATCGCGGCCGCATGCCGCAGCGCGTCCCGCCGCGGGCCCGCTAGGTCATCCCGGCCAGGCTACCCTGCCGGTGCTGCCACGGCCGGAGGTGGTGGGCGAGCCGGATCTCGTCCACGATGCGGCCGATGATGGTGGTGATGCCGAAGTCCTTGGGGGTGAAGATGGCGGCCACCCCCTCGGAAAGCAGGTATTCGGCGTCGGCCGACGGGATGATCCCGCCGACCACCACGGGGACGTCTTCCGCTCCGGCCTGGCGCAGCCCGCGCAGCACAAGCGGCACCAGCTCGGCGTGCGCACCGGACAGGATCGACAACCCCACGCAGTGCACGTCCTCGGCGACCGCGGCGGCCACGATTTGCGCTGGGGTCAGCCGGATGCCCTGGTAGATCACCTCGAATCCGGCGTCGCGGGCCCGTACGGCGATCTGCTCGGCACCGTTGGAGTGCCCGTCCAGGCCGGGTTTGCCCACCAGCAGGCGCAGCTTGCCACCGAGCTCCGCGGCGGTGGCGGCCACCGCCTCGCGGACGGCGGCCAGCTCGCCGCCCGGCTCGGCGGTGACCGCCAGCGGTGCGCCGCTGACACCGGTAGGCGCCCGGTACTCGCCGAATACCTCCCGCAGTGCGAAGGACCACTCGCCGGTGGTAACACCCGCCCGGGCACAGGCCAGGGTGGCGGTCATCAGGTTGACGCCGTCGCGCGCGGCGTCGGCCTTAAGCTGGTCCAGGGCGGCGAGCACCGCGGTCTCGTCGCGCTGCTCGCGCCACTCCTCCAGACGGGCCACCAACGCCCGCTCGGACGACGGGTCAAACTGGTGGATCGCGGCGTCCAGGTCCGCGGTGAGCGGGTTGGGCTCGGTGGTCTCGAAGCAGTTGACGCCCACGACCTTGTCCTCGCCGGACTCGATGCGCGCGCGCCGGGCCGCGTGCGAGGCGACTAGCTGGCCCTTGATGTAGCCGGACTCCACCGCCGGTATCACCCCGCCCATCTCCAGCACCTTGGCGATCTCCGCCTCGGCGTCGGCCAGCAGCGCCGCGGTCTTGGCCTCCACCACATGGGAGCCATTGAACAGGTCGCCGTACTCCAGCAGGTCCGACTCGAACGCGAGCACCTGCTGGATGCGCAGCCCCCACTGCTGGTCCCAGGGCCGCGGCAGGCCCAGCGCCTCGTTCCAGGCGGGGAGCTGCACGGCGCGGGCCCGGGCGTCCTTGGACAGGGTGACGCCCAGCATCTCCAGGACGATCCGCTGGATATTGTTCTCCGGCTGCGCCTCGGTCAGGCCCAGCGAGTTGACCTGCACACCGTAGCGGAACCGGCGGCGGGCTGGGTCGGCGATCCCGTACCGGTCCCGGGTAACGCTCTCCCAGAGCCGGGAGAAGGCCCGCATCTTGCACATCTCCTCGACGAAGCGGACGCCCGCATTGACGAAGAAGGAGATGCGCGCGACGACCTCGCCCATCTGCTCCTGCGGAACCTGCCCGGAGTCGCGGACGGCGTCCAGGATGGAGATCGCGGTACACATCGCGTACGCGATCTCCTGCACCGGGGTCGCCCCGGCCTCCTGTAGGTGGTAGCTGCAGATGTTGATCGGGTTCCACTTGGGGATGTGGGCAACCGTGTAGGTGATCATGTCGGTGGTGAGGCGCACTGATGGGCCAGGCGGGAAGATATGCGTCCCGCGCGAGAGGTACTCCTTGACGATATCGTTCTGGGTGGTGCCGGTGAGTTCGGCGAGGTCGGCGCCCTGCTCCTCGGCGACGACCTGGTAGAGCGCCAGCAGCCACATCGCCGTGGCGTTGATCGTCATCGAGGTGTTGGTCTTGTCCAGCGGGATGCCGTCGAAGAGGGTGCGCATGTCGCCCAGGTGCCCGACCGGGACGCCGACCCGGCCGACCTCGCCGCGGGCGAGGATGTGGTCTGCGTCGTACCCGGTCTGGGTGGGCAGGTCGAAAGCGACCGACAGGCCTGTCTGGCCCTTGGCGAGGTTGCGCCGGTAGAGCGCGTTGGACTCCTTCGCGGAGGTGTGCCCCGCGTAGGTCCGCATCAGCCAGGGACGGTCTCGGGTTGGGCGCGGCCGCTGCTGCTCGCTCGACTCGGTCATGGTGGGCCTCCGTCCTACACGTTGCGGAAGCGGTTGATCTCCGGCAGGTGCTTCTCGCGCAGCTCGGTGTCACGGACGCCGAGCCCCTCCTCGGGAGACAGGCAGAGCACCCCGACCTTGCCATGGTGCAGGTTGTGGTGGACGTCCAGAGCGGCCTGACCGGCCTCCGCCAGCGGGTAGACCTTGGACGTGGTCGGGTGGATCTTGCCCTTGGCGATCAGGCGGTTGGCGTCCCACGCCTCGCGGTAGTTGGCGAAGTGTGAGCCGATGATGCGCTTGAGGCTCATCCACAGATAGCGGTTGTCGTACTGGTGCATGTACCCGGTGGTGGAGGCGCAGGTCACGATGATGCCGCCCCTGCGGGTGACGTACACCGAGGCGCCGAAGGTCTCCCGGCCGGGGTGCTCGAAGACGATGTCCACGTCCTCGCCGCCGGTCAGCTCGCGGATCTTGGTGCCGAGACGCTTCCACTCCTTCGGGTCCTGGTTGTGCTCGTCCAGCCAGAACCGGTAACCTTCCGCGCTTCGGTCGATGATTGCCTCGGCGCCCATAGCCCGGCAGAGGTCGGCCTTCTGGCCGCTGGAGACGACGCAGACCGGGGTGGCGCCGCCGGCCAGCGCGTATTGGGTGGCGTAGGCGCCGAGGCCACCGCTTGCACCCCAGATGAGGATGTTGTCGCCCTGCTTCATCGCGGCGCCGTTGCGCGAGACCAGTTGCCGGTAGGCGGTGGAGTTCACCAGGCCAGGCGTGGCGGCCTCCTCCCAGGTGAGGTGCTTGGCCTTGGGCATCAACTGGTTGGCCTTGACGAGCGCAAGCTCGGCAAGGCCGCCGAAGTTGGTCTCGAAGCCCCAGATGCGCTGCTCCGGGTCGAGCATTGTGTCGTTGTGGCCGTCGGCGCTCTCCAGTTCGACCGAGAGGCAGTGGGCGACGACCTCGTCACCGGGCTTCCAGGCGTTGACTCCCGGGCCGGTGCGCAGCACCACGCCCGCGAGGTCCGAGCCGACCACGTGGTAGGGCAGGTCGTGCCGTGCGGCGAGCGGTGAGACCTTTCCGTAGCGGCGCAGGAAGACGAAGGTGGAGACCGGCTCGAAGATGGCGCTCCACACGGTGTTGTAGTTCACGGCGCTTGCCATGACGGCGACCAGGGCCTCACCTGGGCCGAGTTCGGGGACCGCCACCTCTTCCACGTGCAGGGACTTCCGTGGGTCCTTGGCGCGGCTGTCGAGACCGTCGAACATCTGCTCCTCGTCCCGGTGCAGGGTGACTGCACGGTAGGACTCTGGCAGCGGCAGCGCCGCGAAGTCCGCAGCCTGGCTGTCGGCGTTGAGGATCGCGTCGAGGATTTCCTTCAAGGCTGCCTCCGAAGGCGTACCTGTGTGAGAGGGGCGGGGCGTCAGGGGAGCCGGGAGGGGACACCGGCTCGGGGGTTTGGTGTAGAGGATAAATGATGCTGTCGCAGGGACTGGTTTGCTGCCTACGGCGGCGGTGTTCGGTGCTGGGCAGCGGTAGGGGCAGCGGGACGGGACGGCGGGACGGGTCGGTACGGGACGGCGCCGCGGCGCGCCGAGGTGGGTGCCGGGGCACAGCGACCGGTGAGTAACAACGTACTTGCACCCTGTGCCACTAGTAAAGACACTCCCGCGCCGTCAGGTCTTAACGCCCGGGTCTCAATAACTGCTGGTGGCCGCGCGCAGGCTTTACAGCACACAGTAGTAACGTCCGGTTTAACAACGACCCGTCACATAGAGCAGTAAATCCCCCGCGGTTCGCGCAGGCACCGCGCCGTCCGCAGGCCACGCGCAAGCCGCGCTGGTCCTCCGGCTGGCGATGCGGTCGGCCGTCGGCGGAGCCGTGGGATCTGCTTCGATGAGGGTCGGGAGCCGACGGTGGGAG
>CAWGAE010000010.1:0-384550 GCA_963820395.1 uncultured Actinomycetota bacterium | reverse complement strand
CTTCGACGGCCGCCTGTCCGCCGGACGGAAGTAAAACCTACAAGATCAGTTACACCGTTTGCTTGACAGACCCTGCTGTCGTCCCGGCAGCAGAAGAGGCGGCCTAGTGTCCCGCGCCTAAAATCGTTCACATAAATCAGAGATCATCAGCACTGGTGAAGACCTTACAATCGGGCGAAGTCCCTGCTAGAAATATTTGGCGAACTTACGGCGCGGGACACTAGGAGGACGAAGTGGACGAAAGAAACCACAACGAGCTACAGGCGACCAACTGGGATCTCTTCGTCTTCGGGCTGTCGGCGTTTTCGCTCTTAAATTACATCCTCGAAGTCCTGCTCTCGTCACAGGGCAGGCAGGTTGTCATCATTATCGACTTGTTCCTATGCGCCATTTTTCTAGGAGACTTCCTTCACCGGCTGTTGAACGCCCCGGCCAAGTGGGGATACATGCGGCACGGGGGGACGCTGGACTTGCTTGGGAGTCTGCCGGGCCTGCGAATCTTTCGGCTCTTCCGGATGATCCGCACGACCAGCGTGCTGCGCCGACTCGGGCCTCGCGCCACTTGGGCGGGCATCCGTGAGCGAAAGGCCAGTGGAGCGATCTTCTTGGTGATCTTCCTGGTGATTCTCGCCCTCGAGCTGGCCAGCATCGCCGTGCTCGCCGCTGAGCGGGGAGCGGCGAACGCGAACATCTTGACGGCGCAGGACGCCTTGTGGTGGGGCTACGTGACGATCACGACGGTTGGCTACGGGGACTTCTTCCCGGTAACGACGTGGGGCCACATAGTCGGCGTGCTGCTCATGACGATCGGGGTCGGGCTGTTCGGAACCTTCGCCGGGTTCGTATCGAACTCGCTGCTCGCCCCTAGCAAGGGCTCCCCACGCGCCCCAGCGCCAGCGGCCGAGCCCGATCTGCGATCCAGGCTCCGTGAGATCGCGAGTCTCCTCGACCAGCATGAGAGGGATTTGGAGGAGCTCCGCCAGAAGCTCCACGACGCACTTGGCCAGGTCTGAGCCTTCGGTACAGCGAGAACATCTGGGGGCGCGTCGGGAGGATCTTTGACGGCGTGTGTGGAAGCGGCGCGGCATGCGGTGCCCCGCCGCGCCGGAATCGCCGGGGGCACCGATGCCGCCCGCGTCCGGGCAGAGATTCGGTCGGCCCATCAAACCGACCCGTCCCAGCCCCGCCGATGCGGAAGTACGAGCTCAGTGCAGGAGCGTATCGACTGAGATGGACGGGGGGAGTGCGATGAGGCCCTTAGCGGCGAGGCTCCGCACGACGATCTCCCAGGTGGGCCGGGTCATGATGAGTGATCGCAGCTCGCCGCGGCCACCGTCGGTGTCGCCCGTCGCGAGCAGTGCTCTCGCGCGAAGGAACCGCAGGTTCTCTTCTTCGGGCAGCGTGGCGAGGGCTTGGCCGACATGGACGAGCGCGGTGTCCCCGTTGCCGGCCACTAGCGCCTTGGCTGCCCGTTTGAAGCCGTCGTAGGCCTCTGATGCATCCAGGAGGCGGCGCAGGTCACCCATCGGCTCGTTGCTGCGGTCGATGCGAAGGTCGACCAGGCGCCCCGCCCAGGGATCGCAGCGTTGCCCATCGACGACGATCAGCGCGGCCGCCATCTTTCCTCGCGCATCGCCGCCGGCCGATTGCCCGGCCTCGAGCGCGACCAGGAGGCGCCGCGGAAACGATTCTGCCGAGGCACCGAACGCTGCCGCCATGGCTGGCCAGACAGCTGGGCTGGCCATCATGTTGGCCTGTACCGCGAACCCGTCGCCGAGCAGGTGGCCAGCATGGTCGATGCACCACTCGCCAGTCACGGCCGCGACGCTGCCATCAGCCGATACGACGCCTATCTGGCGCAGGAGGGCAGCCGGATCTACCGCTTGCGCCCCGGCCAGCGCCTCGGGGGAGGATGCACCTGCCTGCATTGCGTCGAGGCAGCGAGGCCCGTAGGCGGGCTCAACGATCGCCTGGGTCGCCACGGCGCCGACGCCAGGACGGGCCCAGGGTACGAATGCTCCGACCGCGAGCATGCACGTCTGCACGGCCACACCGAGCGCTCCGCTTCCGGGATCACGCGCCACGATCGAGAATGTCATCGCCTCACCTGCGCACACCACGGTCACGGTTGCCGACCGAGCGCGGTTACAGGACAAGTGCTCTGGGCCTGGCGTCCAAGCCATTCGTGGAAATTGTAGTGGCGCTCCTTTCACGCTGCGCTCCGCAGGCATGCCCGCCCGGAGGTAAGGCACTGGCGTGTGTCGGCGAGAGGCCGTCGTGGCCCACGACCACGCCGTCTGTCACGCAGCGTGATCAGCGCGGGAAGGCCGTGGGACACGCCCGAGCTGCATGTCGGTTGCCATTCCGGCTGGGGGCCGGCATGCCGAGTGCAGTCCAGCGGGCAGGTCGGACCGGTGGCGCCCTCTTGCGCAGGCCCGAGTGTCCTCACAGCCGTGCCGCCAGCACTGCCGCTGAAGCTGGCCGCGTATCAGTAGCGTCCTTTGTCCAGATCGACGTGCCGCGAGCGTGGGCCCAGGGCCTCGCCTTGGCGCCGCCCCAGCGCTAAAGCCACGGAACCTCCATTGCAATGTGCTGGGCATACGCAGGAAGCGCAAAGCGCACTCGTGGATGCGTACGACGCAGACGTCACCTGCGGGTATGCGCTCGGCGGGTAGTCTGCCATTCATGCCCCACCGGCCGTCCCACGAGGCGCGGATGCCTGTCGTGCGCGAGGTCCTGGACCGCCGCGGCATCGTCACCGCCCCTGCCCCCGCCGCAGCGCTGGGCCTTGGCAGAGGACTCTCGAGCGTGCTGCCGCGCGAGGTCAGGGACTACGCGGGCTGCCTGCCCCAAGCCGCTGCGCAACCCCGGCAGGCTCATCCGACGCTAAAGCACGACCGGTGCCCTAACCGCCTGGTCGCCAGAGGACGCCATGTCGTGGTCAAGAGAGACGGGCACGCGAGGCCGGTCGACGCGAGCCACCGGGCCTCAGTAGAGCAGAGAGAGGACTAAATGATGGGCACAGCGATCGCGTTCGTGCTTGGGTTAGCTGCTTACAAGGCGTGGCCATGGCTGCTCAACCATGTCGTCTACCCGGTTGCCGGGCATGTGGCTGCTGGTGCCGCATCGGGAGCGACGGCGCACGCCACTCGCGCGGCCGGACACGCGGTAACGCAGGTGAAGAACAGCGCGGGAGCACCGTGGGGTGCGCTTATCTGGGGCGCCGTTGTCCTGGGCGTAGCTGCCATGGTCATACGTGCGTGGGCTAGCCGGTAAGGGAGATCACCGGGGCGCGTTTCATCGGGAACTCCTCGGTGATCGCGGTGAACTGGCCTGGGCTTTCGTCCATGGTCAGGCCGGGACGCCGGATATGCAGCGCGGCCGCCGGCAGCGGCCGGGCCGGGCTCAATCGACTTGCGGCGCGTCGTAGGCAGTCCGTTCCCGTACATGGGGGAGGTGTCGTGCGGCGCCCTCATGCGGGTCGGCGGAGGGCCGCGCTGGTCACCTTGATGGCGCCGGTGCGCTGTCGCGAGCGGGTCGGTGCGGTCGGCCGCCCGCCCGCTGCCACCGGCTGCGGGCAGCAGTGTCATCGGGGTCGTGGGTCAGCTGCATCGCTGGCCTGCGGCCCGGCTGGCTGCCATCTTGCCTGCGCTGCGCGCGGTCATGATCGCGGCGGTCCTGGCCGTGCATGCGCGGCCGGGGCCGGAATGAGTGACCGGGCCGCCGCGAATAGGGGTGACTTATGGCCCAGGTTATTAGCTGTTCACGTCCACGGGAGTGGTGTATGGGGTAACTGGTCCGGCTGTGACTGGTTCGCCTTTGATGGGCGTGTCGGCGTGACCTGAGACGGCCACCTCGTGATCCTTCGAAGTGCTCACTACGAGACGAAGGAGAACGAAGTGGCCGCACGTGACATTGTGCCGGTTCCCGGCGCGCAGTTCGAGGAGACACTGGCATCGGCGAGCCCGGACCTGCTCCGGGAGATGATCAAGGGGTTTGCGCAGCGGATGATGGACGCCGATGTCGAGGTCCGCTGCAACGCCGGCTACGGGGAGGTCACCCCCGGGCGGGTGAACAGCCGCAACGGGTACCGGCAGCGCGAGTGGGATACCCGGGCCGGGACCATCGAGCTGGCGATCCCCAAGCTGCGCCAGGGCTCGTACTACCCGGAGTTCCTCGAGCACCGGCGGCGCGCCGAGCGGGCGCTGGCCTCGGTGGTGGCGACCAGCTACCTGCTGGGTGTCTCCACCCGGCGGGTGGAGAAGCTGGCCGCCTCGCTCGGTGTGACCTCGCTGTCGAAGTCGCAGGTCAGCCTCATGGCCGCCGAACTCGACGAGCTGGTGGACGGCTTCCGGTCCCGGCCGCTGGACGCCGGGCCGTACACCTTCGTGTGGCTGGACGCACTCACCCAGAAGGTCCGCGAGGGCGGCCGCACGGTGAACGTGCACGCCCTGATCGCCACCGGCGTCAACGCCGGCGGCAAGCGGGAGATCCTCGGTATCGACGTGGCCAGCTCCGAGGACGGCGCCGGGTGGCTCGCCTTCCTCAGGGGCCTGGTCGCCCGCGGCCTGTCCGGCGTGGCCCTGGTCACCTCCGACTGCCACCAGGGCCTGCGCGACGCGATCGCCGCGGTGCTGCCCGGAGCGGCCTGGCAGCGGTGCCGGACCCACTACCATCGCAACCTGCTCACCCGCATCCCCAAATCCGCCCAGCCATGGGTATCCACGCTGGTGCGGACCATCTTCGAGCAGCCCGACGCCGCCTCCGTCCGCGCCCAGCACGCCCAGGTCACCGCCGCGCTCGAGGCGAAGTTCCCGCAGGCCGCCGCGCACCTGGACGAGGCACGCGACGACATCCTGGCCTTCACCGCCTTCCCCCGCGAGGTCTGGCGCCAGATCTGGAGCAACAATCCGCAAGAACGCCTGAATAAGGAAATCCGGCGCCGGACCGACGTGGTGGGCATCTTCCCCGGCCGCGACGCCATCATCCGCCTGGTCGGGGCCGTGCTGGCCGAGCAGAACGACGAATGGGCCGAGTCCCGCCGGTACATGGGCGCGGAAATCCTCGCCGCCTGCCAGCGGACAATACAAAAGCCCGACACCAATTCCCACACTGACGTGACAATTGAGGCCATTGGTGCTTAAATAGAAACCGATCGCGAGGTGGTCATCTCATACACCACCTCCCTGGACGTGGCCGGTTAGCTGTGACTTATGGCCCAGGTTAGCTGTGACTTATGGCACAGGTTAGCTGTGGCTTATGGCACAGGCTAGCCATCCGGTTCAGCTTTCCGGCCGGCTATCCGTATCAGCCGCTCAATCGCCGGACCGGGTTCTTCCGCATCCCGGGGCGAAAGGCCACGCGCAGGATTGCCATACTGTAACTGTTCCGTCACAGCGGGCCCCCCGGCCGGCACACCGTAACTACGCAGCGTGCGCCCTTTTAGCCATTCTGTCATATGTGACGTTTATGACACCCCGCGGGACGTGTCGCGGTCCGGCCGCCAAACATACACGTGGTAGCGGGTTCCCCGCAGATGATCATGTAAGTATGATTCTGGCCATAGCCATCGTACCCTCTTTCAGGTAGCGTTTCGGCTGAAATTTGGCATCGTTGTAGTTACAGCACCCAGCGTGCGAGATGGTCCTCAAAGTGACCAGTCGCCCTGACCCGTGACACGTCCACACGCCGATGCCTTAGCCGCGGCTCCCGCTGGCGCCGGGCATATGTCAAATGGGTGGAAGCCAGCACATTCACGTGCGCAATTGGAAAGGTTCCACCATGTCCAGGAAGAGGACGCCCAGCCATAAGCTCTCCGCATTCGCCATCACAGCAGCAGGCGCCATCGCCGTCGGCGCCGTCGCCGCCGGCGCAGCGACCAGCGCGACCACGGTGCCCTACCCAACCGGGCACGCCACCGTGGCCAGCTCAGCCCAGCTGACCCCGGCCGGCTCCAGCCGCCCGCACGGCGCCATCGTCCTGGACGCTTACACCCGGCCCGCCTTCTACGAGGACGGCAGCTTCGAAGCGTGCGTGATCAGCCACGAAAGCAGCGGCAACCCGCGCGCTGTCAACCCCGCCTCCGGCGCCGGGGGCCTGTACGGCTTCATGCCCTCGACCTGGGCATCCATCGGCTTCAGCGGGCTACCAGAGAACGCGCCGGTGGCCACCCAGCACGCAGCGTTCCAGCGCCTCTACGCCATCCAGGGCAGCGCCCCGTGGAGGGGCGACGGGTGCGCCTGACCAAACAAGTGCCAGGAAGCGGCCACCAGGCTGAGGCGGTTCCCCCGCACGGGCCCCGGCCCGGGGCCCCCGCCGGCCGCGAAGTCCACCGGCACATCCACATCCGGCAGCGCCCGCAGATGCCGGCCGACGGCGTCTGCGCGGCGCCGCGCCGGCCGTAACAGGCCAGCCTGCTTTCGCTCCCGCCCAGCAGCCGAAACGGCGCGCACTCCAACATTCGACACCTCAAGTTCTCGCCCGGCGGATTTCGTGCTTGGCCGTTTTGGGGTCCGATGCGGGTGATGACGTGGCGCAGCCAGCTTCGCCTTCGATGGCTACGGCAAGTCCAGATCTGCGGCACATGCCCGCTGCAGGAACAGTGCCGCTCCGGCTGAGCAAGGCCGCGGCGCAACCGCAGTAACTGGCCCGCTTCACGCCGGGCGCGCTAACGCCGGGGAGTACAGCAGGGTCATTCAGATCCCCGAGGCGCTGAACCCGCCGCAGGAGATCGTCCGCACGACATTCTCGTCCGTGACATGGCAGGCCGCGGACTGCCTCGGCAAAGGCCAAGGACACCTGGCCCAATTCGGTTACGTCGACGACGTGTCGATGACGGCTTCGCTTATCTGCTCGACGCCGGCTTCAGCGGCTACCCGCGAACCAAGACCGTGCACGACATTGCCCGACAACCAGTCGACATGCCGGTGGCGCCGTTTCAATACGTCAACAGCCACCTTTCGATCTGCGTCAGCGCCAACGCCCACCGCACGATTGTTGGTGATGTACATCGTCAACATGACGTGGTACATGGTGCTCATCGTCGATGTCCGCGCCCATCGCCGCTGAGCGCACCTGGCGGTGGTGTGCCGCGACTGGCGGGACAAGACGTAACCCGAGGCGCTTACCCGGCGGACGGTAAACCAGAACGGCATGATAACGTTTAATTTCCGCGATGGCAGCGTCAGTGAGGCGTGGGAGTTTCACGAGGAAGCGGCGACAGCGGCGAGTCGTGGTCGTAACCAAAGCGTCGGCCAGGGGCTTGCCTGCCGCGGGCGGCAGGCCGTGGTGGCAGAGGAGATCACAATCTAGGGTCCGCATCCGGTTCCGCTATCGAGTATCGAGTTCAGCTCCTGCCGGAGCCGAAGAAAGCCGAGGCAACAGTGACAACCGTGATGATTTTCCACGAGGTCAACGATGTCGACCATTGGCTTGGCTCACCGCGACGGGAAGATGTCTTCGGGCCTATGGGCATAACGGTGCGTACGTTCGTCGAGCCAGCGAAGACCAACCGGGTCGGGTTGATCGTGGAAGTCCCCGACATGGCTGTCTTCCGGCAGGTTATGGAGTCCGAGCTGGCGGCCGACGCGATGAGATTTGACGGGGTTCGTCCCGAAACGATTGTGATGCTCGTCGAGTCGTAAACCGGACGCCTCCCGACGCGTCCGAAGGCTAACTTCGGCGAGGCAGGTGACACGAATTGAGAGGGGAAAATCATGGCGTACGGAGTTGTGCATTTTTTTCCGAACGGCACAAGGGAGCAATACGAGGCATCGATCGCGGCCGTGCACCCGGGCTCGGGACGGTTGCCCGACGGTCAGCTCTTCCACGCGGCTGGCTCCTCACCCGGTGGATGGACGATCATGGCCGTGCACGAGTCGAAGGAGAGCTGGGAGCGGTTCCGTGACGGCGTCCTCATGCCCCGGATGCAGCAGGGTATCCAGGGCGGGTTCCCGACACCGCCCCAGGAGACGCCCATCGACATATACAAAGTCATGCCGTAGCGCAGCGACCTCGCGTCTGCACGCTGGTCCGGTGGGATTCGGCACGTCGGAGGCCAAGGCGACGGCCGGCGACCTATCCTCGAGCCCGGCATCCAGACGACCGTGCAGGACTACCCAGGCCGGGTGGGCCTGCAGTCCAAGGGCTTCTTCCCAGCTGGCGTCATGGACCATTTCGCGCTAAGCGCCGCCAACGCGCTTGTCGGCAACCCGCCCGGCGCCGCTGGCCTGGAGATCCCGATGGGCCGCTTCCGCTGCCGGTTCGACGCCGTGACAACGATCGCGGTCTGCGGTGCGGACGCAGCGCTGAGCCGGGAAGCAGCACCATGCCCAGCTTGCCGCCCTGGCACGGCCCGATGACCGCCGGGGCTCGGCTAAGGGTTTGGTCCCTCACTCGATGACGGCTATCAGGTCGCCTTCCTGTATTACGTCACCCTCGGCCACGTGCAGCCTGACCAGGGAGCCCGCGTCCTCGGCGGTGACCGGGATCTCCATCTTCATCGACTCGAGGATGACGATGGTGTCACCCTCTGCCACCGGATCGCCCTCTGTGACGACCACCTTCCACACGTTCGCGACCATCTCCGCGCGGACCTCCGCCACCACGGCTCCTTTCGCTTAGCCGGTTCTTCTTGCCGGGACGCTTGTCCTGGCACCGGCAACCGCCGGCCCGTCACCATTGTGCGGGTACTCGCGAGTCTGCGCGCGCAGCCGTGCCCGGTCACTCACCCGCGCCGGTCCACTACCAAGGTGTCGTGGGCGCCGCTGACGAAGTGCCAACCAGCCACCCCTCCCATGGCCCACCCGCACCGCGGTCCAGGGATGTATCCGAGCTTTATGATCACCGCGGGGAGTTTTTGCGAGCGGTGACTACCAGCAGCGGGGTCATAGGCTCACGACGGCATTGAGACCGGCGCGGCGGGGTCGCACCGGCTGCGGCTCGATCAACCTCTGGTTGACCTCTGGCGACCAAAAACTCAAGTTTGTCGATGATGATCGTGGGCACGCCGAGCTGACGGAGCCGGGCGCCGATGGCGATGCCACCCTGGCCGCCGCCGATGATCAGCACGTACGGCTGCTCGGCGAAGCCGGGTTCGGACGCTTCGTGCTCGCGTTTTCAGCCAGGTGGTGCCTCCGCGGTTCGCGCCGTGTTCCACGCCCTTCGGACGGCTCAGGCGCAGCGGCTCCTCGTAGCCCTTGAGTTCGTCGAGGGTGGCCAGCAGCGCCCGATGATCGGCGGCTTCGGTAGGCTGTGGCGGCCGCGAAAAGAACGGGATGCCAGCGCCGACCACGAGGTCCTTTGCGGTGCGGGAGAAGAGTATCTCGCCGCACGGGCGAGCGCGGCGTGGCGGCCTGCTGACGGGCCAGGGACCCAAGCCCATAGGGTGACCTCGTGAAACCGTTCCTGCTGCTGGCCATCCGTGCCGAGGATGCCGCCGCGGACAACGAGTACGCGTCGTTTCTGGCCTACGCCGGCTTGAACGAGCGCGATCTGCGCCGGGTCCGGCTGGAGCAACGACCGCTGGGGAACGTCGATCCGCTGGACTGGTCGGGGATCCTCCTCGGCGGCGGGCCGTTCAACTCCAGCGACCCGGAGGGGTCGAAATCGCCGGTGCAGCGGCGGGTCGAGGCAGACCTCCGCGGCCTGCTCGACCGGGTGATCAACGCGGATTTCCCGTTTCTCGGGGCCTGCTACGGCATCGGGACGCTGGGCAGCCACCAAGGAGCCGTGGTCGACCGGCGGTACGCCGAACCGGTGGGTTCCGTCCCGGTCACCCTCACCCCCGAGGGTCGGCAAGACCCGCTGCTGCGCGGGCTGCCCGCCACGTTCGACGCGTTCGTCGGCCACAAGGAGGCGATCAGCCGGCTGCCGCACCACGCCGTCCTGCTCGCTGGCTCCCCCAGCTGCCCGGTGCAGGCGTTCCGGATCGGCTCGCATGTATACGCTATCCAGTTCCATCCCGAGCTGGACGCGCTCGGTCTGTGCACCCGGATCGACGTTTACAAGCACGCCGGCTACTTCGAACCCGAGCAGGCCGACCAACTCAAGGCGCTGGCTAGCCGCAGCAGCGTCACCCACCCGCCAGCTATCCTGCGTCGGTTCGTCCAGCGTTATGCGCGCAGCGGGCCGGTCCAGGCCGAAGCGGAGCCGTTGCCGTCTTTCGCTGGCGAATGGAATCGACGGCCCCGCCCTCCTCGGTGACCGGGCCCTCGACCTGGTACCAGGATGCGGCGACTCCCCACCAAAGGAACAAAAGGTATTGCCGCCTTCGGCCCGACCCCATCAAGATCGCCCCGGGCCATGGCCGGGAACGCCTCCCCACGAGCTCCTGGAGGCCGCGGTGGCACCTGCGAAAGCAAGTGACGTTGGTCGCGCCGCCGCGCTCACGCCGGAGCCGGCTTACCCTAAAGCCGTGGCAGGCTACGTTCCCCCGCTTCGTGACATCAGATTCCTGCTCGAGCAGCTGGTCGACCTTCCCAGCTTGTCCAAGCTCGAGCCCTACTACCACGCCGACCCCGGCACCGTGTTCGGGGTGATCGAGGAAAGCGGCCGGTTCATGGCCGAGGTGATGGGCCCGCTCAACCGGGTCGGCGACACTGTCGGTAGCACCCTTGACGGCGATGGCAAGGTCACGACGCCGCCCGGGTTCAGCGAGGCGTACCGGCGGTACGTCGATGCCGGCTGGGGGGCGGTGTCCTTTTCGCCCGAGTTTGGCGGCGGCGGGTTCCCATGGCTGGTCACCGTGGTCATGCAGGAGATGCTGGCCTCCGCCAATCTGGCGTTCTCACTATGTCCGCTGCTGACCCAGGGTGCCATCGATATGCTGACCCATCACGGCAGCCCCGGGCAGCAGGCCACCTTCCTGGAGAAGATGGTGAGCGGCGAGTGGACCGGCACTATGAACCTGACCGAGCCCGACGCCGGTTCCGACGTCGGAGCGGTGCGCACCAAGGCGGTGCCAGCGGACGATGGCACCTGGCGCATCACCGGCCAGAAGATCTTCATCACCTTCGGCGAGCACGATTTGGCCGACAACATCATCCATCTGGTGCTGGCCAGGGCTCCCGATGCCCCCCCAGGTACGAAGGGCATCTCGTGCTTCATCGTGCCTAAGCACCTCGTCAATGAGGACGGGTCGCTGGGCGCCCGCAACGACGTGCGTTGCGTGTCGATCGAGCACAAACTCGGGATTCACGCCAGCCCTACGTGCGTCATGTCGTTCGGAGAAGCCGGTGGGGCGATCGGCTATCTGATCGGCGAGGCCAACCAGGGCATGCGCTACATGTTCACCATGATGAACAATGCGCGGCTTTCGGTCGGCGTCCAAGGCCTCTCCATCGCCGAGCGTGCCTACCAGGACGCCCTGCGCTACGCGCAGCAGCGCAAGCAGGGCCGGGCCATCGGCGCCCCGCCGGGCGAGTCATCGCCCATCGTCGAGCACCCCGATGTGCGGCGGATGCTGCTGACCATGAAGGCTTACATCGAGGCCATGCGCGCCCTGCTCTACACGAACGCGGTGTCGATTGACCTGGCCCGGCACCACCACGACCCCGCAGAGCGGGAGGCTCGGCGAGAACTGGCCGACTTGCTTACGCCGATTTCCAACGCCTGGTGCACCGACTTTGGCTTCGAGTTGACGTCGGTCGGCCTGCAGGTCCACGGGGGCATGGGCTACGTCGAGGAGACCGGTGTGGCCCAGTACCTGCGTGACAGTCGCATCGCCCCGATTTATGAGGGCACAAACGGCATTCAGGCCATCGACCTGGTAATCCGCAAGCTGCCGATGCGTGGTGGGGCAGTGGTGAGAGACGTCGTCGCCCAGATGGAGGCGCTCGACGGGGAGCTGGCGACCGCCGGCTCGGAGCTGGGCGGGGTGCGGGTGGCGCTGGCCAACGGGGTGAGCGCGCTGTGGGAAGCGACCGACTGGATCATGTCCCGCTGCCGAGCCGAGCCCAACGACGCCCTGGCCGGGGCGACGCCGTACGTTCGGCTGTTTGGCCTGGTCATCGGTGGCTGGTTGTTGGCCCGGTCGGCGCTTGCCGCGTCGCGGCTGCTGCACAACTCGACCGGCTGCAACGCGGCCTTCCTCCAGGAGAAGATCAACACCACCCGTTTCTATGCTGAGCAACTGCTCCCGCAAGCCGCGAGTCTGCTCCCCGCGGTCACCGCTGGCGCCTTGCCGCTCTTCCAGATCGATCTGAGCAAGGCAAGCCTCGGGTAGCCACGGCGGCAACCTCCCTGACCGTCTGGATTGTGGCATTGCCTCCTCCGCAAAGGCATTTACCTGACCTATCGATAAATAAAATCAGCGACGCCAAGCCGGGCCGGCGCAACCCTGTTTGGCATAACGCTCGCGCATGCCGGGTACGGACACAGCGGTACGAACAGAGCGAGGGGAGGCGAGCCATGCAGCTAGGCAAGGAGCGGGCGATCGGATTCGTCGAGGAGCACGTGGAGGCGGCGGCGGCCGACGCGGATCCGGCAGCGGAACGGGCCGCTGCTGACCGGTTCGGCGCCGTACCGGCACCCGGACCGGATCTGGAGCACGCGACCGCAGGCTGAGCGGTGTTCGGCAGATCGGTTCCGGACGAGCGGCCGAGGTACCCATTCACGGGTTTCAAGCTGGCGCAGGCGGTCTTGTCAGCGGATGGTCAGCGATCGGGTTTCGCGGGTCTATCTATTGGCGCGGGCCGCGTATACCGGGTGACCGCCGAGGCGTCGTGCGTGTGGAACCGGCGGCACGCGCCGCCGAAGCGTCGGTGCGGCTGCGGGTTCTACTGCCTCAGCACGCTCGCTGAGGCCAGGGCCCTGAGCTGTGCGACCGACAACCGGACGGCCGTGCTGCTGGAGGTTGCCGCGTCCGGGTATTTCATCCGCTACGAGCGAGGCCTGCGGTACAGCCGGCAGCGGGTGCGGGCTGTGCGGGTCGGCCCGTGCAGATGTGGCCGCCCGGCGAACGGCCTGGTCGACGCCGGCAGCGGGCTCGTGGGCTGGCGGTTTCTGGCTGTGGCCTGCGCGGTCTGCACGGCTGATCGTCCGTCCATCACCTTCGGGGAGTTCGCGGCGTGTCTGGATCAGCCGGTCTCCGTCGGCGCCGACACCGGAACCGGCGCCTACGCCGGTGCCATGATGATGCCGAGCGTACTGAGCCCGGGCGAGTCGGCGCCCTCATCGTCGGTCGCGGTCCTCATGGCTGAGATCGCCCTCGTGCAAGCGCGGCTCGACGACCTGCAAGCGCGGGCTACTCGCTTCTACGGCGATTCGGACGGGGTCCCATAGCGCCCCGCTCCGCGGACCTTGCCGCATTGGGGGCGCGAAGCTGGCAGCCTGGCTGAAGCTGATCCGCGGCACTTGGATCCTCGACGCTGGGGCGCAGCCTACGTGGTGGCGACCGCCTGCGGCAGCCGTTCTGGATCGGTCACGGCCACCATGACAAGCAGCGAGAGCCTGGGCCCGGCAGGCGCCCCCGGCGCTGCGCGCGAAGAGCTTTGCTCCCGGCGGGCAGCGGC
This sequence comes from uncultured Actinomycetota bacterium, assembly GCA_963820395.1. Taxonomy (GTDB): domain Bacteria; phylum Actinomycetota; class Actinomycetes; order Streptosporangiales; family Streptosporangiaceae; genus DATFVJ01. Next base: position 371,039 of record CAWGAE010000010.1, on the reverse strand, counting down.
TGCTCGTGATCAATTCGACCGGGCTGCGGCTGGATCCGGACCGTTGGGCGTGGGCTCGGTGGTCCCGAGGGCAAGGCCCGATAGCAGGTTTGCCGCGGCCGCCTGGAAGCGTGAAATGTCGCCGTAGGGCCGCGCGACGAGCATGGCCCCTTCCAGGCCGCTGACGATCATCCGCGCGGTATCGCGTGCGGATCCTGCGAACTGCAGGCTGCCTTCTCGCTGGCCTTGTTCCAGAACCCGCTGCAGCCAGGTCTCGTTCTGGTCGAAGAACCGGATCACGGCGTTTTGCATCGCCGCCGGGAGAGTCTGGTATTCGGCTGCCAGCATGCCGCACAGGCACATCCGCCGGTGCCGGAGCACTTCGAAGTACAGCCGCGCGTAGCCGTCGAGCTTGGCGGGTGCCGCCGCGACGTCGGCGTCGATGGCGGCCAGCGCCTGGGCGAAGCGCGCCGCATACCGTGCGATGAGTGCCTCACCGAGTTCCGCCTTGCCCGCAAAATGGTAGTGCAGGGCCGGCTTGGTGATCTTCAGCTCAGCCGCGACGTCAGCGTAGCTGAACCCGTTGAACCCGCGGATCTGCACCAGTCGCTCGGCAACGTCCAGGATCCGCGATGCGGTGCCGGAGCTGCCGTGCTCGCCTGTGGTCATCGTCGCCTTGCCTCCCTGCGGGTTCCCCGTTGACCCTGAACCATCAGCAGGTAAGGGTCGCTGACCTATCGATAAGTAAAGGCATTTTACCGCGACGGGCGATGAGAAGAGGGTTGGGACAGGCAAGACGGGGCGCCGGAACTTCCCGTTGCCGGATGGGACCCGTGCGTTTCCCGGACGGCGTGCTGAGGTCGTCAAGCGTTCCGCTGGTTCAGTCCGAGCCAGAAAATCCCCCGGCCCTAGCCGCTCCGGAGCCGTCAGGCCGACGGCACATAAGGGCGAGCGAACGGGCAGCGAAGGGTGAGCCCGGCAGGGCGCGAGCGAAGATCGTCCTGTCGGCTCGACAGCGGCGGGTGTCCCGCGCGGCGGCCACACCGACCTGTCAGGATTGTGGCGTGGACGTCTTGAGCAGCCGGATCCTGTTGCGGCCGAGCGACCTGGACCAGAGCCGGCGCTTCTACCGCGACGTGCTGGGCTTGGCGATCTACCGAGAGTTCGGTCCCACGGCCGATCCGGGCGTGGTGTTCTTCCTCGGCTCGGGGCTCCTGGAGGTTTCCGGCCGTTGTCCCGGAACTGCCGGACGGTCGTTGATGATCTGGATCCAGGTCCGTGACGTTCACGCTGAGCATGACCGGCTGTCCGCCGCCGGAGTCCGCGTGCTCCAGCACCCCCGTACCGAGCCGTGGGGATTGATCGAGATGTGGATCGAGGACCCCGACGGGGTGCAAATTGTTCTCGTCGAGATCCCCGCCGACCATCCCCTCCGCCGGGACCCGCGATCATCGTCCCTGGGATCCTCGGCCAGCACCTAGTCATGCTCTAAACTCGCGTCTACGCTGCGCATTCTGTACATCCTGACTGGCATAACTGGCATAACCTGGCCATATTTGTTGGCTAACGTGGCTCAGGTCCCATCTAACGTGGCCCAAGTCCCATCTACTGCTAATAATCTCGGCTGTCCTAGGCGGCGACGCCCACTCCTCCGAGTCTCGATACGGGGGAACCTCACGTCCACCGTTTTCCGCCAGTACCGGGTACCCCTCGACCCGGCCCGCGCGATCCGACCCCTTTAAGGGCCCTGCGGCGGTCAGTTACTCCTGTGCCGTAATTTTCACCCGGCGCCGCTGACGCGGTAGAAAACCGTGGGGTGCCAATAGAGGCCGGACCTCTCCCAACCGATCCGTGTACCGAGGCTATGCGCCCCGAAAGTTATGTTCGCGCGGTCGACCAGCTCCACGTGCCCAAGGCCGAAGAAAGCCAGGTCTCCGCGGCGCGCCTGTGCCCGGCTGATCCGGATCAGCCGGCCGCTACGGAGCATGTCGTAGGTGGACCGGCCGAACCAGATATGAATGTGCTGGTAAGCGGCACTGACGAGCCCGGAGCAGTCGTAGCAGGATGGCCCGCCGCCCCCCCAGCAGTACCACTTGCCGCGCTGCGCGGTCGCGTACTCGTAGGCGATATAGCGTAGGGGGTGCAGGATGGTGCGGGTCGCGGCTTGGGCGGGCCGGGTGGCAAACGCCAATGGGGTCAGGGCCAGGGAAACCATGATCACGAACATGCGGTGGAACATCTGTTCTCCTTCGTTGCGCATGAAATGATCTCGTCTGGTACAGGGGCTGCCTCCTCCCTCCCGCGCTCGCCAAACCGGGGCAGCGCCGCACCCCGCCGCCCGCAGCGCCTCGTAATGCTCGGCTGGAATGGTCAGCGCCTACGGCGCCGGATTGGCCGCGATCTGCTCACTTTGATAGACGTTTTCTGCCAGGGCGACCGTATTCACCCGGCGCAGATTGAACACTGTTTGTTCTGGTGTCTTGTAAAATGCCAGGTAACGGGCGTGCGACAAGAGGCCGCTGGCACCGCAATGCCGTTATTTCCCGTTGATCGGATCCGACACGGGCCGGATCGTCGCTTCGGGCAGATCGCAGGCCTATCAGGGCGCCATCGTGGCCGCGGTCGAACGTGGCCGGGTCGCCCCCCAAGTGCTCGCGTCCGCCGGATCGGCGGCCCAAGTTCTCCCGCTTCCATGGGCTCGTCGTGGCGATCAGGGCGGCATTCAGGCTTCTTAACGGCGGTCCGGATGTTTCCCTTAACGGCGGTGCGGATGTCCTCCAGGCCGGACGGTTGCCCGGTGATCTCGGGGAGTCGCAGCGAATCAGGCACCGCCCAGCTGCTGGACCGAATGGAAGAACTCACGGGGCCGCCGCCACGGCCGGGTCATCGCAGCGGGCGACGGCAGCGCCGGAGCCATAATCAACCGGCGGGGGTCCTGTCCTGACCTGTCCTGTTCTGACATGCGAGCGGCGGAAACAAGGCTTTTTGTAGTTCTGCGCCGCGATGACGCGTTTTCGGCAGGCTTAAGCGAACGCTGGCGTGCAGGCGAAGATCTTCCGAGCGGTGCCCGAGTTCCCGCTGAGCTCAGCGCTGCGCGTCACCCCGGTGCGGCGAGATTGCCGTGCCGGGCAACCCCACCGCGCCTGGCCAGCAGGCTTCTTTTCGTGCCCCGCTCGTCATCCGGCAGATCGTGCTGGCCGAGGACCTTGAACTCGGCCGAAAGCAGGGAAGCTGGTTCGCCGGGATCTAGGCACCATGCGGCGCTCAGCCCGGGCCGGGTGCGCCGCGCGTCAGCAGTGAACGCCTCCCAGCCAAGCAGGCCGTCGGCTGCCACCGCATCCGTTGCGGCGGCGAAGACGGCGCGTTCCCAGTAACCGGCGCACAGCACGAACGCGTAGCCGCGCGGCTGCGGGCGCCAGGCCCCGAGGTCGGCGTGCACGAGCGTGATCAGGTCGTTTAGCCCGCGGCGCTCGGCCTCCTCGCCGAGCAGGCCGAGTGCCACCTCAGATGCGTCCACCGCCGTAACGCGCCGCCCGGCCGCCGCGGCGAGCAGCGGACTGCCCGACGGCCCGCTCGCCAGGTCAAGAACCGGCCCGGGCGGCAGCCGCATCGACAATGCGCGCACCGCCAGCGGATGGGCAGTGTACGACGTGACGAAACCGTCCTCGTACCTGGCATTCCACCTGAGCCGGTCCGGATGACCAGCCAGTCCCGGCGGAACTTCCCACTTGCTCGGCACTCTAGCGCCCACGTCGCTCACCTGCGCGCAGCAGGACCATTGACCGGCGGTCGGTAGCAACCGCCGCAGACCTCGCCGGTCCAGCTGGGGAACGTCCGTCGGCCTGGCTCAAAGCCGGGTCAAAGCTCCGCGTCGTTGGTCGGCTCCGGCCGAATGCGGTGCTCGGCGGCTTTCACGAGGTCGGACACGCCATCCTCGATGCCACGGGCCAGCACGTCGAGGTCTGGATTTGTCACATAGTCACCGGTGATCCCGAACGTGACGTCGCCGCAGTAAGTGAAGATCGAAATACCGGTCCGGACCGTCGTAGCGATCGGAACGTAGGGGATGATCTCCACAAGCCGGCGGCCCATCCCGTAGAGCGGCATCTGGGGACCCGGAATATTGGTGGTGACGGTGACGATCTCCCGCTGGCGCAGCCCGTAGACGAGCCGCACTACCCGCGAAAATACCGGGAACGGGGTGTAGCGGCCGATGGAAACCAGCGCCTCGCCGACCATCGCTTCCTTGCTCGCCTTCAAGGCCGACAGCTCCGCCTGAACGGCAGCGAGCCGTTCAACCGGGTCGGCAACATGGATTGGGAGATAGGCGAGCACCGCCGATACCCGGTTCTCGTAGATGCTCTCTTCGCCTGGGGCCCGCACAGAAACCGGAACCAGCGATGGAACCATATGCGGTTCAGGACGCTCACCGCGGGAGAGCAGCAGTGCACGGAAGCCGCCGCTGATCGCGGCCAAGACGACGTCGTTCACAGTACCGCCAAGCTCACGCTTGATCATCTTGACCTGGTCGAGCGACGACCGGGCCCAGATGTACCGCCGTTGCTGGCCGATGGGCCCACTCAGGGAGGAACCAGTGGCCGGCCGCATAGATGGGGCCAGCTTCATGACGGCCCGTACTGTGTCGGTTGTCTGTTTAACGGTACGTCCGGGATGGGTCAGCGCGTTGGTCAGCGCCGAGGCTTCCCGCACCGGAAGCAGGACCATGTCCAGTGCCGCCTCAGCGGCGAGCCAGAGCGGCGAAGGCTCTGCGGACACGGTCCGGTCGTCGGCGACGGGCGGCGAAGGCTCGGGGGACAAGTCGAAGATCACGCGGTACAGGTCAGTGGCGGAGACCCCGTCGACCATGCAGTGGTGGATTTTTGAGATCAGCGCCCAGCGACCCTCGGCTAGCCCCTCGACAAGCCAGTACTCCCACAGCGGGTAGTCGCGGTCGAGCCGCTGGGCCATCACGCGCGCCATCAACTGGCGGAGTTGGTGGTCCCCCCCAGGGGCCGGCACGGCGGTCCGCCGGACGTGATAGCGCAGGTCGAAGTTCGGGTCGTCAACCCAGACCGGTCGCCCGAGGCGAAACGGCACCGTGCGGAGCTTCTTGCGGTAGCGGGGCACGAGCGGCAGTCGCCCGCTGATGGAGGCGAGAAACTCGTCATAGGATGGTGACGGGCCCTCGAACACGGCAATCGACGCGATCGCCATGGACGTGTGCCGGTCCTCGTCCTCGGCATCCACGAATTGGGCGTCCAGCGGGTTCAGCCGGTCCATGGCGCCCCTTCCAAAGCTGTCTCGATCCCAGCTCATCCGAACGCCGCCTGGCAACGGTTCAAGATGACTTCCCAATAAGGATCGTAGATCGTGGGTGCCCCGGCCCAACCTTGTCGATGGTCCCGGTTACGGGGACCTTTGGCTCTGATCCGGGGGCAAATCATGACGGCGAGTTGGCGGGGCTGGCCGCTCTGCACCGATCCTGGCCGGCGAGGGCACGGGTGGCGGCTGGCCGGTGGCCCTCGGACGTCGTCACGACGCCTGTTCAGCCAGCCGGCCTCGTCCTATATCGCTCGCCACCAGCGCGACCTCGATGTCCGGCTCTTGGCGCAGGGTGTTGTGGACTGTGCAGTGCGAGGCCACGGCCAGCAGGGCAGCCCGGCGCGCCACCGGGACGCCGCCTGGCACATCGATGCACAGCCGCACCGCGCCGACGCGCGCTGGCCGGTCAGCCGCCATGGTGAACTCGGCCACGACGCCCAGACCGTCGCGGTCCAGGCCGTGGCGGACCAGGAAACGGCCGACGTAAAAAGCGACGCACGAGGCGAGCGAGGCGACAAGTAGTTCCGTGGGGGTGGCCGCCGCGTCCTCGCCTCCAGCGCCAGCGGGCTGGTCGACGAGGACCGCGTGGCCACGCGCGGTGATCACATACGACTCGCCGCTTTCGTGCGCCACCTCGATTTTCCCCGCCGGTGCCGCGCCGGATTGGCCCCCGGAGTTGGCTGCCGCAGCCTGCGCGAGCAGTGCCGCGGCGAGCCGCCGTGCCTCGGACACGGTCAGCGCGGCCCACGTCCCGCCGCGGTGGTCCGGTGATTGGCCCACATCCAGGCTGACCCGCTTTGCGGGCCGCTCCTCGGCACCGAGGGCGAGCCGCCCAACCCTTATATCCCGCCCGCACGTCGTGCGAAAACCCTGGTGCTCGGGTACGGAGCTTGATGCCCTCGTCCCCATGGCGCACCTCCCATTGTTCGTTGGCTTAAATGCACATATGGATATGTAATCTGAACCCGGCGGCACCGCGTGACAATTCCCCGTTACTGCCCGCAGCCGCCAGATTGGTAGCAGACCCATTTGGCGCTGTTGGCGCGTACGCGACCCCAGGCGGATACTGCCACCCGGCGTTTGTCGCACCAGCTGACAGTCATGCATTAGCCGGACTCCGAAGGCAGGGCCATTGGTCCCTGCCAGCTACCCATGTCGATCGGCAACGCCATCGGGGAGTGGCGGCGAACGCTCGCCCGCGCCTCGGCTCCCTGCTGAAACTCCAGCATGCGAGGGAGGATCGGGAGAGCCGACCACCGGTTTGACGGTGCGGCGAACGCGGTTGCCTCTGTGCGGTCACGGAGTCGCCGACCGGATCTCGACCGTTGCGCGCACTGCCACCTCAATATGGCCGCCCCACGCCTCGCCCAGAATTCGCCGGAAGCAAGCGCCCAGTCCGCTGGCCCGCGGGGCCAGCCCGCCGGGCCAGCCCGTGGAGGCGTTCCCTGGGCTGGTTCGCCGGGAGCGAGCCGTAGTCGGCCGGTCCGCTGGGGCCGGTCCCTGGGCGGGTTCCCCGGGCTGGTCCGCCGGGAGCTAGCCGCACAGTCCGCTGGGCCGCCCCCTGGGCCAGCGGCGGGGCGGTGCCGCGTCACCCGCGTCGCCGGAGCTTGCCATCGAAGAAAAGCGGCGCGATGGAATGAATTGACGGTGCGCATACGTTCTGCTGTACAGTCGGAGTATCGATGTTTCCCTGCGGCAGCGGGTCGGCGGCCTCACTGAGGGGCTCCAACAGCTCTGTCGCCCCCCGGGCAAAGCCTGGATGCGGGCGTAGAGCGTATCCCGAAGTACCGATTTTCCGCGCGGTATGCGATGCCAGAGTGTGCAAGGCGCGTCCGTATTTCACCTGCGCTGATATGGCGCTTCTGCTGGCGTACCCAAATTTCACGCCATGAGAGGACATCCCCCATATGACAACAATCACACGGCAACGTGCGGCCCCGTCGCGTACGGCCCCGTCGCGTACGGCCCCGTCGCGTACGGCCCAGTCGCGTACGGCCCAGTCGCGTACGGCGCCATCGGGTACGATCCCGTCGCGCACGGCCGAGGTCCAGGACAGCCCCCCGATCCCCCCGATCCCAGTGTCTGGCATCGTCGACGTAGGTGACAGCTACGCGTTCGTCCGAACCAGCGGTTACCAGCTGGGCCCGGAGGACATCTACCTGTCCATCGCCGAGGTCCGGAAGTACGGACTTCGCAAGGGCGATCACGTCGAGGGCGCCGCCCGGCTTCCCCGCAAGGGCAACGGGCATGAGAAGTTCGGCGCCCTGGTGCGCCTTGACACCGTCAACGGCGAACACCCACGACTGGCGGCGGCGCGCCCCGAGTTCGCAAAGCTGACGCCTTTGTACCCGCAGCAGCGCCTCCGCCTGGAGTCTGGCGCCGCTTCACCGACGGCGCGGATCATCGACCTGGTGACCCCGATCGGAAAGGGCCAGCGTGGTCTCATCGTTTCCCCGCCCAAGGCCGGCAAGACGATGGTCCTGCAGGCAATCGCCGCGGCGATCGCCGCCAACCATCCCGAGGTGCACCTGATGGTCGTGCTCGTCGGCGAGCGGCCAGAAGAGGTCACCGACTTGCGGCGTTCGGTGCACGGCGAGGTCATCTACTCCACCTTCGATCAGCCCGCCTCCGATCACGTCATGGTCGCGGAGCTGGCGATCGAACGGGCCAAGCGCCTGGTCGAACTGGGCCAGGACGTCGTCGTGCTCCTCGACTCCATCACCCGGCTCGGCCGCGCCTACAACATCGTCGCCCCGTCGAGCAGCCGCATCCTGGCCGGGGGAGTGGCGACGAGCGCTCTGTACCCGCCACGCAAGTTTCTCGGCGCCGCCAGGAATATCGAGGACGGCGGCTCGCTGACTATCTTGTCGACCGCGCTGGTGGAGACCGGGTCGCGAATGGACGACGTGTTCTTCGAGGAGTTCAAGGGAACCGGGAACATGGAGCTGCGACTGCGCCGCGAGCTCGCGGAAAAGCGCATCTTTCCCGCGATCGACGTGGTGCCGTCAAGTACCCGGCGGGACGACCTGCTGATGTCATCACAAGAGCGCGCCGCTGTCGACAAGCTGCGCCGGGCCCTCGCTGGACTCGACTCCCAGCAGGCTCTCGAACTGCTCCTGGACAAGACGCGGCAGACCTCTTCGAATGCCGAGCTTCTCCTCCAGGTGCAGCGCAGCGCGCCACTGTCTGCCAAAGGTGGCTGATACGTGAATGGTCCCCAGCCGGGCGCGCGGCAGCGAACCCTGGCCGGTGAGCGTCGGTTCGGGCGTGGCGGGCGTTGCGGGTCAGGCGTTGCGGGTCAGGCGGTGCGGGTCAGGCGGCTGGCTGGAGGCTGACCCGGTGGCCGAGAGCTTCGAGTTCTGCGATCAGGCGGCGGGTTTCTCTTTCGGGGTCGAGGCGGCGGGTGAAGAAATCGGCGCCCAGCTCGTCGTGGGGTTTGCCGGTGGCCAGGACATGCCAGACGATGACGAGGATCGCGTGCCCGACCACGATGATCGCTTTCTTCTTCGCGGTGGTGCTGCGGTAGCCGCCCCATTTCATGACGTGCAGCTGGTAGAGGGCTCGCGTTCGCAACGCAACCGGGGGGCACCCGAAGGTGAGGGCTCCAGCGTCATTCTTTACTACGGTCTCGCAGAGAGAAGCAACCGACGTCGGCGGGCAACACGCGCACCGCCTTTCTCATCCCCGGGAGCGGCCCCAAAAGGCCCATCGAAATCTTTACTGGCTCCGGTGCCCAAGTGCTCGTCGCCGAGACGCGCGGACAAGCTCGGCGTCGCGATGCGCGCCTACCTGAACGCTGCCGGCTCCCGGTGTCTGGGCGCTCATCGAGGAGACGCAGGGGCAAGCACCGACTTGCGACGCGCCCACCTGGACGCCGCTGGTTCAAAGGACCCTCGTAACGGCCACTGGCGAAAGCGGGTTCCTGGTTGCCTGGCAAGATAGGTTCGGTGGGAATCGCGGCGGGTGGGGCACAGCGTGGGTCGGCCACCCCGGCCCGCGGGCGGCGCGCCGCCGGTATCTATGGCACGATCATCACCGCGGCGATCATCGCCGCGACAGGGGGCAGCCTGCCGACGCCGCAGTTGGCGGTCTCGGTCGTGGTCACCCTGCTCGTGTACTGGATAGCCGAGGAGTACGCCGAACTTCTGGGTGAGCAGGTGGAGGGTGGCCGCTTGCCGACCTGGCCGCATGTTCGCGCGGCGCTTGCCGCTACCTGGCCAATGGTCAGTGCCTCCTATGTGCCGCTGCTTGCGCTCGTGCTAGCACGGCTTGCCGGGGCCTCGCCCCCGGCTGCGGCGAATCTCGGGTTGGCCGTCGCCGCGATTTTGCTGGTGATCCACGCGTGGTCCGCTGGTCGCGCCGCCCAGTTGCAGGGTGGGCAACTATTTCTCATCACCTCGGCCGCGGCCGTGCTTGGGCTGGTGATGGTCGTGCTCAAGGACGTGGTCCTGATCCACCTGCACTGAGCCACCTGCACTGTTCCACCTGAACTGTTCCACCGGCGCTGTTCCACCCCGCAACGGTGCCTGCTCGCCAGCGGAGCACGGACGGCACGGCACGCGGTTCAGCTGACGAAGATGTCTTCTGGCAGGAACGCGGACACGAGCATGTAGGGTGCGTCGACGTGGGGTCTGATGAGCCGGGTTCAGCCGGATGAGCCCTGCAGTTCATGATCGACAGTGGGCTGCGGCCGCTCAAGCGGAGGTGCTGCCAGCTCGCCGGGCGGGATCGTTATCATCGGGCCACTCGTTAGTCATCTGCGGATGGGCGGGTAAAAAAAGTCATCTGCGGATGGGGCGGGTAAAGGGCTGCGGTAGCCCGGCGTGCCATGCCAAAAGGTCCAGGGTGGGCCAAGGTCCAGGGTGGGCCAAGGTCCAGGGTGGCCAGGTCCAGGGCGGAGCGACAGGCTTGACTGCGCGGGAACCGGCGTCCCGGAGCGGCGCCGCTGGCGACGAGGGCGGTGCCGCTGGCACCTCTTCCCAGCCGGCCGGTGATGTGCGGGGCCCGCGCGAGCCGCGGCGCCGCGGCCGCTGGCTGATGCGCTGGGCGGTGGTCGCCGCTGCGCTGGCCATGCTGGGGGTCATCGCGTTCGGCGGGCTGCTTGCCGTCACACCAGCGGCGGGGAACGCGCGGAACTGGCGCGGCAACAGGACCAGGCGCATCATGCCGCCTATCCGGGCCCGCCGGTCCCCGCGCATTTCGCCGCTTCCCTCATCGCCACCGAGGATCACAGATTTTACTCCGAGCCGGGGATCGACCCGTTCGCGATCGGCCGGGTGATCCTGGCCGGGCTGACCGGCGGCGGCGACCAGGGCGGCGCCACGCTCTACCAGCAGCTGGCCAAGCTGCTGTATACGCCGGACGGTGCCGGCGCTGCGGCCAAGGCGGAGCAGGTGGCGCTGGCCGTCAAGCTGGACCTGGCCTATAACAAAACGCAGATCCTGCAGATGTACGCCGACGTGGCCTACTTCGGGCACGGTTTCTACGGCCTGCCCGCCGCCAGTTGCGGCTACTTCGGCGAACTGCCCACCCAGCTTTCCTGGGCTCAGGCGGCCATGCTCGCCCGCCTGGTGCTCGCACCGTCGGCCGACAATCCGCTCGATCATCCGGCCAGGGCGAGGGCGCGCGAGGCGCACGTGCTCGGCAGGCTCGTCGTGACGCGCACCCTGACCCGCGGCGAGGCCTCCGCCGCATTCGCACCGCCGCTCACGCCCGCCACATGGGCCGGGGGCGCCTGCGGGAACCTGCCGTAAGTGACGAGGCGCGCTGATGAGCGAGAGGTCCCTGCAGAGATCGTTCGCTTCTGGTGGGCAGGCGCAGCCGCGCGTAGACGCCGCGATGATCGCTGCCCGGCAGGGTATGCACCGAGGTTTCCAGCACGGCGCACCGGGGATCGAGGAGGACGTGATCGATCGTGAGAACCGCGCGCTTTCCGCCAGGCCCCCATGTGGGAACCAGTCCGTTACCCGTCTGGCCGGCGGCGTCGACATGACCGAGGCGCAGCAGTCGGCGGAACTGCGCATGATCGAGGGTGGCGTTGAAGTCCCCGGCCAGCACGCGAGGGGGATCCCCTGGAGGCGGCAGGACGGCCAGTTCCTCCCGCCACTGCGCGACCCCGCGCCGCGATGACGGCGGGGTTGGCGGGCGAGGGTGGGCACACACGAGCTCCACGGACTGTCCGGTCGGCAGCGTCATCCGGGCCGTGGGCTGAGCCGCGGAGATGGGTATGAGGGGCAGCCCGTTGCTCAGCGGGAACCGGGCGTAAATGCCGCCGCCGCGCGAGCTGTCGCCCCTTACGTCGGTCATCTCGTGCGGAAGCAGATCGTTCAGCCCAGCCTGCTTGAGCCGGGTCACCGCGTCGTCGGTGAGCTCCTGCAGGAACAGCACGTCGGCACCGCTCCGCCGGACGAGATCGACGACTGCCTCCTCTGATGCCCGGCCCGCCAGCAGGTTCGCGGTTAGGACGCCCAGGACCGGCCCGCGCGCGTCGGGCTGTGGCCGCTTGATCGCACGAGGGAGCACCACTGTGGCGAGCGCCGCGCCGGCTGCCGCAGCGGTGGCGGCCGCACCTTTATGCCGGCAAAAGACCGCGCCCAGCGGCGCGGCCGCAGCGACGTAAGGAGTGAACGACAGCATCGGCGCCGCGGGAGCCTCGAGCCTGCGGCAGCGGTCTGCGCCGGTCATCCGTATGATCAGCCACCCGGCCAACCCGCCCGCGACAACCCACGAGATCTGTTTCATACCCCTCCCGGCCCGCGCCCTGCCCCTTCAAACACTACGGTCCGTCCGCCCACGCCGTTTACCGGCGACAGCATCAGCGCGTGGCGCGGCCCTGCCGCGTTCCCCGGCCCGTGCTGGTTGCTGGAGCACAGCTGGTTCCGGGAGCACGGGAGGCGTGGGCGCCTCGCACGATATCGGGCGCGGACGGAACTCCCGGCCGGTCATGCGAGATCGTCCAGCCCGGCCCGCCGGCGCCCGGGCGGTAGGCGCGGTCGGCCACTGCGCTTAGGCGGGCTTAGGCCAATCGTCACTACAAGTGAGACACTGCATAGCGTCAGCGGCGATACGGCGGACTACGAAAAATGACCGTAGAACAGATTCGCACGAATCTACCCGAAGAACCGAATAGCTTCATCGGACGTGAGCACGAACTCGATGAGCTGCGCCGGTTCTTGGCCGTGACGCGTGCCCTGACGCTCTGCGGGCCTGGTGGCATCGGCAAGACGCGGCTCGCGCTGCGGATCCTCGCCGCGCTTGCGGACGAATTCCCCGACGGCATCTGGTTTATCGAGCTGGCTGATCTGCGGCAGCCGGATCTGGTTGTCTCGCGTGTGGCATCGGTCATCGGCGTCGATGAAGAACGAGGGCGCCCGCTGCTCGAGACGCTGGCGGACGCGCTCAGAACGCGACGGCTGCTACTCGCACTCGACAATTGCGAGCACCTGATCGACGCGTGCGCAAGCGTGTGCGAACGGCTGCTGGCCAGCTCGCCAGGGCTGCGTCTGATCACGACAAGCCGCGAGCCGCTCCGCGTGGCAGCCGAGACAGTGTGGCAGGTGCGGCCGCTGACGATACCGCCCGCTGACGCGGTTGCCGTACCGGCGGAACCTTATCGCTACGAGGCGATCCGCCTGTTTGCCGACCGGGCCGCGGCGTCGCTTCCAGGGTTCGCGATCAGCCCGGACAATGCCGACGGCCGCAGCCGCGCTCTGCCGTGCGCTTGACGGCATACCCCTGGCCATCGAGCTGGCCGCGGCTTGGGTCCGGGTGCTGTCGGTGGAGCAGATCGCGGCGCGCCTCGCTGATCGCTTTGGCTTACTCACCATCGGTGACAGGACCGCTCCGCCGCGTCAGCGTACGCTGCGCGCCACGATCGACTGGAGCCATGAGCTGCTCACCGCCAGGGAACGGGTCCTGCTGCGCCGGTTGTCGGTCTTCGTCGGCTTCTCCCTCGAGATGGCGGAGCAGGTGTGCTCCGATGTCAGCCTGCCGGCTGCGGACATGCTCGACCTGATTGCCGGGCTGGTGGACAAGTCGCTGGTCGTGGTCGAGCCCGAGGTGCTCGGGCAGGCCCGCTACCGGCTGCTCGATACCATCCGCGAGTACGCGGCGGCTCGGCTGGCCGACGCTGGCGAGTCCGCGGTCTTCCAACGCAGGCTGCGCGACTACACGCTGCGGGTAGTTGAGCACAACCTGGCGATCGGGATGGCCCAGATCCAGGCCCCGTGGCGGGTGAGGGTCGACGTCTTCCGCAGGTACGACGTTGACGCGGGCAACGTATGGCAGGTGCTGAGCTGGTGCCTGGCGGATGCCGACGCGGAGACGGGACTGCGGATCTGTACGGGGGTCCGGCCATGCTGGATCGTACGGGGCTCATTCGCCGAGGGTGGCGAATGGCTGGACTCCTTCCTCGACCTCGACGCGCCGGGCGTTCCACCGGGAGTCCGGGGTCCCGCCCTGGTGGGACGCGCGCAGCTTGCCCTATCCAGCGATCCGGCGGGGGCGGAGTCCTGGGCGAAGCAAGGCCTGGAGCTCTGCCGGGTCGCGGGCGAGCAGTTCTGGACCGCTGCAGCGCTCAACGTTCTCAGCGAGGTCGCCCTGCACACCGGACGGGCCGACGAGGCGGCGCGCCGCGCAGAAGAAGCGGTGTCGATCGCGCAGGCGGCCGGTGACGGCTGGAACGAGGGATACGCGCTCGGCACCCGGGCCGCCATCGCCGGGTTGCGGGGCAGGCTTCGCGAGGCACAGCAGTCCGCCGAGGCCTCGATCAGCGTCATGCGCGGCATTGACCAGCAATGGGGGGTGGCGCGCACGTTGCTCGGTCTCGGCGACCTGGCCCGGTTGCGCGGCGACCCCGGCGATGCGCACGACAGCTACCTGGAGGCGCTGCCCATCCTGCGCGAGATCGATTCCCGGCCGGAGATCGCGCGCTGCCTGGCCGGCCTCGGGCGGGTGGCTCTGGACCAGGGCGCGATCGGCCTGGCACGCGACCACCTCGCCGAGAGCATCAGGCTGAGCCGATCCACGGGTGCTCGGATCGGCGTGGCTCGAGGGCTCGAGGCATTCGCGGCACTGGCGATCCGGGAAGGCCGACCGGAGCGGGCGGTGCATCTGGCCGCCGCCTCGGCCGCCTTACGCGACGCCGCAGGTCTTCCTCCGCTCGGCAGGCGCGCGGACCGAGCGCTACCTGGCTCCGGCGCGCAGCCTCGGGGAACCGGTCATCGGGCGGCTATGGGCCCAGGGCCTCGCCATGACGCCCGATGCCGCGGTCGCGCTGGCCCTTGACGCACCGCCGCAGGCGGCCGCCGAGCTGTCCACGGGCGGCGCCGGCCAACAATACGGTCCAGGCGATCCGGTGATCGTCACTGCGGCCGGATCCTGGGTGCCGGCAGCGACACCGCCAGGTACCCTGACGCCGCGGGAACGCGAGATCGTCGCGTTGGTCGCCGTCGGCCGCAGTAACAGGGCCATCGCAGGCGAACTGTTCATCAGCCCGGCTACCGCGGCCAGGCATGTCGCCAACATCCTCGCCAAGCTTGGATTCACGTCGCGCACCCAGATCGCCGCATGGGCCTCGGACAAGAATCTCGAGCTCGCCGAACGCGATGGCGAGGATCGCTCGCGGCCATAGCGCGCACCAGTGCACCATGCCGCGGCGCCTTGGCCGGCTGTGACGGCCGGGGTGGTTGCGTGTGCACCTATGTTCACCTGCAACGGGCGAGGTGAAACCCGGCAGCACGATTCACGTTAGGAGGTGGACGTGTCGCGTCAGTCAGGTCAGTGAGGGGGAAGCCTGCGCGGCACGCAAGGATCAGGAGCTTGTTATGCGTAAAACGGTGATCTCCTGCGCTGTCACCGGGACTACTCTTCTTGTCGCTGCTGCCTTGCTCGCCTTCTGGCTAACTCCCCAGTACATCGCGCGCCTGCCGACCGGCTCCAATACCGTGCGAACCTACGACGGACAGATCTGGAGCCTCTTGAACCCCGTCGCGCTGCAACGGGCCGACTTCGCCGCGGCGGTAAGGCTCGGGCTCCCGGAGACGCTGCACCGGCAGGCCCAGGTACTGCAGACGTCGGGCAATATCGCGCTCGTGCGGGACGCGAGGACGCGCGCCGCCTCCGGTCAGCAGATTGGCGCGGTCACCTCGCAGTTCGCCGTGGACCGGCGCAGCCTCGAAGCGACGGCTAATCACCCGAGCAGCTGGAGTGTCACCAACGCCAAGGGACTCACGATCAGCTGGCCTATCGGAGCGGAACAGCAGACCTACACCGGATGGGTCGATTTCACCCAGACGACCACCCGGTTGAAGTACGTCAGACAGGAACAGCATGGCGGGGTGAACACCTACGTGTATGAGGCGAGTGTCCCGCCCACGCCGATCAGGAACCGGCAGGTGCTGCAGGGTCTACCGCAGTCACTGCCGGTGAGCGTGCTGCAAAGAGCCGGCCAGGCCGGGCTGGTCTCGCCGAGCCTGCTCGCGCGCCTCGCGCTGGCATTCCCGCACGCGGCCCAGCTCCCGCTGGGTTACACGTATCAGGCCACAAGCACCTACTGGGTCGCACCGGCCACCGGGATCATCGTCGACATCAACACCAGCGAGCGGCAGACGGGAGGGGTCGCCGTCCCGGGCGCGAAGATCATCCCAGGGTTTCCGGTGCTCGCCGACACCTACAAGGGCAGTCAGGCCAGCGTGCAAGCGGCCGCCACCGATGCGAAGAACGGCAGTAACGCCATCCAGACGCTCGGCACGACAGTGCCGATCTTGGTAGCAGCCATCGGATTCGCGCTCGTGGTCATCGCCGTCATTCTCAGCATGCGTGGCCGTAAGCTGGGCGAACCTCGGGTCGTGGAGCCGCCGCCCGCCGACGTCCGGGCCTGAACCCGCGGGCCACCGGCTTTGCCGACGTCGGGATGCCCGCGTCGGTGGTCAGGACCGTCGGCGCGGCGGGCAGCCGCTCGTGCGCCGACCGGGACGCGGCCGCGGCGGCCGGTGATCCCGGTCAGCCGGGCAGCCGAACGCAGGCAGCAGCATCCGGGCTCCGGGCCACGCGGTACCAGTCCGCCCGCCCGGCGTATGCGGCAGGTTGCGCCCTCAGCCGGTCGCGTCAGGCAGACAAGGCATTCAGGGCGTGGCCTCGGTATTCAGGGCGTGGCCTCGACCATCGGCGCCGCCGTCGGACGGCCACGGAACAGCAGGGCCGCGACCTGGGTCAGCGTGTCAGCTCCATCGCTGAAGCTCCCGTTGCCTTCGAGGTCGTCCATCATCGACAGCGTATATCTGGCGCCCGGGCCGGCGAATCCCACAGTATCGACGACCCACACGCCGTTGTCGTCCTCCCAGCCGTCCTTGTTCCCCGGGTCGGCATTCGGGCCGGCTCCCCAGACGCCGAACTGCTGGTCGGGAGCGACGTGCCTGAGCCGGGTGACGATGAAGTCACGCATGCTCGCTGGCAGCTTGTCGAGCACATAGCCGATAATCCCGTCGAGGTCGGCTGCGGTGCAGTACATATATCCCCAGTAGGGCGGGTCCTGCGTGAACGCGGCGTCCGGCATGCCGTAGCCCGCGATGCGATCGAGAAAACTCCCGTCGAAGTACTCGGACCAGATCTGGTCCGCAGCCGTGTCGGAACTGTCGTGCAGCATCTGGTCGATCTGGTCCCAGTCGTCCTCGCTGAGCTCGATCTGGCCCGACTGGTTACGCAGCAGCAGGTCGACCACCATCGCCAGCTTGATGGTGGACGCCGCGGGAAACTCCGTTCCGGCGTCGGAGTCCCGCCACACCGCACCGTCGGCCCTGTCGCGCAGCACGATCCCGATCTCACCCGGCGAGCCCGCGAGGTAGTTCGCCACCGCAGCGATTCGCTTCTGCATGGAGCAGGAGAATCCTGGCGCCAGGCTACACGGCTGCCGTGTGGCGCCTGGGGTCTTGCCGGCGAGGGTCTTGCGCGGCTGGGCCGTCCGGGGCGCGGTGCCCGCGTGGACCGGTAGCACGCCGCACGCTGCCAGGGCTAGCGTCACCAGCAGGTACGGCGCAACGCGGAGAACATCAGGACTGCGCACATTATGACGATGCCGCACGTTAGTAATTGGTAGGTTCAATAATGTCTCAAGGTTTGCCTCGAAGTTCCACCATGGTGATCTTCAATGGGCGGAACCACCATCAATGACAACGAGCTGGTGGATCAAGAGCGGCGGCGTGGGAGCTTGTGGATGATCCCGGTGTGGACGACCTGATGACCGGGAGGGAAGCCCCGAGGCCGACCGCGCCCGGTTGGCTGTGCGCCCGGTCTGGACGATGGGAGGCGTTGGCGAGCAGCCAGGTCTTCGCCCGGAACCGTCGAACCTCCACGCGCGCCTATGACCAAGTCGGCTCGCCGCAGGCGCCGGGCCATGCGGGTGACAGGCTGCGGCAGCCGTATGGGACTTGCCATGAACCACCGGGCAGAATCCGAACGGCTGCGCTGGGTGCGCCGCTTCACCTGCGGCTTCGCGGCCGCCGCCCGGCGGCGCCGTCTTGGCGGTGGCGGGCGGTTCGGGGCACGATGGAGCCGCCATGACCCTTAACTCCTCGCTACCAGCGGCACCCGGCCCGGACGCCGTATTCGATGCTTTCGCCAGCTGGGCGAAGCAGCAGGGGTTCACATTCTATCCGCATCAGGAGGAAGCGCTCATCGAGATCGTCTCGGGGGCGAACGTGATCCTCGGTACGCCGACCGGGTCAGGCAAGAGCCTGGTGGCTACTGGCGCGCATTTCGCTGCCATGGCCGATGGTCGGCGCACCATCTACACCGCGCCGATCAAGGCGCTGGTATCGGAGAAGTTCTTCGCGCTGTGTGAGACGTTCGGCCCGTCGGATGTCGGCATGCTGACCGGGGACGCGAGCGTCAACGCCGGCGCCCCGATCATCTGCTGCACCGCCGAGATCCTGGCCAACATCGCGTTGCGCGACGGGCCTTCGGCCGATGTCGGCCAGGTGGTGATGGACGAGTTCCACTTCTACGCCGATCCGGACCGTGGCTGGGCGTGGCAGGTTCCGCTGATCGAACTGCCGCGGGTGCAGTTCCTGCTGATGTCGGCAACCCTGGGCGACGTCACCAGATTCAAGGAGGACCTGACCCGCCGAACCGGTCGGCCGACCGCGGTGGTGCGTTCCGCCGAGCGGCCGGTGCCGCTGCGCTTCTCTTATGCCACGACACCGCTGCACGAGACGGTCGGGGAATTGCTCGCGACCGGGCAGGCGCCGGTCTACGTGGTGCACTTCACCCAGGCGGCCGCGATCGAGCAGGCGCAGTCGCTGATGAGCATCAACATCTGCACCCGCGCGGAGAAGGACGCCATCGCTGAAATGATCGGCAAGTTCAGGTTCACGGCCGGATTCGGCCGGACCCTCTCGCGCCTCGTGCGGCACGGCATCGGCGTGCACCACGCGGGCATGCTGCCCAGGTACCGGCGGCTGGTGGAGACCCTGGCCCAGGCCGGCCTGCTGAAGGTGATCTGCGGCACTGACACGCTCGGGGTAGGGATCAACGTGCCGATCAGGACGGTCGTGTTCACCGCGCTGTCCAAATACGACGGGACGCGGAGCCGCCACCTGCAGGCGCGCGAGTTCCACCAGATCGCCGGCCGTGCCGGGCGGGCGGGCTACGACACGGTCGGCAGCGTGGTCGTGCAGGCGCCCGAGCACGTGGTCGAGAACGAGCGCGCGCTCGCCAAGGCCGGTGATGATCCGAAGAAGCGCCGCAAGGTCATCCGCAAGAAGCCGCCGGAGGGATTCGTCTCCTGGGGCACGCCCACCTTCGAGCGCCTGGTCGCCGCCGAGCCCGAGTCACTGACGTCGAGCTTCAAAGTCAGCCACGCGATGCTGCTCAACGTGATCGCCCGGCCGGGTAATGCGTTCGCCGCCATGCGGCATTTGCTCACAGACAATCACGAGGACCGCGGCGCGCAGCGGCGGCACATCAGCCGCGCGATCGCGATTTACCGCGCGCTGCTAGCCGGCGGCGTGGTCGAGCGCCTGGCCGAGCCCGACGCGGAGGGCCGCTGGGCACGCCTCACCGTGGACCTGCAGTTCGACTTCGCCCTCAACCAGCCGCTCTCGCCGCTCGCCCTGGCCGCGATCGAGTTGCTTGACCGACAGGCGCCTGCTTACGCCCTGGACGTGCTCTCCGTCATCGAGGCGACCCTCGACAACCCGCGGCAGGTGCTATCCGCGCAGAGATTCAAGGCGCGCGGTGAGGCGGTCGCGCAGATGAAGGCCGACGGGATTGACTACGAGACCCGCATGGATCTGCTCGACTCGGTCACCTATCCCAAGCCGCTCGCCGATCTCCTGGACGCCGCCTACGAGATCTACCGGCGCGGCCATCCGTGGGTCGCCGATCACGAGCTGGCGCCCAAATCGGTAGCCCGCGACATGTACGAGCGCGCCATGACCTTCGTCGAGTACATCGGCTTTTACGGCCTTTCCCGCTCAGAGGGGCTGGTCCTCAGGTACCTGGCCGACGCCTACAAGGCGTTGCGGCAGACCGTGCCCGACGAGGGGAAGACCGACGAGCTCATCGACCTGATCGAATGGCTCGGCGAACTGGTCCGCCAGGTCGACTCCAGCTTGATCGACGAATGGGAGCGGCTACGAAACCCCGCCGACGAGCCGGCCCGAGGTGCCAGCGAGCGCCCACCCGCGGTCACGACGAACATCCGCGCGTTCCGTGTGCTGGTGCGCAACGCCCTGTTCCGCCGGGTCCAGCTGGCGGCGCTGCGCCGTTACGAGGATCTCGGCGCGCTCGACGCCGATGCCGGCTGGGATGCCGAGGAGTGGGCCAATGCGCTTGACCCCTACTTCGGCCAGCACGATGAGATCGGTACCGGACCCGACGCGCGTGGCCCAGGGCTTCTGCTCATCGACATGCGGCCGGATTCCTGGGTGGTCCGCCAGATCTTCGACGACCCGGCGGGCGACCACGACTGGGGGATTAGTGCCGAGGTCGACCTCGCCGCCTCCGACGAGGCGGGTGCGGCCGTCGTCCGGGTAACTGGCGTCGGCGAAGTGGGAGCCGCACACGTGCCACGCCTGTCTGCGGAAACGTCTCCCTAGCGACCAAGGATCGGCGCGCGGAGCTGACGCACGTGCGGTAGCCCACGCCTGCCCCGGGTCAGGTGCTCGTGGGCAGGCCATCCGGGTCGGCCGTCCTGTGGTTATCTCTCCGGGCATTCGCGCCGTCAAATACAGCGGCGGAGTGTGTCCGGACCGCATCGGTCACGGGCGCAACGCCGCGCATCTCATACGGAGAAGCCGTCTGCAAGAATTTGCCGAACTGGCCGCCGGAGGACACAAGAAAACCTGCCAAACGGCTCACGCAGACTGCTACTTCCATGCCGTGGAACTGCTATCTGTCTGAGGGCACCCGCCGCCGGGGCCCCGTGTTCACACCACGCAGAGCCCCGGCGAGTGCCGTTTCAGCGCGCGGACTCGTACTCTGCCACGATAGACGCCGGGATACGGCCGCGCTCGTTCACTTTGAGACCATGACTCTTTGCCCATTCGCGGATCTGGGCGCTTTGCTGTCGGCCCGCGCTTGCTTGCGGCTGGCGCTTGCGCCCGCGGCCTTGCGCCGGTGCCTTGCGGGCATGCTCCGCGAACGGGCCGATCTTGTCGCGTAGTTCCTTCGCATGTTCGGTGCATGTGTCGATCTCATAGGCGGTGCCATCGAATGAGAAGACGACAGTCTCCTGACCCTCGGCCTCGCCAGTGTGAGGCAGGTCGCAGATGACCGACACCTGAACTTTCTGAGCCATTACTCTCTCCTGACGTCCGGCTAAGCTTGATCGTCCATTATTCTCCAAACCAACAACGGAAAGATTATCGACACGGAATCGATTGTCAAGTCAACTTCTGATATTGGCCCACTTCACGATTCGGCGGCGTCGTCAGCGTGAACCGTCTGTTTGTGCACAGCTTCGACGTTGTTGTCAGCTGGATCGCTGACGAACGCGCAGCAGGCTCCCGTATTCCGGCCAGTAACGGGCTCATGGCGCGGTGTCATCCAGGCAGGCGGCCAACGCGCGCCCGGGCCATCACGGCAGCGGGTGTGATTCGCGGGCCCGGACTTGGCCCGGACAAACAGGCACTTGGTCGCGGTCTACTTGCAGTCTAATGGGGTTTAATGGGGTTTAGCGGTGGTGTGCCTGCGAACTGGTTGCCGCGGGCCGTTGTTTGGCTACGGGCCCGGTTCATTCTGCACAGGGTGCCTTCGCCGGGGTTAGCGTTTGTACGGGTCTATGAGCCCGCACCGCGATGCCGGTAAGCCCGCTCTCTCAGTTCCCGCACGACCGCGCGGCCGGATCCGCCAGGACCGGTGACTCGGTCACTGTGCGCCGTGCGCGACGGCTACCACAACGTCATCCCGGTCACCGCGGTCACGCGGACGTTCCATCACCCCCCTCGATTCTCTGGCCAGCCGCGATCCGGCGACCGCGAGCACCGCGAGCCCCGCCGCCACATAAGCGTCGCTGTAGCCAAGCTGGAGCGGATCCAGATGCAGTTCAGCATGCTGGCCCTGACCGATCGGTACCTGCCAGATGATCCTGGACCAGCCGGTTACCGCGAGCGCCGTCGTGGCCGTGATCAGCCAGGCGGACCTGCTGCGCCAGGCGCTGACGGCAAGCACCAGCAGCGCGGGGACGGCGAGCACCCAGTGGTGCGACCAGGAGACTGGCGAGACAAGCAGGGCGGTGACCGCACAGAGCGAGAATCCGGCCGCCTCGTCACCGCTGCGCCCGGCGGCCGCTGCGAGGCCCAGACCGGCCAGTCCCACCGTCACGGCCGCGATGAGCCACCAGGGCTGGACGTTCGTCGTGTGCAGCACCCGGGCCAGCGCGCCCCGCAGGCTCTGGTTGGCGGCGTTCTCGATCCGGCCGATCCGCTCCGGGTTCGCGAAGGTGCGCGCCCAGAACTGGATGGAGTCGGACGGGTCCGCGGCGAACCCGGCCGCCACCGTGACAGCGAAGGTGGCGGCGCTCACCGCGGCCGCGCGGTAGCGGCGGGTCATGGCCAGGTAAACCACGAAGATCGCCGGGGTGAGTTTCAGCCCGGCGGCCAGGCCGATGGCCGCTCCCTTCAGCCTGGCCGGATCTTCACGGCTGAGGTCGAACAGGATGAGCGCAGTGATCACGAGGTTGATCTGGCCATACGCCAGATTGGTCCGCACCGGTTCCAGCCACACAGCCACGGCGGCGCCGGCGAGCGCGAGCCTGACGGCGCGGCGGCCGTCAAGTCGCGGCCCGGGCTGCGAGTCGCCCGCCGGAGGCCGGTCGTTCGGCGCCGTCCTGGCGGACCTGCGCGTGCCGCGCGGTGCCCGCGCCCCCCTCGGTCCCCGTGACCCCCGCGCCCCCCGCGGCCCGCGGGGCCGGCGGGGTAGCCGGAGCGCGAGCCACAACGTCACGGGGAGCAGGACGACGCTGATAGCGGTGACTATCGGCGGCACCACCGGCCACGGCGTCGCCGCGAGGAGGGTGAAGACCAGCGCGGCGAACGGCGGATAGGTAAAGCCGAGGTTCCAGGCGAACCGCAGATCATAGAGCCGGGCTCCGTGCAGCACCGCCGCTCCGCCTGACCGGTAGATGCGCAGGTCACCGAACGGCGCGTGCCCGGTGCTCGCCACCAAGCAGCACACGGCCGCGGACGCCGCATAGCACGCTACGGCCACCAACGTCACGCCGTCCGGCGCCCTGCGGCTTGGCACCCACTCAGGCTCTCATGCCGGGCATCCCGGCCGGTCGCCCAGCCGAGGCACGGGCCTGGAATCTTCTCCATAACGCCTGCCGCAGCGCGAACCAGTCGCGCTAGCCGTTACGGCCGCCGCGGCGCGAACTCGCGGGTCCGGAACGTGACTGAAACGCCGGTGCCGACGTTCGTGACCTGGTGCGGCGGGGAGTCGTCGTTCCTGACCGGGCCGACCAGGGCCTTGACACCGCATGAGAGCAGGATCGCCAGCGCGGCCTTGGCCGGATGGGCCGGCACTCAGAGCCGTTTCCAGGCCTCCGTCGGCACCGACCGCAGGATCTGCTCCATCTCATCGAAGTGTTCCTGTGTGCACACCAGGGGTGGTGCCAGTTGCACGACCGGGTCACCCCGGTCGTCGGTCCGGCACACGAGGCCGCCGTCGAACAATGCCTGCGAGAGGAACCCGCGCAGCAGCCGTTCGGATTCGTCGTCGTCGTCGAATGTGGTCCTGGTGGACTTGACCAGGCAGAGCAGATGACTTGCACAGCGTGAGTTGGCAGCGCTTGCGTGGCCCGGCAGACTGGTGAGATGTCAGACTCTGATCTCCTGCGAACTCCACGAACGTCACCGCGCGGTCATGCCGGACTGGGCGGCCCTCTACTATCAACAGCCGATCGAGCTCGTGAGTGGCGAGGGCAGCCGCGTGACGGATTCTCGCGGCCGCACGTATCTCGACTTCTTCGCCGGCATCCTGACCAACATGATCGGTTACAACGTCCCAGAGGTACGAGAGGCGGTCCAGCGCCAGCTGTCGACGGGCATCGTGCACACCTCCACGCTCTATCTGATCAGGCAGCAGGTCGAGCTCGCCGAGAAGATCGCCGGCCTGTCCGGCATCGAGGACGCCAAGGTCTTCTTCGTCAACTCGGGCACCGAAGCGAACGAGACCGCGCTGCTGCTCGCGACCTCCGCACGCCGCAGCGATCAGGTCCTCGCGATGCGGAACAGCTACCATGGCCGCTCGTTTGGCGCCGTGGCGATCACGGGTAACCGTGGCTGGAAACCGTCGTCGCTCTCCCCGCTCAACGTGCACTACCTGCACGGCACCGACCGGGAGCTGCCTGCCTTCTCCGGCATGCCGGATAGCGAGTACATCGCGGCCTGCGTCGCGGATCTGCGGCACCTGCTCTCCACCGCCACCGCTGGCGACGTCGCCTGCCTGATCGCCGAGCCTGTGCAGGGCGTCGGCGGCTTCACCATGGCGCCCGACGGGCTGTTCAGCGCCTACCAGGAGGTCCTCGACGCCCACGGGATCCTGTTCATCTCCGATGAGGTGCAGACCGGCTGGGGGCGCACCGGTGACAGCTTCTGGGGGATCGGCTGCCACGGCGTGATCCCCGACATCATGACGTTCGCGAAGGGCCTGGCGAACGGGTTCGCCATCGGTGGCGTCGTGGCTCGTGGCTCGCTTATGGACGCGCTTCCCGCTGCGGGGATATCCACCTTCGGCGGCAACCCGCTGTCGACCACTGCGGCAAACGCGACCCTTAGCTACGTGCTCGACCACGACCTGCAAGCGAATGCGCGAGTGCTCGGCCGGTTGATCATCGGTGGGCTCCGCGAGCAGATCGGGGGGCTGCCAGTGGTCGGGGACATCCGTGGCAAGGGCCTGATGTTCGGGGTGGACCTTGTAGAGCCGGACACCGGCGAGCCGAGTCCGCTGCTCGCTGCGCGCGTGCTCGAAGAGACCCGCGCGCGTGGGCTCCTGATCGGGAAGGGCGGGCTGACAGGAAACGCGCTGCGGATGGCGCCGCCGCTGGTCCTGACCGAGGCGGAGGCGAAGGAAGGGCTCGCCATCCTCGTGGACGCGATCGGCACGGTCAGCGCTGCGGCGGGTGCCGAGATCCAGGCTGCGGCAGAAAAAACGCATCTGATGATTAGTCCCTGATGCCACGTTGGTGAGGACATCGGCGACGCACTTGCCAAGCTGATGGTGGGGGTCTGGGCCGACATCCATAACCCGCCGAATCCGCGCCCTGCTCGGTCACTGATCAACCGACGGATCAACCACCTTTGCGCTCGTTCGCATCAAGTGGGTCAAGGATGAGCGCTGGCATTATGCCGGGATCAAAGCGGATCGTGACCCAGCCGAGACCAGCGCCGAGGGCCAGTAGGCGAAGAGGCGGGACCTCTGGCAGATCGGTGCGATCCGTCACGATCATCCCGACACCAGGGGTCCCGTTGCGTACTGAGTCTGTCACGCGTCGCTCAGAGTTGCGGCCAGGCCCGGCGCACCTCGGCGGGCGAGCCCAGAGCTAGACCTGCAAGGCTAGCCCTGAGCGGTGCCGGAGCTGCGCGTCTCATCGCGAACCAAGCGCCGATCAGGGCGATTACGGCGACAATGAACGAGGCGACGGCGCGGACGGTGTCGTGACCCGTGTTGCCTGCCCTTCGCCCGGGCATGAAGCCCGGCAGCGAATCCGCGGTCTTGGTCAGGTAGATGATCCCGGCGATGGCCGCAAGGACGGCGATGATCACCAGGATGATGGCGAGAATGAGGGCTCCTGTCCGCCGCCCTCCCGATGCGCTGACAGAACTCATGTCTCCTCCTCGGCGGAGCCAGTAACCTGCGTGCCGCAGGTTACTCCGGAAACGCCGCGCGCGAGGTTACCGTTGGCGTAACGATTGACATTCCGTGGGTTAGTCGTGTCTGAAAGCGCCCTCGAGGATGGTCAAACCCTCGTCAAGGAGATCGTCGCCGATCACCAGCGGAGGCAGGAACCGCAGCACGTTACCGAACGTGCCGCAGGTGAGCACCATGAGGCCCGCGCTGTGGCAGGCCGAGGCGACCCGCTTGGCGATTTCTGGGGCGGGCTCGATGGTCCCCGGCGCCGTTAGCTCGATGGCGAGCATCGCGCCACGGCCACGGACGTCGGCGATCACCGGGTGACGCGCCGCGAGTTCACGTAGCCGCGGCAGCATCACCGAGCCGATGTGCCGGGCCCGCCCGGCCAGGTCATGCTCCTCCATCGCCTGAATCGCGCCGAGGGCGGCGGCGCAGGCGACCGGGTTGCCGCCGTACGTGCCGCCCAGGCCGCCCGCATGCACCGCGTCCATTAGCTCGGTGCGGCCAGTGACGGCGGCTAGGGGCAGGCCGTCCGCGATGCCCTTCCCCGTGGTGACCAGGTCGGGGACGATGCTCTCATGATCTGAGGCGAACCAGTCACCGGTGCGGCAGAAGCCGGTCTGGATCTCGTCCGCGATGAACACGATGCCGCTCGCCCGGCAGAACTCCGCAAGCCGCGGCAGGAACCCGTCGGGTGGCACGACAAACCCGCCCTCGCCCTGAATGGGCTCGATGATCACTGCGGCCACGTTCTGCTCGCCGACCTGCGTGTGGATCAGCTCGGCGACTTCGGCGAACGCCTCCTCCGCGCAATGCTGCGGCCCGGTCGGCCAGCGGAGCGGGTAGGCCATCGGCATCCGGTAGATCTCACCGGCGAACGGCCCGAACCGGTGCTTGTAGGGCATGTTCTTCGCCGTCAGCGCCATGGTGAGATTGGTGCGGCCGTGGTAGGCGTGGTCGAACGCGATGAGGGCAGGCCGCCCGGTCGCGTGCCGGGCGATCTTCACGGCGTTCTCCACCGCCTCAGCGCCGGAGTTGAACAGCGCGGAACGCTTGTCGTGATCGCCCGGTGTCAGCCGGGCCAGCGCCTCGCAGACGGCGACGTATCCCTCGTAAGGCGCGACCATGAAGCAGGTGTGGGTGAAACTGCGCACCTGCTCGATCACCCGCTCGACAACTTCGGGTGCGCTGTTGCCGACACTGGTGACGGCGATGCCGGACCCGAAGTCGATGAGAGAGTTGCCGTCCGCATCCACGAGCACACCGCCGCCCGCGGCGGTTACGAATACGGGGAGCACGTGGCTCACGCCCTTGGCGACGCTGCGCTCCCGGCGGGCGAGCAGTTCACGTGACGCCGGTCCG
Source organism: uncultured Actinomycetota bacterium (assembly GCA_963820395.1). Lineage (GTDB taxonomy): Bacteria > Actinomycetota > Actinomycetes > Streptosporangiales > Streptosporangiaceae > DATFVJ01. The sequence goes on along the minus strand of CAWGAE010000010.1, from coordinate 344,027 downwards.
GGGATGTCGGTGACGAGCCTGCGCTCCTGCGTCAGTGCCGGTCCGCCGACAGCCACCGGCGGCCTCGCTGTGTTCGCGGTCATACTGCCGACAATAGATGGCCGCGTGATATTGGTCCCTAACGGCTGCCGCGGACGGTGCCTATCCGGGCAGGTGCCACGCCCCGCGTGGAGATGCGGGTGCCGCCGCGTCACCGTCCCGGGGCGCCGTCCGCGGTGCTGCTCCCGTGACGTCCGAGCCGGCCCATTGCGCGCCAGCACCACCGATGTTGCGCGCCAGCGTCACCGACGTTGCGCGCCAGTACCCCGATGTTGCGCGCCACGATGTTGCGCGTCAACGTTGCGCCAGTAACACCAATATTGCGCGCCAGCACCACCGATCCTCTTTAGCGAAGCCTTACCGGCTCACTGTGACCTATAATCGGGGAAATTCGGGATTGACATGCCGACGGGTGTGTGCTCACCGCGCAATGGCACGGTGCGGGTGGCGACGAGGGTGGCCCCGGCGCGCGGGTCAGTCCGCCGACGTCAGCTGAGTTCCAACTGGCCTGCCGGATCGGGCGTCTACAGGCGTGCGCTGCTTACCCTCGGCCGGACCTGATTTCGCCGTTAGGCCACGCACGAATTAGGCGCCGTACGAAGGAGCCTCGAAGTCAGGATATGCAGTCCATCGGCTACCATTCCATCGGCTCCAGGGTGCGCCGGCATGTCGTCGAAGCAGATCTCCGTGCGCCGGCCGGGCCCGCGGCGGCGACCTTGGCGTCGGTCCTGACGCGGACCGTATCCGTTATCCGGTACATCGTCGCGGCGTACATCGTCGTCCAGGTCGGCATCTGGCACTCGTTCTATGCGCCGGGTCCATGGCGCCTCGCCGGGCCGGCGGTGGCCGTCGGCTGGGCCGTCGTGCTGGTCGCCTCGCTGGCGCGCCGCCCGCCCCCGCCATGGCTGATCGTCGCCGACTCCGTTGTCATCGTCACGCTCTGCCTCTCCGGACGGTGGTGGGTACCGCCTGACATGCGCGGCGACACGGCGAGCTGGCTCTACATCCAGGTCGCGGCTCAGTCGGTGTTGCCGCTCTGGTGTGCGCGATTGGCGCTCGCCGTGCCGCTGGTCCTCGCGTCAGGCGCCGCCTACTTGGCGGGCACTGTCTTCCTGTCCGGGGCCTTAGCGCCAAACAGCGCCCCCGGCGCCTCGACAGCGCTGTTCTTCACAGTGGCCGCCGTCGCCTGGATCGGCTGCCAGATGCTGCATCGCCGGGCCATCGGGGCCGACACCGCCCTCGCCGAGGCGGACACCGCGGAACATGAGCAGTACGTCGCCTTGCGCAGGCATACAGAGCGACGTGAGCATGAGCGCCTGCTGCATGACACCGTTCTCAACACGCTCACCGCGCTCTCGCGCCGCGGCCCAGCGAACGGCCCAGCGAGCGGCCCAGCGAAACGGCCCAGCGAAAGACGGCCCAGCGAAGGACGGCCCAGCGAAGGGAACAGCGCGGGGCACGCGCTGCGGCGAGACTGATCTGAACGAGGTCGTCGGCCGTTGCAAGCACGACGTGGCGCTGATGGAGTTTGTGCTCTGCGGCGCCCGCGACGCCGATCATCCAGCGCAGCATGGCGGAGACCCGCACGGCGCCCTGCTGGTCACGGTCAATGCCGTCGCCTTGGAGATGCGGGCCCGCGGCCTGGACGTGCACGTTCGGACGCAGGTCGGCGGCGGCGAGCAGACGAGCGACGCCGGACCCGGGTCGTCGCCTGCGCCCCTGCCGGTGCCGGTTGTCGTGGCGGTGGCCCGCGCCGTGCGCGAGGCACTGGGCAACGTGGCCCGCCATGCCGGTACCGATGAAGCCTGGGTCGAGATATGCCTGGGGGAATCTGGCGCCGGACGACGGGAAAGCGGCGGGCTGACGGTCACCGTCCGGGACCGCGGCATCGGGTTCGATCCCCGCCGCGTCGGCCCAGACCGGCTTGGCATCGCCCGCTCGATTGTAGAGCGCATCGAAGATTGTGGTGGCATGGCATCTGTGCGGTCCGCGCCCGGGCATGGCACGACGGTGACCATGCGCTTGCCGGCGGCAGCCGATGCCCTCGTCGCACCGGGCACGTCCGCACCGGGCACGTCCGCACCGGGCACGTCCGCACCGGGCACGTCCGCACCGGGCACGTCCGCACCGGGCACGCCGGGCACGTCCGCACCGGGCTGGGGGGTGCGATGAACCGCGACGTGATGCTGCAGGGAGTGTATGAGTCCGAGCTGCCGCGCGTGGCCGGCGCGGTGGCCGTTATCTGGCAGCTGGCGTTATTGCTGCAAGTGCTCGCCTACCTTGGCGATTTCCGCCAGCCCGCCGTGCCGGTCGCGGTTTGGCTCGGCATGCTCGCGGCCGCGGCGTGGCTGGTGCCACGCGCCCGTGCGGGCGGGCTCACCGGCCCGCAGGCCGCGCTCGCGGTTGGGGTCGCGGCTACCGCCGTGCTGCTCGTCGGTCTGGAGCGCCTCAGGCATGGGGCCACGGGATCGGTGGACTGGTCGGTGACCGGCACCGCTTGGTTGCTCTCGCTGGTGGCCGTATGCCGCCCCGCGTGGGAGTGGATCTGCGGCGCGCTGGCGGTCTTCGCGATCCACGCTGCTGTGGCTGTCCGTGTCCTCGGTGTGCAGGCGTTCGGCCTGGCACGGCTGTCCGTGACCGCTTACACGCTGCTTGTGATATTGGCGGTGTTCGCCGGTGTGCGTCCCATGTTCCGGGCCAGCGCCCGGATGGCCGCCCACGCCGCGCAGCTTGCCAGCCGGTCGGCCGCCGAGCGCGCGGCAGCTTCCGCCATTGCTGAGGACCGGCGCCGGCGGCTGACGGTACTTGAACTGGAGGCTCTTCCGCTGCTGCGCGCGATCGCAGATGGCAGCTTGGACCCCACCGCGGCAGCCGTTCAGGAGCAATGCGCGCAGCGCGCTGCGATGCTGCGGCGGGCGCTGGCGGTTCGGGCCAGCACGGGGGCCGAGCTGCTGACCGAGTTTGAGCCGGTACTGCGCGGGGCGTGCGGTCGCGGCCTGCTGGTAGAGACGCAGGTGGTGGGTGACCCCGGGTACCTGGGGCCACAGGTGATCAGCGCCACGGCTGCCGCCCTGGAGCAGACGCTGCAGATGCTGCCGCCACAGCCGGTGCTTCTCACCGTCCTCGCGACCGTTGACGAGGTCGAGCTGTACCTGGTCTTCCGTGGAGCGTCGCGTTCGCTGGCGGATGCGGTCGACCTCCGGTCGGCGGCAGTACCGGCGTCGCGCTGGCATGCCACGGTCGAAATTGACGAGGCGGGCGCGGGCTGCCTCGAGGTGCGGTGGCCGAAGGCGGTTCACGCGTGAGCAACCCCGGCAGGCCGGCTGCTGCCATCAAGGTCGCGGCTGTGGACGATCACCCCATCGTGCTTGGCGGCATCGTCGGCTGGCTCGAGGGCAAGCAGCGCGATATCCGCGTCGTCGGCACCGCGACGACGGTCGATGGCCTGCTGGCTGGCGGTGGGCGGCACGCCGACGTCGTCCTCCTCGATCTCGACCTTTGCGACGGCACGACCGCCGAGCGTAACGTCGGCGCCATCATCGTCGCTGGTCCCGCCGTCCTCGTCCTCTCCGCGTCCGACAAGCCGCTGTCCGTGCGTGCCGCGATGCGTGCTGGCGCCCTCGGGTACGTACTCAAGAGCGAGGAAACCGATGCGGTACGGGCCGCCATCCGTGCGGTCGCGGCCGGTGAGGCCTGGGTCTCGTCGCGCCTTGCCTATATCCTCGCCACCGATGACGCTCCCGACCGACCGACCCTCAGCCCTCAGGAGACGCGCGCTCTCCAGCTCTATGCCACCGGCATGCCGCTCAAATCAGTCGCGCGCCGGATGGCGATCGGCGAGGAGACGGTCAAGCAGTACCTGGGCCGCGTGCGGGAGAAGTACGCTCGCGTCGGACGCGCTGCCGCCACCAAGCTCGAGCTGTACCATCGGGCGGTCGAGGACGGGCACCTCCCCCCTCCCTCTGCGGAGGATTCCGGCTTCTGACCGCTCGTTACCGCATCCCCAGAAGATCCCCGCCCTCGACGCCGACGGACAGTAGAGGACGGGCACCTCCCCCCACCAGGTCCCCGCCCTCCACACTGTCCGGCCGATCGAGGGCGGGGACCCTCCCCCATGCTCCGCGGGGGAGTCGCGGTCGTTACCGCACATGACCGGATCCCCCAGAAGAACCCGCCCTCGACTCTTGCCGACACAGTCGATGCTAGGTCAACGCGCACCACGGCGCACGACCCCTAATCGGGGGTCACCCCGGTCCAGGCCGGCCCCCTATTTGACCAGTTCGATTTGACCAGTTCGCGTGCGGCCCGCTCGATGAGCGTCTCTGACAGCAGCACGGTGGCGGCTGCGTCGCCGAGGGGGACGAAGCTGTCTTTGCTGGTCACCCGCACTACCGGGCCCGCGAACCCCGCGTCGGCGAGTGCGGTGATGACTCCCTCGGACACGCCGCCGGTCTGCCTGGTCTCGTCAGCGACAAGCACCCGTCCGGTGGCGGCCGCCTCACGAAGCACGTCGGCGACGGGCAGCGGCGCGATCCATCGAAGGTCCACCACCCGGCAGCCGATCCCGGCCGCACGCAGTCGTGCGGCCGCGCGCAGGCTCATCCGCAGCCCGTTCCCGAACGTGATGATCGTCAGTGCTGTACCCGCACCGTATGTTCTTGCGCTGCCGACCGGGACGTGCCAGTCCGGTTCCGGATAGGCGGCGAGCCAGCCGCGGTCACCCTCGGCGTGCAGGTCCCGCGTGTGGTACAGCGCGATCGGCTCGAGGAACACGCAGACGCTGCCGTCGGCCTCCGCCGCGGCCAGGCAGGTCGCGAGCATCGCGGCCGCGTCGTCCGGCCGTGCGGGGGAGGCGATGACTAGACCCGGGATGTCACGCAGCGCGCCGATCGCGTTGTCGTTGTGGAAATGCCCGCCGAACCCCTGCTGGTAGGCGTACGCGGCGGTGCGCAGCACCATGGGGTTGCGGTACTGCCCCTGCGAGAAGAACGACAGCGTCGCGGCCTCGCCCCGAAGCTGGTCCACGGCGTTGTGCAGGTAGGCGAGGTACTGGATCTCGGGGACAGGCAGCAAGCCGGACAGGCCCGCGCCGAGTCCGAGCCCGATGATCGCCTGCTCGTCGAGCAGCGTATCGAAGACCCGGCCGGCGCCGAACCGTGCTCGCAGGCCGCGGGTGACGCCGTACACACCGCCCTTGAGTGCGACGTCCTGTCCGAACACCAGCATGCCCGGCCGGGCGGCCAGGCCGTCGGCCAGGGCCCGGTTGATCGACTGGGCCAGAGTCAGTGGTCCTTCGGTCTCGGCCACCCGCCCGCTGGGCACCCGCCCGGGGGTGCCCGCAGCCGCGAAACGGGCCCGGGCAGCCACCACATCCGGCCGCCGCGGCGCCAGCGGCGCCATCACCTCCGCTGCGGACGACAGCCGCCGTGCTCCCATCACCTCGCGTGCCTGGGCGAGCACCCGTGCCCGGACCGCCTCGTACCGCCTGAGTACATCGCCGGGGGTCAGCAGGCCGGCCTCGGCGAGCAGCCGCGCCGTGCCGGTCAACGGGTCGCGCGCGAGGTCCGAGGCGATCTCGCCCGGCGTGCGGTAGCCCTGTTCCACATCGGATCCCGCGTGCCCGTAAAGGCGTACCACTGACAGGTGCAGGAAGGCAGGCGCCCGCTTCTGCCTGACCCACGCCACCGCGGCGACCGCCGTGTCGTAAACCTGCGCCAGGTCGGCGCCGTCCGCGTGGAAGTACTCGATGCCTGGCCGGGCAGAGCACGCGGCGCGGATCCATCCTGGCGGCGTGCGCACGCTGATGCCGATCCCGTTGTCTTCACACACGAACAGGACCGGCAGCGGTAGCCCTTGATAAGCGCAGTAGGAAGCGGTGTTAAGCGCCCCGGCCGCGGTGGAGTGGTTGATGGACGCGTCACCGAAGCTGCACGCCACGACCGCGTCGTCCGGCCACGGTCGCGGCACGCCGAGCTTGGCCGCGCGCCCGATGGCGAGAGCAAGGCCCACCGTCCGCGGCAGATGGGAGGCGATGGTGGAAGTCTGCGGGATGACCGCGAGCGCGTAGTTGCCGAAGACCTTGTGCCGGCCGCCCGCGATCGGCTCCTCGGCGGCGGCCACCAGGCCGAGTAGCACATCGCGCGACCCGCTATGGGGAGGATCGGTCTGCCCTGCCCGGGCCAGGTAGAACGCGCCGGACCGGTAGTGCAGCAGGGCCGGGTCGGTCGGCCTGAGCGCGGCCGCCACCCCCGCGTTGGCCTCGTGCCCGGCGGAGGAGATCGTGTAGAAGCCCGCTCCCTCGCCGCGCAGCCACCTCGCGGCAAGGTCGAGGTGACGGCTGGTGAGCTGAGCGTCGAAGAGCGCAAGGCACCGCTCGCCGGTCAGCGCGCTGCCGGGCCGCACGGGATCACGAACCGGCGGCTCACCATCGATGCGCGGCGGCTGCCGGCCAGGCGTGACGAGCGCCCTCAGTGTCTCGGCGAAGTGTGTCTCCACCGGGTCGGGCTCGGTCATCTCTGCCGTCCCTGAAGTCCGCTGGCCGTCGCGTCGCTGATGCGTTACTCCATTGTCCGATGCTGCCAGAAGCTTGCTTCCGGCAAGTGGGCATCCGGGAAAACCGGCGTCTCAAGCAGCCGTGTGGGGGCCTGTTCTCACCGCGGCAGGGTCCGGACGGCGGTGGCGTCGATGTCGGCGAGCCGTGGTCGGCCGGCGAGCGCCATGACCTCGCTCAGCTCGTCCCGCAGCAGCTTGAGCACCGCGCTGACGCCCGCGGCACCCGCGTGCGCAAGGCCCCAGATCACCGGTCGCCCGACCAGAACGGCATGTGCGCCGAGGGCCAGGGCCTTGAACACATCTGTGCCGCTGCGGACGCCGCCATCGACAAGCACTGGAACGCGGCCGGCCGCGGCGGTGACCACCTCGGGGAGGGCGTCCATGCTGGCGATCGCCCCGTCAAGCTGACGGCCGCCGTGGTTGGAGACCACGATCGCGTCGATGCCGTGCTCGATCGCAAGGACCGTGTCCTCGGCCGTCACGATCCCCTTGAGCATCAAGGGAAGGGGCGTCTGCGCGCGGAGCCAGGCCAGATCTGCCCACGTGATGGTCGGATCAATCTCGTTAGTCACCTGCTGGTGCAGCCAGGACGAGCCGGGATCGTGTTCGTGGGCCTCGGCCATGACGGATGACTCGACGTTCACCGCGTGAACACCGGGCGGCAGGGTGAATCGGTTGCGGATGTCGCGCAACCGCCGGCCGACGTGCGGCGTATCGACCGTCAGCATGAGGGCCTGGCACCCGGCGGCCGTGGCCCGCCGCAGCATGCGGCGAAGGACGTCACGCTGCCGCAGCCAGTAGACCTGGAACCACCAGCTGCCTCCGGCAGCGGCGGCGATCTCCTCGAAGGTGCGGCTGGCGAAGGTGCTGGCAGTGAACAGCGTGCCAGCCTGGCGGGCGGCCGCGGCGGCCGCGACCTCGCCGTCAGGGTGGACGAGCCGCTGGAAGGCCGTGGGCGCGATCACCACGGGGAAGTCAAGCGGTGAGCCGAGCAAGGTCGTGCGGAGGTCGGGTGACGAGATGCCGACGAGAACCCGGGGACGCACCGTGATCCGCTGGAATGCGGTCAAATTGGCCGTAAGCGTGGACTCGGTGCCGCTGCCACCTTGCAGGTAGTCCCAGACATCCGGTTGCAGCCCGGGTCGCGCCGCCGTTTCGAACTCTTCCAGCCGCAACAGTTCCATGCCAGCTCGCGCCTTTGCTATCCGGACCGATAGAGATCGGCTAAACCCCCCGGCCAGCACTGACCGGATTTTCTTGACCAAGGTAGTCAGCGTCTGTGGTCGGCTTCGCCCGGTCCGCCGGCCGCTCGGGGCGCGGCCGCTGGGTGGCCACTGGGCCCAGGTGAGTTTTCTTGAGCTGACCAATACGGGCTCAAACGGCCTGCTCGAACAACTGAAGATTGTGCGCGTATCGCAATCTTTGCTGATCAGGCGGCCCTGGCAACGGCAGTGGCAAAGCAACCTCGCACGCCTGCGCGTCGTCTATCAGGCGTGGGTCATTCCCGTATCACTCTTTGCGGCGGCCGTTCTTGCCGCCCTGGCTGCCACCGTGCCAGGCCTGGCGCAGGCGTCGCAGGCGTCGCAGGCGCGCGCCGAGGGTCATCCGCTGCCGTCTGCCTGCCACCAATCCGCGGCCCTACGCGGCCGCGGACACCACGTTCGGCCTGGATGTGCTCGGCGCCTGGTGCAAGCAGGATCCGCGGACGAACCTGGTGCTGTCTCCCGCGGGCCTGGCGACCGGCCTGGACATGGCGTACGTGGGCGCGCGGGGCCAGACCGCTGCCGCCCTGGCGCGCACGCTCCATCTGCCGCCCGCCGCCACCACCGCTGGGGTGAGCACAGGCGGTCCAGCGCCCGGGCGCGCCCTCGCCACGTTCGTGGCCGGCATGCGGGACCGGCTGGCGGCACTGCGCGCGGTTAACCTGCCCGGCGTCGCGGTCCTCGACAGCGACCGCGTGTGGGCCGATCCCCGAGTCCGGATTGAGCCGCAGCTACCTGGAGCACGTGGCCACCGCGTTTCGCAGCCCGGTCGAGCGGGTGCCGCTGCTCAGCGACGCCGAGGCAGCCCGTGCCGCGATCAACGCCGCGGTCGCGCAGCAGACCCGCGGCCAGATTACGGACCTGCTTCCGGCCGGGTCGGTCCAGGGCCTGGGCTGGCTGCTCACCGACGCGATCTACCTGAACGCCCGCTGGGCAAGGCCTTTCGATCACGCGAGGACAGCGGTGGGCTCGTTCACTACGGCGGCTGGGCGCACCGTGCGGCCGGAGTTCCTGCACGGCGTGGGCGACTACGAATATGCGCACGCCGGCGGCTGGACGGCGGTTTCACTGCCGTACCTGGGCGGGCGGCTCGCGATGATCGCACTGCGGCCGGACAGCAACCCGGCCGGCTGCCCGGACATCGGCCCTGCCGCCCTCAACCGGGTCATCAGCCTGCTCGCGGCATCGCCCGTCGGGCTCGCACTGCCAAGGGTCCGGCTGAGTTCCAAGGCGGACATGGCGGGATTGCTCTCCAGCCTTGGCATGGGCGTTGCCTTCGGCCCGGACGCGGACTTCGGCGGCATGGCGCCGAACGCGGCCGCCCTGGGCGTGGTCGAGCATGCCGCGACATTGCGGGTGGACGAGAATGGGCACTGTGGCCGCAGCGGCGACCGGAGTCGGCGTGGGCGTCGCGATCGCGTTGCCGCATCGCGATGTCGTGTTCGACCGGCCTTACCTGCTGCTCGTCAGGGACACGGTCACCGGCGAGCCGCTGTTCCTCGCCCGCGTGGCCGACCCATCACAGGGGTGAGCGGCCGCCTCCTGGCAGACTGGCACGGACAGCGTCGTCAGCGAGGAGGCCCGCATGCTACCGTGGTCGGCCGATCTTGCCGGGCGCATTGATCGGCAGGTGATCGCCAGCGAGGTGCTGCGAGGAAATCCGCTCGGGGATCCGCACGAGCGCCCGCTGTGGGTTCAGCTGCCGCCCGGCTACGACGACGATCCCGGGCGCCGCTACCCCTCCGTATACGTGCTCCAGGGCTACACCGGGCATCTCACGATGTGGGCGAACAGGGCCGCATACAGCCAGCCGTTCCCTGAACTGGCCGACGCGATGTTCGCGGCCGGGCAGGCGCCCCCGGCGATCGTGGTGTACGTGGACGCCTGGACGGCCTACGGGGGCAGCCAGTTCGTCGACTCGCCAGGCACCGGGCGTTATCACGCGTACCTGTGCGGCGAGGTCGTCCCGTGGGTCGATGCCAGATACCGCACGCTCGCCGATCGCGACCACCGCGCGGTGAGCGGCAAGTCGAGCGGTGGCTTCGGTGCGATGATCACGCCGATGCTGCGGCCAGATCTTTTCGGCGCGCTTGCCACGCATGCGGGCGATTCGTTGTACGAGATGAGTTACATCCCAGGTCTCGCCGCCGCGGTTCGGCTCTTGCGCGCTTATGACGGGGACATCATGCGCTGGTGGGACGATTTCCGCGCCCGCCCGAACGTGCCGAAGGACGAGGACATAGACCTGCTCATGCTGCTTGGCGTTTCCGCCTGTTTCTCAGCTCGCGACGATGGCGTGCCCGAGCTACCGATGGAACCCGGGACGGGCGTGCTGCGCCAGGAAGTATGGCAGCGGTGGCTGGACTGGGATCCGGTCCGGATGGTGCCCGCGTACGCGGACGCACTACGGTCGCTGCGCGCGATTTGGATCGACGCCGGCACCAGCGACGAGTACTTCCTCGACTTGGGCGCTGCGGCGTTCCGCCAGGCACTAGCCACTGCTGGCGTGTGTGACGAAATCATTCACTTCGAGCTGTTCGACGGCAAACATGGCGGTATCAGCTACCGGTATCCGATGGCGCTCGGCTGGCTCTGCGAGCGGATAGCGCCATGACCAATCCTGCGGCTAGCCCAGGTCATCTCCCGCGGCTAGCTCAGGTCATCGAACTCGCCGTCTTTGACACCGGCGATGAAAGCCCGCCACTCGGCTTCAGTGAACGCCAGTACGGGCCCGTCCGGGTTCTTGCCGTCGCGCATGAGGATCAGGCGGCCAGCATCCGCCTTATGCTCGGATACCGCCGCCGCGTCGTCGGTGACCGTCACCTCGACGGATTCTGTTTCGCCCGTGCCATGGCCGCCTTCGCGCCATCCGGATCCGGAGTTGTCCATCCGTATACCCGTGCTTCCTGTAGCTGACTGCTCGACGTGGAGGCTAACCCGTTTGCGGCCTCCTACCGGCTGGAGTGTATAAGTGGCCGGGTGCCATAGGGCCTTTTTCGTTGTCTCCGGTGTCGCTTCCCAGCGCACCTCTATGTGCGCGCGCCCAGCTTGCCACCGGTCGTCCACGGTGTGCATCTCAGGCAGCGCTCGCAAGCCAGCGCGCCCGACCCGGTCAGGCCGGCCAGGCGGGCTGGCGCCGAACCTGATCTGTACGATGTGCGCCAGGGGTGCTGCCAGGATGATGGAAGATAGGCTGGGTAACAGCGCGCAGCCGCCCGGCGACAAGGGCGGAGTGCCGGGTACCGAAGGCACCCGAGCACGCACCGGCGTGTTGGTCATCATTGGCGCGCTCATGCTGGCCATGCTGCTGGCCGCGCTCGATCAGACCATCGTGGCGACCGCGCTGCCGACGATCGTCAGCGACCTCGGCGGGTTGGAGCACCTGTCCTGGGTGGTCACGGCCTACCTGCTGGCCGCCACGGCCGCGACGCCCTTGTGGGGCAAGCTCGGTGACCAGTATGGCCGCAAGAGCTTGTTCCAGGCCGCGATCGTGATCTTCCTATTGGGTTCGGCCCTGTGCGGGCTATCGCGGAACATGGGCGAACTGATCGCCTTCCGCGCCCTGCAGGGCCTCGGTGGCGGCGGCCTCATGGTGCTCGCCCAGGCGATCGTCGGCGATGTTGTGCCGCCTCGCGAGCGTGGCAAGTACCAGGGCGCGTTCGGCGCCGTCTTCGGTGTGGCCAGCGTGGCGGGGCCGCTGCTCGGCGGCTTCTTTGTGGACAATATCGGCTGGCGCTGGGTCTTCTACATCAACCTGCCCATCGGCGTCGTCGCGCTGGCCGTCATCGCGGTGGTGCTGCGAACCCCGGTGGCGAGGACACCCCACAAGATCGACTATCTCGGCACGCTGCTCCTGGCGGGTGCGGTCACCTGCGTGATCCTGCTCACCTCCTGGGGCGGCACGACGTACCCGTGGCGATCCGGCGTGATCATCGGCCTTGGGGCCGTCGCCGTCGCCGCCGCCGTAGGGTGGGCGCTCGCCGAGCGGCGCGCGTCCGAGCCGGTTTTGCCGCTACGCCTGTTCTCTTCCCGCGTGTTCTGGGTCGCCTCGGCGGTCGGCTTCATCGCGGGCTTCGCGATGTTCGGCGCGCTCACCTTCATCCCGCTGTTCCTGCAGGTCGTGCACGGTGTCTCGCCCACCTTGTCGGGCGTCCACCTGCTTCCCGTGGTGCTGGGGCTGCTGCTGACCTCAGTAACGAGTGGTCAGCTCATCTCCAGATTCGGGCATTACAAGGTCTTCCCGATAGTGGGCACCGCCCTCATGGCGCTCGGCCTCTATCTGCTGTCCCGCATGAACGAGCACACTCCCACGCTCACCATGAGCCTGTACTTCCTCGTACTCGGCCTCGGCCTCGGCCTGATCCTGCAGGTTCTTGTCATTGCGGTGCAGAACTCGGTCGACTACTCCGACTTGGGCGTGGCTACCTCAGGAGCGACCTTCTTCAGGTCGATCGGCGGGTGCTTCGGGGTGGCGATTTTCGGCGCGATCTTCGCCAACCGCCTGGCCAGCGAGCTGACCATGGCGCTCGCTAAAGTCCACGTGCCGCCGGGATTCGATGTAGCCAAGCTGCATGCGAGCCCGGTGAGCGGCACCTCGCAGCAACTGCCACCCGCGTTGCGCGGTGTCGTGGTGCACGCGTACGCGCTGTCGATCCACTCGGTTTTTGTCGCCGCGGTCCCGGTCGCCCTGGCCGCATTCGTCCTCGCCTGGTTCCTACCTGAGGTGCCGCTGCGCGCAACCGCGGAGGCCAACGACTATGGCGAAGGGCTGGGAGGCACACCCACCGAGCGGTCCTCGGCTGGCGAACTCGAGCGGGCGCTGAGCAAGCTTGCGGACACTGACCTGCGCCGTCGCGGTTACGAGCGGCTGGCCCAGATGGCCGGCCTCGATCTTCCGGCCGGGAGCTGCTGGGTCCTCGCGCGGCTGGCGCGGCTTGGGTCCGTGTCCGGGGAGGAGCTCGCGCGGCAGGCGCGTGTGCCGGTGGAACAAGGACGGCCGTACGTGGACAAGCTGGTGGAGGCTGACCTGGTCGAGCGCCGGGGCGGCCTGCTCGAACTCACCGAAAATGGCCGCGGTGCTGCGGATCGGCTGACGGCGGCGCGCCATGACGGACTGACGCGGCTGTGCGCTGGCTGGTCGCCCGAGCAGCATGCCGATCTGGCGAAGATGCTGAACCGGCTCGCCGGCGAGCTGCTCGGCGACCACGCGGACCGGCGGCTGCTGGGCAGATGAGCACGTATGGAAGACATATCCGCGGGCACCCGCACGACGCAGGTGATCGGCGGAAGGATACTTAAACACCACAGCAGATACAGGCATGCGCCGCCGCGCAGCGTACGATCGAGTGTCATGATGGGCCAGGCCCAGGACGCCGAGAACGCCGCCGCAGCGCTTACCCGGGATGCCTCGCTCCCGGCTGCGGTGCGGTCCACGGAGTACTCGGGGTTCCTGCAAGTGCAGACTACGACAGATTCCCGGGCCGAGGCGGTCGAACTCGCCCGCGCCGCCGTGGCGGCGCGGCTCGCCGCGTACGCGCAGGTGGCGGGACCGATCGCGAGCACCTACTGGTGGGAGGGGGAGATGGAGCGGGCAGAGGAATGGCTGGTGATGCTGAAACTTCCCGCTGACCGCTACGCGGACCTGTCCGCCCTGCTCACGAGGCTGCACAGCTACGACGAGCCGGAGATCATCGCCACCCAGATCTGGGCGGGCTCCGCCGGGTACCTCGGCTGGATTCGTGACGAGACGAGGCAGCCCGATACGGCCTGAGCCGCCACGGGCATGGTTAGGCTGGGACCGAAGGTAGTTCTCTGAGGGAGCCGCGTCATGGCCATGCCGGATGGGCCGGGACGCCCCGGCCACAAAATTCCCGCCGACGAGGGCCTGTTCGGCCCGGGCTCGGTGACTTGGCGGATCATGGGCGAGCCGATCATGTGGGTGGCCGGCTTTCGTGCCCTCTACCTGCAGGCGCTGCATCCCCGCACGATGCGCGGCACTTGGCAGAACACGACCCTGATGGATCCGAAGGAAACGTGGGGCCGGCTCGCGCGGACGACCGGCTACGTGAGGGTGCGCACGTTCGGTAGCCGGGCCGAGGTGGACCGGGCAGCGGGCCGCATCCGCAAGATCCACGCTTCGCTCATCGGTGTGGACCCGGATGGCACAAGGTTCCGTCTCGACGAGCCCGAGCAATTGCTCTGGGTGCACTGCGGCGAGATCGGGTCGTACGTGGATATCGCGCGGCGCAGCGGCATGCCGCTTTGCCTGCACGACCTGGACAGGTTCGTGGACGAGCAGCGCAGATCGGCGGCGGTGGTGGGCCTTGACCCGGCGGACGTGCCCGCCTCGGTCGCCGAACTCGACGCCTACTTCGACAACATGCGGCCGAAACTGCATGCGTGTGCCGAGGCCAAGCAGGCGCTCCGGCTGTCCTTCAACCCGGCGGTGCCGCGGTCGCTGCTTGCGCTAAAGCTCGTCGCGCCGCCACTCAACACGCTCGCGTTCGCGTCACTGCCCCGCTGGGGGCGCAGGATGTACGGCGCGCCTGGAATCCCGCTCACCGACTTCGCCGCTACGGCGACCCTCACCGCGATGTACCATGCGTCCCGCCACCTGCCCGAGCAGATCCGCTACCCGCCGCCCGTGCGGCAGGCCCGGCGGCGGATGCGTGAGTACGAGCAACTACAGTCGCAGCGGCTGCGCTCGGTTTCCTGACCGGGAAACTGCCGTGGTGACCGCGTGCCGCCGAGAATGCCAGGCAGATGAGCGTGGCGCCGTTACCGCAACCCGCGGTCATGGGCGCGGGCTTAAGCTGCCGCGGATCGGTGACGTTCCCTGCGCCATTTCTGATTCGTCGGTATGGATTGAGTTCCCTGCCCCCGCAAAGGCGCATGCGCGTCTTCTTCATGAGCCGTTCTGGCCGCGATCCACCGCAACCCGCACCACCTGCAGATCACCCACGTGCTCCGCGAGTACGCTGCGCGCTTCGCTGCTGATCAGGCTGTCCGTGACCAGCGTGCTCACCGCCTCGAGCGGCGCTATCTGACTCAACCCGATCACCCCCCATTTCGTGTGATCCGCTACCACGATCAGCCGCCTGGCCGCGTCCACGAACGCGCGGTTGGTCTCGGCCTCGGTCAGGTTGGGCGTGGTCAGCCCGGCGCGCGCGTCGATCCCGTGCACGCCCATGATGACGACGTCGAAATGCAGCGAGCGGATGGTAGATACCGCCACTGCCCCGACTAGCGCCTCGGACGGTGTTCGCACGCCCCCGGTCAGCACGACAGTGCGATCCGCGCGCTCATTCTGGTACAGGACCTCGGCGACCTTGATCGAGTTCGTGACGACGGTGAGGTTCGCGACGTTCCTGAGATGCCGGGCGAGGGTCCACGTGGTCGTTCCGGCGGTGAGTGCGACGGCCGACCCAGGCTGGATTAAGGCCGCCGCCTGCGCGGCGATGGCCTCCTTCTCAAGCGGTTCGCGGATCGACTTCGCCGCGAAGCCTGGCTCGTCGGTGCTCCCGTACTCGATGGTCGTCGCGCCGCCGTGGACCTTGGATACGAGTCCCTGCTGGGCGAGTGCCTCCAGATCCCGCCTGATCGTCATGTCCGAGACGCCGAGCATCTGGCTGAGGTCGCTGACCCGTGCGCCCCCGGCTTGCTTGACCTGCTCCAGGATCTTTGCCTGCCGCATGGCGGCGAGCATGATGGACATCCTCTCTCAAGACGAGCCCGGCTCAGCCAGCCCGCGTCGGACGCCAGCGGCTGCCCTCGTCCCTTCCCTATTCCCGTTCCGCCGTCACGGGCAGCGTGCCCGATGAAAGCGACCAGAGTCAACACTAACGAACAGGTGGTCCGTTCGCTGAGCGGAGTCACAGATGGATCCGCCGGGCGGCCGCGAGTGCGGTTCACAGGTTGGCGACCTATTAGGACATGATCCCGGGCAGTCCACGTGGAGGACAAGGACACCGGGGTGGATGGCGGGGACACGCCAGCCCGTATGAGGAGACGCTTGCCGAGACGTACTTCTGGTTGAGGTTGTTCGGTTCCGCGACAGAGCCATTCGGGCGGTGGCGCGGCAGGAAGCGGGCTTTCGCATCGCGCCAGTACCGGGCCGCGACGCGGCATCCGGTCGGGATCCTCACCGGATTTCCTGCGCCGGACGGTCCTCGCATAGCGTTCCCCGCACGTGCATCGTGGCATGCTGCGCTGCGCCCCCGGCCGGGGACCTGGGCTCCGCATCCGCGCAACCGTTCGGGATCATGGTTTTGATTTGCCCTGCGTGCCGGGTGCCCTGTTACCGCTTGGAGGAATATTCCACGCGGTGATGACCGGGTAGTCGTGCTCGGAACCGAGCGTCGATAGGGTCCCCGTGTCGAGGCGGAACAGCCGCCCAGCCGAGGGCTCCAGGCCGAGCCAGCGCGCGGTGAGCACCCGCAGCACGTGGCCGTGCGCCACGAGCACCACGTCACCGCCGCAGTGGTCGCCGCCGTGGGCCGCATTGTCGCTGAGCAGCGGGCGCACGCGGTCCAGGACGGCGTCGGCGCGCGCGCCGACCTGCTGCACCGTCTCGCCCGGGTGCGTCAGCGTCGCCCGGGAGCACGCCGTCGCGCCACAGATACCAGCCAGGCCATTGCGCCCTAATCTGCTCCGTGGTCTTGCCCTCGTATCCGCCGTAATCCCATTCCCAGAGGTCGGGGTCCTGCTCAGCGTCGCCGAGGCCGGCCAGTTTCGCGGTACGGACGGCGCGCTCGGCGGGGCTTGTGAACAGCGCACGGATGTTGCACACCGCGAGTGCAGGAGCGAACGCGGCCGCCTGTGCCTCACCGCGAGCCGTGAGCGGTATGTCCGACCTGCCGGTATGCCGGCCGCCGGCACTCCATTCGGTCTCACCGTGCCGGAGCAGAATCAGCTCTCCCATTGCTCCATCATCCGGTGCCAGTCACGCTGACCTACCGTGGGGGCATGACGGGCATGACGCCGGACGGGTTCCGTCGGCACGGGCGGCAGGTGGTCGACTGGATCGCGGACTACTGGGAGGGGATCGAGTCGCTGCCCGTGCAATCGCGTGCGGCCGCCGGTGAGCTGCGTAAGCTGTTGCCCGCGCACCCCCCTGAGCACGCGGCGCGTGGCGGACAAGCGGCGTGGTAAGCGGGGGTGCGGGTGGTCAGCGGGTATGGGGTGACTCGAGATGATAAGGCGGCTCGCGGGGATGGAGTGGCTCGCGGGGATGGGACGGCCAGTACTTCGGCGCAGTACGCGGTCTATGCGTCGGAGCAGGCGCACTCGAGCGTGGATAAGGCGGTGCTGATCGCCGGGCTCGGTGAGCGGGCGCTGCGGAAGGTCCGGGTCGATCCTGGCACGCTCGCGATGGATCTTGGGCATCTGCGCGAGCTGCTTCCGGATGCGACTGGCCGATCTTGCCCCGCTGGAGCAGGATGCCGCCAACATGGCGCTCATGGAGCAGCTGAACGGCTCGGGTGAGCTATTCCTCACGCACACCAGGATCGGCGACAGGGCCGCACTCAGGCTCGCCATCGGCGGCACTCTTCACGGAGCGAAGACACGTCGAACAGGCATGGGAATCCATCCGCCGGGCCGCGGACGGCTTCCGACCGGCCTGACCGGGTCCTGCCGGGCGGAGCCGGCCTGACCGAGCCCGGCCAGCGAGCCGGCGTGACCGAGCCCGGCCGGCGAGCCGGCCTGACCGAGCCCGACTCGCTCAGCGGCTTTCGCCCTCCTCCGCGTACACGCGCGACGCATACTCCTCGAGTACCTGCTCGCACCGCAGGAGGGACGTGACGGCCCCGGCCTGCCCTGAGGCGCCAAGTACATCGCGGGCGCGCACTTTCTCGAACCAGCGCCTTAGCTTCACCAGGTCTTCGTCGTTCTCCTCTAGCTCGGCGTAGGTGAAATGCTCCGCCACGTACTCCTTCTCGACCTGTGCCAGGAAGTCGGCACAGCGGTCGACGATCTCCTCATACTCGGCATCCCTGGCCGTGTTGAACGCCCGTTCGATATCCGCCTCGCCGGCGAGCACATCGGTGCTCAGCAGGTACGCGGTGCCCCCCATCTCGGTGATCTCCTTGCGCAGCGCGCGCAGTGCCCGCTCCGCACCGACCGCGTGCGGCAGGGCTGCGGCCGAGTTCTGCAGATAGATCGCCCCGAGCCCCTTGATGCGCCGCCACACCGCCGCGCGCAGCCTGGTCGGCTCGGCTGGGATCCGGTAGATGAGGAGCAGCCACCTGCTGGCGTGGGGGTCTCGGAGGTCGTCGCCCGGGCTGACACCGGGGGCGTGGGCGTCTCGGGGGTCGTCGCCCGGGCTGACACCGGGGGCGTGGGCGTCTCGGGGGTCGTCGCCCGGGCTGACACCGGGGGCGTGGGCGTCTCGGGGGTCGTCCCCCGGGCTGACACTGCCGCCGCCCGCGCTAGGGCCCTTTTGGTCAGGGCTCGGCTGGTTAGCGCGCGGCTGGTTAGCGCGCGGCTGGTTATCGCTCTGCTGGTTAGCCACCGCCGTTCACGGGCTCAGCATACGAGCCGTCAGTCCTTGGTCCTCGTGATCAGGTGCCCGCGTGCCGCCGCCCCGGCCGCAACGGGCTCACCTCGAAGCCAGACAGCCCGGACGGCTCCCGCGAGCACCCTGCCCTCATAGGGCGTTGCCTGATTCGGGTTAAGCAAATCCGCGCCCCGCACGGTGAACTGAGCATTCGGATCGAAGGCCACAAGGTCGGCGTCGCAGCCGACTGCGAGCCGTCCCTTCCACGGCAGCCCGGCGAGCGCTGCGGGCCGCTCCGCCATCCAGCGGATCACATCCGTGAGGCCGTGTCGGCGCCGTCGCGCGACCGTCCAGATGGCCGAGAGGCTGAGCTGCAGGCCAGCGATGCCGCCGCGGGCCGCACCGAAGTGCCCGGCGGCCGCGCGCGCACCGGCGGCGGGCTTACCGCCGACCCGCCGGCCTCGATCTGGCAGCCCGGTTGGGCGTGGTGAGTGACCGGACGCCACGCAGTCGATCGTGCCGTCTTCGAGGCCGCGCCAAAGCGCCTCGCGGTTGACCCAGTCCCTGATCGGCGGGTAGCACTCGAACTGGGTGGCGCCGTCAGGCACCTCCTCCGCGGCGAAGAACAGGTAGTGCGGGCAGGTCTCGGCGGTCAGTGCGATGCCGGCTGCCTTCGCCCCTGCGATCAGAGCGACGCACTCGGCCGCTGACAGGTGCGCGATGTGCCCCCTGACTCCAGTGGCGACCGCGGCAGCGACGACCTTCTCGATGGCGCGCCGCTCGGCACGCGGTGGACGGGAGGCGAGGAACGTGCTGTAGTCGCGGCTGCATGCCTGCCGGATCTCGCTCCAGTCCTCAGCGTGCACCGCCATCAGCGTGTCCGGGCCAAGCTCGGCGAGCCGGGTGAACGCGGCGCGAAGTCCCGAATTGTCGAGCGGAACTAAGTCCGCCGGTGCACTGGCGCCGCCCGCCCCGCCCGCCCCGACCGCAGTGTCGGCGGTGGCCGCGGCTTCCCGGCCGCCGAGGAAGCACTTGAACCCGACAACCCCGGCGTCGTACAGCGGGCCAAGCTCCGCCAGGTTGCCTGGTACGACGCCACCCCAGAACCCGACGTCGACCCGCGCAGCTGCCTTCTGCGGCGGCCCGTATCGCCTGCAAGTCCTCAACCGACACGGTGGATGGCAGTGACGCGACCGGCATGTCCAGGATCGTGGTCACGCCGCCGGCCGCGGCTGCCGCAGTCGCCGCCGCGAAACCTGCCCCGTCGACGGCCCGTCCCGGCTCAACGGCGTGGACGTGCACGTCAACCAGCCCGGGCAGTAGCGCGACGCCCGCGAGATCCTCCTCGCGCGCCGCGTCCAGCCGGGCATGCATCGGCGCTACCGCGGCGATGCGGCCATCACGGACGGCCACTGCGGCGGGCGCCTCTCCGCCGGGAAGCACCGTCCGGCGGGAGCGGAGCACTAGGTCATACGTCAGGTCCTTGCTCACGAGGGCCCTGCCTTTCCCGCGTTCGCTGGCTTCGCTTGCCCGCAGAGCCAGTCACGCGCGAGCCGTCCGGCTAGATGTTCGAGCAGCGGGCCCGGATCGGTCATGCAGCGGCTCAGGTCGGGCTGAATGCCGGTCAGCGAATATGCGGCGGAGATGCCGCTGCGGCGCAGGTCGTGCTCGGACAGCGTAGCGACACCCGCGACCGCGACGACCGGCACCCCAGCCGCAGCCGCCGCGCGAGCCACGCCCGCCGGAGCCTTGCCGCGCAGGGTCTGGGCGTCCAGCGACCCCTCGCCGGTGATGACGAGGCGGGCGCCTTCGATGCGCCTGGCGAAATCGAGGCGCTCAAGCAACACGTCAATACCTGGGCGCATGCTGGCCCCGAGGAACGCGAGCGCGGCGAAACCCAGCCCGCCCGCCGCGCCCGCGCCAGGCAGATCGCGGTACCGCTGACCGAGTACTTCCTCGGTTACCTCCGCCCAGCGGCCGAGCCCTTCCTCAAGAATGGTCACATCATGCGGCGAGGCTCCCTTCTGCGGGCCGTACACGGCCGCTGCGCCGTCCGGGCCGAGCAGGCGACTGTCCACGTCGCAGGCGACGGTGACGTGGACGGGCGACGCCGGGCCCGATATCGTCCGCAGGCCAGCGATCTCAAGCCAGTGGAGCTCGCGCAGCGCGCTTCCCCCGGCGGTAGCGGCGTGCCCGCGCGGTCGAGCAGGCGTCCGCCAAGCGCCTCGACAAGGCCCGCGCCTCCGTCGGTGCAAGCGACGCCACCGAGGCCGAGTACGATCTGGCGCGCACCTGCCCGGATGGCCGCGATGATGAGTTCTCCGGCGCCATGGCTCGTAGCGGTAAGGGGCACGGCTATACCGCCAGGCAGGCGCCGCACTCCGCACGCCTCGGCCGCCTCGATAATGGCATCGGTGGTCGTACTGGTGATGTCGGTCGTTCCGGTCCCGCCGGTCGTGGCGTTGCCATCGGTCGTGCCGTTGCCATCCCTCGTGACGGCGCTGCCGCTGCCGCGGATCGCGAAGGACGCGCTGATGGGTTCGCCGGTCGGCCCTTGCACCGTGGCCCGGACGCGGTGGTAGCCGGCCGCGACAGCACTGTCGACAGTACCGTCACCGCCGTCCGCCACCGGGAGCGTGATAACCACGACGTCCGGGCAGGCCCGCCGCAGACCGGCGGCGACATGGGAGGCAACCTGCGGGGCCGTGAGAGTGCCCTTGAACTTGTCCGGCGCGACCACGACGTGGCCCGAACGCAGGGGCGGGTGGCACCGGGGCGCGGGGCCGCGGCACTCGGGGGGCGGGCTCACGCCAACCTGGCCGACAGAGTCACGATCACGAAAGGCGGCCCGAGCATGGCTTCCCCTTGCACGTTCTGTCACATCAGATCACGTTTGGTAACATCGGCGAGCGACCGGCCCGGCTGGCGGCGAGGCCCGCACCACACCCCAACTCAACCGTTGATCAACCACGTTCGCAACGAATTCACCGCATTGCCCGCGGTGGCCGTCAGCTCGCCGGCGCCGCCCAGGCCATGGCCTCCGACCGGCGGGCCGGCCAGCGGACGCACGAAACCTAGCAGCCCACCGCCCGCGGCGGGGCTCAGGAGGCCGATAACTGGCTTGAACTGGGAACAAGCGCGGGTTCGTTGACCGATAGCCGATACCGGACAGCCGAGAGCCGACATCCGGCGTCGCTGCTTGCGCCCGGAACGCTCTTCGCGGCCTGGCTCAGATCCGGCCGCGCCGGGGGCGGCCGCGCTCGTGGCCGCTCAGCCGCAGCAACAGCAGCAGCACAACGGCGCCGATCACCGAGCCAACGATCCCGGTGGCGTGGAAGTTGCGCACGGAAAGCGTGTGGTACTGGATGAGGTTCTCCAGGAAGCCGCCGACGAACGAACCAAGGACGCCAAGCACGATGGTGCCGATGAGCCCGATCGGGTCGCGGCCTGGTACGAGCAGGCGGGCGATGGCGCCGGCGATCAGGCCGACCACCAGCAAAACGATGATGAAAGCCACCATGTCCGCCAATATGCCCGAATAGCGAGCAAACACGCACGGGCCCGACAACGTGCGCGGGTGGCGCTGAGTAGCGGGATGCGATGAAGCCAGGTGTGGCCATACGAGGTAGTCGCGGTCGGCGAGACGATGGCCGCGCTGGCTACCCGGCCACCCGGCCGGCCGAGCGTGCGAGCCGTGGATCATCGGGCGTGTCCGCGGGGCTGTTTGGTGGATCCACTTGCCCGGAAAATCTCAGGGCACGCCAGGGGTCTGGGAAGTGCTGGTCGGGGGCGGTGACGATGGGGAGGTCGGCGGCGGTGACGATGGGGAGGTCGGCGGCGGTGACGATGGGGAGGTCGGCGGCGGTGACGATGGGGAGGTCGGCGGCGGTGACGGTGCGGAGGTCGGCGGCGGTGACGGTGCGGGCTGGTTTTTCACCACCGACAGCGTTATCTGCGTGAGAGGCAGGGCGACCTGCCCCGCGGGCGGGTCCTGGTTGGTCACGATCCCGTTCGGGAGGCTCGGGTCGGCCAAGTAGACGATGGTGGTGTTGCTGAACCCAGCGTTCGCCAAATGCTCCTCGGCGAGGTTGACGTCCTCATTCACCACATTGGGGAGCATGGACCCGCCCGGCGAGACGTTCGGGACGGTTTTCTGCGGGCCGGAGGAGACGTTCAGCGCGACCTTGGTGCCCGCCGCGACCACGGTCCCACTCGGCGGGTTGGTCCCGATCACCGTGCCCTTCGCCACCACCGACGACGGCTGCTCGTGCACCGTAGATGACAGCCCCGCGTTCTTGATCGCCTTCTCGGCTCGCGTCAGCGACATCCCTTTCACCTGCGGCACGGCATGGCCTCCGCGGCCCAGCGCGGCGTAGGCCACCCCGCCGACCACAGCGAGCAGCACCAGGACGCCGAGCGCCCACAGCGCGGCCCGGCGGTTGAACGGCCCACGGCCACCCGGCTGGTGGTCATCGGACTCCTCCGGGGCCCGGGGCAACTTCGCCGCCGTTTCCGTTGGCGGGCCGCCGATGTTGGCTGGATGCGGCCGCGAAGCTGAGGCGAGGTCCTCGGTCACGGCCCGGGTCGGGGCCGCGGACCCTGCGGTCACCGCCGGACCCGGCGGGGCGTACCGGCCGAGTGCTGCGGCGAGCGGCGCTGGCAGCCAGTCCGCGGCAAGCTCGGCGGCCCCAAGTTCCGCCAGCAGATCAGCGGTGGTGGGCCGCTGGCTGGGGTCATTGTTCAGGCAGCGCTCGACCAGTGGCCGGATCTCGGCGGGCAGGTGACCGATGTCCGGCTGGCTGTGGACTACCCGGTAGACCAGCGCCGGGGCGGATCCTGTCCCGAACGGGCCCTCACCGGTGGCCGCGAACGTGAGCACCGCACCCAGGCTGAACACGTCACTGGGCGGGCCCACCTCACCGCCCTCGGCCTGCTCCGGGGACATGAACCCCGCCGTACCCATGACCGTGCCGAACTGGGTCAGCACACTCGCCTCCGCAGCCCGGGAGATCCCGAAATCGATCACCCGCGGCCCGTCGTCGGCCAGCAGCACGTTCGAGGGCTTCAGGTCCCGGTGCACCACCCCCGCCGCGTGGATCCCCTCCAGGCCCTCGGCCAGCCCCGCGGCCAGCGTCAGTACAGAGGCAACCGGCAGCGGCCCCTGGCCGTCTACTGCCTCAGCCAGCGACGGCCCGGCAACATACGCCGTCGCCAGCCACGGCAGCGGCCCCGCCACATCCGCATCCACCACCAGCGCAGTGAACAGCCCGCTCACTTTCCGGGCAGCGGCCACCTCCCGTGCGAACCGGGCCCGGAAACCGGGCTCCCCGGCCAACTCCGTGCGGATTACCTTCACCGCCACCAACCGCCCCCCAGCCGACCGGCCCAAGAACACCTGGCCCATCCCGCCAGCCCCCAGCCGCCCGAGCAACCGGTACGGCCCCACCCGCTCCGGATCCCCAGCCTGCAATTCCCCCACCATGGCGATCCTTCCGCCGATACCAGTAATCATGTTCCTGTTTTGCGCAGTTCCGCGCAATAACCGGCCACGGCAACAGCAACTCATTTGAGGTTGATCATGGCCGTTAGCGCCGGGACCACCCGCAGCCCTGCGCGGAACCCGGCTGGCCCCGTCAGGAACCTGGCTGGTATCGGTAGCCCATGCCCGGCTCGGTGAGCAGGTAGCGCGGCCGGGACGGATCTGGTTCGAGCTTGCGCCTGAGCTGCGCCATGTACAGCCGGAGATTGCCGCCGGCGTCGGCGTAGCCCGGGCCCCACACCTCGGTGAGTAGCTGGCGCTGGCTGAGCAGCTTTCCGGGGTGCCGGAGCAGCACCTCGATCAGGTGCCATTCGGTCGGGGTGAGCCGGACGTCGGCGGTCGTGCCGTTCTCCGAGTGGGTCACCCTCCGCGCGGCAAGGTCAACGGTGGTGGCACCGAGCGTTACCCGGGGTTCGGCCTCGGGCGCTTGGACGCGGCGGGTGACGGCCCGCATCCGGGCGAGCAGCTCGTCCATGCCAAACGGTTTGGTCACGTAGTCGTCCGCACCCGCGTCGAGCGCCGCCACCTTCTCCGTGGCGTCGGACCGGCCGGAGAGCACGATGATCGGCGCTTCGGTCCAGCCGCGTAGCCCCTCAATCACCTCGACGCCGTCCAGGTCGGGCAGGCCGAGATCGAGCAGCACGACATCCGGGGGATAGCGGGCCGCGGCCCGCAGTGCCTCTGTGCCTGTCGCCGCGGTGTGCACCTCGAATTGACGTGCCCGCAGGTTGATCCGCAGTGCCCGGACGATCTGCGGCTCGTCGTCCACCACGAGCACGCGTTTCATGCCCGCTCCTGCCCGGTCCCAGTGGCCCGCGTGTCATCCGTGCCCGCCGTGGCCGGTGTGCCCGGCATGCCGTCTGTGCCCGCAGTTTCCCGTGTGCCCGCCTCTGTGTCCGCAGTTCCGCGTGTGCCCGTGGTAGCCGGCGCGCCCGCCTTGCCGTCGGTGCCCGCTGTGTCATCCGTGGCCTCGATGTCCGGAGTTTCGCCCATGCCCGTCGTGGCTGGCGCGCCCGCCGTGCCGTCTGTGCCCGGAGCAAATTCAACGGGCAGTGAGATCGTCATGGTCAGGCCGCCGCCAGGTGTGTCTTCCGGCGTGAGCGTGCCCCGCATGGCCTCGGTGAGGCCGCGAGACAGCGCAAGCCCGAGACCCGCGCCGGCCGGATTGGCGTGACCGTCGAGGCGCACGAACGGCGCGAACATCCGGTCGCGGTCGGCCTCGGGGATGCCGGGGCCGCGGTCGATCACCCGTAGCTCGACCCTGTCGCCATGGGCGCTCGCGGTGACCGTCGGCGGCGTACCGTCGGGGGAGTAGCGGATGGCGTTGGTGAGCAGGTTTACCACCACGCGTTCGAGCAGGGCCGGGTCGGCAAGTGCGAGCGGAAGACCGAACGACGCGACGAGCTTGATCCCCCGCGCCTGCGGTCCGAGGTCGGCCAGGGCGTGCTCCACGATCTCCTGCAGGCTGGTCGGCATGGCCTGCATCGACAGCGCGCCTGCTTGCAGCCTGCTCATGTCGAGCAGGTTGTCAACGAGCCTCGAGAGCTGATCGATCGACTCATCGGCGCTGGCGAGAAGCTCGCCTGACTCCTCTGGGGTCCACGTGACGTCGCTGCTGCGCAGGCTGCTGACGGCGGCCTT
The DNA here is from genome assembly GCA_963820395.1 of uncultured Actinomycetota bacterium. Classification (GTDB taxonomy): domain Bacteria; phylum Actinomycetota; class Actinomycetes; order Streptosporangiales; family Streptosporangiaceae; genus DATFVJ01. Next base: position 318,499 of record CAWGAE010000010.1, on the reverse strand, counting down.
GGCGGCGGCAAGCGGCGTCCGCAGGTCGTGGCTGACGGTCGCGAGCAGCGCCGCGCGCAGCCTGTCTGCCTCGGCGATGGGCTTGGCAGCTTCCGCGGCTTCGGCGAGCCTGTACTGCTCGACGGCGGCCGCGGCGTGCGCCGCGAACGCGCCGAGCACGCGCCGGTCGTCGGCGGGCAGCGAGCGTCCGCGCAGCGCGAGGCAGAACTCGTCGCCGACGGGCACGTCCACGTCGGCGTCCTCGGGACGCGACGCCGGCCCGGCGCCTGCCGAGGCGGCGACTGCCCAGGTGCAGGCAGGGCCGCGGGGCGCGGTGCCCGCGGCGGCGGTGTCCGACCGCTCGAGCAGGCTGGCCGAGCTCATCCCGAACGCCTCGCGGACCCGTTCAAGCATCGCGTCCACACTGCCCTCGCCGCGCATGACGGTACCGGCCAGCGTCGCGAGCGTCACGGATTCCGCACTCGCGCGTGCCGCCTGCCTGGTGCGCCGCGCGGCGAGGTCGACCACCGAACTGACCGCCGCACCGACCACGATGAAGACGCCAAGGGCCAGGGCGTTGTTCGGGTTATCGATGGTGAACGTGTGCAGCGGCGGAACGAAGAAATAGTTGATCAGCAGCGATGCGGCGATGGCGGCGAACAGGGCAGGAAACAACCCGCCGGTGAGGGCCACGACAACCACGGCGACGAGGAAGCACAGGGCGTCGCTGAGCAGGTTGAGGCTGCCGCGCACGCTGGTCAGGAGCAAGGTGAGCAGCGGCAGCGCTACAGCGGCGATCGCGAATCCGTAGGTCTTCCGCCGCACGCTCAGGCTGCCGTGCACTTGTAGCGCCCCGCGCCTGCGGCCCATATGCGCGTGGGTGATGATGTGCACGTCGATGTCGCCGGACCCGTGGATCGTCCGTGCGCCGATTCCCGGCCCGCTGAGGATCGCGGCCAGCCACGACCGCCTGCTCGCCCCGAGCACGAGCTGGGTCGCGCTCTCCGCCTGCGCGAACGTCAGCAAAGCGGCCGGGATGTCGTCGCCGATCACCTGGTGGTAGGACCCGCCGAGGGACTCGACGAGGCGGCGCTGCGCGGCGAGCGCCGCCGGGTTCACGCCGGTAAGGCCATCGGACCTGGTCACATGTAGGGCGAGCAGGTCCCCGCCGACGGCGCGGGCGGCGATGCGCGCGGCGCGGCGGATGAGCGTTTCGCCTTCCGGGCCGCCGGTGAGCGCGACGACCACCCGCTCGCGTGCCTCCCAGGTCTGCTCGATCTCGTGCTCGGCCCGGTACTGCAGCAGGCCCTCTTCAACCCGGTCGGCGACCCACAGCAGGGCAAGTTCGCGCAGCGCGGTCAGGTTTCCGACCCGGAAGTATCTGGAGAGCGCCGCGTCGATCTTCTCCGGCGCGTAAACGTTGCCGTGCGCCATCCGCCGCCGCAACGCCTCCGGGGTCATGTCGACCACCTCGATCTGCTCGGCGGCGCGGACCACGGCATCCGGGACTGTTTCTCGTTGCGGTACTCCGGTGATCTTCTCCACAACGTCGTTGAGCGACTCCAGGTGCTGGATGTTCACCGTGGAGATCACCTCGATGCCGACCTCGAGCAGTTCCTCGACGTCCTGCCACCGCTTGGCGTTCCGCGAGCCGGGGATGTTCGAATGGGCGAGTTCGTCGACGAGCGCGACGTGCGGTTTCCTCGCGAGCAGCGCGTCGATGTCCATCTCCTCGAACGCGGTGCCACGGTAGCTCATCAGCCGGCGGGGTATGACCTCGAGACCTTCGAGGAGTTGCGCCGTCAGCGGCCGGTTGTAGGTTTCGACGAACCCCGCGACCACGTCAGTGCCGCGCTCCAGCCGCCGGTGCCCCTCGCCGAGCATGGCGTAGGTTTTGCCAACTCCAGGTGCAGCGCCGAGATAGATGCGCAGCCGACCGCGTTTCATGCCTCAAGGATGCCCGATACATGGCAGCGGATCGTGATTCACACCGGTCGATCGCCGTCTGAGCGCTCGCGCCACTCAACCACCTGCCGCGTGGCCCAGCACGATCCGGGCGCTCGAGCTAGCTGGCCGGCGTCTTCCTCTGCGGCAACACACGAGCAGCACCAGGACACGGGTTAGGATGGCTCTTCGCGATCGGGGGTACCGCTGGCCCGGATGATTGTGGGCATAGTGGCAGGCCAGTGGGCCCGGTTGCGGAGTCGGGCGCTGCAGGTCGCCTGAGGTTGCCGTACAGCACCCGCAGCGCACGGTCGGGGCGTATCAGTCCTTCTGGCCGGTCCTGTAGGCCGATGACCCGGATCAGGGATCGTGCTGGCGCGACGTCGTGCGCTGCTGCGGCGTGCAGCTTGGGCAGGTAGCGGTTGACCACGCGTACCTTGGCCGAGCGCCTCCCCGGCACTCCGGGGAAAGCGAGGTCGGCGCCGACCGCGATGTCCCATGGGACGTCGATCGCCGCGGCAATTGCCTTGAAGTAACGCCGCGGGTCGTCGGCTGACCCCGCGGCGAGAAGCCGCCGCAGCGTCATGGCCTCCGCTGCCGCAACGGTCATGCCCTGTCCATACAGTGGGTTGAAGGAACACACCGCGTCGCCGATCACGATCAGTCCGGCGGGGAAGTCGCGCAGCCTCTCGTAACGGTTCCGGGTGCTGGCCGGGAACCGGAATGGGACGGGCTCACCGAGCGGTTCGGACCCCGCGATCGCCATCGAGATGGCATTGGACGGCAAGTCCGAGACGAAGGCGTTGAATCCCGCCGTACCGGTGGGCGGGTAGTCGCCGCAGATGCCGGCCAGAGTGAGCATGTGGCGCCCACCCTCGGTGACCGCCAGTACTCCGGTACGCGGGTTGGCCCGCGTACCGGCGGTAAAGATCATGTGGCTGCCGTTCATCGCGCCGGGCCGCAGCCGATAGGTCCTTGTGACGTAGCCGAGGCCGATCTCGACCCGGTCTTCCGCCGGGCGCTGATAACCAAGCTCCTTAAGCCACACCGGGGTACGCGAGCCGCGCCCCGTGGCGTCGACCACAAGGTTCGCTGCAATGGCAGTCATCAATCCATCGCGATCATACACCCGCACGCCGGTGACCCTGCGCCGATCGGACGTCGCCATCAGCGCGGCAACCGAGCGGCGTTCGAGCACGCTGATCCAAGGGAGCTCGCGGACAAGGGCACGGACATAGCCCTCGAGGAACGGTCGGCTGGCGAAAAGGGCAGGCAGACCGATGTGCTCCCGGCGCAACTCGTAACCAGAGAGCTGCCACCGTAGGTCACCGAGCACATCGCAGCACACCGCACCACTGGCGGTCAGGGCTTCGGTGAACCCGGGAAAAAGCTCGTCAAGGATCTCCCGGCCACGCGGGTGCAGTCCGTGCAAGTGCCGTCCATGCGGCACTCCCCTCCGGTGTTCCCCGATTGGCGGGAGCGCGTCCCGCTCGATCACCGTAACACGCTGATAATGCTCCGACAGGACACGTGCGGCCAGGAGTCCGGCCATACTCGCGCCCATGACGATCGCATGATCTCGGGTGCCCTGCATCTCATGACTCCTCGGGTCGCGGGCGTCAGGCTGTGCCGTGTCCACGCCGGGTCGGATCGGGCCAAAATGGCCGGCGAGCTGGCGGTCCGGCTGGCCATACAGAGCGCGTCATGCAGATCCTGATACACCCCGAGGGCGGGCATAGCTGGTGGGTCGCGGCGGTAGATCGCCCAGCAGTGCCTGTGTCTGCCCGCGATGTCTCAGGCCGCAGCCGCCGCGGCGGTGACGGCCGCCGTGATACACGCCAGATCCTCGTTGTTCGTGATGTATGGCGGCATCGTGTAGATCAGGTCGCGGAACGGTCGCAGCCAGACGCCGTGACGCACCGCTGCACGGGTCGCCGCGGCGATGTCCGCGGCATGGTCCAGCTGCACCACGCCGATCGCTCCGAGCACCCGGACGTCGGTCACGTGGGGCAGGGCCGACGCCGCCGCGAGCCCGTTGCCAAGGGCGGTCTCGATGCGGCTGATGTTCGCGGCCCAGCCGCTTCCCTCGTTTCCAGCGCCGAGCAGCAGTTCGATCGAGGCGTTTGCGACGGCACTGGCCAGCGGGTTGCCCATGAACGTCGGCCCGTGCGCGAGCACAGGGAACTCGCCGCGGCCGATCCCACTCGCCACCTCGGGCGTGCACAACGTGGCGGCCATTGAAAGGTAACCGCCGGTCAGCGCCTTGCCGAGGCACATTACATCTGGGCTGACGCCGGCCTGCTCCGCCGCGAAGAGGGTGCCGGTGCGCCCGAAGCCGGTGGCGATCTCGTCGAGGATCAGCAGCACGCCGTGGTCGTGGGTGGCCTTGCGCAGTACCCGGACGTAGCCGGGGTCGTGGAAGCGCATCCCGCCGGCGCCCTGCACGACGGGCTCCACGATCACCGCGGCGAGTTCATGCGCGTGACGGGCGATCAAGTCTGTCAGTTGCTGCGCGTAAGCGGGATCGACGCCAGCAGTGAATCCCGGAGGCGGAGTGTCCGCGAAGACCTGGGGAGTCAGTACCCCCGCCCACATCCGGTGCATGCCGCCCTCTGGGTCGCACACGGACATCGCCTGGAACGTGTCGCCGTGGTAACCGCCGCGCCAGGTGAGCAGCCGGCTCTTTTCCTGCCGCCCGGCGGATCGCCAGTACTGCAGGCACATCTTGATGGCGACCTCAACCGATACCGAGCCTGACTCACAGGGGAACACGTGTTCCAGTCCGGCGGGTGTGATCTCGGCGAGCCGTGCGCAGAGGCGGATGGCCGGCTCCTGGGTGAGCCCGCCAAACATGACATGGCTCATCCGTCCAAGCTGGTCGCGCACGGCCTCGTCGAGCACAGGGTGCCGGTACCCGTGAATCGCGGCCCACCACGACGACATCCCATCGATCAGCTCGCCTACCCCGTCGACGGGCTCGGAAAGCTTTAGCCGGACGGCTTCCGCGGACTCCACCAACAGGGGCCGCTGAGTGCCCGGCATCGCGGCGTACGGGTGCCAGGCGTGCGCGCGGTCGAGCCTTATCAGCTCCTCTGGTGACACCACACAAGTGAACCGCATTGTGCATCCGAACGGCATCGTGCGTCCGAATGGCATTGCGCGTCGCCGCGCACCGGCGCGGGCGTGCTGCGGGCGCACGACGGTTGCTGGGGGATGCGTGTGACTGGTTGCCGAGGGAGCCGTGTGACCCGGCTGCCGAGCAGCGCCGGTCCACGATGCCCGGACTCCGGCGGGCATCCCCATCGGCACCTGAATCCGGGACCTGAGCGGGCGGCAGAAGCGACTTGCTGGATTGGACGGCGCCGGCCGGGCAACGCAGGATGGACGGATGAGATTGCGGGCGTGCCGGTGGTTTGCCGCGCTCAGCCCGCGCCGGCGGCTTCTTGTCGGCGCGATACTGCTACTGGCCGCCGGGCTGGTCGTCGCAGGCGCACGGCTGGCCGCACAGGGGGGTGACACGGCCGCGCCGGCAGATCCAGGCACGTCCGAGCCTGGGATGTCCGCGCCCGTTGCCGTGGTCCTGGTACCGGGCTACGGGGGCAGCACCAGATCGCTAGGCGCCCTCGCGGCACGGATCCGTGCCATGGGTGACGCGGCCACGATCGTGGCACTCCCCTCGGGCGGTACCGGCGACCTTGAGGCCCAGGCCGACGTGCTGAACGGCTACGTAAACCGGGCACTGCGCGGCGGCGCGCGCTCGGTGGACGTGGTCGGGTACTCGGCCGGTGGCGTGGTCGCGCGGCTCTGGGACGTTGAGCACGGGGGCGCGAGCAAGGTCAGGCGGATCATCACGCTGGGGTCGCCATTGCACGGCGCGGAACTCGCGGCGGTCGGCAGCGCCGTCGGGCCGGCGGCCTGTCCGGTCGCCTGCCAACAGCTCGTGCCTGGCAGTGCCCTGCTGACCAGGCTCGACAAGATCCCGCTCATGGGCAGGCCCGCATGGCTGTCGCTGTGGACCATAAACGATCGGACCGTGCAGCCGCCCGCTTCCGCCCGGCTGCCCGGTGCGGTGAACGTCCCGCTGCAGAGCGTATGCCCCGGTGCCGTGATCCAGCACAGCCAGTTGCCGTCCGATCCGCTTGTCGTGGGCATTGTGGTGCGTGCCCTCGGCCCAGCGGCGCTGACTGCGCCGGCCGCGGCGGATTGCGGGTCCCTCCGGGCGCTCGGCAGCGCCGGCTGAGGTCGTGATGTCCTTGGTGCCGAAATTCGCCCAGGCGGCCGCGAGGAACACGGCCACGTATACCACCTGTATCCCGAATCCTCGCTGGATGTCCCGCCAGAAGATCGGCTGACGGAAGAAGTCGATCCAGGCCAGCCAGTAACGGGTCGGCACGTACGGTCGTATCGATGCCGCGGCGTCCAGGGTGGCCAGGACCTCGCTCCCGATGAGTACCGCGAGCCCGCCGAGCGCGGAGCCGAGTGCGGAATCGGTAACCGTGGACAGGAATAGGACAATCGCGGCGACTCCGAGCATCGACACCGTGATGAAGGCGATGGCGCCACCGATACGTTCGATCAGCTGGAGTGCCGTCAGGGGAGGGCCGGAAAGCGACGTGGCGGCCGCGCCGGCCTGGACACCACCGGTCTGCAGTTGCTGTCCGGCGCCTGGCTGGCCGACCGCAGCCGGCGCTGCGGGGCCGAGCAGCAGGACACCGGTCAGATAGGAGGTGATGGCGACCGTGATGACGGCGATCAGGACGAACATGATGATCGTGACGAGCTTGGCGACCAGGAACCTGGTGCGTCCGATCGGCCGGATCAGCAGGTAGCGCAGAGTTCCCGCGGTCGCCTCACCCGCGACAGCGTCACCCGCCACGACCGCGACCGCGACCGGCAGGAACACCGGCAGCACAAGGGCGAGCGCGGCGGCCGGGTACAGCGAGCCATCCTGCAGGATCGCGGACAGGAAGGCTGTCCCCTGACCGGGCGGCGGCGCCAGGTGGCTGACCGAAACGAAGATCGCGACGGCGAGCGGGAGCGCGCAGATCAGGCCGATGCTTATCCAGGTCCGCGGTCGGCGCACGAGCTTACGAAGCTCGACAGCGATCATTGCTCTGACTCCCGCCGGTCTTTCTGGACGGGTGTGCCGTGTGTGTCCGGTGACCCGTCGACCTGGTCCGAGCCGGCGCTTGTGGTCTCGAGCACCAGTTGCTCGAGCGACCGGCGCTGCGCGCGAATCTCCGTGACCCGCACGCCCTCGCCCACCAGCCGCGCGTTGAGCGCGGCCGCATCCTCGTGGCGCACAACAAGCTGGGCACCGTCCCAGGTCTCGACGCGCCCGTCGAGCAACGCGGCCACGCGATCGGCGTCTGGGCTCCTCACGACGACGCGCCCGGTTGGTGCCTGCAGCGCCGAGAGCGTTTCCTGCACCACGAGCCTGCCGCGGTCGAGTATCCCGACGCGTGTGCATAGCCGTTCCACCTCGGAAAGGAGGTGGCTGGAAAGGAAGACGGTGGTCCCGGCCTGGTTGAGTTCAATGAGCAGGTCCCTGATGTCGCGGATACCCCGTGGGTCGAGGCCATTGGACGGTTCGTCGAGGATGAGAAGCCGCGGTGCGCGGACCAGAGCGGCGGCCAGGCCGAGGCGCTGCCGCATGCCGAGGGAATAGGCGCGAACGGGCCGCCGGTCGACGCCCGCGAGGCCGACACGCTCGAGCGCCGCACCGATCCGCCTGCGCCGCGTCCGCCGGTCCCCGCCGGGTCCCGCGGCGTCAAGCAGTGCCAGGTTGGCACGTCCGGACATGTGCGGATAGGCGGCAGGCTCCTCGACCAGCGCCCCGACCCCGGTAAGCACGCGCCTGGCGTGCTTTGGCATTCGCAGGCCCATGATCTCTATCTCGCCCTTCGTCGCATAGACGAGGCCGAGCAGCATCCGGACCAGCGTCGTCTTGCCTGAGCCGTTCGGGCCGAGGAGGCCGTAACGATCACCGTCACCGACGGTGAGATCGACGGAGTCGACCGCGACGATCTGGCCGAAGCGCTTGGTGAGAGCCCGGGTGACGATCACAGGTCACGGTCCGGTTTCGCGGTGAGCTGCGCTGCGGCCTTCGCGAGCAACTGAGGACTGACCATCCCCGCGATCAGGAAAGTGTCATAGGAGTCGCATGGATGAGCGAGGACGACCGTGATCAGCGGCGTGGCGATCTGGACGCCGAACCCCTTTGCGAGGGTTAACGGGGTTCCTCCGTTGCGCTTCGCGCTGCGAAGGTCGCGCCGGCCGCTGTGGCCCCTGAGGGTGATTACCGCGAATGTCGATAGGCCGCGGCCGTAGATGCCGATCTCCTGGAATGCCGGTGGCTGCGGTATCCGTGACTGTCCTGCCAGGGAACCGGGCAGTTGCTCGTCGTCTAGATCGCCGGCAGCGCTGGCGATGTCGCCGGGACTGGCCGCGGTGAAGCCGGTGCCTGGCCCGTGCGCAGGGGTCAGCACCTGGCCGGACGGCCGGTTGAAGGCCACCTGCAGGAAACGGCTCGCCAGCACCACCTGCCCGCTGCCGCGGCCAGTGATCTCGACTTGCAGGGGCAGGCCATTGGCTGAATCGGCCCAGATATCGATCTGGCCGATGGTCGTGGCCGGGTCGGTGGGAACCAGCCGCAGACCTCCGGCATCCCTGCCCGCGATCCGCTCAGCTGGGAGGCTGGTGATCCGTGCGGTGCCCCTCGTGTCATGCAGCAGGCGCAGGGCAAGGGCAGGCGGCAGGAGATCGGCCGCACGGGGAGGCCGGACCGGCTGGTCGCCGGTGACTTCGGTGAGCAGCTCGCCGCCCGAGTCCCAGGTATAGGTCTTACCCCGGAGTTGATAGGTGTCACGCTCACCCGCGTCGGAAAGGACGTCGGCCCGCCACGACGACGCCGAGGCCTGCCAGACGCGCATGCGCGTGCTGCCGTCCAGCATCGCGGTAATGTCGCTCAGCTTACCCAGGTTCGGGACGCCGAGAGCGCCATCACTTTCTACGTATCCCGAGTACGGCAGGTTGGCCGAGGCGAGCATCCGCGTACGCAGCTCCACCGGGTTCGCCGAGCGCGGAGCCGCCACCGGCAGCGCGCTGGCTACGGCGGGCAGCGCGCACGTGATGGCCAGGCCGACCGCGACGAGCAGCCAGCGCCGACGTGTCTGGCCCGCGGCCACGCCCACGGTTACCGCCAGCGCGCGGCTACGGCTGGCTCGCCGGCCCGCGTCCCGGTCGGGTCTTCACGGCCTTGCCTCACCGTGTCACCGTACGACGGATACGGGCCGGCGTACCAAGGCCTTGCGGAGGCGCTCATGCAATAAGGAACGCATGCGGCAGCGGCCAGGTTCAGCTGCCGGACAGATGTCGGGCGCAGGATCCGTGGGGCGCCCGCACGGTGCGGATGCCGCGTCGTGCTGGAGGTTTAGTCCGCCGGGTAGCCGGCGGACTAAAGGAGCCGTCGAGAAACAATCCGTTGCTTGTGATTCTTTCTGTCATTTTTGTGGTAGCGGGTCTGCAGTGGATGAGGGTGCCTGTGGCGTGCGGTTAGTCATCCTCGCAGACCATGCGGCGCACGCAACCGCGGTAACACTACGAAGATCAAATATGCGTTTTGATCATCTGAGGGCACCAAGGCTCGGGCGAGGGTGCTTTCGCAAGGCGCCCTCCTCCGTTCGCCCGCCGCCGCTTGGATGCGTGGCAGGACTGCCGCGGCACGCCCGTATCTACGGCAGGGTGAGGATCTCGTGGCCCAAGTCGCTCACCAGGATGGTGTGCTCGAATTGAGCCGTGCGCTTGCGGTCCTTGGTGACGGCTGTCCAGCCATCCGGCCAGATGTCGTATTCGATCTTGCCAAGGGTGAGCATCGGCTCGATCGTGAACGTCATCCCCGCCTCCATGATCAGCGGTTCGGACGGATCGTCGAAATGCGGCACGACCAGCCCGGAGTGGAATGTGGTGCCGATGCCGTGCCCGGTGAAGTCCCTGACCACGCCGTAGCCGAAACGGCGGGCATAAGACTCGATAACCCGGCCGATGGCGTTCAGCGGCCGGCCCGGCGCCACCGCGCGGATGCCGCGGTACATCGCTTCCCTGGTGCGCTCCACAAGCAGGCGCGACTCGTCGCTAACGTCGCCCGCCGGGAACGTCGCATTGGTATCCCCATGCACGCCGCCGATGAAGGCGGTGATGTCCACGTTGACGATGTCGCCGTCGTTGATCACCGTGTCGTCGGGTATGCCGTGGCAGATCACTTCGTTGATCGACGTGCAAAGCGACTTCGGGTATCCCCGGTAACCAAGCGTGCTCGGGTAGGCCCCGTGATCGCACAGGAACTCGTGCCCGATCCGGTCGAGTTCATCTGTGGTCACGCCCGGTGCGACGGCGCGTCCGACCTCCTCGAGCGCGAGGGCGGCGATCCGGCCCGCGACCCGCATGCGCTCGATGACCTCGGCAGACTTGACGTCGGGTTCCCCAGTCCGCGGCCGCTTTCTGCCAACGTACTCCGGCCGCGGGATGCTTTCCGGGACCTCGCGCAGCGGTGATACCCGGCCCGGCTGGAGTATGGTCGTCATATGCTGCGAGTCTAGTTGACATGGACGAATCGCAGCGCTGGTGGTACTGCATCAAGGACAAGACCGTGGAGCCGGAAGCCGGCTGCCCGGCCAAGGACCGGCTGGGGCCTTACGCCAGCAAGGAAGAGGCTGAGCACGCCCTCGACATCGCCCGCCGCCGTAACGAGGAATGGGATGCGCAGGATCGCGATTGACGTGGGCGCGCGGATGTTCTAGCCGCGCGCGCGGTTTGGGGCCTGCGGTACCCGGCTTGGCTGGTACTCTCCGCCCCCGCCCAGCCGGTAATGTGTGGGCGTCTGCGGAGAGGGGTTGCGCATGACCGGCTACCAGCCCGGCCAAGGGCTGCCGCCCGCCGCGCAGGCAAGGATCGCTGAGATCCGGAGCAGCGGCACGTGGGGGTCCGCGCTATCCACGGCAGAGTTCGCCGCGATCCGCTCGGCGGGTTTCGAGCCTGCGGGCCAGGTACTTGGCGCCGCCGTCTACAACGTCGGCTATTCCGGGGGGTACTCCTGCCCTGGTGCGTGGGCCGGTGGTGCCTTCTGGGGGGGCGTGATGCCGGTGCAGTCCACAACTCAGGTGTCCGGACGCGGCGGCTGGGCGTCGTTCGGGCCGCTGGTTCAGACAATGTACGAGGCGCGGCGGAAGGCGATCGGCCGGATGAGCGCCGAGTGCGCGGCGCTGGGCGGTCACGGTGTGGTCGGCGTCTCCCTGGACATCGGGCCATTCCCGGCCGGCGGCCTCGAGTTCAAGGCGCTCGGGACCGCAGTCCGGGCGCCGGGCGCCGTATACCCGAAGAGCCCGTTCACCTCTCACCTGTCCGGCCAGGACTTTGCCAAGCTGATCATTACCGGCTGGGTACCTGCCGGGCTGGTTCTCGGCATCTCCATCGGCTCTCGGCACGACGACTGGCAGACCATGGGGCAGACCAGGTGGGGTGCGGGCAACACCGAGATCACCGGATTCACCGAACTGGTGAACGCGGCCAGGCACGACGCGCGGGTCCAGCTCGAGCGGGACGCCCGTGCCCACGGGGCGGACGCGGTAGTGACGTCGCGCATGGAGTTGCAGATGCGTGAGCGGGAGTGCCCCGCCCAAGAAGGCCGCCGGGACCACATCGCGGAGGCGACCTTCGTGGGTACCGCGATCACCCGTTTTGACCGCACCGCGCAGTTGCCGCCCCCGAGCCTCGCCATCCTGTCACTGGACCCGCAAAGGCGACAGGCGGCTCGCGTCAGGCTCGGGCGCTGACCGCGCTTTCCGTGCTTCCCGCTGAATACATCTAGGGCGCACGACATGCGGGAAAACCTGAATCGCAGGACACGCCGGTCAGGCAGGACACGCCGGTCAGGCAGGACACGCCGGTCAGGCAGGACACGCCGGTCAGGCAGGACACGCCGGTCAGGCAGGACACACACTGAGTACGTAGCCGAGGGAGACGCGATGACGGAGCAACAGGCGGGCCTGGCCGCGCAGGGCGTCCCGCAGGACGCGATGCGCCGCCTCGCCGAGCTTCAGCCGGGCAAGCCCGGTGCCATCTTCACCTCCGACCTGTCGGTCAACGAGTTCCTGCTGGTGCGTGAGGCTGGTTTCCGGCCCCTCGGCCTGGTGCTCGGCAGCTCGATCTACCACGTCGGCTTGCAGGTTGGCCGGTGGGGTAAGAACCAGGAGCTCAACGTCCTGTCTCAGGCCATGTACCACGCTCGCGAGCTCGCGATGACACGGATGGAGGCCGAGGCCGATGCGCTCGGCGCCGACGGCATCGTGGGTGTCCGGCTGGATGTGGAGATGAAGGAGTTCGGCAACGACATCGCCGAGTTCATCGCCGTCGGGACCGCTGTCAAGGCCGAGCCGGGCGCGGGCGGCAGCGCTGGCAGCGGGGTCTCCAACTGGCGGAATAACAAGAATCAGCCCTTCACGTCCGACCTGTCCGGCCAGGACTTCTGGACGCTGATCCGTGCCGGGTACGCGCCGCTCGGCATGGTGATGGGCTCGTGCGTCTACCACATCGCGCACCAGCGCCTAGGCGGCGTCCTCAGCAACATCGGGCGAAACGTGGAGATTGAGCAGTTCACCCAGGCCCTGTACGACGCGCGCGAGCTGGCGATGAGCCGGATGCAGGCGGAGGCGGAGGCGCTGCACGCGGAGGGCATCGTGGGCGTGCAGCTACGCCAGCACAGCCACCAGTGGGGCGCGCACACCACAGAGTTCTTCGCGATCGGCACGGCGGTGCGTCCGCTGCGCGCGGATCATGTGATCGAGCCCCCGACTTTGGTGCTCAGCCTCGACTCCTGAGCTACCCATTGATGAGCGCGGTAACTTTGCTGGAAGACCCTGACCTGGGAAGACACTGTCTCAGAGGACCAAACCTGGGACCAATGTGTAGAAGATCAACTCGCGGGCCGCGGAAGCCGGGCGCACCCATGAACCATCGTCGCACACCTGGACGCCGGTAGCCCGTGGTCGGGGCATAGAAGACCCCACCCGGCGGTCAGGCTCCGCTGTGGTGGGGTTTCTTTTGCGCCCTAGGAGGCCGCCTCTACCTCCGCGGTCACGTACTCGGCTACGAGGCTGACCCAGCTGGACAAGCTGATCCCCTCGCCGAAGTGCGGGACTACCTTCTTCACGGCCCATTCGCGGAACACCGGATCGGACACCGTGGCGGCGGCCACCTCGACCGTCACGCCGAAGTCCGCCAATAAGGAAGCGAGCTGGCCGATGGAGCGCTCCAACCATGACGGCCGCGCATGCATCCACGCCAGCATCCACTGCGGGTCCAGGACGTCAGGCGCGTCCCGGTGGCAGTCGGCGCACAGCAGGACCAGGTTGTCCGCTTCGTCGGATCCACCAAGGGCACGCGGGGTGAGGTGGCACTTCTGGAGCGCGGCGATCTCCCACCGTGCTTCAGGGGTGGACGGTTTATCCCAGTACTCCTGGAAGTAGCCACAGGCGAAGCAGCTCGGTTCACCCGGGTCCATCGCGAGCTCGACGTCCTCGTAGTGCCAGTACATGGCGATCTCGAACTTCGACGGCATCACGTCCCACCGCCGGCCAGCAGCTGCTCGAGGTTCTCGGCGCGGACGAAGCGCCTACCGTGCAGCTTAAAGCTCTCAAGCTCGCCGCTCTCGACCAGAGATATAGAAGAAGTGCCTGCTGATGCCGAGCATCTGCATGCACTCCCGCGGTGAGTACGCGCGCCGAGTTAATAAGGCGTCCACGGGCCTACTGTCAGTCATTGTGCCTCCTTGACACTAGTGGGATCTAGCGGGGCGTGGTATCGCCCTCGATGTCCGATTCTCTCATGGCCTTTATACCAGTACAATGGTGAAATCAAGTCCAGATGTGGTGAGTTCTGCCTGACTCACCTGGAGGACAGCTCTCAGTGTTTTCCACCTGATGCGCGCCGTGTTCACGCACGTCAGCGAGTGATTCCGGCCGGAGCGAGGGCGTCGTCACACGGCGATGATGAGATGCCGCCGCCCTGCAACACGTACAGGCGCCGCGGTAGCCAGGGGCGGCAGTGCACAGGGAGGCCGAGTCTCCCGCCCGGGGCTGCCCCCAGGAGGTGAAGGGGGCAGCCGTGAGCGGTCCTCGTACTGAGTCAGCTGCGCGGTAAGCGCCGCCTGCGGGCCTTCGGCTGGAGCGCGAGCTCCCAGCGAACCCAGTCCCGCACCTTGAGCTTGAACCTGACATCGTCGCCGCGGCTCACGCGCCACATCATGAAGACGATGCCTACCGTGATCACGAATGCGGTGAAGTAGCACAGCGGAACGAGCCTGGGGTCAAGGGCCAGGTTGATGCCCGGCGCGAAATGCCGGGGTCAGCAGCGAGATTGTCCAAGTCGTCTGGCGCCTGGTAAGGACGATCCCCGGCACGTTAGGCAAACGGTCCGGCAGCAGGCTGCGCTGCAGGGTCTCCGCGATCGCGTGCTCACGCTCGAACAGCGTGGCCCGCTCCTCAGCCCTTACCTGCCTGCCCACCTGCGCCTCGGGCCATAGGTCGCGATCGTCGGCGTGGCCAAGCTGCTGACCGGACTCCCTCCTGGCCGGAATTAGTCTCGCGGGCGGGACGCTAGTGTCATGCGCCTGAAATCTACGCTCTAAGTTAGTATAATTTCTGTATGTCGCGTACTAGATGATCGATTCCAAGGTCAGTGATCATAAGCGAGTAGGGAGCGCTTGACGGAGTGGCAGGCGCGGTCGTTGTGCCAAATGACGGCTGTCAGGGCCAGGATGCGCTGCATGACGCGGACCAGGACTCCGGCCGGGGTGTACCCGCCGTGCTGTTCGAGGTTGAGCTGCCCTTTGAATGTCTCGTTGATCGATTCGATGATCTGGCGCAGTGGCTTGAAGAACTGGGCACCGGGCCGTTCTGGCTCGCCTTTGCGGGCCGGCCGCAGCAGGCGCACGCCTGCCTGGCTCAGGGTGGCTTCGAACTCAGCGCCGAAGTAGTTCTTGTCCCCGATGATGAGCTGACCGGGCCGGTCGGTGGCCGGGGCCTGGCCGGCGAGGATGTCGAGCAGCACCTGGCGTTCGTCGGCCTTGGCGCCGGTGAGTGCGAAGCCGACGGGGAGCCCGTGCAGGGTGCACAGCAGGTGCAGCCGCAGCCCCCAGAAATAGCGGGAGTGCGATGCGCAGTACCCGTACTCCGCCCACCCGGCCAGGTCGGAGCGGCGCGCGGTCTCCCGGGACCGCCCGCATTCCACCGGAGTGGAGTCGACCACCCACACGTCATCGGTCCACAAGGTGGTGTCTCGGGCCAGCGCGCCGATCAGCCAGTTCAGCGTGGCCGCCAGCCGGCGCAGCCGCTTGTTATATCCCGGCTGCTGCGGAAGGTAGGGGAACAAGTGCCGCAGGTGGGCTGCCGCGAACCGCAGCCACCTGGCCTCGGAGGTGAAACCCAGCAGCGCTTGCATCACTGCCAGGGTCACCACCTCGGCGTCCGAGATCCGCGGAGCGATCCCGATTCGCGGGCGCCACGGCACCTGTCCCGGCTCGATCTTCAGCAGATCATCGGTCCTGACGTAGAGTGCGGTCGCGAGGGTGTCCAGGTCGGCGTCCACGAGGGCCTCCGGTTCGACGTTGGATCAGCAACGTCGATCTTGGGCACCCTCCACCCCATTTCCGGCGCGACACGCCGAATCACACCCCTTGGAATAGATCATCTAGAGGTGCCGCTGCTGAGTTCGTGCTGACCGAGGAGGAGCGTGACCAGCTGGTCCGCTGGTCGGGTGGGCCGTCGCGAAGGCTGGCGGTGCGGGCCCGGATTGTGCTGGCCTGCGCGGAGCCGGGGGTGGTGTACCAGCGGGTGGCCGCCGATCTGGGCGTCACGCAGATGACGGTGGGCAAGTGGCGTACGCGGTTTGCCGGGGCGCGGCTGGAAGGGCTGGCCGACGGCGAACGGGCGGGGCGGCCGAAAGCCGGGCTGGAGCTGGCCGATGACGAGCGCGATCAGCTCACGCGCTGGTCGCGGCGGGCCAAGACCTGCCAGGCGCTGGCGCTGCGGTCGAAGATCGTGCTGGCCTGCGCGCAGGGCACGCCGAACAAGCAGGTGGCCGCCGAGCTGCGGATCACGCCGGGCACGGTGACCCGGTGGCGGCGCCGGTTCATCGCCCGCCGGCTGGACGGGCTAGCCGACGAGCCGCGCCCGGGCCGCCCGCCGTCGATCCTGCTGGACCAGGTCGAAGACGTCGTGGCCGCGACGCTGGAGGAAACCCCCAAGGACGCCACGCACTGGTCACGGGCCTCGATGGCCCGCCGCAGCGGCCTGTCACGCTCGACGATCGGCCGGATCTGGCGCAAGTTCGAACTCAAGCCGCACCTGACCGACGGGTTCAAGCTGTCCACCGACCCGCTGTTCATCGAGAAGGTCGTCGACGTCGTCGGTCTTTACCACAACCCGCCGGAGAAGGCCGTCGTGCTGTGCGTCGACGAGAAATCAGGCATGCAGGCCCTGGACCGGTCCCAGCCGGTGCTGCCGATGATGCCCGGCATGCCCGAACGGCGCACCCACGACTACGCCCGGAACGGCGTGACCAGCCTGTTCGCCGCCTTCAACATCGCCGACGGCACCGTGATCTCCCAGATCCACCGCCAGCACCGCGCGGTGGAGTTCAAGAAGTTCCTGATCGCGATCGACAAGGCCGTCCCGGCCGGGCTGGGCGTGCACCTGGTCTGCGACAACCTCGCCACCCACAAGACCCCCGCGATCCAGGACTGGCTCGCCCGCCACCCCCGGTTCCGCCTGCACTTCACGCCCACCGGATCGTCGTGGATCAACCAGGTGGAGCGGTGGTTCGGGTTCCTGACCGACCAAATGATCCGCCGCGGAGTCCACAAGAGCGTCCAGGCCCTGGAAAAAGACGTCCGCGCCTGGATCGAAACCTGGAACCAGAACCCCCGGCCATTCATCTGGACAAAAACCGCGGAGGAGATCCTGAACTCCTTAGCCAAATATATCGCGAAGATTTCAGGCGCAGGACACTAGCGTCCCACGCCGTAAGTTCGCCGAATATTTCTAGCAGGGACTTCGCCCGATTGTAAGGTCTTCACCGGTGCGGATGATCTCTGATTTATGTGAATGATTTTAGGCGCGGGACACTAGGTGATCAATGAACGCGAGTAGAGCACAGAGATTCACCGCCGCCGGGAACAGTGTCCTGGCCGATGACGAGGCCCCGCCACCGAACTCCCGGCGACGGGGTCTCGATCAGGTCTGGTCAGCAGCCGTCACTGGCCCACGGGGCTCTTCCCATCTCCGCGTAGAGCCTCTCGAATGCTGCGTACTGGGTGGCCACGCTAGCGTTCTGCGGTGCGCCGGAGTAGCCGAGGCTGGCCCAGGTGCTGGGCAGGAACTGGAACAGGCCGCCTGCGCCGGACGAGGGGTTGACCGCGCGCGGGTTGCCGCCGGACTCGCGCTGGATGATGCAGAACCGGTAGGCGGCGGTGGCGGTCCGGTATGCGGTGAGCTGTGCGCGGACAGGCGCTGCCGCTGCCTGGTGGTGGGCTGTTTGGGCTGGGTGGTGGGCTGATGCCTGGACTGCGGGAATAAGTCCTGCCAGGGCTAGACCAGTAACTGCGGTGGCCCCTACAATGACCTTCAACGAGTTCGAACCTCCTGATGCAGGGTGGTAATTCGTAAGGGGCCGGCGGTGCTCGCAACATCGCCGGTCCCACCGTTTACGGGCATTCTGTCCCGTTTACGGGAACATTTGTCCGACCCTTGCGTATCTCTCGCGTGTGTGCAACCCCTTCGTGGGTGACCTGGGTCACACCTGACCGATCGGTGCGCGGACCGCGGCGACCCCTGCCAGCGCGTTCGCACGGCGGGACAGCGTCGGCGGGTGCGGAGGAAATGTTGCGGTAAATCCCCCGGTTCGCGTCCGGGCACGGCGCTGCGCACCACCGTGGCCAGGCGGCGGAACCACCGCGACCTCGAGGACAAGGTTCGCGCCCGTCGCTACGATGGGTGACTACCCCCATGCCTATGAGACTCGCCGCTGACAGTGCCAGCTAGGTGCCGCGGTACCTACACTGCGGCGAGTCGAGGATCACTATCACCCGCGGCCCCGGGAGATTCAGGCAGTCGCCGCAGACAGATAACTGACTGTCAGCGAAGGGCCGCCTCATGAGGCTGAAGTTTCGCTGAGCCGAGCGGGGGTAACACGGCAAAGGCCGCATTCCCCCCCGCTTAACGGCGCTAGAAAAGGACGCGTAATGCCTACCGTAGATGTCCGTAAGTACAGCGAGACCATGCGTGACCAGGGCAAGTTTTCGCTGGAGGAGGTGCGTAGGCTCGTGTGCGCATGGGTCGGTGCAACCGATCTCGCCTACAGCCGGATGCTCACTGAGCTGAAGGACCGGGCGCAGGTCGAGAAGCTGCAGAAGCAAGCCAAGAAGCTGAACAGGGAAGAGGTCCGCAGGCAGGTGCGGGGGACCTACGATGACCTCGCCGAGCGCGGTGAGGAAGTCATCCAGCAGCTGCGGACGCGGCCCCCGGCGCGCCTGGTGTTCAAGCGGACCGAGAAGGTGCTGAAGCAGGCGGAGCACAAGGTCGAGAACGCTGAGCACCGCGTCACCGGCGGGCCCGCCGTGATAAACGACGTGGCACACAAGGCGTCAGCGAACAACCGGTAAGCGCACAATCCGCCAGCCCCGACCGCCGAAGGGCTCCTGGAAACTCACTCCCCCACGCCCGGGGCTGAACATGTCTCGGGGGATCGAGAGATTCGCGGCCCAGGGCCGAGTCCGCAGCAATGGCGTGTCACCCGTCAGCCTCAGTTGCACCGAGCGCGCTCCGATGGTCCCACCGCCGCGGGGCCGCTCGGAGCGAGGAGCGCCACAACTCCGGGCCTGTTAACGCCTGCGGTGAGCGGCCTGCCTCCGGCAGCTGAACGGGATGCTTATCTTGTTCCAAGCGCGGCGTAGGGGCGTGGACGCCCGCGGTTACCCCCGGCTCCCAATCCTCCTGGGGGGCTGCCTTGGCTGGAGCCGCGGCAGGGACGTTGGCTGCCCACGTCACAGACGTCCGGTAGCACGGTCCACAAAGCCGATGTGAGCGCATCGAACCTGCGCAGGTGCTGGCGGAGCGCGACCGCATTCCCGTCCCGAGCCGCAGTCACTACGTAATCGGCCGCCGCCGCGAGCCGGGCCAGCCGGGCCGCCAGGAACCGTGCGACCCTGGAACCGCCGCGACCGCCGCCGGTGACCGCGGCCACTGCCGCACGCTCGGCTGCTATGGCCCCGGCGAGGATCGCACTGGTCGCCTGGCTGACCTCGTGAACGATGCCGGGCGGAAGCGGCGCAGAGGCCTCGTCACGGGCAAGTATCCGCAACCGGACCTGGTACGGCACGCAATGCGTGTGATGTTCTCGGATGTCTTCTGGCACAGTCATGACCAGGAACTTCCTCCGGTGAGCCGATTCCCAGTTCATGTCGGCCGCCGGACAGCAGCCAGGGGCCAAAGTCCTCATGTCGCGAAGTTTCGCGGGCACCGGCCGGGCGGCTCGAATACAGGCACCGACGGCGGCACGCCAAGGCGTTCTCCGCCCTCACTGGCGACCGTTGCCTCATAGGCCAGGCCCCCGATCGGTCTGGCGGGCTCGTGTAAGTGAAGTGCTTTGTCCACAGCACGCACCGGCTGGCCGCTGCCGAATCGCTGCGGTGGACCTTGATCGATACCACCGCGTTCGCCGTGGAGGCGGAAGGGCCGGACAACCTCCCGGTCTGCGGCGAAGTATCTTCGCGCCAGGTCGAGGGCTGCGACGTTCCTTATCGAAGAACTGCCGTGAGCCTTCCGTCTGCCCGGCCGCGGCCGCGTGTCAAGCAGAGATCTCGCAGGCCGAGGAGGCGAACACCCGCGCTGTTGCATCGCGGAAGCAGCAGAGCACCGGACCGTCAGCCAACGCTGATGCTGTTGCTCACGACGGGCGTGAGGCGTCGTTGCCGCAATGCCCTCAAGGAGGCGTTCTGCTCCTGAAGGCCGCCGCGCCAGAGCGCGCAGCGGCCCGGGGCGAGCCGACGCTACGAGGCTGCGACGACTGGGTCGGGCAACAGCCCGAGTTGAGTGAGCAACTCGACCTGGTCGAAGTACAGGCGATCGGACGTGATCCGGTCGCCCTCGACCTCGAAAAACTCTGCGTACGGAGCGCTGAGTGAACGACCGGTGGCCGGAATCACTTGACCGTTGGGCGCCATCAGGCCACCCGTGTGTGTGCCGCTGAAGACCCCCTCTTGCACGACGACAGAGCCGCAGACGTACTCCCGCGTGATCATGATGTCGTTGTCCGGGAGACCCTCGGCCCATATGGCGAGGAATTGTTTTGCACCGTCTCGTCCCCGCAGCTCCACGCCGCCCGGTGCCACGATCGTCGCGTCCTCGGCGTAGCATTCAGCCCATGCCTCGGCGTCCCGCGCACGCCACGCCTGCAAACCGCGGTCAATTACCGCTTTCGGATCGGACATAGAAGCTCCTTGCTGTGAGTTGCACACGGGCGACCCTACTCTTCCCGCCCTCTCGTGTGAATGGCCCGGAGGCCCGGCCAGGGCTCAGCTCGCTTCTGCATTAACAGAGGTCAAGATTCAGCCTCAGAACCCGTGCCGGCATCCGCGGGGAGGGTGACGAGAACACCCGAGAACGGCCTGTGCTCACTGTGCCGCAGGTCTTCGCGCTGGCCGAGCGTGTGGCCCGCCGTCCGGTTGGCAACATTCGCAAGCTTCCGGCGGGCGGCTACCGGCTGCGTTTCCGGCGACCGCGGATTGGCAGCGAATCGGTGAAAGTTTCGCGCGCCCTGGGGGTCAGGATGCGCTCGAGTAATAAGCGTCTTCCCGTCCTCGGCTGGGGGGATGGTGCGGAATGCCGAGGCGCCGCGCGTGGGCGGAGATCTCCGCGCGGTCCGGGCCGCCGCCCCAGCCGTGCATGCGCGCCAGTTGGTCGGTCATCGCCTCGACGGCCGGGTGGCCGTAGCCGAGCCGGTCCGCATACCAGCTGATCGTGTCGACGACCCGTTCCGCGTCGTGTGCGTACAGAGGCCACGCCAGATGGAACGCGTCGAACCACGCCCGGTCCTCGGTGTTCAGGTCCATGTCCCCTCCAAAGTCGCGCGCTGGGCGGGATAGATTCGGCGCCCGGCGGGGTTCAGTTGATCGGGAACTCCTTGTCGATGGCGTTTGCGCCGGCGATCTGTACGTACTCGACCGGGTGGTTGCCGTAGATCTTGCCGCCGGTGCCGCCGTGGGTGTGCCCCATGAGATCTGAGATCGTATCGCTGTCGACGCCGAGCTCGCGGAGGATCATCCGGTAGCTGTGGCGCAGGCTGTAGGGCACGAACCCCTCCAGGCCGGCCGCATCACAAAGCCCCGTGAAGTCTGCCAGGACCTGGCCGGCGGTGAGCTTGTGGCCGGCCGCGTCGGTGAAGACCGGGTCGGCGTCACCCACCGGGATCCCGGCGGCCGCCTGGCGCGCCTTGTGTGTCCGCAGCGCGGCAGCGGAGACCAGCGTCAGCCGGCCCGACCGCTCGCTCTTCGGCGTCTTCAGGGTGGCGCCGTCCCGCTTCGGCCGGCGTGTACTGTGCGTGACCCGGAACACGCCGCCGGCGAGGTCGCCCCACACCAACGCGCGCGCCTCCTCCGGCCGCGGCGCCATGTCGCACAGGCTGATGATTGTGTACGGGCCGATGTACGTGCCGTCCCGCTGCGCCGCGGCGACGAGCGCGTGCGCCTGCTCCAGGTTTAGCGCGTCGGTCGGGTTGCCGTCAGCCTGGCCGACCGGTGTGTCGAGGGTCGCGATTCCCGCGGCGACGACCGGGCTGATCTTACCGGCCCGCTTCGCCTTCGCGATCACCTTCTTGAACTGGTTCGCCGCGTGCGCGACGGTGCGCGGTGCGTGGTCCAGCGCGAACTTCCGTAGCGCCATCTCGACGTCGTCAGCGTAGACCCGGTCAAGACGTGTGTCCGGCCCGAGGATGTTCGCGACCTGCTGCGCCGAATTGGTGCGCCGCGTTGCGCCGGTCTTCTACGCGGTGCGCAGGTCTGGGCCGCGCCGCGGGACGGGCGCGCCGCATGTTAGATGTCGGCCGGACCGCTGACCGCGTCGAGCAGCCGGGCCAACCGTTCACGCAGCCCCGGTCTGCGGCTACCTTGCGCTTCGCCAGTGGCGGCGCTGACCAGGTGCTGCGCCCCCTCGAAGGAGACGGGGGAGCTGCCGGGGGGGACGGCAAGCGCCTCGTGGGCCAGTTGCTCGAGTTCGCTGTCCCCCTGATCCAGCGCGACAACCGTGGCCCCGATCCGTCGTGCGTCGCTCACCCGTTGCAGCAGCGGGGCAGGCGCGGCCTCCGCAGCCACGACGAACAGTGTCTCGCCGCGCCGCGCCGCTTCGAGTCGCTCCAGGCCGATCCGCAGGTGACCCGGTGCGTCGGGCGGCGCCGACCAGCGGATCAGGGTCGGCATCAGGGTGGGCACACCGCCGAGCCGGGCTTCCTCCTCCAGATGGGCGGTGACATGCCAGGGGTCGTCCCCGGGAGTGCCGACGACGAGCAAACCGCCCGCGCTCCGGGTGGAGCCCTGCAGCGCCCTGCCGAGCCTTCGCGTACGTTCGAGCCACCCAGTCTGCGCGAGCAACTCCCTTAGCGCGGCCACCTGGTTCGCGTCCATCGCTCTATGGTGCCGGGCGCGCCAGCTCAGCGCACCTCAACCGCCGGCCTGGAGCCGCAGGACCGTGCACCGCGGCGGGGGCGTGCGGGACCGGCAGGCCGGTAATGGCAGGATCGGGTGCATGGCAGAGCGGCAGCAGCAGATTCGGGCAGCGGGTCCGGCGAGGGCCAGGCGCGGCAGGCGCGGCCTGGTAGGGACCAGAACCCTGGGCAGCGCGCAGCGGGTGTTGACCCGGCGCAGCCTGACGTGGCCGATCTTGTCATCGGCGTCCTCGGCGGGACGGGTGCCCAGGGCCGCGGGCTCGCGCGGCGGTTCGCGATGGCGGGCCACACCGTTCTCATCGGATCCCGCAGCGCGGATCGTGCGGCCGCCGCGGCCGCTGGCCTCGGCGCGGGGCCTGGCGTCCGGGGACTGCAGAACGCCGCGGCCGCGCGCGAGGCCGACATCGTGATCGTGGCGGTGCCATGGGAGGGTCACGGCGCGCTGGTCGCATCGCTCGCCGCCGAGCTCTCCGGCAAGATTGTCATCGACTGCGTGAACCCGGTGGGCTTCGACAAGCAAGGCGCCTTCGCGCTACGTGTCGAGGACGGCAGCGCCGCGCAGCAAACCGCCGCGCTGCTCCCGGATTGCCACGTTGTGGGCGCATTCCATCACGTGTCCTCGGTGCTGCTGCTCGATCCCGAGGTAACCGAGGTGCCGATGGACGTGCTCGTGCTCGGTGACGACCGGCGGGCAACCGAACTGGTGCAGGCGCTGGCCGCGCGCATCCGCGGCATGCGCGGCATCTACGCCGGCCGCCTGCGCAACTGCGGCCAGGTCGAGGCGCTCACCGCCAACCTCGTCGCGGTCAACCGGCGGTACAAGGCCCATGCGGGCCTGCGTATCACCGACGTATGAGCTTCGGACCCACATCCCTAACGGCTGCGTTCGGCGCGACGGGTAAGCAACCGTGCTCGAGGCTGGCGCCGGGGACGTGAATTCGCCGCACACCCATCGCGTCAGTGGTAGGAGTTCTCCTCGGCGGGGAACACCCCGGAGCTGACGTCTTGCGCGAAGGACTGTGCCGCCGACCTGCAGCGCACCCGCCACGTCGGCGTACCTCTTGACGAACTTCGGCGTCCGCGGCGAGAGCCCGGCCATGTCCTGCCAGACCAGTACCTGCGCGTCGCAGTCTGGGCCTGCCCCGATCCCGATGGTCGGGATGGACAGGGAGGCCGTCACCCGGGAGCCGAGTTCGGCGGGCACGCATTCGAGCACGACCGAGAAGGCGCCCGCCGCCTCGAGTGATTTGGCGTCGGCAAGCAAGCGCTCTCCGTCCTCCCCGCGGCCCTGGACCCGGTAGCCGCCGAAAGCGTGCACCGACTGCGGGGTAAGGCCAAGATGTGCCATGACCGGGATGCCGGCCGCGACAAGCTCTTCGACCTGGTGCAGCACGCGCCGCCCGCCCTCGAGCTTGATGGCATGTGCGCCGGACTCCTTCATGAACCTGGTGGCGGCGGTTAGCGCCGCCTGGGCCGACGCCTGATAGGACCCGAACGGCAGATCGCCGACGACCATCGCCCGACTGGTGCCGCGTACCACGGCGGCGGTGAGCGGAATGAGTTCGTCGACGGTCACCGGGATGGTCGAGTCATACCCGTAGACGACCATCGCGGCCGAGTCGCCCACCAGGAGCACGGGAATGCCCGCTTCATCGAAGACCCGCGCGGTGAGCGCGTCGTACGCGGTCAGCATCGGCCATTTCTCGCCGCGCAGCTTGGCCGCCGCGATGTCGCGAACCGTGACCCGCCTGTTCGCGGCCCCGCCGTAGAGGGCGGCGGGCTGACTGTGCGCGCTGACATGCGCAGTGGGAGCAGTCATGACGGAACCTCCTGGCCTCGAGGC
This sequence comes from uncultured Actinomycetota bacterium, assembly GCA_963820395.1. Taxonomy (GTDB): domain Bacteria; phylum Actinomycetota; class Actinomycetes; order Streptosporangiales; family Streptosporangiaceae; genus DATFVJ01. Next base: position 293,964 of record CAWGAE010000010.1, on the reverse strand, counting down.
GCCCTGCTGGCGTCCCCGGACCTTTCGATCATGACATGTCCCGACCCCGCAGTGAAGGACGAAGGTCTGTTTGAAGGTCCCGGCGAAGCCCCGGAATACATTGCGAAACGAGACCGTTCCGTATCGGCGAGCAGCGTCGTATGCATCGGACCTCAACTGACGTGGAAGGCATCATGCCTCAGCAAAGCCCTTCACCAGGCGGCCGCGTCGCCGCCGGAGCGAAACCCCAGACCCCGGCTCGAGCTGCGGCTGCCGCTTCGCCGGTACCCTCCGCGATCTCCGCTGGTGTGTACGGCCGCCGCTGGTACATCCTCGGCGTCTTGGTCGTCGGTCTCCTCGTCATCGTCCTCGACAACACTGTCCTCAACATCGCGCTGAAGACGATCGCCGATCCAAGGAGCGGCCTCGGCGCGAGCCAGAGCCAGCTCGAATGGGCGATCAACTCCTACACGCTGATGTTCGCTGGCCTGCTGTTCACGTTCGGCGTGATCGGCGACAGGATCGGGCGGAAGCGGATGCTCATCATCGGCTTGGTCCTTTTCGGCGCTGCCTCGCTGCTTTCCGCGTACGCGCACACGCCCGACCAGTTGATCGCGGCCCGCGCGGCGATGGGTTTCGGCGGTGCGGCGGTCATGCCGCAGACGCTGTCCATCATCTCGAACGTATTCGATCCGCGCGAGCGCGGCCGCGCCATCGCCATCTGGGCTGCCGCGGTTGGCGCGGGGTTCGCCATCGGCCCGGTGCTCGGCGGCCTGCTGCTCGACCATTTCTGGTGGGGTTCGGTCTTCCTGATCAACGTGCCGATTGTCGCGGTAGGTGCTCTGGCAGTCCTGTTCGTCGTCCCGGAGTCGCGCAACCCCGACCCGGGCAGGGTTGACGTCCTAGGTGTGCTGCTGTCGGTGGCCGGCCTCGTGCTCGTGGTCTACGGGATCATCCAGGGCGGCGACACGGGTGCCTGGCTGCGCTGGGATGTGCTCGGTCCAGCCGCGGGCGGGCTGGCGGTGCTCGTGCTGTTTGGCTGGCATGAGACCCGGATCAGCCACCCGTCGCTTGATGTGCGGCTGTTCCGCGACCCGCGGCTGTCGGCGTCCGTCGGCGCCATCGCGCTGGTGTTCTTCGCGCTGGCTGGCGCGATCTTCTTCATCAGCTTCTACATGCAGAACGTCCGCGGCTACAGCCCGCTACACGCGGGTCTGCTGACGCTGCCGCTCGCTGCCGGGCAGATGTTGTTCTCGCCGCGAAGCGCCACGCTGGTGCGAAGGTTCGGCGCCAAGGTCGTGACCACGATCGGGCTGCTGCTGGTCGCCGTCGCGCTGGCCGGCTACCACTTCCTTGGCGCGGACACCCCGATCTGGGTGCTCGGCGTGATCTTCTTCGTGCAGGGCGCCGGGATGGCCAACGTGATGCCGCCCGCCACCGAGGCGGTCATGTCGGTGCTGCCCCGTGAGCGGGCTGGTGCTGGTTCGTCGCTGAACAACACCGCGCGGCAGGTTTCCGTCGCGCTCGGTGTCGCGGTGCTCGGTTCGATCCTCGCCCAGGTCTACCGCAGCCAGCTAAGCCCGCACCTGGCCGGCCTGCCGGCCAGCGCTCGCCAGACCGCGACCGCGTCGATTACCGGCGCTCAGGCTGTCGCACAGCAGCTGGGCCCGGCAGGCAACCGGCTGCTCGCGCCCGCGAGCGACGCGTTCGTGAATGCTATGCACGTCACCTCGCTGATCTCGGCCGCGGTCGCCGTCGTGGGCGCGATCGTGGTGTTCGTCTGGATGCCAGGGATATGCGTCCGTGCCGAGGCGCGGGAGCAGCGAAGCGAGTACGCGCACGAGCACCCGCGGGAAACCGCCGCCGATCCGGCGGCAGCGTAAGGGTGTGGAGCAGATGAGACCCGCAGCCATCAGGCCGGTCATGATGGAGGACGGCCAAGATCCAGGCTCTCGGCTACCGGCTGCCGGCTGCCGCTCACGAGCCGGACTCCGGGGCTGGCGCCTCGCGCCGCCCCGGCCGGCCGCGCAGTGGGGAGGCCGACCGGGCCATCATCGACGCCGCGCTCGATCTGTTCGCGGAATCGGGCGCGGCGGGCCTGTGCATCGAGGCCGTCGCCGCTCGCGCGGGAGTCGGCAAGAGCACGATCTACCGGCGCTGGCCCGGTAAGGAGGATCTGCTGGTCGACGCGCTCGCCACGCTCAAGGCCCCGCTGCCCGAGCCGTCGGGCGAGTCGGTGCGCGATGACCTGGTCGCGCTGCTGCGGGTCATGTGTGATGACCTCGCCGACCCGCGGCACGTTCGCGCGTCCGCGCTGCTGCAAGGTGAGGGCATCAAGTACCCGCGGCTGATGGAACGGTTCACCGAGTCGGTCGTCGAGCCACGGCGTGACGTGTTCAGGAACGTGCTCGGCCGCGGCATCGAGACAGGTGAACTGCGCGCCGATGTCGACATCGAGGCGGCGTTGTTCATGATGACGGGGGCGGTCCAGGCCATGGCAAGGTGTGGCGTGGAGCCCATCCCGGCCGACTACGCCGACCGCATCGTCGACCAGTTGCTAACGGGCCTGCTTCCCCGTTGAAATGCGCCGGCCACCCCGGCTGCGGTGAGGGCCCTTGACCAGCAGGACGAGGCGGTCCAGGTCTTCCACATCGGCGACGGCAAGGTCACTGAGCCGAACGCGCCGGCCTGCTCCACGGCCAGCAGTCCTGAGGCCTGACCGTGCTGATCAGGTGGCCGGGCGGCGCTCGCGCCAGCGGTTGGTTATCGGAAGGCGCCGGTCGCGGCCGAAATTCTTCGGCGTGATCTTCGGCCCCGGCGGGTACTGCCGCCGCTTGTACTCGGCTGCGTCCACCATCCGGATCACGCGTTCCACCAGGTCAGCGTCGTACCCGGCCGCCACGAGCTCGTTCGCGCCCATATCCTTGACCACGTAGTCGTCGAGCACCCTGTCGAGCACCTCGTAGTCGGGCAGCGTGTCGGAGTCGAGCTGGCCCGGCGCAAGCTCCGCACTCGGCGGCTTGAGGATCGAGTTCGCCGGGATCGGCGGTGTCTCACCGCGCTCGCGCGCCCGCTCGTTGCGCCAGCGCGACAGCGCCCAGACCAGCGTCTTCGTCACATCCTTGATCGGCGCGAAACCGCCCGCGGAATCGCCATAGAGCGTCGAGTACCCGGCCGCGAGCTCGCTCTTGTTGCCCGTGGTCAGCACTAGGTGACCATGCGCATTTGACAGCGCCATCAAGATGGTGCCCCGGACGCGGGCCTGGAGGTTCTCTGCGGCCAGCCCGTGCAGGTCAAGCTGGTTCTCGAACTGCCGCCACGATGCGGGCGATCGGTATCGTAACCGCGTGCAGGCCCTGCCTCTTGACCAGGTCCTCGGCGTCGCTGATCGAATGAGCGCTCGAGTACCTGCTCGGCATCAGCGCCGTGTGCACCCGTTCCGCGCCAAGCGCGTCTGCCGCGATGGTCGCGGTCAGCGCTGAGTCGATACCGCCGGAGAGGCCGAGAATCACCGAGCCGAAGCCGTTCTTGCGCACATAGTCGCGGACGCCCGGTGACCAGCGCCTTGTACACCTCTTCCTGGTCATCCAGGCGGGGCGAGCACTCGCCACGGAACGGTCGCGCCACGCGGCAGCCGTTCGTGGATCCGTGCTCAACCGCACCTTCCGGAGCGGGCAGCGTGAGCTGTTGGATCGTGATCATGGTGCCGTCCCGCGCGTCGGCCGTGGTGTCGCCGTCGGCGAGGACCGGGCCGGCGGTCGGCAGGTCCAGGTCCGCGAGGACAAGCGCGTCCTCGAACTGCGGCCCGCGGGCGATCAGCCTGCCGGCCGCGTCCACGACGATCGAGTCACCGTCGAACACGAGCTCGTCCTGGCCGCCCGGTCATGTTCACGTAGGCGAGCGCGGCACCGGCCTCGCGGGCCCGGCGCACGCACAGGTCCAGCCGCACGTCGTCCTTGCCGTGCTCATAAGGTGACGCGTTCGGGACGACGAGCAGCGCTGCCCCGGCCTGCCTGGCGACCGCCACCGGCCCGCCGTCCTGCCACAGGTCCTCGCAGACCGCGATCGCGATGTCCACAGCGTGGTCATGGACATCGCTGTGGGCGCTGTCGGAGCTGCCGGCGGTTTCGGCGGTGCCGTCCGTAGGGGGCGGGGACGGCAGCGACCGCGCCGCCGGCAGCCGGAACACCGGCAGCGTGTCGCCGGGGATGAAGTACCTGTACTCGTCGAACACGCCGTAGTTGGGCAGGTGATGCTTGGCGCTGCGGACGGCCACACGGCCCTGGTAGATGAGCGCCGCCGCGTCGAGCGGCGCGCCGGCGGGCAGGCCCGTGCGCGGCGCGACACCGGTGTGCCTGTCCAGGTAGCCGACGACGACGGCGAGGTCACCAAGCCCGTCGGCGCCCAGCTGCTCCGCGAGGTCGTGCAGCGCCGCCACGGAGGCGTCCACGAAAGAGGCGCGCAGCGCGAGATCCTCCACCGGGTAGCCGGTGAGCATCATCTCGGGGAATACCGCGACGCGCGCGCCGGCCTCGGCCGCCCTGCGCGACCATTCGGCGATGAGACCGGCGTTTCCTTCCAGGTCTCCGACGGTGGCGTTGACCTGTGCGAGAGCGATCCTTAGCCGGGTCACGCCATCAGCTTAGAGCCGCGGTGCTGTGGGCTGCGGTGCCGCGAGCAGGCCGCATGCGATCCGCAGCCATGAAAGCGCCGCTGTCCACCCGCCCCACGCTCAAACGTCCGCCCAGGTGCGCGTGCCATCACGGGCAGCGCCGTCAGTCGAAGCGCCGGGCATTGCCGGAAGCAGGCACGCGCATGAACGACGGCTGCTGCGGACCGTCGAGTTCCCGGTCGCGCAATCGAGTAGTTGCGCGTTCGGCCCGGGTAATACGCTTTATGTCACCTCCGCGCGCGAGGGCCTGCCACCGAGCCACGGCCAGCCGCTTGCTGGATCGGTCTTCGCCTTCGACGCGGGGATCTGTGGCGCGCCCGTCGGGACGTTCCGCCTGTGGCCAGCGGGACGAGCGTGACCGGGACCTGTAACGGGGCACAGGTGACCAGCGGGACCGGTAATCTGCCGGAAACAAGGGGCAGGCAAACTGGGAGATGAGACCACACGACGGCGCCGGACGTGAAGGCGTCGTACAGTTTTTTGCAACGGGCGAGGCGGACTGCGGCGCCCGGCCGCTGAGGTGATGGGCGTGGAAAGACAAGTCGAGTTCGTGCTCCGAACACTCGAGGAGCGGGATATCCGATTCGTCCGGCTCTGGTTTACCGACGTGCTCGGCTACCTGAAGTCGGTAGCAGTGGCGCCCGCCGAACTGGAGGGCGCCTTTGCCGAGGGCATCGGTTTCGACGGCTCGGCGATTGAGGGATTCGCCAGGGTGTACGAGGCAGACATGCTCGCCAAGCCCGACCCGGCCACATTCCAGCTGCTGCCGTGGCGCGGCGAATCACCCGGCGTGGGCCGGATGTTCTGCGACATCATGATGCCGGACGGATCGCCGTCGTACGCCGATCCGCGCTGGGTGCTCAAGCGCGCGCTGGGCCGGGCAGCTGAGCTTGGATTCACCTTCTACACCCACCCAGAGATCGAGTTCTTCTTGCTCAAGGAGCGGCCGGAGCCGGGTGTCATGCCGCGGCCGATCGACTCGGGCGGGTACTTCGATCACACCCCGCACACCATCGCGCACGACTTCAGGCACAGCGCGATCATGATGCTGGAGTCGATGGGGATTTCGGTGGAGTTCAGCCACCACGAGGGTGCCCCCGGCCAGCAGGAGATCGACCTGCGCTACGCGGACGCGCTCACCACGGCGGACAACATCATGACGTTCCGGCTGGTAATGAAGGAGGTGGCGCTTGAGCAAGGGGTGTATGCGACGTTCATGCCCAAGCCGTTCACAGACCACCCAGGGTCAGGCATGCACACGCACGTGTCGCTGTTCGAGGGTGACCGCAACGTTTTCTACGAGCCGGGAGCCGAGTACCAGTTGTCCAAGCTCGGCCGGGCGTTCATCGCCGGTCTGCTCCGCCACGCGGCCGAGATCACCGCGGTCTGCAACCAGTGGGTCAACTCCTACAAGCGGCTGTGGGGCGGGACCGAACGGACCGCGGCGGCCGGCGGCGAGGCGCCCGCTTATATCTGCTGGGGGCACAACAACCGTTCCGCTCTGGTCAGGGTTCCGATGTACAAGCCGCAGAAAGGGAACGCGACCCGGATCGAGTTCCGCTCGCTGGACTCGGCCTGCAACCCGTATCTCGCCTTCGCGCTCATCCTTGCCGCCGGGCTGAAGGGGATCGAAGAAGATTACGAGCTACCGCTGGGCGCCGAGGACGACGTGTGGGCGCTGACGTCTGCGGAGCGGCGCGCGCTCGGCATCAAGCCGCTGCCGCAGAACCTGGACGGGGCGATCCGCGCGATGGAGGGCAGCGAGCTTGTGGCCGAGGCACTCGGCGAGCAGGTGTTCGGCTTCTTCCTTCGGAACAAGCGCGCGGAGTGGCACGATTACCGGCGCCAGGTCACCAGGTTCGAGCTGGACCGCTACCTGCCCATCCTCTGACGGTTCGCGGGTCATCCCGTGCCGTGTCGCTGCCCCCTATCCCGAACGGCTGCCGCGCGATGACACCCGCAACAATGGCTTACCACCCTGCGGTAGCGGCGCCGGGTGGGCGCCGAGCCCAGCCCGCTGGCCGCCGCCGGTGGCCGCAGCCGCAATGGCCGCGCTCGCGGCACTCCAGAGCCGTCACCGCGGCGTGGTACCGCCGGCCGGTAAGTGCGGTCATTCCGGCGCGCGCGCCAGCCTTGTGCCGCATTACGGTTCAAGGGTGAGTACGCCGCGCACGGGCACGCTGGCTGGCACGCTCGCCCGGATGGGTTTCGCCGACCCCGCACGGGCTGAACAGCTGATTACCGAGGTACTCGGATTCGATGCGGGTGGCGCTGATTCGGATGTGCTCGCGGCGATCGCCGCCGCCGCCGATCCCGATCTCGCGCTGTCGGCGTTCGCCGGGCTTGTACAGCGAAGCGACCCGGATTCGGCCGCTGAATTGCGTGCCGCGTTGCGCGCGGAGCGGGGTCTTCGCGACCGGCTCACCGCGGTGCTCGGGGCGAGTGCGGCATTCGGCGATCACCTGCAGCGGCACCCCGACGACTGGCGGGTCGTGCGCGGCCCCGATGCGCTGCGCCGCCCAGCAACCGGGGAGCTGCGCGCCGCGATGCTGACCGCGGTGGGAGCGCAGCCTTACGATGCGGAGCCTGCCGTGCCGCCCGGCCCGGCACCTGGCGGTTCGGGTGGGCGGGGCGTGCGGCAGGCGGTTCGGGTGGGGCGGGGCGTGCGGCAGGCGGTTCGGGTGGGGCGGGGCGTGCGGCAGACGGTTCGGGTGGGGCGGGGCGTGCGGCAGAGGTTCGGCTGCCGCGGGCGCTGCGGCAGGTCGCCCGGGGGGCTCGGCGGGGGACTTGGGTTCCGCGGGCCGTACCGGACGCGGCTCGGGTGGCACCGGCCGAGCGGCGGGCGCGGGTGACGGTGCGCAAGCGGGCGACCCGGTGACCGAGCTGCGGCTGGCCTACCGGCGGCGGCTCATGCACCTTGCGGCGCGTGATCTGACGGGCGTCTCCGCATTCGAGGACGTCACCGCGGAGCTCGCCGATCTCGCCGCGGCGGCGTTGGAAGGAGCCCTCGCCATCGCCCGCAGCCAGCTGCGCGGCGAGCACGGAAGCCAGCCCATCGGCCAACCCTCCGGTGGTGCGCCCTGCCGCCTGGCCGTGATCGGCATGGGCAAATGCGGCGGCCGCGAGCTCAACTACGTCAGCGATGTCGACGTCATTTTCGTCGCGGAACCCGTGGAAGGCGCAGAAGGCACAGGAGGCACGGAAGGCGCCGACGAGCGTGACGCGCTCGCCGCGGCGACAAAGCTGGCAAGCGCGATGATGCGGATCTGCTCACAGAGCGCGCCCGAAGCGCCGCTCTGGCAAGTGGACGCGAACCTGCGCCCGGAGGGGCGAAGCGGCCCCTTGGTGCGGACGCTCGCCAGCCACCGCGCCTACTACGAGCGTTGGGCGAAGACGTGGGAGTTCCAGGCACTGTTGAAGGCACGGCCCATCGCGGGCGACCTCGAGCTCGGTGCCAGGTATGTCGAGGTGGTGGCGCCGCTGGTGTGGCAGGCGGCGCAGCGCGACAATTTTGTCGAGGATGTGCAAACGATGCGCCGCCGCGTCGAGGACACGGTGCCGCGTGGGCAGGCAGGGCGCCAGCTCAAGCTCGGTCCTGGCGGGCTGCGCGATATCGAGTTCGCGGTGCAGCTGCTCCAACTGGTACACGGGCGCACCGACCAGAGCCTGCGCAGCCCCGCCACCCTCCCGGCACTCGCCGCGCTGTCCCGCAGCGGCTACGTTGGCCGCGACGAGGCAGCCGACCTGGCCGCCGCCTACCGGTTCCTGCGCCGGGTGGAGCACCTGCTGCAACTGGAACGTCTGCGCCGAACACACGTTATCCCCGCTGAGGCGGATACGGCCGGGCGGCGCAGGCTCGGCCGAGCGCTGCGGGCATACCAGCTACCTAACGACGGCCGCCCCGACACGAGGCTCGGCGGCGGCGACCCCGCGGCCGAGTTCACGGCGCAGTGGCGAAAGCACACCATCGTGGCGCGTCGGCTGCACGAGAAGCTCTTCTACCGCCCGCTCCTGCAAGCTGTGGCGCGGCTTCCCGGCGAGGCTGTCCGGCTGACGCCGGCGGCGGCGCGGGCGCGGCTCGAGGCGCTTGGTTATGAAGATCCGGCGGGCGCGCTGCGGCACATCGCGGCGCTTACCGCGGGCGTGTCACGGCGGGCGGCGATCCAGCGCACGCTGCTCCCCGTCATGCTCGGCTGGTTCGCCGACGCGGCCCAACCTGACGCCGGGTTGCTCGCTTTCCGCCAGGTCAGCGAGGCGCTAGGGCGGACACCCTGGTATCTGCGGCTGCTCAGGGACGAAGTTCAGGTCGCCGAGCGGATGGCATTCGTGCTCGCATCGAGCAAGTACGCCACCGGGTTGTTGCTGCGAGCTCCCGAGACGGTGAAACTGCTCGCCGACGACGCCGAGCTGATGCCGCGGCCGCGGGACGCGCTGACCGCTGAGGCGCTCGCCGCCGTGGCCCGCCACGACAGTGCCGAGGATGCGGTCGCGGCAGTCCGCGCGCTGCGCACCCGCGAGCTACTGCGCACCGCCGTGGCGAGCCTGCTCGGCCGCATCGGGGTCGAGGAAAGCGGCGAAGCGCTAACCACGATCACGGCCGTGACAGTGACGGGGGCACTCAAGGCCGCGATCAAGAAGGTCGAGCTTGAGCTGCGGTCACCGCTACCGACCCGGATGTCCGTGGTGGCCATGGGCCGGTTCGGCGGCCACGAGATGGGCTTCGCCAGCGACGCCGACGTCATCTTCGTGCACGAACCACTTCCAGGTGCGGACGAGGAAGAGTCCAGCCGCGCCGCGCACGCGGTGGCGGAGGAGTTGCGGCGGTTGCTGGCCGTTGCCCGCCCCCGACCCGCCGCTGACCATCGACCCGGACCTGCGCCCTGAGGGCCGTCAGGGGCCGCTCGTGCGTACTCTCGCCTCTTACGCGGAGTACTATCGGCGCTGGTCAGCGCCATGGGAGAGCCAGGCGCTGCTCCGCGCCGAGCCTGTGGCGGGAGACCCGCAGCTTGGCGAGCGTTTTGTCGCGCTCGCGGACCGGCTGCGCTATCCAGACGGTGGAATCGACCGTGCAGCCGTTAGGGAGATTAGGCGGATAAAAGCGCGGATCGAAGCCGAACGGCTGCCACGGGGTGCTGATCCGGTCGGCCACCTCAAGCTTGGGCGTGGTGGCCTGGCCGACGTCGAGTGGGTCGCGCAACTGCTGCAGTTGCGGCACGCGTACGCGACGCCCGGGCTGCGGACCACGCGCACGCTCGCCGCGCTTGACGCGGCGGCGGATGCCGGGCTGATCACGCGTGCGGATGCGGAGGTGCTCGCCACCGCATGGCGGCTGGCCACCAGGATCAGGGACGCGGTCACGGCCGTCCGTGGCCGGCCGGGCGACACGCTGCCTTCCGCGCCGCGCGAGCTTGCGGCGGTCGCCCGAGTGCTCGGCTACCGGCCGGGAGAGAGCGGCAAGCTAATCGACGATCAGCGGCGTGCGGCGCGGCGCGCCCGTGCGGTGATGGAGAGGATCTTCTACGGCTAGTCGGCACCTGGCCCGGCCGGGGTCATCTGCTTCGCCGCTCCGGTCGAGGCGCACGGCTGACGTGCCGTGCGGAAGGGGCACCCGCAGGCCCATTGGAGCCAGTGGTGCCAATACTGCCGCTGGAGCGTGCCGTGTGGGTGTTGCCTGTGGCGTAGCGCGCCCGGCGATCTCGCTTAATGGCATCGAGCCGCACCTACGTCGTGGCGGCCGACCCCGTGATGAGTGCGCGATGCTTTCATGATCCTGGCCATCTTTCTGAGTAGCTATTCAGCCGGTGTCGGCCCTGCCTCGTGGCTTGCGCCGGGCTGGCCTGTGGTGATTATGCGGCCTTGGTGGCAGCGTGGGGTGTGAGGGCGGGCGGGAGCCAGGGGCCGGTGGTGAACAGCTGGCGCAGGGCGTCGAGGGCGTCGATGCCCCACTTGGCGGCGGTGGACAGGTATGATTGCGCGATCGCGAACTCGGCCAGGCCCTCGAGGGTGCGCCAGCAGCCGCCTGAGCTGTGCTGCTGCACCTTGACGGGCCTTACTGATCTTTCCGCCTCGTTGTTCGTGAACTCCGTCACGGCAAGGTCAGTAACGAATCTGAGGATCAGGTCCTCGTAGTCGCGGAACCGGCGCGCCACCCGTCTCGCGTCACGGGCGGCGCGGGTATGCCGCCGCTGGTTGGCGGCCAGGCCGTCGGCGGCGAGCGCCCGGTAACGGTCCAGCAGGCCGGCCAGGACGTCCGCGTCGAGGCGGTCCTTCCCGGCCCCGCGCGCCTGGCAGGCGTGGCCATTGGCCTGCAGCAGCAAGTCCGCCATGGCCGAGGCCCAGCGCTGCTGGGCCGGCTCGAAGTCGTAGATGTCTTTAAGATCACGAAGCAGGTGGGCTCCGCACCAGGCGTGCAGCGCGCCGGTCAGATGCGAGTAGCCGGCGTACCCGTCACGCATCAGCACGCCGGTGTATCCGGGCAGCACCCCGCCGGCGTCGATGTCGCCGGCGGACCGCCCGGCCACGTGCAGGCAGGTCAGGTAGCGGGTGCAGGCCACGTGCACGTACGTCAGGCTCTTCGCGGCCCGGGCGGGGGTCTCGTCGGCGTTCAGCGCCGGGGCGGTGCGCAGCAGCGCCCGGACGTGCTCCATGAACGGCGCCAGCGCGGCGGCGGCGCGGCCGCGGATCCCGGCCATCCACCCGGTGGAGACCTTGATCCCCGCCATCTGGCGCAGCAGCAGCGCGGCCCGCAGCACCGGCACGTGATGCCCGCAGGCCAGGTTCGCCGCCTGCGCCCGGGTCTCCGGCCCGTACACCACCCGGCTGGTCACATCCGCCGGGACCTGCCCGGCGCTGGCCGCCTGACAGCACGGGCACACCTTGGTGATCCTGCGGTACTCGATGATGTACGGCGGGGGCGGCGGGGTGATGTCCCATCGCTGCCGGCGCTCGGTGCGCACCGCCGGCTCCCCGGTCAGGTCCCGCCCGCACCGCCCACATCCCGCGGGCGCGCACTCAATGGTCTCATCCGGGTCATCCGCCAGCCCTAACGTCCTGCCCGGCGCGCCGGGCTGCTTGCCGGGCTGCCGCCCGGTCTTCTCCCGCAGCGACCGGTCCTTGCTCTTCTTCGTGTACGGGCTATCCGACGACGGCGGCTTCGAGGAACTGGAGGAGTCGCGCCCTAGCCTGCGCTCTAGCTGCGCGATCCGGTCCGCCTGCCCGGCGATCGTCCCCGCCTGCCGGGCGATCACCGCATCCCTGGCTTCCAGCTCGCGCCGATGAGCCCCAGCCATCACCGCCATGCCCTCGCGCAGCTCGCCGATCAGCTGCTCGGCCGCCTCCAGCCGCACCCGCAGCCCAGCGGCATCAGGCAAACCCGGCGAAGACGGCATGCGCCCTAATGATCAGCAAGCCGACCCGAAGATCAACGCGACACGCCGGCAACCCCCGCGCCGATCACAACCCGACCGTGATCCGGGTCACGGCCGGCGACACCCACCCCGGCTGAATAGATACCTTTCTGAAGATGCTTCTAGAAAGTGGCCGAAATCATGAAATGCTGCCTAGGCTCCCGGCCTGACCGGCGCTGTCCTGGGTAGTGGCGACGGCCGGGGTCGCGCCGTCGGGCGCGGTGCCGGTGTCGGTGCCGGTGTCAGCAGGGTCGATCTGCGTTGCCGCCTTGGGATGCACGGTGTAGAAACATGCGGGCGTGGTCCGCATGAGCTCGAAAGCGCAGGGGCCTGGGAGGACCGTAAGCCTGTCCCCAGTCGCGGCGTCGGGCCACCGCAGGGTGAGGACTGCTGGCTCTGGCTGCTCTGGCTTGTCCTTCCTGATGACCGCAATGGTTAGGCTGCGGCGGGCCGGAGCGCTGGCCGACATTGGCGTTGCCGTCAGGGAGAAGACCGGAAACGGCCTGCGCATATGGCGCGCGATTGTCGGATCCGGCGCCATCGCCAGTGCGAGTGCGGACATGACCGTGCCGGACACGGTCACCATAGTCAGAAAGCGGCGCATGTATCCCCCGAGATACTTCAGAGTACAGTCAATTAGTTACATTGAGTAGTCAGACTAAGGCTGTGCTGCTCTTGCGTGTGGCATTTCAATGTTTCTGCGTGCGGAGCGTGTCGGGTGTGTCGGCCGCAACCCGGTGGATGGCACGTCGTCAGGGCCTCGGGGCTGTAGCCGAAATCACTTACTGTCCGCCGAATGCGTGCACTGCTCGCGGCGCGGCTCTGCGACCGCGCACCTCTGGTCGCAGGTCGAGCAGGGCGCTGAGGACCGCGACCGCCTTGGCTGTGGCCGACGAGCAACCTGGCCGCAGGCTCGTGCATCTGGCCACGCTCTGTTACCTGTGGGCTGGCTGTGGATGATGCGGTGGACAAGCACTTCGACCCGGGGATGACGGCGTACGTTTGGTGGATGCCCTGGGACGCGTTGGGGATGGCCAAAAATCTTAAAGATCGGTGCCGTAAAATTCTCGTGGCCGTGGGTGAGGCCAGTGGAATTGCATCCTCCGTTGGAACCGGCGCCTGCCGGGCACACCTGGGACGCGGGGAGAGCCGGGATACGGACCGTTCAGGCAGGTGCGCAGCACGGACGCCGCGCTCCGCGCGGCTGCCGGGCCTGAGCGAGGCCCCTCCATCTCATACATGGAGGGGCCATCTCATACATGGAGGGGCCTCATTTTTCTTGTATTTATTGTTCCGGTCCGACGGCCTGCGCAAACGTAGCGACACGCGAACAAGAAGCGAGGTTCCGCGTCCTTGACGGCAGCCCCCTCCCCGGAGGACCCGCGCCGTGCACCCCTGTGCTCGCCGTGCGCGCCGTGCTAGTCATGCGCACCGCCCGCCCCGTGCGCGCTGAGTCCCGAGGCCCGGCAGCCGCCGCCCTTCCCCTCAACCTGGACCGTGATGACCTGTCTAGCCCGGCGTTCACGTTAGAGCCGGTCACGATGGACGCCGAGGATGGCGTGTCGCTGGTTTGGCTCGCAAGCGTGGCATTCCGTCAGCGTCCACCTGAGAGCCTCGGTACACGCAACGATTGACCTAGATCACACACGTCGAGGCCTGCGCAACAGCTTTGACGAACACTGCCGTGGGCCTCTTTGTTCTTGGCTGTGCCCGAGCCCGCCATTGGTCTGTCAAGCGTCTGTTTCGCCAGGCAATCGCGGCTGTGCCGCCGCCCCCGGGCTTCTGTTCTGCGTGTTCGTTCACTTGATCCGCGTGCACCAACGGGCTTCCGCGTGTATTGGTGTTGCTCAGTTCGTAACCATGTAAGCACTGACCGTTCCATGTCAAAAACACGTGATTATCGGCGACTACGTTTTGTAGTCGCCACCTGCCTGGTGATCCCCGTGTCAGCGCCTAGCGGGCCAAAAAGCCGTACACCCTATCCCTGGATTTTTGATCATGTGTAGTGTTCGGTCATGACGAACGAGACACCACGGCAGGTACCAGACGGCAAGAAGAGTAGGCGGGCGGTGTGGAAGGTCGAAGTTAGACCGTTCTACGTGACTTCGCCAGTCGACGTGACCGTGGAACAGATGAAGAAGCTCATGGAAGATAGGTTCTCTGATCTCTACACGAAGGGCATCGAGATTCACGGCGACGTCCTTGTGATCACTCTGGATCACATCGGCGACGACTAGCCTGATCTAGGCAGCGACTAAGAGGGCCGCCTTTCGGTCACTTCGGACCTCGCTCGCTTGCGGCAAGCGTGGCCGGGGCCGGGCCGGTTTGCCGACCGTCAAGCTCGAACGCGCACGGCCAGGATGGCCGGCTAGGCGCGCATCCCTACCGCTGTAGGTCAGGTGATGAGCACCAGTGGGCGGGAGGACGGCCAGGGTTCGGGTGGGATTTTTCTCGCTGGCTTGACGCCGTGGTGCCGGGACTCTTCCCAAACTGGGCTGAGCTTGCCCGCGCGGCGTGGCGTGTCCCGGTCGCCATCACCCGCTGGCGTTGCGGGACGTCTCTGCCATCGGCCGCCACCTTGACCGAGCTCGGGCGGGTCGCAGGCACGGACATTTCGATCTTGATAAAGATCGCTGAATATGACAGCCAGCACAGCGGTGCCTCATGACCAGCACCAGCATCGCTAAGCGCTGCGGTCCGGCTGCGATGAGGCCGAGGGCGCGGAGTGGACGGTCAGCGCCGACTCGACCGTGCTCCGCGCGCACCAGCACGCGGCCGGGGCTCGCAAGGACCCGCCCGCCGAGCTGCTCATGGGGGGCTTCACCGAATGACAAGAATTTCGGCCCCGGCGCGGGCCTGGAGGCGCTGGGCCGTTCCCGCGGCGGGCTGACGACCAAGATTCACCTGGCCGCTGACCGGCGGTGCCGCCCCATCACCCGGATCCTCAGCCCGGGCGCAGATGCGCGACCTCAAGCGCTGCCACGCGGACGCCCACAGGATCTCAGCAACCGAATGACGTTCGGCCCTAGTTGGGAGTCCGCTACGAGCCGAGCATGTATCTAGGAGATTTGTGGCGTCTTTCGGGCAATCATGCGTACCATCAACAGGCCACATTGGAGTCCCCGGCCAACACGCCGATCGCGGTGACGCCGTATTCGGCACCGCCCCCCAGGCGACACCTGCCCAGCCCACATCCTCCGCCGCCCCGGCCTGCGACGCCGGAGATGACTCCATCACTGCAATAGGAGTCGGGGGTGTGTTACGTGCTAGATGCATACATTCTGATCCAGACCCAGATCGGCAAGACAGCCATTGTGCCTGCGTTGGTCCGGACAGTGCCGGGCGTCTCGGAAGCGACGAGCGTGATGGGATCCTACGACGTGGTTGCCCGGGCGCGGGCACCAGACACGAAGGATCTGGCCGAGCTGGTAACCTCCCAGATCCGGGCCATCGCAGGCGTGAACCGGACGACAACCTGCACTGTCCTCGACCCGTCCGTTTCACGGTCACCACCCGAAGCGCCAGATTGCGAGTACGACCAAGCCTGGACTCACTGGGCGTGAGGTGGCCGATAGGTCCAAGGAGGCGGCAAGGGCGCTGACCGAAAGGCGCGACGGGCACTGTTCGGACGAATCCTCCACCTCGTGACCGAGCGCCTAGGTCCTGGGAGACGAACAGGGCAGCAGGCCAGGTAAGCATCCGGGCGATCGCCTTGATCGGCATCTTCTCTGCCCGGTGCAGCCGGCGGATCTCCGCCCAATCCTCCACTGTGATCACATCCCTGTCTTCTGCCACATCCCGTGACAGAGGGGGTCAGTTTTCACACGGCAGTTTCTAGCAGTCGTCGCAACACTCGACAGGTTCGGGGGTTGCGATGGGACAGCGGGGACCGGGGGCGTTGCCGCAGGTCGAGAAGCGGGAGCAGTATGCGCGGCTGATCGCGCAGGGGTTGAGCAGTTCTGAGGCGTGCCGGATCGTCGGGATCAACCGGCGGACCGGGAAACGGTGGCGACACGGCCGCACGATCACGACTCGTGACGGCCGGAAGCTGCATTATGCTCCCGTGGTTGCCGCGGGGGCGGGCAGGCGTGTCAGGGAGATCTCGGACCGGTACCTGTCTGAGCAGGAGAGGGTGCGGATCGCCGATCTGCGCCAGGCGGGACATGGTGTCCGGGCGATCGCGGAGCAGACGGGCCGCAGTCCGTCGACGATCAGCCGGGAACTGCGCCGGAACCAGGATCCGGACAGCGGCCAGTACCGGCCGTTCACTGCGCACAAGCTGGCTGTGCGGCGGCTTGCCCGGCCGCGGCCGGGCAAGATCGCCGCTGATCCGGCGCTGCGGCAGTTCGTGCTGGAGCGGCTGGAGAAACGGTGGAGCCCGGAGCAGGTCAGCCAGGCGCTGCGCCGCGAGTTCCCGGATGAGCCGGCGCGGCATGTCGTGCACGAGACGATCTATCAGGCGGTCTACCGTCCCGAACTGGGTGGGCTGTCCCGCGGGCTGCCGGCCCGGGTGCTGCGCACGCGCCGGCGGCGGCGCAGGCCGCATCGCCGGCCTGGCGAGCGCCGGTCGAACGGGATCACCGCGATGACCATGCTTGATCAGCGGCCCGCCGGGGCGGCCGGCCGCGAGGAACCTGGGCACTGGGAAGGCGACCTGATCACCGGGGCGTCCAACCGGTCCGCGATCGGCACCCTGGTGGACCGGGCGTCGAGGTACACGATCTTGCTGTACCTGCCCGGACGGCACACCGCCGAGGCGGTCCGCGACGCGCTGATCGCCGCCATGTCCGCTCTCCCGCCGCGGCTGCGCCGGTCGCTGACCTGGGACCAGGGCAAGGAGATGGCGCTGCACACCGAGATCAGCGCCGCGCTGGGTATGCCGGTGTACTTCTGCGACAAGGCCAGCCCGTGGCAGCGGCCATCCAACGAGAACACCAACGGGCTGCTCCGCCAGTACTTCCCCAAGGGAAGCGATTTGCGCACGCACGGGCTGGACGACCTGGCCGCCGTGGCGGCCGAGCTGAACAGCAGGCCGCGCAAGACACTGGGCTGGGACACGCCCGCCGCGCGGTCCGGCCTGTGAACCCGTGACGTCCCCGCCAGCGGCGGGCCTGCGATGATGGTCCGCGTGCCAGACATGCGACGCCGCTCCCCGGAACCGCCCGCCGGGCCGCCCGGGATCCAGTTCAAGCCGGGCATGGCCAGCGACCTGCTGCGGGAGCTGGCGCCGCTGCTGGCGGAGGAAGGCATCGACGTGGACAACATCGACGTGCCCGACCTGGAGACGCTGCGACGGGCACTGAACCGCGCGATGGAGCGGCACAACATGGCGCTGTTCACTCCCGCCGGGCAGGCCCGCGAACTAGCCGCCGTCACCTTGCGGCTAGCCGCCGAGGCCATCGCTGACGGCGATACCCGGCTCGCCGCAGGAGTCCTGGACCAAGCCCAGCCTGAATCCCCTGACGGCTCCGTCCCGACGGTCGCCGCCTGCACCGGCATTGCCCTCGGCCTGCTCGACCAGTGGCTGGCCGGGCACGACACCGGCGCCCCGGCGGGCCTGGCCACGATGACCTGCCTGCCTGCCGGGAACTGGACCGGTGAGCGCGCCGCCATCGACATCCTCACCCTGGCCCGCAAGGGACGCGCCTTCGGATCGCTCGACTCGCTCATCGCCCGTCAAGGCGGCCAGCACGTCCTCTACGGCAGCGCCCTTGCCCTCGCCGCCGCCCTCCAGGCCTGGGCACGACACGCCGAAACCCCCCTCATCGACCTGGCTCGCACCGTGATCCGTTAAAGCCGATACCATCCGGGCCATCAGAGGCCAGTGTTGCGACGATGGCTGGAATCCGCCCACGTTGCATAGGGGTCAGTATTCACGCGACGCCGGCAAATACAGCAGTCGTGATGCACTTGCACCGACTCGGCATGACCATCATCGACCTAATGACCTGCATCAATGCCTTACGCTGACCGTGCCGCCAGTAGTTTGCACGCAGGAGGTCGGACGCCGCGCTGCCGCGCTGAGCCAATCCGCATCGGTGCGAGCTGCCGACGCGCGACCGCACACGAGTACACGAACGCGATTGACCTTGCACGGCTTGGGCGGCTTGCTGCTGGATACTAACCTGCGCAGACCACCCGGCGGGGCGGCGGGACGTAGCCGCTGCTTGGGAGAAGCCAGGCAAGATCACGCGCAGGGGCGCTTTTGCGTCACACGTGATGAGCGCCGGCACACTTGCGCGTGATCATGGCCGCGGCTCGGTTCCGCGCCAGCCGGGAGACATCCCAGGAGCTTGAATGTCAAGCAGCAGTCTTGATTTCCTGGCTGGCGTACTGCGGCCAGGCTGTCGCCTCGTCGTAGAGCATGCGGGTCTTCAGGCAGCCGTGCAGGATCCCAACGAGCCGGTTGGCGAGCTGGCGGAGCGCGGGGCGGTGGCTGAGGCCGCGGGCGCGCTGCCGGTCGTAGTAGGCGCGGGCTCCGGCGGATGCTGTCAGGGCGGCGAAGGCCTGGCCGTCAAGGGCGTCGCGGAGCCGGTCGTTGTGCACGTAGCGCGCCATGACGGTCTTCCTCTTCCCCGACTGGCGGGTGATGGGGCTGGTGGCCGCGTAGTTCTTGCGGGCCTTCGAGCTGGCGTAGCGGTGCGGGTCGTCGCCGAATTCTGCGAGCACCCGGGCGCCCAGGATTGGCCCCAGACCGGGCTGGGACGAGATGATCTCAGCGTCTGGGTGCTGACTGAAATGCGCCCGCACCTGACCCTCCATGACCGTGATCTGCTCGTTGAGGGTGGTGATGACCGTGGCCAGCGCCCGCACCGCCGCAGCGCAGGCGGCGGTGACCGCCGGTGGCCGGGCCAGCTGCTTCGAGCCCAGCGCGGCCCGGATGGCGGCGGTCTTGCCGGCGATGTCGCGGCGGTGGGCGCGCTTGAGCGCTGCGCTGAGCTGCGCTGTGGTGAGCCTGGCCGCCGCGGCCGGGTCGGGAGCCCTGACCAGCAGCTCGAGGGTGTCGGCGGCGGTCAGGTCCTCGAAGGCCTCCAGCGCGGCGGGGAAGTAGTCGCGCAACTGGTGACGCAGCCGCTGCACATGCCGGGTCCGCTCCCAGATCAGCGTCTTGTGGGTGCGGGCCACCACCTTGACCGCCTGCGCCGCCGCGCTGTCCCCCGCCACCGGGCGCAGCTGGTGAGAGTCGGTGCGCACCATGTCCGCCAGGGTGTGCGAGTCGGCGGTATCGCTCTTGGCTCCGGACACGGCGTGCCGCTCCCGGTAGCGGGCCACCTGCAGCGGGTTGATCCCATACACCGTGTACCCGGCCGCGACCAGCGCTGCCACCCACAGGCCCCGGTCGGTCTCGATCCCGACCCGTATTTCCTCCGCCTCGCCGTCGGCGCCGAGATGCTCGCCGATCATCGCGTGCAGCCGGGCCATCCCCGCCGCGCCCTCGGGCAGCCGGGCCCTGGCCAACACCCGGCCCGAGGAGTCCATCAGCTCAACGGCATGATCATCCTCGGCCCAGTCATCTCCGACCAGCAGCATTACCTCTCCCGTCCTCGATGCCAGGCAGCCAGGCAGCCTGCGGGAGAACCATCAGCGACCTAATGAACAGTGCTCACGCCGCAGCGGCGGGCACGACATCCCAGCAGCGATCCGCTCTCCCGGCCACCGGCAGGGGCACGATCTCCCGGAAAGGCTCCCCGCGGAGGCCCAGGATGGCTCAGTGCTCACCTGGCGGCGGCTACCGGTCCCGAGTCTGCCGGAACGGCGGCTCGGTAATTCTCATTAGGATGGACAGGAGCGGACGACCAACCTCAAGCGGGCCCCGTACTTCTATCAGGAGGCCTTTTCCAGTCCGTGCTCCGACCACACAGGCGCGCCCGCATCACCCGGCGTCGGGGCAGCGCCCTCCAAAGCTCTGGTCATGTGCGTCATCAGAGAATAGATCGTCGCGTCGTATGGCCGGTCAGCCAACCTGTGACGGACTCGTCTGGACCCGAGAAGCCTCCTGTCAGCGGAAGCTTTCAGAAGCCACGGCCTCCAAGGAACCCGGGGCAGTCCACTCCAGACCGGCTCGGTGAGCATCATGGCTCACGGTCGTTTAGCGGAGGCTGGGGTGCCTGGTGTGAGGGAACCTTCATCACGAGAGCGGCGATATCGTCGCTGAGGCGCCCGCCGGTGAACGTGAGGGCAGCGAGCTTGATGGCCTCCGCCATGGCCACCGCCGTCTGGTCGCCCAGCCCGGCGACCAGACGGCGGAGCCGCTCGTCACCGTACAGGCGGCGGTCGGCGTCGCTGCGGGCCTCGGTCACCCCGTCGGAGAACAAGATCAGACTGTCCCCGGCCCGCAGTATCTTCTGCGAGTCATGCAGTTCCGGATCGGACAGCACCCCGAGCAGTGTTCCAGCTCTCCCGAACTCGTGCACGTAGCCGTTTGCACGGCGCACCAGCGCCAGCGGGTGACCGGCCGAACTGATCCGGACCATGGCCCCGCCGGGGAAGGGCCGTACCGAGGTATAGATCGCGGTCACAAAGCGCGGGTCATCGGTAGGCCAGTCCAGCAGCACCTGGTTGAGGTCAGCCAGGATCAGGGCTGGCCGCGTCAGTCTCCGGGCCATGGCCCGGAGGGTGTTGCGGGCCAGGGCGGCGTTCTTGGCGGCTATGGGACCTTTGCCGCACACGTCGCCGACCACCATCCCCCATGTCCTCCCCAGCGAGGGGAACACATCGCAGAAATCCCCGAGGGCCTCCGTACCTTTCCCGCCAGCCGCGTACCGCGCCGCCAGTTCCAGGCCCGGGATATTGGGCAGCCGCGGCGGAAGCAGGCTCTCCTCCAGCGTCTGGGCCAGGGCGGCTCGTCTCGCGTTGTGCGCCAGTGCGGTCCGCAGCGCAACTTCGCTCGACACGATCGCTGCCAAGCTCTCCAGGAGCGTGACGTCGCTGGCGCTCCACTGGCGTGGTGCCGGGGCGGCTGCCCAGAGCACCCCCAGCACACGACCATCCTGGTCATGGACCGCGATTCCGGCCCATGCCATCATGCTCGCCGGCCCCGGCACGTCCCTGCTGCTCGCGTGCCTGTCCACCCGGGCGTTGTCAATGATCAGGTTGTCCCCGGAGCCGGCGACGTCCGCGCACATTGTTTGCTCGAACATGCTCGGCTGGCCGCCGAAACCTGAAGGGCAGCTCATCGTGGGGAGTGAGCGTGTACCAGCGACCATAACGAATGCGCGCGGCGCCCCAAGGGACATTGCCGCCAGAGCCGCCACACGACTCAGGGACTCCTCCAGGCCTCCGGCGGGCAGATCAGTTTGCCCATTCATCACCAGCCCGGCTGAGCTGCCCACGTCTGGCGGCCTCGGGTCCGGCATGATTTCGGCGTGACCCGCGACGAGGCCTGATGTGGGATTGGTAATTGACACGCCCTGTCCCGCCCTGAGCATAATGACGTTTTCGGCACACGCATGGGCGAGGCGGGGTCTCGACCTCGATGGGCCAAGTGTAGACACCCCAGGGGCCAGGAGGCATGCCGAATTTAACAGCATTACTGCCGGTCGGCATTTCGTATCCAAGCGTCCCAGGATACTGGAATGACAAATGGCGTCACTCTAAGCGTAATCTGGTACAAGATTGCCCGATATGCTCGCGGTTGCGGACGGTACCTTCGAACCGTTCCGCCTTGCCTCCTGGACGGGGGCGGGGGATGTGGCCGCGGCCCGTGACAGGATCTTCCCGTGGCTTGGTTCACCGATGTCGCCCAAGCCGCCATCGACGGCACCCTGGAGCCGCTGGCATGGGCCCAGCCAGCCCGTTAGGCCCCATCCTGACCAGCCGGGGGGCCCGCCCGCCCCAGCCTGGCGGAGGATTGCGTTGCGGGTTTCGTGACCCCGGCACGTTACTGGCACAGAGCCCCGGTACGTCTTGGTCGAGGGACAGCACCCGAGCCCGCTTGCCCTGAATAATTTTCAGGACCAGGCGAACAAAGCTACACGTGTTGCTTGTCTTGTCACACCTCGCCAAGGTGGCGATCAAAGTCACGGATCATTTCATCGAACATGTCGCGCTCAGGCGACACCCAGCCGCACAAGCACCCGGCGGTGAAGCGTAAGCATTCACCCCGTGCACGCCGGGTGATCTGTGGTTCGGGGTTGGCCTTATCCTTACGGCGAGATTGCCTGGGCAGGCGGCTGCCAGGGGGCGCCGAGCATGAGGTCGTATAGCACGGCGAAGGCGTTGCGTCCGTGCTTGCGGGCGGTGTCGAGGTAGCTGCGGATGTCGAGGCGGTCCTGGGTGACGTCGTCGCTAGTGAGGCGGCCGGAGATTTTCTGCTGTGTTTTCAGGGGGCGGACGCCGCGCTCGCTGATGTTGTTCGTGGGCCAGATGTTGGTGTCCGTGGTGAACCGCAGCACGTCGGCCTGGCGGTTCTTGCAGAACTCCAGCAGCTCGCGGCCCGGCTTCTGCTTCGTGCTGTTCTTCGGGCCTGGGACGCGGGGCACGCTGGCCAGCCCGGCGAGGACCGCGTGCCGGAACTCGTGCTCCAGCGGTCCCGCGGTGGCAGCGGGGATGGCGGGAAGCTGCTGGTCACGGGCGGCGTGCCAGGCATGGATCAGGCCGCGCAGCGCCCGCTGCGCCTGCACCGGCCAGACGGCATCCGGGTATGTTTCCGCGCAGTCCTGGTAGTCGCGCAGGATGTGAGCCAGGCAAGCCTGGTTCCCGGCGAAGTGCTCCCAGGACTCGTGGAAGTAGTTCTGGTACCGGTCGGAGACCACCACGCCGGCGAAATCCGGCAGGATCCCGGCCTGCCGCATTGTCTCCAGGCTGCGGGTGCCCAGGTAAAAGGAGGAGTACTGCCCGGTGAACGCGCCGTGGACGTATTTCTTCTCCCCGGCCGGCCCGGACCGCAGCGTCGTCTCATCGAACCCCGCCACGGCCGCGGCGGTGATCAGGGTGCGGATCAGCCGCACCACCTCCGCGGCCAGGTCCGCGGCCTTGCGCAGGCACGAGTGGATGAACCCCGCCGAGATGTCCGCGCCGGCCATGCCGGCGATCAGGTCCCGGCACCGCTCGACCGGGACGTGCTGGAAGACGACCAGGTAAACGGCCAGGGCGCGCAGCCGCGGCCCGATGGACAAGGCCGCGTCCGGCACGCCCGGCGGCCGGGGCGCGACGTGCTCCCGCCCGCAGGCGCACCGCGTTTCGTGCAGGTCGTGCTGGACCCGCTCCGCCGGCGCCGCCGGAATCTCGTCCTGCTGATAGGACCGGGCAACGCCCAGGTCAGCCGCATCGGCCAGGTCCCGGCCGCACCCGCATGCCCCTTCCGGGTAATGGTTCTCGGTCCGGTCCGGGTCTTCCCAGCGCATCGCCGCCCCCGGCGCCCCGGGCTGCTTGCCCCGGTTCCGCTTCTTCCCCTCAGCCCGCTCCTGCGCACGCCGCTGCTTCCGCGGCGCCTTCCGCCCCGGCAGGTCATCCGACCCCGGCGGCATCGACGAGTTCCCGCTGTTCCGCGACGCCGCGCGCTCCAGGTCAGCGATCCGCTCCTGCAATGCCTGCACCTGCGCTGCCAGCTCCGCGACCTGCGCGTCCCGGGCAGCGCACGACGCGCAGCCAGGAGCGGGAGGCGGCAACTCGGACATAAGCCATGATCATCCAGAGTCGGCTGGCAGTAAGCAAGACGACACACCGGGCCAGCCCGGCAAAGATCACCGCCGGGGACGGCAGTCACCCACCGTTAACGAAACCAGCCGTCGAACCGGGGGTGGTGAATGTTTACGGTGAAGCTGTCCAGGCTCAGCAGGCGATACCACCTGTGCGCCGGGTCATCCTGGCACTTCCTGCTACCGGCCCTGCGAGCGTCCGCCACTTCCTCGGGTTCGTCCCAGTGGTCGCGTGCTGTGCTATTCCTTTGAGCTTCATGGGCGCTCATTATTTTCGCCTCTGACGGCTAGTCTACCCGTCAGTAGCATAGGCGAGAGAAGCGCAGGTAAGCGAAGGAAAATGTGTGAATCATGTCTCCATGCGAAGATTCAAGTGGGACTGTCTGGATGTCGGGACGTACTGCGGCCGCGCTCTTCGTCCTCGTCCTGCTAGTGTCCTGAGTTATAGGTTCATTGAATAAATCAGACGTACGAGACTAGGCCAAACGAATTGAAACCCCAGGTGGCAAGCCACAAATATATCTAGCGGATTAATAACTCAGGACACTAGTGTCCCGCGCCTAAAATCGTTCACATAAATCAGAGATCATCAGCACTGGTGAAGACCTTACAATCGGGCGAAGTCCCTGCTAGAAATATTCGGCGAACTTACGGCGCGGGACACTAGGCGCCCACCGCAGGGTCGAGTACGTTGGCATCGCAGTAGGTCTGCTCGAGCTCCTGTTCATCCCGGCCGCCCTGCTCGCCCGGCCGCATCCCGCTGCCCTGGCCGTCGGCCTGGCCCGCCCTCTCCTCGCCACCCACGGCTACTGGACCCTGCTCGATGGGGGGACAGGCAGACCTCGGGTGGTCAGGAGGGGGCCGGACGGGCTCGCGGGGCCCATGCGAGCGGATCGAGGGTGCTGTCGACGGCGGCTTCGGCGACATCGGTGAGGCGGCGGTTGCTGTTGCGGGCGTAGCCCCGCAACCGGGAGAAGGCCTCGGCCATATCGACCCCGGCGCGCTCCGAGATCACGCCTTTGGCCTGCTCGATTACCACGCGGCTGGTCAGGGCATCAGAGAGCTGCTCGTTCAGGCGCTGAGCTTCGATGGTGGCCCGATGCTGCACGATGCTCAAGGTGGCGAGGTCCGCGAAGGCCCGGGCGACGATGACATCCGCCTCATCCATCGGGGTCTGCGTGACGCTGAGCAGGTTCAGGGCGCCGATGGTCAGGTTCCGCAGCCGCAGCGGCAGGGCGAACGCCGACTGGAACCCGACCGCGATGGCGGCCGTGGAGAACGATGGCCAGCGGCCGGACCCGGCCTGCAGGTTCTGGTGTTCGACGCGCTCGCCGGTGCGGAAGGCGTCCAGGCAAGGGCCTTCCTTGGCTTGCAGCTCGAACAGCTCCAGCAGGCGCATCGCCTCACTGGACGAGGCCACCAGCCCCAGGCTGCCCTTGGGAGAGGCCAGCATCACTCCGGCGGCGGACACGCCGAGCAGGTCTACGCACCGGTCCGTGAGCCCGGTCAGCAGGTCGACGACGTCGTAGTCCTCGACCAGGGTGTCGGCCATCTCGACAAGCACCCGGACCACGTCGGCTTCTCGGGTCATCTCAACTCACCATCCTGAGCCCGGCGGCCGTCACGGCGAGACAGGCGCCGGATCGGGGCCCCGGCGGTAGCACCCATTCTAATCGCGGCCTGTCTCCGCCGCAGCGGGCCGGGCGGGTGCGGTTCATCCCAGCCGGAGCCTGCGGGCGACGACGTCGTCGGCCACATCGGTGAGCAGGCGATCGCTGCTGAAGGCATACGCCCGCAGGCCACCGGCTCGACCCGCTCGCCCATCTTGGGCTGAGCGTCGATGCGATGCGGGTCGCCTACGCCGCGGTGCACCAGCTGGCGCACCAGAGCGCGGGAGGGCGCTGGGTGCTCATCGGCGGCGGCGGCTACGTGCTTGTGCAGGTTGTGCCGAGAGCCTGGACCCATTTGCTCGGCGAGGCGGGCCGGCCAGCCGGTTGACCCCGGCGCGCAGACACCGCCGGCGTGGCGCGAGTACGCCCGGTCGCGGACCGGTGAGAACACGCCGGAATGGATGACTGACTGGGAACCCGCCGCGAAAGCCAACAGTGTCACCTGGCGGTCGGCGAGCAGCCCGGCAGCGGCCATGACCTGCTGGCGGACCGGGAGGCCGAGACCGTTGCCGCCTGGGTGCGCTAGCATCCGGGCATCGTGGTGGTGTGCCGGGACCGGGCCGGCGCCTACGCCGAGGCGCTAGACGTCGAAGTACAGCTCGAACTCGTGCGGGTGCGGGCGGAGCCGCATCGAGTCGATCTCGTTGGACCGCTTGTAGTCGATCCAGGTTTCGATCAGGTCCGCCGTGAACACACCGCCCTCGAGCAGGTACTCATGGTCGGCCTCGAGCGTGTCGAGCACCAGCTCAAGTGAGCCGGGTACCTGCGGCACGGCCTTTGCCTCGTCCGGCGGCAGCTCGTACAGGTCCTTGTCCAACGGCTCTGCTGGCTCGACCTTGTTCTTGATCCCGTCGATGCCCGCCATCAACATCGCGGAGAACGCCAGATACGGGTTGCAGGAGGGGTCGGGAACCCGGAACTCGGCCCGCTTGGCCTTGGGGTTGCTGCCCGTGATGGGGATGCGGACGCACGCCGACCGGTTCCGCTGCGAGTAGACGAGATTGACCGGCGCCTCGAAGCCTGGCACGAGCCGGTGGTAGGAGTTCGTCGTGGGATTGGTGAAGGCCAGCAGTGAGGGCGCGTGCTTGAGCAGGCCGCCGATGTAGTAGCGCCCAATGTCCGACAGCCCGGCATAGCCGACCTCGTCGTAGAACAGAGGTGCCCTGTCCTTCCACAGGCTCTGGTGGCAGTGCATGCCAGAACCGTTGTCGCCGAAGATGGGCTTAGGCATGAACGTGACCGTCTTGCCGCGCTGCTGGGCGGTGTTCTTCACCACGTACTTGAACGTCATCAGCTTGTCGGCCATTTTGAGCAGCGGGGCGAACTGAATGTTGATCTCAGCTTGGCCCGCGGTGCCCACTTCGTGGTGCTGCATCTCGGGGTCGACGCCGCAGTCGATCAGGTTGCGCACCATCGCGGAGCGCAGGTCGGTGAAGTGGTCCATCGGGGGCACCGGGAAGTAGCCGCCCTTGTAGCGCGGCTTGTACGCAAGGTTGGCACCGCCCTCGTCGCGTCCGGTGTTCCATGCGCCTTCGATTGAGTCGATAAAGTAGTAGCCCGAGGCCGCACTGGTATCGAACCTCGCGGAGTCGAAGATGTAGAACTCTGCCTCGGGACCGAGGTACGCGGTGTCGGCAATCCCGCTGCCGCGCAGGTAGTCCTCGGCCTTACGGGCGATGTTTCGCGGGTCGCGGCTGTAGGGCTCGCTGGTCAGCGGGTCATGCACGAAGAAGGTGAGGTTCAGCGTCTTGTGCTCGCGGAACGGGTCGAGGTACGCGGTCGAGACGTCGGGCAGCAGCAGCATGTCGGACTCATGAATCTGCTGGAAGCCGCGGATCGACGAACCGTCGAACATCAGGCCGTCGGTGAAGACTTTACGGTCGAACGACTCGGTCGGTACGGTGAAGTGTTGCATGATCCCGGGCAGGTCGCAGAACCTGACATCGATGAACTGCACATGCTCGATCGAGATGAACTCAAGTACCTCGTCGGCGCTAGTGAACATCCGCCCTCCCTCAAAAATGCCCCGCTGCTGTTTGCCCGTGCGTGGTGCCGCGACTTGGACGCTAGGCGTTCGGAGTTTCCCCGCCGTGTCTCGAGTGTTTCACATGTGTTACGGAAGGAGGCCACGATTTGGCGCGGTCGTGACCTGGGAAATGCTGCCCGCCGCCGGCAGCGGGCCGTCGGCGCTCGGATAGCGTGGGGGCGTGCCGGAACGACGTTGGACCGGATCCTGGCTGATGGGTGTGCGCCCGTCCGGGGCCGGAAGCAGCTACCCGGGTGAGCGGCTCGGGCTACCGGAACGCGGTGCGGGCGCAGCCGCGGGATATGGTCCCCGGCTCGCGGCACTCTTCATCGACTGGGCGCTGTGCAGCGTCATCGCGATCGCCGTACTGCATTCGCAAACGTGGACGATTGCGATCTTCGCGGCGGAGGCCTACCTGCTCACGGCGCTCACCGGGTTTACGGTGGGCAAGCGACTGCTCGGGCTGCGGGTCGAGCGGCTTGATGGCCGGCCGATCGGCTTCGTCTGGGCATTGGTCCGGACGATCCTGCTGCTTGCGGTAGTCCCTGCGGCCATCATCGACGTGGACAGGCGCGGGCTACACGATCGCGCCGCGAACACGGTGGTGATTAAGGCCTGACCGCCCGGAGCCCCGGGGCAGACTCTCGACCTGGCATGTCTGGTGCATCCGTGGTCTGGCTCAGCCGCCAACCGCAACCCGCGCCGGGACCGATCATCGGCCAGGGCGCCGCCGCCCCGCACGGTTCGAAGCCGCCATGTGCGGCGCGCACGCAGGCAATCCCCCGGTTTCCGCGTCGCCGTGCCCTGCGCTGTGCCACCGCGGCTGACGGCATGGCGGTCGACGGCACAGCGCCTGCGGGTCACAGCGGCCTCGTCGCCAGACCAGCAAAATCGCCGGATGTCGTCCCTAGCTTTTCGATGAGCGGCAGCGCCTCGGGTGGCGGCCGCAGGCCCAACGTCAGCGGATCCGGGGGTGAGCGGATCTGGGTGTCAGCGAATCCTGGGCTTGGGCCCTTTCGGCAGCCTGGTGCCCTTGGGCAGCGGGCCGCGCGGCACCTGCATCGTCTGCGGCAACGCCTTGAGCCGGAAGTTCAGCTCTGACACCTGGCCGCCCTTGAGGTTGCGCGGCAGCTTCATCACGCGCGTATGCAGCTTCCTGATCGGCAATTGGCCTTCTGCGTTGCCCACCTGGATGTCGTAGATCGGCACGTCGTGGGCCACCCGCGAGATGCGCTTCTTCTCTGCGGCCAGCAGGCTCGACAACCCGCCGGGGTTCCCCTCGCCGACCAGCACGACGCCGGGCCGGCCGACCACGCGGTGTACCACGTCCATGTTCCTGTTGCCAGTCACGGCCGGGGTGACCGTCCAGTCGCCGCGGAGGGTCTGCAGCACGGCGGCGGCAGCGCCGGGCTGCCCCTCGATTTGCGCGAACTGCGCCGATTGCGCGAAGCGCCCGAAGAGGATCACCGCGGCGAGCACGCCGCAGAGCACGCCAAGCGGGATGAGGAAGGCGGCGAGACCGGTCAGCAGGCCGACGACGACGAATACCGCGATGATGCCAACCGCGGCGAGCGCCATGATCGGCAAGGCCCGCGGGTTGGCCTCCCTGACGATCTTCGCAACCATCCGGATCTGCGCGATCCGGCTCGGCTTCGCCTGGTCGTTCCTTGCGCTCTTACGTTTGCTGGCATCAGCGGGCTTCTTCGCCATGCACGGCAGGATACGAGGCCGGCGGCGTCAGGAGGAAACGGCGTCGGCCGGACTTGGCGGCGATGCGACGGCGGCATCGCGGCGATGCGCGGCGCCCCGGCTACCGCGGTGCGCGATGGCCTGCTGGAACAGCCGCCCTGCGCGGTAGGAGGATCGTACGAGTGGCCCGGACATTACCCCGGCGAACCCGAGCGCGAGCGCCTCCTCGTGCAGCCCGGCGAACTCCTCAGGGGTCAACCACCGCTCCACCGGGTGATGCCGCAGCGATGGCCGCAGGTACTGGGTAATGGTCAGCAGGTCGCAACCGGCCGCCCTGAGGTCCGCCATTGCCTGGCTGATCTCGTGCGGTTCCTCGCCCAGGCCAAGGATCAGGTTCGATTTCGTGACGAGACCGGCGCCGCGGGCGCGGCTCACCACCTCGAGTGAACGGTCATAGCGGAATGCCGGGCGGATCCGCTTGAAGATGCGCGGAACGGTTTCGACGTTGTGGGCGAGAACCTCTGGACGCGCGGAGAAAACGTGCGCCAGCCGTTCGGGATGTGCATTGAAATCAGGAATAAGAAGCTCGACGCCGCAGCCCGCCGCGGTGGCGTGGATCTGCCGGCAGGTCTCCGCATAGAGCCAGGCGCCCCCGTCTGGCAGGTCGTCGCGGGCGACGCCTGTTACGGTGGCGTACCGCAACCCCATCGACTTGACCGATTCCGCGACCCTGCGCGGCTCGCGCGTGTCTAGCGGCGCGGGCTTGCCGGTGGCGATCTGGCAGAAGTCGCAGCGCCTGGTGCACTGGTCCCCGCCGATCAGGAAGGTTGCCTCGCGGTCCTCCCAGCATTCGAAGATGTTCGGGCAGCCGGCCTCCTCGCACACAGTGTGCAGGCCCTCGCGGTGGACCAGGTCCTTCATCGCCATGTATGCCGGGCCCGTGCGCAGCCGCGTCTTTATCCACGGCGGCTTCTTCTCGATCGGAGTCTGGCTGTTCCTTGCTTCCAGCCGGAGCAGCCGACGTCCCTCGGGTGCGACAACCACAACATCAGATTATGTCGTCACGCGGCCAGCCCGGCTCGCGGCGCCGCATCACGCTGGACGGGAAGGGCAAGATTTATCCCTGACGGCTAAGCGTGGCGCGACTTGCTCACGTGCCCGAAGCTCCGGCGGGACGTGATCGCGGCCTGAACCACAAGGTCGGCGGGCGGCGGCTCACATTCGGTGACGGACTGACTGGCACCTGCGAGGTGACAAGGATCCGCACCGGGATGCGGGAACGCCCGGGCTGTGGCTTCCGCCTAGTTGGCTTCCGGCGCTACGGCTAGCGTCCGCGCCAGTAGCGCGCCCGCGCCATGTACGCCGCGCGAGCCCGTGGCGCCGAGCGCGTCCGCCAGATGCCGCTGGACGACCGGGATCATGTCGGTAACGCTGATCGTGTGCCCCGCCTCCGCGGACAGCGTGGTCACCTGCGCGTCACGGATACCGCAGGGCACGATGCGGTCAAACCACGAAAGGTCGCAGTCGCAGTTGACGGCGAAGCCGTGCATGGTGACACCGCGCGCGACCCTGACTCCGATCGCTGCGACTTTCCTGTCGGGCCCCGCCGTGCCGCGGGCCGCAGCGGCCGCGCCGGGCACACCGGACCTGTGGGCCGCAGCGGCCGCGCCGGGCACACCGGACCCGTGTGCCGCAGCGGCCGCGCCGGCCACACCGGACCCGTGGGCCGCAGCGAGCCAGCTGACCGGGGCGGTCCCGGTGGCCCCACCGGCTGCGCCGGGGACACCGGCCACAGCCGACTCGTGGACCACAGCCGCCCCATCAGTCGCGTGGAGCCCGTGAGGCGCGTGGACGTCGCCAGCCCCAATGGCTATATGTGGCACAGAAGTCCCGGTAGGCGAAGTCCCGCTGGTGACCCAGACGCCGCTGCGTCCCTTCACCCGCCCGGTCACCACGCCGACGTCGGCGCACGCCCGGATCAGGCCCTCCTCGATGGCTCGCACGTATGCGACTACGTCGATCGGATCGGGCAGCCTGATGATCGGGTAGCCGACGAGCTGGCCAGGCCCGTGCCAGGTAATCTTCCCGCCCCGGTCAACGTCTATAACCGGTGCGCCGGGGTCGCCGATGGGGCGGTCGAGGGCTCCGGTGCGCTTGCCCGCGGTGTACACAGGCTCGTGCTCGAGCAGCAGGCAGCTGTCCGGGATCTCATTGTTCACCCGCTGCTGGTGCAGCCGCCGCTGCAGTCCCCAGCCATCCAGGTAGGGAACCGCCCGCGAACCGATGCCAAGCTGTGCAAAGACGATGTCTGCGGCGGTTTCCACATGTCAAGCCTAGCTTTGCGGAGCGGCCCGATCGCCGCACCCGTGCCGCTCTGCGCGGTGACAGAAAACCTCTGTCGGCAATCACGTCCGGCCAAGATGGCGCGGCGCTGAGCGGCCAAGATGGCGCGGCGCTGAGCGACCGGCCGCCATGGGCCGGCGCACCGAAGGAGCCACCGCCCGGCGTGCCGGACGAGTTCACTGAACCTTCTCCGGTAGCGCAGTCCGCAGGTACGTCCTGGACGTCACCGCCGAGCTGACGTTGGCCGCCGCGCAGGTCCCCGTTCGATCGGCCACGGCCGATCGAACGGTCGCCGTCATCGGCTCAGTGATCACCGCGATCATGGCGCAGGCTCGGCAGCTCAGCCCGGCCGGAGCTCGCCGGTAAGCGCGCCGCCGATGTCGGCGTACCTGAACTCGTAACCGGCGTCGGCCAGCCGCCCTGGCAGGACCCGGGCGCTCGTCAGCAGCTCGCCCGCCGCCTCGCCGAGCGCGAGCCCTAGGACGGGGGAGGGGGCGCGCAGGACTGCCGGGCGGCCCAGCGCGGCGGCGAGTGCCGAGGTGAACGTCGCGTTCGTCGCCGGATTCGGCGTCGTGAGGTTGACCGGGCCGACGATGTCCGCCCTTTCAAGCAAGAAGCTGATCGCGCCGATCACATCGGCCATCGCGATCCAGCTCATGTATTGGGTGCCCGGCCCGAGCCTGGCGCCGAGCCCGAGCCGGAACAACGGCACCAGCCTGCCGAGTATCCCGCCGTCTTTGGAGAGAACGATGCCAGTCCGCAGGTTTACGACCCGGATCCCCGCTTGCACCGCCGCACCGGTCGCAGCCTCCCAGTCCCGAACGACGCCGGACAGAAATCCGCTGCCCGCGGGTGCGGATTCGGCCACGGCGCGATCGCCTGTATCGCCGTACCAGCCGATCGCTGAGCCGGACAGCAGCACGGCCGGGGATTGCCGCAGAGCCGCGAGCAGCGCGGCGAGCGCCCGCGTGCCATCGACCCTGCTCGCACGGATCTCCTGCTTTCTCGCCGCCGTCCAGCGGCGGCTGGCGATCGGCGCGCCGGCTAGGTGCACCGCGGCGTCAATGCCCTCAAGGGCGGCGAGGGTTTGCCGGGCGTCCGCGACCTTACCCCCGGCGGCGGGGCTCGAGTTCCACTGGACCTCGTCTACAGCGCCCGCTGGCCGCCGTACCAGCTTTATCACCTCGTGCCCGCGGCCCCGCAGGTGGCCGGTCAGGGCCGTGCCGATCAGCCCTGACGAGCCGGTAATCGCGATCCTCACCAGTGCGCCTCCCCCGTAATTGCGCTAGTGCATCAGAGCCCGAGTTCGGCGTCGAACGTACCCTCCTCCAGCCGGGTCTTCACCGTCGTGAGGAACCGGGCCGCGTCGGCGCCGTCGACGAGCCGGTGGTCGTAGGTGAGGGCCAGATAGGCTACACAGCGTACGGCGATCACCTCGCCGAGTTGAGGGTCGTCAAGCACGACGGGGCGCTTCACGACCGCGCCGGTGCCCAGGATCGCGACCTGGGGTTGGTTGATAATGGGTGTGTCGAAGATCGCGCCACGGCTGCCCGTATTGGTGAGCGTGAACGTACCGCCGCTCAGTTCGTCCGGTGAGACCTGGCCGGACCGGGTGCGCCGGGCGAGATCGTCGATCTTTCGGGCCAGCCCGCCGATGTTGAGGTCACCGGCATTGCGAATCACCGGTACGAGCAGACCGCGGTCGGTGTCGACCGCGATGCCCAGGTGTTCCACGTCGTAGTAGGTGACCTCGCCCTTCTCGGTGTCGACGAGCGCGTTGAGCTTGGGGTGCATCTTGAGCGCTTCGAGCGTGGCGAGGGTGAAGAACGGCAGGAATGAGAGCCGGACCCCTTCGCGCCTCTCGAAGTCGGTCATTGCCCGCTGGCGCAACCGGGCGATCTTCGTCACATCCGCCTCGACCACGGTGGTGAGCTGCGCGGACGTGTGCAGTGAGTCGACCATCCGCTGCGCGATCACCTGGCGCAGTCGCGACATCTGCTCGGTCCTGCCCCGAAGGGGCGACGGCTCGATCGTCGGCCGCGGCTCCGATGCGGTTTCGGGGGATGCCGGCGCGGCCGGTGCCGTGACGGGCGGCGGCGCGGCGCGCCGCGGCGCGGGTGCGGCGGGCGCCGTGCCCGCCGGGCCGGCAACGGACGGGGCCGTGGCGGACATGGCGTCGGGCGGGGGAGCGGCGCCGACTGGCGCGGGTGAGCCAGGCGCCGGCGGGCTCGCCGGCGTTGCCGCCTGCGGGGGGCGCATTGCACGGGCCGCCTCGACCACGTCCTGCTTGCGGATCCGGCCGCCAACGCCGGAACCTTCAACCGATCCAAGGTCGACGCCGTGCTCGATCGCGAGCTTGCGCACCAGCGGTGTGATGTAGGGACCCTCGCCCGCCGGCAGTGGCGTCGGCGGAGCGTACTGCTGCTGCGCTGATGGAGATGGCGGTGGGGCAGCTGGAGGTGTCCCGGCCGCGCGGGGCCCTGGCGGGGCGCTCGCTTGGCTGTCAGCGCCAGCGGCCGGGCTTGCAGGGCCGGCCATCCGCGAGTCACCTGCCGACGGCGACTCCGCTGGCCAGGCCGAAGGCGGTGTGTCGGCGAGCGACGCCCAGTCGGGCTGCGCCTGTGCGGGATGTCCCTGTGCGGGCTGCCCCTGCGCGGGCTGTCCCCGTGCCGGCTGCTCTTTCGCGGTCGGCACATCGGCAAGTGGCGAAACCGCGGTCGTCCGTGGATATTGCTCCCGCTGAGCGTGCGCGGCGGAATGATGCCGGGCCGGTGCGTCGGAAGGCCGGGTGCCTTCCTCATCGATTACTGCGAGCTCGGCGCCGACTTCGACCGTCTCTTCCTCAGCGACGCTGATCGCTCGCAGCACGCCCGAGGCCGGGGAAGGTATCTCTGTGTCAACCTTGTCAGTCGAGACCTCGAGCAACGGTTCGTCCGCGTTGACGAGGTCGCCCTCCTTCTTCAGCCAGCGCGTGACGGTACCCTCCGTGACGCTCTCGCCTAGCTGGGGCATTCTTACCGAGACCGACATGGTTTCAGCGACTCCTTCGGCAAACGGCTCGTAATCGTATTGCTGGTACCTCTTGCACCGCTCTTCAGTCTGCTTCTGAGCCTGGCCGGCAAGTGCCGGTCAGTGCCTTGTAGCCCTACCCATGCACGTGCAACGGCTTGCCCGCGAGGGCCAGGTGCGCCTCGCCAAGTGCCTCGGACTGCGTCGGGTGCGGATGAATGAGCTGCGCGACGTCGGTAGGCAGGGCCTCCCAGTTGTAGATCAGCTGGCCCTCGGCGATCAGCTCGCCGACCCGGCTGCCAACGAGGTGCACGCCCACCACGGGGCCGCCGCCGGCGGTGGCGATAACCTTCGCCGCGCCGCGCGTCTGGAGGATCTGGCTCCTGCCGTTGCCGGCCAGGTCGTAGGTGAATTCCTCGACTTCGATGCCGCGCTGGGCCGCCATGGCAGAGGTAATGCCCACCGACGCCACTTCCGGTTCGCTGTAGGTGACGCGCGGTGCGCCGTCGTAGTCGATCGGGGCTGGATTGAGCCCGCCGAGCCGCTCGGAGGCCATGATCCCTTCGGCGAAGCCGACATGCGCGAGTTGCGGGGTCGCGATGAGATCGCCAACCGCGGAGATCGTCGGGATGTTAGTCCGGCAGAGCGCGTCGACCGTGACGAAACCGCGTTCGAGCTCCACTCCGGCCTGCTCATAACCTAGCCCGGCCGAGACGGGACCGCGGCCGACGGCTACCAGCAGCAGTTCGGCTTCGAGCGTCTTGCCGCCTTCGAGCGAGACCGTGACACTGCTGCCGGAGTTCTTGACGCTCTCGAATCTCGCGCCCAGTTCGTAGGAGATGCCGCGCCGCCTGAACGCGCGCTCCAGCAGCTTCGAACTCGATTCCTCCTCGGTCGGCACGAGGTGGGGGAGCATCTCGACGATCGTCACCTCGGCCCCGAAGGACCGCCACACACTGGCGAACTCGACCCCGATGACGCCACCGCCGAGAATGACCACAGACTGGGGTACCCGGTCGAGCATGAGCGCCTCGTCGCTGGTGATTATCCGCTCGCCGTCAAGTTCGAGCCCTGGCAGGCTCTTCGCCTGCGAGCCCGTCGCGAGCACTAGGTGGGCGCCCTCGAAGACGGTGTCCCCGACCAGGACCTGGGTCGGCGAGACGAGCCGGCCCTCGCCCTCGACGAAGTCGATGCCGTGGCTGCGGACAAGGCCCTGCAGCCCTCTCCAGAGGCGGGTGACGACCCTGTCCTTGTAGGCGTGGACGCCGGGCATCTCCACACCCTCGAACCGGGTCTTGATGCCGAAGGTCTCGCTCTCCCGTGCCTGATCAGCGATCTCGGCGGCGTGCAGGAGCGCCTTGGTAGGGATGCAGCCGCGGTGCAAGCAGGTGCCGCCGACCTTGTCCTTCTCGATGAGCGCAACCCGCTTGCCGAGTTCGGCCGCGCGGAACGCGCACGCGTAGCCGCCGCTGCCGCCGCCTAGGACGACAATGTCGTAGGCGTTGTCATTCGCCACAGAAGGCTCCTTATCGAATTCGAACGTAACGTGGCGTGCCCGGCTGTGCGGGCGCTATCCAGGTCCCGGACCTGCGGCCTTGCCGGGGCGCCGGCCAGTGGCTGCCCGCGCGCGGTGCGCGGCCGCCACCCGGCTCAATTGTCCTGTCACAGACGTCCATCCGCCACGTCCTCCGCGATCTGGATCAGCGTCCGAGTGGCCGCACCGGTCCCGCCCTTGGGCGTGTAACCGTAGGCCTCACCGTCATTGAAAGAGGGGCCGGCGATGTCCAGGTGCGCCCAGCGCACGCCGCTAGGGACGAATTCGCGGAGAAACACCCCGGCGACGAGCATGCCTGCGTTCTTGTCCGCAGCCACGTTCGCGATGTCCGCCACCGTAGAGTCGAGCGACCTGCGCAGTTCACCGGGTAGCGGCATCGGCCACATCGCTTCGCCGGCCCGCCCCGCGGCGTCCACCACCGCTTCGCGCACCGCGTCGTCGCTGGCCATCACGGCGCTGATGCGGCGACCGAGCGCGACCAGTTGCGAGCCCGTCAGGGTGGCGACGTCGATGAGCAACGCCGGTGCGTCAGCGGAAGAGCGGGCGAGGACGTCCGCGAGCACGAGTCGGCCTTCCGCGTCGGTGTTGAGCACCTCGACGGTTCTGCCGCCATAGGTGGTGAGCACGTCGGACGGCCGCTGCGCCGTACCACTCGGCATGTTCTCCGCGAGCGGCAGGTAACCGACCACCCGCACGGCCGGCCGCAGTGCGGCGATCGCCTGCATGGCGCCGAGCACCGCCGCAGCCCCACCCATGTCGGATTTCATGATCTCCATGGCCGCGGGCGGCTTGAGTGAAAGGCCACCGGAGTCGAACGTGATCCCCTTGCCTGCGAGCACCACCGTCCGCTGCGCCGCCGGATGCGTGTACTGAAGGCGCACGAGCCGGGGCGGGTGCACCGATCCCTGGCCAACGCCGAGGATCCCGCCGTAGCCCTGCTCGGTGAGTTCCTCGACTCCGAGCACGTCCGCGCTGAGCCCGCAGGCCGCGGCCACCCGCTGCGCCTCCGCGGCGAAGTCGCGCGGGGTCAGGTCGGCGGGCGCCGTATTGACCAGGTCGCGCACGAGCCCTATCGCTTCCGCGATAACCCGCGCCGTCTCAACGCCGGCCGCTGCGCCCTCGCCGTCGGAGAGCACGATCAGGTCGGGCGCGGGTGAGCGGCTCTCCGACCGGTACCTGCCGAATTCATAGCTCCCGAGCAGCGCGCCGAGCGCGACGTCCGCCGCCTCGGTGGCGTCCCTCGCGGGCAGCGCGAGACCGATACGGCGCTGGCTGCCGTGGCCGGTGGCACCCCGGTGTGCGCTCAGCGCGCGGACAGCTGCGCCCGCAGCGCGCCTGAGCGCCTCGCGGGCGCGGAGCGCATCACCTGCACCTGTGCCGGTCGGCTGACCTAGCCCGACCACGGCGATGAGGGGGGCCCTCAGGCGCCCTCCGGCCGGGACCTTGGTGACTTCCTCGGCCTTTCCTGTTGCGCCAAGAACGGCCAGGGTGCTCGTGAGTTCCCCGCCGAGCGCCTCCGCCACCTGTTCCGCGCCTGGCGCGGTACGTGGGCCGTCTGCGCCTTCGATCACGCCGATCACGATGGCGTCAACGTCGAGCGAACGGGGGGAGGCGGATACCGCCGAGATCGTCGCGCCAGCCCTTGAGATCGTCATGCTCACCTTGCCGATGTTAGTGCCCTGCGCCAGATGCGCGGCGCACGGCAGCAACCGCCGCAGACCAGCGCCTGCCCGGGCACGGCCCAAGCCGGGGCCGGCCATGCCCGGGTGCACAGCCTCGGCGGACAGGCCCCAAGCCACGGGGCGTA
The DNA here is from genome assembly GCA_963820395.1 of uncultured Actinomycetota bacterium. Lineage (GTDB taxonomy): Bacteria > Actinomycetota > Actinomycetes > Streptosporangiales > Streptosporangiaceae > DATFVJ01. The sequence goes on along the minus strand of CAWGAE010000010.1, from coordinate 256,169 downwards.
GTCGCCGGTTCTCGATCTCTTTCGCCGACGGCGGGGCCGTCTGGCTGGCCGCGTGACCGTCCGCTGGCCGCGCAACCCTGGCTAACCGCGTGACCGTTTGGCTGGCGCGTAGCCGTGCCCGGGCTGATGTAGCTGATGTGATTGCCGTGGGTCCGGTCGTTGTTACGTGGTGATAGTTGTCCTTGCGGCCGACGAGATCCCGCTCGGCTTCCGCTCCGGCACGGTTGGCGGTGCGGCGAGACGTCGAGACCTTACCCCTCAGGAATTGACGCCGCGCGCCATCACCGTCCAGGCGTCAACCACGCGGCCGTCGCGCATGATGAGCAGCTCATCGGCGAGGTTGACCGCAGTGCAGACGTGGTTCGGGATGACGGCGAGGGCCTCGCCGAGCTCGGGTCCCGCGGAGCCCGGCGGCAATACGACCGTCGCATGGTGCTCAGAGACGGCCACGATCCGGGCGTCTGGCCAGTTCAGCAAGCGTCCGAATCCAGTGCTCCACGGCTGGCGGTCCGCACCGAGCACCTTGCTGCCCGAGTCGAGAACGAATCGGCCGGGGTTGTGCCGGCTCACCACGGTAGCCGCGGCGGCGAGCGCGATCTGCTCCCTGCCGCAGACACCCAGTTCAAGTTGCTGTGCGTCGTTGAAGACGTAGACGCCGGGTCGTATCTCGGTCGGCGGCGGGTGGGCTCGCACCGTCGCGGTCGGCGTAGATCCGCCGCTGCGCTCATAGCCTGGACCCCGGCCGCCAGCCCCGCCGGCAGGCTCTGTGCCCTCGTCAGGCTCTGCGGCGTCAGCCCCGCGATCCCGCTCTGCGCCGCCAGCGCGCGTAGGCTCAACGCCGGCCGCCAGCAGTACCTCGGATGCCTCGGCAAGTGCCGCCGCCTCCTCCGCCGCGGCCTGCTCACGCCCGCCGGGTGTATAGCCGTGGCCGGGGAACGTGAAGACTCCCGCGAGCGGTAGGCCGGCCCGTGCGATGCTGAGTGCCACCTCGCCGGCCTGGCCCGCCGTTACTCCGGTCCGGTGGTGCCCGCTGTCGATCTCGATGAGGATCTCGGGTGGCCTAGTGAGACGGGAAAGCCTGGCCAGCCCTGCGGCCGCTTCGGTCGACTCCACCGCCAGACGGAGCCGCACCCGCTCTGCCAGTACCTCGATGCGGCTCACCCGCGCGGGTGAGGGCCAAACCGGATAGGCGATGAAAAGATCGGCCACGCCGGCAGCGGCGAATTTTTCGGCCTCGCCGATTGTCGCCACAGTAAGGCCCACCGCGCCCAGGCCGAGCTGGAGACGTCCGATTTGTGCCGTTTTGTGGGTCTTCGCGTGCGGCCGCAGGCGCATCCCTCGCCCGGCTGCTGAGTCGGCCATGTCCCGCAGGTTGCGTTCAAGTCGCGCCTGGTCCACGAGGAGCACAGGTGTCGTGATCTCCGGAGGCAGCAGCATCAGGCGCCCCTGATCGCCCCTGCCAGGACTCGCGCGGGCCGGGTGAAGTATCCCGCATCGGTCCGTGGTGGCCTGACCATGGTGACCGACAATACGCCGCGGCGCCCGGGCGTGGTCACGCCGCCGTCATGCCCCTTGGAGGGCTCGCGCGGGCCGGGATGGGGTATCCCGCATCGGTCCGTGGTGGCCTGACCATGGTGACCGGCAATACGCCGCGGCGGCCGGGCGTGGTCACGCCGCCGTCACGATCAGGCAAACGGCCGTGGCTATCTCGGTGAGCGCGCCGAGCACATCACCGGTGATTCCGCCGAGCCTTCGCACGGCGTGACCGGTCAGCACGAGCGAGATGGCCAGCCCAGCGGCGATTCCGACGGGCAGCAGCCAATCGCCCGACGGCGCGGCGAGGAGCCGGCCGCAGAGCGCGGCAAGGCCGAGCACTATGGCCGTCAGCACGGCGGGCACCGCCGCTGGCAGGGTGCCCGCGACGAGCGCGCCAAGCCCGTGTGGCCTGGCGGCGGGGACGCCGCGGCGGCACGCCCAGGTGATCGCCAGGCGGCCGGCCACCGTCGCGGTCACGAGCGCCGCGGCGCCATGACCGGCGGAGGCTGTGTTGCCGACGGTGCCCGCCGCTCCGCGAGCCTGTGCCTGGGCGAGCGCGGCGACCTGAACGAGAAGCGTGAGCACTAGCGTTGCGACGCCGAACGGCCCGATATCGGAGCGTTGCATGATGTCGAGCGCCTGGGTCGCGGTCTTGCCGCCGCCAAGGCCATCAGCGAAGTCGGCCAGGCCGTCCAGGTGCAGCCCGCGGGTCAGCAGCGCGAGCGTCGAGACGGCGAGCACGGAGCTGAGGAGCGGCCCCGCGCGCAGCAGGCGATCTGCGCCGAGGAGCACAGCGGCAGCGGCCGCGCCAAGGGTCAGGCCGACGGCGGGAGCCCATGCCATAGCCGCCGCGGCCGTTTCCCTGCTGACCCTGCTGTCCATGCTGCCCCACGAAGGGAGCACCGACAGCAGGCTGACCGCGAGCCTGGGCCCGTCCCATACCATGGCCGACCAGCTTAGATGCTACGCACGCACGCAGCACCGCCCGCACCGCATCCGGCGCTGCTACGGTTGCCGCCGCAACGTAATGATCTCATACCTGCCGCGCAGGTGAAACCTGGCCCGCTGACGGTGCAGGATGGAAGGTATGAGGGATACCCGAGCTGCGGCCGATGACCTGCGTGCGGCGATCGAGCGCACCGGCTACTACCCCGGGCTGGTCACCGACGCGGTCGCGTCCGCGCTTGGTTCCGAGCAGGTCATGGCCTACGTCGTACACCACGACGCCATATTCGACCCGGCGATGGAGGTACGCCGCCACATCACGGTGCTCGTGCTCACGCCGAGCAGGCTGATCTACAGCCACACCGACGAGCATCCCGCGGAGGAGGACGAGGCGCCGAGCGCCGAGACGAGTACAGAGGCCGTGCGGTTCTCAAGGATCCAGTCCGTCGCGATCACCCGTGTGGTCGCGGATCCGGCGTCCTACATAAGCGGCGTGACCACACCAACCGAGGTGATGCTTGCCATCGGCTGGAACGTGCTGTCGCACGTGGAACTCGAGCCAGCGCATTGCGGCGACGAGAGCTGCGACGCCGACCACGGCTATACTGGCACGATCACGACGGATGACCTGACTCTCCGGGTCAGCGAGGCCGCGGACGGCGCGGAGGGTGTCACGCAGGTGCTCGCGTTCGCGGAGGCGCTTTCTTCGGCCACCGCGCGGCTCGGGGCCTGATGGGTCCGGCTCGCGGCGCTGTTAAGCGTCTGACCGCTCCTTGCGGTCGTGGACCGGTACCGCTCAGCAACCCGGCGCTTTCGACCACCCGCTTTGCCCAGGCCACACCGCAGTGGCACGACAATCAGGCTGATGGCCGACGCCACCCGGAGGACTGCCCCCGCATGACGCACGAGCCGAGGGTGCTCAACCCGCCGCCGTATGGCAGAGGCACGCTGCCTGATCTGGCGTGTTCACTGCTCACTTCGCTGCGCGTACCCGGCGAACCTGACGTGCTCGGCCTGCCGCCCGCTGACCGGGTGTGCCTGCTCGTCGTGGACGGCCTCGGCTGGGAACTGCTCCGTGAGCACCAAGCGGCGGCGCCGTTCCTTTCCGAGCTTGCCGCGGCGGGTGGGCCGATCTCGGCAGGCTTCCCCTCGACCACGGTGACGAGCCTGACCTCGCTTGGCACTGGCCGGCCGCCCGGCGAGCACGGCATGCTCGGTTACCAGGTGGCCAGGCCGGGTGAGGGCAAGCTGCTCAACCTCCTGCGCTGGGACCCTGACGTCGATCCGGTCGTCTGGCAGCCCGTACCGACAATCTTCCAGCGTGCCGCTGCCGCCAAGGTGCACGCAAGCTACGTGGCCGCGTCCGCGTTTCGCGGCAGCGGCCTCACCACCGCCTTCGCCCGCGGCGTTGACTACCGTGGCGCGAACAGCCTCGGCGAGCTCGCGGCAAGGACGCAGGAAGCGCTGCGCTCGGGCGCCGGCGACCGTAGCCTGGCAGTGGTCTATCACGGCCACCTTGACGCCACGGGGCACGCATTCGGGATCGCGTCCGACGCATGGCGCTACCAGCTCGCCCACGTCGACAAACTCGCCGAGCAACTGGCGACAGGCCTGCCCGAGGGTTCGGTGCTTCATGTGACAGCTGACCACGGCATGGTGGACGTCGGTTCGGACGACCGCGTGGATGTGGATGCCGTCCCCGCTCTGCGGGAAGGTGTGGCGCTGCTTGGCGGCGAGCCACGGGCGCGGCATGTCTACGCCGAGCCAGGCGCGGCCGGCGACGTCCTTGCCACCTGGCGTGAGCTGCTCGGCGACCGGGTGTGCGTGCTATCCAGGGCGGAGGCGATCACTCAGGGCTGGTTTGGTGAGGTAGCGGCCAAGTTTGAGCCGCGCATCGGGGACGTGGTCGCGGCTCCCTATGGCCCGACGGCGGTCGTGGCGACAAAGGCTGAACCGCTTGAGTCCTCGCTCGTCGGCATGCACGGCTCGCTGACGCAGGATGAGCAGCTCATCCCACTGCTCACGCTCAGCACCGTCTGACCGGTGCCGGAGCTGATCAGCCCGTGGACGTGAGCAGCACCCCGCAGCCGCTGGTTGACGTGCCGGCGCTGGCTCGCGCGCTCGCGGCACCCGCGCCGCCGGTCGTGCTCGATGTCCGCTGGCGGCTCGGCGGCCCGCCGGGCGCGGACAGCTACCGCGCGGGGCATCTGCCGGGCGCGGTCTTCCTCGACCTCGCAACAGAATTGTGCGGCCAGCCGGGATCCGGTGGGCGGCATCCGCTGCCATCGGCGGCTGGCTTCCAGACCGTCATGCGGCGCGCCGGGGTGAGCGCCGGCCGGCCGGTCGTCGTGTACGACGACGCCGACTCGGTCGCGGCGGCCCGTGCGTGGTGGACCCTGCGGTACTTCGGGCACCAGGCGGTACAGGTGCTTGACGGCGGCTACCTGGCGTGGACCACCGCAGGCCTGCCGGTCGAGCGTGGTGAACCCGGCCGCGCGGCAGGCACCGCGACCGCGACGGCTGCCGCGGGGGATTTCACCGCGGGGCCCGGCGGCATGGCTGTCCTTGACGCGGATGAGTCGGCCCGGCTCGCCCGTCATGGTGTGCTGCTCGACGCGCGGGCGGCGGAGCGGTACTGCGGTGAGGTGGAACCGGTGGATCCGGTAGCCGGGCACATCCCGGGCGCGGTGAGCGCGCCAGCCAGTGCGAACACGGACGGGGACGGTTGCTTCACCAGCCCGGCGGACCTGCGGTCGCGGTTCGCGTCACTCGGTGCGAGCCGGGACACCCTGACGGGCGCGTACTGCGGCTCCGGGGTGACCGCCGCCCAGGAAGTGCTCGCGCTCACGCTGGCCGGCTTTCCTGCGGCCCTGTACGTCGGTTCCTGGTCGGAATGGGTCACCGATCCGGCGCGCCCAGTCGCCGTGGGCGGCGCGCCGGGTTGAGGTAAACGGCCGTACGAGCTCGGAGCCCAAAGCCCCCGCAGGGATCAGCCGACGGCACGGCAGCCGCCACCCGGCAGCCGTTCGGCATGAGGATGGTTCGGGCGTTGCTCGCGATGCTACGCACGTGATCGGGAAGTGGCCCCACGGGTCGAGTCGAGGAGCACGGACGCCTGCCGCACGCACCATGCAGTGCGAAGCCTCACCGCGACGACTCCGCCGATATCGAACGGATCGGAAGACTGCCGGCCCGCCGCCGAGGGCTTGGTCTGCATCCTGGCTAGCAGGTGCCGGTAGATGCCAGGGCGGGGCTTGTACGCTGGTAGCTTCCCTGGCGCTGACGAGGTCTCGGTGCCAACGATCAGGGCGTAACCCGCTGCGAATCTTCACACGCTCTACACACCTTCAGCAGCGCGCGTGCATATGACGGCGTTGTCCTGCTCCTATGGAGGGCCGGGGTGTCATCGAAGACGGCTCCCAGGCCAGATAGCTCGCCGTTCACCTTCCGCCAGACCTGGATTTCCGCTCAGCTACCAGGCTGGTCCGCTGGCGAAGTCCAGGAGGCCGCGTCGAATGCTGCACGTGTCTCTCTTGGGGGAGCAGGCGATCACCGACGACGCGACCGGCAACGTCCGGACCTGGTCGTCGCGCGCGGTTGCCCTCGTCGCCTTCCTGGCCACCCACGCCGGGTCGCCCCAGGCGCGGCAGCGGATCGCGGGACTGTTCTGGCCGGATTCGACGGAGGCGCAGGCGCTGACCAATCTGCGCCGCGAGCTGCACTACCTGCGGCAGGTTCTGGAAGATGAGCCGTCACTCGTCGTGACGTCCAGGGATCTGTGCTGGCGTGACAGCGAGACGTGCCGCGTCGACGTGCGCATCTTTGATATCGAGCGCGAGGCTGCCCTAGCGGCGGCAGCGACCGACGATGGCGAGGGTGTCGTCGTGCATGCCACTAAGGCCATCGCCCAGTACCGGGGGGACCTTCTGCCCGGCGTGTACGACGACTGGCTGCTCGATGCCAGGTCAGAACTCGAGCGGCAATGCGTGAACTTGTGTGATCTGCTCTCCAAGACGCGAGCGCGAAGGGGTGACCTGACCGGAGCGGCGGATGCTGCCCGCCGCCGGATCCAGCTGCAACCGTTGGAGGAGGCCGGTTATCGCACCCTGATGCGGCTGCAGGCTGACCTGGGCGACCGTGCCGGTGCGGTCAGTACTTACCATCACTGCGCTTCGGTCCTGGAGCGTGAGCTCGGCGTCATCCCGGACCCGGCGACGCGGCAGGCGTTCGAGCGCTTGATGGCCCACGTAGATACGGCAAGGGCAGGACCCACGAATATCGAGCCTGCCGTCGGTCGTTCCGGGTTCGCCGCGGCAGCGCTCGTGGGCCGGTCTCGGGAGCTTAAGCTGCTCCAGGGCCTGTGGCGGGCCGCCGCGGCGGGCCGCCCCGGTCTTGCGCTGGTCCGCGGTGGCGCGGGGGTCGGGAAGACCCGGCTGGTGGCAGAGGTCGCCGAGATGGCACGGCTGGAAGGCGCGGTGGTGGCAAGCAGCCAGTGCTTTGGAACATCGGGGCGGCTGGCGCTCGCGCCGGTGGCTGACTGGCTGCGAAATCCGGCAGTTCAGTCAGCAACGGAGACGCTCGAAGAGGCCTGGCGCGCCGAAGTCGACAGGCTGGTGCCGTCCGGGGGCCGCGGCGGACGGGCGCGCGGTTCGAGGGCAATGGTGGATGCCTGGCAACGCCACCGCTTCTTCGAGGGCCTTGCACGGGCGCTGATCGGCGTCGGCCGTCCGATGCTGCTGGTCTTGGACAACATGCAATGGTGCGATCAGGAGACGCTGGCATTCCTCACGCTCTGCCTGGGGCTGGCCCCCGGAGCTTCGATCCTGGTGGCCGGCACACTTCGCGACGACACCCTGGACGACGACCCCGCACTCGCGGATTGGACCGCCAGGATGCGGGCCACCGGGCTGCTGACCGAGCTTTCCCTCAGCCCGTTGGAGGCCGCTGACACAGCACGTCTCGCCGAGGCGATGTCCGGGCGCCCTCCCGGCGCGGCCGACGGGAACCTGCTGCAGGCGATGACGGGCGGTTTCCCGCTGTACGTCATCGAGGCAGTGCGCGCCAGCGTCGAGCCGGGCAGCACCCTCCTACCGGCCGGTGACCTCACGGCCGTGCTGCGCAACCGACTTGGGCAGGCGAGTCCGGCGGCGCGGGAGGTGGCCGGCCTCGCGGCGGCGGTGGGAGCCAGCTTTACCCTCGATCTGCTCACTGAGGCGAGCGACCTGGAACCCGACATCGTGGTGGGGGCGGTTGACGAGCTGTGGCGGCGAAGGATCATGCGCGAGTTCCGAGAAGGCTACGACTTCTCCCACGACCTGCTCCGCGAAGCGGCATACACGCAGGTCAGCCCGCCTAAGCGCTGGCTGCTGCACCGGCGCATCGCGCAGGGCCTGGAGCTGCTCCACGTCGGCGACACCGACATGGTCGCCGCACAGCTGGCGGGCCAGTATGCCCGCGGCGGGCGACCCCGGCGAGCGGTGGACTACTACCGGCGCGCGGCCGATGTGGCGGCAGGCATGTTCGCCCACGCAGAGGCGATCCGGTTGCACAAGGAGGCGCTGGCGATCGTCCGCGGCCTGCCTGCAGGTAGAGACAGGGATAGGCAGGAGCTCGCGGTCCTTGAAGCCATGGCAGCGCCGCTCAACGCCAGGTACGGCTACTCGTCCGCGGAGCTGCAACAGGCGCTCGAGCGGTCGATCGCCCTGGCGGAATCGCTTGGCCGCAAAGACTCGACGCTCACCGGCCTGGTCGCGCTGTGGACGTCGCGGTTCGTCCAGGGGCGCACCGCGGACGGGTACCGCACGGCCACCCGCGCGTTGAGCCTTGTCGACCCCGGCTGCGAGCTGAGCGGCCCGGCTCACTTCGCCGTCGGCGGATCGGCGGTGAGCCTCGGGATGCCGGCGGAGGGACTGCGTCACCTCGAACTGGCAGCCAGGCTGACCAGCGGTGCCCTGTCGCTGAGTGTCGGCACCCGGCCCGACGTGCATGGCACGGCCTTTGCAGCGCACGCCCAGTGGCTGCTGGGCCACGACGACGACGCCCTGTCCGCCTGTCACGGCGCTATCAAGCTGGCCCGGGCGATCGGCCACCCGTACAGCCTCGCCGTGGCCCTGGCCTACGGCGCTATCACCCACCAGATGCGCCTTGACATGCCCGCGGTGAGGGATACCGCCGCCGAACTGCGCGAGTTGTGCGAGCGGTACGGCTTCGCCTACTACCGCGAGTGGGGGCTTGTCCTGGACGGTTGGTCCCGTATGGACGAGCCGGGCATCGACCTTGCCCGGCGGGGCATCAGCAACCTCAAGTCGCAGGGCTCGTTCGCCCGCATGCCGTACTGGCTGTCGCTGCTCGCCGACCTGTCGGCACGCAATAACCGGCTGGATGACGCCCGGGCGGCCCTCGACGCCGCGCTCGTCGCCGGACAGGCCCACGACGACCTATGGTGGCTGCCCGAGGTGATGCGGATGCGTGCTGGCCACGACGATGATCAGGCGGCTATCGTGCGGTTGCGCTCCGCCGGGCGGATGGCGGCGGCCCACGGCAGTGCCGGGCTGGTCCGGCGCTGCGAGCGTGACCTTGCCGAGCGAGGCCTCCGGCCCCGGTTACCGGCGCTTTGCCGATCGCCTGACGCAAGCGCGCGGCCGCGAACACTGCGGAAACGCCTGGGTGGGCCGCCGAAAGTGTGAGGCCCGGCAGCGATCACACCGATCGACTGCCGGTGGTACCGCCCGGCCCGGCTTGCCGGCGCGGATGTTCATCCCCGGGTATCCGGCCTTGCCGGAGAACAGGCCCGGGATCGCCGCCCAGTCCCAGGTGGGCGCTACGCAGGCGCCCACCGGGGCAGTTCCGTTGCCGAGGATTTCCGCCGGATCGGGCACCAGCTTCTCCCTGGAAGTCCCGCTTGTTTGACAGCACGGGATTCCATGGGAGACCCTGTGCGCTCCGCTTTACGAACGCTCGCGAGGCAGCACTTGGGGGCGCTGGACGCGGCTAGAGGTATCCGATCCCACTCTTGCCGGACCGGTCTGCTGGCCGTTGATGCACGCGATGTCAGCGCTAAGTGGGCGGCTCGTGTACCGGACGGACACCTGCGGATATAGCCGCTGGGGGAGCGCGGTCGCTGTCGCCGGTAGGCCGTCGGATCGGTGGGTTCCGCTAATCGCCGCTACCGTATGGGCGTGTGATGATCTCGAGCAGGTGACCGTCGGGGTCATCGAAGTACACGCCGCGGCCGCCGTCATTGTGATTTACCTTGCCCGACTCCCGCTTACCCGGATCTGCCCAGTACGCAAGGCCTCGTTCGCGGATGCGGGCGAAGATGTCGTCAAAGTCGTTCTCGCCGACGAGGAACGCGTAGTGCTGGGACGCGATATCTTCCTTGGTATCGTGGAAGTCCAGCGAGACCCCGTTGTCGGCCTCGACAACGAGAAACGGGCCGAATCGCGTGGCCCGTGGCAAGCCAAGGATCCCGCCAAGAAACGCGGCAGATCGCTGCTTGTCGTGGCACCAGACGATGGTGTGATTCAACTGCACGCTCACGCGATCACCCTCCAAGTAGACAAGCCGTCCGGACATCTCGTCCTGCGCCCGGTCCAGCGCGCGTTCCCCGGTGAGCCGGAGCAAGGCGGTGAGCTGGCCGAGCTCGACGCGGGACATCTCGGTGGTGAAGACGAGCCTTTGGATACCGCGCTGGGTCAGCGTGCCCACAGCGGCCGATAGCGGGCCGGCCCTGGGTGCTCGTGGTCACCAGACAACTACATCACGCGCGCTGGCCAAATGTCCCATACGTTCCCGCGTAAGCCGCTGACCGGCTGGTCGGCGCACTAGTACCCTCAAACGTATGGGCTCCAAGGACCGCGTCACCCTCGCGATCGACCGCGATCTGCTGGAGCAGGCCGAGCAGGCCGTACGCAGCGGGCACGCTCGTAGCGTGTCCACCTACATCAACGACGCGGCGCGACGCGGCGCGTTCGTCACGGTCGATCAGGTGATGACCGAATTCACCGACCGGTTCGGCGAGCCGCGGGAGGAACACTACGCCTGGGCGCTGAAAGCCTGGGGGCTGCCGGAGGATACGCCGCTGCCCGCCTTCGGCAAGTCAGCCGATGGCGGGGCTCAGCAATGAAAACCCGGTCGGGTCCCGTGCGGTGGCACCGGGGGCGGGCGGAAGCCGCTGCCGGGCCGGCGCGGTGAGGCTGGCCCGCGTCCTGCACACCAGTGCGCTGGCTACCTACGCCAACGGCAGCTTCTTCATGGGGACCGTCGTCGCGCTGACCGCCACTCAGGGTGCCCAGCTGATCATCCCCGCGACCTGCCTGATCAGTGCGTGGGCGGGCCGGCCACGGGACTCAGGGCTCATCGAGTACCTGACCAGGCTGGCGCGTCAGGATGGCTCGTCGGTCACCGAGGTAGTGCCACTCCGCGCCGACGCATGGCTTGATGTTGCATACCTGATGTCCGCCACGTCCGGCATGGACCTGGCTTCGGCGCATACTGCCGTGGTCGCCGCAGACCGCCATGTGCCGGTGATCGCCGATGCCACCACGGCCGCGGTGCTCGCCGTCGTGGCACCGGCGGTGACCGTGGAGGCGTTGCCCTGACCGCTCGCCGGGCCATGCTGTGGGCCCGGCCAGCCAAGCTGTGGGCCAGCGTTATCCGCACGTTCCTGCCGCGCCGGGGCGGGGCAGGACGGTGATCCGCCCCGCGCGGGCGGGGGGCTGGATGCGGCTGGCCGGGATCCTGAGTGCGCCACGCCCGGCGCGGCGTCGGCAAGGCTTTGGGTGTGGCAGGCCAAGCTTTGGGCGTCACAGGCCAAGATGGGGTCAGCGTCCGCCTGCGGCGATCAGGCGGACAATGGTGGTTGTGGCGGTAGGGCGCAGCATGGCGAAGCCGACGAGGTACGCGGTCCTCGTCGCAGGTGCGTTGCCAGCCCTCGCGTTCCCGGCGCCAAATCTGGAACCGGTCGCCTGGGCCGCCCTAGTGCCCGGCCTGCTGCTGATCCATAGGTCAGCGTCAGCAAGGGAAGCCGCGGTGCGCGGTGGCTGGTTCGGTGCGGGTTACCTGCTCGCCACGCTCTGGTGGCTGGCCCCGAACATCGGCCCCGGCCTGCTGCTCGTCGCCGTCACATTCGGCGCGCTCTGGGCCGGCGTCGGCCTGGCTACGTGGGGCCTGCTCCGGCCCCCGATCACGGTCCGCCGGGCGCTCGCGGCGCTCGTTGTAGTGCCGAGCGCGTGGCTGGTCATCGAGCTGATCCGCTCCTGGCAGGCGCTCGGGGGCCCGTGGGCGCTGCTCGGGGCCACTCAGTGGCAGCACCCAACCGTTCTCACGCTTGCCGCTCTCGGCGGGGTGTGGCTGATCAGCGCCGTGCTCGTGGCCGCGAACACCGGCATATTGGTCGCACTTATCTCAGCCAGAACGGCTGCGCGGTTGGTCGGTGCCCTTGCCGCTGCGGCGTGTATCGCGGCGGGCCCGGTAGCGTACGCGCTCGCCGCACCGGCGGCCACGGTCAGGCATGTCACTGTGGCGCTCGTGCAGCCCGGCGTCGTGCACAACCCCCGGATCCGGGTGGACGCGAGCCAGCAGATCACATCATCGCTGGCCGGGAGCCGGCCGCCGGTCCGCGCCGACCTCATCGTCTGGGGCGAAAGCAGCGTCGCGTACAACCTTGACCGCGACCGATCTCTGCTCACCCAGATCCGCGACCTGTCGGCGCGTATGGGCGCGGAGATCCTGCTCAACCAGGATGCACCGCGCGGCAGCGGGCACATCTCCAAGGTCGCAGTCCTGGTCAGCGCCGAAGGCATCCAAGGCAGCTACGAGAAAACCCGGCTGGTTCCATTTGGCGAGTACATCCCGTTCCGGCGGTATCTCGGCTGGCTCACCAATATCAGCAAGGCCGCCAGTTCGAACCGCATACCAGGTTCCGGGGAGCACTTGCTCGTCGTGACCGGCCCAGTAGGGCGCCAGCTGCCCATCGGCATACTGATCTGCTTTGAGTCCGCGTTTCCCGACATGTCCAGGGTGGCGGCGGACAAGGGCGCCCAGCTGATCGTGTACCAGGCGTCGACGTCGACCTTCCAGGACAGCTGGGCACCCGCGCAACACGCGTCGCTGGGTGCCCTGCGGGCAGCGGAGACCGGCAGGCCCGTCGTGCAAGCGGCCCTGACCGGCGTGAGTGTCGCGTTCGATTCCCGGGGCCGCAACCTGGCCTGGTTCGGGACTTCGCGGCACGGCGCCCTCGTGGTGCGGCTCGCGCTGCCTTCAGGTGGCGCGAGGACGCCGTACGACCGGCTCGGCGATTACGTGCCCTTCACCGCTGTGGCGGTATCGGTGGTCGCGGCCTCGTATGGCCTGATGCGCCCCCGCAGGCTACGGCGGCGCCGCCTGGCCGCGCCGGTGGCGGGAGACCGGCCCGCCGATGCCGTCACGCCGTAGTGCCTGGCCGTCACGGTTGCGGCCGCGCGGGTGGCGGGGAGAGCGGCCCGCCGGTGCTGTCACGCCGTAGTGCCTGGCCGTCACGGTTGCGGCCGCGCGGGTGGCGGGGAGAGCGGCCCGCCGGTGCTGTCAGGTTGTGGTGCCTGGCCGTCACGGTTGCGGCCCGCGCGGGTGGCGGGGAGAGCGGCCCGCCGGTGCTGTCAGGTTGTGGTGCCTGGCCCGTCACGCCGTGGGGCTGGTCCGTCACTGGGCCCGAGCCGCGCCGGTGGCGGGAGAGCGCCCGCTGATGCTGCCACGCTGTGGTGCCCTCCCTTCATCGGCCCGGCATTTCGGGATCTGGCCCACCTTCCGTGATGATCTCGTTCGGCGGGCGTCTGGTCTCCGCCTCCTGCGCCTGCTTCTTGGTGCCGACGAAGAGCACGGTCCCGCCGTGCGCGACGGTATCCTTCACGAATTCGTAGCCAGCGTCGACGTAATCGGGCCAGCCACGCCCGCTTTCATGATCCCGGTCATTTCGGGAAGCATTTTCATAAAAATGACCGGGATCATGAACCAACCGCGGGCCTACTCGGGCACCACACCCCGCGGTACGGTCGAGAGCGTCGTCAAGATCGCCTCGGCGAGGGTCCGCGCGGATGCCGCCGTCAGTTCCACCGCGACCCGCGCAGACGGTCCCTCACCAGGGTTGAGGAAGTCGACGTTCAGGGTGTGGCCGGCTGGGGCGTGCACCGGGTGGTCGAAGTAAATGGTTGCGTCGCTGAGCCGGAACCAGCCCTGCGGTCCCTTGCCGCTGCCGGAAATCTCAATCTTCTCGGTGTGGTAAGTGCACATGCCCGTCTCCCTGCTCTGGGCTCTCTGGTCTGGGCCCCTGCCATGGGCCCCTGGTCTTCGCCCCCGGTCTGGGCCTGGGTCCCCGGGTCTGGGCCTGGGTCCCCGGTCTGGGCTCCCGGTCTGGCCTGGGCTCCCGGTCTGGCCTGGGCTCCCGGTCTGGCCTGGGCTCCCGGTCTGGCCTGGGCTCCCGGTCTGGCCTGGGCTCCCGGTCTGGCCTGGGCTCCCGGGCGGGGCACCCTTGCCCGCTCTGTTCGCCGCCATCGGTGCTCCCCGTGCGCCGCTACGCCAGGTAGCGACCGAACCAGTCCCAGATCCGCCGCCAACCGTCGACCGCCGCCTCCGGCCGGTACGCGGGCCTGTCCACCGCGAAAAACGCGTGGCCGGCGCCCTCGTAGGTGTGGAACTCGTAGGTCTTACCGTGCGCGGCGAGCACCTTCTCCAATTCGGCCGTCTCGTCCGGCGACGGATACGAGTCATCGGCGCCGAACAGCCCGAGCAGCGGACAAGACAGGTTCGGTGCAAGCCCGATGATCGGTTCCACCTTCAGCGGCATTCCCTCGGGCGGCGTGGAAACTACGAAGGCGCCGTAGCAATCGACGGCCGCGTCAAGCGGCAGGCTGCACGCCGCCAGGAACGTCTGGCGGCCGCCGGAGCAGTAGCCGATCACACCGACCTTGCCGTTCGCGGAGGTGAGTGACTTCAGGTATCTCGCGGCGCCGTCGACGTCGCCGACCAGGCGCTGGTCGGGCACGCCTCCGGTGGCGCGCACGGCGGCCGCCGCGTCGTCCGGGCTTGCGCCAGGTGCCTCACGTGAGTAAAGGTTCGGGCTGATCGTGTTGTAGCCGTGGTAGGCGAATTTTCTCGCGATCTCCTTGGTCGGCTCGTCGTGACCGGGCATGTGGTGAATCACTACCACCCCGCCACGGGGACCCTCGCTCATGGGCCGGGCGAGGTACGCCTCGATCTGGTCACCGCCCCATCCGTGGATGGCGACGGTCTCGGCCATCATTGCGTCGTATCCAGTCATGACGGCATCTTCGCACTCTGGGCCTATGACACGCGGCGGGGGTTCTGGTGCCGCCGGTGGGGGTGAGGCACAATGTGGCCTGGACAGTCGGGCGAGTTGGCATTGGCGCGTATCTGGTCGGAACGCGCTGATGCCGTTTGCGCCGTCTGACCGTCTGCCAGTTGTCGAGTATGGTCGGTGCACGGATTTCCTGAAGCTGAGCGAGGTCGTTGGGGAAGGCGCATCTCTTCCGCTGCCAGGAGGTCCGGTGTCTGCACGTGGCGTTGTATACGTCCATTCGGCGCCCCCGGCGCTATGCCCGCACGTTGAGTGGGCGGCGGCCGGGGTGCTTGGCGTGTCCGTGACTTTGCCGTGGGTGAGCCAACCGGCGGCTCGCGGCATGATGCGTGCCGAGCTCGCCTGGCAAGGGCGTCCGGGTACCGCGGGCGCGATCACGTCGGCGCTGGCCGGCTGGAACCGGCTGCGTTTCGAGGTGACCGAGGAGACCAGCCAGGGCTGTGACGCCGTCCGTTACAGCTACACGCCGAGCCTCGGCACGTTCACCGCGGTGACGGGAGGCAACGGGGACGTCTTGGTGCCTGAGAACCGGCTACGTGCGGCGATGGCACTCGCAGCCAATGGCGGGATCCCCCTCGAACACGAACTGAGCCGTCTGCTTGGTGAGCCATGGGACGCCGAGCTCGAGCCATTCCGTTACGCTGGGGACGGCGCGCCGGTCCGCTGGCTGCACGCGACCGGCTGAGCGGGAGAGGCCGCCTTTGCGAGCGCCTCGGACGACGCGTCCTACCGGCCCGCAACGTGCCCCACAATGGACTACAACGGCGCGCCGTGTTGATTGGCTCGTGTAAGCGGGCGAATTCACCCTGGTGGTCGTCGCAGGTTAACAACCTGTGGACGATTCATTTGGCTGCCAGTGGGTGCGGCTGCGCGGTATGCACCACCTCGACTTCACATAATGCCTGTACTCCAGCCCAGCGGGTGAGACTGTGCCGGCGGCCATGCGATTGTGCCCGCGGTCGTGCGGAACCTGCAGGAAGCAATGTTCCAAGCCCGCTGAATGGTTAGCTCGAAGAACGGGCCAGTTGGGCTCCCGTCCTCGCTGATGCTCTTGATCGTTGTTCTGGATGCATCGTCTGATGCAACGGTGCTGGATCATCACGGCCAGGATATGGGGCCAGGATGCGGCAAGTCGCTGGCACTGGCACCAGGCAGCCATACTAATCTGCAGAGGCTGACGGGCGGTCTCTGCGGGCCCGCTGCCCGGCCGGGGGCCGTTGCCCGGCCCGGGGGCGCGCGGTCGGGCTCAGAGCGGGATGTTGCCGTGCGCGCCGCGGGCGGGGAGTGCGTCCGCGATCGCCCCCGCGAGCGCCTGCCTGGTCTGGCCAGGCTCGACCACCTCGTCGACTACGCCCAGGTCGCGGGCGCGCTGCAGACCGCCGGCCACCAACTCGTGCTGCACGGCGAGTTCGGCCTCGACCTCCTGCCTATGCTCTTCAGGCACCTCGGCAAGCTGGCGCCGGTGCAGGATGCGTACCGCGGCGACCGCGCCCATCACAGCCACCTCCGCGTTCGGCCAGGCGAAGACTCGTGTCGCGCCGAGCGCACGCGAGTTCATCGCGATGTACGCGCCGCCGTAGGCCTTCCGTGTCACAAGCGTCACTCTGGGCACCGACGCTTCCGCGAAGGCGTGCAGCAGCTTCGCGCCGCGGCGCACCACACCATCCCACTCCTGGCCAACCCCCGGCAGATAGCCCGGCACGTCCACGAGCACCACAAGCGGGACCCCGAATGCGTCGCACATCCGCACGAACCGCGCGGCCTTCTCCGCCGAGGCGGCATCGAGGCAGCCACCGAGCCGCAACGGGTTGTTAGCGATTACGCCCACGGTGCGCCCGGCCAGCCGGCCGAGCGATGTCACCACGCTCGGCGCCCACTTCGCGTGCAGTTCCAGGCCACGCTCGTCCAGCAACTCGTTCACCAGTGGGCGCACGTCGTAGGCATGCCGCGGCGAAACCGGCAGCAACGCGCCGAGGTCGCCTCCACCCACGGTGCCGCTGTCCACCTTGCCCTGGTTGCCGAGCAGCGCGGCCAGTCGGCGCGCCTGTTCCAGCGCGTCCGCGTCGGTATCGGTCACCACATGGACCACGCCGGACCTTCGGCTGTGCGGTTCCGGGCCGCCAAGCCGTGCCATGTCCACGTCCTCACCGGTAACGCTTCGCACCACGTCGGGCCCCGTCACGAAGATCCGGCCCTGCACGGAGAGGATCACCACGTCGGTGAGTGCCGGACCGTAGGCCGCGCCACCCGCCGCCGCGCCGAGCACCACGGAGATCTGCGGCACCACGCCGGACGCCCTGGTCATCGCCGCGAACACGGTGCCAACAGCGTGCAGGCTCTCCACCCCCTCGGCCAGTCGCGCACCGCCAGAGTGCCACAGGCCGATCACGGGAATGCCCTCCGCGAGCGCTGTGCCATAAGCGAGCACGATCGCGGCGCAGCCGGCACTGCCGAGGGCACCGCCCTGTACCCGCGCGTCACTGGCGAAGGCAACCGCGCGCGCTCCGGCGATGCGGCCGGTGCCGGCCAGCACACCACTATCGTCGCGCGGGGTAATCTCCCTGAGCGTGCCCGCGTCGAACAGTGCGGCCAGACGCACCTGCGGGTCCCGCGTCAGGCGCGGCACATGGGCAGCGGTGCCGGGCAGAGCCGGGGCGATCAGGGCTTGGGCGGGCTTGTCAAGAACGGTCAACGTGTCTCCTCCGGCTATTGTCCGGTCGGGCGTCGGCCACCCGAGGTACGTCAAGAGCGCCAGCGCCGGATGCGCGGAGACGCTCCTAAGCTGCGGTGAACAGGGAAGCTCCTAAGCGGCGGTGAAGACGAGCGCTACGTTGTGGCCGCCGAAGCCGAACGAGTTGTTCAGCACGGCGGTCGGGCGATGCCCGCTGTAGTGCAGCGCGCGCGGCTCGGTCGCGATGTCGGCGCCCGTGTCGGCGATCTCGTCGTCGAGATTTTCGAGGTTGATGGTGGGGGGCGCGACGGAATCCCGCAGCGCGCAGATTGCCGCCACAGCCTCGAGCGCGCCGGCGCCCCCTATGAGGTGACCGGTCATCGACTTGGTGCTGGAGATGACGGTGTCGCCGATCTCACGCTTGATGGCGAGTACCTCAGGTACGTCGCCCGCCGGTGTCGACGTTGCGTGCGCGTTGACGTGCACGACCTGCTCGGGCGCGACGCCCGCGTCGGCGAGGGCGTGGCGGATGGCCGCGGCGGCGCCGATGCCGTCAGGCTCGGGCTGGGCGATGTGGTGCGCGTCCGCCGAATAGCCCGCGCCGGCCGCGACCGCGATGACCTGGGCACCGCGCCGTGCGGCGTGCTCGGCCGATTCGAGCACGACTGCGGCCGCACCCTCACCAAGGACGAAACCGTCCCTGCCTTTGTCGAAGGGCCGCGACGCCCGCTCCGGCTCGGCATTTCGGGTGGAAAGGGCCCGCATCGCGGCGAACGACGCGACGTGCAGCGCATGGATGGGCGCTTCGGTCCCGCCCGCCACGACCACGTCCGCACGCCCGGAGCGGATCATCTCGATGCCGTATCCGATGGACTCCGCGCCTGAGGCGCACGCGCTCGACGGGGCGTGCGCACCTGCGCGGGCGCGCAGGTCCAGGCTGATCCAGCCCGCGGAGCCGTTCGGCATGAGCATCGGGACGCTGAATGGCGAGACCCGCTGCCACCCTTGCTCCCTCAGCGTGTCGTAGGTGTTCAGCGTGGAGGTTAGGCCGCCGACCCCGGTCGAGAATGCCACCCCGAGCCGGTCGGGCTCCGTCTGCTGTGCGCCAGCGTCGTGCCACGCCTCCCGCGCCGCGACGACAGCGAGCTGTTCACAGCGGTCCATCCGGCGTGCGGCCACACGGCCAAGAACCGTCGCCGGGTCGACGGCGGCCGGGGCCGCGATCTGGACCGGGAGGTTCGTCACCCAGCTGTCGGTGAGCCGCTGTACCCCGGATCTGCCAGCGAGCATCGCCGACCAGGTCGACCCGATGTCCCCGCCGAGTGGAGTAGTCGCGCCGAGCCCCGTCACTACGACGCTGACCTGGTCTCTTGCCACTTGGTGATCGCTCCCTGCTATAGTCCTGGCCGAAGCCGCCGCGCGACTCGCGAAGCCTCCTGGTCAGGCCGATACCGCCGACCGGTGCACATAACTGACGACGTCCTGAACGGTCCTGAGGTTCTTCAGCTCGTCGTCCGGGATCTCCACGCCGAACCTGTCCTGCGCGGCGACCGCGATCTCGACCATCGACAGCGAATCGATGTCGAGGTCATCGACGAAATTCTTGCCTGGGGTCACCTCGTCGGCCGGCACTCCCGCGATCTCGTCGATGATCTCGCCGAGGCCCGCGAGGATTTCCTGCTCGGTCATCGCCATGTGAGTGTTCTCCTTCTTGTGATTGGTCATGAGACAGCTTTTTCACGCATCCGCCCGGCCGTTGACCCGGTCGGCTTTCAGGGCATGATGATCACCTGAGCAGCGTAGGTCAGCCCGGCACCGAAGCCGAGCGCCAGCACGGGGGCTCCCGAGCCAAGGTGGCCCTTCTCTGTCATCCGGGCAAGCGCGAGCGGGATCGACGCGGACGATGTGTTGCCGGCTTCGACGATGTCATCGGCCACCATGACCTCCGGCGCACCGAGCTGCCGCGCGATCGCCTCCACGATGCGCAGGTTCGCCTGGTGCGGGACGAACGCGGCAAGCTCCGATGGCGCGACTCCGGCCCGCTCGCACGCGGCCCTGGCGACCGGGGCCAGCGCTGTCGTGGCCCACCGGAAGACGCTCAAGCCCTCCTGGAAAAGGAATGACTGGTTGGAGATGAAGATCTTGTCGGCGTGCTCGCCCGCACTACCCCATACCACGGGCCCGATCCCGGCGTCCCGCGCCGCGTCGGCTCCGGTCACCACCGCGGCGCCCGCGCCGTCGGCGAAGATGATAGCGGTCGACCTGTCGGTCCAGTCGATCCACGAGGAGAGCTTCTCCGCGCCGATAACGAGGGCCGCATGGGCCGATCCGGCGCGCACCGCGTCGCTCGCGCTCGCGAGCGCGTAGCAGAATCCGGCGCAGGCCGCGTTGAGGTCGTACGCACCTGGTGCGCGGATACCGAGCCTGTGCGCGACCGATGCCGAGGTATTCGGGATCTGCGCTTCCGGCGTACATGTCGCGACGATGACCAAGTCGATACCGTCCGCAGACAGGCCGCTCGCCGCGAGGGCCTTGCCGCCCGCCGCAACCGCCATGTCCGCCACGCTCTCATCGGGTCCGGCGATGCGGCGGCTGGCGATGCCGACGCGGCTACGGATCCACTCGTCGCTCGTCGCGATGGTGGCGGCGAGGTCGTGGTTGGTGATCACGTTGGCGGGCTGGTAACCGCCGAATGCCACGATCCGCGCGGCAGGTGCGCCGGCGGGCAGATGCATGGGGCTTCCTCTCATTCCGCTGTCTTAGGCTGGAGCCTGGCGAGTGGCTGGCCCGGGTTGACCGGGTCGGCATCCTCGACCAGCCACTCCACGACCTGACCCGCGCAGGGCGCGACCACCGGATGCCTGCTGCCGCGTGCGTGGACATGGCCAACTTGTGCGCCGGTGTTCACTTGCCCGTTCAGCCCTGCGTGATCTGCCGTCATTCCCGCCTCCGCCCGGAATGTTCCCGCCAGCGGCGCGACGAGCAGCCGCCACTCCGGGGTGTGTGCCGCGGTGTTCACCGCGTGCGCGGCGACGAGGCTGCGCGCGGCGTCAAGCTCGCCCGGGGTCTTCAGGGCGAGCAGGTCGGCGCCAGGCAGCGCGCGGCGGGCCAGGCCGGTCAGGGTCCCGGCCGGTGGCAGTTCGATGATGGCACCCGTCCCGTAACCCGCCAGCGTCCGCATGCACGCATCCCAGCGAACTGGCAGGCTGACCTGTGCGATGACGCGTTCGAGCCATTCGGCGCCCGTGCGCACGGCGGCCCCGTCGCGATTGGACAGCAGGGTGATACGAGGGTCGCTGACCGCGATGTGTTTGACCGCACGCCGCAGCGCATCGACGGCGGGGGCCATGTGGTGGGTATGAAACGCGCCCGCGACCTGTAGCGGGCGCAGCCTCGTGCCCGGCGGCGGGTCGGCGGCGAGTGCGGCAAGCTGCGCCGTGGTCCCCGCCGCGACGATCTGGCCCGGGCTGTTGACGTTTGCCGGGGTAAGGCCGTTCGCGCTGATCGCAGCGAGCACGCTGTTCCCGTCGCCGCCAAGTATCGCGGTCATGCCGGTCCGCTCGGCGGCCGCGGCGCGGGCCATCGCCTCACCGCGCACCCGGACTAGGCGTAGCGCGTCGTCCGGGCTGAGGACCCCGGCGATGGCACCTGCGGCGAATTCACCGACGCTATGCCCGGCGACGGCGCCGGACAGCCGCCACGCCTCCTCGATGTGGCCGAACAGCGCCCCGGCCGCGGTCATCGCGGCGGCGGCGAGCAGCGGTTGCGCCGTCGCGGTGTCACGGATCTCGTCCGCACCGCCGGTCGTGCCGTAGCGCACAAGATCGCGACCGGCGAGCTCGGACCACGCGGCGAGCTGCTCAGACACGCCAGGTAGCTCAAGCCATGGAGACAGGAAACCGGGTACTTGGGCACCCTGGCCGGGAGCGACGATGACGAGCATCCCTCCACCCTGCCCTGTAGAACTCCGCTATAAGGATGCGGAGAGGTACCAAGTTGGCCGCTCGCGCTTTGTGCATACCCTACAAATCATCTGCGGTTGTGATCGGGGTGGGCGACGAATTGGCTGGGCCGGCCATGTCCCCGGTGCCGTCCCGGCTGCCGGACTGCCGGGCCGCGAGGCGGCCCAGCGTTACCCCGATCTGCAGCGCGAAGGTGCCGCGGCCGTCGCCGGGCAGGTGACCGGTCAACTCGGCTATCCGCCGCAGCCGGTAGCGAACGGTGTTCGGGTGGACGAAAAGCAGCCGGGCGGTGGCCTCAAGCGACAGGCCCTGCTCCAGGTAGGCGGAAAGGGTGTCGAGCAGGGGTGAGCCGCCCCCCAGCAGCGGTTCGTAGACCTCGCTGATCAGCTTGTGGCGAGCCTCCTGGTCGCCGTCGAGTGATCGTTCCGGCAGCAGGTCATCGGCCGCGACGGGCCGTGGGGCGTCCGGCCACGCGGGCGCGGCGCGCAGCCCGGCAAGTGCGATCCGCGCCGAATAGAACGCCGACTGCAGGTCGGGCACGACCGGGCCGACGACGACGGCCCCCGGGCCGAACCGGCCCGCGAACTGCCCGGCCGCCTTGAGCGGATCGGACACGCCGCCGAGCAGCACGATCAGCCGATGTCCCTGCACGCCCGCGAGCAGGTCAATCCGGGCCCGGCGGGCCAGCACCCGTAGCTCGTCGATGATCACCTCGGGTTCGGTCTCGTCGGTATGCCCGACCACGGCGACCACGGGTGACGACGACCACCTGAGGGCCGACGTCCACGAGTGAATGCTGTCGGGCACCTCGCCGTGCAGCAGTTCATTTACCACGAGGGCCTCGAGCCGCGCGTCCCAGGCGCCGCGGGCCTCGGCGGCCCGCGCGTAGACCTGGGCGGCACCGAACGCGACCTCCCTGGTGTACCGCAGCACGGCCTCACGAAGCTCCACCTCACCGCCCGGTGCGGCAAGCTCGTCGACCTGGGATTCCACTACGTCGATGACGACGCGGACCATCTCCACGGTCTGCTGCAACGTCACGGCGCGGGTCAGCTCACGCGGCGCGGTGCCGAACACCTCACCGGTGACGGCTGGCCGATCCCTCTCCGGGTGCTTAATCCAGTCGACAAACGCCGCCACGCCCGCCTGCGCGACCAGCCCGATCCAGGATCTGTTCTCCGCGGACATCGCGCGGAACCAGGGAAGCCGGTGCTCCATCGAGGCCACGGCGGCGGTGCCTAGGCTGCCCATCGCACGCTCGAGCCGCCGCACGGTCGCGGCGCGGACCCGGACACCCGATTCTCGGGGTTGAGTGGCTCTCATCTTCCCACCCTGCCACCTTGCCGCTCGGGCCGGTCGGCCCGTGGCTGGGCCCGCCAGTTACTGAGGCCGCCAGCTCGGACGGGTCACACACCCGCGTCGCACAACCGTCACAGAGCCCGGTCACACAAAACCGTCAGAGACCCGGGTCACAGCAGCCCTGCCACATAGGCCGTCACATGACCCGGTCACGGTGGTGCCCTCACACGGCCCTGTCACACGGCCCTGTCACACGGCCCTCACGTGGCCCGACCCGGCCACCACGGTCCCCTCACACGGCACCGCCAAACCGCCCCGGGCGCAGGAATCCGGCTAACAGCGCAAACCTTCCCGGTAGAGTCCATTCCTGGCACCTAGCCGGGCTCCGGCCGTGCGGTGCGGGCTGTTCTGTTCTAGATCGAGGGGCTCTCGCGGCAATATGAACGCTCCCGCGCCGGCGGCGGATGAGCACGGCACTGCCCTAGGCCGCGTCTGCTCGGCCGCAACGGCCAGATCGGCGGGCACGGCCAGATCGGCGGGCACGGCCAGATCGGCGGGCACGGCCAGATCGGCGGGCACGGCAAGATCGGCGGGCACGGCAAGCTGGGCCTGCCGGGCCGCCGTGACGACCAGGGCCGGCCTGCCCGGCTGGCCGGGTGTCGTCACCGGGCTCGTCGTCGCTGCCGCGGTGGCCGTCCGGCTGTTGCCGCTGCTCAGCCAACACATGCTAGGCGGGCTCCTGGAGTATGACGACGGCGTGTACTACGACGCGTCGGTGCACCTAGTCGGCGGCGCGCTGCCGTACCGCGACTTCATCTTCCTCCAGCCACCGGGCGTCCTGCTGCTGCTCGCGCCGTTCGCGGCGCTCGCCAGGCTTGCGGGTGACCCAGCGGCGATGATCGCGGCCCGGCTGGCGATCATCATGGCCGCGGCCATCAACGTCTTGCTCCTGATGCGCCTCATCCGGCGCTCCTGCGGCCAGGTGGCGGCCGTCGCGGCGGGGGCGACATACGCGGCCTGGGGAGGTGCCGCGGCTGCGGAGCGAACGGTGCTGCTCGAGCCGCTCATCGGTCTCGGCCTGCTCAGCGCGATGACGCTGCTCGATGCACGCGCGAGGAGCGGGACGCGCGCCGCGAACGGGACAACCGCCGGGAGCGGGGCGGCCGCCGGGAGCGGGGCGGCCGCCGGGAGCGAGACACTCAGTGCGACCCGCGCGCGGTCCGGACTGCGCCCGCCGAGCGCGCGCGTGCCGGTCGCCGCCGGCGTGGTCCTTGGCCTCGCGCTAGCGGTGAAGACCTGGGCCGCCGCGGACGTCGCGGTGCTCGGCGCGTGGCTGCTTTGGCGCTCGGGATGGCGCGCCGCGCTGACGCTCGCCGGTGCCGCGTTAGGCGCGGTCGCAGTAGTGTGCCTCCCGTTTTTCGCCGCAGGCCCCGGGGCGATGTTTCACCAGGTGATCGTTGATCAGCTCGGGCGTACCGAGCGGCTCACGCCGGATCCGGTGATGTTCCTGCACCAGGTTGCCGGTGTGGGACAGTTGTACGGGCGCAGCGGCGCGCCGCCGTGGGCTGCCGTCGCCGTGCTCGCAATGTTCGCGGCGGCGGTCCTCACCACCTTCCGGTGCGGCCCCCGGATCTGGGCTGTGCTTGCCGTCATCCAGGTGGCGCTAGTGCTGCCGCAGCACAGCTACACCTACCACTACATCGACTTCGCCGCTCCCGCGCTCGCGGCCTGCGCCGGCATCGCCGCCGCCGCGCTGCTGCGCGCCGCGGCGCGCCTCGGGCGGCTCCAAGGTTTCGCGGCGACGGTCGCGAGACTGGCCATGGCGGTCGCCCTCGCCGCTCTTGCCGTCCAGTCGGCAACTGAGGTGGTGGTCGGGTCGCCCGCGGCGGCCCAGTTCCGCGCGTTCTTCGCGGCCCACCCGTGCGCGTTCTCCGACTATTCCTCGCTGCTTTCCGCCGCCGACGCCAATACCCGTCAGGTCGGGCTGCACTGTGCCAACCTCGTCGACTACACGGGGGCCGCATTGGCGGCCGGTGACGGTCAGATGCTCATCCGGGAGCGGTTTGGCAACCGCAGCGGCCTCTACCGCGCACCCGCCTGGCAGGCGCAGGTCCGCGCGGTGCTGGCGACAAGCGACGCGGCGGTGCTCTCGTTGCGGTCGCAGCGTTGGACACCGGCGACTTGGCTCTTCTTCCACAAGCGTTTCCGCTGGTTCGGCGCGGTGGGGTACTTCACCCTGTGGACCGTGCGCTGATCCGGGCTACTGTCATCGCGTGGACCCCGTTGAGGCGCTGCGTCAGATCGCTTTCCTGCTCGAACGGGCGAACGAGCCCACTTACCGGGTGCGGGCGTTTCGCCGTGCCGGGGACGTGGCCGTCAAGCTTCCCGCGGCCGAGCTTGCCGACCGCGCGAGCCGCGGTACCCTGACCGACCTGCCCGGGATCGGCGATGTGACTGCTACCGTCATCGCCGAGGCGCTTGGTGGTGAGGTCCCCGTCTACCTGCGTCGGCTCGAGGCGACGGCAGGGACGGAGCCCGCCGGTGCGGCGGCCGCACTACGCGGCGCGCTCCGCGGTGACCTGCACACCCACTCCGACTGGTCGGACGGCGGCAGCCCGATCGAGGAGATGGCCGCCGCCGCACAGGCGATCGGCCATGGCTATGTCGCGCTGACCGACCATTCGCCGCGACTGACGGTCGCGAATGGTCTTGATCCGCAGCGGCTGCGCAGGCAGCTACAGCTGGTCAGTGAACTCAACGAGCGGCTGGCGCCTTTCCGCATACTCACCGGGATCGAGGTCGACATCCTCGATGACGGGTCGCTGGATCAGGAACCGGGCCTGCTTGACCAGCTTGACGTGGTGGTGGCGAGCGTCCACTCGAAGCTGCGCATGGAGCCCGATGCCATGACCAGGCGGATGGTCACAGCCGTCGCCAATCCACGGGTCGACGTGCTTGGGCACTGCACCGGGCGGATCGTGCAGGGCGGTGGCAGGCGCGCTGGCGGGCGCACCAGGCCGGAATCGCAGTTCGACCCCGGTGCGGTGTTCGGCGCGTGCCGTGAGCACGGGGTCGCGGTCGAGATCAACAGCCGGCCGGACCGGCTCGACCCGCCGAAGCGGCTGCTTAGGCTCGCGCTCGAGGCGGGCTGCATGTTCGCCATCGACTCTGACGCGCACGCACCCGGACAGCTCGACTGGCAGCCGAACGGCTGCGAGCGCGCCGCGCTCTGCGGCGTTCCCGCTGACCGGGTGATCAACGCGCTGGGCCTGGACGACCTCCTAGCCTGGACCCGCTCGTAGGTTCCGCCTGACGGCCTTCCGGCGACAGGGATGAATCACGGGAGTAGCAGCGGTTATCCCCAGAACCTCGTTCGGTGCCCCCGTTCGGCATTGGACAAGCTGGCAGAATCAGCCGAGTCCTACGCCTGGCACAGAGGGTCCCGCTACGGGGTCTGGTGTCCGCGGTCCTGGCTACGAGGGTCCTGGCTACGAGTCCTGGCGGGTCCTGGCTAGGCGGGGTCCTGGCTAGACCGGCTAGGCCGGGCTGGGGTAGCGTCATCGCTCGACGGCCAGCGCCTCGCTGACACTGACATCGAGCTGGTACTTGGTGATTGCCTCGGCGAGTGCCTCGTGCTTGATCTCACCGCGCCTCGCCAGCTGGGCCAGCACCGCGAGGGTGATCGACTCGGCGTCGACGTGGAAGAACCGGCGCGCAGCCGCCCGGGTGTCCGAGAACCCGAACCCGTCGGTGCCGAGCGAGCAGTAGGGTCCCGGCACCCAGCGCGCGATCTGGTCTGGCACCGCCCGCATCCAGTCACTTACGGCGACGAACGGCACATGCTCACCCTCGAGTGCCCGCGTGAGGTAGGGGACCCGCTGCTCGGCGTCCGGATGCAGCAGGTTCCATTCCTCGCAGCCGAGAGCGTCCCTGCGCAGCTCGGTCCACGAGGTCGCTGACCACACGTCGGCTGCCACGTTCCAGTCCTCGGCGAGCAGTCGCTGGGCGTCGAGGGCCCAGCGCAGTGCCACTCCCGAGGCCAGAATGTGCGCGCGCAGCCGTTCTGATCCCTGGGCATCCAGCTGGATGGTGGCGTCGTCGTCTGGTGCGCCCTCCGCTGGTGTCGCGGTCGGCCTGTCTTGCCGCTTTTCCGTGCCCCCTGTGCCTTCCGCGTCCGCTGCTGTGCTATCGATGGTCGCGGGCTGGTACCTGTACAGGCCCTTGAGGATGCCCTCCCGGAGCGCGTCAAGGCCGCCGGGGTAATCCCGAGGCTGGGCTGGCTGGACGTAAGGCTCGTTGTAGACGGTGAGGTAGTAGAAGATATTCTCGCCGTCCGGATGCGCCTCGCTGGAGCCGTACATCCGGCGCAGCGCATCTTCGACGATGTAGCTGATCTCATATGCCCAGGCCGGGTCGTAGGCGACGCAGGCCGGGCTTGCCGAGGCGAGCAGGTGCGACTGACCGTCGTTGTGCTGCAGGCCCTCGCCGGCGAGCGTGGTACGGCCGGCCGTGGCGCCGAGCAGGAACCCGCGGCCGAGCTGGTCGCCGAACGCCCACATCTGGTCGCCGGTGCGCTGCCAGCCGAACATCGAGTAGAAGACGTAGACGGGGATCATGTGCGTGCCGTGGGTCGCGTACGAGGTGCCCGCGGCGATCACCGACCCCATCGCCCCCGCTTCGCTGATGCCCTCGTGCAGGATCTGGCCGTCATCGGCCTCCTTGTAGGACAAAAGCAGGTTGCGGTCCACGGCGTCGTAGGTCTGGCCGTGCGGCGAGTAGATCCTCGCGGTGGGGAACAGCGAGTCCATGCCGAAGGTGCGTGCCTCATCGGGGATGATCGGCACGAACCTGGCGCCGATCCCCGGGTCCTTCATGAGATCTTTGAGCAGCCGGACGAACGCCATCGTGGTGGCGATCCGCTGCGGGCCCGACCCCTTGGCGAGCTCGGCGAACGGGCCTGCGGCCGGCTCGCTGGCCGGCAAGGTCAGCGGCTTAGCCCTGACCAGCCGCCTCGGCAGGTAGCCGCCGAGGGCGGCGCGGCGTTCGCGCATGTACTGGATCTCGTCGGAGTCGGGGCCGGGGTGATAGTAGGGCGGTAGTTCCGCGTCAAGCGCCGCGTCGGGGATGGGCAGGTAGAGGCGGTCCCTGAACTCCTTCAGCTCTGCCTTGGTGAGCTTCTTCATCTGGTGCGTGGCGTTGCGTGCCTCGAAGTCCTTGCCCAGCGTCCAGCCCTTGATGGTGTGGGTAAGGATCACGGTCGGCTGGCCGACGTGATCGCGCGCCGCCTTGAACGCCGCGTACACCTTGCGGTAGTCATGACCGCCGCGGGACAGCTTGCGCAGGTCGTCGTCGGAGAGGTGCTCGACCATCTTGCGCAGCCGCGGGTCGTCTCCGAAGAAGTTCTCGCGGATGTACGCGCCTGTCTCCACGGCGTAGGTCTGGTACTGGCCATCAGGCGTGGTGTTCATCTTGTTGACCAGCACCCCGTCCACGTCCTGCGCGAGCAGCGGGTCCCAGTCGCCTCCCCAGATGACCTTGATGACGTTCCAGCCAGCACCGCGGAAAAACGCCTCAAGCTCCTGGATGATCTTCCCGTTACCGCGCACCGGGCCGTCGAGCCGCTGCAAGTTGCAGTTGATCACGAAGGTGAGGTTGTCGAGTTCCTCGCGCGCCGCGAGGCCGATCGCGCCGAGGACCTCGGGCTCGTCGGTCTCACCGTCGCCGAGGAAGGCCCATACGTGCGAACGGCTCGTGTCCTTGAGGTGGCGGGCAAGCAGGTAGCGGTTGAAGCGGGCCTGGTAGATCGCGTCGATCGCGCCGAGGCCCATCGAGACGGTGGGGAACTCCCAGAACTCGGGCATCAGGCGGGGATGCGGGTAGGAGGGCAGCCCGCCGCCCTGGTGGGAAAGCTCCTGGCGGAAACCGTCCAGCTGGTGCTCGGTCAGCCGGCCCTCGAGCATTGCGCGGGCGTAGATGCCCGGCGCGGCGTGGCCCTGGAAGAAGACCTGGTCGCCGGACTCACCGTGGTCCTTGCCGCGGAAGAAGTGGTTGAAGCCCACCTCGTACAGGCTTGCCGCGGACGCGTAGGTCGCGATGTGGCCGCCGACACCAAGCCCCGGCCGGTTCGCGCGGGACACCATAACGGCTGCGTTCCACCTGATGTACGCGCGGATCCGGCGCTCCACGTACTCATCCCCAGGGAACCACGGCTCCCGTTCGGGCGGGATCGTGTTGATATAGTCGGTGCTGCGCAGGCCCGGCACCCCGACCTGTTGTTCACGAGCGGCTTCAAGCAGCCGGAGCATGATGTAGCGCGCCCGCCCGCGGCCGTGGGTCTTCACGACCGAGTCGAACGAGTCGAGCCACTCCCCGGTCTCGTCGGGGTCGACATCGGGCAACTGGGTGGGTAGCCCGTCTGAGATAATCGAGAATCGCTGGCGTCCTGAAGCCACAGGTTCCTTCGCCTTCCGAGATTGTTATGGCCGGGTACTCCCAGGTGGACTGTTGGTCCATACCAATCGTCTTACCAGCAGCAGGGAAATGCATCTCTACCCTCGGGTAACCGCAGTTTGTGCTGCCACTGGCCGCTGCGGGCGCGTCCTGCGTCTGGCCCGCGCTCGTGGCCTGCGTTGATGGTTCATGCGGCAGGTCGCCGCGGACGCGCCCTACACGGCACCTTCACGCTACCCGCACGGCCGATCCTTGCTGCGTGTGGCGGTTCCGCCTGCGGCGGAACCTTGTAAGCCCTCAGCAGTCTCCGCAAGAAGACCACAAGGCGGAGGCGGGTCTTTCGGCCTCTTTGCGCGTTAAGCGTCACCGTGCCACGCTGGGTGCACAATTAGGCGGCAGCGTGCCCAGGTATCAAGCGCACAGGACGCGGGTACGACGCCCGGCAGTACGGCAGATGGGAAGGGGCTCGTCATGCAGGCGAGTGTTGGAGATCGGCTGCACGTGCACGGCAACATGGTGGGCACCCCGGACCGTTCCGGGGAGATTGTCGAGATCAAGGGACAAGCGGGGGGACCGCCATACCTCGTGCGGTTCGACGACGGGCATACCAGGCTCGTCTTCCCCGGCCCGGATGCGGTGGTCGAGCCGGTTGGTAGCCATTGACACTGGTCTGTCTCGTCGTTGCGGTTCGGCCTCGTGGCAGGCGGCACCGGTGATGGCGCGGGAGCCGTTCGGTATTCGCGTTGCGGGCGCTGCCGGTGTGGGGTGAGCGCGAGGCTCCAGTGAAGTCCGGTATGAAGTCGGTATGAAGACTGACATTATCGAGGTACGTACTGGCGGCCATGAGACCGTACACGACATCACCGGGGCCTGCGAGAAGTTCGCCCGCGAGATGTCTGCGGGAGGTGACGGCCTGCTGCATGTATTCGTGCCGCATGCCACGGCGGGGGTTGCGCTGATCGAACTCGGCGCGGGTAGTGACAGGGACCTGCTCGCCACGCTCGGCCAGCTGCTTCCGCTGTCAGGCCGGTGGGTGCACGCTCACGGCTCGCATGGCCATGGGCGATCGCATGTGCTGCCCGCGTTTGTGGCGCCGTACGCAACGCTTCCGGTTATCGGGGGCCGGCTGGCGCTCGGTACGTGGCAGTCGGTGGCTCTTGTGGACCTGAATGTGGATAATCCGGAACGCCATGTGCGGCTCTCGTATCTCGGCTAGTTGCCGTATGCGGTATACCACGGCCGTCCGCGGAGGCCGATCCGGGGCAGTGTCCGCCTCCGGTTTTCCATCGCGTCGGGTATTGCCACTTGCGCGCCGGGCCGACCCAGTGTGAACTATCCGAGCAAGTAGTGCCGTCGCCACTGCCGTCGCGGCGGGTGACAGGAATCGGTGCCCGATGCTGGGCGGCAGAGCGGGAAAGGTTGCGAGGAGGACGTAAGTGAGCGCGACCGCGGGCCAGACGCAGGGTGAACGCGGCCTGGCCGAGCAGCTCGGGATCAAGCCGGGCCAGGTGGTGCAGGAAATCGGTTACGACGACGACTGCGACGAGAGGCTACGCGACGCGGTGGCTGGCGTCGAAGGAGTCGAGCTTGTCGACGAGGACTACGAGGACGTGGTCGACGTTGTCATGCTCTGGTGGCGTGATGGGGACGGTGATCTTTTCGAAGCGCTCGTCGACGCGGTCCCATCCCTGACCGACGGGGGTTACATCTGGCTGCTCACGCCCAAGGCGGGCCGAGAGGGCCACGTTGAGCCCAGCGATATCGGTGAGGTGGCGCCTACTGCGGGCCTGTCTCAAACCAGCAGCGTGAGCGCTGCCCGCGACTGGTCGGGCAGCCGTCTTGTCGCACCCAAGGCGCGGCGCTGACTGTTCGGCTGGCGGTAGCCGGCCCGCCGTCGGTAGTGGCCGCGCCGGCTGGCACCAGCCGTCGTCGGCGCCTGACTGCGCGCCCCTCCGCCCGGGTGCTCGCTACGGTAGGACGCCGAGGGCGCCGATGGGTACGGCGGCGGGGTCCAGTGGATGGCAGACTGGATGATGTACCTGGGTGCTGGCGGGGTGGAACGGAGGGCAGCCCTGCGGATGTCGGTCAGGACCCGGCGCTGTGGGCAGCCCTTGGGACGCTAAGGACGCAGGCAGCGTCGGCCCGGGGCGACCCGCGGGTTCCGTAGGAATTCTGCGGTGGGTAATACACGACTTTGTGGAAAGGATCCGCACATGGCGCTCGACGTCGGCCAGCAGGCCCCCGACTTCGAACTGAAGGACCAGCACGGCAGCCCGGTTAAGCTGTCGGATTTCCGTGGCACGAAGAATGTCGTCCTCGTCTTCTACCCGCTCGCCTTCAGCGGCGTGTGCACCGGTGAGCTTTGCGCCCTGCGCGACGAGTTCCCTGAGAGCTCGCGTGAGGACGTAGAACTGATGACCGTGTCGGTCGACTCCATGTACGCTCAGCGCACCTGGTCGGATCAGGAGCATTTCGGTTTTGCCCTGCTCTCCGATTTCTGGCCGCACGGCTCGGTGGCAAAGTTGTACGGCGTGTTCGACGAGAACAGGGGTTTTGCGACCCGCGCGACCTTCATCATCGACAAAGACGGCGTCGTGCGGTGGAAGGTCGTAAATCCTATCCCGCAGGCACGCGACCTCGCCCAGTACCAGAAGGTACTCGCGGGGCTGGGGTAGCCACAGCGGCCGCACGCATGGGCGGCCGCGATTCACCAATCGCGGAGGACCTCTGGCGATGCCCTGCTACCGCTGCGGATCGCGGCAAGTTGATCCGGACCGGGGGCCAAGCCCGTGGCAACGGCGTGTACGTCATGACCGGCAGGTGCTGGTCTGCCCGGACTGCCAGGTTGCCCATGATTGGACGGCCGAGCTTGATCACTGCGGCTCGTGCGGCGGTGTGCGGTTGATTGCCCGCCTCGGTGAGGTGGAGTGCAGGGAATGCGGATGGATCCGGTCCGCGGTACCCCCGCCCTCGGGTGAGGAAACTGCTCTCGGCGAGACGGCAGGGAGGGCGGGCCTGGCGGAAGAGGTTGCCCAGGCGCTCGGACGGGTGCTCGGCAAGCCGGTCACCCCGCCGCACCTATGACGGCCATCGTGCCTTGTTAGTCAGCTCCGCAGCGCGCCCCGTCTTTGGTCGGCCCGTCATGGCCACAACACCGGATCGGCCTGCCAACTACACGTTCTTGATCGCGAGGCAAAATGACCCGCGAGACAGAAGTCCGGACACTGGCTGGGCTGCTCTGCAGCCATACGGCGGTGCCGGGCCGCTGCTTCGCCACGGAACTGCCCGCGCGATGCCTGTGGTCCGGCTCAACCAGATCGGCATCGGCGGCTCGGGAGTGCATCCCGCGCGGCTGCCCGTGCTTTGCGGACGCCGTCAACCACGGCTGCACGCCGCCTGTGCCGCTGTATGGCGCTACCGGCACACGCGACGACACCGTGCTCGCCTCGACCGCACTTTGCCCTCGGCGAACGGTCCTGGCAACCGGGCATGCGGCCCCGCCACTGTTCCCTTTGTGCTCCGCTGACACGCTCGCCAATTATGAGCAGCAACCCCGCGACGTTCGAGGAGCCGCGCTGGGGGAGTCGGCGCTGGCCTGCCGTGATCTGGCCAGCTTGCTCGGCTCTATGGCGCTGATCGCTGTCAATGCTCGCGGGCCCGGGTCGCGGGTCGCTCGTTTGGCCGAAGCGGCATGCGCATCCAGGGCAGTACGCGTCGCGTTGCCGGTCATCCCTTGACCGGGCCGCGTGGGCCGGGCCTTGGCCGGATAGGCTTATCCGGTCCAGGAATCATCGGTCGGCCCTGCGGCGTCGGGCACGGCCCGGTTCCCAATAGCGCACACTGATGTCTTGGGCGCATAGCTCAGCGGTAGAGCACTCGCCTTACAAGCGAGGGGTCGGTGGTTCGAACCCGCCTGCGCCCACCAGGTCAGAGGACATGTTGATCTTGAAGAAGATAAACCGGGAACCATAGCGGGAACCACCCGTGTATGGTCTTAGGTATGGGGAAGGGTGCTCAGGGCCGGGGCACGATCATCTTCGATCACGAAGGTGCCCCGTGCACGGACAACAGGTACCACCGGCACTGCAAGGGCCGCTGGCGCGGTGTGCTCAGCCGGGGTTTCGGGCCGGACGGCCGGCGCAGGCGGTACAAGGTCAGCGGCCGGACCAAGCAGGATGTCATCGACGCCCTGAACAAGAAGCGGGAAGAACTGGACGCCGGGCTGGCCACCTCTCGCTCCTACAAGGTTGAGCGGGCTGCCCGGGACTGGCTGGAGCACGGGCTGCCGGGCCGGTCCGGGCGCACCCGGCAGATCTACCAGGACGCCCTGGCCCCGTTGCTGGGAAAGATCGGCCACAAGACGCTGCGGGACCTCACAGCGGAGGAAGTCGAGGCAGGGCTGAACTCGCTCACCGGCGAGCTGTCCAGCCGATCGCTGCAGATCGCGCACAACTCCCTGCGCCGTACGATCCGGTACGCGGAGGCTAAGGGCAAGGTCGGCCGGAACGTGGCCGCGCTCATCGACACACCCAACGGAACGGCCGGTCGGCGCAGGCGGGCCTTCTCGCTTCCCCAGGCTGCGGCCTTGATCCTCGCGTCACGAGAGCTGCCAGTCCTGGAGCTGCACGCCGGGCTGAAAGATCCCCGTCGGCCGGCCTCGCTGATGCATGCCTACATCACGGTGAGCCTGATGGCGGGCGTGCGGCCCGAAGAAGCCCGGGCGATCGGGTGGGAGGAGGACATCGACCTGGACGGCAATCCTCCGTCAGTCGCGGTGCTGCGCGCGGATCGGGCCGGAGGAGACACGAAGACCCCGAGGTCCCGCCGCGCGCTGAAGCTGGCGCAGATGGCCGTCGGGGCGCTCAGGGAGTGGCAGGAACACCAGGCGGCTGAGCGGGAGGCGTCCTGTTCGCATTGGCAGGACACCGGTAGGGTATTCACCACGGCCACCGGTACACCGCTGGGTGCGAGGCACATCCGGAAGATGTTCCAGGACGTTTGCGAGAGGGCCGGGTTTGGCAGGGACTGGGCGCCTCGGGACCTGCGGCACACGTTCGTTTCGCTGCTATCCGACGATGGCATGGCTATCGAGAAGATCGCCCGGCTCGTCGGCCACGCCAGCAGCCATGTCACCGAGACCGTCTACCGGCAGGAGCTGCGGCCGGTCCTGCAAGAGGGCGCCGAGGTCATGGACCGGATCTTCCGGAGCGTCGACGGCGAGATCCCGGACATCGTGCCGAAGGAGGGCCAGAAGAGGCCTGGACGCAAGCGGCGAACAGCAACGGCATCCTGAGTACTGGTGCGGACCGATGCCCCTCACCATGGTAAGAAGAAGGTCTACGGTTCGATTCCGTAAGGGGGCTCCAGGTCAAAGCCTAGATTCGAAAGATCCGAACAGGCTGTGGGGGACAACAGGGGGGACTAAGGTCGGCGGGGGTTGGTACCAGCTCAACGAAGGCCAACTCCGGGGGAGCCATTGTCCTGTCCCATCCGATCTGAATCAGGCGTCGTGGATCTGAGTCATTAGCTCGTTGGTCACGTTGACCTGAGTCATCGGCGCGGTGTGTCCCGGAGTTCTGAGTCGCCTTCGGCGATCACTGATGGTTGGAAGGGGACGTGTGATGGCGAAGAAGGCGACGCTGAGTTGGGCCGATGCTCCAGCCGCGCATGACTACCCGGCGGTCACCTCCTATCTGCGGCTGCTTGCCCCGGCGGACAAGGTGGAGGTGCTGGCCAGCGTCCTGTCGCAGGCACCGACGGTAACTCAGCAGGCGAAGGAGATTCTGCGCGCGGCGTGTCTCCCGCTGCTCGCCGTTGACGACCCGGAGGTTGCGAAGGACGTGAATAAAGCCGCCAAGGGCCAGCCGCTGTCGCCGGTGCTGCTGGTACGCGGAGACCTGACGACGGGCCGCCCGCTGCAAATCGCCGATGGCTACCACCGGGTGTGCGCCAGTTACCACCTGAACGAAGACA
Organism: uncultured Actinomycetota bacterium; assembly: GCA_963820395.1. GTDB lineage: Bacteria > Actinomycetota > Actinomycetes > Streptosporangiales > Streptosporangiaceae > DATFVJ01. Next base: position 220,984 of record CAWGAE010000010.1, on the reverse strand, counting down.
CCGAGATCCGCTGCCACATCGTCGACCTCCCGGCCGTCGCCACCGGGCAATGCCCGGATACGGCCAGTCTTGACTTCGGCGGCTCAACCCGGCGCCACCGCCACCAAGCCCACGCCCGCCACTACCACTAGGGCGCGTCCCGTAGATCATGGAACGGGATCGCGTAGCCAGATCCGGATTGAGGCGACGTCGACAGTGCCCCGGAAGATGAGCTCGCGCTTGTCGTAGCGGGTGGCGACAGCGCGGAACTGCTTGAGCTTGCCGAAGCAGCGCTCGACGGTGTTGCGCTCCTTGTAGCGTCCGGGGTCGAAGGCGGGCGGGCGGCCGCCGGACCGGCCGCGGGCGCGCCGGTGGTTCTTCTGGTCTCCTTCACCGGGATGACGGCCTTGATCCCGCGCCGACGCAGGTAAGCGCGGCTGGCGGCCGAGGAGTACGCCTTGTCGGCCACGGCCCGGCCGGGCCGGGTGCGGGGCCCCTTCCCGCGGCGGGTAATGCGGATCTGCTCCATCAGCGGGATGAACTGCGGGCAGTCGCCATGCTGGCCGGGGCTGAGGATCCGGGTGACCGGGCGGCACCGCCGGTCCGCGGCCAGGTGAATCTTGGTGCTCAGCCCGCCGCGGGAGCGGCCCAGAGCCTCCCGGTTCGTCCCGCCGCCCGGCGGATTCTTGTCATTCGGCGGCGCCCCCCGTGACCACCAGATCGGCGGCCCGGGCGCGGCGGGCGCCCGCGGCGTGCTGGTGCGCGCGCACCACCGTCGAGTCCGCGCTGACCGTCCAGTCCGCGCCCTCGGCCTCGTCGCAGCCGGCCCGCAGGCAATTCAGGATCCGCTCCCAGGTGCCGTCCCGCGACCACCCGCGGTGCCGGTTATAGACGGTCTTCCAGTTCCCGTACTCGCCCGGCAGGTCACGCCACGGGCAGCCGGCGCGGGTCCGGAACATGATGCCGTCGATCACCATCCGGTGATTACTCCAGCGTCGGCCCTGCCGGGCATCGGCAGGTAGCAGCGGCACCAGCCGCTCCCATTCCTCATCAGTCAGGTCATGACGACTCAGGCGATCATCCACCCGACTTGATCTACACCAGCCAGGACCGAAGATCTACGGGACACGCCCTAGGTGGCTGGTGTTAAAGGGTCGGTTGTGCAGGTGAGCTCGTTCGTGCCCCGGCTCCAGATGCTCGCGTATCGCCGCTAGGCGGCCGGTCTTGGGTCCGCGCGGGCTGCAGCTACCCCGATGACGGTCAGGTGGGCGTCTGTTGCGACCCTGGGCAGGCGCGCAGGCGCGCCTGTGTGGGTCTGTCCCTGCCGGGGCTTGCCTGGTCTCAGCTGGCGTTCGCCACCCAGGTTCCGCCGTGGCAGGCGAGGCCGAGCACGCCGAGGCGGGCCAGGTTGACCGCGGCGGCGAGCAGAGCGAAGTCGGCGGCGACCTTAATCTGGCCGCGGACCCGGGCCCGCCTCCCGCCGTGCCGCCGCCGCATCAGGTGACCGATCTTGCGTTCGACCTTGGGCCGGGTCGCCCGGTAACCGGCCGTCCAGTCCGGATCGCGCTGACGCGCGCGGGCCCGGGCCAGCTGCTCCTCATACGGGCCGACGTAGACGCTGCGCCCGGCCTTGGCGGTGGTGCACTGCGCGGCCAGCGGGCAGCTGGCGCAGGCGGCGCCGAACGAAGCGACCCGCCCCTCGCCGGCCCGGCGCAGCGGCGCGGTCCGCCCGGCCGGGCAGCTCACCTCGCCGGCGGTTAGGTCAACGTGGAAGGCGTCCTTGGTGAACCGGCCGGCCGGGGCGACGGGCGGCTGCACCTTGCAGTAGATGTCCGCCCCGGCCTGCTCCAGCGTGTCCATTAGCTCGCCCGCGCCGTAGGCCGCGTCTCCGTAGACGGCGAGCTGTTCCTCGTCCCCGGCCACAGGCTGCCCGGCCGTCGTCTCGCCGGCCTCACCCGGTTCGGGCCCGGTGGGGTCGCCAGCGGCGGCAGCAGCAGCAGCAGCAGGAGCAGCGGCGGCGGCCGGTGGGCTTGTGGCGGGGGCCGGCTCGGAGCCGGGCTCGTCCGGCTTGGCGGGCAGTTCGGCGGCGAGCAGATCGGCCGCTGCTGCGGCGTCCCCGGCGTTGCCGAGGGTGACCGCGGTGGCGGTGATCAGCTCGGCGTCCGGGTCGATCGCGACGTGGCCCTTGTAACCGTCGAAGCCGCGGGCCGAGGTCTTGTGCCCGTGCCGGGCCCCGGGGTCGACGGCGGAGACAATCCTGTCCTTGGCGACCCGCCGGGCAATCCGGAACACCCCGTCGGCACCCTGGTCGAGGTCCTGGCCGGTCACGCTGGCCAGCAGCGCCGCAGCCTGGGCAAGCAGGGAAGACAGCTCCTTACCGTCGAGGGCGGCCAGCAACGCGCGCGCGTCCCTGGCCAGCGCGTCGACCAGCGCCTCCCGGGCGGCCGGGTCGTCGTAGTCGCAGGCGGGCTTGCCTGCGGCGGCGTAATCATCGTCGCGGGCAAGCAGCCCGCGCAGGCCAGCCTCCTGATCACCCGCGGCGCCGAGCAGGCCCCGGATCGCCGAGCGGACAAGGGTCACCGTGTCCATCGTGGCGACCGCGTCATACAGCGGGGTCGAGTCGAGCACCCGGCGGCGCCCTACCAGCCCAGCCTGCTTACCCACCTCCAGCGTGACGCCGAAGATACGGTCCGGGCACGCCGAGCGGGCCAGCCGGGCGCGCATATCGACCAGCACCGTATGCACGAAACCCGGGTAGTCGAACTCCAGCCCGCCGGCGGCGTACTTCCAGCGCACGTCGTAGGTGAAACGGTCAGCCGCCTCCCGGTCGGACAGCCCCTCAAGGCGCTGCAGCACCATGACCACCGCGACGATCATCGGCGGGACCGAGCGCCGGCCCACCTCGTCGAACAGATCGGCGAACATCTCGTCGGGAAAGAGGGCGAAGCACTCCCGGTGCAAGATGCCATAGATCGAGTCCGGCACCACCCGCTCGTCGCAGTAGGCGGCTGTCGTGCGGAACAGGTCAGCTTGTCTTGGCGCCAGGCCCAACGTCATCGACCACTCCGGGGAAGAAGTCCGCAACTACAGCAATTCTCCCGAAATGATCAACGAACCTGGCGGACCGCCACGCACGAAAAACACCAGCCACCTAGCAGCGAAGACGCCTGCGACATCACTCTCGGGGCTTACCTGGCTGCTTGCCGGGCTTGCGCCCGGACCGGCCCCGCAGCGACGGGTCCTGCTCGTTTTCTCATAGGGGCTATTACGGCCAGGCGGTCATCACCGCAGCGATGGATGCGACCCGGCTCGGCCACGCCAGCCCGCTGCCCGCCGCGCTGATCCAGGAGGCTGCGGTCGGCTATCTGAGCGGCCTGCAGCGCGTAGCCAGCATCGAAAGCTGGCGTGATACCGCCGTGGCCTGGGCAGCCGAGGAGCTTAAGCCGAACTTCCTATCACTCAGCGTAGCGTGGCTCTCCTCACCTGGAACTACGCCAAGTTAGCGCGCTAGACTCGCTAAATTGTAGGCACTAAAATAGTTGATATAGCACGGCGATTGCGGTAGACTTGCGGCATGTGCGCAGCTCAGGCGGCCCAGGGTGCGATGCACGTGGCGACAACCCGCAGGCACGACATCGCCAAGGACGGCGCCCGGCACGAATACGAAGCGCACCTGCTGCGCCGTTCATACCGCGACGGCCAGGGAAAATCACAGAAAGAAACGCTGGCCAATTTGTCGGAGCTGCCCGCAAGCTCGGTTGACGCCATCCGGAAAACCCTGGCTGGCAAGACCCTCGTGGACGCGGAAAGCGAGATAACGATCGAGCGGTCGCTGAGCCACGGCGACGTGGCGGCGGTCTGCGCGATGACGCAGAAGCTCGGGATGACGAAGCTCCTCGGCCCGGAATGTCGCCAGCGGGACCTGGCCCTTGCATTGATTACCTCCAGGGTAGTGCGTCCGGGATCAAAACTATCTACCACCAGCTGGTGGAATGACACGACCCTGGGCGAGGACCTCGGAGTAGCCGACGCCGATCCCGACGAAGTATACGCTGCAATGGACTGGCTGCTGACGCGGCAAGAAGACATCGAGGGACACCTTGCCCGGCGTCATATCACCCCGGGCGGGATCGCGATGTTCGACCTGTCATCGTCATGGGTCGAGGGGCATTGCTGCGAGCTCGCCGCCCCGCGGGTATTCCCGCGACGGCAAGCGCGGCACCAAGCAGATCGAATACGGGCTGCTCACCGACGTCGAAGGCAGGCCGGTCGCGGTTCGCGTATTCCCGGGAAACACGTCAGATTCCAAATCCTGCGCGGAGGCGATCTCCGTGGTCCGCGATAAATTCGGAATGAAAGAGCTGATCCTGGTCGGCGACCGCGGAATGCTCACGACGGCGCGGATCAGCGAGCTGCGCGGCATGGACGGCATGTCATGGATCACGGCCCTGCGAGCGCCCCAGGTCGCCGCGCTGGCCACCGACGGCGGCCCGCTGCAAATGTCCCTGTTCGACGAGCAGAATTTCGCCGAGATAACGCATCCAGATTACCCGGGTGAAAGGCTGGCCTGCTGCCGGAATCCGCTGCTCGCGGAGGAACGCGCGCGCAAGCGAGAGGAACTGCTGGACGCCACCGGGCGCGACCTGGAAAAGATCGCAGTGCGCGTCCGGGGCGGCCGGGGACGGCGGCTTAAAGGCAAAGACGCGATCGGCCTGGCGGTCGGCAAGGTAATAAAGAAACGAAAAGTCGCAAAACACTTCATCCTCGACATAGCCGATGACGCATTTACCTGGCAGCGGGACACGGAAAAGATCGAGGCGGAGAAGAGACTGGACGGAATCTACGTCATCCGGACTCCGGTCAAGAAGGAAGTCCTGGATACAGCCGGCACCGTGGCCGCGTACAAGAACCTGTCCCGCGTCGAGCGCGACTTCCGCACCATCAAAATCGACGACCTGGACCTCCGGCCGATCTACCACTACCTCGCGGCCCGCGTCCGCGCGCACATCCTGATCTGCATGCTCGCCGCATACGTTGTCTGGCACCTGCGCAAGGACCTCGCCCCGCTCACGTTCACCGACGAATGCATCCCGGAACGCGAGGATCCCGTCTCCCCGGCCCGGCGTTCCAGCGCAGCCAAAACCAAGGACCAGACGAAGAAAACAGGCGAAGACCTGCCAGTGATGAAATTCCAGGATCTGCTAGACCATCTGGGCAGCCTGCGCCGGGAAAACACCGTCATAGCGGGCCAGCGCATGCAGAAGATCACGATTCCGACCCCGCTGCAGCGGCGCGTTTTCGAGCTGATCAAGACACCCGTGCCCGTGACCCTCGCAGGAGCCTGTAGGCACGAAGGAACCTGAGGCCACAGCCATAACCCCAGGTCACTCCGGGTTCTCCTACCCAAGATCACGGAAGTTCGGCTTAAGGGTGCGGCGCGGGCCCTGCGGCCTGTCCCGCCAACGGCAGGCACCGGTGTGGCCGGGTACCAGATCGCCGACTACCTCGACCAGCACGGCCGCCGCACCCGCCAAGACTAGCTCGGCCCGCCCTCACTGTGGGACGCCCTGACCGCCCACACCGCCAGCCCAAGCGACCTGACCCGCCTCGCCGAGGCCGCAAAGACCGCGGGCTGTACCGCCATGCCACAGCTTTGTGGACAAAAGCGGCTGGTCAGGCGAGCACGGATGCGGCATCGCAGCTTGTCACCCATATGCACCAGTTCAGCCCCGGCGACACCACCCGCGCCGCCCAATGGGCCGCGGCGCACGCCAGCCTCGATAACCTGTGGGCTGTCGCCAGGCTGCTGGAGGTGTTGCGTGCGGTGTGGGCACCTGACGCGGCCCAGGCCGTGGCCACCCGGGCCGTCAGCCACGTCAGCCTCGACCACGCGTGGGCCGTCGGCAGGCTGCTGATGGTGCTGCGTTCGGCGGGGGCGGGTGACGCGGTCCAGGCCCTGGCCACCAGGGCAGCCGCCGACGTCAGCCTCCATAACCCGGCGGCCGTCAGGGAGCTGCTGGAGGTGTGCGTGCGGCGGGGGCCGGTGACGCGGCCAGACCCTGGCTGCCCGGGCAGCCAACGCGGGCATGTTCAATCTTTTCCTCAATGCCCGCCCGGATAAGGCCTCCAGCTACCTGCATGGGCGCGAGCCAGACGGAGCCCCAGCGCAATCCTGGCAATGGCAAAGCCGACCAGCTAGGGCCGCGGCTCAACAGAGTTGATGGGGGCCCAATGAAACCGGGGATCTGCTGACTCACGACCCAGAGGCCGAGTTGCTTGGCCCGTGCCTGGCCCGTGGAAGCTGGCAGAGCGTGTCCTACGGTGTCGCAGCGTGACCAAGTGGCGGACCCAATCGATCAAGGGTTGCGCTGTTGGCACGTGCCGGTACAGATCGCCGATGCGCCGGAGCCGGTTACTGGCACCGATCATCCGGCCCGGTAACCGCCGACCGGCTCGGCTTATAGTTGGTTTGCGCTGGAAGCTACCTGGAGCCACAAGGTGAGAGGTCGAACCGCCTCGACACTCAGCGGGGCAGACGCCTCCGCCCTGAACATGCTGCGGCTGGAGGGATTCTGGAACGGCCGACCCCTGGACCGCAGCCGGACCAGCCACCTGGCGCGCCTATGCGTCGGCCTCGCCGCGTAGACCCGAATTTCCGGGCGGCTGGGCTGGTGCATCGACACCCGCGCAGCGGGCGGTTACGTCGTCGCTCCGGGCAGCGTCATCGCCGGGCAACCCTATATGGTCGTTTCTCCCGCCCCGCCGACGCCGCTGCCGACCTGGCTGGCCGCGCGCCTCACCGAGCCGGTCATGTCTTCCCCAACACGGCCGCTGCCTGTACGCAGGGTCGCAGGTACTGCCCATTACGCACGGGCGATTCTGAAATACGAAACCAGGCGCGTCGCCCAGGCCCCACAAGGTAGGCGCAACGACACCCTCAACCGGGCGGCCTTTGCACTCGGCCAGCTGACCGCCTCCGGTCTCCTGCCCGCGGCGCTCGCCTATGCTGAGCTTTTCGAAGCGGCCCGCGGGGCCGGTCTGGACCGTGACCCCGGCTGCGGGCAACGAGGAATCGACCGCACCATCCGCTCGGGGCTAACGGCAGGTGCCCGGAAACCACGCACCAGCGCAGCGTGAGGCTGTCAGCGGCTCGACGTGAATGCCTCGTGGCGTCCTCGAACCGCACCGGATCCTGCCTGGGGGCCTGACCGAAGCGTTGATCGCGGGTGCAACGATTTCTGATGCTCGCCGCGTCACGGGCGCGTTCCGTCGCCCAGATGCACCGTGGCAACCCGTTCCCATAGGTATGAGTGGCCGACGCGTTCCTGGGTCACCAGATGAACCTGGCCGATCGTGCCGTCGCAAGTCGTCGCCGCCGCTGCTGCGGCCTCGATGACGGGCTGGGCGGGGCCTTCAGCATTGCTGTAGGCCGCGGTCACGTGCGGAACCCAGTCGCCGCCGCCGTCAGCTCTACCGGCGCCCAGCACCTCTACGGCGGACCTGTACACGGCTTCGCGGATAGGCGCGAGCGCTGGAATGGGCCGGGCAGCCAGCACAACAGCCTCTGGATGGAACACAGTCCGGCCGAACGTGACCGGCACTTGTGCCATCGCCCGGAGACTATCCGCGACCGTGCCGACAATCTCTTTCGCCTCGGCATCGCTGATCTCATCGGCGAAGCCGACGATATGAGTCGTCAGATGCAGCCACCGCTCGGGCACGAGATCGAGGCCGGCCATTCCGGTGAGCGCCGCCTGGACCTTTCGGACTGCTGCCCGGGCCGCAGGCTGATCGTCAAGAAGGATGTGCCAAACGTATTGCCTGCGGCCGGGCCGGCAGCCCGGCCGCCACCACCAGTGGTTCGCCATCCGTTCCGGCAGCGGACTCATGACATCGCCGCCGCGGTGATGGCCCTCTTCCGCAGCGATGACGCGCAGAACTGGGCAATGGTTGCGCTCAGGTTTGCAGCGGCCGAGCTGTTGCGGTAGCGCGGCCCCCGCAACAGCTGGTTCACGTACAAGAGCCGGTCGGTCAGGGTGACGACCCTGTATTCGGCCGGAAGGGAAAGCACGGGTGCGATCTCACCGGCTGCGCCTTCCGCCTCTCCGTTTCTGACGTGCGCGATCGCCGCGCCGATGCGGACCTGCGCCCATGTTCCATAGACCCACGGGCAGCCGGACTCCCACGCTTCGTCTGCCCGCGCGGCGTCGCTCAGGCTGCGCTCAAGCTGTCCGGCGCCCAGGTTCACGATGGCCGCATAGTTGGCTTCACGCGCTGGCGGGCACGACCACGCGGTTGTGCCGTCGTCGTCGGGGTCCGGCGTCACGCTTCGCGCCACCTCCTGCGCGCGCGCCAGCGCTTCGCTGGCGCGGCTGGAGTCACCGAGCGCCTGTGCCGCGTTCGCCTCCTGGCACGCGAGGAGAACGCGGGCGTCGGTCGGCGGGCACATCTCGTAGCCGTGCCGCGCGTTGGCCGCCGCGGCAGCGTATCGCCGACGCCATTGGGCGGTTTTCGCCTGGGCGCTCAGCACCAGAGCCCCCGCGAGACTTGAGCCGGATTCCTCGGCGCATATCCATCCCACGTGCCCGTACGCCTCCGCGGCCGGATACTGGCCGACATCGCTGCACAGCAGGGCCAAGAGCGCGTACACCTCGGCGCCGATCATGCAGAGGTCGCGCGTCTGGGCAAGGCGTTGCCGCCCGCCGCGGAGCAGGGACGCGATGCGGCGCTGCGTCTCTATCGTGTCTTGCAGCACCGTCAGGGGCGGCTGGCGGGTGTAATCCTCAACCAGCCGCCGGGCGGTCGCCGCGAGGTAGGTGATGATTCCTTCTCCGGCGTTTGTCGCCGCTAGCCACGTGCCGAGGTCGAGGGCCTCCGAGAGCGGGCGTGAGGTGCGATCAGAGCTGGCCGTGTTGCTGACGTCGCCATTCGCGGATCCTGTGCAGAGCTGGTCCGGGCTGGTGGCCAGCGCAGCCGCGTAGAGCAGCTCGTAGCGTTCGGTCCGCAGGCCCACGCTTTCCCAGCGGCGGATCATCCGCACCAGCGCATCGTGCACCGGCATATGGTCGTCGGCCACCCGCCGTAGCTGCCGGGCCATCTCGGGTACGTCCCACCTGCGTGCGCGCCGCCATGAGCGGAGCACGTCACCATCAACTGGCATCGTGGGTGCCTTCGCGTCGCCGAGCGGCCGCATCTGCTGCGTCCGCGTGCGTTCCCATCCGTACCTACTGGTCACTGTCGCACACACGAGCACGCCGGGTGAACTATTCGTGACAACGGAAGACCAAGGGGAGAGGCATTGATACGCGCACCTCAGCAGAACATCGGCGGCGGCACATCTGACCTGGAGGAGGTGGCCGCCGAAGCGGACCAGGACGTAGCTGAATACCGCACGTCCCTCAAGCTGCCGAGGTGCTGCCGTAGCTTTGCGGGGCAGCCGGATGAAGTGCCGCAGGTACGCACGTTTGTCGCGCTGGTGCTGCAGGACTTCCCGGCCGCCGGCGACGTGGTACTGATGGCCGACGAACTCGCCACCAACGCGGTGCAGCATTCACGAAGCGGGGAGCCTGGCGGCCGGTTCAGCGTGCTCGTCGAGACGGCCGACCCGGGTTGGATATGGCTTGGCGTCGAGGACGAGGGCGGCCCGACGCCCCCGCAGTTACGGAGCCCAGCGGCCGGCGGTGGCCAGGAGGGCGGCCGGGGCCTTCAAATCGTGGACGGGCTCGCCAGCGCGTGGGGTGTGACCGGGGATGTCGCCGGCCGTACGGTGTGGTTTCGCGTCAGCTGAGCGACACATTGACGGGGTGGGGTGGCTGTGGCGATGCCCGCGATGACCGGTCGGCCCAACGCGCGGGCGGCGGTGTGGGCGCTAGCGGGCGAACTGGACCGTCACGACGTGCAGCGGCTCTATGCGTCGGCCAGCGGCTCGATCAGCGTGCTGTCGGTGTGCCTGGGCGTCACGGTGTGGTGCGACGGCCGGCGCTTTTGCTGGCATCTACTGGGGGAGACCGTCGCCTGGCCGGCTGCGGATCCGGCTGGCGCCGCCGCTCAACTTGTCATGCTTGCCCGCCACACATCCGGCGGCGCCCCCGGCCCGATCTGAGCAACGCGCGTGAGTCTCTCCTCAGCCCTCTGGGGTGCAGTGCCAGGGAAGACGCGGCGCAGCGCGCAGGAATGCCAGGTCACGGCGCTGGTTCCGGCCTGTAAGTCGGTCGTGGGGCTTTCGCTGAACTCTCGGAGCCGCGGGCCCCTCCCATGATGCCTTCGTCGGCGCCACCGATGGCGTCGCCCAATTGGTCCTTGCTGGGATCGCGCCCAGCTGCGTCGGCCGTTCACCCCAACACGCTTGCCTTTCTCCCGGCTGATCCTTTGCAAGGCCAGGCGTTCCAGGAAAGCCGGTGGGGCGGGCTGGTTAGCTGAGGAGGGCCGCCGAGTCCTGGCACGGGGGATCACGGCAGGGGTCCCTCCAGGCAGGCGTCGACCTTTTCGTTCAAATAAGCTTGGTCACCTATGAGATGCAACTCGCGCGGCACTAGGACTCGGACACGACCAATCACTCTCTCAAAAAGCTCACTGTCAGAGATCTCCGGCGTACCGGTCGCTCTAGCATGTTCGTAAATGGCGTCATAGATTGCCACTCGTGATCCATTGTCGGGCGGGAGATCCTGAACCTTTGTAGTCTGTTGCATCGTCTTATCATCCTACCTGCGTGAGATCACGCGGCTGCCACCCGGCCGAGCCCGCACCAGCCACCAAGCACCTCACGATCGAGATTGATCACAAGGTGCCTCAACTTACTGGCAGCGGTCCGCTCGATGCCTGAGACACGCTGGCAATGCCTCAACTTCTCTGGCAGGACACCTGGCGCGGATGATCGCGCGAGCCGGGGAGCAGGGTGCCCCAACCCAGTGGCAGCGCCCGGCCGAATGTCTCAGGTGCGCTGGCAATGCCTCAACATCTCTGGCACAGGACAGCCGAGGTCGGCCGTTCACGAGCCAAGGTAAACAGTACCCGATTAAAGACCAGAAGCAGGGTGGACACCAGCGCCAGGATAAACACGGGAAACGAGAGAAAGACCAGAGAAAGAAAAGGTCAGAAACAGCAGGTCAAGGTCAACGGGAAAGGCAAGGAGAACCTAACCGTCAATGTCCCGTTCAGTTGATCTCTGCGACCGAAGCCTCCAGCTAGCTGGGCTTCGAAGAGTCACCCTGAACGGTTGGAGCGCGGGTTGTTCAGGTCATCTCTTCGGTTTCGGCGCCGAGTACCGTATCAGGCCCAACGCGCGATTGAATGGGATGCTGTCTGAGGGGGTGGGGATGGTGCGGTGGTGGCGGCTGGCGCCGCTGGTACTGGCCGGTGTGGTGACGGCGGTGGCGGCGGCGGTGCTGACTGTCGCGGGGAACGTATTGACGGGCGCCACGGCTCCCAAGGGGTTTCCGGGTCTACAACGGCACCCTCTGTGGTGGACCGCCGGGGCGACGGCGGCCGTCGCGGTCGCGTGGTTGCTGGCGTGGGCGGCGCCGCGGTGGTACGAGCGGAGGCTTTCGCGGCTGGTACCCGCGGTGCAGCGGCCCGAGCCGTGGGTGGTGGACCGGCCGGCCGAGGTGGCCCAAATCGTGGCCGCGCTGCGGCGCTCGGCCGGGACGGTGGGCATCACCACGGCGGTGCACGGGGCGGGCGGGTTCGGCAAGACGACGGTGGCGAAGATAGTGCGCGCGGACCCACGGGTGCTGCGCCGGTTCCGGGACCGGGTGTACTGGGTGACGCTCGGCCGGGACGTGGGCAAGGACGAGGGTAAGCAGGCGCTGGCCGGCCTGGTCAATGGGCTGATCGGGCAGATGGAGCCGGGCTGGGCGGCAACGTCCACCGACGCGCGGCAGGCCGCCGATCAGCTGGCCGCGGTGCTGGACGCCGGGCCACGGCGGCTGGTGGTGCTCGATGACGTGTGGTCGGAGGAGCAGCTGGCCGCGTTCCCGGTCGCCGGGCGGTGCGCCCGGCTGGTCACGACCCGGATCCCCTCGCTGGCCAGGGGCGCCAGCGTGCCGGTCAAGGTCGACCAGATGTCCGAAACGCAGGCGCGGGCGCTGCTGTCGGCGGGGCTGCCGCCGCTTCCGGCCGCGGTCGCCGCAGGGCTGCTGGAAGAGACCGGGCGGTGGCCGCTGCTGCTGCGGCTGGTCAACAAGATCCTGGCCGATCAGGCGCAGCTGCGGGACATCGCCGCTGCCGCGGAGGATCTGCTGGCCTTGCTGCGCCGCCGCGGGGCGCTGCAGGTCGACCAGTTGACCGGGGCGGCGGGCCAGCGGCTGGATGTCAGCGCCCCGGACCAGCGGCAGCGGGCTGTCCGGGCCACGATCCAGGCCAGCACCGGCCTGCTGAGCGCGGCCGAGCATGACCGGTTCGCGGAGCTGGCGGTCTTCGCCGAGGACGAGACCATCCCGGTCCCGTTGATCACGGCGTTGTGGCGGGCCACCGGTGGGCTGGACCGGTTGGCCACGGGGGCGCTGTGCGCCCGGCTGGCCGACCTCGCCCTGCTCACCCTAGTGCCTGGCGGCGACGGAGCCGTCACCGTGCACGACGTCATCCGGGACTTCCTGCGCGAAGAACTCGGCAGCACCCGGCTGGCCCAGCTGCACCAGGTGCTGCTGGAAGCCGCGGCGCAAGACCTGCCCACCGCCGCGGCGGCCGCGCCCGGCGGCGGCACGGTGACGGCGTGGTGGGAACTGCTCGGGACGGCCCGGTACCTGCGGGAGCACCTGATCGAGCATCTGCTCGCCACCGGGCGAGCCGGGCAGGCCGAAGAGGTCGCCGCAGATCTGCGGTGGGCCGGGCCGCGGCTGCGGGTGTCCGGCCCGGCCGGGCCGTATGCCGACCTGACCCTGATCGGCACCCCGCGCGCCAAGCGGCTTGGCCGGGTGCTCGCGCAGACCGCCCATCTGCTGGCGCCGACCGACCCGCCGCACTCGCTGATCGACATCCTGTACAGCAGAGTGAGCCACGATCCGGACTGGGGCGCCCAGGCCCAGGCCCTTACTGCTGCCCGCAAGCCGCCGAGGCTAATCAACAAGTGGCCGCTGCCTGACCTACCCGATCCCGCGCTGCGCCGCACCCTCACCGGCCACACCGGCCGAGTGACGGCGATGGCGATCGCCCCGGACGGCACATGGCTGGCCAGCGGCGGCGACGACGGGTCGGTGCGGGTCTGGGATCCGGCCACCGGCGAGCCGCGCGCTACCCTCGCCGGCCCCGTCGGCTGGGTGATGGCGGTGGCGATCGCCCCGGACGGCACCTGGCTGGCCAGCACGGATGACTGGTCGGTGCGGGTCTGGGATCCGGCCACCGGCGAGCCGCGCGCCACCCTCGGCGGCCTTCATCTCCGGGCACAGCGCCGCGACATCATGAGGGGCCGCCTCGGCCCGGTGAGGGCGGTGGCGATCGCTCCGGACGGCACCTGGCTGGCCAGCGGCAGCGACGAGGGGTCTGTGCGGATCTGGGATCCGGTCACCGGCGAGCTGCGCGGCACCCTCGCCGGCCGGGCTGGCATGACGCTGGCGATCGCTCCGGACGGCACCTGGCTGGCCAGCGCCGACGACGACGGGTCGGTGCGGATCTGGGACGCGGCCAGCGGGGAGCCGCGCGCTACCCTCGCCGGCCACGCCGGCCGGGTGACGGCGGTGGCGATCGCCCCGGACGGCACCTGGCTGGCCAGCGCCGGCGACGACGGGTCGGTGCAGGTCTGGGACGCGGCCAGCGGGGAGCCGCGCGCTACCCTCGCCGGCCACGCCGGCCGGGTGACGGCGGTGGCGATCGCTCCGGACGGCACCTGGCTGGCCAGCGCCGGCGACGACGGGTCGGTGCAGGTCTGGGACGCGGCCAGCGGGGAGCCGCGCGCTACCCTCGCCGGCCACGCCGGCCGGGTGACGGCGGTGGCGATCGCTCCGGACGGCACCTGGCTGGCCAGCGCCGGCGACGACGGGTCGGTGCAGGTCTGGGACGCGGCCAGCGGGGAGCCGCGCGCTACCCTCGCCGGCCACGCCGGCCCGGTGACGGCGGTGGCGATCGCCCCGGACGGCACCTGGCTGGCCAGCGCCGGCGGCGACGGGTCGGTGCGGGTCTGGGATCCGGCCACCAATCGGCCAGAAGACGCTCTAATAGCGCACATCCGCCATACATTCGCGGTCGCTTTCGCCCCGGACGGCACCTGGCTGGCCAGCGGCACCTACGGGTCGGTGCGGATCTGGGACGCGGCCACCGGGGAGCCGCGCGCTACCCTCGCCGGCCACGGCGGCCCGGTGACGGCGGTGGCGATCGCCCCGGACGGCACCTGGCTGGCCAGCGGCACCTACGGGTCGGTGCGGATCTGGGACGCGGCCACCGGGGAGCCGCGCGCTACCCTCGCCGGCCACGGCGGCCCGGTGACGGCGGTGGCGATCGCCCCGGACGGCACCTGGCTGGCCAGCGCCGGCGACGACGGGTCGGTGCGGATCTGGGACCCGGCCACCGGCGAGCTGCGCGCCGAAGTCATCACCACCCTCGCCGACTCGGCGAGGGTGGTGGCGATCGCCCCGGACGGCACCTGGCTGGCCAGCGGCAGCGGCGACGGGTCGGTGCAGGTCTGGGACGCGGCCACCGGCGAGCCGCGCGCTACCCTCGCCGGCCACGCCGGCCCGGTGACGGCGGTGGCGATCGCCCCGGACGGCACCTGGCTGGCCAGCGGCAGCGGCGACGGGTCGGTGCAGGTCTGGGATCCGGCCACCGGCGAGCCGCGCGCTACCCTCGCCGGCCACGCCGGCCCGGTGACGGCGGTGGTAATCGCCCCGGACGGCACCTGGCTAGCTAGCGCCGGCGACGACGGGTCGGTCGGGGTCTGGGACCCGGCCACCGGCGACATCAGCACCCTCATGCGGGTCGACGGCTCGCTCAAAGATTGCGCCTGGAGCCCATCCGGTCGGTCACTCGTCGCCGCAGGCGACGCCGGCTTGTACCACTTCAACTTCAAGCCCTAGGTACTCAACAGGAGTGGCCGGAGACACAAACCAAGGCGCCGACCCTAGCGGCCACGTTGCGCCGACCAGCCACCGCGGGTTCGCCGACTCGCAGGGCGTCGTAACCCTCGCCCGTACTGGCCAACCCACCCATCCACCGCAACGACGCGCAGCTTGCACCTGGACAACCGCAACATCGACTGCAGGAATGACTCGAACACCGCAGAGTTCACCCGAACAAGACAGAAGTTGTCCGTTCCGGTCGATGACTGCCGACGCCGATGGTTGGAGCTGGGGGTTGGCAGGTTCACGCGGCCGGATGGCGGCGGGGTTGTTCGGATTCAGGCTGCCTTTTCGGCGAGCGGGGTCTTCCCGGAGCGGTCGAGGCCTCCGGCCTAGTTCGCCTCCGTCGACTTAGAGTCGCCGCCTGCCCTCTCCAGTCGGCCAGAGCCGGCGTTTAGCTTCCAGCCGCCCGGAACTGGCGTATTTACGGGCCATCTGGCGCCGGTAAGGTTCGCGGCGGTGAGGTCCGCATAGTCGATGATCGCGCCGGTGAGGTCCGCGCCGGTAAGGATCGCGGCGGAGAGGTCCGCGCCGACAAGGAGCGCGGCGAACTCCAACTTGCGCAAGCTGAAGTGTGCGCCGATGAGGGTCGCGTCGGCGAGGTTCGCGGCGATGAGGGTCGCGTGGTCGAGGTGCGCGCCGGTGAGGTCCGCGCCGGCGAGGTTCGCGGCGGAGAGGTCCGCATAGTTAAGGTCTGCGCCGGTGAGGACCGCGCGGGAGAGGTCAAGAGGCCCGATGTCACGCTTTCGATCCCGGCGCCCGACCACGGTAAGGGCGGCTTGAATATCGGGCCGGGTCGATCGTTCCTCCTTCCGGCCCCTGGCCCGGAATCGTCCCCGGCGGATGATCCGCGTCATTCTTGAGCTCGGCACCGGCGGCGGCCATTGGTCGTGTGAGTGCTCGCGGATGAATGCGGTGAGAACCTCCATCACGGTCGGATGGTCCCTGGCGGAGTCGCGGCCGACGCGCTCCAGGGCATAGATGCCGCCGATCCGCACGTCGAGCTGGTCCGAGCCGAGCTGCTCGACGGCCTTGGTGTAACGTTCGGTCACCTGCCCCTGCTCGGTCAGCTCGAACGTGCGCCGCGACAGGCTGTAGTTCCGTGCGGTGTACAAGAGCGCGCCGACAGCAAACAGCCCGGCGAGTAGGGTCAGCAGCCTCGAGCGGCGTCTCGTGCCGTCTGAATGGTGCCATCTGAGGCGATGGTGTCGTCTTAGGCGATGGCACCGTGACTGAGCCGACGTCATGGTGCGCGAGCCAGTCTGGCAATGGCACGAACAGCGCCCACACAATTGCCAGGGCCAACACGACAGCGGTGATGCCTACCAGCCATTGGATGCCTCGCGGCCAGGCCGCCCAGCGCTTCAACATAGGGAAACGCTAAAGGCGTCCGCCCTGCCTTGCGCCTACATCATCCCCGATGGCGCGCATCTCGTCGGCGAGGGCTCGCGGCTCCGACAGGTCCGGGTCAGACGGCGGCCGCCCCGGCTGAGATGGCGGTCAAGAGGGGATCGCTGCGGCGCGCTCCAACGGCAGCGACCCCGCATCCGCCAACGCCGCCACCCTGGCCGGGGCTCCGTCCCGGGTCACATACGCCAGCTCGAAACCACCATCACGATCAGGAGCACCACTCTGAAGAGATTCCGGCACCGCCACAGCGAGGCATCATGCTCACACCAAGCTCCCAAGTGGCAGGTTTCATGTCCTGTGCCATCGGACCTGAGGCAGCGGCAGGCTGCTGACCTGGGGTGCCTCAGTTTGAGTGGCACGGCGTTGGGTGGGTGCGGGTGCTGGTTTGCCAACGGATGTGAGGCATTTCGGCGTGGCGCCGCTGGCGGGTGTGTCACACCGCGGTGCGGTAGCTGACGCTGTGCGCCCGGAGGCTGCGTGCGGCGAGCCAGACGACGTCGGGGTAGATCGCGATCTCGACGACGGGGTGGCTGGGGCGATCGTCTTGCCAGCCTGGGCTGATGCCGAGCACGCCGGCCAAGGCCTGATTCCAGGTTCCGGGGGCGAGCTGGCGCATCCGCCGCTGCTGGCCCGGGATCCAGGTACCGCCGCGCAGGGCGTGGTAGATGGCGCCGGTGGCGTCGCGGACCGCGTCCCCCAATCGCCACGGATGGTGCAGCTGGGCGAGGTGGCAGTGGCGGCGCTGGGCGCGGAGAACCTCTGGGAAGGGGCTGACGTCGAGCTGGCCGGCGTGGCTGCGGGCGGAGGGGCCGATCCACAGCCGGTGGCGGCGGCAGACGGTCCGGTGCGGCGGCAGGTAGCAGGCGACGGGCTCAGCGATGCCGTAGCGGGCGGTGCAGCGGCGGCAGGCCGGGCGCAACATCTGCCGCCCGCGAGATCGGCAGCCCCTGGGATTAGGCCCATGCGCTGGCCGGCCTGGGCCGCTGCGCCCTGGCCGCTGGCCACCACGCCGACGCGGAGGCTGGCCTGCGGCAGGCGCAGGAGATCTTCCAGCGGATCGGTGCGGCCGAGGCCGTCGGCGTGGCCGCCGAACTCGCCGCCCTCACCGGGGCGGGACCCGCGTAAAGTACTGAGTAAAGTACTGATTTGTGCGGTAACGTGACCGGCGATCAGGCAGGCAGAGCCGATGGGAGGCGTTGCTGGGTGGGCTGCAGCGGGTCCGCCAGGCCCGGCGGACCACGGGTGAGGCGATCGGGTCCTACCTGTCGGCGCCGAACCACCTGGAGACCACCGGCACCGCCCGCGTCTACGCCTTCACCCTGCGCCAGCTCGGTGGCCTAGCATGCTGAAATGGCCCTGCTAGCGGCGAGGCTCACAGGCGCTCTGAGAGCTTGATCATGGCAGATGCGCGCGGACAGATACCACGCATCCGCAGTGTTTTTCCAGGTCACAGCCTTTTAGCCGTGGATCTGTAAAACCGTCGGCTCGTAGGCGCCGCGTGCTGTCGTCCTCCGGGTTGGTGATGAGCCGCCCTCCTCGTACTAAATGATCTCGGCCGAGTCCTCCGAGTCAAAGCCAAGCCGCTTCGCGAGCCTGGATACGCCGGGTCGCGCCCAAGGAACGGCAGCTAGGGCTCCTTGGTGCCGCAGACTTTGACACTTGTCCTGAGTTTTGCAGCGGCGTAACGTCGGGGACGCCCGCTCCACAATCCTGCAGGCAGTGTCCTGACCAGCCACTTTGGAGTGGCACGGCCGGTCTCACGGTGGACCGGACTTCGGCGCAGCGGGTGGCGGCGGTCGGTCGATCATGACCGCGGGTCCCTGCGTGAGCGTGTCCAAATTCGGATGGCCGCAGGGAAAAGAGCAGGTCAGGGGTGACCTCGGCGGTCTGAGGCGGAGCCTCTCTGGGAGGACGGGGAAGGACCAGGATGGCGCAGATCAGGTGCAGGTTCCGCTAACGGATTTGCTAACGAGACCGTGCGGGACGGCGAAGACGCAGCGAGAGACCGGAGACGGCATACGCAGTCGTGCCCTGGTCAGCGAGACGCACGGGCACGGCAGAGACAAGGAAGACGGGCGTCGGCCTGGCTCATAACCCAGCGACGGCTGGTGATGCCTTCCGGAACATGAGGGGGCCGAGGTCCTGGCTCATTTCGATCGTGCTCGGTTTGGTCGGAGCCCTGGTTGGCTACCTCATTTTCACGATTGGCCTCGGCATCGGTGACCGCAGCATCTTCGACTGGGGTGGCGTCTTGAGCGCTCTCATCGGGACGATCATCGTTTTGGTGATTGCAACATTCGTCTTGCGGCGTACCTCGCGCCGTCCGAGCTGACATCCGCCGCCACCGCGTCACTGCACATGACCCTGCGCTGGACGGTGGCGATGGGAAACCATAGGGAACCACACGCTAGCCAGGGGGTCGAGGGGAGCGAAAGACCCGGCCTCAGTAATACCGTGCTCCGGTCAGGAGGCCCTTTTTAGCCTGGTCTCCCACCACACTGGCGCGCCCGGGGCGTCGGCCCTGGGGGCAGCTCTCCAGTGCCCTGGCCAGGTTAGTCATCAGAGAATGGATCGTCGCGGTCGCAACCTTGTGCACCCGGTCCAATCCAGCACCCAGCGCGGCCAGCGGAGGCCGGTACACGCCGTTCAGCGTCATCCGGGTGCCCTCCTCGCCCTCGGCGGTCAGCCCGATGTCGGCATCCAGCACCGGGAACAATCCGCCGGTAACGCCGAGCGCCTCCCAGCGAATCCCGATAGTCACCCAGTCATCCCGGTCCACCGGATCGAGCACCTGAACCCGCACCAGCCGGGACACACCCGGCAAGTCATCAAACGGCCCGACCCGGAGCAGGCGTTCAATACCGTCCCGGTAGACGGCCGCTGAAGCGCCACTAAGCCAGCCGCCATAAACCAGATTCACCAGCCGCGCCCGGGCAGCGCCGATGCTGACTGCGAGCATGCACTGATCTGAGAGGAACATGGCACAAGTGAACGGCCCCGATGCATGCGCGGTAAGTGACCAACGTCGCAGCTGGCAACGCATTGGTCCCGTGCCTCCGCCGGCGGCGCGAGCGCGCGCAGGTCCCCGCGGATCGCGGCCTGGTCTGCGAAGATCGGACTGTGCTCGGGCACGGTTGGCAGATGCAATGGGCGCGCGTTCACCGCCGCCTCGATGATATACGCGCAGTGTATGCCGGGCGAGAAGGCGGTACCGACGCCGCGGTGGACACCGTGCAGTCGTTCTTTGAGGCAGTTCATCACCTCAAGGACTGGCTCCGGAACGATCCATCGAGTGGGATGACCAAGGCCGATGGACACTCGCTGATCAGCGGGAGCCGGAGCCTTCAACTCTCTGCCGACCTTGCCAACGGCTCGAAGCATCTTGTACTGACACAATCGCGTACTGGCGGCACTTCCACGACGATCGCCCGAAACGACGTAGACGTCCGCCTCGGCATAGAGGGCTCAGCGCATCGTTTCTATGTACAGTCCACAGGGGCGGAGTACGACGTTCTCCAGATCGCCGAAGACGCCGTGGACGAGTGGAGCAAGTACCTCGCCACCAAAGGACTCATTTAGCCTATGGTGCAGAAGCAGGCTCGACTTCACACTATTCAATTGTCAAGGTGCGTGCCGCAAGGGGTCGCATTCCGGGTTGCTGTTCGGCCTCATCCACACTCGGTCACCGACGTGCACTCACCCGATCTGACCTGCACGGCGACCTGATGGGAACTAATGCGTACCCGCCAAGGTCAAGCGTTTAATCCGCGGGCAGGACCCGCACGCTGCCCCGGCAGTGGGTGCCGCCGGTGCGCTGTCCAGGAGGGCGACCGAGCGCAGCGACCACCTGCGTACGAGCCAGGTTCGTAGTCTCATTCCTAGTCTCATACATGTTCGTGTACCTCGGTCCATCACGGGCCACAGTCGGTCCCCGAGCAGGGCGGGAGGCCAACATGGCCAGCCCTGGACTGTCATCCTTAATCCTGAAAAGCGGAAGCTCGGCAAGATCAATGGGTGCAGCAACCGAGGCGCCTGTCACCGTCCACGTATTCCGCTCTTCGGCTGCCGACCAGCGGCAATCACCACCATTGACCCAATGCCACTTAACCTAAGTTGATCTTGGAGACGCTAACACGCCACCACAGTGTTCTGACCAGCAACTATGCGCTGCCCACTACCGCAGGCGGCGCTCGCGGTAAGATCAGTAAACCCGCAGGTCAGCGTCATGATCGACATATAGGCTAAGTGGCATTGACCATTGACCGGCTCGGAGAGAGTTCGCATTGGGGGGATCAACGGCTGCTCGTGTGGATGGCTGCCTGACACCCACAACCGACACCAACGAGCCCGGACTCGACTATCCTTCGACGGCCCCGCTCCACCCAGCGTCCCAGGTCAGCGACTCGCATAGACACTCCGGCAGTGTCTTCTAAGCTCAACTTGCGTGATCTTGGTAGCGGTTGAAGCACGCTGGCCTGCGGGGATGTCGCCTTGGTCGGGGCCTGGGCCGGGTGGGTAGTGGCTACTGGAGGGTGAGGGGCACCGGCCCGCCGAGTAGTTCGAAGGCCCGCCGCTGGACGGGGGTGGGGGTGGTGAGTTTCTCGATTCGCTGGCCGTTGAAATTGATGGTCTGGCGGTCGAGGGTGGATAGATGGCCGAGGAGGTCGCCGTATTTGCGGACGGGGAGGCCATCAGGGTTGTATTTGTTGCCGTCTTTGGCTTTTGCCTGTGCTGAGCGCTGGGCCGGAGCCACCGGGTCGGCGGGTGCGGGGATGTCCTGGTCGGTGAAGGTGAGCTCGGCGAGTGCCTGGCGCAGGTGCCAGGTGAGATAGGCGGCGAGCATGCAGATCAGCACGTGGCCGCGGACACGGTTATCGAGGTAATGGTAGATGGGCCGCAGGTCGAGGTCATCGGTCTTGGTGATGCGGAAGTCACGTTCGACGTATTTGAGGTTCTTGTAGGCGGTGACCACGCCAGCGGAATCGAGGGTTTCGCCGGTGACGCTGGTGCGGATCACGTAGATCCCGTCGAACGCGGCCTCTGCGGTGATCTTGTCCTCGTTGCGGCGGAAGGTGAAGCTGGTGCCGGTGATCTCGCAGATGAAATGCTTGCCGACCTTCCGCTTATTGATCGCTTTACCCACCTTGATCCCGATCTTGTCCGGGTCTTTCAGCCGCCCGGCCTGCACGGACGCCTGGATTTTGGTGAGGTCGTTTTCGGTGGCGGCCAGCAGCGCCTTGCGCTTGCGGGCCCTTTCTTCCGCCAGGACCGGGTTGTGGCAGCAGACCAGCCGCTCGCCCGGGTAATCGGGGCTGGTGATCTCGGCGAAGTTCTGCGTATCGAGCAGCGACATCTGCAGCGGCCCGCCGTCGCTGGCCAGCGCGGCGATGGCGGGCGCGCGCAGCGCAGTGATCCAGTCCATGCCTTCCAGCTTGCGCAGCTCGCCGATCCGCGTATTGGTAATCATTCCGCGGTCGCCGACCATGATGAGATTGGTGATGCCGAAATCGCCGCGGACCCGGGTGACCGCGGTTTTGAACGATTCCGGGTCGGATGTGTTACCGGCGAATACCTCCACCGCGACCGGGCGGCCTTCCGGATCGGTGAGCAGCCCGTATTCGATCTGCGGCTTGCCGCGCTTGCCGTCCCGCGAATACCCGAACGCGGCCAGCCCGCAATGACTTCCTTCCACCCACGAGGAGGAAAGATCGAACATCGCGATCCCGCCCGCGCAAAGGTGCCGCGCGGCCAGTCCCGCCTCGATCTGCCGCTGCCGCGATACCAGCCAGTCCATCGCGGCGTACA
Organism: uncultured Actinomycetota bacterium; assembly: GCA_963820395.1. Classification (GTDB taxonomy): domain Bacteria; phylum Actinomycetota; class Actinomycetes; order Streptosporangiales; family Streptosporangiaceae; genus DATFVJ01. The sequence goes on along the minus strand of CAWGAE010000010.1, from coordinate 198,746 downwards.
CCTCATCGGTGGAGGCATCGTCCACGCCCAGATCGGCGCCCAGCGTGGTGTCCCCCGACTGCCACCAGGCGGCCGTGGACAATTTCGACGCCGCCCGCACCGCCCGCGACACGGTCAGCGCATAGCCGATATCACGCCCGCGGCAGGCCGGGCCCAGCAGTTTCCGCAGCCCCAGTTTCGAGGCCATCACGTGGGCCGCGGCCACATTCCCGTGCGGCACCGACCGCTCGGTCTCGAACACCTCCTCCGCGTCCACCAGCGTGGCCCCCTTCAGGATTTTCCGCAGCGCGGCTATCGCCTCTTCCGGCAGCGCGGAAAGGTTCGCCAGGGTTTCCTTACGAGGGCGGCCGTGCTCGTCGCGGAACGAACGGCGCAGCAGGTAGGTGGGATAGTCCCGCCGCCGCCCATCCGCCGCCGTGTAGTGGCGACCCGCCCGGTCCACGTGCATCCTGCCGCTGCCTTGTTTCACAGCCATATTAAACCACAGCGATCTTGATACTTCCACAAATTTAGTGGTTACAAATCAGCACATGAGCCACCTGTTCCCCCACGTCAGAAGCAAGATCAGCTAATCAAGATCACGCAAGTTAGGTCTAAGCCAACCGGTCGCGGCCAAGGCGGTGGGCCATGCTGACCACAACCTCTGACCAAAACGGCAGCCGAATCTGGCCGACGAGCGCGGACCGGGGGAGAGGCGGACGCCCAGGTGGGCGACGGTCCCCGACATCTCGGGCATACCTTACAAGCAAGGGGGCCGCCACGGTAACCAGAGCTCTAACCAAGACGCGGTTGTGCGCCCTCACGGCCGGGTGACCCGTAGGCATCCCGTGGCGGCCGGGCCGGGTGCGGGAGGTATGCGTACCTAGGAATGCCGGCCGGTTGATGTCCAACATGTCCCTACGCCGTCCGTTGTGGTGCTGACCTGCGGAAACACTCCGCGCCGTAACCTAACACTAACGACTCCTCGCCTTCACCGCGTGGCAGTCCAGCGACGGCGCGCTCGCCAACATCGCGCTCGACCGCGCCATCGCCGACACCCCCGGCTACTCCATGGCGCTGCTGCTCCGCGACGCGATAGCCGGCGGCGCGCCCCCATCGGTGGCGATCCTGCCCATGACCCCCGAAGAGGACCCCCGAAGAGGTGGCTGCCAGCTATGGCGATCCAGCCGGCGACCAGCCCACCGAATGCAGCGGCACGGGCCCGGCCAGCCCAATGCCCGACACCGCGGGCGAGAGCTGACCCTTCCGGTGCGCGGGCCGTGCGTTTTCGGCCCGCGCATCGGAATGTCCGCACTCACCCTTTGCGACGAACGAAACGCCTATGACAACACGCTGCTCAAACGCTCACCGCCAGCCCGGAGCCGTAATGGATCTTGGGTTGTCTCGGCGGTGCGGGCGTGCGCCGCGATGTCCACGCCCAGGCCGCATTTTCCCGCGCTCGCGCACTGGCCGGGTGAGCGGGCCGGTAGGGGAGACCTGTGGTGTCCCGTTCGTGGTGGCAAGGAGCGCTGGGGCCCGTCTGCGGTGGTGACGTCCGTGCTCCCGGCGGCGCTCCGTAAGTCCCCGGTGGCGGGGTCCACGCCGCATCCCGACTTGATCAGTCTCGCAGGCGCGGGCGGGAGCGCAACCGGCCTCTCGCTCCGCTCGTCCCGGGCAGTCAAGATCTTTTTCTGGCCGCGGGCGGCCTGGGGCCGGCTCCGCCGGCGCTGTTCTTTCCTTGCCCGCTGAAAAACATCTTGGCCGCCCGGGTCGGCCGGTTGCGCTCCCGCCCTATTACGCCTGCGTGCCTTCCGGCGTCGGGACACCGCGAACCAGACCCCGCCACCGGGGACCCCCCAGCGAAGGGAACAGTCATGGACCTCACCACCTCCCCCTCCACCACGATCACCTGCGCCAAGCCGGGCTGCGGCACGGTCACCGCGCTGGCAGCATCGGGCTACATCGACGGCTGCGGGCAGGTCTGCCCCGAGTGCTTCGGTCCCGAAACGGAGTGGCTGACCGACGTCCAGCCCCCGTTCTGACGCTCGGTAAACGTGCTCACCGGACCGCATCCGCCGTCCGGTGAGCATCCAGTACGGCGCTTGCGCCTTGACACGGAGGCCGGCTACTCGCCGCCGCCTGCCTCAGCCTTCCCCTGGTACGACATAGACCCCGCGTCCTGGGACCGTACGGACCAGCCCTTCGGTGCGCAGGACGTTGAGGGCTTTCTCGGCGGTGCCCTTGGCGACCTCGTAGCGCTGCATGATCGTCTTGATGCTCGGGAGCGGCTCGCGCGGGCGGATCTCGCCGGACTCGATCATCCCGCGCAAGAGCGCGGCCACCTGCAGGTACCGAGGCTCATCGCTGAAATGATCAATAGTCACCCTGCCAGGCTAAGTAACCAAAGGTGACCGCGTAGTTCAGGGGAACCCTAGGTGCCTAGGGAACCCTGAGATAGAATGTCTTCATGACGCACTGGAAGGAGCATCGGGCGCGCCAGACCGGTCGCCCCTTCGGAGGACTTCGTCATCCGAAGGGGCGAGCCCTTCAGGAGCGGCGCTTCGATGGCTGAGGGATCGGGCCAGGAGAGGCTGGGCGGTACCGCCCGCGAAGTAACTTCCGAGGAGCGGCTGCGCCGGGTCGCCGCCCTCGACTTGGAGCCCATCGTCTACAAGCTGATGCATCCGGAACCGGGGGAGTCGGGCTTGACCTTGGCTCGTGCGGACCAGGACGTCGCGCTGTACCGGTGCTTCCTGAAGCTGTGCGTGCTGCACGCTGGCACGACGATCGTGCCAACCAGGCAGCTCGACCACGTGTGGCATACACACATGCTGGACACAGCCAAATACCGGGCCGACTGTGACTGGGTGTTCGGGTTCTTCTTGGATCACTTCCCTTACTTCGGGTTTCGGGGAGAAGAGGACCGGCGCGCCTGGCGGGACGACTTCGCTCACACCCGTGGCCTCTTCGAAGAGCACTTCAACATTGATGTCGGCAGCCAGCCAGCAGCCAGCGCGTGCAGTAACCACGGCGACGGCTCGGGCTGCTGCGTCGGCTGCATCAAGCCTCCGGCAGCCGATGCCCGGCCCCGTCCAGACCGCAGCTTGCTCGTCGGCCGGGGTAGCGGGTGCGGCTGAGGGGGCGGGTGCGGCGCGCGCGCCTCCGATGAAAGATCACGGTGGCGGCGGTTGTCGTTCAATCGATCGATTTTCGGAAAGATACGCGGGGTGTGGTGGCGCGGGGTCTTCTGCGGTAATCGGTGGGAGACTTGATGTTCATGACGGGAGCGAACGGCGGCGCGGACGGCTCCCGGTCGGGGTGGCGGTGGGATGTGGCGCTGTCGTTTGCCGGTGCCCAGCGGGGCTACGTCAAGCAGGTCGCCGAGGCACTGAAGGCGCGGGGGCTGAGCTGCTTCTACGATGCCGATGAGGAGATCGAGCTGTGGGGGAAGTACCTCGCCGAGGAACTGCCGACCATCTATGGCGAACAGGCGGCGACGGTCGTGGTGTTCGTGTCCGCCGATTATGCCGCTCGGGACTGGACCCGAGCCGAACGCCGAGCCGCACTTACTAGGGCGGTGCGGGAACGACGGGAGTACGTGCTACCGGCCCGTTTCGACGACACGCCGCTTCCCGGGCTGCTGTCGGACATGGTTACGGTCGACCTGCGCACCCGGACCCCTCAGCAGTTCGCTGCCATGGTCTTCGACAAGTTGGCCAGCCTCACCATCGGCGCGTCGGCACCGCCGGTCAACGCGAGAGACCCAGCCCAAGCCGTCGAGCTGGCGCATCCAGCGGGGGCGGTGCGCGCGGGCGAGGTCGACCCGCGGCGACTGGGCGTCCATGCGGCGATCCGTGTGCCGGGGGAGTCCGACGAGATCCCGCCGAAGTACGTGCCACGGGATGTCGATGCCGGCGCGTTCGGCGTGCGGGCCAAAGTAGCCGCCGCGGCGAAGCGGGGTGGGTTTGTCCTGCTGGTCGGCGGGTCGTCGGTTGGTAAGACCCGCTGCGCGGTGGAGGCTCTCGCGGCGTTGCCTCCCGATTGGTGGCTGGTGCATCCGGCCGGGCCGGCCGAGGTCGCCGCGTTGGCGGAGGCACCGGCACCGCGGACGGTGGTGTGGCTGGATGAGCTGCAGCGCTACCTTGACGGCGAGCATGGGCTGACCGGCGGCGTGGTGCGGGCGTTGCTGAACGCCCCCCACCAGGCGGTGCTCCTCGGCACGCTTTGGCCGGACCGCTACACCGCGTACACCACCCCTCCGGCACCCGGCGGCGCTGATCCGCACGCGCGGGAACGTGAAGTACTGGACCTGGCCGAGGTTGTCCGCATCGACCCGGCGTTCAGCACGGCGGAGCGGGGCCGGGCCCGCACCGCCGCCGTCGGTGATCTGCGGCTGCGGATCGCGTTGGACGCGGTCGGCTATGGGCTGACCCAGACCCTGGCGGCCGCGCCGCAGCTGGTCGCCCGTTGGGAGGATGCCAAGACCATCAACCCGTACGCGTGGGCGGTGCTCACCGCAGCGCTAGATGCGGCGCTGCTCGGCGCCCGCGCACCGTTGAGCATCGACCTGCTGCGCTCCGCCGCGGTGGGCTATTGCACCGATGTGCAGCAAGCTGAGGCGCCGGGCAACTGGTTCGAGCAGGCCCTCGCCTATGCAACCGTCAAGCTGCACGGCGCCGTCGCCGCCCTCAGTCCCGCCGGAGCCATGGGTCAGGTCGCCGGCTACACCGTCGCGGACTACCTGATCCAGCACGCCAGCCGGGAACGCCGCTACGCACGCGTGCCCGCCAGCACCTGGGACGCCGTCATCAGCCACATCCGCGACCCCGCCGACACCGCCCGGCTCGCTGACAGCGCCAGGAGCCGGCTGCTGTACGGCTACGCCATCCCGCTCTACCAGCACGCCACCGACGCCGGCAATGCGGACGCCGCCGACCTGCTGGCCAACCTCCTGGTCGAGCGCGGCGACCTCGACGGGGCCGCACAGATACTGCGCGCCCGGGCCGACGCCGGCGACCGGGATGCCGCCCGGCGGCTGGCCGGCCTGATGGTGGAGCGCGGCGACTTCGACGCCCTGCGCGCCCGGGCCGACGCCGGCGACGGGCTTGCTGCCGTGCGGCTGGTCGGCCTGCTGGCCCAGCGCGGCGACCTCGATGGGCTGCGCGCCCGGGCCGACGCCGGCGACGAGGATGCCTCCGTGCTGCTGGCCGACCTGCTGGCCGAGCGCGGCGACTTTGACAGGGCCGCACAGACACTGCGCGCACTGGCCGACGCCGGCGACCAGATTGCCGCCCGGTGGCTGGCCGGCCTGCTGGCCGAACGCGGCGACTTTGACGGGGCCGCACAGATACTGCGCGCACTGGCCGACGCCGGCGACCAGATTGCCGCCCGGTGGCTGGCCGGCCTGCTGGCCGAGCACGGCGACCCCGACTGGGCCGCACAGATACTGCGCGCCCAAGCCGACGTCGGCGACCGGGATGCCTCCGTGCTGCTGGCCGGCCTGCTGGCCGAGCGCGAGGACGTCGACGCGGTGCGCGCCCGCGCTGACGCCGGCGACGAGGATGCCTCCGGGCGGCTGGCCGACCTGCTGGCCGAGCGCGGCGACCTCGATGGGCTGCGCGCCCGGGCCGACGCCGGCGACCTGCTTGCCGCCGGGCGGCTGGCCGGCCTGCTGGCCGAGCACGGCGACGTCGACGGGGCCGCGCAGATTCTGCGCGTCCGGGCCGACGCCGGCGACCTGCTTGCCGCCGGGCAGCTGGCCCCTGCTGGCCGAGCACGGCGACGTCGACGGGGCCGCGCAGATTCTGCGCGTCCGGGCCGACGCCGGCGACCGGTTTGCGGTCGTGCTGCTGGCCGGCCTGCTGGCCGAGCACGGCGACGACGGGGCCGCACAGACACTGCGCGCACTGGCCGACGCCGGCGACCGGTTTGCTGCCGGGCGGTTGGCCGGCCTGCTGGCCGAGCGCGGCGACCTTAACGGGCTGCGCGCCCGGGCCGACGCCGGCGACCGGTTTGCTGCCGCGCGGTTAGCCGGCCTGCTGGCCGAGCGCGGCGACCTTAACGGGCTGCGCGCCCGGGCCGGCGCCGGCGACGGGGATGCCGCCATGCGGCTTGCCGACCTGCTGGCCGAGCGCGGCGACCTTGACGGGGCCGCACAGATACTGCGCGCCCGGGCCGACGCCGGCCACCCGGATGCGGCCGGGCTGCTGGCCGCCCTGCTGGCCGAGCACGAGGACCTCGACGCGGTGCGCGCCCGGGCCGACGCCGGCGACCTGCTTGCCGCCGGGCGGCTGGCCGACCTGCTGGCCGAGCGCGGCGACCTTGACGAGCTGCGCGCCCGGGCCACCGTCGGCGACCTGTTTGCCGCCCGGCTGCTGGCCGACGTGCTGGTGAAGCAGGGCCGGGGCGAAGAAGCGGAGCGGTTGCGTCGGTTCGGCTTGAACTTGGATGGGTCAATCGCTCGTGCGTGAAAAGGACGTCGTCCCTCAAGTCCTCAAGGTGCCGGAACAGCAAGAGAAACCCGATGCGGCGCGAGCCTCCTCGACAACGCCCGTCAGCGCCGCTCGTCGCCGTCGGGTCTAGTAGAGCCCTCGTAAGTTTCTTACGGGTTACGGGGGTGCGTGATGTTCACTGCTGGTAGTCGGCGAGGTGGATGATGGTGGCGCCCCCGAGCCCGTCCAGTTGAATCGCTTGGAGCTCGGCGCGGACTGGCCTGGGCGTGCCACAACCGAAGCGGTGAGCACTTCGAGAGCGCTGCGCTGATGACTGAGGGGGAGTGCCATGGGCTGGCAGGGAGCGTTCATCAAATTAGTGCCGAGGAACGGCTTCGCCGCGTCGCCGCCCTCGACTTGGAGCCCATCATCTACAAGCTGATGCATCCGGAACCGGGGCAGACGGGCTTGACCCTTGGCTCGTGCGGACCAGCACGTCGCGCTCTACCGGTGCTTCCTGAAGCTATGCGTGCTGCACCCCGGCACCACTATCGTGCCAACACGGCAGCTCGACCACGTGTGGCATACACACATGCTGGAGCCAAGTACCGCGCCGACTGTGACTGGGTGTTCGGGTTCTTCCTGGATCACTTCCCCTACTTCGGATTCCGGGGAGAAGAGGACCGTCGCGCCTGGCGCGACGACTTCGCCCGCACTCGCGGCCTGTTCGAAGAGCACTTCAACGTCGACATCGGCAGCCAGCCAGCAGCCAGCGCGTGCAGTAACCACGGCGACGGCTCGGGCTGCTGCATCGGCTGCATCAAGCCTCCGGCAGCCGATGCCCGGCCCCGTCCAGACCGCAGCTTGCTCGTCGCCCGGGGTGGCGGGTGCGGCTGAGCCCGTCCCGTCGGCGGCGGCGACCACTTGCCGCGATGCCGATATCGTCGAAGCGGGCTACCGCCGCCCATCAGTCAGCCACGTAATGGCACGCCACGACTCACATTTCCAAGCCGCCAGCTAGAATCCAGTTCTTCCAAACGCCGACCACTTGCACGATAAGAATGCCTCACGACCCACCAAGTACCGCATTACGATAGCCCGCTACTTCTAGCCCCCACACCGTTGCATTACAATGATGATGGCGGTCCGGGTGCTTTCTGTCATCGTTTGGGAAGGGTGAGTCGTGCTGACAATATCCAGCGGCTATGACCCTGGGTATCTCACGCATGCCGTCGCGACGGGGCGGGAGAACTATTACCTGTCCGCCGTGGCTGAGCACGGCGAACCGCCGGGAATCTGGACCGGGCTTGGGTGCCCGGAACTTGGTCTGCCGATTGGCTCCGAGGTGGACAACAAGATCATGGAGCGGCTCTACGGCGGGTTCGTCGACCCCCGTGATCCGGCGCGCAAGGCCAGGCTCGGGCGCGCGCCGAGCGGGTTCGGCGGCAACAACGACAAGGTCGCTGCGCTGATCGCCGAGCGGCTGGCGGCGGAGCCTGAGGCCACCCAGGAACGCCGTGACCAGATCATCATGCAGGCGACGAAGGAGCAGCGCGCCGCGGTCTACTTCTTCGACGCGACCTTCTCGGTGCCCAAGTCGGTTAGCCTGCTACATGCATCGTTGCAGGTCAGGGTGCAGCAGGCGCGTCACGCTGGCCGGGCCGGCGAAGCGGAGGAATGGTCGTCGCGGGCGCAGAGCGTGTGGGACGCCGTCATGGCCGGCAACCAGGCCATGCTGGAGTACCTGCAGCGGGAGGCGGGGTACAGCCGGGCCGGCTATCACGCGAAGGATTCGGGCCGGTTCGCCGACGCGCACGAATGGGTGATCGCGTCGTTCGCCCAGCACACGAGCCGGGACAACGACCCGCAGCTCCACGTGCACAACGCGATCTTGAACCGGGTGCTGCGCGAGGACCCGCTCGCATCCCACCCAGGCGACCGCAACGCCTGGCGCACCCTGGACGGGGCCGCGCTGTACGCGGCGAAACCCGCCGCCGGGGCCATCGCCGAGCGGACTCTCGCCGAATACCTTTCCGATCGGCTCGGTGTACAGACGGTCGCTCGCGCTGACGGGAATGGATGGGAGATCGCCGGCATCTCCGAGGATCTGCGGGATCAGTTCTCCTCCCGGCGCCGCGCCATCCAGCCGCGGGTCCGCCAGCTGGTAGAAGAATACGAACGCAAATACCGAACGGCTCCGAACGCGCGAGCGGTGTGGTCCATGGCGCAATTTGTCACGCTCGATTCGCGCCAGGCGAAGGCGCATTCGGCGCTGTCACGGGAGGCGCTGCTGGCGCAATGGGAGGCGCAATCGCGCCGCGCCGAAACCGAGGCGCTCAGCGCCATCCCGGACGCCGTGCTTGGCCGGCGCGACTTCAGCGCCGATGCGCGCCTGCCGTCCGGCGCGGAAGTAGACCGGATTCTCGCCGCCGCTGTCGCGGACGCGCAGCAGCGCAAGGCGACGTTCACCCGGTACGAGCTGACCCGGGCGGTCAACCGGTACCTGCCGGATTTCCTCGGCGGCCTGCCGGGCCAGCAGGTGACACGCCTGCTGGAGGGCCTGACCGACGAGGCGCTGCGGCCCGGCGGCCCCTGCGGGACCGTGCTGCTGACCGCCCCGGAGGTGGTGCCGGTGCCAGCGGCCTACCGGCGCGCGGACGGGCTGAGCCTGTGGTGCAGGCACGGCGCGCAGATCTACACCACCCGCGCCATGCTCGATACCGAGACGCGCCTGCTGCGCGCCGCGGCGCAGACCGGTGCGCCGAGCATCGCGCCGGAACGCGCCGCTGCCGCGCTTGGCGCGGACCGGGCGCGCGTCGAGGCGCGCCTGTGGCGCGAGCACGGTCATCCTGGCGCGGTCTTCGGCGCTGCCAATGCGCCGGGTGGCGCGATCGGCGCAGCCGATGTGCGCGGCGGCGCGCCCGATGCGCCCGGCGGTGCGCCCGGCGGCGCGGATTCACCGCTCAGCAGCGCGGGTCTGACCGACGACCAGGCGCAGGCGGCCTACGGTGTGCTCACTTCGGGCAGGGCCATCGACATCCTGATCGGGCCCGCGGGCACGGGGAAAACCCGCACCGTCGCCAAGCTCGCCGAGGTCTGGCACGAGGCGGGCGTCGGCCGTGTCATCGGGCTGGCCGCATCCACGAACGCGGCGCATGCGCTCGCCGCCGAAGGGCTCAGCGAGAGCTACAACCTCGCGACATTCCTGGGCCGGATCAAGGACAGTGACCAGACCCGCGGGCACCTGCCGGTGCAGCCCGGTGACCTGCTGGTGGTGGACGAGGCGTCGATGGTATCCACCGCCGACCTGGCCATGGTCGAAGACATCGCCACCCGGCGGGGCGCGAAGATCCTGCTAACCGGCGACACCGAGCAGCTTTCGGCGCCACAGGCGGGTGGGGCCATGCGGCTGCTCGCTGACGAGCACGGTTACTACCAGCTCCGCACGGTCCAACGGTTTGAGCAGGAATGGGAGCGCGAGGCGTCGCTGCGGCTGCGGGCCGGTGACTTCGACGCGCTGGCCGAGTACGACCAGCGGGGCCGCGTCCTCGAAGGCACCCGCGAGCAGATTGTCGGATACCGCCTACCAGCGGTGGCTTGCCGATCATCTCAGCGGCAAGGCATCTGTACTGCTGGCCACCACGAACGCTCAGGCCACCGAGCTAGCCCGCCGCGCAAGAGACGAGCTCGCGGCGCTGGGCATGGTCGCAACAGACAATCTTGTGGAGCTCGCGGACGGCAACGTCGTCGGCGTCGGTGACCTCATCGTGGCCCGGCAAAACGCCCGCATCGAAGCCGGAGAACCCGGCCTGCATCTGGCCAACCGCGACGTGCTCCGCATCGACGTGTGGGACGAGATAGGAGAAGAACGCGTCGCGCTGGTCCGGCGCGTCACCGGCCGCGATCCGTCCACGCGTGAAGTGATGTGGTCAGCACCGTTCGAGCTGCCCGAGGACTACATCGAACGTCACGCGGACCTCGCTTATGCCGGGAACGTGCATGTCGCGCAAGGCCGGACGGTTGACACGGCCCACCTGGTCGCCGACGAGACAGCCGGACGGGCATCATTCTACGTGGGCATGAGCCGCGGCCGCGAGCGGAACACGGCTTACGTCGTGACAGAACGCGTCCACGCCGCCGACCTGTCGCCCGAACCCAGGCCGGCGCCTGAAATCGGGGATGCTGCAGCGCGCGATGATCCGGCGCTGCGCCGGCACCGGATTGCCGTCCTCGCTGACGTGCTGGAACGACAGCAGACCGAGCGGTCAGCAACGGAGACGATGCGGCAGGAACTGGAGCGGGCGGCTAGCCTGGCCACGCTCGCCCCGATGTGGGCAGACGTGACCCGCGCGCATGCGACGCGGCGCTACGAGAACACGGTGCGGTCGTTGCTGGCAACGAGTGAGTGGCAACGGTACGAACAGGATGCAGAGCGGGGCACCCTGGCACGTCTGCTGCGCGCCGCCGACCTCGCCGGACACGACGTCGAGCACGATATTGCGCCGCGCGATCGAGAGGCGGGATTTCGGTGGGGCCCACAGCATCGCCGCAGTTCTGCATGGCCGGGTCCGCCGACTCGTGGGCACGCCAGAATCCCAGGCGGGCACCAGTTACGCGGACCGGACTCCCGCGATCGACGACCAGGAAGCAGAACGGCTCGCGCGGGAACTCGCCGCCGCGATGGACGATCGCGTATCGCTGCTGGCGAACCGGGTCGCGGCGGATCGCCCCGTATGGGCGCTGCGGTATCTCGGCGAGGTGCCCGCTGACCCCATCGAGCGCGACGACTGGATCCAGCGGGCCGGAGCTGCTGCAGCCTACCGGGAGGAACACGGATACGCTCATGAGACCGAAGCCATCGGGCCGGCACCCGAACGCGGATCGCCCGAGCAGCGGGCGAGCTGGCATTCCGCCTACGTCGCGCTCCGGATGCCGGAGGAGGACCGGCAGGTCGCGGCCGCAACCGACGGTGAGCTGTGGGCTCGTCGGGCCGCGTACGAGCGCGAGACCAGGTGGGCGCCCCCGTACGTCGCCGATGAGTTGCGAGAAGCGCACCTCGCCGAGGACACCTACCGCGCCGACGCCGTGCGCGCGTGGCACCGGGCCGACGCCGCGGTCGGCGAGACCGAACGGGCGCAAGCCCGCCGGGAGGCTGAGGCAAGCGGCGCACTCGCACAAGAAGTCGGCGCCCACCGGGAGGCATTGGCGGAGGTCGCCGAGGCACGTCGGAGGTGGCATGCGGCCACTGAGCTGGACAGGGAACGGGCGCTGATGGCCGATACCGAACTTCGCCGCCGCCACCCAGACGCCGAACTGCCGCTGCTACATCCGGAAGAGGAGCCGCATCATTCCGAGCCGAATGCTGAAACCGTTCGAGACGAGCCGAGCGTGGACCAAACCGAGGTGGACGCCGACGCTGCCCCGCAGCGCGAGGGTGTGGGCGGCCGGGATATCAAAGCTGCTCTGGCGGTGGCGCGGAGGGCACAACAGATCATCGCCGAACGGGAGCGGCAGGGTGACCGCGAGACTCTGCTCGCCAGCGACGACGTGATGCGCCGACGGGAGGCGGAGGCGCAACAAGAGGCCTTGGCCCGCCGAAACGCCGTCCGCCAGGATCCGGCCCCGAGCCGCCGCGCCCTATCTCTTGAGCTGGACGAACCGGAGCTGGAGGCCGGATATTGACCGCAGCTACGGTGAAACGTGTGGGCATCGACCAGGCTGACGACGCGGTACCGCCGATCGGCACCGCGATCGTACGGCCATTGCACCACGTCCGCGCTGTACGAGAGAGTCACGCACGCCGATTCGCCAATCCTTCCGAGGCCGCCGGAGTCGCGCTCGGCTCGTGCATGGGCCTGGGCACTAGGCGAGATCGCCACCGCTCCCCTCACTGACCAGCAGACTCCAGTGCCGCCCGACCGCTCCGACCATCGAAGCCGAGATCGCCGTAGCCGATGAATGGCGGTTGCGCGGCGACCGGGAGAACCGAGCCGACGCCGCCGCGACCATCCTCCGCTGGCTCATCGGCGACGATGACCGAGTCCCGGTGCGCTGGCGAGAATCCTGGCGAGCTGGTCGACGGATTCGGCGACGTCGTCCGCTCGCCGGAGCAGATAGCCGCCAAGCTGGCGCTCGCGGCCGAGGGTCAGGAGCGAGCCGCAGCCCGCAGCCGGGATATCGATGCCGATGCGGCGGACCGGCGATTCGCGCGGCAGGACGCCGCCTACCTCGACGGTGTGGCAGCGACGCTCGCATGGATCCTCCGCGAGCGGCCCGAGGCTCCGATCACGCGGTCGCGCCCTAGTGAACTGACTACCAAAGATCTCAAAGCGGAACGCGTCCACGCCGAGGACGTCATCGAGCAGGCCAGGAATCCAGGAATGATTGGACGGCTCCGGCCGCCCTGGTACGGCGAGGGCGTCAAGCTCAGCATCACATGGCTTCTCGGCGACTCCACCGCGCCACCCGTAGACCCCGCAGGCCGCGGACCCTACGACAAAGCCAGCGAACTCCCTGCCATGATCCGCGACGCACAGGCCAAACAGCTCCGCTACTGAACTCAGATAGCGCCTGCCCGCCTGGGCTCTGCCTGGGCAGAACCTGGGGCGGCCCATCCGCTCCGCGTGACCGGCCATTTCGCAGCAGGACGCCCAAACCCCGGCATCGCAGAAATCCAGCGCGGCATGTCGGTGCATGATGTGCAGAACACCCTGGCCGACGCCCTCGGCGCTGCCACATGATGGGCGCGTGGACGTCCTGTCCGCGGCGACCCGGGACGTATTCGGCGCGGCGGGTCCGAGCGTGCGCCAGCGTACAGAACGGCGGGACCGCGCGCCCACGGGCCGGGGCCCTGGTCACGTTTCGTGACAAGCCTGCCGTGCCGGTGCTGCCGTCAATGTGTAGCCTCCGCAGGCAGAACCGGTACCTGCCGAGGGATCGCACGGCCGGGGCGCCTTGGCACTCAGAGGCTCTGGGGATCGCCCGGTCGGCGGCATGAGCGGATGCGCCGATAGCAATGGCTGGTTCGCTTGGACTACCATTCTTTTGAATCGCTGCACTCCAGGGGGCTTATTCATAGGAGCCATCTCAATGCGCGGTGCCGAATGTTATCAACATTTCCACAGATGTGGCTGTGAATTAGTGCTTCCCGGCGTGTCGCGCTGGAAACAAGAACGGCTCCTGCCATGGAATCCCGTGCTGTCACACAAGCAGGATTTCCGTGGAGGAGCCGTTGCGGTATCAAGCTATTACGGGGCTGACGCGCGGGCAACTGGCCGAGCTGTCCGCGCGCGTCGCAGGCGTCATCGGAGACGTCGCCGCGCCGGGCGGCCGGCCACCGGCGATCGGGCTGTTCCGGTCGGTGGCGATGGTCGTCGCCCTGCTGCGCCACAACCTTACCCAGGACGTCGCCGGCGCGTTCTTCGGCGTCAGCCAGCCCACCGTCAGCAGGCGATGGGACCTGCTGCGCCCGGCCATCGGCGCGGCGCTGGCCGGCTGCGTGCCCGATCCCCGCGAGATCCTCGGAAACGGCTCCGCGCTGGTCGACGGCACCGTGGCGCCGACCTGGGACTGGAAGGCCATCCCGGACCTGTACTCCGGCAAGGCCGGGTACCCGGGCATGAACATCCAGGTCGCCGCCGGTCTCAACGGCCGGGTCGCGGCCATCGGCCCGGCGCCCGTGCACGGCGCCCGCCACGACGCGCACGCCTACCAGGCATCTGGCCTGAAGGATCTGCTCGCCGGGCACGACACGGCCGCCGACCTCGGTTACACCGGCGTGGATGGCATCCGGATCGTCCCGTTCAGGAGGCCGCCCGGCGGGCAGCTCGATGATTCCCAGGCCGCCTTCAACACCGCGCTCAGCAAGATCCGCGCCGCCGTCGAGCACGCTATCGCGCATCTGAAGACCTGGCGCATGCTGTCCGAAGAAGGCGGCCGCTACCGGCCGCCCATCGGCAAACACGCCAGCATGCTCCGCGCCGTCATCGGGCTATTCTTCTTCACCACTTATGAATAAGGTTCCAGAATCTAACCGAGAGCGCCCAAGCCGAAGGTGCGAACGCCTGGTCCTACTGGTGCCAGCCGACCTCGCCCCAGCGAATCGGACTCTCCGCGAGTGCATTTTGCAGCCAGTCAGGCAGCTTCGTAAGAAGTATCTGTTCGACGAGTTGCGAAAAGCGCGAGTGCTCGGCAACAGTTCGGTATAGATTCTGCATAAGCCATGCGTGAGCCTTGAGCCGGGGCTGCACTGCAGTAAATGTCGGAAGGTGGAATGCCTTGCTCACGCTCACTGGACCATAACCAAGTGATAGAGTAGCGCTTTCTGGCGGCGCTATTCCCAGTCGTCTATTCACATGATGGGCGACGCCGTTAAGCTCACGAATATATCTGGCGATTACTTTTCTATTTCCGTCAGCAACCGCTGCCGCCAAGCCCGCTGACCACTCCCGAAATGCTCTTGCTTCGGATAGCTCTCGCAGCTGCAAGGCATACGCTAAAATCTCGTCAGCTGAACGAGCTTGTGTCAATATTGACCCGAGGACAAGTGGTACCTTCAACTCGACAATATTCAGGACGGCAAGTTTCTCAAAATAGGTCTCCGCGGCCTCCTGCGCTGACATCTCCAGATACTCTAGCGCGATCGTACCCGCGTGGATCCGCCACTGAGCAACTTCTCGCTCGAGCAGGGTTGCCAGGAAGGGTGCACGTACGGCACTAGGCCGATATGGAATACCTAGTGCCTGCGAACACATCACATAGAATCCGGTGCCGATAAAGATACCGCTACCTACACCAAAAGGTCGACTTCCCTCATCGTAAGGGCTGAGCAGTTGTTCCTTGGCGACGGACTCCCCGCCGAACCCACGGGACCAGCAATCATGATTTGCGTGCGCCACCAACTGGGCGAGTTTATCAAGAGCAGTGAATGGGTTATGCTCACGCCAGGCCGGGTCCAGCTCCCCCCAAAACGGGTTACGAACAACGTTGCTCTCGGCCTCCCATCGGACGTCGCGGGATATTGCTACACCTATAACGTGTGATGACAGTTCAGTGAGCGAGCCACTGGCGATGTCAGAATTCCAACGATCGACGAACTCAGCGTTCACGTAGATGACATTGCAAGCAAGCAAGGATTCGACAAGGATCGACAAGTTGATGAGGTCATGCAATATTAAGGTGGCAGCGGTGCTTCGTGATTTAGTAAACAGTCTATTGCCGCGCACGGACTCGTAGCTGCCACTCAGCAGACGATCGGCACTGCACAAAACGATGTTGTCCAAGAAGACGGAACCCTGTGATTGTGGGACATCACTGAGATTGATGATTTGCATGCCTTAGAGCCATCCTGGTGGATCGTGCCAACAGTATGACAACCCCTGGGTTGTCCTTGTCAACCCCGTGGGTGCCGCACCACCATAAATCCGCGCTGTGCGGCTGGCTGACGGGCCACACTCATTTCGCCATGGTCGTGTCTCGGGACGTCTGTGACTTGCCGCTGGGACGGGTCAGGTGCCCGAGGCCATGTAGGCGGCGAGGATGTAGTTGGGATGGCGGTCGAGGTTCCGCGCAGGTCCACGCCGGCGCCGAGCATGGTGGTGACGAATGTGTGCCGGAGCATATGCGGATGAGCCCGGCCGATCCGGACGCCTGCCGCGGTGGCGAGGTGCCGTAGCCTGCGGGTCGGGGCGTGGCGGTCCATCCGCGCGCCGCGGTTGTTGAGCAGGAGCGGGCCGCTGCCGCGACCCGCGATGGCGCGGTCGATGGCGCGGCCGACCGCTGGCGGCAGGGGCACCAGGACAACCTTGCTGCCTTTGGCGCAGACCCGCAGGACCCGGTGGCCATGTTCTTCGCCGAGATCGCCCACGTCCGCGCCGGTGGCTTCGAATATCCGCAGGCCTAGCAAGCCGAGCATCGCAACCAGCGCGAAGTCGTAAGGATTGGCAGAGTCCCGGGCAGTTGTGAGCAGGGCCTCGAACTGGAGATGGGTGAACCCGAGCGTCGGCGACTCGGCGGCCGCCGGCCACCACGTCAGCGGAGACCCGGTGCCCCTGGCGGGTGAGTTCTCCGGCGAGGTTGCGGGTGGACGTGGTCGTCCACCGCAATGGCGACTGTGGGTCCCCGCGTTCTTGCGGCTCGACCAGAGCCAGCAGCGCAGGCCGCAACCCCGGATCAAGATCGGCCAGCCGTTTGCGGCCACCGCCGGGCTGGCGGAGAGGGTGTTCAATCTTCTGTGTAAGCGGGGGCCGGAGATGCCAGTGTGACGGGTGTCGTACTGGCAGGAAGGACACCCCCCGTGAGCAAGGAAGAGTTCGAGAAGGTGCAGGCGATCGTGGCCGAGAGGGTGGCGCGCGAGGGCCTGCAGGATGTGGTGCTATCGGCTGAGGATGCGGCCGCGAAAAGGCTGGCGGATATTGCCAGCGATGAGGCGGTCGACCGGATGATCGCCGATGCGCAAGAGGCCGGGATACGGCTGCTGGATGGCCCGGACGGACTGATCAGCCAGCTGACGGCAAAGGTGATCGAGCAGGCGTGGGACGAACTCGTCGAGGGGTACGCCCCGCTGATCTGGTCAATCTGCCGCAGATATCGGCTGTGCCGGGCCTATGCCGACGACGTCGGCCGGAGCGTCTGGCTGAAGCTGGTGGGCCAGCTTGCCTCACTTCGCGACCCGGCCGCGCTTCCTGGCTGGCCCGCTACCACCACCCAGCGGGAATGCGGCCGGGTCCTGCGCGCAGCGCGCAAACAGGAGGCTCCCGGACACTGGCTGGATGCCGCGGACATCCCGGACTAGGTGACGGGCGCGGCGGAGTCTGAGCTGCTGCGGGCCGAGCGCCACGCCGCGCTGCGACCTGGACCCCGCGCTGCGGACCCTCGCCCGGCTACGGCACGGAAGCCCCGGCAGCTGCTGCACGCCGCCAGCGGCGAAACCGGGCAGGCCGCCCTCGCCGTCACCGCCGCCTGCGCCACCCCCGGCTGCCCGCCGCCCGCCCCAACCGGCGACAGCGACGGCGACGGCGACGGGCCGGACACCGATCCCGGCCTGCTCTACGCGGCCTGCCAGCGGGCGCTGCGGCCCGGCGGCCTGCTCGCCGTCATCACCAGCGCCGCCCGCCAGCCCGGCCACCCCGGCGAGCTGATCGCCTGCGCCCGCGCCGCCGGGCTGATCTACACCCAGCACATCATCGCGCTGCATGCCCCCATCCGCGGCAGCCGCCTCACCCTTCCCGCCGCTGACGCGCTCAGCCTCCGCCTGGACAACGCCGCCGCGGCGCCGGTGAATCTGCCCATCCACAGCGACCTGCTGCTATTCGCCGCCCCGGAGGGCCCCGCCATGACTGACTCCAGCGCCCCGCGTCCCCTCCGGCCCGCCACCGGGCGCCCCCGCACGGCCGGACCGTATCCGGCCCCGGCAGACGATCACGGCGACCCGCCGCTGTCGGTGTGGCCCACCGCCCAGCACGACGCGCGGACTCAGCGCCGCGGCCGGTACCTGCCCGCCGCCACCGCCCACCCGGCCAAGATGCTGCCCGCCATCGCCGCCACCGCCATCACCCGCTACACCACACCCGGGGACCTGGTCGCCGACCCGATGTGCGGTATCGGCACCACTCTCATCGAAGCCATCCACCTCGGCCGCAACGGGCTCGGCGTGGAATACGAGCCCCGCTGGGCCCATCTGGCCGCCGCCGGGATCACCCATGCCCGCCGCAACGGCGCCACCGGCATCGCCGACGTGATCCGCAGCGACGCCCGCCACCTCACCCGGCTCGCCCTCGCCCGCCTGCACGGCCAGGCCGCGCTGGTGGTCACCTCACCGCCGTACGGGGCCAGCGTGCGCGGCCAGGTCCGCGCCGACCGCGGCGGGGTGGTCAAGTTCGACAACCGCTACAGCCGCGACCCCGCCAACCTCGCCCACCACGGCCTGGACCGGCTCCTCGATGGGATCACCCAGATCCTCGCTGGATGCGCCACCCTGCTGCGGCCCGGCAGCATCGCCGTGATCACCGCCCGCCCCTGGCGCCACCACGGCGAACTGGTCGACCTGCCCAGCGCCGTCATCGCCGCCGCCCGCGCCGCGGGCCTGACCCCCATCGAGCGCTGCGTCGCCCTGCTCGCCGGGCTCAAGGGCGCCAGCCTGGTCGCCCGGCCCTCGTTCTTCCAGCTCGACAACACCCGCAAAGCCCGCGCCCGCGGCGAACCATGGCACCTCATCGCCCACGAAGACGTCCTGGTCTTCCGCGTACTGAACGCCGTGAGTTCAGCCCGGCTGAAGGAACCTCAGCCCGGACACGGGCGGCAGCCGCGAGAGATCCCGGCCGTGCCACAGACGCGGGCCGCATGACTCCCCGCCACGGTTGCGTACGGGCAGCTTGTGCACCGGCCACGGCGGCCTGGACCTGGCAGTCCTGGCCGTGCTGGACGCTGCCCCGGCCTGGTGCGCGCAGAACGACCGGCACGCCAGCGCAATCTTGGCGGCGAGATTCCCCGGCGTCCTCAACCTGGGCGACCTGACCCGGGTGGACTGGGCCGCCGTGCCGCCGGTGGACCTGGTAACCGCCGGATTCCCCTGCCAGGACATCAGCACAGCAGGGCAGGGCGCCGGAATCGAGAAAGGAACCCGCAGTGACCTGTGGACGCACATCGCTCAGGCCGCGCCGACCGCGCACGAGCACGGCCCGTCGGGCCAGGTGGAGGCCACCAGCTCCCCGCCGCAGGCAGCGCCTTTGCGCGGGACTTGACGATCGGATCGGCGCGAGCGTGCATGCACCACACCGCACGGACAGGCTGCCGGGACGGGCAAACACCGCCGCCCACCCCCGAGGGCTTGAAGGAAGGAGTAACCGGGCGTGACCTGCCATCCCGACGACCTGCTGACTGTCGACGAGGTCATCGCCAGTCTGCGGGTCTCCCGGGCCACCTTCTACCGATGGCGGTGCCGGGGCACCGGCCCGGCGTCGGTCCGGCTGCCCGGCGGCGCCGTGCGGATCCGGCGGGCCGCCCTGGCCGAATGGCTGGCCGGCCTGCAAGACGACCACAAGGAGGACACCGCGGCATGAACACCTACGACGTGAAGATCTGGGACCCGCGGAAGATAGGTGACACTGCCAAAGGCCGCTGGCGCGTCCGGTGGGCCGTTGCCTGGCAGGCGGTTGCGGGCCTGCCCGGCACCGAAGATCTGCCTGGCGTCCTCGATCGCGACCGCCATGGTCCAGCGCGCTGCATAGCGCTCGATTACCGCTGCCGGGGATGCCGCCAGGTCGGTGGTGGCCAGGGCCAGGCCGTAGCTCAACGAGATCGCCAGCCTCCTTCCCGAGTCCGGGTCGGCCACCCCGTCGATCCAGGTGTGGCCGGGCCGCATCTCATCTTGTGATCCACGCGTGTACCAGAGTGGCGCCAGTTGCGGCTCAGCGACCAGATCGCGCGCAAGCTGGCCGAGCACGTTTCGTCCACGGCCTTGGCGCTGACGACTTGCTGTTTGCCCGCCGCGAACCATCCCAGCGTCCGGCCGGGCTCCCCGATCCGGCGACTCTCGGTCTCACAAAGCCGAACGACGCGGGGCGCCGGTACCGTCACGGCACGACGACCGCCTACGGACTGGGACGGTGCCGCTGTGAACACTGCCGCCACGCCATTGCGCTGTACCGGGCCGAGC
Organism: uncultured Actinomycetota bacterium; assembly: GCA_963820395.1. Taxonomy (GTDB): domain Bacteria; phylum Actinomycetota; class Actinomycetes; order Streptosporangiales; family Streptosporangiaceae; genus DATFVJ01. The sequence goes on along the minus strand of CAWGAE010000010.1, from coordinate 178,682 downwards.
GACGGCGCAGCGGCAAGGACCGCCCGGCCACGGGTGGTGCCGTGGTGGAGGCGGACCCGCACCTCAACCCGAACACGTTCCGGAGCGGCGTTCTCCAGCCGGCTTTCCGGGCCGCGGGAATCGCGGGCGTGACTTTCCACAGCCTCCGTCACGCTCACGCGTCGTGGCTGCTCGCTGGCGGCGCGGACCTGGCCGTTGTCCGAGAGCGACTTGGTCACGCCGGTCTCCAGACGACGGCCGGCTATCTCCACACCCTGCCCGATGCCGGCGACACCGCCATCGCGGCTCTCGGCAAGATTCGACGCGGAGGCGCAACTGGCGACCTCGACGCCGCGAGACGGGAGATTGACGAACTGAAGTCGGCGCTAGTGAGCCTGACGCTCAAGCTTCACCAGGCATCCTGACCGGTCCGCGGAACGCTGCCACGGCAGCCCATCCGGTCACGAGAGCGCGTCGCGCCGCACGCGATGGCGTGCGGCTACTCGTGCGCCCGGAGCCTCTCCTGCCGTGGCGCTCGCGTCCGTGTGGGTGAACCCAGGGGTCTGCCGCTCGACCCGGCGACCTGCGTGCCAGGCGATGTGACATCACACCTATGCCCTCGGCAAAGGGTGGTGCCGGTGCGGGGAAGACGCTGTACGAGCCGACCGACGGCGCAGCCAGGTCAGAATTCTGGCCTGACGTCACCGGGACGGCAACGGCAGCAACAGGCCTTGCTCGATCAGCGTCCCGAAATGCCGTGCAAGGCTGGCGGCGAGTGCGTGGTCGCGTGTGAGCACGCCGACTTCGATGTTGCGGTCGAATGCCGCCTCGGTGAGGTTCGCAGACGTCACGAATGCGGATTCGTCGTCGGCAATCACGGCCTTCGCATGGAGGATGCCTCCCGGAGCGTGGGGCTCCAGCGACCGCGGGTCGTAGAAAACTGCTGGCTCACGTGAGCCTGGCCAGTCGTGACGCCACAGCCGCTCCGCAAAACCGACGACGAGCTGCTCAGGCGGAGCTGTGTCCCCTGGCCGCCTCTGGATGTTGAGCAGGAGTGTGACCTGTAGCTCGGGGACAGCCTGCATTCGAGCAGCGAGGCTCTTGAACGCTTGCGGCCCGTCGTAATAGGCATAGGTGCTGATCCAAAGAGAACGCTCAGCCGACGCCACCAGCTCCTCATACACGCGACGGGTGTCCCGTGCATGCAGACCAGGAACCTCTGGGCCTGACCAGACAAGGTCCGCACGCCGCGTGTCAGCCACGGCGCGGGAAGCAGCCCCTAGCGCCAAGGCGACGGCGGGCCCCGGGATTCCGCGATCGTTCAGCCGGTTCAGAGCATCCCTGACGCCCACAGCTGCTCCGTCCCCGCCCAGAGCGGACCGCACCGCGGCTTCTTCGTATGGCGCGACGAGGAGTTCCGTCTTGAGCGCATTGACGAGCCGCTGGCGCACGTGCGCGGGAAGCTCGAGCAATGGCTCGATCATGGGACGGGCGGGAAGAAGGCCGCTCCGGCGGTCGACAACGTCGGCACGACGAGTGCGCGGTCGAGGTAGTCGTTTCGCATCTCGCACGAGGTCTCAGCGATGAGCGCGCATCCGTGGCACGCAGCGCCGTGCAGCCACCGGCCCTCCATCCCCTCTCCTGGCGAATGCTGGGCGCAGACCGGGTCGTTAGAGCACAAGCCTCCCGTACGTAGCGCGACTGTGAGATGAAAGCCGATGTGCCGCGCCTGCGTCACCAGGCCACCGAGCGTGCCTTCAGCGTCTGAGCTGGCAGTGTAGAGCAACAGTCCGAAGCGACCGTTCTCAACGTCAACGTAGATTCGTTCGCGGATGGAGCTGGCCGGGTAGCCGCAGCGCATCGCGATCGACTGCACGAGCAGGTGCGAGAGCGTGTGCAACAGTACGTAAGGGCCGCTGGGAAACGCCCGTTGGATCTTGCGTCTCTGCGTCCATTTCGCGTGTCCGGCAACCAGCTCGTCGAGCCGATCGGCGACGGTGCGGTGCTGGAGCCATGCGGCGACTGCCCCACTGTCCAGCTGGATGAAGATCCCCTCGCCGCGGTTTTCGATGGCAGGGAACCATTGGGGGTCGCGTGCAAGCTCGGCGCGCTGCACATCGCTGTCGTATTCGCCGTGGATGTCGGGGGTGATCGCATCAAAGCGCGTGAAGCCGAGGAGCGCGAGCACTTCGCGAAGGCGGTGGAGCTGGACGACCGCTGCGATGGGCTCAGTCAGCGACCCGGCGTGCCAGGTGGCCTTAGGAAGCCGTCGCGCATGGAAGTCGGGGTCGATCGGCACATCGTCGCCGTACCCCACAGGCGCTGCGAGCAGGGCGTCGAGCTCGACGAGCTTGACCGGCTGCTCATCGCTGTCGCCATGCTTCAACCGGTTGATGGCATCGAGGATTTCCCTCTCGCTGTGCCCAGCGAGCTTGGTCGCGACCTTCGGCTTTTTCTGCATGACGCCGAGGTCGGCGCTGGTCTCGACGATCTGCAGGTCATCCCATAGGGACCGCACCGCTTCTTCGATCTGCGTGCCATGCTCGGGCAACGACAGCGCGCTCATCACCTGCGGGAAGTACGCGTTGGCGGCAGTGCGGATGAGCAGCCGGCTCGGAAGGCCACACTGTTCCTGGCTGCCTGAGCCGAGCCACGGACGTGCACCCCAACATGACCCGAGCGGCTTCATATCCAGCTCGGCTGCCTCGGCCATGCGCCGCCGCTTGCCGCACTCGCAACGCACCACAAGGTCCGCGAGGTCTCCGCCCGTGCCGCGCTCGTCGAGCCGCAGCTGTCGCTTGCACGCATCCTCCGAGCCGTGAACAAACCAGTGCCAGTCGAGGTCTGAGACGTGGCCGCGCGGGCACGCCCGGACAAAGCGAGTCGGCACGACCTGGCGTCCCTCGAACTTGCCCTTCTCATGCAGAGACTTCCGGTGCACGAGGCGGCGAGAGCGCTCGTTACCATCACCTGCAGCGTCCTCCTGAACCAGCATCCACTCCGGAAAGCGCCAGACTCCGATGCCGCGCGCTGGTTCTCCGGGCGCCGTCGAGGCAGCAGGCGGCGCGTAGAGGCGCGGGGCCGGGACGCTGGTCAATAGAGAGATCTTGCGGGTGAGGCGCGGGTCGGCGATCTCGTCGAGCACATCCACCTTCGGCCACGTCTCGAGCCCGCCGACGATCCCTGAATGCCTCGGCAAGTCGATGAGCGCGCCGGGCCCCCAGGTCGTGATCGCCTGGCTGCGGCGAATCTGTGCGTGCGCTCGCCCGGTCATGACTCCTCCGTGAGCCAGGCGCCGCTCAAATCTTTGAGGAACAGATTGACGCTTGGCTCGACATCGCGGAGCGAGCGTCCAACGCGGAACTTGCGGTGGTGCTCGGACTCGAAGTCGGTATCGAGAACCTCTCGCATCAGCGGCTTGGGCTTGTCGAGCTCGTAGCGCTGGTACTGAACCGGGATTCCCTTGCTTGAGTAATCGTTGACCACTTTGATCCACGAGTCGAGGAGGTCGACAATCCTGCTCTGCACGCTGTTCAGGCGGTCCGCACGCTCCTCCTCATCCTCGAATGGCTGCTGGCGGACTCGCTCGGAAAAGAGCTGCATGACACGTCGCTCGAGCTCAGCGCGGACGTCGGCGATCCGTGCCGCGCCGAGCGGCGGCGTGAGCTGCGGTTCCACGTGACGGGCGAACGCAAGGAGGGCACCGGCGAAGCCCCGGTCGAGCGCGCGTGCCGCGAACGGCGTCACGCTGCCGACTTCGACCGAGCGGTAGAACGTCTCGTGGAAGTGGCGAAACCGCTCGTAATGCGAGCGGTCGCGGGGCTTGTGGATGTTGAGCAGCGTCACGACCAGACCAGGTGCCTCCTTGGTACGGCCGACACGGCTCGTTGCCTGAATGTATTCGGCGGCGGTCTTCGGTTGGCCCAGCACGCCCATGAGACCAAGCCGGGGGATGTCGAGCCCGACGGAGATCATGTTCGTCGCGATCGCGCAGTCAACGCGGTCCTTCTTATCGAAGGTCCGTAGCTGTTCAGCAAGAGTGAGCTTGTGACCTGCGGGTCTGTGATGGTCTGGGCGACACGCCGTGCGGGTTCTTGATCTCGGGGCTTGCGTGGTGATCAATACGGCAAGTGCCCGAGTTGTCGCTGCCTCCTGAGCTGCTGGCGTTGCCGTCAGCCGAGCTCGCGGCCCGGCTGGCTGCCGCGCTGGAGGTCAGCGCCCGGCTGCGGGATGTGATCGAGGCTCAGTGTAAGCAGCTGGAGGCCATGAAGGACCAGCTTGCTGCTGCTATGGCCAGGAACGAGCAGCTGGCCCGGCGGGTTGAGGAGCTGGAGCGCAAGGCCGGGAAGGATTCCTCGAACTCGGGCAAGCCGCCGTCGAGTGATCCGGTGTGGGACAAGAAGGCGGCCGGGAAGAGCGCGGATCGCTCGATCCGGGAGCGGGGAACCCGGTCACCGGGTAAGCAGCCCGGCGCTGAGGGCTCGACGATGAAACTGGTCGATGACCCTGACAAGACCTTCTGCTGCCCGCCGGGTGAGTGCTGCGGGTGCGGCGCGGACCTGGAGGATGAGCCGGTCTGTGCTGAGCGGCGCCATCAGGTGACCGATGCCGCCCCCGCCCCGGCGCCGACGGTGACCGAGTACCGCGCGCAGGCTAAGCAGTGCCCCGGGTGCGGGACCACCAGCGTCGGGGAGCTGCCCGAGCACGTCAGGGCGCGGGCCAGTTTCGGTCCCGAGACCCACGCTCAGGCCGCGAACCTGCTGGCCTGCCATGTCTCTGTCTACCGGTCCACGATCCTGCTCGCACAGATGGCCTGCATCAGGGTCTCCACCGGGTGGATGGCCTCGGTGCGCGGCAAGGCCGCCGCGCTGGTGGCCTCCAGCGGGTTCATGGAGCATGTCGCCGCGCTGCTGAAGACCGCCCCGGCGGTGCATGTGGACGAGACCCCGGCCCGGGCCGCCGGGGGCACCCGGTACGTGCACCTGGCGTGTACCCGTTACCTCAGCCACCTGCACACCGGCACCCGCTCAGCTGATGACATCGACGTCGGCGGGGTACTGCCCGGATACTCGGGGATCATCGTCCGCGACGGGTACGCGGGGTATGCGCACCTGACCGACGCGCTGCACGCCTGGTGCGGAGTTCACCTGCTGCGCGATCTCAAGGGCCTGTACGACTTCGAGCCCGCCCGGCAGTCCTGGGCCAGGGACATGGCAGGCCTGCTGATCGAGGCCAGGGACGCCGCCGCTGCGGCGCGAGCGGCGGGCCAGGCCGCCCTGGAAGCCACCGCGCTGGAGCGACTGCTGGCCCGCTACCGGGAACTGGCCGCCGCCGGGCTGACCACCAACCTTTACCGACTCACCGCCACCGCCAAAGACGCCCGCCGCCTGGCCCGCCGCTTCCGCGGTTTCGAAGACCTCATCCTGCGATTTGTCACCCGCCCCGACCTGGACATCTTCAGCAACAACGAGGCCGAGCGGACCATCCGGCCCATCAAGGTACAAATGCGCAGCTCAGGAGGCTGCTGGCGGACCCTGCAAGGCCTCGCCGACTTCGCGCTCGTCCAGTCCTACCTGTCTACCGCCACCAAATGGAGCATCGACAAACTCGACGCCCTCCGCGCCCTGTTTACCGGCAGCACCTGGATGCCACCCCGACTCGAACCAGACTGACCAGCGCCTCACACAGCAAGATCGCAACAAGCCGCTGACGCTTGCTGATTAGCTACGAAGGTCTGGCCCAGGCGGCGCCGCGCTTCTGCAACCTTGTTCGTTGGCTCTCGCGATGTGAGCTCGACCACCTCGGAAAACGTCCTGCGGTCATGGAAGAGCCCGCGTTGCTCACCAATACGGCGGCGCTCACCATAGCTGCGAACCGTGTTGCGGACCTCCTCCTCCAAGATCCGTCGGGCGCCGCCCAGCTCACGCAGGCTGTTGAAGTACCCGAGGATGGTCATGTACGGGTCGGCGGGGTTCTTGACGTTGTCGTGGCCGCCGGCGTCACGGTATGCCCGCTCGGCGGCACCCATCAGCGCCAGCCAGACCTTGCGCATCACGACCTTGGGGTTGCGGCCCTGGGCGGCGACACCGACGTAGCGACGCGCCGGAGCGTCGGTGGCGGGCACCGTGCGAGCGAAGAACGAGTCGCGCCGGTCAGGGCCCGGCGGCGGGAAGATTTGTGTTAGCGAGCGGCCGAACAGCGCCTGGATCTGGTCCTGCGCGCGTCTCACTGTCGCCGTCGAGGCGACGACCTTCGGTCCGGCCGCGCCCTCGTCGAGACCGCGCACACAGAGCCCGTCGATCGCCGTCTCGTACAGGCCCGCCATTGTTCCGAGCGGACCGGAGATCAGGTGAAGTTCATCCTGGATGATGAGATCGGGCGGCGGCAGGGCCGCGCTGAGCGGCTTGCCCTGCCTGGGTTCCGCCGCGGCGTAGAAGCCGTGGCTGTCATACCTGTCCGTGCCGCCGAGGAGGGCGCCCGAGGCACCAACCCACGGGAGCGTGGCGAACTTGTCGACGGTCGCGACGAGGAACGCCGGCAGACGCCAATAGATCGGCTCGTCGACAGCAAGGATCGGGAGGGGACGATCGCCGTTGAAGTCGCAGTCGAGGTTGGTGCACACGATCCGCAGCTCACGCGGCGCATCGTCATCAGGCAGCAGCGTGAACGACTCCGGCTTGAAGCGTTCGCCGCACCAGGGACAGTCCTCGAGGGGGATTGGAGACGGCTTGCTGTGAGGATCGCCCTTGAATTGGTGGACCTTGATTCGAGCAGTGTCCTGGCGGCCGTCACCTTTGCGTCCCATCACGTTCGGCGTCGCTGCCTTCCCCACCCACAGCCCGATCTCGAACGGCCATGTGCCGTAACGCTCCGGCGCGGCATCGCGCTCGAGCTCGAGAGCACACAGGAGACCCGCCGCGCGCGACAGCTGATCGAGTGTCAGCAGCCTCAGCGTGTACCTCATCACGACGCACACTCCCGCGCCCGCGCGGCCCTCATCGGCAGTGCGCCGCCGCCGCCGCAGCACGATCGCGAAGGCCGACAGCCCGAGGTATGCCTCGGTCTTGCCGCCGCCTGTCGGGAAGTACAAGAGATCGACGGTCTCGCGGTGCGCATCGTCGGCGTTCGCAACGCTCGGCAGATTGAGGAGGATGAACGCGAGCTGGAACGGCCGCCACTCCGGCGTATTGACCGGCAGCCTGCGCCGCAACGCCATGCTCACTGCGCGATTGGCGACCCGAAAGGCATCGAGCGCGTCTGGGTCGTCCTGCAGTACAGCGATCCCGCGCTCGATCCGGTCGGCGGCGATCCCGGCCAGCCGCAGCAACTCCTCGGCGGTCTCGCGTCGACGGGGAGACAGCGCTCCGATCTCACTGCGACGTTGTGCAATCCAGGCGCGGTACTGCGCGGCAAGCGGCAGGAGCGCAGCAGCAGACGCGTCGGCGTCTGGGAGCATGCCGAGCTTGTCCATTTCGAGAACGACGTCATCAATGCCGGGCGCAACCGTCGCCTCGACCTGGGCGGTCGGAATCCAGCGGGTGCGAAGCACAACGCACCTGCCCTCATGAAGCTCCCAGTCGGCCGCGATTCCGTGCCCCGTGGCGTACTCCGGACTCTCCGCGTAGTGGAGGTCTGAGACCCTGTCGTCCCAATCGTCCGCGTGCGCACCGCGCAGGTCGGGACGCGGGACGAAGGGCACGTCGCAACTGACCTCGAGCTCAGGCTGAAAGACGTAGGCGCCATCGGGTCGGTCGCTCAGCGGCTTGCGGTTGTTGACCAGGAACAGCGAAACGGACCGGGTTCCCGGCGGGATTTGCCCGTCAAGTCTCCCGCTCGCGACAGCACGCTCCAGCACGTGCAGCTCGAGCCCGCCAGAGTCGCGCACAGGGATAACGGCTGGGGATTCCGAACCGGAGCCAAGCGGAATCTCGGGGAGCGGACGCTCGCGTGGGATTCGCCGCCACACGGGCACCTTCCGCTGACCGTCGCCTCCGTCCTCCTCTGCCTCCTGTTCACCCCGCTCGTACTCGTAATCGCCCCAGCGCATTCATCTTGGCGCATGCTACGTCGGCGTGCCGTCGCGGGGGCCGACGGCGCCGTGGCGGGCGAGATCGTGGGAGGTCAGCCGGGACGGCCGCTGTGCCCAGGCCTGGAGGTCTTCAGGGCTGGCCTTCCAGGGCAGGAACCGTTCGAGGCCCGGGCCTGGCGGGGGCTTGCGGCCGTTGCGTCCGCAGGCGTCGAAGTAAGCGGTGAGATAGGTCAGGACGTTCAGGCCGGCCATCTGGGCGGTGGCGGTGACGGTCCAGGCCGTGGCGGCGAGCCGGGCGGAGTCCTCGTTCCGGGACCCGCCGGCGTTTCTCCTGGTCACTACGGGCAAGCGGATCGCCCGCTCGGCGGCGTTGTTATCCAGGCTGATCATCGGGTAGTCCCGGTGCGCGATCAGGCCGTCCCATTCGCGGTCCAGGGTGGCCAGCGCCTTCTTCGCCGGCTGCTGCAAGCCGGGGGCGGTCATCTGCTTCGCCCGGGCCTCATCGATCACGCCGATTGCCTTATCCCAGGCCGTGTACGCCTCGTCCAGCCGGGCAGCGGCCGCTGCCTTCTCCCGCGGCGCGGGGGCGGCCGCGCTGCTCCAGGCGGCCATGAGCTCATCGTGGGTGGCATACAGGTCCCTGATCCGCTCCAGCCACGCCTGCGTCCAGTACTTCAGCTGGGCGGGATTCGCGTCCCCGGCGCGCACGAAATGCCGGCGGACGTGGGCCCAGCAGTACAGGTTCACCAGCCCGTCCGCCTTCTTGCCTGCTGACTGGTACACGGTGTAGAAGTCGCTGGAGATGACCAGCCGCCTCGGCCCGTCCCCGTCCCCGGTGAGCTGGCCGGTGTCCTCGTCGATGCCGGCGTGGCGGGCCAGCACCGCCCCGGACCTCGTCGGGTCCATCACGAAGCAGACGGTGTCCGGGCCGATGAAGACCCACAGCCACCATCTCGCCGGGCCGTCTCCCTCGCGCGGGGCGAAGACCCGCCAGGTCGTCTCGTCGGCGTGCAGGTGCCACGAGTCCCGCGACCGCGCGGTGATCGCCTCCTCCAGCGGGGCCAGCAGCGTCCCGGCCTGCGCGCACGTCCCCGCCAGCGTGGCCGGCAATGTCCGCGCCCTGCCTGCCCAGGCCAGCGACCAGGGAGTTCATGCTCCGCCCCGCCACGAACCGCTCCACGAAGAGCATCGCGATGAACGCGTTAGAGAAAAGGCCCTTGCCGATCGCCTTCGGCGGGCCGGGCGCCGTCACCGTCGCCGGGACCCGGCAATCGCAGGCCCGCCGGTACCGGCCCGGCAGTCCGCCCGCACCCGCACGATCACCAGCCAGTCCAGCTGCTCGCGACATGATCGCCCAGCAGCGTGAACGGCGCCCCGCACTCCGGGCAGCAGACCCGCCCCCGGGAAAGTCCCAGACCGCCTTGAACCGGGCAGATGCGAGTAATCCCGCCGCCCCGCCCGGGCCCCCGGGCCGCGCCTGCCGCCCTTGCCGCCGGCCCGGCCCCGCTCCCCGTCACCGCCGGCCTCATCCTCACGGCCAGCAGGCCCCGGCCTCGCCCGCTCCGACGACCTCCCGAACACCATCCGCTGTAAAACCGCCAGGTAAGCGCGCAACCGGTCCAACTCAGCCGCCTGCTCCGCGTTCTCCTCCCGAAGCCGGCGTTCTCCTCGCGCAGATTACCCGCCAGCCGCGCCAGATCCTGGTTCGCCTCCAGCGCCGCAGCCAGCACATCCTCAGGCGACGCCTCAGCATCCGCCAGATCCAGGACAACACCTGCCGCAACCGCCACGCCGCACAGCAAACACCATCACTAGCTGCAAATCACGCACCACGCCCACCGTGTCGCACGACAGCCCGCCCAGCCAATGGCCTTGCGTTAAGCCGTGCCGCAAGCCTGCGGCCTGCAGAAACTGCAACCTGATGGGCCGAGATCGGTTCGGTTCGGTCCCTAACGCAAGGCCATTGGCCCACCCAGCCCCCGCCACACGACTTCCGAATACTCGCGGACCTTCAGTGAAAGCGCCTCGGGGGCGACGAGCGTGCTGACCCCGCACGACGACGGGAAGAAGCCCCTCTTCCCAGAGGAGCGCTCCTCGGCGTTCTCTTCCGGCAGCCCCTCGCTCTCCGGCACCGCGTCGATGTCCTCGTCGGCATCATCATCAGCGCTCTCATCGTCGGGCGCATCACGCGGAATCAAAAAGCCCGTCAGGTACCAATTCGACGGCCTCACCCAACCGGGGAGTTTCTCGTTCTCCAACTCGTGGCTTGGCCAGGGCCCGACGAGGTCGAGCTCGAGCGCCTCGGTGAGCCGGTCGCGCACCTCGAGCGCGTTTGCCGACGCGGCTGCAGTGGCTACCTCCATCTAAAACATCGCCTCCATCTGCGCGGACGCCGTTATCAACCGCTTGGCACGGCTACCCCGTCTTGCGCCTGCAGCACCAGTCCGCTGATCCGCGGCCGCTCGCTCTCCATTGAGCGCAAGGAGACGCGCGAGCACCTCATCGCGAACATCATCAGGCCACCGGTAACGGTACGGCTTCCGCTTCTTCCCCCACTCCTCCTCGTCAATCTCGTAGTCGAGCAGGAACTCGCACTCAGTCGGAATGTCGCTCCAGCCGTACGCCGCCAACACCGCCCGGTCCATTTCCGAGTGCAACTCGCGCAAGCGCTCGATTCCGGGGTCACGCTCGTACGGGTCGTGGAATCGGTTGTACGTCCTGGTCAGCCCCTCGTTGTTTCTAACCGTCAGCGCCGCGCGGTGTTCGTAGTACGCCCTGCCAGCGGCCTCGAGGATCGGGGCCGAATCCCAGGCTTCCGGGAACGGGAACGTTTCGAAGCAGTCAGACGGGGCGTACTGAAGATCGTCCTTGAGCGTGCCGCTGAAGAAGCGTGCCCATACCTCGTGAACGCGAGACTGCAGAACAGCGAACGGGCTCAACGTTTCGAATGGAAACACGACGAGCTTATGGCTGAACACGATGTCGGCCGGTTGAAACACGAGGGCGAGATGAGGTGTTGCAGCACAGTTCGTGACCAGCACCCTGCCAAGCCCAGCAATCGCATCCTGCAACTCAGACCGCTTCTCGGCGAACTGCCACCAGTAACGTCTGTAGCTCGCACGGTTGTCAGCGAGCCGCTGCGGCCTCACCTTCTCCTCCACGATCGCCATCAGCTCCGGCCACCGCGCTCGGCACTCTTCCTCATCCCGCGTACCGAAGTTGATTACATACCGGTGGTGCTCCTGCATCGGGGTGTCGTTGACCTCTTCGCCGCCGATGTATGGGAAGATCACGTCAACATTTCGTGAGTTCTCATCGATGAGCCGCTCCATCTCGGCAATCGGGGTGGCGACATCTTTATTGCCCGTGTCGTCGAAAGTGAAGCCCATGCCGAGCACATAGCTGCCGATGAAGCTCTTGCCAGCGTTAGCGGCGAGCTGCGCCGGATCTTCGTTGCTTCCGGCGTGGAAGAGGTAAGCAGTGATAACGTCAACCGAACGCTCGTCGAGCAACCGAACCCCGGTCCAAGTGCCTTTCACGACGTGCACGACACTGACCACCACCGCCGCCCGCCCCGGCCATTTGAAACGCTTATGAGCGTTGTAAATCGCGCCGTCATGGGTGCAGATCCAGCGGAGTCCGGTTGAACGCGTGTCGCCCTGCCCGATCGTGTTTGTCGCGATAAGACCGAATGCGCCATTTCTTCGCAACAAGTCGAACGAGCGCCTATAGAAGTGTGCCACCCAGTCGGCGTTGCCGTGGCTTTCCTCGTGCAGCTCCTTCAACCAGTCTTGGTAGTGCTCTGGATTTGCGCTCGCGATCGTGTTCTTCCCGCCGAAGGGAGGATTCCCGACGATCGCGTCGAATCCAGGCCGGTCCCGGTCGAACACCTCGGGCAGCTCGACCTGCCAATGGAACGGCACTACCGGCGGCTGAGCCTCGCGCAGCTCTTCGAGGAGCCCGCGGAAGTGCTCGGCGTTACCGTCCTCTACTGCTTGTGCAAACGCCAACCGCTTGTTCTCCCGCTCGCGGCTTTTGGCCCCTGAGAAGAAGGCCGCGACTGGGAGGTCGCCGAACAACCGCACCTGCGCAAGTTCCGACTGCGCTTCGTCCCAGAGATCGCGCAGCACGACGTCGGATGTGCCGTCGTCGGCATCGCGGATCTGGCGACGCAATTCGGTCACCTTCGCGAGGTGCTGTCCGATACGGATCGCTTCGAACCCGCGACCCGAGGACTTCCAGTGGAAGGCGTCGATCTGGCGACGTGATAGCCCGACGAGCGAATCCCCGTGGCGTAGCGCATGGTCGAGGAAGGTGAGCGCATGCTCGCGTGCGAGCGTCGCGAGCCAGAGCGACATCTTCGCGAGGTCGACCGCGACGGCATTGCGATCGACGCCGTACAGGCAGCGCTGCGCGACGACCCGCCGGGCAAAGGTCACCTCGTCCTCGTCGCTCGGGATCTCGGGACGGGCGCCGTAAACGTTCCACCCCTCCACCAACACGTCGCCGAGTTGTCGGCACGCTTCGACGAGGAACGCGCCTGAGCCCATCGCTGGATCGCAGACCTTGAGCTTGAGGATCTGCTCAGGTCGCGGCGGACGTCCGTCCTCGCCGCGCAACCCGGCGAGCACCGGCTCGAGCGTGGTGCGAACGATTGGCTCGGTGAGCGACCGCGGGGTGTAGTGCGAGCCCGTCTTACGGCGCTCTTCGCTCGGCTGGAGCACCATCGCCCCGGCAGGCACCATGTCCGGTGTCGCCGCGGTGTCAATTATCGGTGCGAGCGCAGCGTGCAGATCCTCGATCGTCTCTGCCGCCTTGACCGCAGCAGTGAGCTTCGCGGTCAGCTTGCGATGGGCGTGGTCGGCCAGCCACGTCGCGCGCTTACTGGGCCCTTGCGCGAACAGCTCGTCAACATCGACCGTCGTCGGTGCGCCGTTGCGACTTTCGGCCCTGACCGCTACCGACCGCCCGGTTGCGAGCTCGAGCCGGAAGCCCATCATCGTCTCGTACACGGAGCCGATCTGCTCAACGTCGAGCGCCCGGTAGGAGATCCGCTCGCCGCCAAGCACGAGCAGCTTGTCAAGCGCATGGAAGACGGTGCTGTCCGGCACGAGCGGCGGCTCGATCCGCTCGTGGATATGCCGAGCGCCGGTACCGGCACGGCCCTCGAGAAACGGGAACCTGTCGGGGTCAAACAGAGCGCCATGATGCGGCGGCATGTGCAGTTGCCCACCGCGAGCGCCGTCGTGAACCATGCGGAACAAGGTGATGAGCTGCGGCCACGCGCCATACCGCTGGGCCATCGTGTCGGGGTAGCGGGCGTCGTCCTCACGCAGCCGCTCGTACAACCCAGCGAGCGAGTAGTAGCGCACGAACGTCTCGTCGTCAGGGAGCATGTCGCGCTCCTCGGCGTACAGCAGGAACACCAGCCGGAGGATCATCGTGAGGAGCGCTTGATAGACGTCATCGGGACGATCAGCAAAAGGTCCGCGCAGCAGCTCCCCGCCCGACGCGTCGTGCGCTGCCTGGAAGCCCCGCAAGAGCTCGTACAACGCATGGAGCACCTGCTCGGCGAGCTCCTCTGACACCTCGTTCTGGAAGGCGCGGCTCGACTGAAGCAGCGCAGCCAGGCGCTGCATGCGCGGGAGAGTCAGCAGGCGCGATTCGCTGAGGAGCAACCGCATGGCCGTGCAGATCGGCCGACCGGCGCTCTGCACCATCTCGGCGATGCGGAAGTCGAGCCAGCCCGAGCTCTCCCCTCGCGGAGCGGAGATCAACCGTAGCGCCCGGCCGTTGAAGAGCAGACCGGCTGGTACTCCCGTCTCGCGCAGTAGCCGCTCCATCTGGCTGTGAGCAGCGACGTCGAAGGCCTCGCCGATCTCAAGCAGACGGATCAGGAGCTGCCATTGCGACGCTCCATCCTGCGGGTCACGCTCGCGGACCGCGAGATCGGGATGCAGGATCTCGCCCTGCTCCGGAATAGCCACCTCGAGCTCAGACGGAATTGCCGCCCCGCCAATGCCCGCGTACCCCTTCGGGGAGAAGCTCCAGCCGAGCACGCGGCGGGCGAAGACCTCGAAGTCGTCGATGACCGGCTCGGGCTCGCGCTCGCGCCCGAGGGCGCGCTCGTCGACGCACTCCGAGAGTAGTCGCTGACCGGCCGCGTCACGACGATCAAGGATCGCTCCGCCGCGGACCAGCGCGGGCGCGGAGAAGACGAGGCCGGTCGGCTGCACGAAGCCGAGCCACTCGAGGTGCGCAGCGATGTTGGGATCCGGACGAGTCTTCATGGCATCAATTCGTGTCCGGCCACAGGTACACGAGCCCAACCGGCTCGGTGCGCGTCGCCCGGACCTCGTAGAAGTCGGCGATGCGACCGGGTTCTGACTCGAGCTCACGGTCAAATTGCGCCAGCCGCCGATCCCAGGAGCGTATGTTGGTCTCCATCTGGCGGCGCTCATCCTCGTCGAACCCGAGCGTGAGTTGCTGGAAGCCCCGCGTATGGCGCCTGAGCTCCTCGTGCACGCGGGCCCGCTGGCTCACGAGCGTCTCGTGCAGCAACGCACTTTCTCGACGCCCCCGCTCGCGCAGCTTCTCGGCCGCCTCGGCAGAGAGTTCTTCTGCCCGGCGCTCGAGCTGAGGAAGAAGCTCGGCAACATCCGGGGCACTCGATTCCAGCAGCCGGTGGGCAATGGCATCAGCGGGCTGGTGAGCGCCGTGGCCGAGCGAGTCGTCGAGCAGCCCGAGGCTACGCCGCTCGGCCTCGCGCGCGTATGCCTGCAGTGGACTCTCTCGACGATCCGGCTCGACTCCAACGCGCGGCGACTGCGACCAACTCCTCGTGGAGGCGCTCGGCGCCGCGCCCGTAGAGCGATACACGGCCGAGCAGGATGACGCGGGGGATGGAGTCCGACACCTGAATCAGGCAGGCGCGCGAGATGTCGTTGTAGATGAAACCCTGCGCGCGAAATCGTGCAAGAAGCCGCTGGGCGACGCGCTGCTCGAGGTGCAGGTGAACCGTCTCCTCGGTGATCACCCCTTCGTCTTCGAACACGATGGGACGGATCGGTGCCTCCCGCCGCCAATCGGTGACCTTCTGCCCGCTCGGGCGCGGCGCGCGCAGCGTGTCGAGCGTCGCCGCCCAGCTCGGGTCGCTTGCTGCTCGCCGATCAAGCGACGGAAACCGCCATACCGGCCTTCCGGTTTCGTCCGTGGTCGTCTCAAGCGGATCTGCGCCGAGCAGTTCGAGCGAGCATGACAGCGCATTACGAAACGGCTCGGGCTGGAATCCCACCCACGTACGTGAGCGCTCGAGCAAGCTCCGACAGCGATCGATCTGATCGCGCAGCTCCTGCTGCCGCTCACGCGCCTGCTCGAGTTCTTCATCGGTGACTCTCTTGCGGTCGGCATCAAGGTCGGCCCGCTCGATCTGCGCGGCGAGTATCTCTGTGTCCCGATGCCTGATGCCACGGTTCAGACGGTGTTCGATCTCATCGTCGATCACCTTTGACAGGCTGCCCAGCTCCCGCCTGATCGTCTCGGTCTTGCGCACGAGTACGTCGAGTACGCGATCTTCTGCGCGCTGCGGAAGCACGAAGTAGTGGCAGCGGACCTCGTTCGCCGGCTGCAGCTTGCGGTCGATTCGCCCGTTGCGCTGTTCGATTCTCCCCGGGTTCCACGGTAGGTCGAAGTGGAATAGGTCGGAGCAGTGCGCTTGGAAGTTGAGACCCTCACGTGCGGCGTCGGTCGCGATGAGTATCCGTAGCGGATCCTTCGTCGGATCGGTGTTGAAGCGACGTTGAATCTCCATACGAACGGCCCCGCTTGTCAGGCCGGTGATTACTTCGATTCTCTCGTCCGCGCGCTCCGTTTCCGCGATCGCCTGCTCAAGAATCGACCGGAGGTACCGCTTGGTGCCCTCCCGGCTTTCCGTAAAGATCAACACCCTGCGCGGCTCCCACACCGCCGCCGCTCCGGCAGCGCGCTGACCAAACGGTGGCAGAGCCCGGGCACAGATTCTCGCGGATCCAGTCAATGAGGCGCAGCGTCTTGTAATCCGGCACACGGCGAGAGCGTTCGGCAACCTCCTCCATCTCTGCCAGAAGCTCCTGCTCCCGCCGCGAGATCATTCGATGCGCCTCGTCGCCAGGATGCACGGACTCGGTTGCCTCGGTGACCGCCTCGATCCGAGCCGCCTCATCTGCACTCAGCTCCTCGTCGCTTGACGTTCCGTGCTCATCGTCGGAGCCAGGTGATGCGAGCAGCAGCTGCGCGTCACTCAGCGCCCTCGCCGGGGCTATCTCGGCAGCGGATCGTCGCTGCCGCTCAACCGTGCGTTGGTGCACCTTGAGACTCTGCGCGAACGCCTCGATGGAGGAGAGAAGACGCTGCTGCAGACCCACAACGAGGAGCGCGGCCGACGCCTGAGTACGGGTCGAGGTGCCTGAGAAACGCTCCTCGCGTACTGCGCGGTACTCATCGAGCAAGCGCGAGAGAACGAGCTCGGGCGCGTCCGGCGGGAGCCCGTCGACCTCGAGACGCACAACCTCGCGTCTCGGGAAGCCGCCCTGCACTTCACGGATGTCCTCCTTGATCCGGCGGACCATCACCTCCTCGAGTGATTTGCGGCCGCGGACTGGGACCCCTCGCGTGAATCGGTATGGATCGAGTAGCTCAAGCAAGGTCGAGAAGCTGTTCGAATGCCCGTTATGTGGCGTGGCCGATAGGAACAGCCGGTGCTCAAACCGGCCACCGAGATCACGGACGGCGCGAGTGAACTTCGTCTCGATCCCGTACCGGCCGCCGCTCGACGGCGCAGCATGGTGCGCTTCATCGAGGATCAGGAGGCTTCCCGGCAGCAGCGGGCCGAGCCACTCCCGCATCGGATCGGCGTACACGGCATCGATCGAGCAGGTTGTGGGAGATGAGAAAACGGCTGTGCGTGCGCCACGGATTCACGCCGAAGCCGCGCTCTCGGCGCACTCGCGCGACGTACTGGCGATCGAGCATCTCGAACAAAAGGCCAAAGCGCTCGTCGAGCTCGGCCTTCCACTGCTCGAGCACCGATGGCGGGGCGGCGACCACGATCGTCTTTGCCCGCTTCCGCAGCAGCAGCTCGCGGGCGATCAGGCCCGCCTCGATCGTCTTACCAAGTCCGGTGTCATCGGCGATGAAGAGATTCACACGCGGGAGGCGCAAAGCTTTGCGCAGCGGCTCCATCTGGTACGCATCGATCTTGATCCCCGCCCGAAACGGCGCCTGGAATAGGTTCGGATCCGTCGCGGTGACTGAGCTCCAGCGCAACGTATTGAGAAAGGCGGCGAAGTAGCGAGGATCGTCGAAGCCTCTGGAGGCGAGGTCTTGCCACCCCTCCTCTTCGAGTATTCGACGGTCCGGCTCGTAGTCCCAGTAGACGTGCAGCTCCTCGCCTTGCGCGTCATCGTCGGCACACGCGAGCCACACCACAGGCGAGCGTCCATCCGGCATCGTCGACCCTCTCGACAAGCCAGCGCCGGGATCGCACTTGGACGAGTTCGCCAGGTTCGGGCAGGCGAGACGGCAGCGCCTCGATTGCCAATTGACGGCTCGCTAACCAACGCTCCGCCCCCTCACATGCCGGGTCACGATCTCCGTGCTCGGGCTTTCATCAATTCCCCACCTGCGGGGCAATCGTAGCGGGGGGAGTTAGCGGCACGTGGCAGCTCTTTCCGATTTGGTCTGCTTCTCGCTGTCGCGCGCGTCTCGTCAGCTCCTCGTCCGAATGCGATGGCCGGGATCGATGTCGGCGCGACTGACTCTCTCGATGCCACCCGCGGGTCAGGTGGCCCCGCGGGGCCGTGGTGGACCGGTGCGCATGACTCCGCAGCGCCCGGCTGGGCACGATAGTCACATGCCCGTGCCCTTGTTCGAACATCGGCCGACGCGGTGCCCCTTCGGTCATTCGTTAGCGCGAGGCATGCCGCAACAAGCCGGCTGGATGCCCTGCATCTGCGCGCCAGCTCGCGAGGCGGCTGAGCACAGGCGAGGCATGGGCCACCTCTGGGTGGTGTGCGACACGTGCCACGCGGAGCACCGGCATACGACGTTCTATGAGCCGCCCCACGACATCAGGCACCACCCGCGAGCTCCTGGTAGGCCGCGAGCGATATTCACCGTGACATCTTCTGGAAGCGCCGACCGATCCCCCGTTGCTCGACGAGGCGTGCCTTTATGGGGCGGCCGACGATGTACGTGGCCGTGTGGCCAGTGGCCGTAGACGTGGCAGGCGAGTTCCGGTCACACGCCCACGCCGCCAGAGCGCACATTGACTCAAGGACGGCCATGCGGATAAGTCGCCCGGCGACTGCGGCTTATGTGGCCGGGCCGTCCACGCGGCTCACGAATCCTCTTGCACCTCGATGCGGCGTCGAGACCAGGCGCTGGGAACCGGGAGATTGGTGTTCACGATGAGGACGCCGACCAACGTCGGATACCTCGGATCATCCAGGCCGTGCAGCCGGGGGCGTAGCCAGTCGATGTAGTTCTCGATGACCCCGGGTGGTGCGCCTTTCCGCCCGTGGTCGAGGACCACCAACACGGAAAGCTGGCTCCCTTGCCCGACCCCGTATTGCGTCGGCTGCCCCACATAGCGCTCGCAGTCCGCAACGGTGACGGGCGCGCCGCGGGAGACCTTCAACTCGGCATTGACATCATCGTGAAGCAGGTCGTCGTATCCGCCGGCGACCGCGTCGCGGCGCGTCAGGCGTCCTTCAAGCTGGGGATCACCGCGAAGCAATCGCTCCAGCTCATTGTGGAACTGCGCCTCGGTGACCCGAGAGCCAGCCATGAACGCCTTCTGGAACATGATGATCTGCGCGGCGCGAACGCAGGCGGCGAAGAGACGGCAGAAAGCCCGAACATCCTCGGTGTCGAATTCGGCTCCGTCCAACCGTGCGAACATCTTCAGGAGTCGGTCGTCGGTCTGTCCGTGCTCGGTGAGCCTGTCCCGGCTGGGATCGAACGGTCTGAGCCTCAACCGACGACATCCTGCTGCCTCGACCACCTCGTCACGCCCCTCCCCGATCAGGCGCACTTGCAAGGGGCAGTCGAGCGCCGGACGGAGGATCGGCTGCTCGACGCCACAGTGCAGGGGCTCCTCGGCGGTCAGCGTCACCCCGAAGTCATCGACGGTGCCGTCGCTGATCCGGAATTCGTAGCGGGGTAGCGCGAGCGCGTCACGCCCCAGCGTGGTCACCGGCTCGACGATGCAAGTCTCCGCCCAATCCGGCATCGCGACGACGCGTACGGTCATCCCGAGGTGATAGAGCTCTCGGGGCCGGACGACGAGGACATCGGTCACCGGGACACCCTGCATGGTAGGGACACACACCGCCCGAGCCGGTTCGTCTGGCGACTGCGGCGACGCGTCGCCGAACCGACCATGCCGCGACAACAGGCTCGTGCCCACGAGGCAGACCGGCGGAGGAGCAAGGGCGAGCATCTGCCATACCGTCTGAGCGGCAGCGGCATCGTCGATGCCTTGGATGCGCTGCAGGAACGCAACGAGGCGCGCTGGCCCGGGGGTCAGGCCTGCGTCGCCCATGGCCGCGAGCAGTACCTCGGTTTGCCGCTTCGCTGCTTGCAGCATGGCGTGCGCATTCGGTGCGGCGGCGCGCGCGGCGCTGTCGTAACGCAAGAGGAGCACGGCGATCCGCCACGCGCTGGCAACCCATTGCCGTTGCTCACCGGACGCATGGGCGGACAGTGTCGCGGCGAGAACATCGGCGACGCGGTCGACTTCCTCGGCCGCCGCCGCGGGGTCGGCGACGACCGGCTCAAGCAGCAGCTCGGCGCTCGTCGCCAACGCGAGCAGGCCGTCGAGCAAGGACCGGAGATGGCCATCCCGAACCCCGCCCGTTACTGAAGCTTCGAGCACCGTTATCGCGGCCCTGACCGCGTCGGCGTGCTCCCGCACTGCGGCGATGGGCGGTGGCCCCTCGGCGAGGAGTTGGGCAAGCTCCGCACCTCGGGCGACCACTGCCGCAAGACGCCGCCCTGGGGCGCCTTCCTCGCCGGCAGGTTGACCACCCTCGATCCCCTTGGCCACCGCCGCCGCGTCCGCCCACCGGTCGACCGCCTGGAGTAGCTCGACCGGCTCAAGCGCGTGCCAGACGTGGCGGGCGCCGTGGACATCACTCAGCGGCTGGATCTCTGCCAGTGGGATGTCGACGAGGAGCTGTGGGCGCTCGAACAGCGCCTGGAGCAGGGGCTGGCGGCGCTGGTTGTAATAGTCGATCAGCTCAGGGCTCGCCGCCGTGGCGAGCGCAGCCCGGGTCCACGCCGGGTCATCACGCAGCTCATCGGGCCACCCTGTGGCGAGCAGGTTGTGCCGGTCGTGCGGGCGGCACTCGCCGAGGTACGCGAGGGCGACCCCGTACCACCCGACTACCTGCGCATCGTCCTCGAGGCTGTCGGCGAGCGCGCGGAGGGCCCACAGGGCCCGATCCAGCGCGTCGGGCTCGTCCGCCTTCGCATACGTCATCACCCAGGCGGCGACGATGGGCAGCAGCTTCGCGGCGAGCTCGGCTGGCACCTGCAGCCGCGGGAGCTGCCGAAGCATCCGCCGGTGCACGATGACGTAGCGGTCCTGAAGCAGGGCCTCCGACAGCTCGATCAGCTCGGCGGGGAGCGTGTCGGCGACGCCGGCGCAGGCCACCCATAGATCGATACCAGCGGCACGGACCACGTGGTCGCCGTCGAGGAGCGCGGAGTACGTAATCGGGAGGAGATCACGCAGCGTCTCAGGGGAGGCCGCCTCCTCGAGCACGTCGATCATGGTGGTCCGGACCGCGCGGTCGTGCAACTCGTCCCCCGTCGTCGCCGTGAAGAGTGCCCGCACCGCGGCAAGAACATCGGCGGCCCGCGCGGACGCACAGCGTCCCACCGTCTGGGCGAGTCTGCGTCGGCGCGCGTCGCGCCGGATCCGCAGCGACTCGCGCTCCATCCCCGCCACCACCGGGTCGAGGGCGCCGTCGGTCGCGACGGCGGATGCGTCACGGTCAGGGGCGCAGAGTGGCAGGATCGCGCCGAGAAGCTCGTCCACGTGCACGGCGACCACGGCGGGCAGGTCGGATGCCAGGTGCATCAGATGCTCGGCAGCATGGTCGGCTGCCCCGTCTCCCCAGTCACCGCCGGCTCGTCGAACGACGAAGCTCACCGCCTCTCCCGTCGCCGCATCCGATGCATCCCAGGGCGCGCGGAATCGCTGCACGAACCAGGGAGCGCGCGACAGCTCGTCCCGGGCGTCGGCGTCGACCATGGCGGCCTGGGTCTCGACGATGCGCCTGGTCAGCGTCGGCTCGCCTCGCCAGGCCTCGGCGAGGGCGCGCAGGACGGTGGCCGCGGGATGGGGGTAGCCGCCGTACCCGGCGTCCGGGCCACGAATGCTGGCTGCAAGCGGCGTTCCGAGCGCAATGACGCGGGCCGGATCGATCGCCAAGAGGATCCGTGCGGCGTCCGCCCCGGCTTCGCGGGTCCAATCGTCATCGCTGGCGAGGTGGTCGACGATCCCACCGGTGACCGCGCTGAGATCGACGTGCGAAGCCGCGATCAGACCTTCGGGTGAAGCCGACGGGCGCCAGCGGTCGTCGTCGCCAAAGGCGAGCGCGATGAGCTCGTCCATCACAGCGGGGAGGTCGCTTGGACGCAGGTCGGGCTCGAGTGCGGCAAGGAGCCGGCCCGCTTCCGCGGAGCGCCGGTGCCGAAGCACCGCGAGGGCACATTCGAGGGCGCGACGCGGCGGGCAGCGGCCGCCGCGGACGACGGCCCCGAGCGCGTCGAGCGCGGTCGCATCCGCCGCATCCGTGCCCAGCTCGAGCAGGCTGTCGATCAGGACCGAGCTGAACAGCTCGGGCGCGCCTCGGGCGGCATCCATCACCTGGCGGGCAGCGCGCACCTCCTCGGCGGTCAGCGGCTGCGTCCGCGGGTCCGCGCGGTCGATGCAATTCACCGCAGAGGCCAGCTCGCGCACGACGTGTCCCTCTCCCGTGACGGCGTGGCGGCGCCGCTGGACGCGCTCGCGGTGACGCTGGGCGCGCTCCTCGGCCGCGCGCTCCTCGGCTGCCTGCCGTTCCGCGAGTTCGGCGGCGCGCTGCGCCGCCACGGTGGCCAGGCTCGGCAGGTCGCCCGTTCCATTCCGATGCGGGCAGCCGACGCAGTTGGCCTGGTAGAAGGAGAGTGCCAGCTCCAGCGCCCCATGACTCTGCGTGCGCGGAGGATGGGCGTGCTCGCAGCGCACCTCGAGGAGGCTCATTGGGAGCCCCATCATGTTTCCCACCATGCTGTTGCCGCCGACTTGCTCGATCCGCGCATGACGGCAGTGCCGACGTGTCAGCTCGATGGCGTCCGCGTTCGCCCGTCCCATATCAACGGCATCGTCGAACTCCTTCAGGCGCACGGCGTCCAGTAGACCAAACGCCCGACCCTGCCCGGGCCACCTGCGGGTGGACGGCTGGTATCGAGCATGCCGTAACCGGTCTACGCTGCACACCGTGGACCACGGGCAATCCGACCTCTCACAGTTGGGCCAGCTCATCGCTGGACAGCACGCCTTCGCGCGGTTGTGTGTTGGCCGGACGGAGGGCGGCTGGGAGCTCCGACATGCTGAGGCGGTCGTGGCAATGGATCTACCGCGGCGGGCTCCCGCGCAGTGGCAATACGAGGACGTAGCTCCATGAGAGCCGCTGGTGGCTCCAGTCGATGGGGGCGGTGCGGCGACGCGCACGACGTCTCATCATCACGGCCCGCGGTCGGGCGTTGCTCGCGGATGTCAGCGAACTGTGGCGGGGTGCGGCACGAGGTCTCGTCGGGGTTGACGAGCGTGGGAAAGCCCGCTTCCAGCAGGCCTGTGCAGAAGCCGAGCTGCTGGTCCTGTGCGACGGGAAGCTGTGGCCTCGGGCCGAGGCCGATGCGGCGGTTCTCAGCATTGTGCGTGGGCAGGGGTGGATGGATGCGTCCTCCGGCGAGCCGGTGACGGATCGCGACGTCATGTGGACGGGCGCCGGTGTGCACCGCCGTCTGCATGCCCTCGGGCTCTACGCGGACGACGGGTGGGGGCCGACCTCGGCGGGCCGCCAGCTGTCCGCGGCGGGCGTGGCGATGGCTTTGACCTCGTTGCGAGCCTTCGCGACCGCGCCGCGGCGGCACGGAGGCGGGGAGTGATCGAGCGCACAGTGATCCATGTCGGCGGCACGCCCGGCGCGGGTAAGACGGCGTTCGTCGAGGCGTTTCTCCGCGCCACCGACGACGCGGCCGCGGTCGGCCGGTGCGTGCGCGATGACAGTGTTGACGACATCACGGAGTCGTCGTCACGGAATGACGAGGAGATGTCGCGGTACCGTGCGGCGGGGGCGGTAGCGGTGGCGCGCATCGCAGTACCTCCCGCAGAAGACGCGGCCGAGCCGATGCCGCACACCGCATTCGCGTTGCCGTCGTTCCCGTACGCCGACGCCTTCTACGACAGCGCTCTCATGAGTGAGCTCACGGATGTCGTCATCATCGAGGGCGATGATCCGCTCGGGTATGCGGACCTGCGGGTCTTTGTTGCCCCGCCACTTCCGATCGGGGCCTCCCTGTTCGAGGAGAAGATCGTCGACGGCGCGGCGGAGGACCGTGCGCGTGCCGACAGGTGGGCCGACCTGTTCAGCCGTCCGGATGGTCTGGTACAGGTGGACGGACGAGGTTCTCGGTAACAGTGCCCTGTCGGAAATGATGCGGAGCGCGCCTCGGGCCTTCGAGAGTATCCGGCCGACCATGCTCACCGCTATCGCCCGTGCACGCGAAGCCCCGCCCAAGCCAGTCGCGGTGTGGTCGGTGACATCTCCGTACGCTGGCATCGAGCACGCCGGGCTCGTCCTCGTAAACGTCCGGGGGGAGACGGAACGTGACGGTGGCGAGCGTCTGGTTGCCGACATCGTCCGCTTGCGCAAGGACCGCGCGCTGTTCACGGCGATCCTGTCGTACCGGGGAACGCGGACCCCCATCACCGCTTTGGTCGCTGACATCACGGACCCCCGCGACGCTGGGCGCCGCAAGGCCCTCGCACGGGCAGGACGGGCGACGCACCGGACGGTATGACGAAAGCGACGCGCTAAAGATCTTAGCCCGATTCCACCGAGCGGGTGAGGGCAGCGAATCGCGGAGCAGCGCATCGCGGTCGGCTGCGTAGGCATAGCGGTGGGGGTGAGTGGAGTGCGGACATTGGCACGCTCGCGTGTGACCTCGCACGAAACGTTCAGTGACTCAGACGGCGACAGAGTCAGTCGCCAGCCGGGGTCAGTCCGCATCCTCCTCTTCCGTAACTGAAGGGACCTCGGTGCGCCGCAGTTTCTCGAGCTTGAGCAACTCCGCCCCGTCGAGATGGGATGCGACACCGTCACGGAATGCCTCAACGGTCGGGTAGCCGAGCGCCATGAGCGCGGTCGTGGTGTGAGGCGACGCGAGAATGACAGTTGCGTGCGCCACGGAAATGACAGTCGGGCTACACGCGGACCCGTCGAGTTGTTCGACAGCTGCGCTCAGCCCGTTATCGCAGCGGCCGCAGCCACCGCGAGGACGGCTGGTGCGAACGTACGTCCTGCCTGGCGCCGCTGGCCGAGGACGACGCGTGCGAGGAGCACGCCAGCGACTACCTGCGTGGTGACGAGGACGATGACAACTCCCGCATCGTCGACGACACCGTCGACTCGGTCCTCGTCCCGATTCCCGCGGCCGCCGCGCCCCTCGAGCAGCTCGGCACCCTGGAGAGCGCGACCAAGCTCACCGCGGAGCACTCGAGTTCCTGTGCACCGTCGCACACCTCGGGCTCACCACCCGTACCCAGATGGAGCACATCGTTGGGCGCGACTGCGAGCTGCTCCTCCGTCGCGCCTCACCGACCGCGGCTACCGGGGTAGGCTGTCCTTTCCACTGTCGCCACGATCGGCTCAGACTACCCACGAGCCTCACACCTTCGCTTGCCCTCGGGAAGCCGTCGTTATAGGAATGGCGGCTTTTGCATATTCGGTTCATGCCCCACTCTGGGGCGATGTCCGCGGGATCACCGAGAGCTTGAGGTTCACCGGCCGCACCGTGGTCTCGGACGCGGCCAAACCCGGTGTCAGGACCCAGCCCGTCGGTCGGTAATCAACCATACATGGCAGGACTTGTTGACGTTTCCTTCCTGAAAACCCAGAAGTTCCACCGCGGCCAAGGCCATCCCATGGTCCGCGAGCACCTGGCGCCATTGCGTGATCGTCTTGAATTGAAAAGGAAAATTCATGTGCGCGATTCCCTGAGCGATCGCGTTCGCGAAGTAGTCGATCAGCATCAGTGATCGGAGTTGGTCCGCCTGACTCAGTCCGGTGAATCGCCGGAGATTCGGCTGGGATTCGAGTAGTAGCGCCACCCCTGGCATTTCCGCGGGCACATCGAAGGTGTCTTCTTCGATGATCAAGCGCTTCGACACCCGGTGGAGTTCGGTGATCACGCGGGCCAGGACGGCCTCGTCGACGTGATGCAATACCGCCTTGACGATCGCTGTGTCGAACGCATTATCAGGGTATGGCACATCGGTGGCTGAGGCCATGGCGACGAACGGCAGATGCCTCGCCGTATCGACCCTGTAGTCGATGACGTCTGTGGTGGAGACCTGATACCCGTTCTCGGACATGCGGAGTGCGAGGTATCCCCCACCACTTCCGAAATCGAGGACGCGGGTCCCCCTGATGTACTGTCGAAGTCTCGAGAAGTCCTTCCGCGGCCGGACGTCAGTCTTGTACGTCTTGTACAGGACGTTGAACCAGAAGGTGGGGTCGCCGATTCGGAAGATCTCACGACCGATGGTCTCGGTGGCACGGCCGAGGTGCTCGCCGCCCGAGTTCGCGTCATCGGCCAGTAGGTCCCACGCACGCCCGACCATCTCGCCCACTTCGCGTTCGTGCCCGTGGAAGTACGCCTGATAGCTTTCCGTGGTCAGGGCGCGAACGAACGCCACCACTTCGGCGTTCGCCAGCAGCTGCCGCAGCGACGATTGCTGAATCTCAGCCTGTTCACCGACGTTCATGGCTCCCAAGATGCCTGAAGGCGTCGCTCGCATGCTGCGCGCCGCCCTGTTCGCGAACCGACACGATGAAAGAGTTGGCGCTTTCTGTCTTGCACCAACGCTGACCTGCGGGACGTCACCCCTCCAGTTCCCGCGCCGGGTGACACCGAGGATGTACCGCGCGTGCAGAAACTCATAGCGGAGCCGACGCCCACGCGCGAGGTGGTGGAACCGCTGCTGGGCCCGTGGCAAGCCGACGACACAGGCTCCGCCGATGGGACGATCGCCTGCTTCGGAACGGGGACGACCGCACCCTTCAGGCGCATGTCCGTCTCGTACCGGGCCAGCCAGATCGCGATGAGCAGTGCCATGGCGCCGATGAGCTGCACAGCCGTGGACCGGGTGTGCAGATAGAGGGTAGACAGCGCGGCGCCCCAGATCACGAGCGATGAGAAGGCGATGTGCGCGACGCTGTGACGCGCAACGAATGTAACAGCACACGTGCAAGGGGTTGTCAGCAGCCGTCGAGCTGGTGACGGGAAACCGTTGATGCGCGGCGTCCCTCGCTCGCAACTCCGTAGACGGCACGACACGCGATGGCGAGGACGGTGAGCAGGAGCCACATGGTGTTGCGTCGTCAGTGTTCGCCGACGTCAGCGCCGAGCAAAGGCCCGAGCGTAGAGCGCAGCTCCTCGGGACTCGCGACCCCCATGGCCTGGAGGGCGTCCGTTGTCAGGCGATAGCGGTTCGCGCGGTGTCCATCACTTCCGCGAACGACGTCGAGAAACCCCGCATTGACGAGACGCCCGAGCAGGACAGTGCAGTCCTCGCCACGGAGGTCCTCGAGGTCGGTCCGTGTCGCCTCCTCGTGCCAGCCGATGTACGCGAGGAGAGCCATGGCGTCGGTCGACAGCGCTGAGAGGCGACGCTGGTGGATGAGCTTCCCCATCTCCTTCAAGGCTGACTCCGCGGCGGGGAGCGGCTCGAGCCGCACCTCCACCCCATCGGTCACAACGGCGAGGCCGACCGCGCCGAAACGCGGGGCGACGACGGGGAGTTGCTCGCGAACGACGGCTGCCGACGTGCCCAGTGATGCGGCGAGGTCGGCGATGTGAATGCGGCTTCCGCTCGCCCAGAGGCAGGCACCGAGACGGGTCAGGTGGACCTCGAGGAGATCGACGGGCTGGGGCGGACGGACGAGGATGTCAGGCGACGCGTCGAGTCCGAGCCCGTGACGCAAGCGCTCGAAGGTCCGTGTGACCTCGCGCGAAGTGTTCAGTGATTTCGACCGCGAAAGAGTCAGTTGCCAGCCGGCGTCAGTCCGCATCCTCCTCCCCCTCCGTGGGTGAAGGGACATCGGTGCGCCGCAGTTTCTCGAGCTTGAGCAACTCCGCCCCGTCGAGATGGGATGCGACACCGTCACGGAATGCCTCCACGGTCGGGTAGCCGAGCGCCATGAGCGCGGTCGTGGTGAGGCGATAGGGGTTGGGGGCACGCTCGACCGTGTGGTCACGGAAATAGTCGAGCAGCCCACTCTCGACCATGCGCCGCAGGATCGTCTCGCACTCCCCGCCACAGACCTCTTCGATGCGCCGTCGAGTGACGGCACCCGCGTACCCGGCGATGCACAGGATCGTCAGCTGCTGCTCGGTGATCCTCGCCCGCGGCGGCCCTCCATGGGGAACCAGCTGAGCCAATCCTGCTCACATGCCTCGGGCGCCAAGGCGCGTGACCCCAGGGACAAGTGGGAACAAGGAGGGTGAAGGCCCGGCAGACACAATAATGGCACCCTGTTCCGCTGAACCAATACGGGCCGCATGATGATCGAGATCCGCGAGGCGCACCCCGACGAGTGGGACCTGACTTGGGCCACGTTTTGGCCCTGATCGATTCTGCAGGGTGCTGACCTGCTGGTTCGCCGTTCGCAATGGCCGAAGTTGCGCACTAAACCTGGCCCGTAGAGTGGGCCGGTGTCGCCGTATCTGCGGACGGTGAAGACGGCGTCGGGTGCGACGGCGGTGCAGATCGTGCACTCCTCCCGTCGAGGGTCGCGGGACATCGAGCACATCGGCTCCGCCCACGATGACGTTCAGCTGGAGGTGCTGAAGGCCGCGGCGCGGCAGCGGCTGGCCGCCGGCCAAGGCGAGCTTGACCTGGGCCTGGAGCGCACCGATCCCGCCAGGCGGGGCGCTGGCGGCGGCCCGCTGCCGATCACCGCCTCGCGGATGGGCTACCTGGTGGACGCCCTTGAGCATGTCTACCGCGTGCTGGGGTTCGAGGACGCGACGGGCCGGGATGAGGTGTTCCGGCAGCTGGTGCTGGCCCGGATCATCGAGCCGGTCAGCAAGCTCGACAGCCTGCGGGTGCTGGAGGAAGCGGGCGTCGCCGCTGCCTCCTACCGCACCCTGAAGCGGCGCCTGCCCGCATATGCGAAAGAGACCTGGCGGCAGCGGCTGTCCGCCGCGTGCGCCGCGCACGCGGCGCTGGGCCCGGCGAGCCTGGTGCTCTATGACGTGTCCACGCTGTATTTCGAGACCGATACCGGGGACGGGTTCCGCGAGAGCGGGTTCTCCAAGGAGCGCCGCCTGGAGCCGCAGATCACGATCGGGTTGCTGACGGACCAGTCCGGGTTCCCGCTGATGGTAAGCGCGTTCGAGGGGAACATGGCCGAGACCAAGACGATGCTGCCGGTCATCGGATCGTTCATGACCGCGCACCAGCTGCCCGACGTCACGATCGTGGCAGACGCGGGGATGGTGTCGGAGAGCAATCAGAAGGAGATCGAGGCCGCGGGTCGTTCATCCTGGGCACGCGGATCCCCCGCGTCCCCCACGTAGTCGCACGGTGGCGGCGCGAGCATCCGGGCGAGGAGATCCCTGACGGGCACGTCCTCACCCAGCCCTGGCCCGCCGGCCCCACCGCCAAGCGCCGCGACCAGGTCATCTACTACCAGTACAGGCTGACCGGGCCCGGCGGACCCTGCGCGGCATCGATGAGCAGGTCGCGAAGGCCGAGCAGGCCGTCGCGGGGAAGACCGCGGTGAAGCGGAACCGGTTCGTCCAGCTATCGGGCGGCACAAAGAGCGTCAACCGCGAGCTCGAGGCGAAAGCCCGCGCCCTGGCCGGGTTGAAGGGCTACATCACCAATCTCGCCGCCTGCCCGGACGGGACGCCGGTGACCGCGGAGTTCGTGATCGCCGCCTACCACCGGCTGTTCCAGATCGAGAAATCTTTCAGGATGTCCAAGAGCGACCTGCAGGCCCGGCCGATCTACCACCGCAAGCGCGACTCCATCGAAGCCCACCTGACCATCGTCTTCGCGGCGCTGGCGGTCAGCCGCTGGATCGAAGATCAGACCGGCTGGTCGATCCGGAAGTTCGTCCGCACCGCACGCCGCTACCGCACTATCGACATCCAGGCCGGCCCGCACACCATCACTGCCGCCAGCCCTCTGCCCGACGACCTACGCCAAGCACTCGAAGCGATCACCGGCGCCAGCTGACTTGCGCACTAACGTGGCCCAACTCGGGCCGCAGTTTCTCGAGCTTGAGCAACTCCGCCCCGTCGAGATGGGATGCGACACCGTCACGGAATGCCTCCACGGTCGGGTAGCCGAGCGCCATGAGCGCGGTCGTGGTGAGGCGATAGGGGTTGGGGGCACGCTCGACCGTGTGGTCACGGAAATAGTCGAGCAGCCCACTCTCGACCATGCGCCGCAGGATCGTCTCGCACTCCCCGCCACAGACCTCTTCGATGCGCCGTCGAGTGACGGCACCCGCGTACCCGGCGATGCACAGGATCGTCAGCTGCTGCTCGGTGATCCTCGCCCGCGGCGGCCCTCCATGGGGAACCAGCTGAGCCAATCCTGCTCACATGCCTCGGGCGCCAAGGCGCGTGACCCCAGGGACAAGTGGGAACAAGGAGGGTGAAGGCCCGGCAGACACAATAATGGCACCCTGTTCCGCTGAACCAATACGGGCCGCATGATGATCGAGATCCGCGAGGCGCACCCCGACGAGTGAGGCTGGCCGGGTCACGGCGCGGGCATACGAGGAGTGTCTCGTCGGTATCCACGACGACGACCTTCGCGACTACCTGGTGCGGGTGGCCGATGTCCGCAGCCGCGCTCAGCGAGCGGTAATCCTCGCCGCCCTTCTCAACGGCCGCATCATCGGTTCCGCCACGCTCGAAGTCAGCCAGCGCATCGACGCCAACGCCCCGCCGCTGCCACCCGACACTGCTCACCTACGCATGCTCGGCATCGCGCGTGATTCGCGTGGCATCGGCGCCGGCCGTGCCCTCGTGGGTGCCTGCATCGGAAGGGCGCGTGAGCGCGGATGCACAGTCATGACACTACATACGACCAATCTCATGACCGCGGCACAGCGCATGTACGAGTCGCTGGGATTCATCCATGGCGCCCATGAGACCATTCGCCCCGGTCTGGTATTGCTGTCGTACTCGCGTACACTTTGAGCGATGCTTCACGGTGCTCGTCAGCTGTGGAGTGACACCCAGATGACAGTGGTTGCGCCACGCGGATGTCAGTAAGGCGTCTCTCCAGATCGAGGGCCGGGGCGCATGAAGGCGCCCCGTGGCGTCACGCGAACTGCAACGCGTAGTACAAGGTGTCTCCATCGCGCCCCGTGAGCGTGAACCCTGCTGCTGCGTACGCGCGCTGTGCCGCATCTTGCCGCCGGTCCGTGTCGAGGGTCAGCCGAGCATACCCTGCAGATCGCGCCCGCCCGATCACTGCATCGACCAGTTGCCGCCCGTACCCTTGACCGCGCAGATGCGGTGCCAAGTACATGCGTTTGACGACAGCCTCCTGCTCGGTTCGGTGCAGGAGGGCTACTGAGCCGACCACCGAGCCTCGCTCGACGATCACCCATGTGTCCCGATAGAAGGCTTCGGGCTGTGCCAGGTCCCGGTCCAACTCAGGGTCGTACGCGAAGCCAAATTCGGCATGCACCGACGTGACCAACGCGGCGAAACCCCGCTGGTGTTCGGGTCGATACGGAACGAGCTTGGGTCCGCTGAGCGGCGTCGGTGTGTTCATGGACATCGAATCCATTCCGCGCATCATCGCACCCTCAACCCCGGCGGACGCTCACCTACGGGTCTCATTGCCAGCGCCCTCAGCGGGAAGGTGCTCGAAGAACTGCTGGCGCAACTCGGCGACGGAAGCCGTGCCGGTCACCTCGAGGAGCTTGGCGGTCACCTGGTAGAGGGGTGAGCGCCCCTCCGTACCCTCGCGCCGGAGGAACCCCCACTCGACGAGCTGGGCGACGGCCTCCGCGGAGTCGACGCCGCGCATGTCGTCGATGCGGCGGCGCGTGACAGAGCCACCGTGAATGACGATGCCGAGAATGCCAACGTGGGCGTGGGTGAGTTTCGGCGTCGCCATCGCCGTCACCGCGCGATCGGCGAGCCCGCTGAACGCCCGGTGGGGCACGAGCGCGACGGTGTCGCGGTCCTCGACGACGAGCATGCCAAGCGATGAGAGACGGCCGGCAAGCTCAGCGACTGCGGCGCGAATGCCCGCAATCGAGGCCCCGAGGATGACGCTCGCCTCGCTGAGCGGGAGCGAGCGCCGGACGGTGAGGAGCGCTCCGAGCCGGGGCATGAGCCCGTCCTCCGGTGCGGGCCGGGAGACGGAGAGTCCCAGGGTGTCGACCTCGAGGTCGAGTGCGTGCTGGAGCCGTCGCAGGGTGTCGTAGCTGGGGGGTGACTTCCCCGTTTCGATGCGGGAGAGCTGTCCGGCGGTGACGCCGACGAGTTCGGCGACGTCTTCGAGGGTGAGCCCGGCGACGCGACGTCGGTCGCGGATTGCCGTGCCGAGCAGATGCAGATCGTGGTGTGTGGAGATCGTCATGAGATGCCGGGTTTGGATTGTGCATGAGATGCACATTTCCAGCCCGCGCAAAATCCCCATTCTGGCTCCTACCCTAGGATGCCGCACCTTCATCGCGGCATGAGAGTACGTGACATCACGTTCCTCCCGGAGCATCCTCGCTGGAAGAAAGAGCTTGGAAATATCTGATTAGTTCATCGGCCTCCCGCTCCACTCGTCTCGCTGCTCGTGGTCGGCCCGCCGACTTGAGTTGCCTGGATTCATTCTGGAGGGTGCCGATGAGCTCCCCGGCAAATCTCACCGGATTATTCGGGGCAAGGACGCGCAGTCGTTCCACGGCCTGCTCGCTCATCCTTGCGGCGGCTCTGCTATCTCCGGCTGCATCGAGGTCGACAGCGAGGTTCCGCATGGCCATTGGCAGAGATCCGGGATCCAGTAGACCACCATAGCGTTGATACTGCTGAAGCATCTCGACAGCCTCCTGACCAAGAGGGACGGCCTTGGCAGGATCTGCTTTGCCAACGGGTACTGCCAAGCTGGTCAATGCCATAGCTAGCCGTTCGAGTTGATTAAATGGATCAGCACGAGCCAATTCTCGACGTATCTGGACAGCGCGGAACCCGGCGTCTTGCGCGCGTTCGAGATCGTCGGCCTTACTAAGGGAGAGACACAAGTGCTCCAGGGCTTGGGCATAGTCAGTTTGCAGTGACGAGCGGCTAGATTCTTCCAGCCCATCGAATAGCGCTACCGCCTCTGCGGCAAGGCAAACAGCGTTCTCCGAGTCTATTTGGATCCGGTACAGTTCTGAACCGAAAACTAGTGCCTCAGCATACTCAGCGAGGTTAGCGCCGGGATGCGCCCGGTGTAGATCGCGATGCAGGGAGATTATCTGAGCGCTCAGTTCCATCGCTTTAGCATGCTGGCCTAGCTTGGTCCAGCCGAGCAGCAGATTACGGAGCGTGCCGGTGTAGGACATTACACTTGAGGGTACATCGAGGCGGAAGTTCCTGCGCTGAATGGACGCCGCTTCCTCCGCGTAGCGCACGGCATCCGTTAGCCTAAGGCAGGAGTCACAGACCCCGCCCAGCGCCATTAGTGCTTGAACCAGATATTCAAAGTTGGCAGCTTCGTCAATGTCGGTGAGGCGTCGGCAGAACCGTACTGCCTGTTCCCCTATCTCAACGGCCTGGCTGAAATCGTAAAGCTCGCGATAGAGCTGTATCGAATTGGTCAAGGCGCCAGCGTAAAGCTGCGCGTGACTTGAGTCTTCCGGTCCAAGCCGCTGAATAATCGTCATGCTGTTACCGAGCGTCCGCAGCGCGCCGTGCGGGTCGCCGCTCTCTCGTTGGCGGTTGCTCAAAGTCATCAGCGACATAGCGAGCCGGTACCGGTATCTTTCCGGATGAAGCTGGTGAAGTAGCTCATAGAGGGCGACCGCTTCGCTCGTGATGGTGGCCGCCTCGTCGAGCCGACCCGCCTTCGCGAGCCAATGACTGTGGTCATGTGCCACATCCGCGAGAAGCTCGGGGTAGCGCAACGCATGCCTTGGATCGAGTCCAGTGGCCTCGTCGTACGCGCGCGTGCTGATGCTAAGAGCCTCGTTGAACTGGCCCGCATTTCCGAGCTGAGTCGCGAGAGTATGGAGCGAGCTGATTAGTGCGACAGTGTAGCTGTCGTCGCGCGCAGCCAGCTCAGTCCGGATGGAAATGGCCTCACGTGCGGCGTCTACCGCGGCGGCGCGTTGATTTGTGTCGGGCAGCCACGTGGCAAGGTTAACCAGCGCCCGTGCGAGGTTATTCGCGGTACGCGGATCGTCCTGGTAAAGAGCCCGGTATATCTCGACGCTTTCCCGCATTTTCGCCACTCCAGCGGTGTAGTGGCCGGACCGGGCCAAGGTTTGTCCGAGGCTGCTCAACGCGGCCGCCAGGTCGCTCCTATACTGAGGTGCCCCATCTTCAGCCAGGGACCGGAGCAGCGTGCAGGCGCGCTGCGCCGCCTCGGCAGCCGGTTTGAGTTGGCCGACGGCGTGCAGGGCCTCGTGGAGCTGGTGGTATTCGCGCGCTAGCTCTATCAGGAGGCCAGCAGCTTCTGTCCGGTCCAGCGTGGTAACTGCCGGAGGCGCAGTGGGCGCGGTCAGCCGGGGCTCGATCAGCGCGATGGCGCGTCTGCTCAAGGCTATGGCCAATTCAGTCAACGCAGCTGAAACGCTGTAATTTTGCGCCAGCACAGCCTGTGTTTCTCGTATCGTCGGCAGATCCGCTTAGCCCACATGCTTGAGCACTATCGCCACCGTGGCGCCGGGATCGGGATTGCTCGCGCTGATCGCTGTTATCGCCGACAGGAACGCGTAGGGCCGGTGACCGGCCAGGAATTCAATGCAGGACCGCGCCACGCGCGATGCGCGTGTGTCGAAGACGCGGCCGGCCAGGCCCGCTAGGCGAGCCAAGATGGTAATGGGCGCAATGGCCTGCGCCGGGCTTACGTCGGCCAAGAGCGTGGCGAGCTGCTCCGCAGCGGCGTCCGCATCGTGGTAGTCGGCGAGCACGTCGCGGATGAGGGTCTCGGCGAGGCGATCGGGTTGCAACGGCTCCCAGGCTGACTGCTTGCCGCTGGGGTATATGGTGCTGAGCGCCTTGGCAAGCAAGTCGACGCGGCCACCGGTGCGCGCTTCCAGCCCGTCGACTCGGCCCAGCACGACTCTTGCCTTCGCAACCTCAACCGCGGGGTACAGGGTCGGCACGGCCAGCGCGCGGTCACGCAGCTCGTCGAACGGACTGAAGGTGACTCCCGCAATGGCCTTGCATGCCCGTTCCCAGTACCTGCGCTCGTGTTCCAAAACTGACGCGATTGGATCTGCGAAAGACCAATTGACGTCCATGCCGAGCATCTCGGAAAGGACGGCGGTCAACGCGATTGCGTGCAGGTCAAGAGCCCGCTTGTGCCGCTGCGCCGTTGCTCCGAGCTGCGCAGTAAGGTTGCCGTCAGGCGCGGTGATATCGCCATCTTTCATCGCTGTATAGAATGCCTTCATGGCATCGGCAACAACTGCAATTGGATCCATCGATCCGATGTCTGGCAATATCACTGTCCGTGGTTCGAGAAGATATTCGACATTACTTCTTTTCACGATGCCGTCGAGCCATCGATCAATTGACCGTGCGAACAGGAGCACACGGACATGATGAGCATCAATGTTTACCAGGGTGTCTAGCAGGCTGCGTACCTCCTCGATCGCCCCCTCGGCATAGTCGATAGCAATCAATACGGGATGGCCAGCCCTGAGAACGTCTGGCAGGCTCTGCCTGATCCTGCTGAGCCCAAGCTCAGGACGCACCAAGCCGGCGATCCAGCCTTGCCGCTCCAATCGGCGGCACAACTCGATGCCGGTACGTGTCTTTCCGGTCCCACCGGGAGCTGCTACTCCCCGGATCAACGCGGCATCGGCGCCATCGGCCTGGCACCACTGTATAAGCTCGCCGAAGACCGCGGATTCGCGGAACGGCACAACAGTGTTGCGTGCATCAAGCCACCAGGACGGCGGCGGAGCATCAGGCCTGGGTGGCGGCTCATTCGTTGTTGCCCGGCCAAACAGCTTGATCGTCCACTCGGCACGGTCAGTGACGATAGCTCGCCACTTGCTAGCCGGTGGATGCTGGTTGGCTGCGACGACTTCCGGTAGATACCGGCGGACCGTTTCGATCGGCACGACCCATCCGCCCTTGGCTATGCCGTCATCTCTGCGCGCCTTCAGCAATCCACCGACTCGGCCGGTCGTTTCATCTAGAACCGGACTACCACTCAAACCGCCGACGATTCCGTCCCCGCGGACGCTCAGGCAACCTTCACCTCCGCTGGGACCGGTGACAGTCAGCCCAACCGAGTCGTGGCCAATATCGCGCTCCGTAGGACCCGGCAGACCCTGCATAAGCCGGAAGCCCATTCCGGTCAACGGCGCATGTCGCGCGGGGTTCTGGTCGGCGAGCCAGACGTACGGATGGCTGATTTCGTTGATTACAATGATCGAGGCAAGGTCGGGCAGGGCGTAGAACTCGCCATCGCCAGGCCGCGGCGGGATTAGTTCGGCTATCGTGGCCGCCAATGGCTGCTCATTCCACACAACCTGAATTTCTGGCCCTATACCAGACACCACATGCGCACAAGTGAGCACTGTTCGGTCAGCGGCGAAGAATCCAGTACCCAAAAACTCGCCATCAGTGGTCCGCAACTGGACCAGACAGGTCATCATTAGCTCGGCAGGCAGCTGCATTATCGACCTCGTTCTCCGCCCCTGCTCGTTCCCACTCCACGCGGACCACCATCGTTGACTCTCCGCTGACCTTGGCAAGCACGCCAAGCAAAGTCCCTGTCTCAGCCGTCAACTTCACACCGAATTCGACACCGTATCTAGCAGGCGTCCCGGGCAGCGCGGCACGCACAGTGCGCACGACTGAGCGGCTTACCTCAGCGATCTGCTGCTCAATGTTGGACCACGAGACAGCGGCAGCCCTGCGACCGCCCCCGACATCACCGGAACCAGGTACAGGAAGCTCGATGAAGAACCTTCCTCCTTCCGGCAGTTCCACCTCCCAGATCTCAGTTCGAGTCATACCCACCTCTCTGCACGCGGCGAACACGGGCCAAGCCAGCGCGGATACCCTTCACTTCAGCGAACCGCCATAACGCTGCCAGGCGGCGCAGTCATTAAGACCACTTCAAGAGAAGCACAGATCTGCCGATAAGAGCAGTGGGCATGGGCAAAACCCTCCAGGATGGGTACGGGAAACTCCAGCCGACAGCAGGTAACCCGCTCATCGGCATACCAGCATGGGCCTGAGGGTGCGAGGTGACGCGATGCCTGTTCAGGTGCCGGAGGCCATGTAGGCGGCGAGAATGTAGTTGGGATGGCGGTCGAGGTTCTTGCGGGCCCGGGCGTATCGCATCGTGGTCCTGGGATCGGCGTGGCGGGCCGCGATCTGCACGTCGCGCAGGTCCACCCCGGCGTCGAGCATGGTTGTAACGAATGTGTGCCGGAGCATATGAGGATGAGCTCGGCCGATTCGGACGCCTGCTGCGGTGGCCAGGTGCCGAAGCCTGCGGGTGGCCGCGTGGCGGTCCATCCGCGCGCCCCGGCTGTTGAGGAGAATCGGGCCGCTGTCGCGGCTCGCGGTAGCGCGGTCGATGGCGCGCCCGACGGCGGGCGGCAGGGGCACCAGGACCACCTTGCTGCCTTTGCCGCAGACCCGCAGCACCCGGTGGCCATGCTCCTCCCCGATATCACTGATGTCGGCGCCGGTGGCTTCGAAGATCCGCAGGCCGAGCAGCCCCAGCATCGATATGAGCGCGAAGTCGTTACAGTTGGCGGAATCTCTGGCCGTGGTCAGCAGCGCCTCGAACTGCAGGTGGGTGAACCCGAGCGTGGGCGACTCCGCGGGCACCGCCGGGCGGCGAACATACTCAGCCGGCGAGTGCGCCAGTACGCCATCGATCACGCACGTCCGGTAAAACCCAGCGATCACCGACAGGCGCCGTGACACGGTCGACGGCTGGAACCGGCGCACCTCTTGCATCCACCGGACGTACAGCTCCAGATGCCGGCGCCCAGCCGCGAGTGGGTCCAGGCCGCGCTCAGCGCACCAGCCGAAATAGATCCGCAGGTCGGACCCGGCGTGGATCCGCGTTGTGCCCCTATAGCGGGCAAGGTAGGCGGCGGCTGCCAGCCTCAGCATGTCCGCGCCCGGCCCAGATCCCGGGACCGGGGCGGCCTCCCGCCTCAGCCCGGCACTGCTCTAATTCCCCTGACGATCCCCAGCGACGGCTCGGCGCCGCCGTTTGATCTTGGTGGTCTCGACCCCCTCGTTGCCGCAGAGACTCGAGGCTCGACCGGTGCCTGGCGACGCGGTCGACGAGTGCCACCTGTGTCCGTTGGTCGTCCCCGGTCGCCAAGGGAGACGGACCCCGGCACAGCATCTGACGGCCAGGTGGGACTCGTCATGGCTCTGCAACTGTCGAGGAGGGCCCCGCGGAACGTGCTCGCTGGCGGGGGAGATCGCTTCGGGTCACCCACTAGGGGTGATTACCTGTGTGAGATCCCGGACGGATGATGAACCCTTGGAGGCGGCCATTAACAAACCGCCCGGCACGCGGCACAGGCACCACCGGCGTTTCCGCGTCGAACGCCCGCTCCCGGCTGGAGATGTCCTCAACGCTGCCCGCCGCGGAGAAGACCCTCAACCCTCCGAGGAGGAGGACCCCGCTTCCATGGATGACTACCCGCTCATCGCCGATCACGGCCTCATCGGCGACCTGCAAACCTCGGCACTGGTCGCCACCGACGGATCGATCGACTGGTTCTGCGCGCCCGGTTCGACTCGCCCAGCATTTTCGGAGCCCTGCTCGACCACCAGGGCGGTGGTCATTTCCGGGTGCGGCCGACCGTGGAGGTCTTCACCAGCAAGCAGCTGTACTTCCCGGACACCGCGGTCCTGGTCACCCGTTTCATGACCGAGGCGGGGGTCGGGGAGCTCGTCGACTTCATGCCGGTCATCAGCAGCGGGATCGCCACGACGACGCACCGGCTGGTCCGCATGCTCAGGTGTGTGCGAGGCCAGATGACGTTCGCGGTCGACATCGCGCCGCGGTTCGACTACGGGCGTGAGTCCCACGAGACACATCTGGGCGACGACGGCATCGTCTTCCAGGGCAGGCAGACGTCGATGACGGTCAGCCTGGTCAAGGAGCCGGAGGACGAGCGGCTGGGTCGCCCCCACGTCGATGAGCAGGGCGACTTCCACGCCGAGGTCACCTTGGTGGCCGGCCAGATGCGTGGGCTGGTGCTGGAGACCGGCACGGCCGGGCCGGTGCGGCAAGTGCGGGTAGCCGAGGCCTGGTGGTTCTTCGACGAGACGGTGCGCTTCTGGGAGTCCTGGCTGGCGCAGTCGACGTACACCGGGCGCTGGCGCGAGGCGCTGCACCGCTCCGCGATCACGCTCAAGCTCATGACCTACGCACCCAGCGGCGGGCTGGTGGCAGCGCCGACCGCGGGACTGCCCGAGCAGATCGGCGGCGAACGGAACTGGGACTACCGCTACACCTGGGTCCGCGACGCCTCGTTTTCGGTGTACGCGCTGCTCGGCCTGGGGTTCACGGAGGAGGCCGCGGCGTTGGGCCGGTGGCTGCGCGGCCGCGTCGACGAACAGGTCGGCGGCGGCGGTGGTGGCCCGCTGAAGATCATGTACCGCATCGACGGGTCCAGCGACCTGACCGAGGAGGTCTTGGAGCACTGGGAGGGCTACCGGGGCTCGAGCCCGGTCCGTATCGGGAACGGCGCGGCGGACCAGCTGCAGCTCGACATCTACGGTGAGGCGCTCGACAGCATCTACTTCATGGACCAACGCGGGCTGCAGGCCGGTCACGAAGGGTGGCTCAGAATCTGCGACCTGCTGGACTGGGTCATCGAGAACTGGGACCGGCCTGAGGAGGGGATCTGGGAGACCCGCGGCGGCCGGCAGGACTTCACCTACGGCCGGCTGATGAACTGGGTCGCGCTGGACCGCGGCATCCGCCTGGCGACCAGCCACGGACGACCGGCGCCGCTGGAGCGTTGGCGCAGCCAACGAGATGCCATCTACAACCAGATCATGGAACGCGGGTGGAGCCCCAAGCGCCAGGCGTTCGTGCAGCACTACAAGACCGACGTCCTGGACTCCTCCCTGCTGCGGATGTCCACGGTCGGCTTCATCACACCCAGCGACCCGATGTGGGCTTCAACGCTGACGGCCATGGACGGCGAACTGGTGACCGACAGCCTGGTCTACCGCTACGACCCCGAGGCATCGCCAGACGGCCTGCGCGGCTCGGAGGGCACCTTCTCCCTGTGCACGTTCGCCTACGTCGAGTCGCTGGCACGTGCCGGCCAGCTCAACAAGGCCCGGGTGACCTTCGAGAAGATGCTGACCTATGCCAACCACCTGGGGCTGTACTCGGAGGAAATCGCGCTTACCGGCGAGCAGATCGGCAACTTCCCGCAAGCGTTCACCCACCTGGCCCTGATCAACGCGGCGATCACGCTGGATCGCCAGCTGGACCTCAGCACCGCCAGTACGCCAGCACGCCAGCCCTCCAACCCGGCCCAGCGGGGCGCCGCGGCCGCCGAAGAGGCGGAGCCGGCGGTCCCGTCAGCCGATAGCGGTTGAGCCGAGAGCAGAGAAGCCGCAAGCAAAGCTCGTGCCGTGCGCAGGCTGCTGGCGCAGCACCGCGCCAGCGATCGCCGCGTAGGGCCGCGGGCGGTCGGTGATAGCCTTCGCCACGTGCGCCAGCGCCCATGCGGTCCCGGCGGCCACCGCTCCGGCGGCCACGGGCAGGGCGCTCCGGTTTCTGGCCACGACGTAGACGATGGTGAGCACGACGACGGCGATGATGCCCGCTGGCAGGAACAAATGTGAGAGCGGCGTCAGTACCGCTGCAGCGGCCGGCGGGACCTCGTTGAGAATCCGGAGCAGGCTCACATCCCATCTGACCGCTCCTGCTTTGAGCAACAGCGCCGCAACGCCGAACAGCGCTGCTCCCAGGGCCGCCAAGAGCCCGGCGGTCCAGGCCCTTGGAACCCGGGCCGGTCGCTTCGGCCACCACCACGATTCAAGCGAGATCATGGGG
Source organism: uncultured Actinomycetota bacterium (assembly GCA_963820395.1). Taxonomy (GTDB): domain Bacteria; phylum Actinomycetota; class Actinomycetes; order Streptosporangiales; family Streptosporangiaceae; genus DATFVJ01. Next base: position 138,111 of record CAWGAE010000010.1, on the reverse strand, counting down.
GCAAGACAGCTTGGCGTCCGCACGGTGGGCCCGGCGCCACCGGCTGGGCACGCCACCGACCAGAGGGTTTGTCGCGGCTACGAAGACCACCGCCACCCCTGCCATGAGCGTCGCTGCGGTGGATGGGCAGGTCATGGCCGGCCATGGTAGCGACTCACGCGGACGTCCCCGAAGGTGGCCGGGCAGGCTGTGCCTATGAGCTTGAAGGGCTTGAGCGCCCGGGTGAACCGGGTCATCGCCTGGGCGGACCGTCTGCAGCGCAGGCATCGCGTGCTGGGGTTCCCCTACGCGGTGGTGAAGAAATACGGCGACGATGCGGGCGGGCGGGAAGCCGCGCTCATCACCTACTACGGATTCCTGAGCATCTTCCCGCTGCTGCTGCTTGGGGTAGCGGTACTGTCACTGGTGCTGGCTAGTCATCCGGACCTGCGTGAGCGGCTCATCGCCGCGGTCGTGCCGCAGGTGCTGCGGTCCACGGTTGAGCCTTCGCTGGCCACCCTGCCGACCTCGACAATTCCACTCGTTGCCGGCCTGATCGGTTTGCTGTTCTCCGGAACTGGTGTTGTGTTCTCCGTCTACCGGACGCTGAACCATGTCGCAGCGGTTCCGCACCGCTGTCGGGCCGGTTTCGTCTCACGCCATGTCCGGATGTTGGTGACGCTGCTACTGGGGGGCCTGGCGGTCGGTGCGCTCACCGTGGTGGCCACCGCGCTGCCCGGCCAGCCCGGGGTGCAACGAGCGGCGGCGGCGCTTGGGTCAGCGCTGGTCGTCTTCGCAGTGTTGCTGCTTGCCGCCAGGTTGCTGCTCGTGCGGCCCGCACCGGTCCGGGCCCGGTGGCCAGGCGCCCTCCTGGGCGCGGCGGTGGTGACGGTGCTACTCAACGTCGGGGCACCGTTGCTGGCCCGGCTAGTTACCAAGGCCGGGCCCGTCTATGGCAGCTTCGCCACCGTGGCAGGCATGTTCGCACTGCTCTACCTGATCGGCCAGGCGCTGGTGTACGCGGCCGAGGTCGCAGCCGTCCGCTATGCCCGGCTATGGCCACGCGCTGTGGACCTGAACCGCCCGACCGTGGCAGATGCCCGCGCACTGGCCCTGCTGGGCCGCGAGCAGGAACGCATCCCCGCCGCCCGCGTGGCACTCTGCCTCGCGCGCCCGGGCCCCCCACCGGTACCAGCTGGTTCCCCACCAGCCAACGATGGCCCAGGGCAAACCCGGCCGCCCCAGCCGCAAGCTGACTTGTAGCGTCATTACCGAAGCCTCAGGCCGGGCTCCTAGCCCTGGCTCGACCGAGTGACGGCTTGGCGGAGCTTCTGGTCCGGCGCGTTGTCTCAGATCTCTGTTGCTCTCGCCGAGATCCCAAAGCCCGACGTCCCCTTTTGGCTTCTCGAATGCATATGCGTTCCTCAGGCCTCCTCGCCCGGGCCTGGCGCACCCCGGGAGGCAAGCCAACGATCATTGTCTGCACAGGCTCGCGGGCGCGCAAAATCCCCAACTCTGGATTGCCCACGCCTTGACCAGCATCGCGCCGACGTCCGCCCAGAACGATCCCTCTTTGCTTTCGTTGTCAAGGGTGTGGCGGGTTTCTTCGATGCCGGTGTTGGTGGCGTGGTTCGCGTGGCTGGGGTGGCGGGTCGTAGGGTGGGGCTGGGCTTGGGAGTGGCTTGCCCGAAGAGCTGGTGTCCGGGGTGTGAGCCGGTCGCGCTGGAGTCAGAGTCGTTCCCCGGTTGCCCTCCCGAGCCCGCATTCGCGCTGCCTGCGGCTTGGCGTACGCCGGTTTGAAGGCGGGCGTAGATGGCGTCGCTGATCCGGCGCTTGAGCGAGTCCGGCCCGTCCGCCATCTCCTGCGCCAACAGGCCGCGGTAGAGCTGGATGAGTTCGTCGGGCAACTCGTCGGGAAGCGCCTAGCCGGGGTCCCATGCCTTCCGCAGCTTGTGCAGCAGCAACCGCCGGCCTACCACGTCGTAGTACCGCCCCAGCGGCGGTATCGCCCCGGTCGTCGTGTCCGAGGGGTGGCCCCCGGATGACTGCCTGCTGCCACCGAGTCCGACCTTCATCGCGGCAGAAGCAGATGGGATCCGCTGCGCCGTCACCGGCGCGTAGCCTGCTTACGTGGCTGACTTCGTCATCAGGGAGTGGAATCTGGCGCCGTACCCGGGCGATCAGGCGCCGCCTCATGTGCATCACGGCTCCGACGAGGCCTTCTGACACCGCAGATCGACGCGCTCATCACCGCCTTGCACAGCGACGAGACAGGCACGGGCTCCCGCTCCCTAGCACAACGAACTCGCTGCCTTCCACGGGATCGTGCCATCGAGCAGCAGAGGGAGTGAGCCGCGCGAACGGGGGAAGCGGGAAATGGAGCGAGCGGGCCGGGAATGCCCCCAGGTTACTGGCATCTATGATGGCGGCTCCCGGGATCACTTCGCCGCCTACAACAGCACCGCGCCGATCGAAGTGTCCTCCGGAAACCGCCGGAGGGCTGGGTCATCTGCTGGCCCAGCAGCTGGTCGAACGCGTCCTGGCTGCCGTGCCAGTGCTGCGTGAGCCCCAAGCGAGGCCGCGCTCACCGGCGAGGGGCCGGTCTCAGCGCAGACCGTCTGGCACATCCTCGATGCCGAGGGGCTGCCCCGGCTGCCCCGCCGCGACGAGGGCCGCCGCGGCCCGCCGGCGAGGCTGGCGCCGGTCAAGGCCGCCGCGCTGCCCGGCTGGCCAGTTGAGCCCCTGGCGGTGCCATGCGACCATGCCGGACTGCTGCTCCTGCTGCCCGCCATCACCCAGATCGGCCTGCCGGACCTGATCAGCCAGGCGACCGCCTCCCAATGGGCGAGGGCCTCGCGGCAGCCGACGTTGGGTGCATTTGTGCTCACCGGCTTGGAGGCGATCTGGTGCAGGGCGTCTCGCAGCTCACGAATCTCGTCCTCGCGGCCGGCCCGCCACAGGAGCTCCAAGGGGAACTCCAGCGTGCGATAGGTGGGGTACAGCAATGCCACGGTTCCCAGCCGGTCGCGGAGCCGAAGGCTGGCCGCAACTGAGACTACGGACAGGCCGGCTTCCTCACCGAGGAGCCGCAAACGCTCGGCAAAAGCCATGACCTCGGCCCAGCACTCTGCAGCCTCTCGTCGAGCGATGTCTGAAGTCGCTTCCCCGTCTCGGCAGCCGCCGTGCGCCGATGAGGCGCGGCACGAAGCATTCGGCGGTTCCCGCGTCCCAATAACGCCGGACCTCAACGCCATACACCTCGGTGTCATGCATCCTGGTGCCAGCCCGGCGGGCGCGCTCCCTGGCCTTCAGGCACGAGGCGGTGAAGGCGGCCACCGCCGGGCGGAGCGGATCGGGAATGGAGCCGGCCCGCTGCCGCTTCATTCCCGACCGTCCCGCTGGTCACATCAACGGACCCAGCTACCGGCTCAAAAACCGCCTCGCCGCCGTCGACACCACCGGACGTCCCACCGCCCGAGCTGCCCCGCATACCCGAGCGCAGGCTGACCCGCCGCACAAACTCTCACATAACACCCATCGGGGCTGAGGAACCGGTAGCTTTCCGGCAGAAGGCTTGATATTGCCATGCGCTCACGGCACTGGAACACGGCACCCGGGAAAGCCTGGGGCGGATCACGGGAGGCGCAGGGATGAGCAGGGTGCCGGGGAAACTGGTCTTGGCGGCGGCGATTCTGGCCGCCGGATGCCTGGCGGCGGGATGTGGAAGCGGCACTGTCAAGAACGCCGTATCCAGTGCAGCGGCCAGCAAAAGCATAAGCGTCTCGCCTCCCACGTTTTCGCCGGGGACAAGGACCCCGGCGCCCACGACGCCACCTACGGCCGCCGCCGCGACCAGCCAGCCCGTGGTGACCGCGTCGGCTGTGGCGCCGGCGCCTGCACCGGGTTCGCAGTCCCCGGCAGCGTCGCAGTCCCCGGCGGCAAGCGGGCCTGGTTCCTCCCTCCTGTGGCTGTGGATCTTGCTAGGTGTCATCGCCATCGTCGTCGTGGCCGTGTTGATCGCCCGTCGCTCCGGCCGCCGCTCGGCTACCACCGCCGACTGGCGCTCGAAGGAGGTCGATGCCTACGCGAAAGGCTCGGCACTGTATGACGCGATGAGTGCTGCCGAGGCCCCGGGAGCACAGGCGGCCGGGGAGGCCAGCGTCCGCTGGGCCGACATTCAGCGCCGGACGGGTGACCTGGCCCAGGAGCTGTACGCGCTGCGCGAGACCGCGCCCGGTGAGGCAGAACGCGCGCGGGTGGCGGACGTGCTCGCGTCCTTGCAGGCGGTGGGCTCAGCCATGGATGCCGAACGCGCCCAGGGCGCTGGCCGGTCACAAGGCGCGCGGGTGCATGATCTGCTGCGGTCCTTCGAAGCATCGCTGCGCGCGCTCCGCTCGCCCGGCGAGTATGGGGCGCCCATATGAGCAAGTTCAAGGTGTTGCTGGTGGGTGAGGAGGCCGATCCAAGAAAATCGTGATCGCTTTGGGCGGCAATGCGCTGCTGCGGCGCGGCGACCCGATGAGCACCGAGGTGCAGCGACGCAACATCACGATCGCGGCCGAGGCGATCGCGCCATTGGCCGCCGAGCACAGCATCGTTGTCGCCCATGGCAACGGGCCGCAGGCGGGCCTGTTGTCGCTGCAGGCCGAAGCGTACAAGGAAGCCGAGCCGTACCCGCTGGACGTGCTGGATGCCGGCACCCAGGGCATGATCGGCTACCTGATCCAGCAGGAACTGCGAAGTCTGCTGCCGCCGGAGCACCAGGTGGCGACCCTGCTCACCATGATCGTGGTGGACCCCGCAGGATCCGGCGTCCACTCAGCTAGCCAGGCTGCAGTTCGCCGGATAGCCGCGCATCCCAGCGAAGCCGCCCGGGCCGCAGAACCGGCCGCTCTCGGCCGCCGGGTCGACGGCCGCGTAGAGTTCGCTGAGCGCGCCCATCTCAGCGCTTTGGGCCACGAGCCGGTTGGTGACATCAAACCGGTCGGACCGCTTCTCTGCAGGCTGGTGTTCGCGTACCCGGGGTGGATCGCTTCGGCCGGCCGGACGGCGTCCCGCAGCACGTTCACGATCCGCAGATACTGCGCCGCACTGTTCAGGTTCTCGGCGAGCACGCCGACGTACCCGTCAACCTCGCCGGAGACCGCCGCCAGTTGCTCACGCAAGGTCCGGGTGGCGAACAGACGGCCCCAGGAATCCGGGCCGACGACCGCGGCACGCTGTTCCACCAGGGCCGCGATCTCTGCCAGGCCACGCTCACCCAAGGCGGCCGCGAACTCGCGCAGCCGGATCTCGGGCCAGCCGGGTCCGTCGTACGCTAGCGTGACCAGCCATCCCGCGAGCGAATTCGCGTCCGGACATGCGGCAGTGCACGCCTGCGCGTACAAGGCCATCATCACCCGCAGCTCATCGCCTACGATCCCCGACGAGTCGTCCATGTACATCAACGCCTTCGTCATCCGGTCCACGGCCCGCCGCAGCACCGGCGCCACACCCTGCGCGTCCCCCGCCGCCAGCAACCGCTCGCAGCGACCGGCCGGCTCCCGCGCTGCCTGGGAGTGCTCCCGCCGCCCCGCACGCGGGTCACGCCGCCGGTCCCGACGCAACCGGTCCACCAGCACGGTCAGTTCACCCGTCGAGCTCACCGCCCCATCCCACCACAAACCAGATCCCCTCCAACGGGCTCATCACCGCAGGTGGCCGAGCCGCTGCTGGCCAACCCGCCCCGGCCCGCGGTCTTTCTGGCTTGCGACGGCTAGGGACCCCCGGAGAACATCCGCGACGTGACTATGAAAAAAGCCGCCCGCCCAAGCCTCGGCCTGGCAGTCCCAGCGGCTGATGGCTGCGCTGCTTGCGGAGCACAAGACCCTGTCGCTGCGCAGCGCGGCGGACCCGGCTCTCTCGTGCGTCACTCATATTGATCACCTGCGCTCGTTGGAGTTCCGTTGGTGCTATGGCCGCTAGACAGAATTGAATTCAGCCTCGTACTGGTTCATGTCGGCCAGTCGCGTGATCGTGAATTTGTCCGGCATGGGCACCGCTTTGACCGTGGCCCCGGCCAGGGATGGGTTGATGTAATTCGCGCCAGAGATGGTGCGGTCAGCGATCTCAGTTGTCGCTGTGAGGGATCATCCGCATGTCCGACTTGGGCGTGTGTCCTTCAGGAGCCGTCCCGTGAGTGCCGATGAGCCGCTCCAACTCGTCCCACTGATCCTGGGTCGGCTGCCGCCAGCCTTCGTCGTACAGCAGCATCCAGCAGTCGCTTTCCTTGCTGACACTGCCGCATGCGACTGGGCGGTTGAACTGCCCGGTGTACAAGTTGATGCGGAGACAGCCACAAGGATTGCGAGGCCCGTGGGACTCTTCTGCCCCCGGGAAATCTCGGCGGGACCCGTCGACGTTGCTCCACATGTCCCGGCCGGTGTTCCCACAGACGTCACACGTGCGCGGCGGGTTCAGCTCACAGAGACGTGGGGGGATGACGTGCGCCAGCTCGGGATGCCTTACCAGCTCACGCCGGTAGCAGACGTTGCACAGCCCGAGAGCCCAGTGCCCGCGCCTCCCGACCGTGCTGGCGCAGTACTTGTCCGCGCAGGGACGGGACGACAGCCTCTCGTTCCGCTGTTCTGAGGTTTCCTCTGGTAGGTGGTCGTATAAGCTCATGATCAATCCTCGGGGAGTCATGCCTCAACCCGAGAATGAGGCGTGACGGACGGACCCTCAGCGACAGCGGAAGAGTGACCCCCCTGGCCGGGGGGAGTGGTCGCTTCGCGGCTCATTCCGGGGCCGCCTCAGGCGGGCCGCGGGCTCCCATTCCGCCCCGCCATTGGCGAAGTTGCCGACCAGCTGCTTCTTTTTCGTATCCACGCTGATCACCGGGTCACCGGCCGCCTGAAAGGCGACAACCTGCGCGCTGATGTACCGGAACTGGCCGTCCCGGTCCGGGTGCTGCCTGCCCTCCAGCGTCTTGGCATTGCCCCGCAGGCTGTAGTCGGCCTGCTTCGGCACACCGTCACCACGCGGCGCCCGGCGACGCCGTCACCGGCCACCTGGCCACATTTGACCACCCAGACAAGCGCGGCACACGGCGCGCCTACGGCACGACGCTGGGGGCCTTTGTGGCCGGGTTCGACGATGTCACTGATGTTGTCACGCAGAGAACATCTGTTGATTTTCCTGGTCAGGGACATGATTCTTGCGTGATGGACCGGGCACGTGCTCGCCGCAACGCGCAGCGTCGCCTCGCGGAACTGCGTCGCAGGCTCGTAACAGCCGAGGATCAACTGTCCGACGCCGAGGCCGTGCTCCGGCTGGCGGAACGCCGTGTCTCGCCTCACCAGGGGCCATGTCCGGCAAGTTGCGGCCGGGTGCCTGGACTGGGGAAGGCGTGAATGCCGCCGGGGTCCACAGCGACGCGGAAGGGGTCCCGGGCACAGGATCGGCTCACTTGAGAGTACGCTCGCATCCGGCCCAGGCCTTGGCAAGGCACGGAATACCGCAGTGGCCACCGTTTCGGGTCCGGTGCTTGCCACTGTTTCCTGCCCCACTCATCCGGGGGAGCGGGGTCTGCGCGCCACCTGGGTAGCCGCACTGATGTCGAGGCCACGCACGACCACGGCCTCGGCGATGTCGCGTAGCTTGTAATTGTTGTCGCGGGCGTATTTGCGCAGCTCAGCGAAGGCCTCGTCCACTGAGATCTGCAGGCCTGCGGCCAGCGCGCCCTTGGCTTGCTCGATCAGCACCCGGCTCTTGAGAGCAGCCTGGAGCTGCTCGCTGACCACCTCGCGTCGGCGGACGGTGCGTTCATGCAAGATGCCGATGGTGGCCACGTCAGCGAGCGCCTGACCGACCTCGACCGCCTCCGGATCCATCGCCCCGGCGGCGGATCCGAACAGGTTCATCGCGCCGATTGTTTCTGTGCGCAGGTGCATCGGCAGGGCGTGCACCGCACTGAACCCGCCGGCGCGGGCGGCGCGAGCGAATCGCGGCCACCGGCTGTCGGCCCGGGCGAGGTCGGGGCATTGCACCGGTTGACCGCCGTGGAAGCACTCCAGGCAGGGACCCTCGGAATTCTGCAGCTCGAACAGCTCAAGCAACCGGGCCCGCTCGGTGGAGGCGGCGATCATGTTGAGGGTTCCGTGGTGGTCGGCAAGCAGCAGCCCGCAGGCGGTGACGCCGAGCAGGTCGACCGCTCGTCGCGCCAACGTATCGAGAAAGTCGACAACGTCGAATCCGGATGCGAGCGTGTCCGCCATCTCCACGAACGCGTCCCGCACACGCCGGTCTGAGGCACTCACCTGTTCCCTCCCTGGCGGGAATTCTTCCCGCGCAGCCTGCCCCAAACGGTGCGACCGCGCTCGGTACCGCAGTGGCCCCATCGCTCGGCGATCAGCTCGACTAGGCCGAGCCCCCGTCCGTCTTCTGCCAGCTCGTCGGGTGGACGGGTAGCAGGGGCCTTGTCCGAGCCCTCGTCCCTGACGGCGATGATCAGTAAGGTTTCGTCGCGGTAGATGAGGACGTCGAAGTGGCCGCCGCTGCCGGTTGCGGTGTGTTCCAGGGCGTTGGTGGCCGGTTCGCTGACCAGGAGCACTGCTTCGTCGAGGACCGGGCATGAGGCAAGGACGCGCCGGGTGAAGTCGCGCGCTTTGGCGATCTGGTCTGCGCGTCCGGGGAAGGCGCGCCGTTTGGGGCGGGCTGCCGGCCCGGCTGCTCCGTCATGGCCGGACACAGTAGGCACGGACGCCGATGTCACCTGAGCCGGTCGTACGCCCTTCTCGTCGTGCGGGTCCCGGCAGGGGACCCGCACGATTGTGCGGGCCGGCGGAGCCTTATCACGCCAGCGCGGCGTGCCAGCGGCCGGAGTTGGGGTGGCCGACCCACATCGGGTGCATGTTCGGCGGCATTTGCGATGATCACCGGTTCCCCGGGCACATTTCAAGACACGCACCAGCACCCCGAGGCCGCTGGAGTCGATGTACTCCGGGCCCGCCAAGTCGACGATGACCCGCAGGCCAGACGCCGCCACCACCGCCGACAGATGCGCGGCGACGCGCTCGGCCCATCGGCCAGATCAACCTCAGCGCGCAAGGCCACGCCCCAGTGGCTGTTGAATTCACACGTGCCTAAAATCACATTAAACATGGACATACCGCCTGCTGATCAAGCAGTCAGGCGGGGTCTCGACCCAACAGCAAATAAACGAACTTTCCACTGTTGACCTTACGCCGCATATCCGGTCCGTGGCCCACCACTTTCGGCAAAAAAAAACAGGAGCACATTTTGCATGCGCTTCCCGCATTGTCAGGAAATATACGGGTGTATTCGTTGATCAACCCCCGACGCTCGCCGGTTCGGGCGGCAAGGATTGGGCATGGACGCGATCCGCTGCCCTGCGGGCCGCGCCAACATCCCCGGTTCCGGGCTGTACACCAGCTCATCACAAACGGCGCCACCGATCTTCCAAGCTGGTCATGAGGGGTTCGATTCCTTCTGCCCGTTCCACCATGCAAGCCCGGACTCTCAGCCAGTCTCGTGGGGTAGGCCGGATGAGTGACTGACCGGGTGACAACCGTAGTAGACGCGGACGGATACCACCGGACCACAAGTGACCGTATCCGCTCCCCAGCGATGGTATTTATGCTGGCGAAACCAACGCTCTGGACGCCTTACAAGCGAGGGGTCGGTGGTTCGAACCCGCCTGCGTCCACCAGCTCTGAGCAGCAAAAGACGGTGTCTCACCTGCGGAAACGCGGTGAGACACCGTCTTTTGCTCTCCGGCTGGCTACGGCTGTTCACGGCTGACGGCGACTGGTTGCGCCCAATACGCGCCCAAGTCAGTCGGCCTCGTCGTCGCCGCTGTCATCAGCGGCGCTTGGTCGGTGGCCTGATCGTCGCGGGGTGCCAGGTGTTGCCAGCTGTGCATTGCCGAATTGAACCGTTCTTAGATCAAGGCGGCGCCTGCGGCGCCGCTGGCCCGGCGTCAGCGCCGGGCTCGGCCTTGGGAGACATCCCAGGGGTTAGGGATGTCAAGCTGCTGGGGGATATTGCCTGTCGTTTTGGGGCCAGGCGATCGCCTCGTCGTAGAGGGTCCGGGTTTTGAGGCAGCCGTGCAGGATGCCGACGAGGTGATTGGCGAGCTGGCGCAGCGCGGGGTCATGCTCTATTCCGCGGGCGCGGATCTGGTCGTAGTAGGTGCGTGCGCCCGGCGAGGCGGTCAGGGCTGAGTAGGCCTGGCGTCCGAGTGCGTCGCGGAGCCGGTCGTTGTGCATGTAACGGGCCATGACGGTTTTCTTCTTGCCCGACCGGCGGGTGATCGGGCTGGTGGCGGCGTAGTTCTTGCGGGCCTTGGCGCTGGCATACCGGACTGGGTCGTCGCCTAACTCGGCGAGCACCCGGGCGCCGAGGATCAGTCCCAGCCCGGGCTGGGACAACACGCACTCGAACAAGTTCCTCAACCCGGTGACCGACGGCGCGGTGCTGCCGGTGCTGCACCTCAATGGTTACAAGATCGCAAATCCGGCTGTGCTGGCCCGCATCCCCGATGACGAGCCCGCCGCGCTGATGCGCGGCTACGGCTACCGTCCGCATTTTGTCGCCGGCGACGATCCCGCCGCGGTCCATCGCCAGCTCGCGGCCACCCTCGATGAGGTGCTGGACGCCGTCGCGGCCATCCAGCACGACGCCCGCGACGCCGCGGGCCCGCGAGGCCGGGGGCGCGGGCGCGCAGGCGGCGGCGCGGCCGGCAAACAGCCCGCGCTGACCTACCTGAGCATGGAGCAGGCGATCGCGCACTGCACCCGCGGGCGCGGGCTGGGGATCTGGCCGTGGGCCGGCACTACCGACGGCGAACCGGACGTGGTGCTCGGCTGCGCCGGCGACATCCCCACCCTGGAGATCCTGGCCGCAGCGGACCTGCTGCGCACCCATCTGCCCGAGCTGAAGGTCCCGGTCATCAACGTCGTCGACATCATGCGGCTGGAGCCAGACACCGAACACCCGCACGGGCTGCCGGACCGTGACTTCGACGCGCTGTTCACCTCCGGCAAGCCGGTGATCTTCGCCTACCACGGCTATCCGTGGCTCATCCACCGGCTCACCTACCGGCGCACCAACCACCGGAACCTGCACGTCCGCGGCACCAGCCCGCGGTCCTGCAGCGGCGGCAGCCGCGCCGCCCGAACCTGAACTGGGCGGACCGCGCCCTGCTCGCGGCACTGCTCAGCGTGATACCGAACGCGCGGCGCCACGGGCTGCGCTTCTGGTCACCCCGGATACGATCGTGCGCTGGCGCCGCGACATCATCCGGCGCCGCCGGGCGGCGCCGTCCATGCGCGGCAAGACCGGCCGACCGGCCACCCGCCGGAACATCAAGGCCCCGGTCGTCCGGCTGGCCCGGGAGAGCCCCGTTGGGCGGGGCGTGGCGTCGGCGCGGCAGGTGACGATAGCGTTGTTACGGCTGTTACTACGAGGTGACTGGGCTGATGCGGTCGGTGCCCGGCCCGCCTGCGGGCCGGGCCGCCACCGGGCCGCCCGCGTCGGCTGCTGCAGGGTTGCGCGCTGGGGAGGATTGTGCCGAACGTCACGCCGGGCCGTTAGCAGCGCTTACCGGGCGGTCGCCGTGGCGGCGGGGGATGTGCGGGAGGTGGCATGGAGATCTGGCCGGGACGGCCGTTCCCCCTGGGTGCCACGCGCGATGGGTCCGGGACCAATTTCGCGGTTGCGTCGCAGATAGCCGAGCAGGTGGTGCTGTGCTTGTTCGACGCGGGCGGTGCGGAAACGCGTCTGCCGCTACCGGCATTCGATGACGGCGTGTGGCATGGGTTCGTGCAGGGGATCGGTACCGGCCAGCGGTACGGCTTCCGGGTGCCCGGACCGTATGACCCGGCGCGGGGGCTGCGCTGCAACCCGGCGAAATTACTGCTCGACCCGTATGCCAAGGGAACAGACGGTCGGCTGGTGTGGGAGGAGAGCCTGCTCGGTTACCCGCCTGGTGATCTTGACGGGCGGAGCGACGTCGACTCCGCGCCGTCGGTGCTGCGGTCGCTAGTGGCCGACCCTTCATTCGCCTGGGGCGCAGACAGGCGGCCCGGCACGCCCTACCGCGACACCGTGATCTATGAGCTGCACGTCAAGGGGTTCACGCAGGCGCGCCGTGACGTGCCGCCGGAGCTGCGGGGAACGTATGCGGGGCTGGCGTGCCAACCGGTGGTGGAGTACCTGGCCGGCCTTGGGGTGACCGCGGTCGAGTTGCTGCCGGTCCACCAGTTCGTCACCGCCGGGGATCTGGCCGGGCGCGGCCTGACGGACTACTGGGGCTACAACACCATCGGCTTCTTCGCCCCGCATGACGGCTACTCCGCGGCGGTGCGGGCCGGCGGGCCGGCGGGCAGATCGCCGAGTTCCAGGCGATGGTCCAGGCGCTGCATGCGGCCGGGCTGGAGGTGCTGCTCGACGTGGTGTTCAACCACACCGCGGAGGGCAGCCACCTGGGCCCGACGCTGTGCTTCCGCGGGCTGGACAACCCGGCGTACTACCGCCTCAAGCCCGACGACCCCCGCCGTTACGTGGACACCACGGGCACCGGCAACTCGGTCAACGCCGACAACCCGACGTGCCTGCGCATGATCATGGACTCGCTGCGGTACTGGGTCAGCGAGATGCACGTGGACGGCTTCCGCTTCGACCTTGCCACCACGCTCGCCCGGGAACAGGGCGATTTCGAGCGGCTGGCCGCGTTCTTTGGCGTCGTCGCGCAGGACCCGGTCATCTCCCAGGTCAAGCTCATCGCCGAGCCGTGGGACGTCGGCCAGGCGGACAGCTACAGCGTGGGCCGGTTCCCGGCCCTGTGGCGCGAGTGGAACGGCCCCTACCGCGACACCGTCCGCGACTTCTGGCGCGGCAGCGACGGGGTGCTGCCCGACTTCGCCACCCGGATTTCCGGATCCTCCGACCTGTACGGCGCCACCCACCGTCGGCCAAGCGCCTCGATCAACTTCATCACCGCGCACGACGGGTTCACATTGGGCGACCTGGTCTCCTACGACCGCAAGCACAACGAGGCCAACGGCGAGGACAACCGGGACGGAACCGACGACAACCGGTCGTGGAACTGCGGCGTGGAAGGCCCGGCCGGCGACCCGCAGATCCTCGCGCTGCGCGCCCGCCAGTCACGCGCGCTGCTCGGCACGCTGCTGCTGTCCCGCGGGGTACCGATGATCCTCGGCGGCGACGAACTCGGCCGCACCCAGGGCGGCAACAACAACCCTTACTGCCAGGACAATCCGACGTCCTGGTTTGACTGGGGCGGCGCCGACGCCGGCCTGACCGCCTTCACCCGCCGGCTGATCGCGCTGCGCCGCGCGCATCCGGCGCTGCGCCGCGGCGCCTACCGGGCCGGTCCCGGCTACGTCGTCTGGTTCACCCCGGCAGGCCGCGCGATGACCGACGCCGACTGGCAATCCCCGGGCAATAAGACCCTCGCCGTCTACGTCGACGGCACGGTCGCGCCGGACCTCGACGCACGCGGCAGGCCCATGCTCGACGACGACCTGCTCATCCTGGTCAACGGATCGCCGCAGCCGGTCACCTTCACCATCCCTGAGGTGGGGAAAGGCTGCTGCTGGCGTGCCGAGGTGGACACCTTCGATCTCCGCGCCGACACCGCAAATTCCGATATGGCTAGCGCCGGTGGCACACCCGGCGCCGATGGCACACCCGGCGCGGCTGATGTGGCCGGCGCAGGCGAGCCGGCCGGCACGCGTGACGGGGCCGACGTCGGCGCGGGCGGCCAGCTGACCGTCAGCCCGCGCTCGTTCGTCCTGCTCCTCGCCCAGCCATCCTGCTGACCCTTGGCGAACCGGACCGTCCGCGCCGCCCGCCGGCGACAGGCCGCAACCTGCCTCCCGCATCTTGAACCGCCGACACATGACCGGTGGTGGCTTACAGCTGCGGACCTTGCAGTGGTCGGGCCCAGTCAGGCGCGCAGGGCCTACCGCACTGGCATCCTGTGGGGTTCCAGAACTCGGCCAGCGGTCCTTACCTGGGCTTCTACGCGGCCCGCTCGTACAGGTGCTTGCCAAGGAACGTGCAGGGAATCACTCGGGCGGCGGCGCGATACCGGCCAACCGTACCGCCAGATCGGCCTCCATGCCGAGCCAAGAGAAGAATCCGGGGAAGCTCGCGCAACAGCAGGTACGGCCGACGTGGGCTCTTCGGATCGCCGCACGGCTTCAGTTCACTTGCTCCGACATCACGGCCGAGAGCGCAAACCCGGCCGCCCGCCGAGAGCTCCGGGCATCAGAGTCGCATAAGCGCAGCGATCGGCCCGCAGAACAAGGCGTCAATCGCTCTCGTAACCAGGCTAGGGTTCCAGCCTGAGGGACGCTTGCGCGACCACGTGTTTACGAATGGAGCCTGGCGCGACAGCGTGCTCTACACCATCCTGGAATCGGATTGGCCGAAACACTCCCCGACGAGATAACCGGAACATACAGCGACTTCGACCGCATCTGACGTCAACCCCATCCGGATTGCAGAAGCACCGGATCACGCTGGGAGAGTCGGCGCCGCTCACGAGTGCGACCCCGAACAGGCCGTCAGCTACGGCCAATGCACACCCACAGGCCAGCGCGAGTCCTTCCGCTCACTCGTCATGGGCCCCCGCGGGAACAGCAATAGAGCCAAAAGCCGGCCCTCAAAATCCTGTTCAGAAGAAATAACATCGGGAGAGCCTTGAAAGTGGCCGGGATCGTACCGGAACCCATGGCCAACGCGCTCGGCGTGCTTACGGAACGACCGGTAACGCTTGACCCCGCCCTCATTCACGCCCTGGTCCGACTTGTTCGGCAACAGGCCGACACGGAACACGACCTCGCCAGTCTCCGTCGCGCCGCGGCGCCCAATGAACCTGTGTGCGCGAACGCCGAAGCGCTTCGGGAACTGCGCCGCGATAGCCTTGGCCTGATCCGGCGTTATCGTCCTATTACTGGTGGCCTCAACAAACTCTAAGCCGCCGCGCTCGGTGTCCGTGGCAGCGTACACCTTGAACTGGGCCTTGCTAAGGTTGTCTTGTGCGCTCATACGAATCTCTCTCTATGTACTGAGCCGCGTTATGAAGTGACTCGGGTAATCGTAGAAGTAATCGAGCCCACGGTTGCACGCACGGCACGGTGATCCTCGTGGGCGCTCACCACGAGAGTACCCTCGTTGGGCAGCGGTAGTCATGATCAACCACCATGTCTTCGTAGGACCCTCAAATCGAGCATCCAGAAGATTATTCAAAAGTCCTGACGCCGACCTCGTACCATGGCCCTGACATGGTGGTACCTTGATTGTTTATCTTAGTAAGGTGAGGATTTTGGAAAAGCCCCGCAGAGTAGCTGTTCATCAAACGTTGACGCCGCGCGGTGTGATTTTATTGCCGGTAGGGGGTTACGTAGAGTTTACGTTGGTTCGAGGCTGTGGAGGGTTCGGCAGCAACTTCTGAGCTGCGCATCCGGACCTTGGCGGTCTGATTGTTCGCGGCTTCGTTGTTGGTGAACTCGGTGGTGGCCAGGTCGATCACGAAGCCCCAAGGTCATGTCGTCGAAGTCCCGGAGGCGGCGGGCGAGGCGCACCAGGCGGTAGCGCCGCAGCCAGGTTGCCTGGCGATGCCCCCCTTTGGCCCTGCACACCTGGGCCTGGCTTGGGTTGCGTAGATCTTGCGCAGGAGACGCCGGACGGGCGCGGGCGTGCGGTCTGTGGTTCCCGCCGGTCAGCCTGCCCGTGGGGTTCGGCCATGTCCGCACCAGCGCGTAGCTGCCCGCGCCCAGCATGGTGATAGGGCGCTCGATCAGCTCATCGCTCGACTCCCGCCCTGCCCCCAGGCTCTCCCGCGTATACGCGGTCGTGAGGTCCGCATCCGGCGGATCCTAGCTAGGTGAGCATTGCCAGGCAGTGACCGTTTTGCAATAGTTGCAAGTACTCGGCGGCGACTCGGCTCCAAGCCTAGCGATCCTTATCCTTGGTCGCTAGGACCACTAGGGACACATCGATGACCACGCCCCTCCCACCTGCGGTGATGGCGTTTGGCCGAAACAAGGTCACCTCCGTGACTAAGCGCTTTGGCCACGGCCAGGGCCATCTAGCCCTGCAGCATCAGGCAGCAACAGAACTACTGCCTGGGAGGGATCGCGTGAGTGCCGCATCCCCGGACATCGTCACCGGCACGCTGCCGGCTGACCGCTCGAGCCGACTTTTTGCCAGCTTGTGGCGGCTCATCGGTTACGGTGGCCGACGCTGTTACGCCTGCCGCACGTCTTTGGTGACGCATCACATCCCGGCCACGGGTAAGCACGTCTGCGCCAAGTGCGTTAAGTGACGGGTCTGCTCGCGGTCGCCGACGAGGGCGCGGAGGCCATGCTGGAGCTGATACGCCAAGCGTACGCGGCCGGGCAGGAGCTAGCCGCAGCGCAGGCCGCCTACAAAGACAGGCCGCCTACAAAGAGGAGTACCAGGCGATGCTGGCGCGAGCAGCCGACAGAGACAAGGAGGTTAACGAGGCCGAGCACATCTACGAGGCCGCGCAGGCCGTGCTGGAGCGGCTGATACGCGCGAAGCGTACGCGGCGGGGCGGGTCCTGCCGCAGCTGCGGGCCGCAGTGCGCACGGAGCACCAGAGCTGACCCAAGATGGCACGGATCGGATACGCGCGGATAGAAACCCCCATGTTGCCGAGGACGAGCGTAGTCAAGACAACTAACGAGTTGGCTGCCTTGTGGAACCAGCAGCGCTGCTCGCGCGTTTCCGGGAACACCTCGCGCAGCGCGCTCCAGAACCCCAGCGCCCCGTCGCCGACCGCGAGCACGGTTGTGGGTCCATGCAACATCCATCGAAGCGCAGCAAACCAGTACCGGGAGGAACGCAGGTGAATGGGGTAAGCTACGTGGGCCCTTGGGGTGGTGGCGGCGGCGACCCCTTCGATTTGTACGCGTCGGTCCAGCCGTTGCCGACGAACTTCATCCTCAATACCCCGGTGCTCAGATCAGGCAACTGGCTCGATGCCCTGTTGGCAGTCTACTGGGACAAGGGCCACACGCAGAACCCAATCTACAGCCGCGGTGTGGGAGGTGACGGGGGCGGTATCACTTGGCAGCCAACCCTGCGCGTGGGCGAATACATCATCGGGGCCGTCGGCCGTACCGGTAACTACGTTGATTATCTTACATTGGTCACCAACTTTAATCTCAACTTGAACTTCGGCGGCGGCGGCGGAACAGGGGAGTTTCAGTTCTTCGTGGAGGACCGGGCCACTGAGGAAATAATCGGCTTCTTTGGCCGTGCGCACACCTACATTGATGCCATTGGTTTCGTAGTCCGTAAACGGCAGTGACCCCAAGAGTTGTTCCGGCAAAGCGTCCCGTCCCGCGTGACCGCACCGCACCAGACCGGCGCCTGGAGCAGGAAGTAGCCGAGCACCGTCACGGACAAAATCAGGATAACCGCGAGCCCGATCTTGTCCGTAACCAAGCCGCCGATAGCGATGATCAGCGCCAGATAACCCCAATACCGTCGTAACCGCCGTAACCACCTCATGGACGCTCTGGGTGCTTTGACGTGGCGCTGGACACGGCGATCTGGTGGCGCAGGACCAAGATTTCGGCGTCTTTGACCAGGTCTGACCGGGCGAGCAGGGCCAGCAAGCCGAGCAGGCGCCGCACTGCCAGGTAGGCGAAACGTTAGGGTCACGGCCGCCAACAGTGCCCGAGCGTGAGGTGTCAGCGCAGCCGAACGTCGAACTAACGCCTCCCCGTCCACTGGTGCGAGGCCAGGTCAGACCGTGTGACATGGTTCTCGGCACCCACAGGGCGCGGCAGAAGGAGCAGGCGCGCAAAGCGCGCCGGGCACGATGATCATCCAGATGTACCGGGCAGATGCGGGTGAGCACAAGCTGACCCCGGCGCGAGACTCTTGCGCGGGCAGCCCGGATTCCGCGCGAAACGCAGCGACCAGGGCGCGGCAGCTTCCCGCCCTTCCGGCGCTGCCGCGCCTACGGGCGGGGCCGCCGCACGGGCCGCGACCGCGGCAACCGGGCCGCACAGGCAGGGGACGCACCGTCACGGTCAGGCCTGGCGACCCGCCTGCAGATCGGCGCCATCCCGATGCTCCGACCCTGAAGCCGGACAAGATCGCAGTCAAGGCCGTCCGTGACCGCAGTCGATGGTGACCGCTAGCGCAGTGCTCAGGCCGGGCTGCTCACAGATGCAGATCCTAGGTGAGCATTGCCAGGCAGTGACCGTTTTGCGATAGTTGCACTCAGTCGGCGCCGACTCTGCTCCAGACCCAGGCAGTAACAGAACTACTGCCTGGGAGGGATCACGTGAGTTCCGCGTCCCCGGAGATCGTCACCGGTACGCTGTTGGCTGGCCGTATGGCCCGGCGTTTTGCCGGGTTGTGGCGGCTGATCGGTTACGGTGGCCGACGCTGTTATGCCTGCCGCACGTCTTTGGTGACACATCACATCCCGGCGACGGGTAAGCACGTGTGTGCCAAGTGCGCTAAGTGACGGGTCCGCTCGCGGGCAGAGTGAAAGTCGGTGGCAGGAAGTGCCCGCTGCGACCAGCTGCGACGCCCAGGTTCCTTCGGCCAGGATCTGCCCGTGGTGCGGGAAGGTCAGCCACCCAAGCTCCACGACCACGCGCACATCGAGGACACGGTCGGGCGAGAGCCGGGTACCTGGCACCACTCGGTCTGGCCTGGGTCACTAATCGCCTGCGGCGGCGATCGTGTCCCGGGTGTCGGCGTGCCGGGATGGCCAACAATTCCACTGCGGTGACGAGCATGCAGAGTGGGGAAGCGGCAGGCACTTGGGATCCTGCGGCCGCGCCGCCGAGTCTGGGTTCGATCGTCTGGCCAGCAAGATGCTGGCTTCTCCATTGGCCAGGCCTGGGCTTCCCTTGGCCGTTCCATGGCGTAGCGTTGGTGATGAGGGGTTCGGCGGTCCGGGCCCCGGAAGCGCGTTGAGTCCAGTCCCCGCTGGCGCTTTCCTTTCCCCCGGCGAAGGAGGCAGCAGGTGGACGTTTGCCACGATGCTGTGGGCGGTAAGCCGCATTCTTGCCCGGGCTGGTGTCACTGAATGGCAGGCGACAGGCGTCAGAGGATCTTGGCTGAGCTCTCCGCCGGGGGAGGCGACGCGTGGTCGTCGGCCCGGCTGTGCGGGGTGTGCCCGGGGCTGGTTGGGGTGAACGGCGCCGGGGTGATGCTCATGTCGGGTGACATCCCGCGTGGGTCGTTGTGCGCCACCAACGAGGTGAGCCACCTGATCGAGGATCTGCAGTACACCCTCGGCGAGGGCCCGTGCGTCGACGCCTACCGGCAGGACAGCGTCGTGGCCGAGCCTGACCTGGCGGATCCGGTGACCCCCCGGTGGTTTGGCTTCACCCCGCAAGCGCTGGCGGCTGGCGTGCGGGCGGTGTTCGGGTTCCCGTTGCGGGTGGGCGCGGTGCGCCTCGGGGCGCTCAACCTCTACCGGGACTGGCCCGGCCCGTTGAGCGACGACCAGCACGCCGACGCGCTCGTCGTGGCCGACCTGGCCGCCCGCTGGGTGCTGGAGGCCCAGGCCGGGGCGCCCGCGGACGCGGTGGCTGAGGCGCTGGAGACCGGCGCCGACTTCCATTTCGTGGTGCACAACGCGGCGGGCATGGTCTCGGTCCAGCAGGGGGTCAGCGTCACCGAGGCGCTCATCCGCCTGCGAGCGTATGCCTTCAGCAACGATCGCCTGCTCGCCGATGTGGCCGACGACGTCGTCGCCCGCAGGCTCCGGCTGGGATGAACCGCACCCGCCCGGCCCGCTGCGGCGGAGACAGGCCGCGATTAGAATGGGTGCTACCGCCGGGGCCCCGATCCGGCGCCTGTCTCGCCGTGACGGCCGCCGGGCTCAGGATGGTGAGTTGAGATGACCCGAGAAGCCGACGTGGTCCGGGCGCTTGTCGAGATGGCCGACACCCTCGTCGAGGACTACGACATCGTCGACCTGCTGACCGGGCTCACGGACCGGTGCGTAGACCTGCTCGGCGTCTCCGCCGCCGGAGTGATGCTGGCCGCTCCGGTGATGCTGATCTCTCCCAAGGGCAGCTTGGGGCTGTTGGCCTCGTCCAGTGAGGCGATGCGCCTGCTGGAGCTGTTCGAGCTCCAGGCCCAGGAAGGCCCCTGTCTTGATGCCTTCCGCACCGGCGAGCGCGTCGAACACGAGAACCTGGCGGCCGGGTCCGGCCGCTGGCCGTCGTTCTCCGCCGCCGCCCTCGAAGCGGGTTTCCAGTCGGCGTCCGCCCTGCCGCTGCGGTGGCGGGAGATGACCCTCGGCGCGCTGAACCTGCTCAGCGTCACGCAGACCCCGATGGACGAAGCGGATGTCATCGTCGCCCGGGCCTTCGCCGACCTCGCCACTCTCAGCATCGTGCAGCATCGTGCCACCGCCGAAGCCCAGAGCCTGAACGAGCAACTCACCCGTGCCCTGACCAGCCGGGTGGCAATCGAGCAGGCCAAAGGCGTGATCTCAGAGCGCGCCGGCATCGACGTGGCCGAGGCCTTCACCCGGCTGCGGAGCTACGCCCGCAACCGCAACCTGCGCCTCACCGATGTCGCCGAAGCCGCCGTCGACGGCACCCTCGATCCGCTGGCATGGGCCCAGCCAGCCCGTCCGGCCCCATCCTGACCAGCCGGGGGCTGCCTGCCCCCGCCTGGCGGAGGAAGAAGCATTCGGACGCCCCGGCGTTCCACCCCGTCTGGCGCGACGAGCGGTCGACCTGCTCGACATCACCGCCTGCGGGCTGCCGCTTGCCGACCACCACGGAACGCCGGATCCGGAGGCGGTCGAGGTCGGCCAGGCGCTCGCCGACGGCCACCATCGGTATCGTGCATTCAGCCCCTTGGATCATGCGTCGAACGTGTACCCGTGGGTGAACCTGCGGCAGGTGCTCGCCCGTTTCGGCAGGCGCATCACGCTGGTTCCGTACCGGGTGACCGCAACCGGTGAGGCGGACACGTACGACGTCCTCGCCAAGGTGTCGCCCCGCACCAGGCTCATCGCGGCCGCGCATGTCCACAACGTGTTCGGGTCGATGACGACGCTGGAAGAACTCGGCGGAAAAATTGACTCCTCGATCCGCTTATGCTTCGACTGCAGCCAGAGCGTGGGGCACGTGCCGGTCGATGTGACGAGGCTGGACAGTGATTTCGCGGCCTTCTCCGGCCACAAGATGTTCGGCGTCCCGGGAACTGGTGTTCTTTATGTCAGGCGGCGGGTCCACTCAGAATTGGCGCCGTTCCTGCCAGGTGGCGGCACCGGTATCCGGCTGCCCGGCAATGGCCTGGGATTGAGCATGCCCGAGGGCATGGAGGGCGGGACGCCGAACCTGGCCGGGATCGCCGCGCTGGGCGCGGCGATGGATTTCATCGACGACCTGGGGATCGAGCGGATCGCCGCTCATGGGCAGGCGCTGACCCGCTTCCTGGTCGATCGGCTGCGCGGGCTTCCTCACCTGAGGCTGCTGCCTGGTGTGGCCTGGGCGGACTGCCCGGCCGGGTACGGGATCGTGTCGTTCTGCATCGACGGCATCCGTTCCGGCGACCTCGGCTTTGCCCTGAGCTCGAAGGGATTCTATGTGCGTACCGGCAGCCACTGCCTGCCGTCCGGAAACGGATACGACGACTCGGTCCGCGGGTCGGCTGCGACGAGGCTGAAGGCCGGGACCGGACGGTCAGCGCGGACTCGACGGTCGTGCGCGCGCACCAGCACGCCATTGGCGTGCGCCGGGCCCAGGAGGCCTGCCTGGGGCTCTATCCCGTGCGGCCGAGCAGGTCAACGAAGGCGTACCCATGGCCGCGGAAGTATTTGATGATGGTGGGCAGGGCACGGACGGTCGCCGTTACCCGCGGGCTGGTTGTGCATTAGCACGACCGGATGCGCCAGGGCGCCGCCCTCCCGCTCGGCCAGGCTGATGATGCGGTCGACCCAGTAGGACGAAGACGATCCGTTCGCCTTCCAGTCCTCGGTGTCGGCCGACCACATCCAGAGCTTCATCTTGCGCCGCTGTGCCAGGCTTTCCGTTGTCGGGTTGTAATCGCCGTACGGCGGCCGGAACGCGCACGGGGCGGAGCCGGCGATGGACTCTTGCTCGGCGGTCGTGCGATCCATCTCGGTGGCCTGAGCGGATGCGGACAGGGTGGTCATGTTCGGGTGATTCCACGTATGGTTGCCGAGCATGTCGCCGAGGTCGGCTTCGTCGCGTACTTGCTGTGGCCGGGCCGCCTCGTTCACGCCGATGTTGAAGAACGTGGCTGTCACGCCCCGCACATGCAAGATCGAGATAATCTGCGCCGTGCTCGCGCCGGGACCGTCGTCGAAGGTCAGGGCGGCGGTCTTACCGGTGCCGGGAGCGTAGTAGTTCGGCCCGTAGGGCGCTGCCGGGCAGCCGGTCGCGATCTGCGGTGACGTCACCTGCGGCGGCGGCGCAACCTGGCCGCTTGGCATCAGCGCTGGCGGGCCGGCTGGCCCTTCATTGACCGGGCCGGGGGGAGGGGCGCCAGCGGCGGCGGGAACCGCGGCCGCGAATACACCGGCGAGACCGAGTGTCACGGTCACCGCCAGGAGCCTTAACCGAGAGCCAGACACGACAACCTCCATGACTGGCCTCTCGCCGCGATGAGGTGACGAAGGCATGGTTGGGATACGAACTGACACCAGCGTCGGCGACCGGCCCGCGTCCCGCGGCCCGCTAGCGGGAGTTTCCCCCTTAGCGTGATCTTGAAGCATTTCGGGACCTGGCGGCCCGACTGGGTTGTGCTGTGAGCTGCTGAATCAGGCGTGTCGTGATCGATATTGAGCGGCTGAAGGTGTATTACCTAGAAGTATGGCGAGCTTGGTGGCGAAGAAGCAGGGCCAGCGGACCTACTACTACCTGGTGGAGTCGGCCGGGGTCGGCGGCAAGCCGCGGATCGTCTCCCAGCGTTATCTCGGGTCGGCGGAGGAGGTCGCGGCCCGGCTCAGCGAGGCCGGGCCGGGCGAGCCGGAACGGACCCGGCACCTGGCGTTTGGCGACCTGGCTGCCGTGTGGGGAGTGCTGGAGCGGCTGGGGTATGCCGCAATCATCGATGAGGCAGCCGGGCAGCGGCGGGCGGACGCCTCCGCATCGGTGGGCACCTACCTGGCGCTGGCGTGCGCGAACCGGGTGGTGGCGCCGTGCTCGAAGCTGGCGTTCGCGGACTGGTGGGCCACGACGGCCGGAGACCGGCTGGCGCGGGTGCCATCGGCGGCGCTGGATCACCGGCGGTTCTGGGACGCGATGGACGCGCTGGATCAGGCGGCACTGACCGTCATCGAGCGGCGGCTGGCGGCCGCGATGGCGGCCGAGTTCGGCCTGGGCCTTTCCGGGATGGCGCTGGACATGACCAACTTCGCCACGTTCATCGATTCCGGCAACGACAGGGCGCCGATCGCCCAGCGCGGGCACGCCAAGCAGAAGCGCACCGACCTGCGGCTGGCCGGGCTGGGCCTGGTGGTCACCCGCGACGGCGGGATCCCGCTGGTGGGCCACGCCTACCCGGGCAACCGCAACGACGTGACGATCTTCCCCGAGGTGGTCGATGAACTGGTGACCCGCTACCGGGCGATCGCCGCCGACGACCAAGACCTCACCGTCGTGTTCGACGCCGGGCAGAACTCGTCGGGCAACTTCGCCCACCTCACCGAGGCCGGGCTGCAGTTCGTCGGGTCGCTGCCGCCCTCGGACTACCCGGACCTGCTCGCCCTCCCGGCCCGCCGCCTCGCCGTGATCGACGCCGAGCGGTTCCCGGGGCTGACCGGGCACGAGACAACAGCCGAAGCGCTGGGGGCCCGGCGGCGGGTGCTGCTCACCCACTCCGACACCCTGCACGCCAGGCAGTCCCGCGGCTTCGGCCAGACCACCGGCAAAGCCACCCGCAAGCTCGCCGAGCTGGCCGCCCGCCTGGAACGCGGCCGCACCCGCCGCGATCGCGCCGCCGTAGAAGCCGACATCGCCAAGATCACCCGGCCCCGCTGGCTGAACCGGGTCCTCACCACCACCCTGACCGGCGACAAGCCCAGCCAGCTGCGGCTGACCTGGACCGTGGACGAGCCGGCCCGCCACGAGCTGGAGACCGAGCTGTTCGGTAAACGGATCCTGGTCACCAGCCGAGACGACTGGCCGGTACCCGAGGTGGTCGCCGGCTACCGCTCCCAGTCCGACGCCGAAGCCGGGTTCCGCCAGCTCAAAGACCCGCGCGTGGTGTCCTTCTCCCCGATGCGCCACTGGACCGACCAGAAAATCCGGGTGCACGTCTCCTACTGCGTCACCGCCCTGGCCGTCGCCCACCTGATGCGCCGCCAAGCCCGCCAGCACCGTCTTGACCTGTCAGTCCGGGTCCTGCTCAGCGAACTCGCCGGTATCCAGGAAACCGTGCTGCTCTACCCCTCCACCGGAGGCCGGCCCCGCGCCCGGCGCATGCTCACCGAGATGACCTCGACCCAGCAGCGCCTCTACGAGATCTTCGGACTGGACCGCTACGCGCCAGCGCGGTGAGACCAGTTAGGTAATACACCCATCCACCCGCTGCACACCAGTTGACCTGGGCAAACACGATCAAGATCAAACTACGGGGGAAACTCGCGCTAGGGCCATACGCCAGGTCCCCATGTCCCTCGTTACCGGCGCTGACTCCGGCCGGTAACCCACGCCGCGACGGGGGAGCGGCGGTGAACCCCAGTCGTGCTGGCCTCGCGCATGAACCCTCCTCCCCGCCAGCACATGCACCGGCGGATAACCGATCGCACTGCCTCCGCCGGGGGCGCTCCGGCTCCGGGATGGTTGGCGAAGAAGCAGGACACGCACTCGGGTCCGTAGATCCCTGAGGTGAGCCTGATCATCCCGCCCGCCATCGACCCAAACAAAGTTACCGAGATCACGAAGATGCGGGGTCCCTAGGCGCGCGGGTCTTCGGTAAGTCGGTGGCTCTCCGGGTAGCACGGGCTCATACCCACGCCTGCGGGTCTTCGGCAAGATCGATCACTCTTCTTGGCAGCTTTCCCGAGGCGATGTGTTCCAGTGTGACCTCCTCCAGGATTGCCCGCTCATTCGCACGGAGGGCTATCCACACGCGCTGCAGCGGCGCTGCCGCGCCGGAGTAGCCGACATTCTCCGGCCGTGCGCCACGCACTCCGGCCAACGGCCCGTCCACGGCCCGGATGATGTCCGCGAGTGCGATGTCACCTGCGGGCCGCGCCAGCCAGAATCCGCCGGAGGCTCCGCGCTGGCTACGGACAAGGCTGGCACGGCGCAATTGGGTAAGGATGTTCTCCAGGAACTTGACCGGGATCCCCTGTACGGTCGCCAGGTGCTCAGCGGTAATGGGCGAGCCGTCACCGACAGCAAGCTCGGCGGCCGCGCGTAGTGCATAGTCGGCCCTGGCAGACAACCGCATGACGGCATTATTACCCCAAGTGCAGCGTTCCCGTGCGGCGGTTGCCGCCCGTGTCGCGGTGGACCCTGCGGGAGCTACTTTGCGCGCCCATCGGGTGACGCAGAGTTATCATCTAGGCCGAGAATCTCGGGCGCCGCCAGCCTAGCGGTGGGCGTGCCCACCTCGACCACAGCCGCGTCCGGGCGCGCCGCGAGCACCGTCGAAATGACCACCTGCCGCGCCGCTGTGTAGTTCAGCGGGCGCCGCTGCGGGTTGACCCGGCCGCGCCGCTGTGTGGGTCAGCGGTTCGGCATTTACTTTCGATGGCGAAGGCCCCGTGGAGTTGGGTGGAACCTCGCCCTTGAGCGCCACGCTGGGGCGGCCGTCGACGCCGACCGGCACCGGCCCGGCCACGGTGAGCAGCGGGCCATCGGTATCACTCGCCAGGACCATCACCTCGGCCCGGGGGGGGTTTCCGCGATGCCTAGAACGGCGACAGTGCCCGGCGCATCGCTGCGCATCGATTTTGGCCGCGCGGATAGCGCGATCTGTCCGCTGTCCTTGCCGCCGGTTCGCCGCCTGGATGCCGCGTTTGGCTGGAGCGCGGGTGCAACTTCGCCGCGCGAGTGCGCGTGACTAGCGCAGTTGTAGCTGGACGGTGTGGATGGCGTTGCCGCCGTAGCCGAGGCGGTTCCAGTCCGGCTGGGCCGGTTGGGTGTGGCCGGCGAGGTCGGTGGCGCGTGCCCGGACGGTGGCCGGGCCGGGCTCGTCGAGGTGGGTCAGCAGCTCCCACCACTGCCAGCGGTGGCGCTGGCGGTCACCGACAAGCCGGGCCGGCTGCCATGGGCCGTCGCCGATGCGGATATCGACACCCGCGATCGGCGCGGCCCCCGACCACGCCACACCGCGGATGACCAGCTCGCCGACGGCGATCTCCGCGGCGCCGGCCGGCTCGGTGATGATTGACCGGACCTGTTGCAGCCGGACCGGTTCGCGCACCGTTGTGCCGTCGCGATCCCATTCGTAGACATATCGGTCGGTCTGGAAGTAGCCCTGAAACGGTGAACCGGTCACTTCGATGCCGGTGAGCCACTTGACCGACGCGACCGCGTACCAGCCTGGGACGATCAGCCGCAGCGGGTAGCCGTGTTCGATCGGCAGCGGCTCACCGTTCATTGCGTAGGCGAGCAGCACCCCCGGACCGCGGGCGTCGCCGATCGGCAGGCTGCGCTCGAAGCGAACCGGCTCCGGTGATCGTTCGGGAGAGCCGGGCGAGCCGGCGTCGGCGCCCCGGAAGACGACCTCGCAGGCGCCGGGCGCCGGGCCGGCGCGGTCGAGCACGTCGGCGAGCGGCACACCGGTCCATTCGGCGGTGCTCACCGCGCCGAGGTTCCATGGCTCACCTTCGACCGGTGGCTGGAACATCGAACGTCCGTTGCCGGCGCACTCCAGGGTGACGACCAGGGTATGGGAGCGCATGTTCTGCAGGTCGCGCAGGCTGAGCCGCAGCGGGCGCTCGACGAGACCGGCGATGGCCAGGCGCCAGGTAGCCGTGTCGAGGGCCGGGGTGCCGAAGTGGTTGCGGACATAAAAGCGGGCGTTGGGCATCACCACGCCGCCGATGAGCGCGGGATCGGCGTCTCGCAGTTGAGCGGTGCGGTGCGGTGCACGACCAGGCCGGCGTCGCGCGCGGTGACGACCGGCAAGCCCGCCGCCGCCCAGGCGCACATGCCTCCGGCCAGGTTCACCGCGTCGAACCCCGCCGCCCGCAGCGCTCCGGTGACCGCCGCCGAGCGGCCACCGGAGCGGCAGATCACCACGATCGGGCGGTCGCGGGGCAGTTCGGCGTGGCGCTTGCGCAGCTGGCCCATCGGTACCAGCACCGCATCGGGGGCGTGTTCGGCCTGCCACTCCCCGGGTTCGCGGACGTCCAGCAGCAAGGCGCCCGCATCGATGAGCGCCTTGCCGGCGCGGCGCCGGCCTGTGGCGTCACACCGGCCTGCCCGGCGGTGCCGGCGGTGATGATCGGCAACCCGGCGGCTTCCCATGCCGCGTAGCCACCCAGCAGGTCGGACACGTCGGCGAACCCGGCGGCAGCAAGGACGCTCGCCGCGACCTGCGAGCGGTACCCGCTCGCGCAGTACACCACGACGGGGGCGCCAGCATCCAGCGCGGTGAGCGAGTCCGCGAGCACCGTCAGCGGAATCTCGCGAGCGCCGGGCAGGGTGCCGGCGGCGGTCTCGCCAGGGCTGCGCACGTCGACCAGCTGCACACCGGGATCGAGCCCGCGCAACTCGGCGAGCTGCCCGATCGTGAGCCGCGAGCTCGTCTCGACCAGCTCGGGCCGGCCGGCGAACACCGCGGCAGGGTCGGCGAGCTGCCCGGCCACCCGGTCGTAGCCAACCCGCGCCAGCCGGATCTTCGCCTCCAGCGCCACGGCGGGATCGCCGGCCAGCACCACATCACGCTCGGGCGACAGCACCTCGCCCGACCACTCCGCGAACCGGCCCCGCAGCCCGACGTTCACCGCGCCGCGCAGATGTCCCGCGGCGAAGTCGGCCGGCTCACGCGCGTCCAGCATCACCGCTCCCGCGTCCCGGCGCGTCAGCACCTCGTCGATGCCCAGCAACCGCGGCGCGTCCTGGTCGAGCAGCGGACGGCGTTCGCGGTTTCGCCGCGCGCCGAACTCGAAATACTGCGGACGGACGGGCTGGCCTTCGGTGACCGCGGCGACAAACTCGTCCTCCCCCATCGGCTGCAGCGCATAGTTCACCAGCCGCTGCTCACCGAGCGTCGAACTCGTCTCGGCCGACAGCTGCTTGCCGCAGGACGAACCCGCCCCATGAGCCGGGAAGACCCGCGTCGCGTCCGGCAACCGCAGCAACTTGTCCCGCAGCGACCGGTACAGCTGCCGGGCCAGCGCGTCGGCAGACAGGTCCGCGCCCGCCGACGCCAACAGGTCGGGGCGGCCGACGCCGCCGACGAACAGGGTGTCGCCGGTGAGCACCCCATAAGGCACATCGTCGTCCGGGTGCTCGTACACCACGATGCAGACCGACTCCGGGGTATGGCCCGGCGTGGCAAGGATCTCCAGGGTGACCTCGCCCAGTGACAGCCGCTGACCGTCGCGCACAGCCTCGATCGGGAACTCGACGCCGGCGCCCTCGCCGTAGCAGATAACCGCACCTGCCTCGGCCGCGAGCTCGAGGTGGCCGCTGACAAAGTCGGCGTGCACATGCGTCTCGATGACCCGCTCGATGGCCAGCCCCCGGGCCGCCGCCTCGTCTAAGTACACACCGATGTCCCGGCGAGGATCGACGACGACGGCCCGCCCCGTCGTCTCGTCACCGACCAGGTAGGAGGCGTGCGACAGGCACGCGAGGTAGTGCTGCGCGAAGATCATCGTCCGACCGCCCAAAAGGTGTGCACCGGCTAGTGTCATCGCGGTCCATATCGTCCCCCCAACTCACACTGTCCGTAGCGCCTCCCGCCGGCGCCATCAGCGTGGGGGAGTTTCCGATAAAGTTAATTGATATAGTAGATGTTTTCCTGGTTCAGAGCCAACGCGGCAGATCGCCCCGGCTGGCTCGGCGGTGATGCCCGCTTAACCTTGGCATCAGAGGCAACGCTGAGGCGGGCCGCCTGCCCGGTAGTGTCCGCTGTCCGGCGTCGGGCCCGGGGATCCCGGGGCCGCCGTGGCTTAGCACGGCAGGCTGCGATGGGCGTCCATCCGGGCACCGATAGCCGGGCACAAAGCCCAACGAGCGGATGACCACCTGGCCGGTGCCGGGGACGAAGGACACGGGCCAGGTGCCCTGCAGCGAGGAAACGTTGGTGCGGGTGGTGCGGCCGGCCACGGGCGGGCTGGACGCGGGCCATCTCACCGGGACCCGGGCGGACACTCCCAGCCCGCCGTCGCCCGGACCAGTTGGTGGCCTGCCTCGGTGACTGCCACCGGTGGGGCGCCCCGGGACGGCTTTCGCCCATGCCCGGACTGGCGCGGGCAGCGTCGTCACGAGCCGGAGCCCGTCATCGACCCGCGGCGCAACCCCGAGACCGTGCCGTCCGATGACCCAATTTCACCCCGCGCGATCACGCATGAACTGAACGCCGTCAATCGGCACGACCGGCGCCGAGTGGTAGGTCTCAGGCGCCGGCCAAGCCGACCGGGGCAGGGGACCGCCGTGAGCGAGGACCAGCGGCTCGACGCGTTGCGCCGCGTGTGGTGCCCGGCGTCTTCGGCCATCCGGTCCTGGCGCGCTGCCAACAGCGCGAGATCAGGAACCTGGGGGACCGGCTGCCCGAGAAGCCGCTCACCGCGGCCCAGCGGCGCCTGCCCACACGTGGCAGGCCCGCCGGGATCCGCGCTACCGCCGACGTGCGGCGGTGGCGGCGAGCCTGTGCAGCGCGTCGACCAGGAGGTCGACCTCGCCGCGGGTGTTGTACATGGCAAGCGACGGCCGGACAGTCGACTCCAGCCCGTAGCGGCGCAGGATCGGCTGGGCGCAGTGGTGGCCGGCGCGGACCGCGATGCCCTCCTTGTCCAGCGCTGAACCGACGTCCTCAGGCCGGTGGCCGTCGAGCACGAAGGACAAGATGCTGGCCTTGTCGGGTGCCGTGCCGACCAGGCGCAGGCCGGGCACGGTCTGGATCTGCCGGGTGGCGTAGCCGAGCAGTTCGTGCTCGTAGCGTGCGATGGGCGCCAGGCCGACCCGTTGGACGTAGTCCAACGCGGTGGCCAGCGCGGCCGCATCGGCGATGCTGGCGGTGCCCGCCTCGAACCGGCCCGGCGGATGCTGGTAGCTGGTCCGTTCGAACGTGACGCGCCGGATCATGTTCCCGCCGCCCTGCCACGGCGGCATCGCCTCGAGGACCTCCGGCTTGCCGTAGAGCGCCCCGATGCCGGTCGGCGCGAATATCTTGTGCCCGGAGAACACGTAGAAATCGGTGTCCAGGCCGCGCACGTCGGTGGGCAGGTGCGCGACGGCCTGCGCCCCGTCGATGAGCACCCTGGCACCGGCCCGGTGCGCCGCCTCGATGACCTGGCGGACCGGAACGATCGTCCCGAGCGCGTTGGAGACCTCCGCGACCGCGACCAGGCGGGTGCGGTCGGTGAGCAGATCCTGGTAGGCGTCCAGGAGCAGCTGACCGTCGTCGTCGACGGGGATGACCTTCAGCTTCGCGCCGGTCTGCTCGGCGAGCTGCTGCCACGGCACGATGTTGGCGTGATGCTCGAGGTGGGAGATCACGATCTCGTCGCCCGTGCCGATGTAGCGGCGGCCCCAGGCCTGCGCGACCAGGTTGATCGCCTCGGTGGCGCCGCGGGTGAACACGACGGTATCGCCCGACGGCGCGCCGAGGAAGTCCGCGACCGTGGTCCTGGCGCCCTCGTAGGCGTCGGTCGCCCGGGCCGCGAGGGTGTGCGCCGCGCGGTGGATATTGGAGTTCTCGCGGGAGTAGAAGTACCCGAGCCGGTCAATGACCGCCTGCGGCTTCTGCGTCGTCGCCGCGTTGTCCAGCCACACCAGCTGCCGCCCGTTGATCCGCTCGCGCAGGATCGGGAAATCCCTGCGGACCGCCTCGACGTCGAACGCCGGCCCGGCGCTGGCCGGGAACGGCGGCACCGGCAGGACGGCCGGCGCCAGCTCATCGACGAAATAGAAGCTGGGCGCGGCGGGCAGGCCGATGCCCGGCAGCGCCAGCGCCTGCCCGGGCCACTGCGGCCCGGCGGCGACCAGGCCCGCGGACGCGGTGTCCGGCAGGTCACCCGGCAGCGCCGTGACCGGCAGGTCACCCGGGAGCACCGTGGCCCACGCGTCATCCGGGAGCACCGTGCCCGCCTGATCACCCGGGAGCACCGTGCCCGCCTGGTCACCGGGCCGCGCGGTGGCCGCCTGGTCACCAGGGAGCGCGGCGAACAGGTCGTTGGCGAGCCGGGTCAGCGTCGCCTCGTCGGGCAGCCACGGCGGCACGGCGCTCACGCCGTCACCGGTAGCCACGCCGTCACCGGTAGGTGTGTGCGTACTCATGGAACTTGCCAACCTCCACGTCGTCGAGGACCGCGAGCGCGTCAGGGGTGAGCACCGCGAGCGAGCAGTACAACGAGACCAGGTACGACGAGATCGCGTTGCGGTTGATGCCCATGAACCGCACCGACAGCCCCGGCGACCGCTCACCGGCCAGGCCCGGCTGGAACAGGCCGACGACGCCCTGCCGCTGCTCCCCGACCCGCAGCAGCAGAACCTTGGTCTTCCCGTCGGCGAGCGGCACCTTGTCGGACGGGATGACCGGCACACCGCGCCAGGTGACGAACTGCGACCCGAACAGGCTGACCGTGGCCGGCGGGACCCCGCGGCGGGTGCATTCGCGGCCGAACGCCGCGACGGCACGCGGGTGGGTCAGGAAGAACGCCGGCTCCTTCCACACCTTCGTGATCAGCTCGTCGAGGTCGTCCGGGGTCGGCGGGCCGGTGATCGTGGGAACGCGCTGCCCGTCAGCGATGTTGGCGAGCATGCCGTAGTCCGGGTTGTTGATCAGCTCGCTCTCCTGCCGCTCTTTGATCGTCTCGATGGTCAGCCGGAGCTGCTCTTCGATCTGGTCATACGGGCTGCTGTACAGGTCGGAGATCCTGGTGTGGATGTCGACCACGGTCAGCACCGAGCTGAGGAAGTACTCCCGCGGCGACTCCTCGTAGCCAACGTAGGTCTGCGGCAGCTCGGACTCGTCCCGGGGCGGGCAGGCGATCTCGACGTCCTCCGGATGCTTGACCCGGTTCAGCCGGTAGATGCCGGCCTCGACCGGCACCCACTGCAGCAGCCGGGTCAGCCACCGCGGCGTGATCGTGTCCAGCTGTGCGGTGGTCTTGGTGGCGTTTGCCAGTTGCCGCGCTGCCGGATCACTGAGCGCGAGATGCACCTGTTGGTCGTTTGGCATTGCTGTGGCCTTCCTTGGAGTTCGAGCTGGGGTGCGGCCGCTGCGTGGTGTGCATGGGTGTGCCGGGCCTGGTCCACGCCGAAGCAGTGGAGAATGGGCCCAGGTCGAGATGCGCCTACCCAGCAGCCGCCATTCATGGTGTCGTGATCCGCTGTGGTCGGATTAGGGCCGAAGGTCGCAGTAGGGATCCCGATTTTTCTGGGGGTTTTAGTCCCATTCTTGGGACTCTTGGCCCTGGGCGGAAGGAAGCGTGGGAGGAAGCGTTCTTCTCGGCAGTACTGACCGGCGGCCGCGTCGGGAGAGCCGGCGCTGCCGCCCAAGCCGGTGGAAAGGGGCAGGCGATGAGGATTGCCGAGGACGTCACGCAGCTGATCGGGAACACGCCGCTGGTGCGCCTGCGGCGGGTGACCGACGGTGCCGGGGCGCAGGTCGTGGCGAAGCTGGAGTTCTACAACCCGGCACACAGCGTGAAGGACCGCATCGGCGTGTCCATGATCGACGCTGCGGAGCGCGCGGGTGAGATCCGGCCGGACACCATCATCGTGGAGCCGACCAGCGGAAACACCGGCATCGCACTCGCCATGGTCTGCGCCGCCCGCGGCTATCGGTGCGTGCTGACGATGCCCGAGACGATGAGCCGCGAACGGCGGCAGCTGTTGCGCGCTCTCGGCGCTGACCTGATCCTGACGCCCGGCGCCGAGGGCATGCCCGGCGCCATCGCCAAGGCGGAAGAGCTCGCCAAGAGCGACGAGCGGTACTTCATGCCGCAGCAGTTCGACAACCCGGCCAACCCGGCGATCCACCGGCAGACCACCGCCGAGGAGGTCTGGCGGGACACCGAAGGTGCGGTGGACATCTTCGTCGCCGGGGTCGGCACCGGTGGCACCATCACCGGCGTGGGCGAGGTGCTGAAGGAGCGCAAGCCATCGGTGCGGCTGGTGGCGGTCGAGCCGGCCGCGTCGCACGTTTTGTCGGGCGGCCAGAAGGGACCGCACCCGATCCAGGGCATCGGCGCCGGTTTCGTGCCACTCGTACTGGATGTCGGCCTCGTCGACGAGATCGTCACCGTCGAGAACGACGCCGCGTTCGACATGGCGCGCCGGCTGGCCGCGGAGGAGGGGCTGCTCGCCGGCATCTCCTCCGGCGCGGCGGTCTGGGCTGCCGTCCAGGTGGCGCGCCGGCCGGAGAACGCCGGCCAGCTGGTCGTGGTCGTGGTCCCCGACTTCGGCGAGCGGTACCTCAGTACCCCGCTGTTCGCCGGCCTCGGGGAGTAGCCGTGCTCAGCACCCTGCGACGAGATCTTCAGGCGGCCAGGGAACGGGATCCGGCTGCTCGCAGCACCCTTGAGGTCGTGCTCTGCTACCCGGGCGTACACGCGGTGTGGGGATACCGGGTCAGTGGCTGGCTGTGGCGGCGGGGCCACAAGCTGCCCGGCCGGCTCTGCTCGGCGCTGACCCGGCAGCTCACCGGAGTGGATATCCACCCCGGCGCCTCCCTCGGTCCCGGGCTGTTCATCGACCATGCCACCGGCGTGGTCATCGGGGAGACCGCTGAGGTCGGCGCCGACGTCACGATCTACCACGGCGTCACGCTCG
Organism: uncultured Actinomycetota bacterium; assembly: GCA_963820395.1. Lineage (GTDB taxonomy): Bacteria > Actinomycetota > Actinomycetes > Streptosporangiales > Streptosporangiaceae > DATFVJ01. The sequence goes on along the minus strand of CAWGAE010000010.1, from coordinate 104,153 downwards.
GCGGCACCAGCCTGGACCGCGGCAAGCGTCACCCGACCATAGGCGACCGGGTGACCATCGGGGCCGGCGCCAAGGTACTCGGCCCGATCACGATCGGCCGCGACAGCCGCATCGGCGCCAACGCCGTCGTGAACAAGCCGGTGCCGCCCGACTCGGTCGTCGTCGGCGTGCCTGGCCAGGTCATTCATCGCAAGCAGCCCCGCGCGGCCAGCGCGCCCCCCGACCTCGACCACACCCTGCTGCCCGACCTCGTCGGCATCAGCCTGCACGCGCTGCTCATGCGGATCCAGGAGCTGGAAGCGAAGGTCGACGGCGCCGGCGCCAAGCCGCGCCCGGCCACGTCAGAGGTGTGGTATGAGCAGGACTTCTCGATCTGATGCCTTCACAGGCTCGCTGGCGGATGGAGCCCCCTCCTGCTTCGAGCACGGCGGCGATCTGGTCCTTCATGCACAAGAACGGCCTGTGCGGTGACCGGTGGCCGCGCAGGCAGCCGGCCGTCGCCGAGGGTGATGACGATCAGGCTGGTGAAACCGGGGGACGGGGCGGGTCAGCAGGGTCGCGCCCTGCCTCGGGCGACGTGGTGCGGTGGCGAGCCTTCCCAGCGGGCTCACCGCCGGAAGGTTGGGCGAGGCGTCGTTCTTTGAAGCCACGACCAAAGGTGGTGCCTGAGCACGGCGCCAACATCGAGGGCCAGCTGCTCGGCACGCGTGACGACCTCGGCTACGTGATCACCGACATCGGTACCGAGTACACCGACGACATGCTCGCCAGCCTGCGCGAGCTGGACGTCACCATCCGGCTGCGGACCACGAGCCCCGCCTGACCAGACGGGCAGCCGAGGGCGGGCAAAGGCGTCGCCCCCGGGCGGGTTCAGGCCGTACGTTGGCATGAGCTCCAGCCTGGTCGGCTCCTGGCTGGATGTCGAGAAGTTCGGTCGGATATATAGGTTCTGAAAGGACGTGATCGACCGCTGGCCCGGCTACGAGGGAACGACGATCGTGGCGGCTGAACCAACTCTATGATCTACCGCCTCAAGAGCTTGAAGGTCGCGCCAGTGGCGTGGTAGCTGGCGGTCAGCAGCGGACAGACACCAGCGGGACCTAACCGCAACACAGCGGTCGGAGCCAAGCCGAGCCACGATCAACGGCGGCTTCCGCGCCTGGCCGTGGCGGCCAGCTCGCCGATGCGCCGCGCTCTCTTATCAGCTGCGGCAAGCTTCTGGACGCTCGTCTTGGTCCGGGCGATCCGGATCTGGAATCCCGCGCTGGTCACGAGCTGTCGTCGTCACTGCGGGTTCTGGCGGGCGAAGGTCGCCTGGGATCGACCGAGGCCTTAGCAGGAAGGCTGGATCGCGGCGATCTCGCCCGCCGCTGATCCGCGCACGATCTGATGGACCGGCCGAGCGTGCGCACGGCCAGCGCCCTGAACCTGCTGCTCGGCCTGTGGAACGTGGGCGAGGTGCTCGTCCTCTCCCTTTATTACTTCCGGCAGGTCCTGCGTGACTCGCACCCTGGCGGCCGGCGTGGCCATCGCCCCGCGGGCCTGCCCGTCAGGGCGGGTAGCAGTAGGAGTCGCTGGAGGCGTCGCCGCCCTGGAGCCGGATCTGGTGCGCTGCCAAGCGCGGCATCCAGGCCGCGAACCGGCGGTCAGGCCAGCTGGCAGATCGCGCTATCCGCGGGGCCAAGATCGATGTGCAGCCGCGCGGCCAGCACCGCAGTGGCGGTGGCCATGGCGGCAGTCTGCGTGATGTTGGAAACACTGTCAGCGTCGGACGCGTAGAAGGCGCCGGCAGGATCGGCGGGTCCATCATCGGATCGGGCTGGCTGGCTCTGCCGACGCGAGAGGCAAGCAACTAAATCAGTAGGAAAGATTGACTTTGCCCCAGGCCGGGTGTCACGCTGGAAAGCGTGAGTGCCGCTGCCCACCTTCTCACCGCCCGCCGTCACCTGGACCTGGGCCGGATGAACAGCGCCCTGTGTCAGGCCGGCCGCTCGGTGGGCGCGTGCAAGGTGCGGCGCTGCCGCTGAACTGCACGCCCGCGCCTGCGCCCGCAGGTACCGATAGCACTCGGTAGCCTCCCGGCGCGTGGAACCGCCGCGTGAGGCGTCGTCCTTTGAAGTCACGACCAGGGGTGGTGCAGTGTCACAGCAATTCGCCGAGCTCGACAACGAGTTCGGCCTTCTCGCGGAGACGGCCGCAGAGGCCGAAATACCCTACGGCGCCGCGGCGGCGGTCCGCAGGAGCTGGGTCAGCGTCCTGGCAGGCGGCCATGTCAGCACCGTCGTCTGGGGCAAGGGCCCGGCCGACGTCGTCTTCCTGCACGAGGCGGGCCGCAGCGCCCGGGCGTGGGACGAGGTCGCCCTGGCCCTGAGCCGCCCGGCGGTGGCGATCGACCTGCCGGGGCACGGCCGCTCCAGCTGGCGCAACGATCGGCGTTACGAGCCGCGAAAGCTGGCCGCCGCCGTCGCCGAGGCCATCCTCTCCTCGGCGCCGCGCCCCCGTCTGGTGGTAGGCAGCGGGCTCGGCGGCCTGGCAGCGCTTGCCCTCACCACGGCGCCGCGCCCGTCTCTGCTGCCGCGGCTGGTCCTGGTCGACACGCTGCCCGGCATCGACGCCCTCGCAGCCCGCGAACCGCGGACCGGTCCAGAGCGGTTCGTTGCCCGCGAGGAAGCCGTCAAGTTCCTGGCTTCCATCTACCCGAAGTGGCGTCCGGCCGCCATTCGCCGTGAAGTCCTTTACGAGCTCGACCAGACGTCGGCCGGATCATGGGAATGGCGGCACCATCCGGGGAACCTGGCTGATCCGTCCGGCTCCCAGTTCGATGACCTGACCTTGTGGGATGAGCTAGCGGCGCTGGCGGTCCCGGTTTGGGTGATCCGCGGTAACCGGTCGGCCCGGATCGGCGCGGATGTTCTCGCCGAGCTGACCCGCCGCGCCCCGAACGTCCAGGTGATGACCATCCCGTCCGCGGAGGACGTCGTGGCCGACCAGCCAGTGATCCTCGCCGCCCGGCTGAACCGGCTGCTGGCCACTTAGCCTAGCCGGTCCGCGCATGGGCCCAGCCGAAGCGCGGAGCCAGCACGAACGGCGGCGACACCGAACAGCGGAGGCAGCGATACCGATGCACGGAGGCGGCAATGGCGCTACTCGCTGATCAGACCGCCCCGGCCACCGGCCGGCGGGTCTGGACCGAGCCGAACGCATGCAGGGCGAGGGAGCTCATCGGCGGCCGGGCCGTCGCGGACAGCAGTCCGGCCGATCTACCTTTCCGAAACGGGTCACGTGCCCCGGCAGCACTTTGGGGACCAGGGCAGCTGCGAAAGCAGGCGTGGTAGCGGGCGCCACCGGCTGCTGTGGTGTGATCATCCGCCGCCCTGCACGTTGTTGCCGCCCGCGTCCTCCAGGTTGACCCACCATGTGAAGTTGACCAGCAGCTTGTCGAGCACCCGGCTCAAGAAGTCGAGGTCGCGGCCGCCGTCGATGGCGAACACCTTAAGCACGGCCCATGCCTGACCGGCGGGTTCACGTCACCGACATCCCACTCGTAGGCGGGGCGGATCAAGGACCTGGTGCGGCAGTTGCTGGCGATGACCCCGCTGACCGGCGACCTCGGCACGGCCGACCTGGCGGTGCTGGAACGCTACGCCGACGCTCTGTCCGCCGCGGGCACGCCCGCCACCGGGCTGTCCTGGCCTGGTGACCTGGACCAGGCCGGGGCCGCGTGGTTGCGACGGTTAACCCGCAGTGGCAGCCGTCGGCTTCTGCTGGCCGCCGGGGTAGACGCGGGCGCGCTCGACGAAGATCTGGTGCAGATCGCTGACGGCGCGTGTCGTGCGGAGCGACCGGACCCGCTGGATGACTAGCTCGACCTGCGTGTCGTCGTCGGCGATCGGCCGCCAGGTGATGACGCCCGCTGCTCCAGCGGATCGCCGATGACGCTGAAATCCGGGAGCACGGTGATCCCGAGTCCTTCGGCGACCAGCAGCTTGCCCATCTCCGCCCCGTCGGTGGAGTAGGAGAACCCCGTTAGCTGACCCTGCATCAGCCGGTGAATGAAGCGGTGCATGAGATAGCCCGAGCGCATCACGATCAGCGGCTCGGCGTGCAGGTCACTGACGCGCACCACCGTCAGCGATGCCAGGGCGCTGTCCGGGCGCATGCAGACGACAGGGCGGCCGCGCAGCAGCGTCGTGTTTTCCAGTTCGGGCGGCATGTCGTCGCCCTCCAGGTAGTTGACCAGCCCCAGGTCGAAACTTCCCGCCAGGATCGCGCGGTGGATCTCATCCTGCTGCGCGCCGATGATCTCGACCTGGGTCGCGTGGTGGGTCTCACGGAACTGGCGGATCGCCGGGGTCAGCAGCGGAACCGTCGCGGTGTTGACTGTGCCGACCCGGATCATGCGAATGCTCCGGTGCTGCTCGCCAGCGGCCTGGCGCAGCCGGTCTACCGAGTCGAGCACGGTGAGGATGTGGGGGAGAAGCTCGCGGCCTGAGTCGCTGACCGTGGCGCCGTGGCGTCCCCGCTCCAGCAGGTCGATGCCGAGTTCCCGCTCCAGGCTCCGCACGGACTCGCTCAGCGCCGGCTGCGAGATATGGAGCTCTAGCAAAACATACTTTACCGGTCGAATTAATAGGTTTATCTTATCGCGGCCTCGGAAATTCGTATTGGACGCCTCATCGGCCCCGTCCGCATCCTGGTCATGAGGGTTCCCCAAGCAGACCGAGGACGGCGAGACATGACCGCTGTGACGTCACCCGCTGCCAGTGGGCGTTATGCCGAACTGCTGGACGCCGCGGACGAGGCCGCGCTGAAGCTGCGTGCCCCCGAGTTATCCCTCTACCGGTAGGAGGTCAGCACCCCCATGGGGATCGTTCTCCACTGGTTTCTCCCCACCAACGGTGACTCGCGCACCGACCTGAGCCTGGGGAATGCGGTCGGTGCCGTCGGCAGCCGGGTCACCGCCGGCGGCACCGAGCGGGCGCCGGACATCGGCTACATCGGGCAGATCGCGCGGTCCGCCGAGCAGCTCGGCTTCACCGGCGCGCTGACGCCGACCAGCTCGTGGTGCGAAGACGCGTGGATCACCACCGCCGGGCTCACCCAGGTCACGGAGACGTTCAAGTTCCTGGTGGCGCTGCGGCCGGGGTTCATGTCCCCGACGCTCGCGGCCCACATGGCCGCCACCTACCAGCGGATCTCCCGTGGGCGGCTGCTGCTCAACATCGTGACCGGCGGTGACGATGTCGAGCAGCGGCGGTTCGGCGACCACCTGGACAAGACGGCCCGCTACCGCCGCGCCGCCGACTTCCTGCACATCCTGCGTGAGCTGTGGCAAGGGCGAACCGTCGACTTCGCCGGCGACTACTACGACATCCGGGGCGCCCAGATCGTGCCAGCTCCCGTTTGGCCGGATATCTATCTGGGGGGCTCGTCGCCGCACGCGCTCGAGGTCGCCGCCCAGCACGCTGACGTGTACCTGACGTGGGGCGAGCCCCCCGTCGCCGTCGCCGGGAAACTTGACCAGGTCCGGGACCGCGCCCAGGCCGCCGGCCGCGAGCTGCGGTTCGGCATCCGGCTGCACGTCATCGCCCGCGACACCTCGGCCGAGGCCTGGGCGCAGGCCAAGCGGCTGCTCGACGGGCTCGACCCTGCCGCAATCGAGCGGGCTCAGGCCATCCAGCGGTTGTCCGGGTCGGAAGGACAGCGGCGGATGGTCGCCCTGCACGGTGGCCGGGCCGATGCGCTCGAAGTCTCCCCGGGCCTGTGGGCGGGCATCGGCCTAGTCCGTGGCGGCGCGGGAACCGCACTGGTCGGCAGTCACGACGAGGTGGCAGAGCGGATCGCGGAGTACCACCACCTTGGCATCGATGAGTTCATTTTGGCCGGCTATCCGCACCTCGAAGAGGCCTACCGAGTTGGCGAGGGTGTGACGCCGGTGCTGCGCCGGCGGGGACTGCTATCCCCGCCGAACCCAGATCACCAACTCCTGGAGGTTGTCCCGTGACCACGAACCCCGCCACCGAGCCGATCCGCTTCGCCTACTGGGTGCCCAACGTCAGCGGCGGGCTTGTCACGTCCACCATCGAGCAGCGCACCGACTGGTCGTTCGAGTACAACCGCAAGCTCGCCCGGCTCGCGGAGCGGGCAGGCTTCGACTATGCGCTGAGCCAGGTCCGCTACACCGCCAGCTACGGTGCCGAGTACCAGCACGAGTCCACCAGCTTCAGCCTCGCGCTGCTGCTCGCCACCGAGCGGATCAAGCTGATCGCCGCTATCCACCCCGGCCTGTGGCACCCCGGCGTGCTGGCCAAGTGGATCGCGACCGCGGACCACCTCTCGGGAGGCCGGGTGGCAGTGAACGTCGTCTCCGGCTGGTTCGCTGACGAGTTCCGTCAGCTCGGCGAGCCGTGGCTGGAGCACGACGAGCGCTACCGCCGCAGCGCCGAGTTCATCACCGCCCTCAAGCGCATCTGGACCGAGGACAAGGCCAACCTGGCGGGCGACTTCTACCGCATCCGCGACTTCAGCCTCAAGCCCAAGCCGCTGTCCTGGCCCGGCCGCCCGCACCCGGAGATCTTCCAGGAGCTGCTCACCCTGGTCTTCTACGGGATGCGGGCGATGATGGAGTCCTTGCGCTGGCCGACCGGGGTGCCGGCCGGGGTCCGCTGGATCGCCTCGGTCAGCGCCCAGCGCAGCATCCGCGATGCTTGCACGCCTGCCCTCACACAGCAGCCACCACCCAAAACCGCAGGTCACCCCGGCTTGACACCCGCCCGCTCCTTCAGGGAACGGCACGAACGGTGACAGGAAGTCGCGGTCAAGCTCGGCCTCGCCCCGGCGCCTCCGGCGCCGCCGCCTGCCAGCACGCCCCCCGTAACCCGGCGGAGGCCGCCGAGCCCGCCCAACACCCCCGCGCCCGGCAAGCGGCCCGGGCGACGAGCGACCCACGGCGCCGACCACGCCACGCAGGAAGAACCCCCGTCCAGCGTCTCGTCGGCTGCCTGGCCTTGCTAGCCTCTCAAGACGCTGTCCGGGCGTCTCGAGCTGCTCGGCCCGGAACGCCTTGGGCACCAGCTGGAACATCTCCTGCTCCTCCTCGTCCGTGTGGTGTCGCACGGCGTCGATGAGGACCGTCACCTTGGCGCCGAAGGTCTCGTTTCCGGCAGCGAGCCCCTTGATCTTCTCCATCAGGGTCTCGGCGAGGTGATATTCTTCGACGGCCTCGGGCACCGCGTCCTTGGCCACGCGGGAGGGCAACGCACTCAGCGGTTCATCCCTGCGCCCGGCCGTTGACGCGGACCTGACGATGACCAGGATGAGCGCGCACCGGCCGGTCGGCTGCCGATCGCGTCACCTAGTCCCGCGCTCGGGGTGTTCCGGGCCGGTTGTCGGTGCCCGCGTCCCGCCCGGGCGGAGGCCGCTGTCCCCACCGCGCCGGTCATCGCGGCATGCCGAAGGCCGCCGCAGCCAGCTGCTGAAGAGCAATCCCATCCGCAGGCCGGACAAGCACGACCGCTGCCCGGAGTGCGGGGGCAGCATCGAACGAGGGTACCGGCACGTCTGCCCGCCGCCCTCCGGGCCGGGGCATACTAGGCGGTATGGTGGCGGTGCCGGGGGCGAAATCTGGGCGGTATGGTGGCGGTGCCGGGGGCGAAATCTGGCGCGGAGGTCAGCGTCTCCGGGCAGTGCACGGGGCGTGTGGGCTGTCATTTCCGCCAGTCGGGCTTTTCAGGAGCCAAAAGAATTTCTTGGCCTTCGCTGTTTCTAATTTCAAGATTGCCATGCTTCTTGATCTCGTTTTTTTCCTGGTGCACGCAATCCCCGGGTACCCGGCGGGGGTTCGGATTGCGGGGAGCCAGGAAGGAGCCACTGGAGGCTCAGCGTCCAAGGAAGGTGGAGGACCTACGTATGCCTGCGAATAAATTTGTGTTGAAACACCACCACATCGAAGTTGAGTACACTATCGGCATTACTACGGGCATTCCAGCGCTGATCTACAACGACGGTAGTTCCGCCGCAATAAACTTCACGAGTACCGAAATCGCAACGGATGAGACGGCGCTCGGCTCCCTCGTCTCCGTTCCTTTGCTGAGAACAATCGACATGGGCGGCGAGAGTTTCGGTTTCTTTCTGCCTGAACTAGACGTCCCTTCGGGGGAGTCCGAGCACTTCACGACGGTGGGCGTGTACGAAAGGTTTAGCGGGCCTGACTCGGTCCCCGACCTCCCGCCATCGTGGCGGGGCATCGAGTTGCACGGCACCGCGCAGACCGTGGTCGTGCCGGTTTAGCAAGTGGGACCAGGCGACGTGCCGACCCTGCGGACGGGAACGCGCGGGTCCGACGAGGCCCATCGCCACCTGGGAACCACACATACTGGATCCGTGCCGTCAGTGCGTCAGGCGCCCCGAGTAGCCCTTCGACGCCGATGACGGTTAACGTTCCATGACCGCCGCAAGGTAGTTTCGAGTGCGAGGGCCACGTCCAGGGAGGTGGTGTATGAGATGACCACCTCGCGATCGGTTTCTATTTAAGCACCAATGGCCTCAATTGTCACGTCAGTTTCGGAATTATTGTCGGGCTTTTTGTATTGTTTGCTGGCAGGCGGCGAGGATTTCCGCCCCCATGTACCGGCGGGACTCGGCCCATTCGTCGTTCTGCTCGGCCAGCACGGCGCCGACCAGCCGGATGATGGCGTCGCGGCCGGGGAAGATGCCCACCACGTCGGTCCGGCGCCTGATCTCCTTATTCAGCCGCTCCTGGGGATTGTTGCTCCAGATCTGGCGCCAGACCTCGCGGGGGAAGGCGGTGAAGGCCAGGATGTCGTCGCGGGCCTCGTCGAGGTGCGCTGCGGCCCGGGGGAACTTGGCCTGCAGGGCGGTGACGACCTGGCCGTGCTGGGCGTGCACGGAGGCGGCGTCCGGCTGCTCGAAGATGGTCCGCACCAGTGTGGAGACCCACGGCTGGGCGGACTTGGGCACCTTGGTGGTCAGGTTGCGGGCGTAGTGTGCCCGGCACCGCTGCCAGCAGGCGCCGGGCAGCACCGCGGCGATCGCGTCCCGCAGGCCGGCGTGGCAGTCGGAAATGACCAGGGCCACCCCGGTCAGGCCCCGGGCCACCAGGCCGCGCAGGAACGCCAGCCACCCGGCGCCGTCCTCGGAGCTGGCCACCTCGATGCCCAGGATCTCCCGCTTGCCGCCGGCGTTGACGCCGGTGGCGATCAGGGCGTGCACGTTCACCGTGCGGCCGCCCTCGCGGACCTTCTGGGTGAGCGCGTCCAGCCACACGAAGGTGTACGGCCCGGCGTCCAGCGGCCGGCACCGGAAGCCGTCCACCATCTCGTCGAGCTCGGCGGCCATCAGGCTGACCTGCGACTTCGACAGTGACGTGACACCCAGCGAGGCGGCCAGCTTCTCCACTCGCCGGGTGGAGACACCCAGCAGGTAGCTGGTCGCCACCACCGAGGCCAGCGCCCGCTCGGCACGCCGCCGGTGCTCCAGGAACTCCGGGTAATACGAGCCCTGGCGCAGCTTCGGGATCGCCAGCTCGATCGTCCCGGCCCGGGTATCCCACTCCCGCAGCCGGTACCCGTTGCGCGAGTTCACCCGCCCCGGGGTGACTTCCCCGTACCCGGCGTTGCAGCGCACCTCCACGTCGGCGTCCATCATCCGCTGCGCAAACCCCTTGACCATCTCCCGGAGCAGATCCGGGCTCGCCGACTCCAGCGTCTCCTCGAACCGCGCCCCCAGAACGGGCACAATGTCACGTGCGGCCACCTTGTTCTCCTTCGTCTCGGATTGAGCACTTCGAAGGATCACGAGGTGGCCGTCTCAGGTCACGCCGACACGCCCAGCAGCAGACGAATCAGTCACAGAGGGATCGGCTACCCCATACACCACTCCGGTGGACGTGAACAGTGCGAGTTCTGTCCCCAGAGCAGCGTCCGGGTGCGCCGTAGAGCCGCCGCGGGCGCAGTCCGGCGGTCCAGGATCCGCTCGGCTCGATCACGACCGCCCGGAGGGGCAACCTGAATGCGATCTCATGAGCGCCACACTCGTCGCCAAGGGCCTTGAGGCCGCACACGGCGACCGCCTCCTGTTTTCTGACCTCGACCTGGTGGTCGGTCCCGGCGACGTCATCGGCCTGGTCGGCGTGAACGGGCGGCGCCGTCGTCCGGCGCGGCGCGTTCACGCCCGGCCCGGTCGACCTGCACATCGACTGGGGCGGACCGGGTCGCAATCACCGGCGCGAACGGCTCCGGCAAGACGACGCTGCTGGCGGCGCTGCTCGGCCGGATACCGCTCGACCACGGGCACGCCGCGCCGGGCGCGGGCGTCATTGTCGGCGAGGTCGACCAGGCACGCGAGCTATTCCTGGGCAGCGAGCCGCTGTGACAGCGTGTAGGTGCTCGGCTTTCCATTCGCCGAACCGGAGACAGGGCTGAAAGACCCGTTTCCCGGCAGCCATGGGGGCGGGAATGGGCTAGGCCAGGGCCATCGGCCAGGCCGTTATGGGACTTCGGGCCCTTGCTAATGATCGCGGGCGGGGCATTGCGTCGGCGTAGGAGCGAGGGCGAATCGGACTGGAGGGGTGCCATGCCCGGTCGGCTGGTGAGTTCGGTACCGCTGGGCGGGATTGACTTGCTTGCCGAGGAGGCGGCGCGCACTGACGCGTCGGCCAATCTGGCCATGGAAGAAGCGCTGGTGCGGGCCCGGCCGCAGCGCCCGCTGCTACGGGTGTGGCAAAACAGGGAGTGCGTCGTGGTCGGCCGCGGCCAGCGGGTGGACCGTGAGGTGAACCTGGCTGCTTGCGCCCGTGGCGGGGTGGCGGTGCTGCGCCGTGCGAGCGGCGGCGGTGCCGTCTACCACGACCTGGGCAATCTCAACATCTCGATGGCGGTGCCCGGTTACGCGCCTGGGCTGGCAGGCGAACTTGCAAGGCTGGTGGCCGCGACCATCGAACGGCTCGGTTTAGCGCCGTCGATATATGAGCGGGGCGTGCTCGTCGGGCCGGAAAAGGTGTCGGGGTTCGCGGAGCAGGTGACGCGGAGGGGCTCGCTGGCGCACGCCACCCTCCTGGTCACCACCCCGGCCGCCGATGTAGTTTCCTACCTGGCGCCTGCGCCACACGATCCGCACCCGCTTGATTCGAGGCGCGTCCAGGTACGGCCGCTGTGTGAGCGGCGCCCGGCGCTCGACATCGCCGTGACCCGGACCGCCGTGCTCGCGGCGGCTGCGTCACGGTACGGCGCGCTGCTGCCGCGGCCGCCACGCGCCGCCGAGCATCGCTGGTTCGAGCGGTTGCTCATCGAGCGTTACCGGGACCCTGCCTGGCATCTGACCGGCCCGCCCGGGCACCCGTGGCGAGGTTCCTGCTCGTCGGGAGTGAATGATCCGTGGACCGGCTGGGTTGGCGGCGCCGGGCCGGGGGGCCCCGGTTGCGGGGCAGCAACGCCGCCCGGCGGCGCGTGCGCGCCGTGCAGCAACGAAGAAGCGTGAAGACCGGCTCGCCAAGGGAGGGCGCCATGGATGACAAGACCCGTCTCGACCTGTACCGGATGATGGTGCTCAGCCGCACCTTCGAGGAAGCAGTTCTGCGGGAGTACCACGTGGACAAGAAACCCGCATTCGACATCGGAGCTGGGCTCGTCCCAGGGGAGATGCACCTGTCGGCCGGCCAGGAGCCGGTCGCGGCGGGCGTCTGCGCGCACCTGCGCGACGATGACGCGGTCACCGCCACGCACCGTCCCCACCACATCGCGATCGCGCACGGCATCGACCTGGACCTGATGACCGCAGAGATCTTCGGCCGTGAAACCGGGCTCGGCCGCGGCCGGGGCGGGCACATGCACCTGTTCGACCCGCAGACCCACTTCTCCTGCTCCGGCATCGTCGCCGAAGGGCTGCCGCCCGCCGTCGGCCACGCCTTCGCGTTCAAGCGGGCCGGCGGTGACCGAGTCGCGGTCGCGTTCACCGGCGAGGGAGCGGCAAACCAGGGCGCGTTCCACGAATCGCTCAACCTAGCCGCGCTGTGGCAACTGCCGGTGGTCTTCGTGATCGAAGACAACGAGTGGGCGATCTCCGTCGCCCGCGAAGCCTCCACGGCGATCGGGTCCAACGCTGACCGGGCGGCGGCGTACGGCATACCCGGCCAGCGGGTGGAAGACAACGACGTCGACGCGGTGTACACGGCGGCAGGCGACGCGGTGGCGCGCGCCCGCGCGGGAGAGGGGCCGAGCCTGATCGAGGTGCACACCGTGCGCCTGTGGGGTCACTTCGAAGGCGACGCGCAGGGCTACCGCCCCGACCTCGCCGACGTAACTGGCCGCGACCCGATCACGGCTTACGAGGCACGTCTCAGTGAGGCCGGGATCCTTGATGACGCTGCCATCAGGCAGGTGCGCAGCGAGGCGGTGGCCCGGGTGGAGAAGGCCATCGGCTTTGCGAAGTCCAGCCCGCTGCCCGCGCCGGACACGGCGCTGGAGTACGTCTTCGCGTCCTGAAAGGAGCACAAGCATGAGCGTCACCGAATCCGCCACGATCCCCGCCGAGCCCGCGGTCCGTCGGCTCACCACGGCGCGGGCGATGGTCGAGGGCATCGCGCAGGAGATGGATCGCGACCCGCGCGTCGTGGTGCTTGGCGAGGACGTCGCCAAGTACGGGGGCATCTTCAGCTCGACCACCGGCCTGCTGGACCGCTTCGGCCCGCAGCGGGTACTCGATACCCCGATTTCGGAGACCGCGTTCGTCGGGCTCGGCATCGGCGCGGCCGTCGAAGGGATGCGACCGATCGTCGAGCTGATGTTCGTCGACTTTTTCGGCGTATGCATGGACCAGATCTACAATCATATGGCAAAGATCCATTACGAGTCCGGCGGCAATGTCAAGGTGCCCATGGTGCTCATGACCGCGGTCGGCGGCGGCTACTCCGATGCCGAGCAGCACTCACAGTGCCTGTGGGGGACCTTCGCCCACCTGCCCGGCATGAAGGTCGTTGTGCCGAGCAACCCGGCCGACGCGAAAGGCCTGATGATTTCGGCTATCCGCGATGACAACCCGGTCGTCTACATGTTCCACAAGGGCGTGATGGGCCTGCCGTGGATGGCGAAGAACCCACGTTCGGTCATGGCGGTGCCAGAAGAACCGTACGAGACACCGATCGGCAAGGCCGCTGTCGCCCGCGAAGGCCGGGACGCCACCGTGGTCACCCTGTCCCTGTCGGTGCACCACACACTGGACGTCGCCGAGCAGATGGCCACGGAGGACGGCGCCGAACTCGAAGTGATCGACCTGCGCAGCCTGGTGCCGTTGGACCGGGAGACCGTGCTCGCCTCGGTCGCCAAAACCGGCCACCTGCTCGTCGTGGACGAGGACTACCAGTCTTTCGGCCTGTCCGGCGAGATAGCGGCCACCGTGGCCGAGACCGACCCGGTCCTGCTGCGTGCCCCGCTGCGCCGCGTCGCCGTCCCCGATGTGCCGATCCCGTACGCCCGGTCGCTTGAGCAAGCCGTGCTGCCTGTACCGGGCCGGATCAGGGCAGCGGCGCGGGAGCTGATCGGGGCGTGATAGCGGCCGACGTTGTGTTCCCTCCGCTCTCACAGGACCAGCCCGATGCCGAAGGCGTGCTGGCCACGTGGTTCGTGGCCGACGGTGACCAGGTAGCACAGGGCCAGCTCCTCGGCGAAGTGATGGTCGAGAAGGTGTCGGGTGAGGTGCACGCCCCGGCCAGCGGCCACGTCCGCCTGCTTGTCGCCGAGGAGCAGACCGCGCGCCAGGGAGAGGTGATCGCCGTGGTGGAGTGACAGGACTCCGCGAAGACGCACGCCGCCTTGGCATCCTCCCCGCAGGCAATTCAGCCGCTGCTGCGCCCTTGGCAAGCGTCGGTCAGTGCGGGGGGCCGTCGGCGCTGGGGTGCAGGTCGAGCGTGCCGCCGGGCTGACGTTCGATCCGGGACCCGAACGGGTAACTGATCCGTTCAAGCGCCACCGCCAGCCACTGGCTGTCCGCGGCGTTGGCGCGGTGCAGCCGCATCTTCCTGGCATGCATGGGCACCATCTGCAGGACTGCGAGCGCGCCGGTGTCCGGCACGACCGACGCGAAGTACCGCAGGCGCAAGTCGTCGCGGTACTTGTCGTGGCCGCTGATGCCTTCGTAGTCGTCGATGCAGTCGCCGCAGCCGTACAGGACGAGCTTGCCCTGGTACACCTCGACCGGGCGGGGGTGGTGGGAGGAGTGGCCGTGGATCAGGTCGATACCGCTGCGCGACTTCCTGCGCCGCCAGGTGCTGACCTCACGTAACGTCCGCGGCGGCTGGCTGACCAACTTCGCCCTGGGTGGCCTGAATTATCAGATCGAGCACCACTGGTTCCCTTCGATGCCCTCCTGTGCGTACTCTCGACGCTCCCTCGGGACGCGGTTCCAGTTGCCGACATCGGCCGATTAATAGACGCGGCCAAGGCCGCGCCGTCCGTGCTCAACACCCAGGTGTTCTCGATGCTGGTGCGGTGCCGGTACCAGTACCCGCACGTCGCCGTGTAGGGCTCGCACGGACAGGTCCAGGCCGGCCTGGCGGCCCGCAGCCGCAGAAGGTGGGCGATCTGGAGGGCGAGGCCGGACGGCCCGCAACCGGCAGCTACGAGGAAGCAGGACAAACTAGTTCACCCCGGGGGCCCGCAATCCGGCGAGCGACCGGCCTTGATCTGGCCTTGACCAGGCGGGGGCCTCACAGATAAGACCCACGTCGCCTCCTTCAACCCGATGTTCCACTGGACCGAGCACAACATCCGCGTCCACGTCTTCACCTGCGTGTTCCCTGAAACGCTTGTACGTGCTGTTCGTGATGGAGGTGGCAACCCGGCACGTGCACGTCCTGGGCGTTACTGGCAACCCGGACGGCTCCTGGACCGCGCAGCAGGCCCGCAACCTGCTCATGGACTTCGGCGACCGGATCGGCTCCTTCCGCTCCTCATCCGGGACCGGGATGCCCTGCCCGGTCGTCGGCAAGCCTACGGGTCCCCGCCCCTTGTCAAATCCCTGCATCCTTGACCTGTCGCGCACGGCTAGAAGTAACCGGGCCAGCGCCGCCAGGACCGCCCGGTCGGCCCAGTCGGGCCTGGGCCGGGCGACCTGACGCCGGAGCACCGTGACCTCATGACGGAGCACCATGATCTCCGCATTCTTGGATGCCTGGCTACGGCTCAGCAGGAGCAGCCAGCCGAAGACCCGGATCGTGATCAGGTAGAGGAGGCGAAAAGACACAAACCGCGATCGTGCCCCAGCCTGCTCATCCGGCCAAACCGCAGCTCACACCCCTGTGTCGAGTTCTGAAGCGGTACAGGCCGAGCAGCTCCACCCGCTCGTGTTGCGGGACCGGTGCCGCTTGGCGGATCACCGCGGCAGGCAGTCGGAAGCGCCGGGTGAGCTTTGGTATATGGGTGTGGCGGGTGCGGGCTCCCGGATTGCGTATCGTCGTGACATGCGTCAGTGGCCGTCTAGGGGAGGAGACCGTGATGACACACCCGGAAGGCGAGCACGAGCACCGGATCGTGGTCGGTGTGGACGGATCGGTCCCCTCGAAGGCGGCGCTGGCCTGGGCGGTCCGGCAGGCCAGGCTCACCGGTGCGGCGGTGGAGGCAATCATCGCCTGGGAGTTTCCCGCCACTTTCGGTTACCCCCTGCCCAGGTCAGACGTCGACCGTCAGCACCTCGCCGCCCGCGCGGTCGCCGACGCCGTCGCTGAAGTCTCCGGCCCGGGCGAGCCGGTCAAGATCAGTTCCAAGGTGGCGGAAGGTAACGCGGCACGTGTGCTGGTAGATGCGTCAGCGGGCGCTGAGCTGCTGGTTGTTGGCAGCCGGGGACATGGCGGCTTCGTCGAAGCCCTGCTCGGGTCGGTTGGCCAGCATTGCGTCCACCACGCCAGCTGTCCCGTCGTGGTGATCCGTGGCTCGGTTGAAGGCGGACCCCGACGTGGCTAGTTGCGCTCCCGGTTGCTGCGGATGAACGGCCGGTAAGGCGTCGGCCTGGCTGGCCGCGGCAGCGGCACCGGGGATTGGCGGCCGATGAGCCATCTTCAGGGCGGCGGCGCCGGCAATGGCTTTCCGGACACGGCCTGCTGGCCAGCGTGCTTTCGTCTGCGGCGGGGCCGTCCTGGTCATTTCGGGCTGCAGTGGCCGTATCTTGGTGCGCTCCGCGAGGTTGTTACGCGCCATTGGCGGCCTTCGTGCGAGTTCTTCGATCAGCCTGGACGCGGCCGCCTGCACCCCGATGCCGGCCTATGCCGACAGACGGGTGCCGGCCTTGAATTCGCCGCCTCGATGCCGTAGGCGATGGGCCGATGCGGCGGGCAGCCGAGCGCACGGGCCAGTTCCAGGTGTCGGCGATGCCGAGCCCGTGGGTCCCGCGGTGGCGGAACTGCGGCTGCGGGGCGTTTCTGACGTTGCGTCGAACCGGTACACGGTCCCCGGCTGGCCACCGGACGAGACCGCATCGACGAGGTACACCGCAGGCGCACCGGCCCACATGTCGATCAGCGACACCGGCTCGCCCTCGAACTCGATCACCTCGACGTCCCGTAGGCAGGCCTCGCGGAGCCGTTTCGCGAGGCGGTCACGCAGGTCGCCGCGGAGGCGGCCCGCCGCGGTATCCGCCGCCTCGCGTATGCGCAGACCGGCCGGCCTGCGGGCCAAGACGCAGGGCTGTGCCCTCCATTCGGTGAAGGGGGAGGTCGAGGGCCGCACCTACACGCCGTCGCGGCATTCCCCTAGATATCTTCCAGCGGTGGCAAGCGGCCCAAGGATCGGCATGTCAGATCGCAGAGCCCGAACGGCTGACGCACGCTGCCGCCCGCACCTCAGGTGAGCCGGTCCCTGCGGCAGCCGTTCGGGATCGTTGCTCGCGTCCCGTAGCAAGGTCCTCAGCCGGGACCAAAGCCCTTGCCGTCACCGCCGGACCGCGCCGACCGTGGTGAACAGCGGGAGCGTGACGCTTCGGCGGCCTGCGCGGGGCGGGCATGGTCGGTGTGTGCGGGCCTGGGCAGGCGAAATGGAGGGGATCCAGATGGGCGTCGCGCGCCGAATCGCCGAACTGTACGAGGTCAAGATGAACGCGGTGCTCGACCGCGCCGAAGATGCGCGCGAGATGGTGGACTATTCCTATGCCCAGCTGCAGGAGCTAATGGTCGAGGTGCACCGCGGCGCCGCGGAGATCGCGGCTGGCCGCAGGCGCGCGCAGATGCAGGTAAGCGGGCTGCAGCGGTCCGCGGACCGGCTGCAACAGCAGGCGGAACAGGCGGTGGCGGTCGGCCGCGAAGATCTCGCCCGGCAGGCGCTGGCCCGGCGCACGGCGATCCTCAGCCAGGTTGCCGATCTGTGCGACCAGCAGACCGCGCGGCGCGCGGAAGAAGCCAAGCTATCGGCCGCCGCGCGGCGGCTGCAGGCGAAGATCGAGGCGTTCCGGATCCAGAAGGAAACGATCAATGCGGCCTACACCGCGGCGCGGGCAGAGGCGGGCATCGGCCAGGCGTTCACCGGGATCTCGGACGAGATGGGCGACGTGGGCGCGGCGACCCGCCGCGCCGAAGACAAGGCGGCTGAGCTGCACGCACGCGCCGGCGCGCTGGAGGACCTGCTCACGTCCGGCGCCCTGGGCGGCGCCGCCGTGGGCGACGAGCAGCTCCAAGCGCAGCGCCCCTGCCGCAGCCGAGACGTCGGCCCAGCACGACGACACGCAAACGTGATCTTGGCGGTCGCCGGCGATCGCCCATACCGCATCACTCGAGGCAGGCCCGATGACGCATCGTAAGATCCGGGAGATGATGACAGCCGACGTGGTCACGGTCACGTTGGACACGCAATTCAAGGAACTGGCCGGCTTCATGGCCATACACAACGTGAGCGCCCTGCCCGTGCTCGATTCCGAGGGCCGCGTGGCCGGTGTGGTCTCCGAGGTTGACCTCCTGCGCAAGGAGCAGTTCCAGGAAGACCCGGGCCGCACCGCGCGGGATGTGATGACCTCACCTGCCGTCACGGTGGCGCCGGACGCCACCATCGTGGCGGCAGCCCGGCTGATGGACCGTCACCGGATCAAGCGGCTGGTGGTGGTCGGTGCCGACGGCCGGCTGGCGGGCATCGTCACCCCCCGTGATCTGCTGCGCGTGTACCTGAGGTCAGCCGACGAGATCCGGGCCGAGATCGTCGGCGAGGTGCTCACGAGCTTTCGGACCAACCCGGCCCTGGTGAAGGTGACCGTCGCCGACGGTGTGGTGACGCTGGATGGCGAAATGGGGAAGAGGAGCATGATCCCGCTTGCGGTCCGGATGGCGCACGCGGTCGACGGGGTGGTGGACGTGGTGGACCGCCTCGCCTTCGCAATCGACGACACCCACCCGCCGGCGGCCGCGGAGATGACCTGAGGGGACAAGAGGATTCGTGTTCAAGCGGACGGTGGTCCGGCTGCCTAGCCAGGGATTTACCAGTGATCAACCAGATCGGCCGCGCTACCAGAATCGCTGATCGCCGCCCCTGGGGGAACGAGTGCACCCTGCTGGAAGTCCGCGTGTCGACGCCCGCCGACGCGATCCGTGTGCTGGTACATGGGCTCGAGGACCTTCCCATGACCGAACCCGGCGAAGGCCCGGCGCCGAGGCCGCCAGGCGAGCGCATGACCTACTGCTCGTGGCCCGAGCCACGACCACCAGGCGCACAGCCGGTGCAGACGGCCGAGATAGATAACGACCTGCCGCGCGGCAGGTCGTGCGCCCTGACGACCCTCTGCCCGGCGCTGCGACCCCCTCAGGTCGCGCCGGGTTCCGTGCTCAATACAAAAGGTTGACGGGGAGGGCTCCGCATGGTGCGGATCGCCATTGCGCGGTGCGCGGACTCGCTCCGTTACCCCGCGTCTGCTGGGCTTGCCCTTCCCGTCGCTTTCAGTATATCTCGGGCTTGGCGGTCGCCACCCGTAGAAACGGGGCAGCATCCGAGTTCATGGTGAGGAGGCCGGGCCGGCTACGAACCTAGCTGGGCATGTGACCGCGTGAATACGGGGAAATGTGAGCCGGGTGCTGCCGGTCGCCATCGCCGCGAATGGGCGGCCCGCGTGCTTCGATGCTGCCCAGGGGTCCACGACCTGGCCGCGGGCCAGGTCACCTGGCCGTGTGGGCAGGGGCGGCTGGCGCGGTGGGGGCACGGGCGGGAACGGGTGATCCGGCTGCTGGATGGCCGTCAGGTGCGACGTTGCGCCGGGGCGGGCACGCTGCCGGGCTTGCCGTCATGTGCTGCTGCCCGCCCGGTGATCGCTACAGCGGACCACCGACCTGCGGCATTTGCGAATACTCGCCCAATTAAGCCCAGGGCCGAATACGATATTTGGTGCCTGGTTCTGCGAACGGTGATTGGCCATGGTAGCGTCGGATGCGGGGCGTCGGTATCGAAAGGACGCTCGTGTTAGGATTTCCGCCGATCGGCGTCCGCCAGCCCCAGCCTTACGACATCGTTGATGACCCCGTAAGGGCCTGCGGCATCGGCACCGGATTCGAGGGTCAGTTCTCCGCCCGAGCGCGTGATGGCCACGGCGCTCAGATCGCGCAGGTCCCGGTCAGGGCAGGTGGCACCGGCATCTGGGGCAACTTCGACGCTGGCTGTGGGAGTCCCGCCCACTCCGCAGGGCACACTGGAGGTTTTCGACGTTTCAGCAAAGGACGGGTCGGAGCTGAGCAAGGTGGTTGTGCCGATCATCTTCGGTCGGGCTCTCCTCGACCCGTACCACGGCTTCGCACAGTACACGGTCGTCAGCGGCGACACGCTCTCCGGCATCGCGGCGAAGTATTACGGGTGATGCAAACGAGTGGCCGAGAATCTTTGAAGCAAATCGCAACCAGATTCGCGATCCTGGCCGCATATTCCCGGGACACGTGCTGCGGATGCCACAGTAGCGATCAGCGGAGAGTTACGACGGGGACCTGCAGGCACCGGTCCGGCGAGAACGCCGAACGCGAAGAATTAGCGAAGGCCCTGGACTACCTGCGCGCCGGCGACACCCTCGCCGTGCCCTCCCTGGACCGCCTCGGCTGCTCCATCCACGACCTCATTACGATCGTGGCCGGTCTGCTCAGGCGCGGCATCGGCTTCACCTCGCTGCACGAAGCCCTCGACACCACCACCCCCGGCTGATCTTCCATGTCTTCGCCGCCCTGGCCGTGTTCATCCGCGAGCTCATCGTCGAAGGAACCAACGAGGATCTCGCCGCCGCCCGCGCCCGCGGCGCCCGCCTCGGCCGACCCCCGCGACGACACCAGGGCAGATCCGCCACGCCCGTAACCTGCTCACCCGGCCCGAGAACACCGTCGCATCCATCGCCAAACTGCTCGGCGTCTCCCGCAACACCATCTACAAGTACCTCCCCGAACTCAAACAGGGCCGCGCCGCGCTCACCGCCGTACCCGAGCAGAGAGCGATCAGCGCGGCCGAGGCCCCGGCCACCGTCGACTGATCTCACCATCTTGCGGCCCCCCGTAGCTTCAGGATCTCTGGGCCATCTACAACGCCAGGCATGGCAATGGGCTCTGGCCAATTGGGCTGGTGAGGGCTCACTCCCCAGCGTGTGGGTGCCGAGAACCATGTCACACGGTCTGACCTGGCCTCGTACCAGTGGACGGGGAGCCGTTAGTTCGACGTTCGGCTGCGCTGACACCTCACGCCCGGGCTGTTGGCAGCCATGACCCTACGCTTCGCCTATCTGGCAGTCCTGCGCCTACTCGGCTGGATGGCCCGGCTCGCCCGGTCAGATCTTGCCAAAGATGCCGAGATCTTGGTCCTGCGCCACCAAGTCGCCGTGCTCCAGCGCCGTGTCAAGGCACCGAGACTATCCTGGGCCGACCGGGCGATCATCTTCGCGCTGGCCCGGCTGCTGCCCAGTCGGCACCACAGCCAGCTTCGCCTGATGGTCTCACCGCGTACGCTGTTGCGCTGGCACGCCGCAGCCTGCCGGATGGTTCCATGCTCCGCAACGTTCCAGCGTGCATTGCCGGCGCCGGCGAGGTCCTTGGCTCGTCCGCGGTGGGAAGTACTTACGTCCCTATCGACGCGGTCTGCCTGCGAGTGACGCTTTTCTCATGGAGGCGAGGTTTCCCCAGCGCGGTGCGGTCGTTTCTGGCTGCCTGCGGATGGCCTTGCCTGCGACCCAGTGGCCGACCGACCCGGCCACTATCCCAGTGAAAGCAAGAAGGGTGGCTGATGTGGCGGGCACAGTTTCAGCGAACCGGCCCGTCCGCAAGCCCGTGACGACAGCAGGAGGCGGAAGACAGATGAACCGCCGTGATGTCTACATGGATGCAATGCTGCGCCGCCTCGGTGCCGCTTACTATGAGTCGTTGCGCGGCAGGGCATCGGCGTCTGATGTGGCGCGGGCGGTCAGCTTCGTCGACGAGCACGCCGGGGAGGCGGCGGCGCAGCGCCCGGCTGAAGCCACCGCGCCGCACGCCGGCGACACCGCAGACCGGCGTGCCGGGGCAGGGCACCATGGGCGCTGGCATCGCAGGGTCCGCGACGTCATGACCACGGCCGTGGTGACCGTTGACCTGACCACGCCCTACAAGCAGATCGCCGGTCTCCTGGCCGAGCATGAGGTAAGCGCTCTGCCCGTGCTGGCCACTGGCCGCCGTGTGGCCGGAGTGGTGTCCGAAGCGGACCTGCTCCGCATGGAGGACCAGCGTGCGCGCCGCGCACGGGCCGGCCGGGCCCGTGGGCACCCGCGCTGGCGTTCCCGCAGCAGACCGTGGGGCCGCACTGCGGCCGAGCTGATGACCTCACCCGCGATCACGATTCACCCCGACGCGACCGTAGCCGCTGCGGCGAGGCTGATGAACCAGCACTCCGTCAACCGGCTGCCGGTCGTGGACCCAGACGGAAACCTGATCGGGATCGCCAGCCGGCGCGATTTGCTCAGCGTCTTCCTCCGTCCCGACGACGAGATCGCCGACGACGTTTACGCGATGCTCACCAAGATCCTATTCAGGAGCCCGGCGGACGTGAAGGTGACCGTCAAGGCAGGCGTGGTGAATCTCGCCGGGCAGCTGGAACACGGCGACCTGGTCCCGGTCGCGGTACGGCTGACCTGGGACATCGACGGCGTGGTGGATGTGGTGAACAAGCTCACCGTTTCTCACGGCAGCTGAGCTGTGCAGGATCCGCACGGTGACCGGGCACCCGCCGGATCGTCATGGCGGCTGAGCGCCTGCCGGATCCTCCTGGTGGGTGAGCACCTGCCGCAGCCGCACGCCGTCCGCGTGCTCCTGTTCTTCGAGGGCGAGTTCGACCTGGGTGAGCGCGTGCTCGAGCCGGGGTATCCAGCGGTTCTCGATCGCGCGCAGCCGGTACCTGGTCGCACCGGCCTCGGTGTCGATGACGCGCACTGCCTTAGCCGCCGCCGCGTGCCGGGCGGCCGCGGCCACCGCGTCCCCGCAGGCCTTGTGCGCCACGGCGATCGCGGGAGCTTCGAACGTGCCCGGGTCGGGCGTCGTGCATGTCACCCCGGACGGGTACTTTGTGCCCGCGGCAAGCGCGTAACTGACCGTCACCTCGGCCCGGGCCCGGCTCGCGGCGAGCTCGATTGCCCGCCGGCCGCTGAGCAGCGCCGCCCGCAGCAGCCAGAGCTCGGCCTCGGCGCAGCTGGCCTCCCATTCCCGCCGGGTCCGCTGTTCCTCCGCGCGCAGCTGGTCCTGCACGCTGAGGAGGAGGTGCAGTTTTCGGTCGAGCAGCGCGGATCCCCGGCGGGCGGTTTCCAGCCGCCGCCGCAGCCACAGCCGTCCGGTGCGGCCCGGCGGGACGCCGGGCATGCTGGCGGTCACGGCCTTTCCTTGGCCGGCGGCGCGTAGTGGGCGTCCAGTTCCGCGGTGGACAGCATGACCAGCTCCTGGCGTGGCAGCAGGCGCAGCGCCCGCCAGCCGCGGTCCAAAGTCTGGTCCAGGCCCCGGTTTTCTGCCCTGCCCTGGTCGACGAGCACGTGCTCGAAGGCCTGCTCGAACTCCAGGTAGCGACGGTCCGCCGGGCTGAGCGCTAGCTCGCCGGCGAGCTCGGCGAGCTCGCGGGCCCGGCGGGCTTGCGCCAGCGCGGCGAGGATTTGCGCCGCCTCATCCAGGTGATCGTCGCGGGTCCGCCCAGGCCCGGCGCCGTGTCGCATCAGCCGGGACAGCGACGAGAGCGCGTCGACCGGGGGGTAGACGCCTCGCGCGTGCAGATCGGCGGACAGCACCACTTGGCCTTCGGTGATGTACCCGGTGAGGTCCGGCACCGGGTGAGTGATGTCACCGGCGGGCATGGTGAGCACCGGAACCAGTGTGACCGACCCCGCCGTGCCGCGGATCCGGCCGCAGCGCTCGTACAGCGACGCGAGGTCGCTGTACAGGTAGCCGGGGTAGGCTCTCCGGGCCGGGATCTCCCTGCGGGCTGCTGACACCTCACGCAGCGCCTCGCAGTAGCTCGTCATGTCGGCCATCACGACCAGGACGTGATGGCCGAGCGAGAAGGCCAGGTGCTCGGCGACGGTGAGGGCCAGCCGCGGGGTGAGCAGACGCTCGATCACGGGCGCGTCGGCGAGGTTGAGCACTAGCACCAGTTCTCCGGCCGCGGAGCGTTCCTCCAGCGTGTCGCGGACGGATGCGGCGTCGGGGTGGGTCAGTCCCATGGCCGCGAATACCACGCTGAACGGCTCGTGGCCGGCTGACGCCTGGGCGGCGATCTGTGCGGCGAGCTCGAGATGCGGGAGACCGGAGATGGAGAAGATCGGCAGTTTCTGGCCGCGCACCAGGGTGGTCAGCGCGTCGATGGCGGAGACACCGGTGAGAACCGGCTCGGCGGGGGGCTCACGATAGGTCGGGTTGAGCGGGGAACCGCTGACCGGCATGGTTACCGGCGCGAGGATCGGGGGGCCGCCGTCGGCCGGCTCGCCGCGGCCATTGCACACCCGGCCCAGCCACTGCGGCCCGACCGGGATCCGCAGCGGGCTGCCGCTGAACGCGATCCGGGTCGCTGCGGCGTCCATCCCGCTGGTCCCCTCGAGCACCTGGACGACCGCAAGGTCACGGTCCACCTCGAGCACAAGGCCGTGCCGCTGCTCGCCGGAGGCGAGCTGGATGGTGGCGAACTCGTCCCAGCCCACCGCGGCGACCCGGCGCACGATGACCAGCGGGCCGCGCAGTTCTGTGATCGCGGTGTACTCGAGCTGCGCCCAGACGGTCACGGCACGGCCTGCCGGCTCTCCGGGCGAGCCACGTGCGCTAGCCTGGCGAGCATCGCGTCATGGCAGCCGCGCACCGCGTCGGCGGTCGCCGCATCCGCGCGGGCACGCAGGATCGGGGAGAAGTCCTGATCCTCGATCACTGCGGCATCGAGGCCGCCTTCGATCAGCGCCTGGCACCGGTCGACGACGCCGAGCACCGCGTCGGCGAGCGCGGCGGCCCTCGCGGCCCCGCAGGAGGCGTCAAGCGGGCTCAGCGCGCTCTGCTGCAGCACCGCCTCACGGATCAGCCTGCCCGCCAGCATCGTGACGCGCTCGCGGCCCGGCATCGCGCTCGCGCCGACGAGCTCGGCCAGCAGGCTGAGCCGGTCGGCCTCCGCGAGCAGCGCCGCCAGCCTGCCCTTGCGCTCGGCCCACCCCGGGTCACCGTTGCGCGCGTGCCAGGCCCCGGCTACGGCATCGTCGCGGGAGAAGGACGCGGTCCACGACACGGCCGGGTAATGCCGCGCATAGGCGAGATCGCGGTCCAAAGTCCAAAGGCACCGGACGAACCGCTGGGTGTGCGTGGTGACCGGCTCGGTCATGTCGCCACCCGGCGGCGACACCGCACCGATGATGGTCACCGAGCCTTCCCCTCCCGCTTCGGTCACCACGCGCCCTGCGCGTTCGTAGAACGCGGCGAGCGCGGACGCGAGCCCCGCCGGGAACCCCTCCTCCGCCGGAAGCTCACCGCCCCTGGATGCGAACTCGCGCAGCGCCTCCGCCCACCGCGACGTGGAGTCCGCGATAACCACGGCATCCAGGCTCATGTCGCGGAAATGCTCGGCGACAGCAGCCGCGCTGTAGATGCTCGCCTCGCGGGCCATCATCGGCATGTTGGAAGTGTTGGCGATCACAACGGTCCGCTGTGCCAGCGGCCCGCCGGTGCGCGGGTCGGTCAGCTCGGTCAGCTCTTTGAGCACGTCGGCCAGCTCGTTTCCTCGCTCGCCGCAGCCCACATAGACGATCACATCGGCGTCGGACCACTTGGCGATCTGCTGGAGCAGCAGTGTCTTACCAGTCCCGAAACCGCCGGGCACCGCAGCGGTGCCGCCCCGGACGACCGGGAACAGGGTATCGATCACGCGCTGACCGGTGAGCAGAGGCGCCGACGCGGCGAGCCGCTCACGGGCCGGGCGGGGGAGCCGGACCGGCCACGGCGACGTGAGCCGGATCCGCGTGCCGCCCACGGTCGCGACGACCCCGTTTGCCCGGCACGGGCCAGTGGCCCGCACTTGCTCGACACGGCCGCGGGTCCCTGGCGGGACGAGCACGCGGTAGTTCACCGGGCCGGGGACGGCTACGGTGCCCAGCGTGGCGCCCGCGTCCACTGCGGCGCCCGCGGTAACGCTGGGGCTGAACATGAACTGCGGGTTGTCTGGCCCGGACCGGGCCGCAGCTGGATCGAGCCACACGCCGACCCGGCTGAGCGGTCGCAACAGCCCGTCAAAGACGCCGCCGAGCAGGTGCGGGCCCAGCGGCGCAGACAGCGGCTCTCCGCGTGACCGGGCCGGTGCGCCCGGAGCCAAGCCCCCAGTGTATTCATACGCCTGAACGGTCGCCACCTCAGCGCGGATGGCGACAACCTCGCCCGGCAGGCGGCTCTCGCCGACCTCGACGACGTCGAACATCGACACCCTGGGCAGGCCCGTCACCTCGATCAGGGGACCGTTCACCCGCGTCACCCGGCCCACCGGGGCTGCAGCCGCATTGCGGGGCTGATGTGCTACCCGGACCACAGCTCGGTCACCTCCGCACCGAGCGCATCAACTGCCCTGTCGGCGAGCCGCGGCAGTGAGCAGTCCACGAAAGTGCCCGGTCCCTCGGCCACCACGCCTCCTGCCGGGTGCCAGGCGACCGTCGCCGACGGGCCGGCCAGGCCGCGCGCCAGCCCTTCGAGCCGGTCGCGCAGACGGGGGTACACCGGATCCTCGCGAAGCGCGCAGACCGCTTCGTGCACCCGGTGCCGCAACTCGCTGTAGGCATCGCGC
Organism: uncultured Actinomycetota bacterium; assembly: GCA_963820395.1. Taxonomy (GTDB): domain Bacteria; phylum Actinomycetota; class Actinomycetes; order Streptosporangiales; family Streptosporangiaceae; genus DATFVJ01. Next base: position 77,898 of record CAWGAE010000010.1, on the reverse strand, counting down.
TGAGCAGCGAGCACGACCCCGCGCGCAGCACGCCGCGACATGGCGCGCCGGCTGGCGGCAGCCGACCGCCCGTCCAGCTCACCCCGCACGCGTGCCTGCGACAGGATTTCTTCCGCCTGGCCGCGGGCAGTCGCGACCACGGCCTCGGCCTCGGCGCTGGCCGCCGCACGGATCTTCTCGGCTTGCTGAACAGCCTCGCCGACCAGGGCCGCCCGGACAGGCGACAGCGCGTCGGCACCCACGGGAAGATCGGCGCCGGGCTTGGCGCCGTGGTCCGCGCCGCGCGCGCCGGCGGCCGGACGACCCGCGGGCGGCCGGACCGTCATGGCGGCATCCCTACCGTCAGCACGGCCGGGCACCGATCCAGCTGGTCGGCGAGACGGCCTGCCGCGCGCGGGGTGAGGATGACCACGGCGACCTGATCGCCCTGGCCAGGCTAGGCGGCACACCTGTGCTCTGGGGTCGCCGTGGGGCACGTGGCGACGCCGGCCAGCGCGAACCCCGGTATCCGGACCGCCTTGCCGATCGCGGCGACGTGAGACACTGCGGTCAAGCCTTTCCGATCAGGATGATGCCGACGATCAGGCCATAGATCGCGATTCCCTCGGCCAGGCCCACAATGACCATGGCACGGCCGAAAAGCTCCGGTCGTTCGCTCATCGCCGCGAGCGCGGCAGCCCCGGTATAGGCAACCGCAATGCCCGCGCCGATCGTGGACCCGGCTACAGCGATCGCCGCGCCTAGCAGTGCGGCCCAGTTTCCCCCCGCGCCAGCGGCGGCTGCCTTCACCGCGACCACGCCTGCTGCCGTGCTTGCAGCTCCGGCCGGTCCGGCGGCCAGCGCGATGGCCAGCGCGGTGGTTGCGCTTGCGGCGAGCAGCACATTGAAACCGAACAGCAGGTAGAAGCCCCGGCGACCGCGCCGCAGCGCAGCATACGTGACCGCGATCCCCACGGTGATCACAGGCAGGCCGATCAGCCAGGCGGACATGGCACACCCTCTTTCGTGCGAACCGGCAGGTGCCAGGGCCGGAATGGCCGCCCCTGGGTAACGAACAGCCGCGAGAACAGCTCGTAGTACTCAAGGCGCATCGCCTGAATGCCAGCGACGAGGGCCTCCAGGGCGAACGCGAGAAGGTTGCCAAGCGCGAATACCGCGACGGCGACCGCCGTGGCGGCCCCGCCGCGATGCCACAGGGACGTCGTGGCGTCCCAGACAACCAAGCCAAGGGCGGCGTGGGTGAGACCGAATGCGGCCAGCCGTGCGAAGGACACCACGTTGGAACCCAGCCGGATCACAAGGTCGAAAAGCTCAACCGACGCCTGCGCGATGCCCGCGCCGCCCCCGCCCGCCTCGGCGATGAAACCCGCGAAAGCGAGCCCCAGCCCGGCCAGCGCCACCGCGGCGCCGACGCTGAGCAGCACGTCGTCCCCCACGTATAGGCCACCGGCGGCGGCACCTAGCCCGAGGAACACCGCCGTCCCGGCGATCCCGGTCGGAGCGTACAGCGCGACCGGCAAGCCGCCCTCACGCCAGCGGTTGACCATGCCGAGGGCGTATGCGCCCGCCAGCAGCACAGCCCCGACGGCGACCGCGGCCGCGAGCAGCGTGAGCGGCTCGCTGAGCGGGCGGAGCCACAGCACCGGCACGATCCCGGTCGGGCCGAAGCACTCACCGTACAAAAAGCCGAACGCGGTGCTTGTCACACCCGCACCTACAACGAACGGCCACGCCACGTGGAACCGGCCCAGCCACCGGGGCCACCGTGCGTACATGCCCCCTCCCAGGGCGATGAGCGCGGCGCCCTGACCGACATCGCCGAACATCATGCCGAACATCAGCACATACGAGGCCCAGGCGAGAGGCGCCGGGTCGATGTCGGCATAGGGCACCGTGCCGTAGGTCTCGACGAGCGGGGCGAGAGAGCGGCGCATCGCCGTCCCGCCGAGCAGCGTAGGCGCCGACGCGCCGGGCGGCCGTGGCAGCCGCACGGCCGCGCCGCCGACGACCGAAAGCTGCTCGGCCAGGCCGGCGACCCGGTCCGCGGGTACCCACCCGGCCAGCGCCGCCACACTACCGCGCCGCAGCGCCGCCGCCGCGTACTCCTCCAGCTGCGCCTCACCGGCCAGCAGGTCATAGCGGCCCATCTGCTCGAGCTCGTCTACGTCGGGGGCCGTCACGGCAAGCGCGGCGTCCTCCGCCCCGCCGCGCGCGTGCTGCAGCCTCCGGCTAGCCTCGCCCTGGGTGGCGCCGGCCGTGTCGAGCTCCAGGACACCGGAGGCGGCCACCCGGACAAGGACGTCGCGCAGCGACGCGGACGGCGCGACCAGCGCCACGCGGTCCATCCGCACCGGACGCGGCATCCGCGGCCTGCCGGGCCGCCGCATACCGGGCCGGTGCGGGTCAGGCTGGCTCATCGCAGGCCAGCACGTCATAAGCCACCGCGTCGTAGGCGTCCAGCTGCTGGCCACCGCGGGTGGCCATCTCGAGCGCGGCGCGCAGCCGCCACGCGTCGGCGGTCAGCACGGCCACCGCACCGAGCACCGGCTCGCGGGCGAACCCCGAGGACGCCAGCAACGTAAAGCCATCGCGCTCGATCCGGGCCCACCAGCGAGCCTCCGCCTGCCACAAGTCACCCTGAACAGCGCCCGGCGGCAGCACCCATCGGGCCCGGGCAGGCAACCCCCGGGCAAGATCGTCAAATGTCCGCGCCTGGAGTGCTGCGCTGCCGAGCAGCCCCGAGATCTGAGCACGGGTGAAATCGGGAAGCTCCCGGCCTGCGGCGAACATCTCGCCCGCCACAATCAGCGCAGCGGCAGCGGCAGCCCACGACGGGGCCGGATACGGCAGAGAAGCCACGCGAGCCGCCCAGGACACGCGCATGCCGAGCCGGATCGTTCGCGGTTCCTGCCCGCCAGGGTCGTGCCACGGCGAGGAGGCCAGAGCCGCGCGGAGCTCAGCGACAGAGCTGGCGGTCTGCAACTGCGGCCAGGCCGTGGCCAGCGCGCCAAGCTGGAACGTGGGTCCTGGGACACCGCCCGTCAACCCGTCAAGCAGTTCGTCGGTGTTGGCGATCTCAAACCATCCGGTCAGCGTCCGCAGCATCCCAGCGCCGCCGCGGGGCAGCCAGCCGGCCAGCACCCGCAGGTGCCACAGCAATGTGCTTGCGACCGCATGCTGCACGCCGGCCAGGGACTGCCCTGGCCGGATGTCCCGGCCGTAAGGGGTGCTCGTCAGCGCCTCGAGCGCCGCACGCAGCGATCCGGCGCGTGCGATCCGGCGCGCACCCTCGCTGCCCAGGCGCCGCCGGGCCAGCGCCCTTGCCCGGACGCTGCCTGCCACCCAGCCAGCACTCATGTCGCCCGCCGGATCCTGCCATCGGACGGGGCCTCATCACCAGCCTGGGCCTCATCACGGGCCTGGGCCTCATCACCAGCCTGGGCCTCATCATCAGCCTGGGCCTCGTCACGGGCCTCAGCCGAAGCTGCCGCCATTGTGCGCACGGCCCACACGGCCCGGCTGACGTACCCGGGCATCCGCCGCGCCGCACGCTCACGGATGACCTGCGCCTCCCGCTCGGCCGCGCGAAGCGCAGCACCGGCGTCTGCCTCGGCCCTGGCTAGCACCGCTGCAGCCGTGTCCGCACGCACGGCCTGCTCGCGCTCCCTCGCGGCCGCAAGCACGTCATCCGCCCGGCGGCGCGCGTCGTCGCGGATCCGGGCGGCGTCGCTGGCAGCCTCGCTCAGAATGCGCGCGCGCTCCGCCTCTGCTCCGGCGAGCATCGAGAAGACCGGCTCGAGTTCGGCGGCCAGGTCCCTCGCACGATCGGCAGGAACAGCCGCTGCCGCCGCCTTGCCCGGCGTGCCAGCAGGCCGGAAGCGCTGCAGGAAGTCACGCACCGGGCTCATCGTCGCCTCCATCATGCGGGGATGGCGGGAGGCGCCGGATGCGGTCACGTGCGCCGGTCATGCGGCATTCCATACATCCAGGGTCCCATGTGTCCGCGGTCAGTAGATCCTGCGATCTTCGGCAGGTCTTGTGCCGGGTAGCTGACCCTGTCGTGGCTGGCGACCGCCGATCCGACGCTTGGCCCGGAGGCAAGGGACTTTTGGCCCTGCCTGGCGGGAGGTCCGGCCCTTCGGACCAGGCCCGGCGCGGCGGTCGGGTAGAGGTGTAGCCAGATCCGCGGAAGGGAGCGGAAGGGAGAAAGACGATGGCAATGATGCGCCGAGAGGCGCGGTGGCCGTTTCCCGCGCTGACTGAGTGGCTGGAGTCGCCGATGTCGGGCTGGCCCGGCTTCGGCCCGCCGATCCGGATCGAGGACTTCGTGGCCGAGGGCCGTTATGTCGTCCGGGCGGAGCTGCCCGGCATCGATCCCGGCAAGGACGCCGAGGTTTCTGTGGGCGACGGCAGCTTGACCATCAAGGCTGAACGCACCGAGGAGACCAAGGAGCGCCACCGCAGCGAGTTCCGGTATGGCTCGTTTGAGCGGACGGTCAGGCTTCCCCGCGGCGCGAACGAGGACGACGTCAAGGCCTCCTACAAGAACGGCGTGCTCGAGGTGAGCGTCGGCCTTGCCAAGGCCAAGCCAGCAGAACGCCGGATCACCGTCGAGAGCGCAGGCTGACAACCGGGTGCCCGCCAGGCGGCCCGGACCGTCGGCAGGCTATGACTACTGGCGCTCTTGGGCGCGTGGCACCCTTGCAACCTCGGGCCACCGCGCCGGGCAGAGCCGTCGCCCCGGGCGGGCACCAGGCAAACGTCGGAGGAGGCTGATGGCTCACCGTAAGGGCGTGCGACGGCGTCGGCGACCCGGGGATGTAGCGGGTTGTCATGTCTTTTGACTAGTGGCGGGTGCCAGGCTTTGCCTCGCCCTTTCGTGGTCGAAGCTGCAGCTGCGCTACGGCCGTTCCGGCGTTAGGCATGTCAGCCCTTGACCCACGCCGGGCGGGGACGAGCCTGGCAATCTCGCGGCGCAGCCCGCACCTCGCGACCTTCGAGGAGGCGCGCTGTGCCTCATGGCCCTGACAGGAACAGTACGCAGCTGCTGAGGGTGGCAAGCTCGGTGTAGTCGTCTTCGTCGATCCTGCGCCCGCACGCGTCGCTGAGGATCTCGACGAAGTTCAGGAAATCGAGCGAGTCCAGGTCCAGCGCGTCGCGCAGATCCGCGTCAGCGTCGATCGCGTCGATATCCGAGCCAGGCGCGGCTTGTTTGAGCGCCTGGCCCACCGCGTCACGTGCCCGCTGCGGCGTCAGAGGTCCTCCGGTTTTGGCGTCAGGTTCCTCCCGCTGTGGTGTCACAGTTCCTCCGGTTTTTGCAGGAGGCGGGCGATGGCCTCCAGATACCGCGCTCCGGTGTCACCGTCGGTGGCGCGGTGATCGGCCGCGAGCGTGGCAGTGACCTGGGGGCGGACGCCGAGGAGCCCGTCGACGGCGCGCGGCATGCTGGTGACCTTACCGAAGCCGGCCAGCGCGACCTGTGGTGGGTAGATCACTCCGAAGACCGACTCCACGCCCCGGTCACCGAGATTGGTGACGGTGATCGTCGGATCGGTCATCTCGCTGCCGCGCAGCCGTCCTTCCCGTGCGCGGGTGACCAGGTCGCGCAGCCGGGCCATCAGGTCGCCGACCTTGAGGCCGTCGGCGTCGTGGATAGCGGGCGCGATCATGCCGCCGCCGTGCAGCGAGATCGCGACGCCCAGATGCACGTGCCCGGACGGCACAAATTGATCGCCGACCCAGAATCCATTGAGTTCTGGCACCTCGCGGGCGGCGATTGCCGCCGCTTTGAGCAGCAGCGCAGTGGGAACGATCCGGGCAGGCACGGGCAGTTCGCGGTTGCGGCGGCGCAGCCATTGGGTCATCCGTTCGAGGTCGATCGTCGTGCTCAGGTAGTAGTGCGGGATTTCCCGGTTTGAGCGGGCCATGAGGTTGGCGATCGCCCGGCGCATCGCGGCCCGGCGCTCGGCCGCCGCTTCGGGATGTGCGGCCTGCCGCCCGGGTACCTGCGCAGGCCTTGCGGCAGGGCCCTGCGCCGCCGCTTCCGGCGGCACCTTCGTGCGGGCAGCCCGGCGGACGTCGTCGGCCCGGATCGCGCCGCCCGCGCCGGTTCCTTTGACGGCGGTGAGATCGGTGCCGAGTTCGGCGGCGATGCGGCGGGCGAGCGGTGATACCCGCAGCCGTGACCCCTGGGCAGCGGCGCGTTCCACATCAGCGCGCGTCACCATGCCGGCCGCGCCGGTCCCGTAAACCTGCCCGAGGTCGGCGCCCTCCTGTTCGGCCAGGTGGCGGATGAGCGGTGACACGACAGCCGGCGGCTTGGCTGGCGGCGCGGGAACGGGTTGCCCGGCCGCCGGTGCCGCGCGCTGGGCCGGCGGCGCTGGGCGTTTGGCGGGGGCTGGGTGCCTGTCTGCGGCGGCTGTGGTCGCGGCGGGTGCGATCACCGCGAGCGCGGTGCCCACCGGTACCCGCTGCCCGGGCTCGACAAGCAGCGCGCTGACCACGCCGCTGTCGAAGCATTCCACCTCGACGGCCGCCTTCGCCGTGTCCACGACGGCGACGATGTCACCCTTGCCGACCTGGTCGCCGGGCTTCACGAGCCATTCGAGCAGCGTTCCCTCGTCCATGTCCGCGCCGAGCGAGGGCATCCGGAATTCGGCCATGTCAGCCGGCCGCCCTTCGCGCCGCGGCCACGATGCCGGCCGGCTGCGGCAGGGCGGCCTCCTCCAGGTGCTGCGCGTACGGGATCGGCACCTCCGCGGTGCAGACCCGTTCGACCGGGGCGTCCAGGTCGTAGAACGCCTGCTCGGTGATCCGGGCGCAGACCTCGGCGGACAGGCTGCCGGAGCGCCAGCCCTCGTCGACGATGACCACGCGGTGGGTGCGCCGCACTGACTGCAGGATCGTTGCGTCGTCGAGTGGCCGCAGCGTGCGCAGATCGATCACCTCCGCCGCCACGCCGTCGGCGCTCAGCTGGTCTGCTGCCGTCAGGGCCTTCGCCAGCGTGCCGCCGTAGGCGACGATCGTCAGATCCCGGCCGGGCCGGCGGACTGCCGCGGTGTCAATATCGGTCGGTCCCGCAGCCGGGTCGAGCATGCCGGACATGTTGTAAAGACCGCCGTGCTCGAAGATCAGCACAGGGTCGGGATCTTCCAGCGCGGTCCAGAGCATGCCCCGGGCATCGGCGAGCGTGGCAGGCGCCACGATCCGCAGGCCCGGGATGTGCGCGTACCACCCTTCCAGGCTGTGTGAGTGCTGCGCGGCGACCTGGCGGCCGGCGCCCGTGGTCATCCGGATCACCAGCGGCACGTTCAGCTGACCACCCGACATGTGCAGCAGGGTGGCAGCGTTGTTGAGGATCTGGTCCAGCGCGAGCAGGCTGAAGTTGACCGTCATGATCTCGACGATCGGCCGCATCCCGGCGAGCGCGGCACCGATCCCAGCACCCACGAAAGCCGACTCTGACAGCGGTGTGTCCCGGATACGCCCGGGCCCGAACTCCTCGAGCAGGCCCAGGGTGACCGCGTAGCAGCCGCCGTAGCGGCCGATATCCTCACCCATGATGAACACCCGCTCGTCCCGGATCAGCGCCTCCCGCAGTGCCTCGCGCATCGCCTCACGGTAGGTGACCTGCTGACCGCTCCCGGCCGCGCTCGCCTCGGCTGCCTTGGTCGCGGTGGCCGTGGCGGGTTTGGCGCTGCTGCCGCTGGCCGCGGCCCGGGCGGTCATGATGGCCTCGGGCTGTAGACGAACCGGGTCAGGTCTTCCACCGGCTCGATCGCGGCGGCCTCAGCCGCCTCGATCGCATAACTGATCTCGGCGGCGATCTCGTTCTCGAACGCCTCCAGATCGTCGTCGGTGATCTCGCCGTGCTGCTTCATCTGGGCCGCCAGGGCGTCGATCGGATCGCGTGCCTTCCAGCGCTCGACCTCGGATTTGTCGCGGTACCGGTCCGGGTCATACATGGAGTGCGCACGGAACCGGTAGGTGCGCAGTTCCAGGAAATGCGGGCCGCCTCCGGCGCGCACCGCCTCGGCGCCGCGGCGGGCCGCGTGCTCCACGGCGATCACATCCATCCCGTCCACCGCCCACGCGACCATGCCGTATGAACCGGCGCGGGCGGCAAGGTCGGTTTCGGCCTGCGCGCGATCCAGCGCAGTGCCCATCGCGTAAAGGTTGTTCTCGCAGCAGAACAGCAGCGGCAGGTCCCACAGCGCCGCAAGGTTCATGCACTCGTGGAACTCGCCTTCGGCCACGGCGCCATCCCCGAAGAAACAGGCGGTTACCCCGCTGGTGCCGCGCATCCGGTCGGCGAGAGCCAGCCCGGCGGCCAGCGGCAGCCCGCCACCGACGATCGCATTGCCGCCATAGAAGCGATGGCTGACGTCGAACAGGTGCATCGAGCCGCCGCGCCCGCCGCTGCATCCGGTCACCTTGCCGTACATTTCGGCCATCAAAGAATCCATCCCGACGCCCCGGGCGAGCGCGTGGCCGTGCTCACGGTAGGTGGACACGATCGAGTCCGCGGGCGTCAGCGCCTGGCACACGCCCACAGCGACCGCCTCTTCGCCGATGTACAGATGCAGGAAACCGCGGATCTTGGCGGCGCTATACAGTTCCACGCATTGTTCCTCGAAGCGCCGGACCCGGACCATCTCTCGCAGCATTTCCCGGCGATGTGCGGCGTCACCGGATACTGGCTGCGTGGTGGCGGCTGTCTGCTGCGGCCGGTGGGTCATGGCGCACACTCCAGAGTCGACACGTCCCCTTCTGGGAGACCAAGTTCTCGGGCCTTGAGCAGCCGCCGCATTACCTTGCCGCTGCGGGTCAGCGGAAGGTTCTGGTCGAATTCGATTTCTTTCGGCGCCACAGCGCCGAGCCGCCGGCGGCCGAACGCGGCCAGCTCGAAGAGCAGGTCCTCGTCCGGCCGGTAGCCGGGCTTGAGCGCGACGAACGCCTTGACGATCTCACCGGCCACCGGGTCGGGCTTGCCGATCACACCGGCCTCCGCGACCGCCGGGTGCTCCATCAGCACGCTCTCCACTTCGAACGGGCCGATCAGGTGGCCGGCGGATTTGATGACGTCGTCCGCGCGGGCGACGAACCAGAAGTAGCCGTCCGCATCACGCCGGGCGACGTCGCCGGTCAAGTACCAGCCGCCGGCGAATGCCTCCGCGTACCGCTCCGGGTCATGCAGGTACCCGCGGAACATCGACGGCCAGCCCGGCCGCAGCACCAGTTCCCCCTCCGCGTCCGGCTCCGTGATCACCTCCACCCGGCCATCGGTCACCTGAGCCCTGCCATCCCCGCCCCGCTTCAGCAGCGCAGCCCGTACGCCGGGAAGCGGCTTGCCCATCGACCCCGGCCGGATCTCCATCGCCGGGAAATTGCTGATCATGATCGCGCCGGTCTCCGTCTGCCACCAGTTGTCGTGGACCGGCTGGCCCAGCGCCTCCACCCCCCACACCACCGCCTCCGGATTGAGCGGCTCGCCAACGCTCGCGACCAGGCGCAGCGCCGACAGGTCGTATTCGTGTGACAAGCCCGCCCTGTGCCGCATCAGCATCCGCAGCGCCGTCGGCGCGGTGTACCAGACGGTCACCCGCTGGTCACGCAGGATCGCGTACCAGCGCTTGGCGTCGAACTCGCCAGCATCGGTCACCAGCGTCGCCCCGTGGGTGAGCGGCGCGATGATCCCGTACGACGTGCCGGTCACCCAGCCCGGGTCGGCGGTGCACCAGAACACATCGCCGGCGTGCAGGTCCAGCGCTAACGCGGCCGTGGCATGGTGGGCCACGACCGCCTCGTGCACGTGCACCGCGCCCTTCGGCTTGCCGGTCGTGCCGCTGGTGAAATGCAGCAGCGCCATATCCGCCGGCTCGGTGTGCGGGATGTCGAATTCCGCGGCGGCCGCTGCCAGCGCCGGGTTCAGGTCGATGGTGCCGGGTGGGACGGGTCCTTCGCCGGCGATCAGCACATGCTTCAGGCCCGGCAGTTCCGCGCGGATCGCGGCTACCTTCCGCTCGTACAGCCGAGGGCTTGTGACCAGCACCCGCGCGTCCCCCAGGACCATCCGGTCCCGGATCGGCTCGGGGCCGAACGCCGCGAACAGCGGGCAGAACACGCTGGCGTTCTTCAGCGTGCCGAGCGCGGCGACGTACAGCTCCGGAACCCGGCCGAGCAGCGAGAACACCCGGTCCCCCCGGCCGGCGCCAAGGCTGCGCAGCAGGTTGGCGAACCGGTTTGTCTGCGCCCGCAGGTCGCGGTAGCTGTACTCGGTCACCCCGCCCGGGCGGCCGACGCACCGCAGCGCCACGACATCGGCCCGGGCTCCCGCCGCATGCCGGTCGACCGCTTCGTATGCGATGTTGAGGCCACCGCCCGGCAGGCCGTCCAGCTCGGACCTCGCCCGCGCCCAGGAGAACTCCTCGCAAGCATGCTCATAATCCGCCAGGTTGAAGCTGCCTACCGCCGGCCCTGCCTTGGTGATCGGTTCCCACCTCATGGCCGGACCTTTCGCTCGCCGCACACCGTCCCAGGCGTTCCAGCGGGAACGCCGCCCCGCACGGCCCCTCCAGGCTGTGCTAGCCGCGGAGGCATCTGGCAACAGGCTCGCTTTGACCATGCGGGCAGGGGAGAGCCGTAGGACATCGCGAGACGGGCCTTTGGTCCCCGGCCGCGCCACAGACGGCAACGGTCCGGCCAGTCACCTCTAACCGGTGCGGAACGGGAACTGCTCGGGAGCCACTTTGACGCGGTGATACCGAGAACGGTGCCGTGCTGCACACCCGATCCGGCTTGCGGCCGCTGGCAGGCCCCACCCACCGCGTCCGGGCAGCCGCGCTGCAACCGCTACGAGCCATAACGGCTCCGCATGAAGACTACGCCCGGCCCGGAGGGGCAAGAACACCGCTGGCCATCCCTCAAACCGGCCCCGAGATCCCCGTGGCCGACGGCGCGCAGCACCGCGGCGGCGATCAGCGAGGCGTTACCCCCGTCCAGGCCCGACAGCGCGGCCCCAGATCCACCGGCACCGCATCGGCGATGCTCGCCGCCAGGCGCAGCATCCGGTCTGCTCGAGCACCCCACTCGCCCGCGGTCAGCGCCGCGACCGCCAACTCCACTCGCCCGTGCCAGCGCAGCGCCGTTCAGGTGCCTGCCGGGGTGATGAGGCCGTAGTGGCCGTTGTAGCGGGGTAGATCAGGTTGCCGCGGCCGGTCTGGCTGTTGACGAAGAACAGGAAGGTCTGGCCGAGAGCTTCCAGTCGTGCCGTCGCATCAGCGGGAGCGAGCCTGGGCGCCGGTTCCTCGCTGATCGTGATCGAGGCGTCCACCGGGCCGAGCCGGTGGGACTGCGGGTGGGCCTGGGCCAGCCGGTATCCGCCCTCGGTCCGGCAGACCACACTTTCGTCGCCGCTCGCCTTCTCGGTGAAGAGGTGGAAGTCGTAGTCGAGCAGTTCCAGATCGGCGACAGCCTCAGCCGGGGTCTCGCGAGCCAGCGCATATGACTTGTGCCGGATCACCGTGCGCTCTTCCGGCGGGCGGGGAAAGTAGGGCATGCGCGGTGTGCGCAGGCTCTGGTGCCGCCATTCGTGAGGCCGGGCCAGCGGCTCGCCGCCGCGGATCGCGGCCCAGTTCCGCGCCACGCGCTCCAGCCGGATCGTGAGCCGGTCATGCATCCGCTCGATGGCCTCACGCATCGTCTCGGCGGCCGCCTGGGCCCGGATTAGCCGCCCGTTGAGATCGATGTTGGCCTGCGCGATCGCGGGGCGCTCAACCGCCGGGTCCGCGGCCATCGTCAGCTTGACGCGGGCCAACAGCACGGGCTCGGGAGCCAGCCGCAGCGACGAGCGGACCCGCTGCACGGCCAGATCCACCGCGCCATCAGGAACATCGCCCCGCGCCTCCGTCTGCACCTCAAGCGTCCGCGGGCAACTCATGGGGTTACCTCCCGTCGCCTGGGTCACGGAGAGCGGGCACGATATCGGCCCGCGGCGGTGGTCAGTGCCGGACTCTCCGCCGGTGTCCGGCAGCTACCTGCTGGCCTTGTCGATGCGCGAGCGGGACTGCCGGCTCCGTTCAAGGGGCATCACAACCCCTTCGACACCGTCATTACCTCGCGTCGCCCGATACCGGCCCAGAGGCGAAGGTCCTGGCAGACCGTCAGCTGTTGCCGCACCGGGGCCGCCACCGCCAGGATGAAACGCGGTTAGCGCGACGCCCACCACCACACCGTCGGGTGGAGACCTTCCCATCACCGCACCCGGGGGAAGGGCCTTCCGCCTAGCGATCCTTGGTTCCCCAGCGGACCAGCAGACCGGCCGGTGCGAAACGGGGGAGTTCATCGCACCCACGCCCAGCAGGGTCAGGCGCAAGCCCGCCACCGAGCCGTGGGCCTCCCCGGCTGTGTCTAGGCACCTGTTAGCCAGTCCCGGCCCGCTGCCCGTGATGTTCTTCGATCCGCACATCCGGGCCAGGGAAGACCAGGGACTCGTAGCCAGCAAGCCATCGGACCACGTACGGCGGCGAGCCGTCGTGGTTGGTGAGCGCGATGATGGTGCCAATCCTGCCGGGATGCGTGGGCTCCGGGCTGTCGATGATGAGCTCGTCGCCGACCTTTGCTTTCATGGCATCTCCCCGTTCGGGCCCGGCTTCTCAGATGCTCAAAGGCCCATGTCGCGCATGGCATCATGTTGCGGGGCGGGATATCACCATCTCGCCCTTGGCCGCCGCGTTCAGATGACGTCCGTGTCGAGGCGGGCTCCGCCGTCATCGCCAACCGTCGCACCCGCGTGGCGCCCGGATAATGGGCGTTCGGCCCGGTTTGGGGCGGCGCCCGGTCCGGCGGATGCCGGATCGGGCTAGCCGGACGGGTTAGGGCCACGCGGCTTCCCGCACCCGGGCGACCCGGAACTGCGGGAGGCGTACGCCGGGCGACGCGGCGGGGCCGGGGCTCGGGGGACCGGTGGGCAAGCCAGGCGCCTTTCCCGGAGCGGTTCGGGCGTTCCTGCGGGTCTGCGCGGACCGGGGGCTGACCCGGCGGTCATGGCTGCCAGGTGGATCGGCTGCCGGTCTAGGCGGACAGGGGGCTTAGTGGTCACTGGCCGCCCGCATTTAGGCGACCAAAGACCCTGCACGCGAGCCAACTCGGGGAGAAACCTCACGGTGGGAGATGGGTCGATATGTCGCCAGCGGACCAGGCGACGGTCTCTCTGCCCGCTAATGACTAAGATCTCTGCTCGCTAATGACTAAGGGCCAGCGGCGGGAGTTCGATCGGTTGGCCGGGCTGATGGCACGACGACGCCGGCTCCCGGGGACGGGCGCCCGGGCTCGTCGAGGAGTTCGCCGCTAAACCGAGCAAGACCCGCTGGACCGCTGGGAACGGACACGGTAAAACACCGGAGGGATACGACGTCATGGATTACGTACGCAGGGCGGAGCAGTTGCTTCGGGGAGGCGAGGGTCAGACCGAGCTTCCCTATGGAACAGAACAGAACAGGCTAGCCGCCGCCCAGGTCCTGGCACTGCTCGCGCTCGCCGAGGCGATCAGGGACCTTGGCGTCCCTCGATAGCGGACTTCGCAGCGATGACGGGACCCGGATTGGCAAGGCAATCGCATACGCACACGGCGTGTGCTACGACCGCAGTCAGCCCAGTCTCGTCCGCGCGGTCGAGGACCTGTCGGCTGTATCTGGCAGGCCGTCAACAGCCGGTCGCGCATGCTCCCTTCAATCTAAGAACGGCTGAATTCGGCAGGATGTGCTGGCTTGGGACCGGCCGCCTAGTCGGGATGCCCGTTGGCTAGGCACGTTCTTGGCCCTGCTCGCGGAAGGTGGTTAGCACGGGGCCAAGCGAAACGGCCAGGAGGGCCGAGGACGGGCGCTTGATGACGTCACTGACCTGCTCGCGGGAGCGGTCGAGGATCAGTGGACTCGTGCCGCCACGGATCGGCATCTGCTGCACCCGGAACCGATCCTTGTGCGGTGGGAAAGGCCGCACCACGCCTGGAGATTAGGCCCGTAGGTGACCGTGCCAGGGCTGCCGGCGCCGACGGGCCAGGTGCCTGGCAGACCCTGCCGCAGGCGCACGGTGCGCGGACGAAACCGCTGGTGAATGAGCGTCAGTCAGTCCGGCGTGCGCAAGGGACCAGCGTCCTGCGTTCGCACTGACCGGCGGTACCTGACCCTGACTGCATCGTACCCACCACGTCACCTGCACTCTGATGCCTGGACCCGGGGACGTTTGTCCCTTGCCGGCCACCCTGGCCGGGCTGTTTGCCTTGAGATAGAGGGCTTGTGTGACGCGGCGATTGACTGCGTCGCCGGTCCGGGCTGGGTGGCTGCATGGCTGATCAATGTCCGTACGGATGTGGCCATCACCGGTCTCTGCCCGGGATGCGGCCGGGGCCGTGTGGTTGTGCTCGCCCACGCTCGCATCTGATGCGGCTGTATGGTGGCAGGAGATTCGCCCCGGCGAGGGCGGGCGGAGTGCTGAGAGCCTCAGCCGACGGGCACGTGACCGATCTGCTGGACGATCAGGGCGGAGTAGAGCCAGGCGTGTGGCTGCCGGTTGGCGACGGTAATGGGCCATGGAATGAGGTCGCCAAGGATCCTCGCGATCTCGTGGGCTCGGATGGAAGTCGAGGGGGTAGGCGCGGGGAAGGACTTCAAGCTCTACCCGGGCGGCGGGGGAGAATGGGACTGGGGCGAGACCGGGACCAGGCATTCACCTGGTATCCAGCCCGCCGACGTGGAGGAACTTCTGGCCCACGGCGCAACGATCGTTGTCTTGTCCCGGGGCATGGACCGGCGGCTTCTGGTTGACCCGCGCACGCTGGACTTCCTGGGCGAGCGATCCATCGCGGTTCAAGTGGCCGAGACGCGAGAAGCAGTGAAGATCTACAACGAGCTGGCGGACGACGTGCTGGTCGCGGGGTTATTCCATTCGACCTGCTGACACCTGCCCAACGCGGTCCGGATCTGCTTGCACGGCACCGGGGGACCGCGGTCACCGCATTCGGGAGGATCGACGTGCTGGCGAGGACGATCCCGGCGGCGCGCGCCAGGCTGCGGCAGCCGTTCGGAATAAAAATTCAAAACGGCTGCCGCATGCTGTCACCGGGCAGGGAGCGTTGTCGTCCCCCAATTCTGAAACCGCGCGCCGTGAGGCCAGGCGGATAGGGCCTTTCGTCACCGGGTAACCGCCAGCCGGGCGGATCCGGGATGGCGGCAGGCCGGGCCGGTGGCCGGGTGCCTGCTCTCACCCGGCCGCCGCCGTGGCGCGTGCCGAACTCGCCTGGCATGAGGACGTTCGCCCCTATGAGCCCGCCATTTCAGGCGGAAGCTGAAAACAGGCCGGCCAGGCGAGCGAGGGCGCGGCGGAATGCGAGGTTCGCGGTGCCCGGGTCGCGGGCGGGCTGGCCGCGGAGGCTGCCGGAATGGGGTGCCTGCCGATGGAGATCGTTGAGGAGTCGCCGTACCGTTTCGTCATCTTGCGGCATGGGCATATGCGGGTGCCCGGTGTGGTGTTCGCGACCCGGGCGCTGATCGGGGACCTTGCCGAGGACCGGTCCTTGCAGCAAGTGGTGAACGTGGCGGAACTCCCCGGCATCGTGGTGGCGTCGTATGCGCTGCCGGATGTGCACTGGGGTTACGGTTTTCCCATCGGCGGGGTCGCTGCGACCGACATCGCGCAGGGTGGTGTTGTTTCGCCGGGCGGTGTTGGTTTCGATATCTCGTGCGGTGTGCGCCTGCTCGCGGCCGAGCTCGGCACGTATGCGCTGGCCGCGGGACAGGTATGCGTGATGATCCATTGCGGCTCCCGCGGGCTGGGGCACCAGATCTGCAGCGACCATGTGCAGATCATGGACAAGGCAATGGGCCGCTACGGCATCGCCGTGCCCGACCGGCAGCTGGCCTGCGCGCCGGCCGATCCCCCGAAGGGCGCCGCTATCTGGGGGCGATGGCGGCAGCGGCGAATTACGGCCGAGCGAACCGGCAACTGCTCACCGAAGCGGCACGCCATGTCTTCTCCCGGACGGCAGACGCGCAGCTGCATCTGATCTACGACGTGTACGACGTGTCCCACAACCTCGCCAAGATCGAAACTCACGACGTCGGCGGAACCCCTATCCGGCTGTGCGTGCACCGGAAGGGGGCGACCAGGGCGCTGCCGCCTGGCGACCCTGATCTGCCCGCGGACTTGCAGGATGCTGGGCAGCCGGTCCTCATCCCCGGCTCGATGGGCACCTCCTCCTATGTCCTGACGGGAGTCACCGGCGGCGGCGCCTTCTCTTCCACCTGCCACGGCGCGGGCCGGGTAATGAGCCGCCACCAGGCCGCCCGCTCCATCACCGGGCCGCAGCTGCGGCAGCGGCTCCAGCACCAGGGCATCGTGGTCCGCGGCGCGTCCGCGCGAGGGCTCGCCGAAGAAACCCCGCAGGCCTACAAAGACGTGACCCAGGTCGTTGCGGCCGCCGAGGGTGCGGGGCTGTGCCGCAGCGTCGCCAGGCTCGTCCCGCTCGGCGTCGTGAAGGCCTGACGCACTCCCTGCAATCACGCCAGCGTTGTACGCCGACCGTTACGCCGCAGGACCACCGGCTCGCCGGGTCCGCCACGCACCACAGCTCGTGCAGCGACGCCTTGGCGCCTGCGCGGCACGCCCTTGCCAGCTTGGACGTATCTGGACCTACCTGATCCGCCGGTGCGGTTCTGTGCTCGTGAGGCGATCGTCTCTGTTGGGATCACCGTCGTGTTCTTCCTGGGTGACGTACAAGCTGAAGAAGCCGGTCGCGCCCGGCTTCCTCGACTTCAGTACGCCGGAGGCGCGCCCAGCCGCCGGCCACCGCGAGACTGAACTCAACGGCGGTTCGCGCCCGGCGTTTACCTCGGGGTGGTTGAGATCCGCGACCCGGCCGGCCAGGTCTGACCCTTGGTAGTGATGCGGCGGATGCCAGCGGCCCGGCGGCCTTCCACGCTGGTGCGGGCACGCGCGCTCGTGGACGGTGCGCTGCGCCAGGCGGCGCGGGTGCTCCGCTGCCCACCCAAGCATGCCGCGGTGCCGCGGAGCCCGCAGATCGCATCCCAGGGCAGCCGGGACGCGACGTCGGCCCGGTGGGACGCGCATCGGGCAGGTCCGCGATTGGCGGGTTGCCTGCCCGGAACCGCAGACATTCTCTCCGGCGCCGACGTTGCAGTGGCCCTCCAGCTGGCTGCTGCTCAGGGGTTGTGGCCGGGTGCTGTGACAATCGACATAGGCGGCGCAGGTCCCGGTGGTCGTCGCGCCGGGCCCGGACGAGCCGCCATGGGCCGCGGCGGGCGCAGCGGGCGCTCAAAGCGATCCGGCCACGCGTCCTGCAGCTGGGCCAGCCGGTACCCGCTGTCGGTCTGGTAGATGACGCTGTCCTGGCCGGTGGCACGCTCGGTGAACAGGTGGAATCGTAGTCGGGCAGCTCCAGTTCCGTGACAGCCTCGTCGGCGTTCTGCCGGGCCAGCGTGTACGCCTTGTGCTGGGATCGCCGTGCGTTCCCCCGGCGGGCGGGGGAAATAGGGCATGCGCGGTGACAGCATGCCCTAATGGCGCCATTCATGCGGCAAGAGGGACCGGCGTTCCGCCGCGGATCGCCGCCCAGTTCCGGGCCGCGCGGTCCAGCCGGATCCTGAGTTGGTCGCTCATCCGCTCGACCGCCTCCCACCGCAGCGCACCACCCGCCTCACGGAACTCCAGCTCAAACCCGGCTGACCCGGGACTGTCCCGTGACACGCAAGTCGGCCCGTTGCCAGTCAATGCGGCCCGTTTGGCGGCTTTGCCACTAGAGTTGGCCCGTTCATGATCCTTGTGACGGCTGGATGGATAAGTGACGGGTGCTGCTGTCGCGGCGGCGGATGCTGCGGATGTGCGGTTCTTTCTGGAGTTCCAGGCTGCTGACGGCGCCTGGCAGCGTGGGCCGCTGTCGTCGTGCTGCAGCATGCGGTTCGAGGACGTGCTGCCGGTGCGGCCGTTCCGGTTCGAGAAAGGGCTCCGGAGTTTCGCGGGCTGGTGGTTTTTCGTTTCGACAGGGACTCATGTCGGGTTCGAGTCGTGGCTGGAGCGTGATCTTATCCGAACGACACGGAGAGTAGTTGGTAATTGCCGTTTGTGACCATAATCCGTGACTGACCGTGTGCGCCATTGAAATTCAGGCGGCTGTATGTTGGGCGTGTCGCGGCGTCAGGTGGCGGTCCTTCCGACGGTTCCGCGGAACTCGGGCATCCCGAGATGAGTGACGCCGTGGCGGGCAGCGATCTGCCGCATGGCGCCCAGCTTCTGCTCGGCGGCCTCCAGAGTGGCCTCCAGCCCGGCGATCTCACCGCGCCACCCCTCGCGGCGGGCTTCGGTGATGCGGGCCTGGAGGTTGTCGCGGATCTCCAGCAACCGGGGTTGCTGGCCGGGATCAGGGCGAAGTTGCGGGCATCTGACGCAACTGTGCTCATGCGCACATGGGGTGCCAAAGTCCCGGGTGCAGACCCCCAAAGCGACCTTCCGGAGTTCGAAGTTTCTCTGCACTTTGTCAAGCCGAGCCTGCGGGACCGCCTGCCGGAGTAGCTCGGAGATGGCGGGGTAACTCATGGGGGCCCTGCGGAGAGCACGCCTGGCATGCCGAGGTTGGTGGGCGCGATGCGGGCCAGCCGGCGGGTCTGGTCTCGTTTCTGGCGGAGGAAGGTGAGGGTGAGGTCGATGCCCTCGATCTCGCCGAGCCAGCCCTCGTGTCCGGCCCGGCTTCGGCGGGCCTGGAGGTCGTCTTCGATCTCGTCGAGGCGGGGCAGCATCTTCGGGTTGATGTTGATCATGGGGCATCTCAGACAAGCGTGCTCGTGCTGGCAAGGGGCCCCGTAAGGGCGGGCGCATCCGCCCAGTTCGACCTTGCGCTGGTCGAAGTGTTCCTCGAACCCGAGCCACTCGGGCTGGGTGACTTTCCTGTACTCATCGGTCGGGCGGACCTGGCGACGACGGTCCAGGAATGCCTGGTAATGGCGGACGACGTCCTCGTTGAAGACGGCGACGTAGCCCCGGGTCGTTTCAAGATTCAAGTGTCCGAGCAAGGCTGCGCCGATATGGATCGGCAGCCCGTTGTTCACCAGATCGGTGGCCAGCAGCCTGCGGAAGTCGTGCGGGGTGAAGCCCGCCGTGCCGAACTCCGGGTGGTGGCCGGCGAGGTCGTTGCAGCGCCGGCGGAGCATGACCTGGACGGTGGCGGGCGAGATGACCCGGCGAGTGGTTCCGAGTTGTCGCTGGAACAAGAAGGGCATCGGCTCGCTCATCCGGCGTTCGTGCTGGTCATAGCGCTGGATGAGAGGGATGACCCGTCCGCCGTGGGTGTGGCGGCGGACGATTGCCGCGATGACGGCGAACAGTTCAGCCGACATCGGGATGACACGCTCCCGGTCGGTCTTGGACGGGGCGATGACCAGCAGCGCGATGACCTCGCCGTTCGGGCGCTGATACTGACGGATGCTGAGATGAGTGAGCTCCAGCAGCTCCTCGATCCGGATGCCGCTGTGCCGCAGGACCTCGACGGCAGCCCATTCCCAGAAGGCGAGTTCCTCGGCCGCGGTGACGTTTACGTCCTCCTCGCTGGCGAGGTCACGGACCCTGACGTTGGCGTCCCCGCCGCGGCGTTGGCGTTTGCCGTCAGCGGGACTCCAGCTGCGCCGGTAGGAACGGCCTTCGAGGAGGAAGACCTCTCCGGCAGCCAGCGGCGACGCCTGCTTCAGGAGAACGCGCAGGTGGTGGTAGCGGTCCTCGAGGTGGGCCACGAGGGCGGGGAGCAACGGCTGGCGTCGCCGGGTCCGGTCGTCCATCCGTTCCTTGGTGCGCCGCTTGTGAACGGTGAGCCCGCGCAGCGCGTTGCCGGGGATCGGGCAAGGCGCCACCCACGGCGCCCATATCTCGGGCTCTTCGACCGCCCAGCTGTGCAGGTCAGTGTAGAAGGAGCGCACCGACCGCAGGATCCGTTCGACCTCATGCCGCTTGCGCTGGCCATTCTCGCGGGTGTTGAGCGATTGCCGCCACTGTTCGTAGAGTCCTGCGTCGATGCGGAGGCCCGGATGCCCTGGGGCCAGGTCCTCGATCTTGGCCCAGAACAAGCCGGCGAGTGACCGGGCATGCTGATCGAGTGAGCTGTAGTCCAGCTCGCTCCTGCGTCGTGCCAGGTAGTCGAGGATCAGCTGGCGGACTCCTTGGTGGCGGATCTCGTAGCGGTCGACGAGTTCCTCCAGCGACCGCTGCCCGGTGAGTACCGCGGCCCGCACCGTTGATGGCGTGGCGGGCGGGAACTGGCCCATCTCGTGCAGGACCGGCCAGGCCAGCTGGCCAGCGAACTGGCCGCGGTTCTGCTTTCCGCGCGCTTTCATGTTCAGCCCTTGGTCGCGTGACTCCCACACGTAGTGCAGGAACGCCCCGGGCGTCAGGTCTGCCAGGGCGATGCCCTGGGTGGTCAGCGTGACCGCGACGTCGAACAGCGCCGCGGTGTGGTGCATCGGGTGTACCGGCTGGTCCTGGACTCGCTTCCAGAAGTCCTCCAGCAGCGGGTCGCGCTGGGCGGTGAGGAACCGCTCCCCGTAGCCATGGAACCGGGTGGACCGCAGCGCCCGCAACGACGGCCGGATGACGCGCAGGCCGAGCAGGCAGGCCATGCCGGTGCAGACCTCCTTGCGTCCCTCATAACCGGGAATCATCACGTTGACCGGACGGCCCGATTCGTTCAGCCCGCTGGCCTCCCAGCGCTGCTGCCAGGACTGGCCAGGGAACCCGTCCAGATGCCGCAGCAGGATGCGGGCACCGCGCGTCCGTCTCCGCTCAGCGTCACGCCCGCCCGGCCAGACCCGGCATATCACCGCCTCGATCTGGTCCGCGCTCGCGTTCAGCAGGCGGCGGCCGTACGGCCCGGGCGGAACAGCCGCCGGCATCGCCGACGCCGTCTGCAAGCCCCCGAAACGCGTGGGAACGACCCTTACTCCTTCATCAAGCCCCGTCGCCGCCGGCTCAGCCACCGAAGACCGCCTTGATGTCATCAGCGTCGTAACCTGCCGGGTAAGAACGCTGCGGCCGCGGCCTGGTGTAGTGTTCCTGCAGCTTGTCGTGCATGTCCTCGATCCGGGCCGTAAGGTAATGCCCGGTCGTGTCCAGATGCGCGTGCCGCAGGATGGCCTGGACCTCAGCCAGGGTCAGGCGCTCGTCACCGGCCATCCTGATAGCTGCGGTGTGCCGCGCGTCATGCAGCGTCCAGTTGGAGCCCAGCTGCTCGTTGGCGCGCTGCAGCACCCGGCGCATCGCCCAGTACGTCATCGGCCGGGACTCACCCCGGCGAGTCCGCCAGACAGGCTCCCCCGGGGAAGGAAGCCCGTCAGCGGCCAGGTAACGGCCCAGGTAACGGAACGCGTCCGGCGACGCCGGCACCGGCTGGCGGATCCTGGTGCCCTTGGACACGACGTAGATGAGCTGCCCGCCCCAGTCGACATCTTCCGATGTCAGCCCGAGAAGCTCGCTCGCCCGCGCCCCGGAGCTGACATAGAACTCCAGCAGAGCCCGGTCACGATCACAGCCCATCGCCGCGAACAGCTCATCCCACAACGCATCCGGGATCGCTCGCGGCACCTGCCGCGGCACCTTCTGCCGCAGCCGGGCCCGCCGGATGAACGGAACCGGCTCCAGCGGGCTGCGGTGCGCCAGCACCTGCCGCCGCTGGGCGGACACGGGCACCGGGTTGATCACGGGGCCGTCTCCGAAACGGCCGTGGAAGGAGTAAAAGCCGTGCACGACAGTCAGCGCGTGATTGATCGTCGCCGGCGCATACCCCGTTCGCAGGGACGGCTTGCCGGTCTTGAGGTTCACCGATCCGGCCGGAGCCGAACCAGGCTGCCTGCGTTCCCTCTGAGGATTGCGCGCGGTCCGCAGCCAGCCCACCAACGTCGCGACATCAGCCTCAGTTGCCTTCTCCCAGCCGGTCTCAAGGCACCACAGCAGCCGGTGCCACCGCAGGAGATCGAACGCATAGCTACGGCAGGTCAGCGAGCTGGCGTCCCCGAGCATCAGATCCCGCAGACAGGCGCTCACCGGCTCGACTTCCCTGCCGTCGCTGTCCACGACGAAGAACGGCAGCTGCGCCGCCTGGCCGGTGATGACCGCCCCCACCGAGGGCACCGACCGCAGCCCCTCCATCAGCGCACGCCGCATGTCCTCGATCACGCCTCACCCTCTCAGCAGACCAGGCCTGATGCCCGGTCAATGACCCAGATGAGGTGCAGTTAACAGGGAGGCCGAGGAACTGGTCCCATTCGCCGGGGCTGAGGTCGCGGTATTCCTCGCCGGGACGCAGAGCGCGCCGGCGGGCGATGAAAGCCCGGTGATGCGAGACGACGTCCTCGGAGTAGATCGCGGCGTATCCCATCGTCGTTCCAAGATCGGCATGGCCAAGGATCCTGGCGGC
The DNA here is from genome assembly GCA_963820395.1 of uncultured Actinomycetota bacterium. Lineage (GTDB taxonomy): Bacteria > Actinomycetota > Actinomycetes > Streptosporangiales > Streptosporangiaceae > DATFVJ01. The sequence goes on along the minus strand of CAWGAE010000010.1, from coordinate 55,433 downwards.
GATATGCGGCGGCAGCCCGGAGCGCAGGGCGTCGGTCGCGAACAGCCTCCGAAAATCGTGAGGCGTGAATACCAGCGGCCTGTTCGAGGCATCCGTCAGTCCGGAGACGGCGAGCACGTCGTTGAGGAACCTGCGGATGGTGCCGCGAGATATTGGCCGGTGTTCAGGGCCGCGGGGGCGCTGGAACAAGAACGGCATCGGCGGACTCCAGGTCCGTTCGTAGGGGTCGTAGGCGGCCACCAGGGGTAGCGTGGCACGCTCGCCGCGGATACGGCCGATGATCTCGGCGAGGACCTCCCCGAGCTCGGGCGAGACCAGCAGCAGCCGCTCTGCGTCGGTCTTGGACGGGACGACCTGCAACATCGGCACGATTTCGCCGGTGCTCGGCAGTTTGTAGGCGACGAAGCTGTGGTGGGAGAGTTCCGTCAGCTCCTCGATGCGAACGCCAGTGTGACGAAGAACCTCGATGGTCGCCCAGCCCCAGAACGCGCGTTCCTCTTCGAAAGTGAGGTCACGCCGGCGACCGCCGGCCAGATCGGTGACGTAGATCCGCCCGGCGGCATTGGGCCGGCGCATGAACCTTCCGCCACCTTCCTGGAACACCTCGCCCGGCATGACGGCCAGCGCTGCGTCAAGCCGGGCGCGGGCGGCCTTGCGCTGCTGCTCGGCTGTCCGCACGAGTGCGGGCAGGACCGGCAGGCGCGCCCGGGTGCGCTGATCCATGGCGGCCTTACGGTGCCTGCGCTCCTTTTCCATGGAGCACTCGCTGGCCTTGACCGGGCACGGAGTGACCCACCGCTCCCACCGGCCCGGGTCTTCGGCGGCCCACCGGGCGATATCGAGGTAGAAGGCGCGGACGATCAGCAACTGGCTGCGGACAGTGGCACGGTCCCCGACGAGGCGTCCGTCTTGGTTGCGGACTTGCTGGAGTCGTTCCTTCCAGGTTGCGGCGATGCCGGCGTCCAGGTGAAGTGAGGCGATTCCCGGGTGGTGTTGTTCCAGGTCCCGCCAGAACAGGCCGCAGAGCGCGTTGGCCAGGTGCACCAGCGAGGCGTAGTCCATCTCAACGGCACGCTCGGCCAGGTACGACACGAACAGGTCACGTATGAAAGGGTTCTGCAGCCCGTACTTGCCGACGAGCTCGGCGGGGGTGCGCTGACCGGACATCTGAGTCGCACGCAGCATGGGCGGAGCCCCGGAGGGCAGCACGCCGACTTCGGCCAGCAGCGCATAGAACAAGGGCCGGTTGCTGGCGCCGTTGCACTGATGCTCGCGCAGCGCGTTATTCAACTCGATGCAGTCGCCGATGGTGATGTCGCGGATCTGACCGCCCTTGTTCAGCAGGATCCAGGCGATCCGGTTGACCGCGTTCTTACCGTCCAGCGGATTACGGCGGCCAGTCGCGTCGCAGTGGGCCAGCAGCCGCGCGAACCCGGCAGGATCGATCCGGCGCCGGGTCTCCTCCAGCAGCACCGAGGGCCGGTAGCGCAGCAGCCATGGGTAGCTGGGGCGAAGCACCTGCCCGGTCAGCATTAGCCGCATTGCCGATAGCAGGTCCGTGCGGGCGTGCCCGGCCGGACGGGCGGCCGCCGAGGGAACACATCCCAGCACCAGGGCCGTCCAGGCCGGGCCCGCAGTATCGGCTCCGCTGGCCAGCCAGCGATCCTGCCAGGTCACTCCCGGCTGCTGGTCCAGCCAGTCCAGCAGCGCGGTGAGCCCCCGGCACATGGCCCGGCGGACTTCGCCGCTATCCGGGCGGAACGGCGGCTTCGACAGACGCTCGAGAAGTTCTTCGCGTGGCTGCTCGGTCTGCGGCCACGTCATCGGTGTGGGCCGGGACGGATGCTCCTGCCGACCGCTACCAGAGCTGGTATCGCCGCTGGCCAGCAGCACGGCCGGCGACGTGACATCCACGGTCACGGCGTCACCTGGCCGGTGATCGGCAGGTCGCCGAGGAGGGCCTGCAGGACTTCGGGCCGGTAGCCCGGAGCAGGCGGCGCAGGCACCGCCGCCGCCTCTGCCTGCCGCTTGTGGTGAGCCAGGAGACGCTCAACCAGCTCGCCGGGATTGGGCGTGAGGTAAAGCTCGGTCGTGGCCAGGTGGACGTGGCCCAGCACCCACTGGATGTCTACCAGCGACATGTGCGGGTCGCTCACCATTCGATACGCCGCACTGTGCCGCAGGTCATGCAAGCTCCAGTTGGAGCCGAGGGTGTCCTGGGCCCGGCGGAACATCATCCGGGCGGCGTCGTAAGGCATCGGCCGGTGAGGACGCCGCAGCGTCCACCACACGGGCTCATCCGGGCCATTGGGGATCTTGCCTTCGAGCTCGTGCTGATATAGCCGCAGCCAGACGAACGCATCGGCGGAAGCCGGCAGCATCTGCAATACACGGCTGCCCTTGCGGATCACGCCGATCAGCTGATCGGCAGGGTCGAGACGGCTTCGGATCACCGTGAGCAGCTCTTGCGCACGGGCCCCGGTGGAGATCCAGAACGCCAGCAGCGCCCGGTCCCGGTGAGACGGGAGGGCAGCGAACAAGTCGTTGAATCGCTCGTCCGGTATCGCTTTGGGGACGCGCCTGGGCGCCCTGGGCTGATACGGCGCCGGACGTCGGGGCTGCCGCCAGCGCTGCATCGGGTTGTGGTGGGCGTTGAGGTGATCGCTGGCGATACCACGGGCGGCCGGGAACGGGTTGATCAGCGGGCGTTCGTGCTGCGCCCGGTGGTACTCATAGAACGCGTGGATCACGGCACGGGCGTGCCGGCGGGTCGCTGCCGCATAGGTCCCGGCGGGATAAGCCTTCCCGGTGACCGCGTTGACCGCTCCCGGAGCCGGGGCGCCCTGGCGCCGATGTCGTGGCTGCTTAGGAGTCTGAGCCAGCCAGAGCGCATAGTCGCGCGCCTCGGTCCGGGTCGCCCGGTCCCACGCCACGGCCACCGCGTGCAAGAACCGGAGCCAGCCGAGGAGCTCATAGGCGTAGGAACGCAAGGTCGCCGGTGAGCAGTCGCATGCCATGAGATCCCGCAGGAACTCGGTCACCGCCGGCACCTCGACGCCGGCCGCGTCGACCAGGCGGTACGGCACGGGGCCGTCCACGACATCCTCGACCCGCCCGGCCCGCAGCACCATCAACGTGCCGACATTCCGTTCTTGCTCGCTCGCCACATCTGCTCCCCGGCCGTCGCAAACCCTGACGACCCGAGATCTCAGCACAAACCGAACCAGGCCGGGACGGGCCACAGCCGGAAAGAACACAGCTGTCCGTTACCCTCCGCAACAACGCGCCCGACGAGAGGAAAGCCCCTGGCCTCGGTTAGTTCGGTCAATAGGTCATCTGATGCTGATGGACTTCGACCCGGATATACGGGTGGTGTCGTCGCAGCCGTTCTGGCTGCGCTGGCGCGATGGCGAGGACAAGGTCCGCCGGCATGCCCCGGATTTTTTCGCCCGCAGGCAGGACGGGACCGGGGTGGTAGTCGATATCCGCCCGGATGACCGGATACCTACGCGGGATGCGGAGACATTCGCGGTGACCGCGTCGGCGTGCGGGGCGGCGGGGTGGGAGTACCGCAGGTCCGGGGATCTTGATCGGGTGCTGGTTGCGAACGTGCGGTGGCTGTCGCGTTACCGGCACCGGCGGTGCCTGGTGCCGGAGATCGCATCGGTGCTGCTGGACGCGTTCGCCGGCGGGCGGGGGCTGTTCGAGGGCGCTGAGCTGGCCGGGGACCGGCTGCGGGTACTGCCGGTGCTGTTTCACCTGATGTGGCAGCGGTACCTGACCGCCGACCTTTCCGGCGGTCCGCTGAGTGCGTCGACCGTTGTGCACGCGGGCGGGCTGCGGTGAAAGCGGCGAGGCGGCGGGTCGGGATCGGCGACCGGATACTGGCCGGCGGAACGCCGGGCGTGGTGGTCAGCGTGACCGGGACGCGGATCCGGCTGGCCGACGACGAGGGCATGGTGCGCACGGTCACGGCGGCCGAGTTGGCTGCCGACTCGCAGTTCGAGATCGCGGTCCCGGCTGCCCGGAGGGGGCCGCGTCCGGAGATCGGGCTGGAGGGCCTGCCCGCCGCAGCGGTTGAGGAGGCGTCATGGTGGGAGGCGCATATTGCCGAGGTCGTCTACGGGCTGCGGCCGGACGCGCCCGCCGGGACGCGGCCGAGGCCGCAGTACGACCCGGAGCGCACGAGCCTGACGGAGCGGGAGCGGGCGAAGGCCGCCGAGCTGTCGGCGGCTGGCCGGCCTGTCCCGGCCAGCACGGTCAAGCACCGCCGCCAGCGGTGGGAAGCATACGGCCTGGCTGGCCTGGCCGACCGTCGGCTTGCCCGGCAGATGCGGCCTTCTGGACGGGCTGATGAGCAGGTCGTGGATGCGATGCGGCTGGCAATCGGGGAAGCCGCGAGGGCTTCCTCCCGGACGGCGGGCTATGTGATCTGGCGGGCGAGGGAGATTCTCGCCAAGGCCGGCTACGACGGCCCGGTTCCGTCGGGCCGGACGCTCTACCGGCTGTTCGGCACGCTGTCGCACGGCCGGCACACCACGGGATCGGCATCGACGCGCCGGTCGCTGGCCGGGCGGCCGGAGGGCATGTTCGGGGCGCTGCCGACGGCGGCGCCCGGTGAGGTGGTGCAGATCGATTCCACTCCGCTGGACGTGCTGGTGCTGCTGGACGACGGCGTCCCCGGCCGGGTCGAGCTGACCGGCATGATCGACGTCGCCACCCGGGTGGTGCCCGCCGCGGTGCTGCGCCCCTCGACACGGTCGGTCGATGCGAGCGTGCTGCTGGCCCGTGCACTCACGCCCGAGCCGGTGCGGCCGGGCTGGCCTGAGGCGCTGAAGATGGCGCATTCCGTGCTGCCTTATGAGCGGCTGCTGGACATCGACGCGCGGCTGGAGCATGCCGCCGCGAGGCCTGTGATCGTCCCGGACACGATCGTGATCGACCACGGGAGCGTGTTCGTGTCGGCCGCGTTCCGGTCCGCATGCCGTCACCTGGGCATCTCGATTCAGCCCGCTCACCTGGGCAGCGGAGCGGAGAAAGGGCATATCGAGCGGTATTTCGGGTCGGTGGCCTCGCTGTTCTGCCAGTTCGCGTCCGGCTATGCCGGGCGCAGCCCGGACCGCCGCGGCCGCCATGTCGAGGACCAGCCGCTGTGGTCGGTGGCCGAACTCCAGGAACTACTCGATGAGTGGCTTATCGCGTTGTGGCTGAACCGGCCGCATGACGGGCTCCGCGATCCGGAGCATCCCGGGCGGGCGTTCACCCCGAACGAGAAGTATGCCGCCCTGGTCGAGGCCGCCGGATACGTGCCGGTCGCGGTCGGCCCGGACGACTACACCGAGCTGCTGCCCGTCTCCTGGCGGGCTGTCAACGCCTACGGCATCAAGCTGAACCGGCGCAGCTACGACAGCGAGGAGCTGAACCCGCTGCGGCTGCAGCCATCCGGCGTCCGGGAGAAGAAGAACCTGCATGAGGTCCGCCACGACCCCTACGACGTGTCCCGCGTCTACGTCCGCGGCCCGGACGGGTGGATCACCGTGTTCTGGAAGCACCTGAACCGCGCCCCGGTCCCGTTCGGCGAGCTGGCCTGGGACCATGCCCGCCGCAGCCCGGGCCGCGAGGCTACTGAGGAGCAGATCGCCGACGCGGTCGCGGCGCTGCTGCGCCGCCGCGAACGCCGGCCCTGGCCAGGAGAAGCCGAAGATGAGCAAGCGGGACCGGCGGGTAGCCGCCCGCACGAAGGCGGCCCCGCCACCGGGAATGCCGGATCAGCCCGGATCCGGTGATCCTGCGCCGCCGGGCCGGGCCGCGGAGCCAGCGGAAGAGGATGCGCCGCTGGCGAGGGTGATCCCGATGAAGATCTTTGACCCGTTCGCCGAAGCGGACAAGCGCTGGTGACCGCGGCTGCCAGCCAGGAAGCGCCCGGCACGGACGCTCCCGGCGCTGACGGCGGCGCCCGCCAGCTGACCACGCTGCGCGGCTGGCGCGAATTCGTCGCCGATCGGCCCGCCGTCCCGGACCTGCTGCCCGAGGCCGAGTGGAAGATCCTGGACGACTACGGCCGGCTCGCCTATGACGAGGCCCGGCTCGCGCACCACGCCAGGCTGTTGACCGTGGCCACGTCGACCATCCGGCAGGTGATCACTGAGGGACGCCGGCTGCAGTACCTGAACCGGCACGCCGACGCCGGCCGCTGCGGGCTGATCCTGTCCGGCCCGGCCCGCACCGGGAAGACCACCTGCCTGGCCCAGCTCGGCAAGACCATCGAGACGATGCACCACCGGCGGCACCCGCACGCCGCCGGGCACATCCCGGTCATCTACATCACCGCCCCGCCGGCCGCGACGCCGCGGATGATCGCGGTCGAGTTCGCCCGGTTCCTCGGCCTGCCGCTGACCCGCCGCTCCAACGTCACCGACGTGCTGGAAGCCGTCTGCGGCGTCTGCCTCGACGCCGCCACCACCCTGGTCTGCGTCGACGAGATCCACAACGTCAACCTCGGCACCCGGCACGGCGCCGAGGCCTCCGACACCCTGAAGTACTTCGCCGAACGGCTGCCCGTCACCTTCGCCTACGCGGGCATCAGCGTCGGGCGGGCCGGCCTTCTCAGCGGGACCAGGGGGAGCAGATCGCCGGCCGGTTCTCCATGATCCGCACCGGCCCGTTCGGCCGCGGGCAGCAGTGGCAGGCGCTCATCGCCGCGCTCGAGGACAGCCTGCGGCTGCACCGCCACCGCGACGGCACCCTTGTCGGCCTGTCCTCTTACCTGCACTCCCGCAGCGGCGGGATGATCGGCAGCCTGCTCCGCCTGGTCCGCGCCGCGGCGATCCAGGCCGTCCTCGACGGCACCGAGGCCATCACGAAAGCGACGCTGGAATCCATCCCGGTCGACATCGCCTCCGCCGGCGAGCACCTGCCCGGATGATCCCCGAACGCGACGCCCGGGAGGCCATCGCCCTGGCCGGGCAGGGCGCGAACGTGTCCCAGATCGCCCGGCGGCTGGGGCATGACCGCAAGACGATCCGGATTTACCTCAACGGGCACCGGGCACCCGGCCAGCCGCGCCCGCACGCGGACTCCTTCGCCCCGTTCGCCGCCTATCTCAGGCAGCGCGCCGGCGACGACCGGCACCTGCGCGCGGCCGGCCTGCACCGCGAGGTCACCGCCCTCGGCTACGCCGGCAGCTACTCCGCGTTCACCCGCGAGCTCCGCGGCCACGGCATCGCCGTCGCCTGCCGCGCCTGCAAGCCCTGGCAGCCCGTCACCCCCGCACGCGAACAGCGGCCCGCGCTCCTCCCGGCCCGCACCGCCCCGCTGGCAGGCGAGACGATCGCCTCCTACCTGGGCCGGGTGGCCGCCGCCTGCCACCTCCCGCTCAGCGCGATCACTGACGTCCTGCCGCCGTCGTTCGCTGTCCGGACCGCCGCCTGCGACGACATCGCGAAACCTGGGCTGCTACAGCCCGGTGATGCCAGGTGCCTGGCCGCGCTCACCGGCATCACCGAGACCGCGCTCCGGCACGCGCTCCCCGCGCTCGCCGGGCAGCGCGACAACGGGCGCCCGCCCGTCCGCTTTGCCGCAGTCTGCCGGCACTGCGCCGCCCGGCACGGGCAGCGCTGCCCTGTCCCCGTTCACCTCCCGGCACATCTGAGGGCCTGCGAACGGCACCGCACCTGGCTCGGTCGCGCCATCCAAATCGACCTCGCCGCCGTCCCGGAGATCACCAGCGCAAGCCGGAAGGCTGCCCGCCTCGCCCGCCAGCACGGCATCACCAGGCTCGTGCTCGCCGAGACGACCGCCCGCCACCAGGCGGTCGGCGACCCGCGCACCCGGCAGTGCACTGCGGCGCTCGCCACGGCCAATCCCGGCCTGGATCCCGGGCACCCGGACATGGCCGAAGCAGCGGCCTACCCCGGCACGATCAAGATGGCCGCCGCGCTTCTCCGCGCCCCCGGCGCACTTCCCGCCGGGCCGGAATAACTGGCAAAGATCCGGCCCGAGCCGTCGGCGGGCCAACTTGAATGGCACGCCGACGCGGACTCGCTTGCCAATTGAAAAGGCCCTCGCAGGTCAGCGCGATGGACCAGGCCGATTTATTTGGCACGGGACAGGGACCCGGGGCCGGCAACCGCCTCAACCGCCGGTCCAACGTGCGCAGCAGCCATCCGGCCATCCCTCCCGGAGCAAAGACGATCACTTAGCGTCAAACGCTAGCTACTCCGGGCCAGGTATCTGAGACCGACATGCGAACGAGCCGGAAAAATGAGACTCGGCCGACTTAACTGAGACAGGACAATCTCCCCGGCGTGTCACCCGCCGGGGCAGCCCAGGGTGGGGCCAAATCAGAGTGGGCAGTTTCTAGCAGTCGTCGCAACACTCGACAGGTTCGGGGGTTGCGATGGGACAGCGGGGACCGGGGGCGTTGCCGCAGGTCGAGAAGCGGGAGCAGTATGCGCGGCTGATCGCGCAGGGGTTGAGCAGTTCTGAGGCGTGCCGGATCGTCGGGATCAACCGGCGGACCGGGAAACGGTGGCGACACGGCCGCACGATCACGACTCGTGACGGCCGGAAGCTGCATTATGCTCCCGTGGTTGCCGCGGGGGCGGGCAGGCGTGTCAGGGAGATCTCGGACCGGTACCTGTCTGAGCAGGAGAGGGTGCGGATCGCCGATCTGCGCCAGGCGGGACATGGTGTCCGGGCGATCGCGGAGCAGACGGGCCGCAGTCCGTCGACGATCAGCCGGGAACTGCGCCGGAACCAGGATCCGGACAGCGGCCAGTACCGGCCGTTCACTGCGCACAAGCTGGCTGTGCGGCGGCTTGCCCGGCCGCGGCCGGGCAAGATCGCCGCTGATCCGGCGCTGCGGCAGTTCGTGCTGGAGCGGCTGGAGAAACGGTGGAGCCCGGAGCAGGTCAGCCAGGCGCTGCGCCGCGAGTTCCCGGATGAGCCGGCGCGGCATGTCGTGCACGAGACGATCTATCAGGCGGTCTACCGTCCCGAACTGGGTGGGCTGTCCCGCGGGCTGCCGGCCCGGGTGCTGCGCACGCGCCGGCGGCGGCGCAGGCCGCATCGCCGGCCTGGCGAGCGCCGGTCGAACGGGATCACCGCGATGACCATGCTTGATCAGCGGCCCGCCGAGGCGGCCGGCCGCGAGGAACCTGGGCACTGGGAAGGCGACCTGATCACCGGGGCGTCCAACCGGTCCGCGATCGGCACCCTGGTGGACCGGGCGTCGAGGTACACGATCTTGCTGTACCTGCCCGGACGGCACACCGCCGAGGCGGTCCGCGACGCGCTGATCGCCGCCATGTCCGCTCTCCCGCCGCGGCTGCGCCGGTCGCTGACCTGGGACCAGGGCAAGGAGATGGCGCTGCACACCGAGATCAGCGCCGCGCTGGGTATGCCGGTGTACTTCTGCGACAAGGCCAGCCCGTGGCAGCGGCCATCCAACGAGAACACCAACGGGCTGCTCCGCCAGTACTTCCCCAAGGGAAGCGATTTGCGCACGCACGGGCTGGACGACCTGGCCGCCGTGGCGGCCGAGCTGAACAGCAGGCCGCGCAAGACACTGGGCTGGGACACGCCCGCCGCGCGGTCCGGCCTGTGAACCCTGACCGTGACGTCCCCGCCAGCGGCGGGCCTGCGATGATGGTCCGCGTGCCAGACATGCGACGCCGCTCCCCGGAACCGCCCGCCGGGCCGCCCGGGATCCAGTTCAAGCCGGGCATGGCCAGCGACCTGCTGCGGGAGCTGGCGCCGCTGCTGGCGGAGGAAGGCATCGACGTGGACAACATCGACGTGCCCGACCTGGAGACGCTGCGACGGGCACTGAACCGCGCGATGGAGCGGCACAACATGGCGCTGTTCACTCCCGCCGGGCAGGCCCGCGAACTAGCCGCCGCCACCTTGCGGCTAGCCGCCGAGGCCATCGCTGACGGCGATACCCGGCTCGCCGCAGGAGTCCTGGACCAAGCCCAGCCTGAATCCCCTGACGGCTCCGTCCCGACGGTCGCCGCCTGCACCGGCATTGCCCTCGGCCTGCTCGACCAGTGGCTGGCCGGGCACGACACCGGCGCCCCGGCGGGCCTGGCCACGATGACCTGCCTGCCTGCCGGGAACTGGACCGGTGAGCGCGCCGCCATCGACATCCTCACCCTGGCCCGCAAGGGACGCGCCTTCGGATCGCTCGACTCGCTCATCGCCCGTCAAGGCGGCCAGCACGTCCTCTACGGCAGCGCCCTTGCCCTCGCCGCCGCCCTCCTGGCCTGGGCACGACACGCCGAAACCCCCCTGATCGACCTGGCTCGCACCGTGATCCGTTAAAGCCGATACCATCCGGGCCATCAGAGGCCAGTGTTGCGACGATGGCTGGAATCCGCCGGAGGCACGGTGGGGCCATTTCAGAGTGCTACAGCCACGCTGTCCGGCTCCGGAACAGCGCCGCGGGCCTCGGTCTGCATCTGCAGCGTCTGCCCTGATGCTTACCTGTCCGCACCGGCGGCCAGCGGGAACCGCAGGCGTGCGGCGACGCCGCCTGGGGGATCTGACACCGCTTCCACCAGCCCGCCGTCGCCGAGCGTTTTGACCGCCATTTCCTCGATGAGATCGGGAACTGCACGCGGCGCCGCGCCGCAGCCGCGGCAGTCATCACCGGCGACGGTGAGGGTTCCACACGGCCCGCAAGCGAACCCGGGGATCAGCCCGTCATCGGGCACGATCAGCAGCTGGACGGCGTGCTGGCTGGCGGCGGTGGCGCATTCCTGCAGGCCTGCCGCAGTCGGCCCGCCCGGCGGCAGGTCACGGATCTGGGCCGCCAGGCGTTGCTCGCGCGCCGTGACCCAGTGCCCGATGACCGGAGCGGCCAGTTCGCGTACCCGGGCGGGGGTCAGGGTGTGCGGGTCGGCGGCGAAGCTGCCGGCGAACCGATCCCGCAGCCCGGCCGGAAGAACCGCGACGAACTGCGGGATGCTGTCCGCATGCCCGCCGGCAACCAGCGGCTGCGGCCCGGTGGCATCCATCGCCTGTTCGAGCAGCACGGCCGTCTCGCGGTAGTGATGGCGGGCGAGCTGGATCACGCGCTCGTGGATCCGGTGGGCCTCCAGGCCATACCAGCCGCCGAACCCGGGGCTGCGCACGCCCTCGGCGGCCGACTCGGCCACCGTGTCGATCCGCTCTGCGGCCACGTTGAACACCCAGGCGTGGCGCCGGTCAACGACGGCCACATAGTAGGCGGGGCACCGCTGCAGGGCCACGAGCAGGGGCCGCACATGCGGCCGGGTCGCGATAACCGCTCGTTCTGGCACCGGGCAGGGCAGCGCGATCCCCTCGGCCAGGCCCAGCCGGGCGCAGGTGAAGATCGCGGCGGTGTGGCCCAGCCAGCCGCGGGCATGCTGGTCCAGCAGATCCCGCACCGCCCGGCGGTCAGCATCTGGCACCCGGATAGCCCCGGGGCCGTCCGGGTGGCGGCCTGCCGCCGCGAGGAGCCCGGCCGCCCTGGCCGGCAGGCCGCGCAGCGCCGCCGGGTCCACCGGCACCTGCAGGTAGAGCGACAGCACCACAGGATCGCTGGCATGTGCGCTCAGGAGCTTGTCAACGTCCGCGCGGCTGATCATCGCCCCTCCCCGGTCACGGGCCGGGCCGGCTCCGGCTCCAGCAGGGCACGCAGATCAGCGGGCAGCTGCGCGAGCGCCTTATCCACTGCGCCGCCGCTGACGTGCAGCCGGACCACGGCGGTGACGACGTCCGCGGCCTTGGCGACGTCGGACTCGCGCACCCCGGCCTCGTGGGCGAATCGCATCACATACTCGCTGCAGCCGTATTTGACCGGGACGTGGCTTGGATCCCAGCCGTCGTAGAAGACGCCCCGCAGCAGCTCCGGCAGCTGCGCGGCGAAGTGCGCGGCCACCGGGACGCTGAGACGGTCCCGCAGGGTGTGCAGCCAGGCCCGCGCTGCGCGGTATGCCAGGCGGCGGTCGCCGGTACCAAACCCCTGCGCGATGTCCGCCAGCCAGACGTTGGTTTTGTCGATACTGCGATCGAGACTGTCGACGCCGGTAAACGACATGACAACCTCCTTCCACACCTCCATTACCTGGCGCCAGCCGTGGCGCCGCCCAGAGCCGAACGTCCCAGCTGAATGCCCGCCACTGGTCCAACAGCGGAGCGGGCGGGTTGTGGCTCGTTTGAGCGTGGACGTCGTCGCCCGTGAGCTGGCCCTGCCCTGACCGGTCCGGGATTACGAAAGTCCCATTCCTGGGGGCTGAAGGACCCTGGGCCCGGTGGCCATCGGCGGCCAGCGTGAAAACAGGTACACGCCGTGCGGCACCCCGCCGGACGGAAAGAAAACCGTCCGGCACCCCGGACCAGGGGTGGTCTGACGGATCGGCGGCCTTTGCCGGTGCCGATCCACCGTCAGCGCGACGAGCCGGCCGCCTTTCCGGTAGCCGGGGCGGGCCGTACGGCGAGTGTCACCGAGTTTGGAGGTGGTCCCGGTCATGAGCATGGCTGATCGCTGGTCGGTGGAGCTTTCCATCGGCAAAGACGATGACGAGACACATGCGGAAGCGCGCCTGGTCATGACCGGCCGCGACCAGCTATCAGGTCATGGAAAGGCGCGCCATAACCCCGCCGACCCGGACGTCACGGAAATCGGCGAGGAAATCGCGGTGGCGCGTGCCCTGTCCGAGCTCGCGCATAACCTTCTCAACACCGCTGCCGCCGTGCTCGAGGAAGTCACCCACCAGCGGGTCCGGCTGGACATGTGACCCTGGACGTGTGACCCAGGGGCCGGTGTAGGCCGCCCATGTCGTACACCCGTAGGGGATCGCGGTGCCCAGCTCCTTGTCAGGGAGATCATGGTCGCTGACCTTTACCGGGTCCCCGGCACGCGGTCCGGGTCGCGGCCATGGCGCGCGGTGCCCGCGTGCGCTGGGCGGGGATTGCAGTGAGCGGCCGGGGGTTGCCTCCCGGCCCGCTGCCCGGCCGGCCGGTTTCCGCGCCGGTGCAGGCGGCCTTGGACGTGGCGGACCGGGTGGAAGATCCACGCGAGCCCCTGGTTCGGCTGTTCCGGCATCTGCGCACGTGCGCGCAGGAGCTGTCGAGCCGGGAGGCCGCACGGCGGCTGGTCGTGCACGGCGCCAACGAGCTGTCCGGCCAGCGGCGCTGCTGCTCGCGGTGGCGGCAGCGCTTGCCCTGATGGCGGGCACGGCGGTACTTGCGGTGGCGATCGTGGCGGTGATCGTGCTCAACGCGGTTTCGCGTTCGTGCAGGAGATGCAGGCGGAGCGCGCGGTGGAGGCGCTGGCCGCCTATCTGCCGGCGCTGGCCCCGGGTGCTGCGGGATGGGCTGCGGACGGAGGTGGAGGCCCGCACGCTGGTGCCCGGCGATGTGCTGCTGATCGAGGAAGGCGCCCGGATCTGTGCGGACGGGCGGCTGATCGAGGGCGACATCGAGGTGGACCTGTCCGCGCTCACCGGTGAATCAATGCCCGCGTCCCGGTCAGCTGAGCTGGCTGACGCCAGCGGGCCGCTGCTGGATGCGCGTGATCTGGTCTTCAGCGGCACCACCTGCACCGGTGGTGAGGCCAGGGCGCTGGTCACCGCGACCGGGATGGCGACCGAACTGGGCCGTCTCCTGCGGCGCAGCGAAGAACTCGGCACCGTAGGCCGGTTTCGCTGTCATCAGACAGATCTATCAGGCAGGCCCGCGCCAGCGACTGGACGCAGCCGTGCCCGCGTCATCCCCGGATCAGTGCTATTGTCCCCTGCTCGCAGGGGACAATAGCCCACTATTCACCCAGGTAACGGCGCGATAACAGTATCGGTGCGCCGGGCAAGAAGGAAGCTCGATCAATCTACGACGGCATCAACACGGGCCATCTCTTCCGGCCTGTTCCGCTGACTAAAACGGGCAAACCGCCGCAACTGCCCAGCTGTGAACCCTGAACCGCAGGGGTCGAATTAGTGAGCGTGGAAGCCGACGTTAGGGATCATTCAGGCCGAATGAGGCGCTGGTGTGGCACCGGACTTTCGCCGGCCGAGCGATTGAACCTGTCCAGCAGGGGGTCAATCGCTCGGCGGCGCGTGAGGCCGGCTACTTCGACGAGCGGGTAGCGGTCTTGGACTGAGCCAACGCGTCACTGATTGCCTTCAGGACCTTCTCCGTCACCTGGTTCCATGAACCGACCAGTTGCTCGGTCATCTCGAATGCCGAATCGATGACCTTGCGGCGAGGCCGATCCTGGCCCACGTCGGGGAAGACGCTGTCGACGGTGTCGAGGAACTTCCGCACGGCCTCGAGCGCGGACTCCTCGGCCTCGCGTGCCGACTCGATGATCTTGCTAGCGCCTTCGGTTATACCACCTTGCTCGGAGCTGGTCATGATGCCCTCCCCTTTCGCTGAGTGCTACAGGTAGCCCTTGTCGATCTGCACATCACACTGGCTGGGTAAGACCCGGCGGAAACAGGGCCTTTTGTCCCACGCGCGGGCCGGTCGCAGGCGACCCAGCCAAAGGAAGCGGCGTGTCAATCTCGCGGCACGCGTCTCCTGACCCGCGGCAGGTGCTCCGCCCGCACCGTGACCGGCCAGTCGGCGCGGGGCCAGCACTCACGCCGAACAGCTGCGGCGGATACGGCTCGTCAGCCCGCCGTCGACCACGGCCACGGAACGTGACGCCGGGTGCGGGGCTGGGTGCGTTGAGCGGTGGCCGCTCCTGCCGCTGGGGGTAGGTCCAGTGCCTGCGGATAAGGCGCTGGTGCCGGCGCAGCAGCGTTCCTGGAATGACGAGGCGGTTGGCGGGCAATGCCGCTGGGAGCAGCCGGGAGAGGGCGGAAATCACCGCCCGGTCCGCCCAGTCGGGGCGTGGCTGTGGGTTGGTCCGGCGCAGCACGGCGAGTTCGTGGCGGAGCACCGGGATCTCGGCGTCTCTGGACGCTGCCGAGCGTGTGAGCAGCACGATCCATCCGGCGACGCGCATGAAGATCAGATATAGCAGGCGCAGTGTCACGAACCCGCGATCCTGCCCCGCTGCGCGACTTGGCCGCAGGTGAATCCACAGGTCAGTAACTTATGCCCACTTTTTGACCACACAGGCAGGCAGGGAGAACAGTTCACCGTTCTCGTCGTGCAGATGGACCCTGTCCTCACCCAGTTCTGACGGTGCGCGACGAACTCGAAGTCCCAGCCGAACACGGATGGAACCGGTGCGTCACCCGCACACGTCGGTACCGATCATCCGGGCAGGGTGTCGTTGACGACGTGGCCCAACGCCTACGCCGAACGGTCGTGCTCACCGCCCGGACCGAAGTCACCGACCGCATGCTCATCTTCGGCGAACGCCATCTATGGTCGGTGCTGGCCGGGTACGAGACCCACTACAACGAGCGGCGACCCCCACCGCAGCCGCCAGCTCCGCCCGCCCCGGCTACCCCATAGCCCTCCTCCCAGGAACGCATCAAGCGCCGACCCATCCTCGGCGGCCACATCAACGAACCCGAGCGGGCCGCGTAGAAACCCAGCTCAACACCGTTTGCCGAGTTCTGGAACTCGACAGGCTGCGGGTGGGTCAGCGGATAACGTAGTCGGCGCGGCGCGCCCGCCTGGTGCGTGCCCAGTACTCGAAGCTGAATCCAGGCCACAGGGCGCGGTTTACGCTTTCGGCATCCAGGTAATAGCTCTTGCAGCCGCCCGTGCTCCAGACGGCGCGGCGCAGGCGGCGCTGGATCCCGTCGTTGAAGCGCCGCAACGCGGGCGCCCTGACCTCGATCGTCTCCGCCTTTTCCTTGGCCAGCAGCCGCAAGCAGCTCATCACATGCTGAACCTGGCTCTCGATCATGAAGACCACCGAGTTGTGCCCGAGGGCCGTGTTCGAGCCTAGCAGCATAAAGAAGTTCGGGAACCCGGCGACGGTGATGCCGTGATAGGCCTCGACACCGTCGCGCCACACGTCCTGGAGCTTGACGCCATCGCGTCCCGCCACGTTCATGTGCTCGAGCACCTCGACGGTCTTGAAGCCGGTGCCATAGATGATCACGTCCACGTCGTATGTGCTGCCGTTGCGCAGACCACGCCGGTCTCCGTGATGCCCGCGATGGAGTCCGTCACGACGTCAACGTTCGGCCTGGTCAGAGCCGGATAGTAATCGGAGGACAGCAGCAGCCGCTTACAGCCGACCAGGTAGTCGGGTGTCACCTTCGCGCGCAGCACCGGGTCGTCGATCTGGCGCTCGATCTGGCGCTCGGCCATCCACTGCAACGGAGCCATCAGCTTGGGGTGCGCCGCGAATCCGGCCCCGCGGCTCTCGAGCATCCAGTAGATCCCGTCGCGCCACGCGCGCAACACAGGCGGCGCGGCGCGGAAGGTGGCGCGGACCGCGGGCGGGAATTCGAAGTCCGGCCTGGGATGAAGCCACGACGGCGTCCGCTGGAACACGTACACCCGCCCGGCCTGCTGGGCGATCTGCGGGATGAACTGGATCGCCGACGCGCCAGTCCCGATGACCGCGACCCGCTTGCCCGAAAGGTCGCATGCCTCGTCCCACTGCGCCGAGTGAAAGGCGGTCCCGGCGAACCGGTCGGCCCCCGAATCTCGGGGATAGACGGCACGTGCAGCCCGCCGACGCCGGACACGATCGCGTGGGTCGTGTACACCTCACCCGACGTGGTAGTGACGTGCCAGCGCCTGGCGGCGTCATCCGATTCCATGCGCTCCACCTCGGAGCGGTAATGGATGTGCGCTGCGACGCCGTACTTGTCGACGCAATGCCGCAAGTACGCCCAGATCTCCTCCTGCGGCGCGAACATCCTGGACCAGTCGGGGTTGAGCTCGAAGGAGAAGGAATACATATGCGACGGTACATCGCACGCACAGCCGGGGTAATGATTGTCCCGCCAGGTCCCACCGAGATCTTCGTTCTTCTCCAAGATCACGAAGTCGCGGAAACCGGTCTGCTTCAGCTTGATCGCCATGCAGATACCGGAGAATCCGGTACCGACGATGACAATCGACGGTTTGTTGCTCGTGGGGCTCATGCTCGTGCCTCCTTGGTCGTCGCCAGGATGGCCGCTGCCACCCGGGCGGGCGCGTCGCTCATCGGCACGTGGCGGCAGGCGCACAGATCAATGTGCCGCGCGCCTGGCTGCCTGCGCTGCGCGCGGGCCGCCTGCCGGTGCAGCAGGATCTTGTCGCGGGTGCCCCGCGCCACGTTCACGGGACGTGCGGATTTCCGTGAAAGGCGTATTCGTGCGCACCACTCGCGACCGGCGCCGGGCCGCGGCTCAGACGTGTTCGTGGTCATGGCCGGCCTGCCCTCGCAGCTCCGGAGCGTGAGTCATCTCTTCATGGACGGTCAGCGGCACCTTGACTAGCATCGACCGCCGGGCGCTGAGGATCCGGTGCACCAGCAGGAGCTGGACGAGCGCCAGGGGTTCGCGGGTGATGCCTGCGCATCACCCCGTCGGTGAAATCGCCGAACTGGTCCGGCGCGAGGTGCCGCAGGTGCTGATAGCGGGCGTCGAAGTGACGACCCCAGATCCGGTTCTCGAGCTGCCCGACGGTGGCCCCGTCGATCTCCAGGACGGTCTCGTCGTGGTCTTCTCCCTGCTTGACGCGGAACCCCTCGCACGGATCGCGCAGCACGTCCTCCAGGTTCAGGCGCGGCAGAGTGGCCCGCTCGATGATGCGCACGCTCAGGTGCTCGTCGCCGACCGCGTCCTTTCCCACACGGTAGAAACGGACGACGAGATCCGCGAAACGGCGTTGCGGGGTGATGTAGGCGGCCACGTCCGGTTCCCGGGCTGCGATCTGGTCGCAGACCTGGGCCTCGGTGTAGCCGCGCTTGGCCACATCCCGCTGCACCTTCCACCTGTGCTTGAGCTCCTCTTCCGGGTCGAGCCAGACGCTGAGGTCGAAAAGACCCCGGACGCCAGGGACCAGGAATGGGTGCAGCCCCTGAACGACGATCACCTCCTTCGGCTGGACCTGTTCCGGTGGCTGGAAGGTACCGTCCGAATGGTCGTAGACCGGTTTCATAATCGGGTTTCCTCGCTTGAGGGCGAGCAGCTGGTTCTCCATCAGGGCGAAATTGTTGGCCCGGGGATCCAGCGCCGTGACCCCGATCAGCTTGCGTTCCCGCCGGTCCAGGCCGTGGTAGTCGTCCAGGCACACGCTGGTGATCTGATCGTGCGGGAAGATGCGGTAAAAGCCTGCCGTCAGTGTGGACTTGCCGCTGCCGATGGCAACGAAAATCGGCCGCTGCATCCCGTCTCGGCTTGTGGAGCCCATCACGGCCTCCCCGGGTCATCGGAATCGCCGCCCCCGCATCGGGCAGCCCAGCGCGGCCCGGATGGCGGCGGTCTTGCCGGCGATGTCGCGTGCAGCCTGCCTCGACTGCCCCGGAGCCGACGAACAGGCCGCGGGAGCGGAACCACTTGTAGCGCATGCGGGGCGCGTTGTTCTCGAAGTAGCCCAGGGCCTTGTCCACGTCGTCTTTCTTCTTACCGATGAGGGGATAGGTGCGGGCGGCGGCGCAGATGCCGTCGATGTCGCCGTAGTCCAGGTCGTCCAGGCGGGCGGCGAGCCAGTCCTCTTTCTGGTCGCCGAGCATGAACTCCAGGATGCCGGCGAGCTCGTGCAGGTGCTCGCGGGCTTGGTAGAGATCGACGATCTGGGTGGCTTCGGGGAACTTGGAGGTGGCGATGTTCCAGATCCAGGCGGCACCGTCGCTAGTAGCTGCCCCACCATGAGCCAAGCTGATCGTTGGTCCACGCCTGATCCACAGACTCGGTGCGTAGTCGTACGCGCGCCGTCACCAGAACCGCACGATCTCCGCCAGGTCCTCTGGCGGGTAGGCGACCTGGTGACGCACACCGACAACGCCCACGACGTGGCGGATCGCACTGATCAGGTCACGAGCGATGGCGCGCTGCTCCACCTCCAGCTGGCCGATGATCGTCACGACGCCAGACGTCACGGTCACATCGAACCCGTCCGGGTTGAGCGCGAACTCCTCGGCGATGAGCTCCCTCACATTGTCGCCGATCTGGTCGTCTGGCCGGTCGAAGACGCTCAAGACGTCCACCCGGCTGATGATCCCAACCAGACGGCCGTCTTCCTCTACGACCGGCAGCCGCTTCACCCGCCGGGTGTACATGATCTTGGCTGCCTCGGCCACGCTAGCATCCGGGCGGATCGTGATCGCGGGCGTGCTCATCAGCTCGGCTGCGGTCATACCGGCCGCCTTCATACGTTCCCCGCGGCTTAGCGTTAACTCCGGTCCGACCTCCTTGAGCAGCAGATCTGCCTCGGACACCACGCCGACGACCCGATCGGCCGAATCCAGCACGGGAAAAGCGCTGACGCCGTAGGGACGCATCGCGACCAGGATGTCCTTAAACCCAGCCGTCTCCCGGACACCAATGACACTTCGCGTCATCACGTCTTTGACGTTACCATTCATGATCATCCCCTCCATCGGCGCCATTCGTGAGACTACCCGGCTTGCCGCCGTGGATCGCAGCCCAGCTTCGCCCGGCATGCGCCAGCTGTGTCCCCAAATTTCCTCGGCGGTCTTTGTCCAGGTGAATGGCCGCGGGTCGTCGTTCCAGGTGGCGATCCAGGCCTGGATGTCGGCCTCGAGTGCCTGGACGCTCTTGTGCACGCCGCGGCGGATCATCTGATCGGTCAGGAAGCCGGACCACCGTCCGGCCTGGTTGATCCACGACGAGCCGGTCGGGGTGAAGTGCATGCGGAACCGTGGGTGGCGCTGCAGCCAGGCCTGGATCTGCGGGGTCTGATGCGTCCCGTAGTTGTCGCAGACAGTGCACCTCCAGCTCGGCGGGCACGTTCTTGTCGATCTTCTTGAGGAATTGCAGGAACTCCTGGTGGCGGTGGCGCCGGTGTAGCGAGCAGATGACGCTGCCGTCGGTGATGCCGTACGCGGCGAACAGGCTGGTGATCCCGTGCCGGTGATAGTCGTGGCTGCGCCGCTCGGGCATGCCGGGCATCATCGGCAGCACCGGCTGGGAGCGATCCAGCGCCTGGATCTGGCTTTTCTCATCGACGCACAGCACCACGGCCTTGTCCGGCGGGTTGTGGTATAGGCCGACGACATCAACGACCTGTTGCACGAACAGCGGGTCGCACGACAGGCCAGCACGATCTTCGACCGCAGCGCCAGCGCCTGCGCGCTGTTGGCCCGCCGTGCCCAGCGGGTGAGCTGATCACGCTCGTCATCGGTCAGCGTCATTCCGGCTTTCGGCCGCCCCGGGCGCTCACCATCGGCCAGCCTGGCCAGCCCTGCCTCCGCGAACCGCCGCCGCCACTTGCCCACCGTCACCGTGGTCACCCCGAGCCCGGCGGCGACCCGCTCGTGCGAATCCCGGACGGCGCGTGGACAACGCAAGCGGCGCGTAACTTCCTGATGGACTTCGGCCCTCGCGCGACTTGCATCAAGTTCCTGATCAGAGACCGTGCAGGCCAGTTACTGCCACCTTCGATACCGTATTCCACGCGGACAGCGTCAGGATTCTCGCCAGCCCACCGCGGGCGCCGAGGGCAAACGCCATCTGCGAAAGGATGACCGGCACGACACCGCCCGCCGCACCGTGCCCTCGGCCAGATCGCCCCCGCCTATGCCGAAACCCCGCCAATGGAGATCAACCTCGCCGAGCACCGGATCCGCCGAAAACGGCGGCCTGATACACGACTACCAGGTCGCCGCCGGACGCATTAGCGAGCCCTATCGCTCGAGCCGGACGACGGCGATGGATGCCGCGCTTGTCGACCAGTTCAGGTCGGCGGGGCAGGTCAGCTTCGCCGCGATGCGCTCGGTGATCTGCTGGATGGCGCGGTGCTCCGGCCCTGGTTCTGGACTTTCGAGCCTTGGGACGAACGGCCGGTCCGCCCGCGGCCTTCGCCCCTGGTGCTGGAGTGCCCCTATCGGGCCACGGTGTGAAGCAAGGTACACGGCGATCACCAGGATCGGGGGGCTGGTGCTGTTTGGCTGCTGTGTTGAGCGCGAAGCGTTCTGCTCGGGGGCCTGGAGATGAGGGAGGCGGCGTTGGTCTTGTTCGCTGATCGGGTTGATGTCGGCCAGCGGCTGGCTCGGGAACTGGGCTCGGTGCGTGTTCCGGATGCGGTGATCCTCGGTTTGCGGCGGGGTGGCGTCCCGGTGGCCGCCGAGACTCTCGCCGAGGCGGCAATCCTGGCCTGCGACCGGTTCATTCACCCGGTATCTGCTCCCGGCCGACGCCGCCCCGACCGCTGGGGCGCTCCAGTGGCGGCGCCGGCGGGTGTGCCAGACGGCGCCGCCCTCGCTTCCGAGATCCGCTCGCTGGCCCATCCGCTGACCGTCGCCGGCGACCTCGACCCCTTGATCGATCGGGTAAGCGCCGCTCGCCTCGTCTGCATCGGGGAAGCCTCGCACGGAACGCACGAGTACTACCGCTGGCGGGCTGAGCTCAGCTGTCGCCTGATCGAGGAACACGGCTTCACCTGGGTCGGCGTGGAGGGTGACTGGCCCGATTGCTGGCGCATCAACCGGTGGGTACGCGGACACGCCGACCAGGACCTCGATGCCTATGGCCTGCTCGCCCGATTCGAGCGCTGGCCGACCTGGATGTGGGCCAACCAGGAGGTCGCCGAGTTCCTGACCTGGTTGCACCAGTACAACCTGTCCCGTCCCGGCCCGGAGCGCGCCGGGTTCTACGGCCTCGACGTGTACTCGCTGTGGGACTCACTGTGGCAGATCATGACCTGGCTCGAAGCACACGCACCCGATGCGATGCCCGCGGCGCTGCGCGCCTGGCAGTGCTTTCTTCCCTACGGCGAGGACCCGCACAAGTACGCCTGGAGCACCCGGCTGGTGCCCACGTCCTGCGAGCCCGACGTGGTCGCCCTCCTCATCGAGGTACGACGCCGCACACGTGACCGGATCGAGGACGGGGACGAGGACGCGTTCGACGCGGCACAGAACGCCGAGGTCGCCGCCGACGCCGAGCACTACTACCGCACCATGGTGCGCGGCGACCGGGAGTCGTGGAACATCCGCGATCACCACATGGCCGATACGATCGACCGGATCGCCCGCCACCTCGGATCCCGGTCCAAGGGGCTTGTCTGGGAGCACAACACCCACGTCGGCGACGCCCGCGCCACCGACATGGCCCGCGACGGCCTCGTCAACGTCGGCCAGCTCCTCCGGGAGCGTCACGGCGCCGCGAGCATCGCGCTAGTCGGCTTCGCCGGCCACCGCGGGTCTGTGCTCGCGGCAAGCTCCTGGGGTACGCCGGAGCAGACGTTCCCTATCCCCGAAGCCCGAGCCGGCAGCCACGAGGACCTGCTCCATCACACGCTCGGCCGGCCCGCAGTCCTGGTGTTCAGCGACGACAGGTCCGGGCCCTGGCTGTCAGCATGGACGGGCCACCGGGCCATCGGCGTCGTCTACAGCCCGCAGCGTGAAGCCGGCAACTACGTCCCCACCTGCATCGGCCGGCGCTACGACGCCCTGATCTGGCTCGAGCAGACCACGCCACTGCGCCCCCTCCACCACGAGGGCCGCCCGCAAGAACCCGAACTCGAGACCGAACCCACCGGCTTCTAGTGTCCGGCGCCTGAAATCTTCGCGATATATCTGGCTAGAGAATCGAGGATTTCCTCGGCGGTCTTTGTCCAGGTGAACGGCCCCGGGTCATTCCAGGTGGCGATCCAGGCCCGGATGTCGGCCTCGAGTGCCTGGACGCTCTTGTGCACGCCGCGGCGGATCATCTGATCGGTCAGGAAGCCGAACCAGCGCCCGGCCTGGTCGATCCACGACGAGCCGGCCGGGTGAAGTGCATGCGGAACCGCGGGTGGCGCTGCAGCCAGGCCTGGATCTGCGGGGTCTGATGCGTCCCGTAGTTGTCGCAGACCAGGTGCACCTCCAACCCGGCGGGCACGTTCTTGTCGATCTTCTTGAGGAAGCGCAGGCACTCCTGGTAGCCGTGGCGCCTGTGCAGCGAGTGCGAACAGGCTGGTGATCCCGTGCCGCTAATAGTCATGGCAGCGCCGCTCGGGCATGCCGGGCATCAGCGGAAGCACCGGCTGGGAGCGATCCAGCGCCTGGATCTGGGTTTCTCATCAGGCGACGAGTGCCAGGCGTCGGCCGCGCCAGCTCGACATCATCACCACCGTCTACCGGCACCAGCTCACCGCCCGGGTAACCGCGCCGCCCAATCAGCGGCACGAATCTGGCCGCGACCTGGTCGGCCGTGAGGTTCCAGCACCACCGCGTGGTCGGCGCTCCGCGCGCCGCGGGACACCTGGCTCCGGGTCGTCAACGGCGCCCCGAGGTTCCGCCGCCGTCCAGCACAGCCAGATCCTTGATCGAAACCTTGGACCGGGAGCCAATCACCCCAAGCCACCATGATCACCACAACGCCCAACCTCAGCACTGGCGGCCCGGCGTGTCTGCCGCCTCATCCACGCACGTCGACAGCGCCCATGATGAACACTTCTCGCGCCCGTCTGCGCCGCGCCGGGTGATCTTGGGAGGCCCGATGTCGTGTTCGTCACCGTCGCCAAGGGCTACGACCTCGGCCACGTATGGAAGAACCAGGGCCGCGCCGGGGCGGAGCAGACCGCCGACGGCTACTACATCAACGCCGCCGCCCAGGCCGGGGAGCCGGCGGGCCGCTGGTGGGGCCCGGGAGCGGAGCCGCTGGGCTTTACCCCATGCCAGGTCGTCGAGCACGAACCGTACACCGCAGTCTACCAGCAGCTCGACCCGCGGACCGGGGAAAGCTCGGCAGGCCGCGCGGGGCTTACGCGAAGTACGCCGACCACCTGGCACGATGGCGCATCGGCGGGTTGGTGGGCACGTGCCAGGCGCGTCCCCAGGCCCGCTGATCCGCGCCGAGGGTGGCCAGGGCCGCGGCGATGTCGGGCAGGTAGTTCCAGCTGTGCGGGTGTCTGGGTCGCCGGGCACACTGATGGGGCGGTCGGCCAGCAGGGCGGGGACCGACCGGTGACCGATATGGCTCTGCCCGCGGATACCAGGGCCGAAGAAGTCCGAGACCCTGGCCTCGGTCACCCGCACTCTCCCGGCGTTGTGTGCGGCGAGCGCCTGGGCCCACACGGCTTCGGCGAGGTCGCCTACCAGTTCACCCGGCCGTTCGCCGTGAACTCCGCAGCCTTCCAGGCCCACCTTCGGTGCCCGGCCGACCCCGATGGACCAGGCGCTCTCCGCCACCGTGACCCTGTGGCGCGACCAGGGCCGCGTCGCGTAATCGCCTGCCTGCAGCGGCGCCGAACCCGGCTCCGCGGCAGAGGCCAGCACAGCGCCCGCCGGTGACCCGCCCGCGCGGGCGGAAGAGGTTGAAGTCCGCGCCGGGGCGGGCGGCCTGGCCGGTCAGCTGACCGTGCCAGACCAGGCGACCGGGATCGTGGTGTTCGCCCACGGTAGTGGCAACAACCGGCACGGCCCCCGCAACCGCTACGAGCGTTCACGACCCCCACGATTGTGATCGCTGCTCGCCTGGCTGGCAATCTTCGCCGACGGTGTGATTTGGCAGTTCTGCAAGGACACCGCGCGGGTCTGAAGAGGGTAAGGTCGGCGGGCGGCGCGACCGTTGTCGGCGAGGCAAGGACTGCTGATCCTGAACGGCTGCGCGGAGCCGCAGCAGCTTTTAGCATTTTGCGGCCTATGGTGGCCCGAGCCCCCATTTGGGGCTACGTGTGGAACCGCATAACCTCTTTGTTACGTCGGCGTTCCCGTCGGCGGGAGGCGGCAATCGGCGGGCCCGCGGCAGCGGGTAAGCAGTGGGCGTGCTCCGCGGAAGCCGCCATCTGGCGACAAGCCGCGTCAGACGGCTGCGGGCTGGGGCCCCGGGCCAAGGGACGGTACGCGATGGAGCGGATGAGCGCGCTGGACGCCGGATTCTTCTTCCTTGAGAACGAAAACGTGCCCATGCATGTCGGAGCGGTCGCGGTGTTCGAAGGGCCACCCCCGGCCTACGGCGACGTCGTCAGGCTACTCGTCTCCAAGCTGCCGCAGGTGCCTCGGTACCGGCAGCGGGTGCGCACCGTGCCACTGCACCTCGGCCGTCCGGCGTGGGTCGACGACGAGCATTTCGAGGTCCTTTACCACGTCAGGCACACCGCGGTACCTTCACCGGGGGGGAGCAGACCAGCTGCGCAACCTGGCCGGCCGCGTTTTCGCGCAACGCCTGGACCTCGCCAAGCCGCTGTGGGAGATGTGGCTGGTGGAGGGCCTGCAGGAGGACCGATGGGCGCTCATCTCCAAGGTGCACCACTGCATGATCGACGGCGTGGCCGGCTGGGACCTCACCGCCAACCTGCTCGACATCACCCCTGACGCCGAACAGAAAGCGCTGATCCCCTGGGTTCCGCAGCGCACTCCAAGCACGGCATGGTCGGTCGTTGACGGGGTGCGCGACGCGCTGGCCGCGCCACTACAGCAGCTGGCCCGCGTGCCGGCGCTGGCGCGCAACCTGCCGAGCCGCCATGGGGTGCTGGATTTCAGCCGTGGACTGCCAGGTAGCGTGCGCCGCCTGGCCAGCCCCGCAGCGCGTTCGCTCAACGGGCCGAGCGGGCCGAATCGGCGCTGGGAATGGACCCAAGCCAGCCTGAGCGAGGTCAAGCCCGTCCGCAAGGCGCTCGGGGGGACCGTCAACGACGTGGTCCTCGCCGCGGTTACCCGCGGCTTCCGCGACCTGCTCGCCGAGCGCGGTGAACTCTCTGCCCGGCAGGTCGTGCGCTCGCTGGTGCCGGTCTCGGTTCGGGCGGAAAACGAACGGGGCACCTTGAACAACCGGGTTTCCGCGGTAATGGTCAACCTGCCGGTCAGCGAGCCCGACCCGCTGAGCAGGCTCACCCGGCTGCGCGAGCAGATGGAAGACCTGAAGAGCAGCCGTCAGGCGGTGGGAGCTCAGGGGCTCACCGAACTGGCCGGGTTCGCGGCTCCCACGCTGCTCGCCTTGGGGACGCGGCTCACGTTCCGGCTCCCGCAGCCGCTGATGCAGACCGTCACAACCAACGTCCCTGGACCGCGCTTCCCGCTGTACATGCTCGGTAGGCAAATGACCGAGATCCACCCCTATGTTCCGATTGCCAGCAACATACGCATTTCTGTCGGCATTCTCTCCTACCTCGACCAGCTGAACTTCGGCATCAACGCCGACTTCGACGGGGTGCCTGACATCAGCGTTCTCAGCCGGGGCATCAGGGAGGGCTTCGACGAACTCATCGCGCTCGCGGCATCCATGTCCACGGCGTAGCGACGCTTGGCACCCGGTCTGAGCCGGTATCAGAACATCAACACGTGACCGGCCCGCGGTGCGCTCCGACCCCACGGTGCCCTGTCCGCCGACTGCAAGCTCATCCTCATCGACGGCAAACGCGGGGGATGGTGACGCACGCGGTGGCGGCCGGGCAGGCACCGGCACATCTGGTGCCGTTGCTGTATGAGGTCGCCGATGACCGTGATCTTCCCGCTGAAGCCCGCGGGGAAGAGGGCCGGATGGCGCACCGGCTGCGTGCCTGGCACCGGTTCGCCTGCTCGCGGCCGAGCTCGGCGGGTACGAGCTCGCTCCGGTTTTTGGCCAGGTCATGGACCGGCTCGCGGCCGCGATCCCGCGCGGTGCCGGCCGTGGCGGTGTCTGGCGGCTGACCGGCCGGGCGGAGATGGACAAGCTGCTGCTCGGCGGGGCCGCCTACGCCGTCGGCCAAGGCCACGGCTGCCAGCGTGACCTCGACCGGTGCGAGGATCACGGCGCGGTCGGCGACGCCGATCTCGCGCAGGTCAGCCGCCGCGCCGTCGACCGGGGACTGCACCAGGTCGGCAGTCTCGGCTCCGGCAACCATTTCCTGGAGGTCCAGGCGGTGGACGAGGTTTTCGACCTGGTGACGGCGCAGCGGCGGCGTGTGCGTGGTCAGGTCATCGGGGGTGGGCTGGGGTTGAGGTGGCTGGTGAACCAGTCGCGGGCGAGTTCGGCGGCGGCGGCGAGGGTGCCGGGTTCCTCGAAGAGATGGGTGGCGCCGGGTATCACGGCGAGCTGGTTCTCGCAGCGAAGCTCGGCCTGGGCCTGGCGGTTGAGGCCGAGCACCACGTCGTCGCGGCCGCCGACGATGAGCAGGGTGGGCGCCCGCACGGATCCGAGGCGGGGGCTGGCGAGATCGGGGCGTCCGCCGCGG
The DNA here is from genome assembly GCA_963820395.1 of uncultured Actinomycetota bacterium. GTDB lineage: Bacteria > Actinomycetota > Actinomycetes > Streptosporangiales > Streptosporangiaceae > DATFVJ01. The sequence goes on along the minus strand of CAWGAE010000010.1, from coordinate 28,247 downwards.
GACACCACGGCCGCGATGCCGGTGCCAGGTTCGGCCGCGGCCCACAGCGCGGCGGCGGCGCCGGTGCTGGCGCCGAAGTAGCCGATCGGCAGGCCCGCGGCATGCGGCTGGGTGCGCAGCCATGCGGTGACGCCGGCCAGGCGCCGGGCGAGCAGGCCGATGTCGAACACGTTGGCCCGGTCAACCTCCTCTTCCGGGGTGAGCAGGTCGAACTGCAGGGTGCCCAGGTCGGCCTGGTTCAAGACGGCGGCGACGTAGCGGTTGCGGGGGCTGTGTCGGCTGCTGCCGCTGCCGTGGGCGAACACCACGATCCCGCTCGCCCGGTCGGGCACGGTCAGCTGACCGGCCAGGCCGGCCGCCCCGGCGCGGACCTCAACCTCGTCAGCGCTGGCGGGCGGGTCACCGGCGGCTACTGCGCTGCTGGCCTCTGCCGCAGGGCCGGGGGTAGCGGCGCGCTGCAGGCAGGCGACCACTTCGTCGTCGGTTGTCTGGGTGAAGTCCGTGTAGAACTGCCCGATGGCAAAGAACGGCGCCGGGGTCTCCAGGCAGACCAGCTCGTCGGCGACGGTGCCGATCCGGGCCTCCCACCCCGGCGGCGCGACGGGCACGGCGAGCACCACCTGGGCCGCCCCCTGCACCCGGGCGACCTGGCAGGCGGCCCGGGCCGTCGACCCGGTGGCGATACCGTCGTCGACCACCACCGCGACCCGGCCGTCCAGGCTCTGGCGCGGTCGGCCGCCCCGGAAGCGCCGGGCGCGGCGTTCTAGCTCGGCACGTTCTCGTGCCTCGACCGCGGCCAGCTCGTCGGCGGTAACCGCAGCGACGCCGACGACCTCGCGGTTGATGACCCGCACGCCGTCCTCGCCGATGGCGCCCATGGCCAGCTCGGGCTGGAACGGCACGCCGAGCTTGCGGACGATGATGACGTCGAGCGGCGCGCCGAGGGCGCGGGCGACCTCGAAGGCGACCGGTACCCCGCCCCGCGGCAGGCCAAGCACCACGACAGGCTTATCCCGCAGGTCCTGCAGCCTGGCGGCCAGGCGCCGTCCCGCATCGGCACGATTGGCGAAAACCATGGCGACCCCCTTCCGAAAGGCTCAAGTCTTGCCCGCGCCGGGCTAGCGTCATAAGGGCCTATGGTCTCACCTTCGACAGATGGCCGCGGCGTCGGCGCACGTTTATGAAGTAGGGCAAGGGCACCCGGCCCCACTCGGAAAACCTCAAGAAGCTGACCCTCGAACTCGGCGGCAAGAGCCCCGACATCGTGCTGGACGGCCTCTGCTTGACCAGCACCGCCACATCATCGAACCGACCGAAACACCCCTCAAAACCCTGGCCGAGCTGACCGCATACGCCCAAGCGCACGGCCTCGTCCCGGCCTCGTCCTCAACCCCGAAAGCCAAACCAGCGTGTTAGTACTCTGCAAGCGCTTTGGTGTAACTGATCTTTTAGGTCCTACTTCCGTCCGGCGGAAACGCGACCGTCGAAGGTGATGTCAAAGGCGTTGAGGGCGACCTTCCACCGCGCGGAGCTGCGGGAGGGGTCGGCGGCGCTGAACCGCCACGCGCGGCTCGCCAGGTGGGGCCAGAACTCACCCGGCAGTTTCTAGCAGTCGTCGCAACACTCGACAGGTTCGGGGGTTGCGATGGGACAGCGGGGACCGGGGGCGTTGCCGCAGGTCGAGAAGCGGGAGCAGTATGCGCGGCTGATCGCGCAGGGGTTGAGCAGTTCTGAGGCGTGCCGGATCGTCGGGATCAACCGGCGGACCGGGAAACGGTGGCGACACGGCCGCACGATCACGACTCGTGACGGCCGGAAGCTGCATTATGCTCCCGTGGTTGCCGCGGGGGCGGGCAGGCGTGTCAGGGAGATCTCGGACCGGTACCTGTCTGAGCAGGAGAGGGTGCGGATCGCCGATCTGCGCCAGGCGGGACATGGTGTCCGGGCGATCGCGGAGCAGACGGGCCGCAGTCCGTCGACGATCAGCCGGGAACTGCGCCGGAACCAGGATCCGGACAGCGGCCAGTACCGGCCGTTCACTGCGCACAAGCTGGCTGTGCGGCGGCTTGCCCGGCCGCGGCCGGGCAAGATCGCCGCTGATCCGGCGCTGCGGCAGTTCGTGCTGGAGCGGCTGGAGAAACGGTGGAGCCCGGAGCAGGTCAGCCAGGCGCTGCGCCGCGAGTTCCCGGATGAGCCGGCGCGGCATGTCGTGCACGAGACGATCTATCAGGCGGTCTACCGTCCCGAACTGGGTGGGCTGTCCCGCGGGCTGCCGGCCCGGGTGCTGCGCACGCGCCGGCGGCGGCGCAGGCCGCATCGCCGGCCTGGCGAGCGCCGGTCGAACGGGATCACCGCGATGACCATGCTTGATCAGCGGCCCGCCGGGGCGGCCTGCCGCGAGGAACCTGGGCACTGGGAAGGCGACCTGATCACCGGGGCGTCCAACCGGTCCGCGATCGGCACCCTGGTGGACCGGGCGTCGAGGTACACGATCTTGCTGTACCTGCCCGGACGGCACACCGCCGAGGCGGTCCGCGACGCGCTGATCGCCGCCATGTCCGCTCTCCCGCCGCGGCTGCGCCGGTCGCTGACCTGGGACCAGGGCAAGGAGATGGCGCTGCACACCGAGATCAGCGCCGCGCTGGGTATGCCGGTGTACTTCTGCGACAAGGCCAGCCCGTGGCAGCGGCCATCCAACGAGAACACCAACGGGCTGCTCCGCCAGTACTTCCCCAAGGGAAGCGATTTGCGCACGCACGGGCTGGACGACCTGGCCGCCGTGGCGGCCGAGCTGAACAGCAGGCCGCGCAAGACACTGGGCTGGGACACGCCCGCCGCGCGGTCCGGCCTGTGAACCCGTGACGTCCCCGCCAGCGGCGGGCCTGCGATGATGGTCCGCGTGCCAGACATGCGACGCCGCTCCCCGGAACCGCCCGCCGGGCCGCCCGGGATCCAGTTCAAGCCGGGCATGGCCAGCGACCTGCTGCGGGAGCTGGCGCCGCTGCTGGCGGAGGAAGGCATCGACGTGGACAACATCGACGTGCCCGACCTGGAGACGCTGCGACGGGCACTGAACCGCGCGATGGAGCGGCACAACATGGCGCTGTTCACTCCCGCCGGGCAGGCCCGCGAACTAGCCGCCGTCACCTTGCGGCTAGCCGCCGAGGCCATCGCTGACGGCGATACCCGGCTCGCCGCAGGAGTCCTGGACCAAGCCCAGCCTGAATCCCCTGACGGCTCCGTCCCGACGGTCGCCGCCTGCACCGGCATTGCCCTCGGCCTGCTCGACCAGTGGCTGGCCGGGCACGACACCGGCGCCCCGGCGGGCCTGGCCACGATGACCTGCCTGCCTGCCGGGAACTGGACCGGTGAGCGCGCCGCCATCGACATCCTCACCCTGGCCCGCAAGGGACGCGCCTTCGGATCGCTCGACTCGCTCATCGCCCGTCAAGGCGGCCAGCACGTCCTCTACGGCAGCGCCCTTGCCCTCGCCGCCGCCCTCCAGGCCTGGGCACGACACGCCGAAACCCCCCTCATCGACCTGGCTCGCACCGTGATCCGTTAAAGCCGATACCATCCGGGCCATCAGAGGCCAGTGTTGCGACGATGGCTGGAATCCGCCCCCACAGATGGGGCCGAATCTCGCCCGCGAAGCCACGTTCGCCCGGGCCGCGCTCGTGCTGATCTTGCTGGTGTTCGGCATCGCGCACCTTTACCGCGCGTCCCTGCAGGCCGAATTGCGCCTGGGTGGCTCGGTGCACGCCAGGGCGGGCCGCCGCGGCGGCGACTGATCGGCTCCCGGGTCGGGGCACCTCGCCGGGTCCAGCCGATGGCGGGCCGCCTCGAGACCCGGCGGGTCCGCGCGGCCTCCGTCCGCAACCGGTTACGACAGCTGGAGGCGCAAAGACAAATGAACCGCCGTGATGCGCATTTGGATGGGATGCTGCGTCACCTTGGCGCCGCCTACTACGAGTCGTCTGCCTCGACACGGCACTGACTGCGTCAGCCGGGGACGTTGCGCTCAAGTTCGTCGAGCCAGGCGCGGGCACTGGCGTCGCTCGGGGCTCTCCAGTCGCCACGTGGGGAAAGCGAACCGCCGGAGCCCACCTTGGGGGCGTTGGGCAGCGCGGAGCGTTTGAACTGGCTGGCTTGTATGAAGCGCTGCAGGAACACTCGCAGCCACGCCTTGATGGCCGGGAGGTCGTACTCGTTACGCCGTTCCGGGGGCAGGAGGCTGGGCCAATACCCGCGGCTGCGGTCGCCCCAGGCGTGGTAGGCGAGGTAGGCGACCCGGCTCGGCCGGTATCCGAAGCGCAGCGTGTAGTACAGGTGGAAGTCCTGCAGGTCGTAGGGGCCGATAGTCTCCTCGGATCTTTGCAGGCGTCCCTGGGCCGGGGGCACGAGTTCGGGGGAGATCTCGGTGTCGAGGATTGCCTGCAGCACCTCGTTGGCGTCGGGTCCCAGCTCCCCGGTGTCGGCCATCCAGCGGATCAGATAGGAGATGAGCGTCTTGGGTACCGAGGCGTTGGGGTTGTAGTGGGACATCTGGTCCCCCACGCCGTAGGTGGACCAGCCGAGGGCCAGCTCGGAGAGGTCCCCGGTTCCCACTACCAGGGCGCCGTGGTGGTTGGCCAACCGGAACAGGTGCGAGGTACGCTCCCCGGCCTGGACGTTCTCGTAGGTGACGTCGTAGACCGGCTCGCCGACCGCGGCCCGGTGCCCGAGGTCGCGGAGCATCTGGGTGGCGGACGGGCGGATGTCGATCTCGTGTGCGGTTACGCTCAGGGCCTCCATGAGGCGGTGGGCGTTGGCCAGGGTGGTGCGGGTGGTGGCGAAGCCGGGCAGGGTGTAGGCCAGCACGTTGCTCCGGGGCAGGTCGAGGCGGTCCATGACCCGCGCCGCGACGATAAGGGCCTGCGTGGAGTCCAGGCCTCCGGACACACCGATGACGGCCCGGTGGATGCCTGTGGCCTGCAAGCGGGTAACCAGGCCCTGGACCTGGATGTTGTACACCTCCTCGCAGCGTTCGGCCAGGCTCGCCGGATCAGTGGGGACGTAGGGGAAGCGGGCGATGTCCCGGCGCAGCGGAACGGGCTCGGACGGGGTTCCGAGCTCGAAACAGACCTTGCGCATCTGCCGGAGATGGTCAGCATGGTCGTGGACGGCGTCGGTGAAACTAGTCATCCGCACCCGCTCGGCCACTAGGCGCCCCAGGTCCACGTCGGCGGTTACCAGCTGCTCGCGCGCCGCGAACCGCTCGCTTTCCGCCAGCAGGTCGCCGTTCTCGCTGATTAGCCCGTGACCGTCCCAGGCCAGGTCCGTGGTCGATTCCCCTGGCCCGGCCGCGGCATACAGGTAGGCAGCCAGGCACCGAGCGGACTGCGACTGGCAGAGCAGGCGGCGGAAGCCTGCCTTGCCGATAGTGATGTTGGAGGCGGACAGGTTCACCAGCACGGTGGCTCCGGCCAGCGCCGCGTAGCTGGACGGGGGGATGGGGACCCACAGGTCCTCGCAGATCTCCACGTGGACCATCAGGTCGTCCACGTCCGTGGCCTCGAAGATCAAGTCCGCGCCGAAGGGGACGGACTGGCTGGCGAGCACGGTCTGCCCGGCGATGGTGTCGCGGGCCGCCGCAAACTGGCGCTTCTCGTAGAACTCCCGGTAGCCGGGGAGATAGCTCTTGGGGACCACGCCGAGCACGCGGCCGCGGTGCAGCACTACCGCACAGTTGAACAGCCCGCCTGCGACCCGCAAAGGGGCGCCCACAATGATCAAGCTGCCTATCTTCGCGCTCTGCTGTGTCAAGCGCGCCAGGGCCTCCTGCACGGCGCCGAGCAAAGCTTCCTGGTGGAACAGGTCCTCGGCCGAATAACACGACAGCCCCAGCTCGGGAAACACGCACAGCGCAGCATGCTCAGCTGACGCCCGGCGGGCAAGGCCCAGGGTCCGTTCGGCGTTGAAAGCCGGGTCAGCCACCTGCAACAGTGGTACTCCGACAGCCACCCGGGCAAAGCCATGCCGGTATAGCGAGTCGAACCGGACCGCCACACCTTCCTCCTCGCGTCAGACTCTCCGCAGCAGCATTCCCCGGCTCGCGCACCCCCTTCGCGCCAGCCCCTGCCTGCAGCCCGCGGCATGAGCACCCGGTCATGTCGCGCTATCGCTACCCAGCTGTCCTGTGCTGTGCCGCTGGAAGTACCCCGCTGCCGAGAAACCCATTCTGCAGTCGAAGGCGGGGCAAACGAGTGCGCCATGATGCGGACCTGTGCAGACCCTGATCGCCGGGCGGGGTTCTGCTCGATGGAAACCGGAGGACGGGTTTGCCACAGCCAGGAGGACGAGCGAGTCACGAAGCGGACATCTTCACCGGTGATGGGAGGGCCGCGCTGGAATCGCCGTCCCCTCCGGCAAGGGACGCCGGGCCGGCCAGCCAGTGCATCCCCGGGAAATCTCCTCCACCGCCGCCCGCCGCGCCATCATCACCGCCACCCGCTCCGGTGCCGCAACCGCCAGCCTGACCGAAGCGAACGGGGACAAGGCACTGGCATCCCTGACCCGCAGGCGCATCCTCGTTGACCGCAACCGGCACCGCGACCGCAAGACCAAGGCGCGCCCGGGTTTGCCGCCCGCTGGGCCTCGCCTGCCTGGTCGCACGGCGCCCGCCGAGATCAGCATCTGCGGCACGCTAGTGTCCCGCGCCGTAAGTTCGCCGAATATTTCTAGCAGGGACTTCGCCCGATTGTAAGGTCTTCACCAGTGCGGATGATCTCTGATTTATGTGAATGATTTTAGGCGCGGGACACTAGTGCAGCGCACCGTAAGTTCCTGACTGGTGCTTGGTTACCGAGCGTGGTGTTTCATGCGGCTTCCGGCAGGGCGGCAGGCAGCGGTTCGGGCTGGCGGTGCCGTTCGAGATAACGGGCGTGCTCGGCGTCGGCGTCGTAGCCCCACTTGTAGGGGCGGGCGTTCTTGTTGTACCGGATGGTGAATGCGGTGATCTTGGCGTCGAGGTCGTCGCGGGAGGTGAAGTCGCCGCGGCGCAGCAGCCGGCGGGTCAGGACCCCGAACCACTGCTCGATCATGTTCAGCCAGGAGGCGTGCTTGGGGGTGTAGGTCACGGCGAACCGGGGATGGGCGGCGAGCCAGGCACGGGTGGCGCGCGAGGTGTGGCTGGAGCCGTTGTCCATGATCAGGTGAATGCGCAGGTGCGGCGGGGTCATCTGGTCCAGCATGGCCAGAAAGGCGATGAAGGCCGCGGAGTTGTTGCGGTGAATACCCTCGGCGATCACCTCGCCGGTGGTCACGTTCATCGCGGCGATGATGGAGACGGTGCCGTGCCGGACGTACTCGAACTCCCGGCGGGCGTCGCGGCCGGGCCGGGCGGGGATCTGCGGGTGCTTGCGGGACTTGGCCTGGATGCCGGTCTTCTCATCGACGCTGATCAGGAGGGTTCCGGGCGGCGGGTTCAGGTACAGGCGGCACACCTGCCCGGCCCGGGCCCAGAACGAGGGGTCATCGGCGCGGTTGAGCCAGCCGCGGACCTTGTGCGGGCGGACCTTGGCCTCGGCCAGCACCCGGCCTGCGGTGGACGCCGAGATCGGCAGGCCCCGCTCCTGCAGATGACCTGCGATCAGCGAGCGGGACCACTGTGACTCGCCGTCGGGCGGGATCGAGGTGGCGACCGCGATGACCGCCAGCCGGGCGCTGGGGCCGTGCACCTCCGGCCGCCCGCAGCGGGGCTTATCGAACAGGCCCGGTATCCCGCGCACGGCAAACCGGCCCCGCCAGGCCCGCGCCATCGCCACGCTGCAGCCAAGGCCGCGGGCGATGGCCGCATTCGCCATCCCGCCCGCGGCCGCCAGCACGATCCTGGCGCGCAGCACCAGCCGCTGCGGGCTGGTCGCCGCCCGCACGATCTGCTCCAGCTTGCGGCGCCGCTTGGTGGTCAAAGTGATGGTCACAGCACGGGCACGCCCGCTCATGCCGGGTCTCCTTCCGCGTCACGATGATCACGGAAGAATGCCACCACAACAGGCCGGAACAGCGGATATCCGCCCCGTCGGCGTGTCGCGCACCGGCCCCGGCGCCGCGGCCAGCGCAGCCAGGCGACACTAGAGGACATGCCGGTACCGTCCAAGCGCCTCAAGGACCTGATCGAGGGGACCGTCGACCACCACGCCTCGCTCACCTGCCCGGACCTGCAGGAAGTCACCATCCGCTGGCGCGGCTCGTTCGGCTACCTGACCGCCTGGGCCGGAGAGGGCGACGACAACGACGAGCAGATCCCCCTGTGCCGCATCCAGTACCTCGGCGACGACGACCACTGGGGTTCGCGATCTACGACCCCGCCACCGAGACCTACACCGACGCGATCTTGCGCACCGGCGAACGCGCCGGGCACCCCAACGACGCCTTCGACACCGCCGCCATCATCCACCTCACCGACTACCAGCAGTGAACATCACGCCGACCCAGCACCGGCAAAGGACTTACGGCGTGCCGCACTAGGCGCCTGACCGCCGCCCCCGCCCCCTCACCGAACGATCACCGGCCCGCCAGGACCGCCCGCCCGGCGCGACAGCCGGGCCTGCAGCATGCCCGCCCTCCATCGTCACTCTCCGTTCAACGCACCAGAAAAAAACATCGTGACCACGGCCCGCAAGTACTCATCACGCTGAACCACATGGCATTGCGGGTCACTGGGCCGCGAATGCGGGCCGAAGGTCCTCGCGAGACAAGGAAATCGGCCCTTGGCCGTGCGTACTGCAGAAGTGCACCGTGACAGTGGAGGCGCCATGAAGGCGTGGCGGGGTGCCGGTGAAGCAAAGCCTACGGCTTGGCCGGGTCGCTGGGATCCCGGTCGGCGCGCATTGGACGGTCGCGGTTATCTTGGTGATCATCACCGGGATCCTCGGCCAGGAAGTGCTGCCCGCGGCTCTTCCGCATCAGCCCGAGGCCCTGTACTGGGCGGCCGCGGTTGCCGGGGCGCTGCTGTTCGTGACGTCTTTGCTTGGTCATGAGCTGGCGCATGCGCTGGTGGCCAAGCGCAACGGGGTAGGGGTGCGCTCGATCACGCTGTGGATGCTCGGCGGCGTGACGGAGCTCGCGGGCGATCCGGCTGATGCCGGTGCCGATCTGCGGATCGCCTTGGCCGGGCCGGGCGCCAGCGCCGCGCTGACTGTGATCTTCGCCGGGGCGGCGGCGGCGGTCCGCTTCTATGGGGGCCCGGCGGTGGCGGTCGCAGCGGCCAGCTGGCTTGCGCTGATGAATGGCATGCTGGCGGTGTTCAACATGCTGCCGGGGGCGCCGCTGGACGGCGGCCGGGTGCTGCGGGCGGTGCTGTGGCGGCGTTACCGCGACCAGTACCGGGCGGCCCTGGCGGCGGCGCGGGCCGGGCGGCTGCTGGGTGCCGGGATCATCGTCGTCGGCGTGGCCATCCTGCTGGCCTGGGCCGATTTCGGCGGGCTGTGGCTGATGCTGATCGGCTGGTTCCTGGTCAGCGCGGCCGGCGCCGAGGCCGACGCCACGATCGCCGTGAACGCCCTGGCCGGCCTGCTGGTGTCCGACGTGATGAGGCCCGACCCCGACGTCGCGGCCGGATGGCAGACGGTGCACGACTTCATCGTCAATGTGGCCGCGCATTCCCATCAGACCGCGTTCCCCGTGGTCGATTCCGGCGGGGAGCTAACCGGCCTGGCCTTCAGCGGCGGGCTCACCCGTATCCCCCCGGATGACCGCTCCCTGCTGCGCGTCCAGCGGGCGGCGATCGCGGTCCCTGCCACCTATCAGGCCGCGCCCGGCGACCCGGCCGGGCCGCTGCTCGCGCGGCCGCCGCTCGGCGGCGAGGTGGCCGCGGTCGTACTCGATCAGGGCAGGGTAACCGGCCTGGTGACCACCGGTGATCTCCGCGAGGCCGTGCGGCAGGCGCGGCTGCGGTCCGGGCCGTCAGTGATCGCGGCCAGGGGCGCTGGCTGGCCCGGGCCAGCGCGCGGGGGTGACCGGACATGAGACAGTACGTGCATCCAAGATTGGTGTGGCTGGCCAGGCTCGTGCGTGGGCTGTGGCCCGACCGCAACCCGCTGCGGCGCCGGTGTGACCGGGCCGAGGGCGCAGTCGTAGCCGGGTTGCTTTTCGCATTCCTGGCCGGCGCCCCCGTTGCTGCGCTCGCTGCAGAGCATTGGGTCTACGCTGCCAGCCTGCGCACCGAGCGCGTTGAGGAGGCTGCGTGGCATCAGGTTCCCGCGGCCCTGCTCCGGGACGCCCCCCCGCCCGTGTACACCGCGTACGGGCCCCCGGTGCAGCCGCAGGTGCCGATCCGGTGGGCCGCGCCGGACGGGACGCCGCGCACCGGCGAGATCAGCGCCGCGGCGGGCACTCGAGCCGGCAGCACGGTAATGGTGTGGACCGACGCTTCCGGGCGGCTGACCGGTGCTCCGCTGCCGCACACCATGGTCGCCGGCGGGGCGGTTCGCGCCGCCGTACTTACCCCCCTGGGCCTCGCGGTCTGCCTGCTCGTCGCCGGGATGCTGCTGCACCGGGCGCTGGACCGCCGGCGGCTCGCCGCCTGGGATGCCGAGTGGTCGGTAACCGGGCCGCACTGGACCAGCAGGCGATAACCCGCTGCGCGGCGGTGGCTGGCCATGCTGGCAGCCCAGCCGTGCCTGGGGGATCTTGATCTTTGCCTCTACGCGCTCACAGCGACGAAGGCGGTCTGATGAAGGTGGGCGTCTGACGGGAGGCCAGGCTTGGTGCGGATCGCAGGTGAAACCGTTATCGGCCGCCCTGTGGACGATGCCGAGGGTCTGCGCCATCGTCCGGTGTGGCCAAGGCAGGCCAGGCTACGTTGGCCTGAAGCGGCCATCCGTTACCTTTAGCGCGAACAGATGATCATGGATTTTGACCTGGGATTTTTGCGGTGTGCATATTTAGCAGAGCGGAGGCGAGAAGTGATCAAATCCAGGACGGCGAAGGGCACGGCCAGCGTCACCTTCACCGTCGATCCTGGGGTGGGTGCCCAGACCGCGGCGGTGTGCGGGACTGGAACGACTGGTCGGCCGAGGCCGATGTGATGCGCCGCGGGCGGGTTCAGCCTGACGGTCGACCTCGACGCGGGGCGGACCTAGCGGTTCCGGTACCTCCTCGATGGCCAGCGGTGGGACAACGACTGGGCCGCCGACGCCTACGTCCCCAACAGCTTCGGCGGAGACGACTCAGTCGTGGACCTGACCGCGCTGGCCGAGCCGGTCCCGTCGGCCGCGAAGAAAGCACCGGCGAAGAAGGAAGCGATGAAGAAGGAAGGGACGAAGGCGGCGCCGATGCGGGCCACCAAGAAGTCCGCCGCGCCCGCGGCGAACCCGTGTCCCGGCCGTCGACGGCCCCACAGGGGACACCAGCAAACGACAAGAATCTGCCCGCACGCCGGGCCGGCGGGCAGACGATCGGCCGTTTCCGTCGCGGGCTGACCACCAAGACTCACCTGGCCGCGGACTTGCGCTGCCGCCCTGTGCCGGCTTACCAGCCCGGGCCAGCACGTCGATTCGCCGTGCTTTCCCCGCTGATCGAGGCGATCGGCATCGGCCGCCGCGGCCTGGGCAGGCCACGGCAGCGGCCCGGCCGCGCGATGGGTGACAAGGCGTACTCCCCGGCCGGCAACCGTGCCTGGGTGTTGGCTGCGCAGCCGTGGCATCAAAGCGGTCATCCCTGTCAAGGAGGGCCAGAAGAAACACCACCGCAGCCGCGGCTTCACTTACGGACGGTTCGAGACCGGGGGTACCGCTCGCTCGCGCCATCAGGATGGCGACCCCTCGGCGAGCACAGGAGGTCACCTCTTGCTGCCGGATATTTGAGTTCGGGGAGGCTGAGGTCGGCGATGGCGTGCAGGCCGGTTAGGTCGAGCGGGCCGGGGAGCCGGTAGACGGCGTGGTCGCCGATGCCCAATTCGGTCGTCAGCCGGTCGAGCACGCGCTTGGAGATTGAGTCTTCGGCCTCCAGACGGACCGCCGGACCCTTCCACCGGCCCGGCGGTTCGCGTTTCAGCGCCCACGCCAGGTCTCCGGTGACGTGCTTATCGATCGGCAGGTCGGGATGGCGGGTAACGCGGAAGGCGCAGTGCTCCAGGATTTCCGTGCCTTCAAACAGCTGGACCAGGTGCGCGGCGATCATGTCTTCCAGCGGGATGAACCGGCGCGGCGACACCTCACAAAACCGCGGCAGCAGCGGGGGGACCTTCACCCGGGCGAACATCTTGCGCGGGGCCTGCGGATCGGCGACAACCACGGCGAGGTTCAGTGACAGACCGGAAATGTAGGGGAACGGGTGGGCCGGGTCGACAAGCAACGGCGTCATCACTGGATATACCCGGTCACGAAAGAGCCGATGCAGGCCCTGGCGTTCGGTGCTGGACAGCTCGCTCCAGCGCCGGATCTCGATCCCCTCCTTGGTCAGCGCGGGCAGCACCGCTTGGCGGAAGCAGGCCGCATGCCGCAGCATGAGCTCGCCAGCGACCTCGAGAATGTGCTCCAAGGCCGGCCCCGGCGGCCACCTGATCGCCGTCTGCACCAGCGGCCCGGTGGCCGACCGGCGCGTCAGCTCCGCGGCACGAAGGCTGAAGAACTCGTCCAGGTCGCTCGCGAAGATCGCAAGAAACCGGACCCGCTCGAGCAGCGGCACCGTCGCGTCCTCGGCAAGCTCGAGCACACGCTGGTCCGACCGCAACCATCTCTCCTCGCGCCTTGCTGGCCGGAGCGAGTCCCCACGTTTCGGCACTCGCCGCTCACGGCGCTGCCAAAGGACCGCCGTCGCGGCGATACCGGGCGGTGTCCGCGAGCAGGGCACCGGACCAGGTACCTATCGCAACGGGCCGAAGGTCCCTAGTCAGCTCGGCTCCCACAGCGCATCGTCACACGACCAGGGTCGTGCCTAAAGCAAAATCCTGGCGGGCACGGCTTCGGCGGGCGGCGGCGACGGGATGACAGCCCGTGACATTTCCCGGCGGGGATGTTGCGCAAATTTGCCCGAGGAGAGCACTGAGCAGGTCCAGGGGCCTGGAGACCGAGCTGGAAGGTAGCTTGGCATGATTATCAACCGCGCAGCCGCTTCGCAGATGGCACTTAGATCACGTCATCATCAGGCTCGTGCCCCATCTCCTCTGCAGGCTGTGAACGGTCTCCTCGCCCGCGGCGGCTACCTGGCTACCGGGTGGCGCACAACGATCTCCGCCACGGGGCTGGCGCCGGCACTGGGGCTGACCGGCGCAGCAGAAGGCGATGCCGCCACGCCAGCTGGCCCGCCGATTGCCGATCCGCGCCCGGGCGGCGATGACGTGCGGGTGCTGGGCGCGGGAGCACGCTCGCGGTGGATTGACCTCGACGGCCCGGTCCACTACCTGGACTTCGGCGGCCCGGCCAGCGGGCCAGCGGTCGTGTGCGTGCACGGGCTGGCCGGCTCGGCGGTGAATTGGTCGGCAATCGCGCCGCTGCTGACCGGCCGCTGCCGGGTGCTTGCCCCCGACCTTCCCGGGCATGGTCTCACCCGGTCCTGCGGTCGCGGCACGGACGTGACCGCCCTGCGGGCGGTGCTGCACGGTTTCCTCGAAGCCGTGTCCGCGGGCCCGGTGCTTCTGGCCGGCAACTCGATGGGCGGGATGATCTGCCTGCTGGAGGCCTGCGCCGCCCCGGCCGCCGTGGCCGGCCTGGTCTTGGTCGACCCGGTCCTGCCGCTGGTGCCCGCGTGGCCGGACCGGTTCGTCACGCCGATGCTCGCCGCCTACGCCACGCCAGTCCTTGGCCCGCTGCTGATGCGCTTCCGGCGCCGCATGCCGCCGGAAGCGCTGGTTGCCAGCGTGCTGTCGCTGTGCTGCGTAGATGCCGCACGGGTGCCCGCCGACGTGCTCGCCGCCCATGTCACCGTCGCCCGCCACACTCTGATGTCGCCCGAGGCCGAGCGGGAGATCGCCGCGTCAGCCCGTTCCATCATCGCGGCCTTCGGCGACCTGCGCGGCGGGGCGTACCGGCGCGTCATTGGCTCGATCACCTGCCCGGTGCTGCTGCTGCACGGCACCCGCGACCGGATGGTGCCCATCGCGGTCGCACGGGCGGTGGCGCGCGCCAACCCGGCCTGGACGCTGATCGAGATGCCCGACGTGGGCCACGTACCCCAGCTCGAAGCCCCAGGCGACACCGCGAGCGCCATCACCGGCTGGCTCGGCCCGACCGGTCAGCGCGCTGCCGAGGCAGCCGTCCCAGCGTCCCCAGCCCGGCCTGCATAAGGCAGCACCACCGGAGCTGGCAGCGAAGCTGAACTCCCCGACGGCGCAGTCCCCACCTGGCGAAAGGAGATCCAGACTAGGAAGCGCACGCCCGAGATCTAGCAGCTGCGGGGGGTGTTGGTGAGCGCGTGACGCGGGCGACGCACTCAGCCCGGCACGATCATGTGCCGGGCGGCGTGATGAGGCCGTAGCGGCCGTTGTAGCGGTGGTAGACGAGCCGCGGCCGGTCTGGCTGTTGACGAAAAACAGGAAAGGCTGGCCGAGGGCTTCCAGTCGTGCCCTCGCATCAGCGGGAGCGAGCCTCGGCGCGGGTTCCTCGCTGATCGTGATGGAGGCGTCCACCGGGCCGAGCCGATGGGACTGTGGGTGGGCCTGGGCCAGCCGGTATCCGTCCTCGGTCCGGCAGACCACGCTGTCCAGGCCGTCGGCGGGTGGCGGCCGTCAGTGCCGGACGCTGCGTTCGGTGTACGGCAGGACTTGCCGGCGCGGCGATCGAGACTGCCGGCCCGGCGGAGCACGTCTCCGCCGCGGGACAACCACGGCCGCGATGCCACCGGGTTCGGCGGCGGCCCACAGCGCGGCGGCGGCGCCGGTGCTGGCGCCGAGGTAGCCGACAGGCAGGCCCGGGCGGCGCGACGGGGACCGCCCGGCACCACCCCGGCGGCCCCGTGCACCCGGGCGACCTGGCAGGCGGCCCGGGCCGTCGACCCAGTCGTCGACCGCCCCGCGGCAGCCGTTATTCACCTTGGCGGTCTGAATCGGCCGGTTGGCCCGGCAGTGGCGGCTCGGCCAGCAGCAGGTCATGCGCTCGCCTGGCGGCCTCGGCGGCGGGCCTTTCCCCGGGTTCGGCCATCGGAAGGTCCTCGAGCCCATGTGCCAGCACGCGGATCGCGTCGGCGAGCGTCGCCACCCGGGCCTCCAGCAGCTGAACGCGTTCCTCGAGGGCGGTCATCGGCGATTCCTTGCAATGTGGCCGATCTGGTTGGTCACGGTACTCCTCGGCTAGGCAGGCGGATCACCGTCCGCTGATCACGAAATCCCGTTGTTCTCTGACATCGCTTTCACCAGAGCACGATCGGACCCAGCATGGCAGGGCCAAACGGCCTGTTGCCCTGGCTGTGCCTTCCGCGGCAGCCGCCACCGACAGGGATGTTCTGCCCTTTCCCGGCGGCGAGGGTGTTACACGTCGACAGTCACGCTGCACGACCAGCGGCCCGAGGAGTCCGCTGCGCACCGCAGTTCGTGAAACGACGCTGCCGTCGGTGCCGCGCCGACGATCTCCACCGCGTCGATGTCGGTGAGCGGCAAGAGGAGGTTCACCCCGCCATCGCAGGCGCGCCGCACTGTCACCGAGACCGGGCCCTCACCCTTGGCGTCCATTCCGTAGGACCTCATCGAGAACGGCCACCAGCAGATCCTCATCGCCGTCGGCGTTTACGTGCCGCTCGGCAGTGCGCCCGCGACGTCCGCGAAACTGCCGACCAGGCCGCGCACCGCTTCGGCCAGGCATTCTTCGCGGGCCGGCGCGCCGACCGTGGGTTCCTTGCCGACGCCGACCTAGAAGGACCTAGAAGACTGCCTCCGGTTCCTGGAGGATTTCGCGTTCACCGCTGACGATCCGGATTACCTGCGCCGGGCCCAGGGATACAGCGAGGAGACCGTGCGTGCGTTCGCGGGGCTGCGGTTCACCGGTGACGTCTGGGCGGTGCCCGAGGGACGCGTGGTGTTCGCCGGTGAGCCCCTGCTGGAGGTGACCGCGCCGATCGCGGAACCGCAGCTGACCGAGACGGTGCTGCGCAACCACGTGTGCCGGGCTATCCGGGCTGGGGTGTGCGGGATCCGTGCCGTCGGATCAGGTATCGCCGCAGTTCGTCGGCGCCCCAGACGATGAACGGGTAGGGCAGCAACAGCAGCAGGTCGCCGGCCGGCAGGGCGGCGGTCCCCAGCAGCTGCTGGAAAGGCGGGGCGTAGACGAAGACGGCTGCCAGCAGGAGCTCACCTGTAATTGCCGCGAGCAGGTAGCGGTTGGACAGGGGGCCCACGGAACGAAGCGAGGCGCGCTGCGTGCGAACGGCAAACGCGGTGCCGATCTGCCCGGCGATCATGCCGAGGAAGGTCATGGTCGTCGCCTGCTGGTAGGCGTGGTGCAGGGGCTGCCCTGGTCCGACCGGATCGCCGGGGCTCCAGCCCGCTTTGGTGAGCACGTAAAAAAACCCTGCCATCTGAAGCGCTGCGACCATGGCGCCGAGGAAGAGCCAGGCACGAATCAGCATCGGGCCTCGGATGACACCCTCGGAACGGGGCCGCGGCGGGCGGTCCATGAGCCCCGGCTCGGCGGGTTCGCGGCTAAGCGCCAGGGCCGGCAGCGTCTCGCTGCCGACGTCGAACGCGAGGAGCTGAAGGATCGTCAACGGCAGCGGAATGCTGCCGCCGCCGAGCGCGAAGAACAGGAACGGCACCACCTCGGGCGTCGCGTGCGCGAAGATATAGATGATGAACTTGCGGACATTGTCGTAAATCTGGCGCCCGGAGCGCACCGCGGTGACGATGGATGCGAAGTTGTCATCGGTGAGCACCATGGTGGAGGCTTCCCTGGCGACATCGGTGCCCGACAAGCCCATGGCGACGCCGATGTCGGCGCAGCGCAGCGCAGGCGCGTCGTTCACGCCGTCGCCCGTCATCGCGACGACGTGCCCCTCCTCGCGCAGCGCGTCGGCGATGTGGAGCTTGGTCTCCGGGGATGCACGGGCGAAGATGATGTCACGATTCTGCCGCAGCAGGGCACGCAGTTCGCTCTCGCCGAGCCCCTCGAGTTGGCCGCCGCTGACCACCGTGGGGGCGCTGCCGGTGATGCCGACGCGGCGGGCGATCGCGACCGCGGTGAGCGGGTGGTCGCCGGTGATCACGATGATGCGGATGCCGGCGGCTCGGCAGCTGCGGACGGCTTGGGCGACTTCGGGGCGTGGTGGGTCGAGCATCGCGATCAATCCGGCGAAACACAGCTCGCGCTCGGCATCGCCCCGTCTATGCGGCGCTGTTTTCTCGGATGACAGTTCACGTTCGGCCAGAGCGAGCACGCGCAGCCCGTCAGCCGCGAACGCATCGACCTGGGCGGTGATGCGTTCGCGGTCGGGCTCGGCGAGCGGCAGCTGCTGCCCGTGCGTGCCGAGAAAGGTCGTGCAGCGTGGCAGGAGCGCTTCAGGTGCTCCCTTGGTATGGACGACGAGCAGGCCGTCATCCCGGTCGATGGTCGACATCAACTTGATTTCGGGGTCGAAATGGAATTGCCAGCAGCGATGCGCCTCACGCTCGGTCACTGACAGGTCCGCCCCCAGCTCGCGCGCGGCGAGCAGCACGGCGATCTCGGTCGGATCGCCGCTCGCTTCCTGGCCGGCGTCGGCCCGGGCGTTGTTGCAGGTAGCGGCGATTCGCCCCACCGTGGCCAGGGCCGGGTCCGGTGGGTCCGGGCAC
This sequence comes from uncultured Actinomycetota bacterium, assembly GCA_963820395.1. Classification (GTDB taxonomy): domain Bacteria; phylum Actinomycetota; class Actinomycetes; order Streptosporangiales; family Streptosporangiaceae; genus DATFVJ01. The sequence goes on along the minus strand of CAWGAE010000010.1, from coordinate 10,510 downwards.
GCAGCCGCGTCGTCCAGATCGAGGGAGCCCCCGGCAGTCCACACGTTGGCGGGGCGCATGCGGTTCTCGGTGAGGGTGCCCGTCTTGTCGGTGCAGATGACGTCCGTCGAACCAAGTGTCTCCACGGCACTGAGCCGTTTGACGAGGGCCCCGCGCGCGGCGAGCGCCCGGACGGCCACGGCGAGCGCGAGGGTGATGACGGGCAGCAGCCCCTCGGGGACCATGCCCGCCAGCAGGCCGGCGGCGAAGACCACGGAGTCGGCCAACGACAGCCCGGCGCCGAACGTGGCCACGGGAATGAAGCCAAGTGCCAGTGCCACCGAGACCATCGCGATCAGCCAGGCGACCCGGCGTACTTGCCGCTCCAGTGGGCTGGGATCCTGCTTGACCCGCTCCGACAGGGCGGCGATGCGGCCCAGTTCGGTGCTCATACCAGTGGCGAAGACCACGCCACGGGCCTCGCCGCCGGTGCAGTTGGTACCGCTGAAGGCGAGATCGTGCGCGGTGAGCACGGGGACGTTCACGTCCACCATCGAGGCCGAGCGCAGCATGGGTACCGACTCCCCGGTCAGTGAGGACATGTCGACCTCGATGGCCCCGTGCAAGAGGCGGAGGTCGGCTGCGATCCGGTCGCCTGCTTCGATGACGACGATGTCGCCCGGCACCAGTTCGGCGGCGTCGATCTCGTACGGGGAACCGTCGCGAACGGCCTTTACCCGTTGGGGAATGTATTTGGCCAGCGCCTCGACCGCATGTTCGGCATGTACCTCCTGGACGAAGGCGAAGGCAGCGTTGAGAAAGATGATGAGGATGACCGCGGCGGCCACGACGTCCGACCCGACCGCGGTAAGCAGCCCGGCTGCGATCCACAGCAGCAGCGCAAGGGGATGCGTGAACTGGCGCGCCAGCTCACCGGGCCAACGACGGCCGCCGCGACGGCGCAGCTCGTTCCGGCCGTACTGCAACAGCAGCCGCCGCGCCTCGGCGGAGGTCAGCCCGGCCCGCGAACTGCGCAGATCACGCAGGAGCAGGTCCGCCGCCTCCTCGGGGTTGAGCCCGGCCGGCCGCACCCACGCCTCGTGCCGACTCTTCACGGAACAGACGTTAGATCTCCGGCGCGGGTCGCGCCATCGGGGAGATATTTCACAACGACGCGCGCGGCGGCGCGCGTCGCCTCGTCAGGAAGGGCATGGCCAGCGACGCTCAGCCTCAACCCGGAAGCGGCCCCGGGGCAGACCGGCGCCATGGACGCGACAGCTCGGCACGCCCTCGTCCCCTCACAGGAGCAGCCCAGACCGGGGGAACAGAACGTCCGCCGCCCGTCACGCCCCTGCTGTCACAGGCGGCCAGGTTGAGCGATTCGTGGAACATGCGCTCGCTCGCCGCTGCCTCATCGGTGAACGCGTACGACCTCTGGCGATCCCCGGCAGCGCCGCGCCATCGACCGGCTGCTGCGGCCCGCGGCGGTCGGCGGGGTGGGGATCAGCGGGCGCGTTGCAAACACCACACCGCGCACCCACGGCATTGGGCGCGGCCGCGCGGCCAACCATTAGCAGGGCTTCGATCGGGCTGGTGCCGTTGCCCGGTCTGCCTGTCGCGGGCGTGGGTGACGAAGGGCCCTATCCGGCTGGCTGGCGGGCGCGCAGTCTCAAGGCGAGGGGCGATTGGGATGGTCAGCGCTGGGTCGCAGGTAAGCGAGCGTCGCTGGGCTGGGCGGCGGGGCGTTATCGTGCTGGACGCGGCCCGGGCGGGCAAGGCCTACCGGGTGGAGGCACCGGATCGTGTCCTGCGGATGTTCGGAATGCTCACCGCGGCAAGGGACGAGCTTGATCTGGCGACTGTGCCGCCGGAGGGCCGGGCACGCGTTCAGCGGCTGCTCGAGGTCGCCAGCGCGGAACTTGAACGGTCAGTTTCCCCGGCATTGGCGGGGGAGTTGCATGATCTGGTCCGCCGGGGTGAGGGCGTGCCTGGAACGGCCGAGTTGCGGGTCGAGTATGCGAGCCTGCTTGGCTGGGCGAGCGGCCTGGTGGTGGCCATGCTCGACCAGCTTGCTGCTGCCCGGGACGAGCTGTACCTGATAAGCCAGCCCGCTGGGATGCGCGGTGCCGCGGCCTTCGGCAGCGGCTGGCGTGCTGGCACGGTCCGGGATGACGAAGGTCTCGTTCCCGTGGGCGGAAGGGCCCTGGATCTCCTTGCCACCGGCAGGCAGCGTGAAATGCGGGCACCCGCCGCGGCGGACGCGCAGGATGGAAGCAGGACCGTCCGGCGCCCCCGGCCACGTGTGGTGCGACGGGTCGGCTTCTCAACGCAGCCGCCGCCGAGTGGGAGGCCGTCACCCACTAGCGGGTCGGGTTGAACATGTGATCGGGGCGCATGCAGGCCGGGACGTCGCCCGGTGCGGGCGCGGATCGGGGGCGATGAGGACGCCGTTTCTGGCGCGCCGCGCAGTACAGGCGTGCGGATGCGGCCGTAAGGAGGCGGCATCGTGCCGGGTGGGCTTTTGACCGATTTGTACGAGCTGAATATGGCCGCGAGCTATCTGCGCCGGGCGATGGCAGGCCCGGCGACGTTCAGCCTGTTCGTGCGGCGGCTGCCGGCCGATCGTGGGTTTCTTGTCGCTGCCGGCCTGGAGGACTGTCTTCGGTTCCTGGAGGATTTCGGGTTCACCGGGGACGATCTGGATTACCTGCGCCTGGCCCAGGGATACGGCGAGGAGACCGTGCGTGCGTTCGCGGGCCTGCGGTTCACCGGTGAGGTATGGGCGGTGCCTGAGGGACGGGTGGTGTTGGCCGGTGAGCCCCTGCTGGAGGTGACCGGGCCGATCGCGGAGGCACAGCTGGCCGAGACGGTGCTGCTCAACCACGTGACGTTCCAGACGAGCGTCGCCACGAAGGCGGCCAGGTGTGTGCTGGCGGCCGGTGGGGCGCAGCTGGTCGACTTCGCGTTCCGCCGCACCCAGGGGATCGACGCGGGGCTGGCGGTGGCCCGCGCGTCGGCGATCGCGGGATTTGCGGCCACCAGCAACGTCGAGGCGGCGCGCCGCTACGGGCTGACCGCTGCGGGCACGATGGCGCATTCGTTCATCGAGGCGTTCGCTGATGAGCAGGACGCGTTCACCGCGTTCGCGGAGGACTTTCCCGGGAAGACGACCTTCCTGGTGGACACCTATGACACCGTACGCGGCGTGGCCGCAGCCATCGAGGTGGCGCGGCGGCTGCGGCTGCCGGGGCCGGTGGGGGTGCGGCTGGACTCCGGCGACCTTGCCGGGCTGGCCCGATCGGCGCGCGGCCTGCTCGATGACGCGGGACTGCCGGACGCCCAGATCTTCGCCAGCGGCGGTCTGGACGAATACGCGATCGCCGGCCTGGCCGCGCGCGGGGCGCCGATCGACGCCTACGGCGTGGGCACCAAGATGGGCGTCTCGGCCGACGCGCCCTACCTGGACAGCGCCTACAAGCTGGTGGCCTACGCCGGCCGGCCGGTGATGAAGCTGTCACCGGGCAAGGTGAACGCGCCGGGCGCCAAGCAGGTCTACCGCGGCCCTGGCGATGATGTCCTCGCGCTGCGCGGCGAGCCCGCGCCGCCCGGCCACCAGCCCCTTCTCATCCCGGTCATGCGCGGCGGCCGGCGCCTCACCGGACCCGAACCTCTCGCCGCGGCCCAGCAGCGGTGCGCGGCCGACCTGGCCTGGCTGCCGCCGGCCGCGCGGGCCCTGCGCGCCCCCACGCCGGTACCCGTCCAGGTCAGCCCGCAGCTGGAGAAACTGCGTGACCAGATGATGCACGACCTGATGCAGCGGGCGGTCAGTGATCAGGCGGCTCAAGCCACCTGTCGGCCACCGTGAGGATCCGCAGGCGCTCAGCCACGGCACCGTCCGGCTGGTCAGCCCGGTTCATGCGCTCCGCCGCGGCTTCGCATCGTCAGCACGCTCACCCAGTGCGCGGCCATAACGCGCCCCCGGTGACGTGAACGTACGCCCCATGCTGTGGCGCATCAACGGCAGCCGTTAAGGGCTTCACGCTTGGCATCAGCCATCGGTGGCAGGCGACCTGAACGTGATGTACGTGAGCGGCCCCGGCCGGGTGTCGGCGTGCCGCGCGGTGACCCGGTAGCAAGCACCGAGGCGTCATGGCGCACGCTCCGGGCGGCCGTAGACGTCCAGCAACCGGATCCGGGTCGCCTGCAGCCGGTGCACCAGCACGGCGATGAACCTGGAGGTGAGCTCGTGTCCGAGGGCCGGATCGGCGTCAAGCAATCCGCGCACGGCCCGGCCATCCAGCTCAAACGCCTGCGTGGGCTGCATGGTGATCGCCCCGAGCTGCCACTGGTGCGGCGGGAACAGCCACGACCAGCCAATCACGTCACCTCGGCCGAGGGTTTCGATGATGAGCGGGCCGTGCCCGGGCATTTGCAGGTCGAGGGCTACCTGGCCGGCCTCGATCAGCCACAACCGGTCGGCCGTCCCGCCTTCCTCGAAGAGCCGGTACCGGGCTGGCACCGCTATGTACCGCGTGACCTCGCTCAGCCGGGCGATGTGCTCGTCCGCCATGCCGCGCACGAACGGGTGCACGCTAAGCGGCGGCGCGTCCAGCCTGCTCATCGCTTCTCCACTCCGCCGCTGCCATCCACATCACCAGAAACATCGTCACCTGCGCCAGCGCCGCGCTATCGCCTTCGATCCGCACCATGGCGAACCTCCTGCCATAGACGCCAACTTCATCAGACCGCGTTGCTAGGTGTGACCGCGTAGGGGCAAAGGTCCCCAGACGGCCCTGAGGCTGAGAATGGCCAACCGCCTGCGCCGCGCGGTTGTGGTCCTGCTGGACCAGTGCGGCCCCGGGTACGGCGGCTTGTGGCGATGAGGGGCCCGCGGGCGCACCAGCCCGTTCCGTAATCACACGCCTGAACACCCCCAAAATTCATGAATCCGCAAAATATCTGCGTAATGACAATGCAAGCGTGCTGACCGCTCTAACATCCGTTCTCCGCACAGGCCCGAACCGCCGGGGCCGGGGGCAGAGCGCCGCACGGGGGCACGGGAGGCACAATGGATCCCTGGCTGGGGGCGGTGTGCATGTTCTTCACGGGCGCGCCTGCGGATCCAGCGCAACTGGTGATGCCAGGCCGAGGGCAGGTTGATGATCGTGCCCGGGGTGGCGGGTCGCGTTGCCCCGGGTAGTGGTGCCGCGCGGCTATCCGCGGTCCTGGCTCCGCGGCGACCTGGTCGCGGGCGTGACCGTGTCCGCCTATCTCATTCCGCAGGTCATGGCCTACGCCGTTGTCGCGGGCCTGCCACCGGTGGCGGGCCTGTGGGCGATCCTGCCCGCGTTGGTGAGCTATGCCGTACTCGGCTCGTCGCCGACCTTGTCGGTGGGCCCCGAATCGACCACCGCCCTGATGACGGCCGTCGCCATCGGGCCGCTCGCCGCGGGCCATACCGCGCGTTACGCGGCGCTGGCCGCCGCGCTCGCGATTCTGGTTGGGGTGTTCGCGCTGGTCGCGTGGGTGGCAAGGCTTGGCTTTGTGGCCGATCTGCTCTCGCGGCCGGTGCTGATCGGCTACCTGACCGGTGTCGCGCTCATCATGGTGGCCGGGCAGCTGGGGAAGATCACCGGCGTGCCGGTCAATGGCCAGACCTTCATCGCCGAGATCACCTCCTTCGCCCGCGGCGTCGTCCATGTCCGGGTCGGCAGCCTGGTGGTCGCGGTGTTGGTTCTGGTCTTCCTCTTCCTCGTCCAGTCACGGTGGCGCCAGGTACCCGGGCCGCTGCTTGCCATACTGCTTGCCACCCTGGCCGTGGCGCTGTTCCGGCTGGACCGGCACGGTATCGCTGTGATCGGCACGATCCCGGTCGGCCTGCCTACTCCGGGGCTACCGCCCCTTCACCCAGATGACCTGCGGATTCTGCTGTTTCCCGGGCTGAGCGTGCTGCTTGTCGCCTTCAGCGACGATGTGCTGACCGCACGGTCATTCGCCCGGCCGGACGATCGAGCGATCAACGCCAACCGGGAACTGCTGGCGCTCGGAATGTCGAATATCGGTGCGGGCCTGTTCCGCGGCTTCCCGGTGAGCAGCAGCGCGAGCCGCACGGCCATTGGCAGGTCGGCAGGCAGCCGTACTCAGGTGTACTCGCTTGCCGCGCTCGCCGCGGTAATTGGCGTGCTGCTTGTGCTGCGGCCCGTGCTCGCCCGCTTCCCGAGCGCGGCGCTCGGCGCGATCGTCGTCTACGCCGCTGTCCTGCTGGTCGACGCGCGCGCGTTCCGGCGGCTCGCCGCGTTCCGCCGCAGCGAGTTCCTGCTCGCGGTGGCCGCGTGCGCCGGCGTTCTCGCCTTCAACATCCTTTACGGCGTCCTGCTCGCGATCGCCATTTCCGTCGGCGACATGCTGCTGCGGGTGGCACGCCCGCATGACGCGATTCTTGGCCGGGTCCCCGGCGTCGGCGGGATGCATGACATCGACGACTATCCGGAGGCGCAGACCATCCCCGGGCTCGTCGTTTACCGCTACGACGCGCCGCTGTTCTTCGCCAACTCCGAGGATTTCAAGCGCCGGGCCCTCGCCGCGGCGGACCAGCAGGCGCAGCCGGTCGCCTGGTACATACTCAACGTCGAGGCCAACGTGGAAGTCGACATCACCGGGCTCGATGCCCTCGACGCGGTACGCGAGAACCTCGCGCAACGGGGAACGATATTCGCTCTCGCGCGAGTCAAGCAGGATGTGCTCCGCGACCTTGAGGCCTTTGGCCTGGCGGAGAAGATCGGGGCAGAGTACATGTTCCCGACCTTGCCGCTCGCAGTGGCGGCGTACGAGAAGTGGGCAAAGGCTCACCCGCCTCAGCCGCCCCCTGCTGAGCCAGCAGGCCCGGAACCGGCTCGGCCGGAACCACCGGGACCGGAGCAACCGCGACCGGAGCAGCCGCGACCGGAGCAGCCGCGACCGGAGCAGCCGCGACCGGAGCAGCCGGGGCAACCGCGACCGGAGCAGCCGGGGCAACCGCGACCGGAGCAGCCGCGACCGGAGCAGCCGCGACCGGAGCAGCCGGGGCAACCGCGACCGGAGCAGCCGGGACCCGACGAGCTATAGCGGATGACCCACGGGCCTACTGCCCGCCGTCCGGGGTCGGTGACCGGCTCCCAATAGCCGAGCCCGCGGCGCGGGGCGGGCAACCGCTACGGCTCGTGGCCATACCCAGACTGCGTTCCGCCGGGGCGCAAAGCTCGTTGCCTGGAGCAGTCGGCGCTGGTGCTGGCGGAGGACAAGCAAGGCGCTGTCGACCGGGCCTCAGCGCTGGCAAGACCCTACGATGCCTATCCGGAAATCTGGCTCGGCGCATTCACGCGCACCCGGTCCCTGCCATATTTCCGCAACGAGGCGATCCTCATCGACAGCACCGGCAAGGTCGTCTGGACCTTTGAGAAGACTTATCCCGTCTTCGGGGCGAGTCTCTGGTCACGATCGCGGGTCCGGGCGTGGTTCCCATGGCCGACGCTCCGTATGGGCGCCTCAGCACGGTCATCTGCAACGACGTGGGCTACCCTGGCCTGCTTCGCCAGGCTGCACACACGGTTCCGGTTCCTGCTATTACATTCGTAGTTGGTAACGAAGATCGGGGATGATCCGGTGATCGCGTGTGACTTCCCCCGGATCACCTAGGACTCCCCTGAACAACCTCTGATCCCGTTGGCGTGCTTGCGGCCGATCCAGCCGGCCGTGGCGCCGGGGTATCAGTGCCTTCCTGGCATCGTCGGCCTGGGACCGGTTCAGGTGCCTGTGGGAGCCTGCCGGGCGGCACGTGAGGTCGTGCAGGGTGCGCGGACGGTGGTGGTACGGCTGGTCAGGCCAGGGCCCAGGTCCCGTTACGGCGGGTCAGGCCGTGCCGCAGGAGGGTGCGCAGGTTCAGTGCAGCGCATCGGGTATGCATCCAGGCGTCGTTCTTGCTGGTTCCGATGTAGCGGAGCCGGACCCGGCGCCCGTTCTGGGTCGCGGTCCAGGAGATGATCCGCTCGATTGCCGAGCGGGTGGGGTAGGCCTGTTTGAACTCCGGCGTCCTGGCCTTTGCGCGGGCGGCGCGCAGCAGGTCGTCATGCGGGTGGATGGTCATCGACCGGCCGCCGGCCGCAGTGGTGCACTTGTGCCGCAGCGGGCAGGCGCCGCACGTGGCGCCGAAGGTGACAGTCCGGCTGGCGGTCATCGTCCGGGTGACCCCGGCTGGGCAGACGACCGTGCCCTGCCCCTCGTCGACGGTGAAGTCATCGGCAGTGAACCCGCCGGGCACGGCCGGACGCAGCGGCCCCGGCTTGATCACCGTGTCGTGGCCGGCGTCGCGGTAGGCGGCGCGGGCTTCCCCGCTGCCGTAGGCGGAGTCGCCGTAGACCTCCAGCCCACCGTCCTCCCGGGCCTGCGCGCCTGGGCCCGCACCCGCACCCGCCTCCGCCTGTGCGTCCGCGCCTGCATCCGCCGCCGCTTCCTGCTCCTGCGCGCCCCCGGACCCGGCGGCAGTGGCCGGGGCAGCGGGGCCGCCGTGGCAGGACGCGTCGCGGGCTGGCATCTGGGCAGCGTCCTCCGGCTGCGCCTGCACGCCCGCGTCCACGGCGTCGTCGCCGGCCGTGGTTGTGGGGTGCCCGCAGAACCGGTCGCGGGCGGCCATCTTCACGCCGTTCTCCGCGTCCGTGCTGCCCGGCCCGGCGGCCATCGTCATCTCACAGTCGGTGATCAGCCCGGTCTCCGGCTCGGCGGCCACATGCCCCCGGAACCCGTCGCGGCGCTTCGACTTCGACTTGCGGGTATGCCGGGCCTGCCGGTCCACTGTTGAGATCACCCGGTCTGGGGCCACCTTGCGGGCGATCCGCCACCGCCCGTCCGTCCCGTCCGACCCTTCAGCGGGCTCCACGTCCTGCCCGGCCACCAGCGCCAGCAGCCCCAGCGCGTCCGCCGCCGCGGTGTCCCGCTCCGGTGCGTCCTCGCCCGTCAGCGCGGCCAGCACCGTCAGCGCGTCCTTGACCAGATCGCTCACCAGGCCCTGCTTGGCCGCCGCATCGTCCCAGTCGATCGCGGGCTTGCCCGGCCGGGCGTAATCCAGCTGGCACACCCGGGCGATCACCTCCGCGGCGCCGGGCACCACCCGGGCCACCTTCCGGACCGCGGCTACCAGCTGGGTGACGGTGTCCTGGGTCGCCACCGCGTCGTCAAAGACCGTGGAGTCTACACACCGCCTCCGCCGCCCCCGCAAGATCCCCGTCTGCGCGATCACCGCCGCCACCGCGTCAAAAACCCGGTCCGGGCGCTTGGATGCGGCGATCCGCCGCCGCCAGTACACCAGCGCCGACGGGTCAAACGACACTTGGGTCAGCGACCGGCCGCACGCCACCTTCCACCGGATATCGAACTTCAGCGCATCAGCGGTCTGCGCATCGGACAGGTCATACAGCTCCTTGAGCACCAGCACGGCACCCACCAGATCCGCCGGAAGCGACGGGCGGCCCGTGGCAGAACCGAACAAGTCCGCGGTGAACTCATCCGGGAACAGCTCATGCCGGTGCCTGGCCAGGAACGCGAACACGCTCCCGGCCGGGACCAGGTCCCCGGCGATCGCCTCCGCATCCCACAGCTCCCGGTCCAACCGCGATCTTCCCTGCATGAGAAGATCATCCCAGATGATCGAACATATTGCCGGCAGAAACGCCGACTTCGGCCCGCCGTTATTCAGTGGCGTCCTAGGTTGACCTGGTGGACTGGGACGCTGAGCTCGCGGCGCTGACCGGGCAGGTCGCGGGCCCGGTGATCAGCCCTGGGAGACCCTCGCGGACCTGATCCGCGGGCTGTTTGCCGATGTGCCTCGGAAGAATTCGTGGCAGGTCGACGATCATGTCGGGCATGCCAGCGGCGGCCGGCTGGCGTGACGGGGCGTCGTGGTACGCCGACGAGCTCCGTAAACCGGGGCGCATGTCGTCGCTGGCCGACGGCCGGTTCGGGTGCGGTGCCCGGACGCCCGCGAGGGGCGACGCGGAGTTCGCCCGCGGCCGGGCTGTTGTTGATTCGCCGGATTCGCCGACGTCACGGAGCTGGTCGGTGTGGCTACACGAGCGTGGCGGTGTCAGTGACGTCAGCGCCATAGTAGGTGCGCAGATATTGCAGCGCACCGTTTTGGACCTGCTGGTAGCCGGCGGCGGCGAAGGGCTGGTACACGGCGGTGGCATCGGCGACGGCGACCACCTCGATGCCCCGTATGAATGCGTCATAGCTGGTGTGGCGGCAGCAACAGTCCGTGTGCTGGCCGGTCACCACGAGCCGGTCGATGCGATGCACCCGGCAAGTGGCGTCAAGATCTGTTTGGGTAAACGCGGAGTAGTAGCGCTTGGGAACGGCGATGTCCCCCGGCTGCGGGGTCAACTCCTGGACGACCCGCGCTCCCATGGTGCCAGCCATGGCGTGCTCGCCGAAGACTGCGAGCTCGAAGTCCCCCGGTCTGTGGGCGTCGTTGCCGTAGACAACGATCCAGTCGTCGCGGCCG
>CAWGAE010000009.1:0-303153 GCA_963820395.1 uncultured Actinomycetota bacterium | reverse complement strand
CCGAAGCGAAACCGCGATATGCATCCGCACACTACGACAATTCAGCCACAGGGTCGACCAGAACCTGTTCCTGCGGCTCTGTGACCTGCGGCTCCCGCCGCCAACCCAGTTCCGACCTGCGCGAACGCCGTTTGCCAACATTGGCCGTCATTGACTGTAAACGGCTCTGTGATTGCCTAGTCATTGTCCGGGCAGCTGCGGCTAGCCTTGGCCCGGCCCGGGTGGCTCCCACGGGCCGCGTCGCGCAGTTCCTCCTCGGCGGCGGCCTCGGTCCGCCAGTCGAGCGCGGGTCCGCAAGCCACATCGGCTGAGTCCTGTTCTTGCCGTGGCTCCCGGTCGCCGTCCTCATCACGCGGGCGGGGAGGCGTCATGACTGATCCTCTCTCGAACGCGCGCGCCTCGTGCTCCGCGACCTAGCCGACGCCGAGGCGGAGGGAATCCCCCCCCGACGGCGAGAACTCCTATGCCTACTGGGCGGGACGGCTCCAGGTCGTCCTGGAACACCCTTTGCAGTACGTGGCCGAGGCCGGGGAGGCGTCATGACGGGCCAGGATGCGCTGACGCCCGGCGCTGGCGGCGACCAGCGGTTCACCGTTGGATTCGTCCTCGACGTCCTCGACGTGCTCGAGCGCGGCGGCTACCACTGCACCGATGACCTGCACACGGTCCGGGCGGTCGGCATGCCCGGCGATATTGCCCGCACGTACGAAGGCGGGAGGCACCAGGGCGAACAGCCGTTGTCGCATCGGCCTTCCATCCGCCCGGATCCCCAGCAACAAGGGGGTTGAACCGCTCCGGCACCGGGTGAGCTGCACAGTGCAGGTGCCCGGGTACCGGCCCGGCCATCGCCTCGCCGCTCAGTTCCTCCCGCACCGCGACCCGGTCACGGCACCGCGGGAGAATCCGGCATGTGCCGGGCAATCTCCCACGCCAGCTTCTCGACGGTCCAGGTCGCGTTTTGCTCCTGCGCTGACGCGACGGCGGCCTGGATACACTGCTCGCGTTGCTCCTCACCGAACGACGGCGGGGCATCAGCGGCGAAATCCTTGATAGCACCCGAGATGCTCTCCAGAGCCTGAACCTCCGTCGCCGCGCGCGGCCGGTGCGCGGGTCGGCCCGGCAGTGCCACAGCCCCGGCGCGGGCGAGGTCGGGTGCGGCGGCGCGAAGCGCCGCCACCTCAACCTCCGCCGGCGCGGACAGGCACCCGGGTGGTCAGGAGGGGGCCGGACGGCCCGGCGGGGCTGCCCATGCCCTCGGATCGAGGGTGCCGCCGACGGCGGCTTCGGCGACATCGGTGAGGCGGAGGTTGCGGTTGCGGGCGTAGCCCCGCAACCGGGCGAAGGCCTCGGCCAGGTCGACGCCGGCGCGCTCTGAGATCACGCCTTTGGCCTGCTCGATCACCACCCGGCTGGTCAGGGCACCAGACATCTGCTCGTTCAGGCCCTGGGCCTCGGCGGTGGCACGATGCTGCACGATACTCAAAGTGGCCAGGTCCGCGAAGGCCCGGGCGACAATGAGATCCGCCTCGTCCACCGGGGTCTGCGTGACGCCGAGCAGGTTCAGGGCGCCCAGGTTCACCTCCCGCAACCGCAGCGGCAGCGCGGACGCCGAATGGAAGCCGACCGAGATGGCGGCGGTGGAAAACGACGGCCAGCGACCGGACCCGGCCGCCAGGTTCTCGTGTTCGACGCACTCGCCGGTGCGGAAGGCGTCAAGACAGGGGCCCTCCTGCGCCTGCAGCTCGAACAGCTCCAGCAGCCGCATCGCCTCACTGGACGAGGCCACCAGCCCCAAGCTGCCCTCCGGAGAGGCCAGCATCACCCCGGCGGCGGAGACGCCGAGCAGGTTCACGCACCGGTCCGCGAGCCCGGTCAGCAGATCAACGACGTCGTAGTCATCGACGAGGGTGTCGGCCATCTCGACCAGCGCCCAGACCACCTCGGCTTCTCGGCTCATCTCAAACCCGCCCTCCTTAAGCCCGGCGGCCCGTCACAGCCGACGGACGCCGGATCGGGGCCCGGGCGGTGGGACCCATACTAGTAGCGGCCTGCCTGTGCCGCAGCGGGCCGGGCGGGTGGGTGGGGTTCATCCCGGCCGGAGCCGACGGGCGACGACGTCGTCGGCCACATCGGCGAGCAGCCGATCGTTGCTGAACGCGTACGCCCGCAGCCGGATCAGCGCCTCGGTGACGCTGATCCCCTGCTGGACCGAGATCATGCCTGCCGCGTTGTGCACCACGAAATGGAAGTCGGCGCCGACCTCCAGCCCGTCGGCCACCGCGCCCGCGGGCGCCCCGGCCTGGGCCTCCAGCACCCAGCGGGCGGCCACATCGGCCACCACCAGCGCGTCCGCGTGCTGGTCGCCGGTCAACGGACCGGACCGCTCCCGGTAAAGGTTGAGCGCCCCGAGGCGCACCGCGCCCACCCGCAACGGGAACCCGAACACGGCCCGCACGCCCGCCGTCAGCGCCGGCGGGCTGAAGGCGAACCACCGGCGGGTCACCGGATCCGCCAGATCGGGCTCGGCCACCACCCGGTCCTGCTGGTAGGCGTCGACGCACGGGCCCTCACCGAGGGTGTACTGCAGATCCTCGATCAGGTGGCTCACCTCGTTGCTGGCGCACAACGACCCCCTTGGTATGTCACCCGACATGAGCATCACCCCGGCGCCATTCACCCCGACGATACCCGGGCACACCCGGCACAGCCGGGCTGAGGACCACGTGTCTCCTCCCCCGGCGGAGAGCTCGGCCAAGATCCGATGCAGCCTGTCGCCTGCCATTCAGCGACACCCGCCCGGGCAGGAATCCGGCTTACCGGCCACGGCATCGTGGCGATCGTCCACCTGCTGCCTCCTTCGCCCGAGAAAGGAAAGCGTCAGCGGGGACTGGACTCAACGCCTTTCCGGGCCCCAGACCACCGAGCCCTTCATCATCGACGTTACGCCATGGAAGGGCTAGACGTTACGCTATGGAAGGGCTAAGGGCCGCCCGGACCAGGTCAATGGAGAATCCAGCATCTTGCTGGCCAGACGATCGACGCCATATCCGGCAGGCGCGGCCAGGCCGCAGGTTTCCCGAGTGCAGGGCTTCCTCACTCTGCGTGCTCCTCGTCACCGCTCGATGACGGTACCATCCCCACCCGGGCGCCCAGCCACAACCTGGCGGGATCTGGCCTTGGTGAGGCGATCATCCGGCGGCTGCACGCGGCAGGGTTGGACATGCACCACCTCGTGCTGGAGCTCACCGAAGACCCGCAGGCTACTCAGCAACTCCGCCGAGCCACCGGCGAGCTGGACCGGGCGATCAACGAAATCAGCTGCACGATATTCGGCCTGCACCACGCAGACGACAAGATCAGCGCGCGGCAAGTACTCGAGTGAAGATCCGCTCGCATGCGGCAGGGTTCGATGGGGCGGTCAGCGCCCGGCGTGGAAGCGGCGATCCTGGCCCGCGGTGCGGACGGCCGGGCCCAGGTGCGCGATGGCCAGGTCACCGTCGTCGACCGGCCCGATTACGAGGGCGAACTGGCGCTGCGCCCGGGCTGGCCCTCGATGTTCCGGGCCTACCTGCACGACCAGGCCAGCTACCATGCGTCCTTTTGGTACCTCACCGGTGATCTCGCTCGCCGGGACGCGGACGGCTACTTCTGGTTTGTCGGCCGTGCCTATGATGTCATCAAGTCGGCTGGCCACCTGATCGGCCCCTTCGAGGTCGAAGCCGCCCTCATGGAGCATCCGGCGGTCGTTGAGGCCGGCGTGATCAGCAGGCCGGATCCCGTCGCCGGGGAGATCGTCAAGGCCTTTGTCACCGTCGCACCGGGGCATGCACCTGATGATCAGCTCCGCTTGGAGTTGATCGGCTGGGGCCGCCGTCGGCTGGGTGCCGTGATGGCTCCCAGGGAGATCGTCTTCGAGCAGCACCTGCCCAAGACCAACAGCGGCAAGATTTTGCGCCGACTGCTGAGAGCGCGGGACCTCCGCATACCAGAAGGCGGGACCTCGGCATACCAGAAGGAAGCCCTGACCACCTATGACCAGCGACGAGGCAACCACCGTCCTGGCGGCCACGCTGCACCAGATTGCCCCCGAAGTGAATCTCGGCACCGCCAGTCCCGGCCTCCCCTCCCAAGAGGTGGCCGACCTTGACTCGATGGACTTCTTGAACCTGGTGACGGCCATTCACGACAGCACCGGTATCGAGATTCCATTCCGGGACTATGCCAGGCTGTCCACGCTGAAGCTGTTTGTGTCCTACCTGATGTCGGCGTCCAGCGCGCCTGATGCCGCCAGCATGTATCACGGTCCCACCGGACAACCCGTCGACTTGAGTCACTACGGGCTTTATTGAGAGCAGGCTGGGCCATGATCTGGCGGTGGTCGGTGTCATGTCGAACGCGTCTGTCCTCGTGGACCAGGCGATGATCGTGATATCGGCGGGGCGTTTGGCCGGTGAGGAGCATCTGCGCCGCACGGAGGAACTGCTGCGTCCAGCCGGCAAGGTGCTGCGCATCCCCGGGAACATAGCAGGACGCGGCGACCGCGCTGTCAGGAACGGCCCCGCCTACCTCTGCTACCTGGTCGAGGCGATGGCCGACGCCGGAATCCTGCTCGGCATCCCGCGCGGAACCGCACTGGAGATGGTCATTCAGACCGTCTGCGGCGCCGGCCACCATGCTGCGCGAGCCGGGCGAGCATCCCGTGCTGCTCAGGGAAGCCATCGCCGCACCGCGGGGACCACGGCCTCGGCAGTCGTGAACCGGGGAAGCACCGCGTCAGGGCGGCATGCCTCGCGGCCATCGAGGCCGCGCGCGACCGCGGCGGAAATCCCACTAAGCCAGCAGCACAAGTCATCGAACTGTCAGAGTTCCTGCAGGCGCTGCCTCTACACCCGGTGCATGGACCGGCTGGGCCGTGATCTGCCTGCGGTTCGTATCATGTCGAATACGCCTGTGCTGGTGGATGAGGCGATGAGCGTGATATCGGCGGGGCGTTTGGCCAGTGAGGAGCTTCTGCGCCGCATGAGGAACTGCTGCGCCCGATGGCACGGTGCCGCGCAGCCCCGAGACGCAGCAGCGCGCGGCGACCGCACCGCCGGGAAGTGGTCCGGCCTACCTCTGCTACCTGGTCGAGGCGATGGTGGAGGCTCAGACCGTCGGCGTCGCGGCCACCATGGTGCGCGAATCGGGCGAGCGTCCCGTGCTGCCCAGGGAGGCCGTCACCTCAGCCGCGGGGAGCACGGCCTCGGCGGTGGGTGAACTGGATAAGCACCGCGTCAGGGCGGCGGTCCTGGCTGCCATCGAGGCCGCCCGCGACCGCAACCGCGAACTGGGCGCGGAAGAGTAGCCGAGGATTGGCAGGCGGCGCTGTGGGCGGCAAGCTTGAGGTGGTCTGGGATGAGGCGCTAGCGGCGTACGACTTCGGGCCCGAGCATCCGCTCGCCCCGGTCCGCGTCGAGCTCACCATGGCTCTCGCCCGCGGGCTCGGCGTGTTCGACGCCCCGGGGGTGTCGATCGCCGTCCCCGAGCCGGCCAGCGACGCGCTGCTCGAACTCGTGCACGACCCCGCCTACATCGCGGCTGTCCGGCGCGCGGGCCAGACGCTGGCGCCCGACCCGTTGTTCGGCCTCGGCACAGAGGACAATCCCGTGTTCGCCCGGATGCACGACGCGTCCGCGCTGGTCGCCGGCGCCACCGTCGCCGCGGCGAACGCTGTCTGGAGTGGCGTGGCCGTGCACGGCGCCAACGTGGCGGGCGGCCTGCACCATGCGATGTGCGCCGCGGCCAGCGGGTTCTGCGTGTACAACGATCCCGCGATCGCGATCAAGTGGCTGCTCACCCAGGGCGCCGAGCGGATCTGCTACGTGGACCTCGACGTGCACCACGGCGATGGCGTGCAGGCGGCCTTCTACACCGATCCCCGGGTGCTGACGATCAGCCTGCACGAGCATCCGCTCACTCTTTTCCCTGGCACCGGCCTTGCGGCCGACACCGGGTCGGGTGCGGGCGCGGGTTACGCCGTCAACGTTCCCCTTCCTGCTGGCACGGGTGACGCGGGCTGGCTGCGGGCGTTCGATGCGATCGTCCCGCCGCTGCTGCGGGAATTCCGGCCACAGGTGCTGGTCAGCCAGCACGGCTGCGACGGCCACCAGCTCGACCCGCTCGCCCATCTCGGGCTGAGCATCGATTCGATGCGGGTCGCCTGCGCCGCGGTGCACCAGTTGGCGCACGAGACCGCGGGCGGGCGCTGGGTGCTCATCGGCGGCGGCGGCTACGCGCTTGTCCAGGTGGTGCCGAGGGCCTGGGCGCACTTGCTCGCCGAGGCCGCCGGCCAGCCGGTCGATCCCGGCGCGCAGACACCGCCGGGGTGGCGGGAGTACGCCCGGTCGCGGACCGGTGAGCCTGCGCCGGAATCGATGACCGACGGGGAACCCGCTGTACACAGGCCGTTCAGCAATGGTTACGATCCGGCTGATCGCGTGGACCGGGCGATCATGGCGACCCGGGCGGCGGTGTTCCCGGACCACGGGCTCGACCCGCAGCCCTGATGGCCCTCCAGGCCGGGGTGGCGGGACCTGCACGGCCCGCCAGGGCAGTCACGCTCGGTGACAGGCGGACCGGCTTTGCGACGCGGCTGCAGTGCTAACTGCAGTGCTAATCGGCCTCGGCGAGTGCGCTGCGCAGTGTTTGCGCGAACGGCTCTGGCTCGCCGGCGAAGCCCCCATTGTCGCCGGGAACTCGACCAGCGGCGTGCCGAGCTGCCTGACGAGCGCGGCCGCGGTGCGGTGGGCTAGGCTGACCGGCCGACGCCCTCCCACCGCCGCGGCCCGCAGCGCGGAGAGGCCGGGGCGGTAGCGGGTGGTCGGGCGGAGGCAGCGCACGAGCATGCGTTCGCCGTTTGCCGATTCTTGAGCGGACGGGGGTTCCAGCCCGGCGGGCTCGTGTGGCGCGCCGTCGGCCGGCGCCTCGAAGCCGCAGACACCGGCGAACTTTGCCCCCACCGGGCCCTGACCCCCGCTGCGGTAGGTGTCGCAGATAGCGTTGATCGCGGCGCACACCCGCGCGCCGTTCACCCGACGATGCCCGGGCACACCCGGCACACCCGGCACAGCCGGGCTGAGGACCACGCGTCTCCTCCGCCGGCGGAGAGCTCAGCCAAGATCCGATGAAGCCTGTCGCCTGCCATTCAGCGATACCAGCCCGGGCAAGACTCCGGCCTACCGCCCGCAGCATCGTGGCGATCATCCAACCTGCTGCCTCCTTCGCTCGAGAAAGGAAAGCATCACCGGGGACTGGACTCAACGCACTTCCGGGCCCCGGACCACACGGATATCGGTTCATCCGGAGGGGAAACTTCCGGCTCAGGGCCGCCCGGACCAGGTCAATGGAGAATCCAGCGTCTTGCTGGCCAGACGATCGACGCTCGCGGGCGGGGTGAAAGTCGCGGAAGGAAGTGACCGCTGTGACCCCCAGTTCCTTCGGCCAGGATCTGCCCCGTAGCGCGGGAAGGTCGGCCACCTAAGCCGTACGACCAGGGAGTCCTGGTGCAATGTGCGCACCAGATCCCGCGACAACATGGCCAGCTGCTCCTCCAGCTGCGCGTGCGTCAGCCGCCCGCCCTCCGGATCGGCGAGCGTGGTGATCAGCTCCTCAAAGCATGCCCGGGACGGCCCGAACGCCTCCCTCCCGGTGCCCTCCCCATCATCTCCGCCGCCAGCCTGCCCGGGTGAGATGCTCGATTCCACGGCCACGGCCACCGCCTCCTGAAGCCTTGGACGCCTTTACCAGCAACCAAGCGTGAGACGGTGGCCCCTTTTCACGCACGCACCTGCCATCCGCTGCGACCAGGCCAGCAGTCGCGCCGGGCCCAGGCAACGCCGTGACCTCAGCAAACGCCAGCTCCTAGCGCACATTAATCCCGGCTTATCTCAGACACTCCCAATATGCCTGAAGACCCGGTATCTGGTACCCCCTGAAAGATCCGCACGCCTCACCATTGGACCCATCGTGGATTTAACCCGGTCCTTTTCCTGATTCTTTTGGCAAAATTGGTGGGACGCGGGCCGGATAGGCGGCGTAAGGTCAGCAGTGGAAAGTCCGGCCATTAGCTGTTGGGTCTAGACCCCGCCTGGCTGCTTGATCAGCAAGGGGGTACGCCCATGTTCAACGTGATTTTAAGCACGCGTGAATTCAACGGCCACGGGGTCGTGGCCTTGCGCGCCGAACTTGATCTCGCCGATGCGGCGAATGTCGCCGCGCATCTGCCGGCCGCAGCGGCCGCCTATGGCCCGCGGGTCATCGCGGACTTGGCGGGCCTGGCGTACATCGACTCCAGCGGCCTGTGGGCGCTGGTGCGTGTCTTGACGTGTGCCCCGGGAAGCGGTGATCAGCGCAAATGCCGCCGGGCATGCACCCGATCGGGATCGGCCACCCCAACTCCGGCCGCTGACCCGTCGCACTGGCGTGATCTGACCCCGCCGACACGCACAACCGTGCGGGTTGCCTTCCGCCTGGACCCGCACGATGACAAGGGCGTACGGCCGGCCCAGTCGACACCGGCGTCCGTGCCTACCGTGTCCGGCCATGACGGAGCCGCCATGCTGACCGCCCGCCCCAAACGGCGTGCCTTCGCCGGACGCGCAGACCAGATCGCCAAAGCACGCGACTTCACCCGGCGCGTCCTTGCCTCATGCCCGGTCCTCGACGAAGCGATGCTCCTGGTCAGCGAACTGGCCGCCAACGCCCTGGAACACACCGCAACCGGCCGCGGCGGCCACTTCGACGTCACCATCTACCGGGACCAAACCTTACTGATCATCGCCGTCAAGGACGAGGGCTCGGACAAGGCCCCTGCCGCCCGGCCGCTCGACGCGCTGGCAGAAGACGGACGGGGGCTCGCCCTAGTCGAGCGGATCGCCGACCGATGGGGCTACTGCGGTAACGAGCGCGGTCGCACCATCTGGTTCGAACTGCGCAGGAAGAACCTCTTAGCCAACGCATCCATCGCGTTTCCAGCCGACGAGAATCTCGGCAACGACCAGGAACCTCCATCCTCAACCCAGAAACGCCCGGTTCCTGATCTTGGACAGGGCATCGAGTGCGGTCTCGTCGGCGTCGGGAAGGGTGGGTAACGGCACCGTCGGATATTGGCACTGTCTGAATGCCTGTCTCATGAGTCTTTCGTCCGGCGGCTGACGTCGGCGGCGCAGGTCATCCAGTCCCGGCTGAGGCACGTTGCCATTGGACGGCGACCTGGATGTGGATGCCGAGCATGCGGGCGAGGATCGCAGCCGGGATCTCGGCGGCGAAGGTGAAGACAGCGGTGGATCTGGCCTGGCGGGGGCACAGCCCGATGCTCTGCAGGCGCATCCCGGGCCGGTCGTCGCCGATGGGCTGTCCAGGACGGCCGGCGAAGAACAGCCACGATGTGGTGTCGGGGCGGCCGATGTTGGCATGACCTTGGCGGGTGAGGGCGAGTTCACGGAAAAGGCCAGCGGCTCGGGGAGAACGACCGGGGCCCGCTCCCAGCATGATCTCGACCCGCTGCCGTCATCGCGGACATGGTCGACGGTGAGCTTGACGATGTTGACGATCCGCTGGGCGTAGAGTGGCAGGAGCAGCCCGGCGACCCGGTCGGAGGTCGTCAACGTGTCGCAGCGCCGCGAGCACCTCGGCGAGTAGCTGCAGGAAGGGCCTGCGGCAGGCGCTGCAGCCGTTCCTCGCGGCTCGTAATAGCTCCTCCGCGATCCGCGCCTCCACCGCCACAGTCTCATCAGACCTCAGCCCATCCATCGCGAACGCCCCTCTCGCCTTCGAGTCACCCCGCCGGAGCTTCCACCGCACCCCCACTCGTATCCGCACAGGCGGAGGAGATGCACCGGGCCGGTTGACGTGCCGGTTATCACGCGCGCACCGGATGGTGTGGCGGCGAGGACAGTGATCTAGCTCTCGGATGCAAAGGAGGCGAGCGCCGCGCCTTGCTCCAGGTCCCACATCCGCACCTCCCGTCCTCGCCGCCGGAGACCGCGTGGCGGCCGTCCGCGCCGACCGCCACCGCCGCCACCCCGCGGCCGCCTGCGCGGCGGTCGAGGAACTCGGCCGCGTTGGGTGCGTACGATTCAGCCCGGCATGACGTGGCGCCAGGAATACCGCGGCCCGCAGCGCGCGCTTGAGACCGAGTTCGGCTGAGGCCCTCGCCTCGCTGATTATCCCGCGCACGGGCAGAGGCGATGCCTGCCAACAGGTATGGGCGCACGCGCGCCATGATGGCCCACTCGCGGCACTGCCAGCGCGGATGCGGGAACGTGCGGCGGCTCGTGCTCGTGGAACAGAAAGCATCGTTTATGGCTGCCCCGACTCATCCGGACGCGCAGTTAACGGACACTGCGTCTATCTGCCGCGGCCTGGGCGGGCTGGACGGCTAGGTAGAACAGCCACACGCTGGGCGTGGCAAGCAGGGAAGGAAGGTTGCCGAAGTAGTGCCCAGCTGGCGCCCGACCCCTGCCGATATGGCCAGGATCTTGTAGTCGCTATGGCCTCGCAAGCCGCGCCTTATGGATCATTCTGGAGCGACCCTCATTGCGGCTCGAGTGCGTGCGGTGGCGGCCAGTCGCCGGGGAGTTCGTTGAGCCGTCTGGCGTAGCCGCCCGGGTCGAACGGCTTGCGTTCGTTTATGGCCGCATAGATGTCGTCGCTGACCACCCGTGCGATCATGTGCATGATGTTGTGCCAGTCGTAGCCGAGCGCGGCCAGCCGCTGCACGGTCTGCCAGGTCTCGGGCGGGTCACCGGCCAGCAGTTGGCTGGCGACCACCTGGTGCAGGGTGATGTGCAGGCGCGGGCTGAACGGCTCACCGCCGACCATCACTTCCTCATCGTTGCGGAGGGCGTCTTCGAATTCGGGATGCCGCGCTTCGATCAGGAACGTACGTTCGTCCTCGTCTGCCGGATCGAGCAGATTCAGGTCGAGGCCCTGGTAGGTGCCGTGTCCCGAGGGCACCGCCCATGATCGCCGGTCACCGGGTACTGGCTCCTCGAACCAGCAGTCTGTGGTCTCCCCCGGCTGCCTCCAGCACCGGGTCATTGCCCGCGGGCCGGACAACCCCGCGCGCGCCGCCGCGGCCTGTTGCCGAATTCCGGGCTTGCTGGCGGCGCGGGCCACGGCTGGGCGGCCGCCCTCGGCTTCGCGGGCTCACCGCACCGATTGTTCCAGCGCTCAGACGGGGATGTCACTCGCAAGCGCCCAGAGTTGCCGGCAACCGCGCAAGAGGACCGTGGCCCCGGCACGTGACCGCTTGCTTGGCAGGGCCATGCTGGTCCGCGGCTACGATCACGGGGTGATCCTGCGCTGCACCAGGAAGCTGCCGCGCCTTCTTGGGACGCAACGGGCCGCCGATCCCGGGCCCGACCCGATGCCGAAGACTGGTATGCCAACCTGCTGTGGTACGACCGCCGCAGGTGCCTGCTGCTCACGCATGCGGGCACGCTGTTCACCGTGTTCGAGGCCGACGTCCGCGCCGCTGATTTGCGTGACAGGTACGGGCTGGTGACTGGCTTGATCGGCCGCGAGCTCGCCCGGGAGGGCCTGCCCGCCGCCACCTTCGGCTCGCTGGAAGCGCAGGAGCTGCTCGTGGCCAGAACCGCGGGCACCAGCGTCCTTGGCTGCATGAACGACATGACGGTGCTGTGCGAACACGAGATCGCCACCCCCGGCGGCCTGCGGCAAGCCGATCTCGCCGGCCTGAACCTGTGCCGCTCGAATACTCGATTTGGTGGGTCACCTGCACTGTTGCCAACATGATGGACCCAGTGATGGTTGGCTTGCCGGGTGCTACTCAAGATCGTCTACCTGCTGACGTGCCGGGTCCTCAACCTGGCCGTCCTGGTGTTCCGCGGCGACCGGGCGAAGGATGCCCTTACTGCTGAGCTGAGTGGCAAGGCGACCGCCGACGTGCTGGCCGATGTAATCCGGCAGACCACTGCCGCAACCTGGTTCGCCACCGTCGCCCATCCCGCGAAGCCGAAGGGCTGGGACATCACCTGGGGAGCGGGCGAGGAGTGCGTCTGCGGTGGTGCGCCAGCCTTCCTAGTCCTCTCCGGGCAGATCCGCTCGGTCAAGGACGGCCGTCACCGCCGCATTCTACCGGAATGCGGTGCTGTACTTCCTCGGTGAGGAGGATCGGGGTCAGGAGCTCATCGAGCAGGCCGTCCACACGGCCGGCCGGTCGAATTCCAACTTCGGCCAAATGCTGATCAACCTCGCTAGCGAGCGCCAGTCGCGTGGCGACCTGGACCGCGCGTCCGGTAGCCGGGGCCACCGTGTCCGATTCTGGGAGCAGAATGGGAGCGGCGATGCGCTGGCAGGTGCGGTCAGATGCGGTGATCGTGGTCTTATCACGCCTCTGAACTGCGGGGAACGTCTTACAGCAGCGTCGGTTCGGGTGCTTGGTTCGCATCCCACGCACGCACGCAAACCCGCAGGTAGCCTCGCCCTGGAGCCCCACCGACCGGCATCCGCCGAGCCCGCGGATGCGTGACGACAGAGGTTTCCGGCGGGCCGAGGCACGGTGCAGTGACCGACGCTTGAGACACTCGACGGGTGTGGCGCCGCAAGCCTCCCGTGCCCGATATCGTCACGCCCACCGACCGCGAGCGGCGCGACCGGTCGATCAAGGCAGACCTCGGCGGTACCTCATGGTGATAAACCACCTCCTCAAGCTGGAGATAAGCGCCATCGTCGAGCGCGACGCTGAACTGCAGATCGCGCCGTGGATCCCGCACACGCCCACCTGGGGTTGGGCAGGTAGATCAGGGGTGTTACGGCAAGCGTCCAAGCCGACGACGGCGGCGTGGACGGCCACCGTCTTCCCGGAGCAGGCACTGGCCGGTGAGCACGCCGAGGAGCGTCAGCAATGTCGAGGACAGCTCCCGAATATGCTGGCGAGATTGGCGCGATTCAAGCCACGGGTCGTCTCATTCGGATTGCGGTAACGCGCACCGTCCCTCCGTCAGTCGTTTTCAGCTCAGGCCGTAGGTCGCGACCACCGTGGAGATGTAGTGGCTCCATGAGATTGACTGCTTGCACTACGTTTATGTTCCAGGCCTCTGCGATGGTGTGGACGACAAGAGCGGCGGATCCGAAGTTACCAGTGTCGTACCACCAGGTGCGCGGGTCCCAGGCCGATGATGGCTCGACGACGTCTGCGAACCGCTCATCTCGGGGCCGGGGGCGCACTTCCTCAGGTAAAAGCCACTCTGGGTTGAGGTCCACCAAGATGCCTTGGTCTGGCAGCTGGATCTGGCGGCCATCGAATGTGAAGAAGGAGGGACTCTGATCCGGCCGGTCATACCAGTCTATAGTCCCTTGCGCGATCAACAGGATCTCGTCTCGGCTTTTCAGCCATTCAGTCAGGCCGGTGCGGTCGAGCGGGCCGCCAGTACTCTCAGCGCACGGTAGCCGCGGAGCTACTGCCCCGAACGCCCGTGTGAGGTATCCGATGAACCGTCGGTCGAAGGGCGTGGACGACGAACTGTCACGGATTCTCTCCGCCTGGGCCTCCACCCACGACCGGAACTCGTCGTGACTCGCGATCGGCCACGCTTTGAGGCGGTCAGCCCTAAGCGGCTCACCGGAGAACGCGCCCATACAGTAATAGATTTCATCGGACTGGAGGCCCCGAACGTAGATCACTGCCTCTGGTGGTCTTATCCACCGTAAGCCCGTGGACAATAATTCAAATCCCGAGACTATCATGGCGCGCCCACAAATGTTGCCGTTGGCGTCGCGCAGATCAGTTGCGTGGTCGATGAACAGTTTCTCGTACCCGTCATAGATCACGCGGTCAAGGTGGCTGGCTTCTTCTCTGCGGTAGAGCCTGCCGAATAGTTCCGCGGCGGGGATACGAGTCCAGTCGCCTGCCTGGACGATACGGACGGGATACGGGTCGTCGGGACCTTGGACATTGATGTCCACCTCGGTAAGCGCGCACATGCGAGTGATGCGACTGTGCAGCAGCTCCGTGTGGGACAGGCTACGACTGGTGGTCTTGAATAGCCCATTCATCGAACGAGGGTCTTGGCGGAGCCTGGCACGGACGACTGTGCCGCAACCACCCAAGCGCTCTTGGCGATCGGCTTCGCGCAGTAGGGGTCGCCCAGTCACGCCATTACGGAACGCCAGCACGTGGGTGCTCCGGCGTGCCTCGTCATAGGCGAGGCTCTTTACCTCAACCTCATCAGAGACCATGAACACCGCGAAGAACCCGATGCCGAATTGGCCGATGGGCTGGAAGCCACTGGTGAGCAGGCCGGGGAAATCTTCCATCATTTCCGGGGTCTGCCAGCGGGAGTAGCCGAAGTCGGTTAGGGCAGCGACCATCGTCTCCGGTGCCATACCGATACCGTGGTCTTCAACGATCAGCCACCACGCGTGGTCTTCCTGCAACAGCCGCACCGTCACCGCTTTGGCTGTGCCAGCTTCCTTCACACTACGGGCGAGGGTGGCGTCGGCGGCGTTGGCGATGAGTTCCCGTATGGCGACCTCGGGCTTGTGGCCGTAGAGATCCTTGCCGCCGAGGTTGGCGATGAGTTCCTTCGCGCGGGTAGCACGCAGACGGGCATCGATCGGCCTCCACTGGTAGGTAGGGATGTAATTCGCCAGCCGCTCCGGCGAGTCGGCACCGGCCACCGAGCGAACAGCGAAGCGCGGTCGCCCCAGATCTGCACAGAGCGCGTCGACCTTACGCAATTCTACATTGATTATTTGAACGGTATCCCAGGCAAGCCACCACGCCGACGCTTCGTTCCTGCCAAACGGGCTAGTTGCCGTGTATTGGAGTCGGTCCCCTTCCACTCGCGGCCGACGCAGGCGCTCCTGGAAGTACCAGTGGTCGCGTGAGATGCCGGTCTGCGGCCGGAACGCATGCAGGTATGTCGGCGCCCGGCGCTGGTCAATGTGCACCACGTCGGCCAGCCGGAGCACGCATGCGACCTTGAGCGGATCAACTTCCCATTCGGCTGGGTGATCTACACATGAGCCCTGTGGCCGTTCGAAATCTCTCAGATCATCGACATCCAACCAATGGCTGTGCGCGATTTTCCCGATCAGCGAGCCGAAGTTCCGCCTGAGGACGGTATTTTCCAGCAGATAGAACCTCTCGCCGTCGGAGGTCTCAAACGGCATGGTGATCAGGCGCTCGGCCTGCTTGGCGTGACGCTGCCTGAGCAGGTGAGCGATGGTCTCTTCGCGTCCAGCAGCCTCGATTGCCTCGCTGCTCGCGGACGGGTCCGCACGTTTCAGGCGGTTCATGGCGCTGGCCAGCAGATCATCGAAATGCGGATCGGATTTGATATTGGTCAGGCCACGTGGATAGGATGCAAGGCCCATGCCTAGGTCATGGAGGAGAAAAGCGCCGCCGAGGACGAACGACTCGGCAGCGTTGAGCGGGAATAAATCCCCGCAGACCATCGATGCAGTGTCCCAAAGAGCGTCGATGTGGGCAATCGAGTGGTCGGTGAACATGGGCATGGAGCGGGCGATATCCGCCGCCAATTGCTCGACTTTTGTCCGGAACTGGAGGTACTCGTAACACAGTTCCTGCCTAGGAGCACAGTGCGGGTCGCCCGGACAGTCAGCAAGCGTACGCCGCCACAGCGGCGTCTGTTCAAACGCGTGAGGCATAACACAGGCTCCATGCCACTCAGTTAGTGATCAGACAGCTTCGTCCCGAGGTTCCAGTCGCCGATCCAGGCCATCGGCCATAATAATTTCGCTTACGGCGCCCCATCTTTGTTTGCGACTGACGCAATCTTGATTCAAGTTCGGACAAGCTAGCATTGAACTCGGGCCAGCCACGGTTGAGTCTTGTTCCGGAGCATTTCGTTGATGCTCCAAGTGAACGACCGGACAGAGTCAAATGAGCGCTGGATCTCTTCGGCCGAAGGTTCTCGCGTGCCAACGCTGCCGTCTCCCTAACCCATGCAAGCTGGAAATCACTCAGGGGCGAGCGAATGCTGATGGCTCCCGCAATGTCACGAATCCATTCGGAGGAATAGCCAAAGGAGTGATCACAAGCTAGGCATCCAGCGGCCAAGGCGAGTAGCATAAATCCCCGGTTATCAAATACGAGTCTTCCCGCGGCGAACGCCGCCACATGTATAGCGCCGTCGAAGGTGACCAGGATCGCGGCCGACACCCCCAGGCTTCGCGACCTGCGAGCCTTAAAGACTGGCAGGCGAGAAGCTGCCAGATCTAAGTCGCGAGCGCGTTGAGGCCCAACGGCCACGGCCACCCCCTTACTGTTCAAAACCCCAGCCTACATTCAGTCTATCTTCCTCCGAACCGGGCATTCTGGATATCGCGGTGCTGCGGCTGCCGAGGATCTAATCAGTCTGTGGGTCTTGGCGCGTCAGGGTCCCGCGAAACTTGGGGGTTGCGGGCCACGTGCTGGTAGTCACGGGCCGACGTGTCCGGCGGAGGGCGTGCTGCCCGTGCGTCGGCCGACGCCGTGACCGGTTCCAGCGTGGCGGAGGATGCGCACGGGTGTCAAGCCCGGGTGCATGCGGGGTCCTGTTGGATTATGTGGCGGAGTGGC
Organism: uncultured Actinomycetota bacterium; assembly: GCA_963820395.1. Taxonomy (GTDB): domain Bacteria; phylum Actinomycetota; class Actinomycetes; order Streptosporangiales; family Streptosporangiaceae; genus DATFVJ01. Next base: position 286,565 of record CAWGAE010000009.1, on the reverse strand, counting down.
AGGCAGGTCCGCTGGGGAGCATGATCGCGGTGTGCTGCCTGTGACGCCGCTTACTCCTGGGTGCTTTCGTGCCCGGAAATCAGTTTGGCGCTGGGAGCGGTCTCCTTCACCCCGAGCTCACGGCCGATATCCGCGAAGGCGAGCCATGCGGCAATCGCTGCTAGTAGCCTCCCGCTAGGCACGCTGGAACGCATCGGCCGCCTCGGCGCGCAGATCGGCCCAGCGACCCGTCGGAACAGCCCCGGACAGCTCCGCGGGGGATCTTGTCCCGGCGCCTGAGGGCTGGTCATCACGTCGCAGGCCTGACGGTGCTGGTCGGAGAGCCCTATCCGCGCAGTCGGTCCAAGTTCGCACGGGTGATTACAGATAGCGGGTTGGGCAGGGCGTCGGCGTCGAACCAACCAATCTCGCTACATTTGCCCGGTTCGCGGATAAACGGCTCACCGCCAGAGTGCCGGGCCAGGTAGGTGATGGACACCCAGTGCTGACGCTCGCTGGGCAGGACATGGTCGAATGCGCCGAGCTGGCCCGTGAGCTCGATCGTCATGCCATACTCCTCGGCGAACTCACGACGGACGGCGTCCTCTAGCAGCTCGCCATAGACGACCACTCCGCCGGGAAACTCCCACGTCTCGGCCTCGTTGCGGGTGGCGGGACCGCGCCGTGCCAGAAACAGCCGATTCCTGACATCCGATACTACGGCCCCCACTCCGACACCGATGTAGTCCCTGCCCGCCTCCACGGCGCCTCCAAACTCGTCATTTCATCGCTGGCAGAATGTACCCGAACGTGTACGACCACAGAAAAACGATCGACCCGGCGATGAACAGCACGATGTACGTCTCGTACCAGCGGAAGAAGTTGTGCGACTGCGGTGGATTACGGAAGCCTGGCCGCACCGCGACATCGGTCAGCTCGCATTCTTCGCGGCGGTAGTCCAGCCAGTTCCGGATACCGGCGATGATCAGCAGCACCGCGAACGCCGCGATCATGGTGGTCAGCCACATCAGCCCGATCACTCCCGACCGCGCCACCGATGCCTGGATGCCCCATTTCCGATATCCAACGAACAACGCCAGCGCGCCGCCGACCAGCGTAACGGCCAACGTCTGGTATATAGCGAGGAATCGATAGACGTTCTCGTTCAGAGTGTGAATCTCCTGAAGGATGTACTTGTAACGTTCAAGCGCGAAGTCTTTTTCGACCGCTGGATCCGGCGGGGGACCCTTCTGGCCCGTGGTCACTGACCTTCACTCGCCCTTCTGGAAATGGACATCTTCCGGCGCCACGCGAGAGCGACGGCATCGGCCGTAAACTCTGGGCGGGCATCGGCGCCTATCTGGTCTTTGCGCTGAACGCCCGGGCTTCAGGCAGTGTGCTGCCGGGGTCGGCCGTGATGACACGCCGCCAGCGCTGACCGACAGCCGCGCCTTCTCCCTTCTCCTTGGTCAACAGTGCGATCTGCGCGTCCCTGGGATCGGGAACCGACCGGCCGCGTGGCCGGGACAGCGCCCGGCATCGCGCGGCCGCCGCCAGTCCACGATATGGCTGGAATACAGTCCTTCCCGATGCAAGATCGCGCCCTTCTCGCCCGAACTCAGCCGCGTCGCCAGGACCTCCAGCTTGTACTGCGCGGTGAAACTCCGACGCCAGTCGGGCACCTCCGGATCCGGACATCCGGTTGGCCGTCAGCCACCCATCCAGGATCGGCGGCAACCAGCCGACCGTCGAGGGTTACAGTCACATCAGTGTCTCCATCCCCACCCTCGGTGTCGGTAATTCTGAGGGAGGGGGCGGGTGCCTCACGTCAGGTTGGCAGACTAGGGAACCCCGTCTTGCCTGGGAAGGGCCTTCAGGTGCAGCCGCGCGCCAAGGCGACCGCTGTCCCCAAGGACAAGCTCGCCGGTGATCGCAGGCATGTACGTAAGCGGCGGCGAGGTCGCCCTGCAAACGCACACATGGACCCGGGGCGAGGATGGACGGCGGGCCCGCACCCATCGCAGCGGCCTGCTCGCGATGGCCTCATGCCTGCTCCTGCTGCTAGCCGCGGCGCAGGGATATGTGAGCTTCCGTGCCCAGTACGTCTTTATCGACCACGCCAAACAGGCGCACGTGCCGTCAATGCTGGAGGCACTCGGCCTGGACACGGGCGCCGTCATCTTTGCGTTGCTCGCGCTGTCGCTGGCGCGCCGTGGCAAGCGGGGAACCGTCGAGCGGGTGCTGAACGTCGCGTGCGCGTTCGGCTCGCTGACCATGAACCTGCTGGCCGCCGACCTGAACTCGCCCCGGTCGGTCACCGTTTGGGTCATGCCGAGCGCGCTGTATGCGCTCGCTTCCGACCGGCTCATCGCGGTCGTGTGGCGCTGGGCCCAGGCCAGCGACCCAGATGCCGGGCTGGCGGCGGAGGGCTCGGCGTGGCGCACATTCGGGGGCCTGGCGTTCTGGACGCTGCGGCTGACCTTGGACGCGCCGGGCACAGTGGCCGGGTTCCGCCGCTGGGTCCTGGCGGTGGCGCCGGTGGCGCCAGGCATCCGCGCCGGGCTGCCGCCGAATGTTGGTCAACGGCCGCTGCCCACAGATGAGCGGGACGCCACGGCGGGCGAAATAAAAGATCAGGAAGCCGAACGGTGGCCGGAGGAACTCGCCGCCCAGCATGAGCCGCAGGGCCAGGCCGAACCCCCCTCCCCTGACGCGCCCGATCGCGACCAACTTGCCTCAGGTGAGACGAAACGCCAAGCACTGATCCGCCTCTACGAACACTGCGGCCAGACAGGTGATCCCCGATACGGCAACCCGGCCAAGACAGCCGAACTTGCCGGCGAGATCGCCGCCCGGATCGGCTATCACTCCGGCACCGCGCGCCGAGAACTCGCGAAGTACCTGGCGTCAGACCGCGCAGCCGTTAAGGACCTTGAAACAAATACCGGATCCGGCGCGGAGGAGGTGGCCTGATGCTTCACCACCCCACCGAACTGCTCATCGCGCTCGCCGCGCTCCTGTTCGTCGCCGCGACGGTCCGGCTTGTCGCCGGAAACCCGCGCGCGGCCCGTCATCGGGTCCGAATCCTTCGGTGGCGCATACGGCTGTACCTGCGGCCGGGCGCCGGGTACGCGAACATCCTCGAACTCGCGGTGCGCTGGTCACGCCCGCGGGCGGTCCGGATCGGCCGCGGTCGGCGAGATCAACTCGGGGCGGCCGGTCAATGTCGAAGAGTGATCGTCATCACGCCGGGGCAGCTGAAGAACCTGCGCTCGCGTTACGGGTCGGCTGGTAACAAGGACGACCGGTTCGACCGCGGCCCGGACAATCCGCGGCGTTCCGTCCCCGTGGCCGTGACCGTCCCGGCGTCGGCGTATCTGGCGTGTGCCTGACGGCCTGGTCCTCGCGGCCAGGCGCGGCACCGGGCAGATACGGCGGGGACCGCAGGCGGCCGGTCACCGGGGCCACCGGGCGCGGCAGCTCGGCGCGCCGCAGGGCTTCCGCCCGAAGGGCGCGACGAAAGCTGCCGCACCGCCTACGGTGCGCCGCCCGGCCCTGACCCCGGCCGCCTACGGCGGGCCACCCTGGCCGCTCATCTTCCCCGCGATTGGCCGTGCCCGCTTCTAGCGTTCACGTCCAGGCCGTCAGGCCCGGCGCCGAAGGTGCGCCCTTGAAAAAAAGACGTACAGGAAGTTCTCACCGGTCTGGGGAGCAAGCACTGGGAGCATGCACGAGGAGCACCAAGGCTCAGCCACCCCTTGTTGCCCTTCTTGTTGGGCACGTATTGGGCACAGCCAGCCGTAGGGAGCCGGTCTCAGCTGTAGCCAGCCGGAGAACACGAAGACGGCGCCGCACCGTGTTTGCGCAGGTGAGGCACCGTCTTCCTGGCCTATGCGAGAGAGCCCCCTTACGGAATCGAACCGTAGACCTTCTCCTTACCATGGAGACGCTCTGCCGTCTGAGCTAAGGGGGCGAGGCGGGCGCAGGCCGACCGCAGGTGATGAGATTACCAGAACAGATCCGGAACTGGACGCATGGCGGCCTCATTCGCTCCTATCGCACCGGTAGCGAGGGCGGCAGTGAGCCTGCCGATTGCGGGTACGAACTTGAACCCGTGACCCGAACACGGCGAACAGACGACCACGGGCCCGTCGCGCCTGAGCACGAATTCCCCGTCCGGCGTCGAGGTGTACAGGCACGTGTCGACGCCCACCGCCGCCCGCCCGGCGCCGTGCAGCCATCGCGCGGCGTAGTCCTCGATCCGCGCAAGCGATTTGCGCGGGAGGCCCGGGACGCTGGCCCGCCGGATCTACCCCGGGCCCGTTCGCGTGCTCTCCGACCTTGATCCCACGGTCCAGCGTGAGCAGCCGCACGTCAATTACCTTTCGCGGCCGTGGGTACCCGCCTAAATTGCCAGGAGGATAGTCCCCGCGCTGCGGACCCGGTGAACACTCGCGGCCTGGTATCTGCAGCGAGCCCGGCGGTCGTGATCCCGAGGCAGCGACGTTAACCCACTTCCCAGCATAACGGCTGCGCGGCGTGGCACCCGCGCGGCGTCACAGCCGCACCGCCGGGCGAAAACGCCCAAGGGACCTGAAGCCATGCTGGCGGCACCGGTCGGTCAGCGGACTGTGCGGGCATGGATCGGCATCTTCGCGACGACCTGAACCCGCAACCCGGCGGAACCAACAACGGCACGCGCGACGTCATAGGGATGTTGTGTGCATGGGCGGCCTCGTTCTGGGCACGACAGGGGTCACGTCGTCAGTGCGGCGCGGCGCCAAACACGGTGCCCATGCCATCGGCACGAAATCGCCGCGCCGACCACAGGCGCGAATGAGCGGTCGCGGCCAGCGGCAGCTAGGACAACTCGTAGGTAGCACATGGTGTGCCGACGATACCGCGTGAACGACGAACCTCCACCGACGAACGCGGGAATGGGGTCAGCCGAGTGAGCGTGCGGAGGCTGCGATCAGCCTTGGCAGGCGCCGCGACGGGCTTGTGCATATTAGGCACGGTCATGGCCACCACCGCGGCCACCGTGGGTACGACAGGCGCATCCGGTCCGCTGGGGGCGGCTAAGCCAGCGGCGCCACGGCCGTGTGTGACGGCCACGATCCCGCCAGGCCAAGCTCCGATGTCGCCTTCGCCTGCCCAATCGCATTCGCCGCGGCGGTCACCTTCGCCTTCGCCCTCCTCGGCCTCGGTGTCGGCCTCAGCGTCATCATCGTCCCAGAAGCCGACTACGCCCACCGGCATACCAGCCAAGACCACTACAACCCACCGGCACCACAGCCAAGACCACACCACCCACAGGCACCAGGCACCCAGCGACACCACGCCCAAGACAACAGCACCCACCGGCACCACGACCAACACCACAACAACCCACCAGCACCACAGCCAAGACCACACCACCCACAGGCACCAGACACCCAGCGACACCACGCCCAAGACAACAGCACCCACCGGCACCACGACCAACACCACAACAACCCACCAGCACCACAGCCAAGACCACACCACCCACAGGCACCAGACACCCAGCGACACCACGCCCAAGACAACAGCACCCACCGGCACCACGACCAACACCACAACAACCCACCAGCACCACAGCCAAGACCACACCACCCACAGGTACCAGACACCCAGCGACACCACGCCCAAGACAACAGCACCCACCGGCACCACGGCCAAGACCACGCCGCTCACCCGCATGACGAAGGCATCCGCACCGGGCTCACCGGCACCGGGCTCACCGGCACAGCGCACTAAGATCCCCACTGCCGGTTTTTTCGCTGCCGCACCAACGCCGGTGAAACTATGTGAGAGCGTCGACGTCTTGTCCGGCAGATCCAAGGCGAAAACGGGTGGAACCGCGAATTTCGCGATCTCGCTCTCGTCTTACGGCGCGGACGCGGGCGGCGTGACCGTTACCCTGACGACAAGTCCCAGGGCGGCGATTCCCCACTTTGCCGTGTGCCCGAGCGGCCACACGAGCACGTGCAAACTCAGCAGACTCGCCAACGGCCAGGTTTTCCAGTTCCGGGCCGCGGTGCTGGTGCCCAAGGCGAGTAAGGATGCCGAGCACGTGAAACTTACGGCGGAAATGACGGCTACCAAGCCGAAGGCAACGGTGCTGGCATCTGCGACCGTGACGGCCACGGTCCCCGCGACGCGGATTCTGAAGAAGAAGCCCAGATCGACGCGCAGCACCCGCCGTCCCGTATCGACCTCGGCGGGCCCGCGAGCGGGGTCGCTGCCGCTAACGGCTGGGTCGCTGCCGCTCCTTCAGGCCGGGTCGCTGCCGCTTTTGCCGTCCGGGTCGCTGCCTCTGATTCCAGGGCTCCCAGTCAAATCAAGCACCGTCAAATCAAGCACGCGAGGTAACATCGGGTCTCTTCTCCCGACGATCGCGGCGGTCACCCCCAGCCCAGCTGCGCGGCCCGCGGCGGGCGCTGCAACCCCTGGCGCGGTGGCGCCGCACAGTGGGGGCGCTGGCCCGGCTGCGCCGGCCGCAAACGGCAGTCCGCTCAGCAACCGGCTGATCGGCACCCAACTGATCGCGCTCGCTGCGCTGTGTGCCGGGATCGGCATTGTGATCGCCAGGTTCACACGGCGTACGTCCGTCGCAGGGGATGCCTCCCCGGCCAAGGATGCCAGCACGGACAACGATCGCGGCGCCGCCACGGACAGCGGCACCGCCACAGGCAGCGATGCCGCCCCCTGACAGCACCGCGGCAGGACAGCTCTCTCGCCACATGAAGAGGATCACCCTGGGCCCGCCAATTCCCGGGTACTTCACCTGCGAAGTGCTCATTTCGTCAGACGCACCTCGGAACTCGGTCCGGACATTCCCGGCTAAGCGGGCGGCAACTCGACGCCCGAACGGATCGTTAACATGACCCGCGCCAGCGAACGGGCGCTTGCGGTCGCCGAGACGAGGACGCCGACGGTATCCCTGTCCGCCCAGACGCAGATGCCCGAGCCACCCTTGCCCGCGCATGCCGCCTTTCCGCCGAGCGGACCGGCAGCAGTCGCCATGGGCGCGTTGCCTTCCGCGGCCTCCTGCCGCGTGAAGCTCTTGATCACGTCGGCCAGCAAGCTGTTCACCAGCCTCCCAGCGATGACAGCGACGCGATTGGGGGTACTTGTGGGTCCGGCGGTGTCGTATATGGCGGCGACCATGCCGAAGACATGTCCCGGGTCGATCTGAGTCAGATACTGCTCGCCGTGGCTTAGGCCGAGTTGGTGCTCCGCCTGCTGGTCGAGGGTATAAGTACCGATTTTCTGCGGGGTGGCGAGCGTGTGGGACGGGGCAGCCGACCGGACGGGGTGACCGACCCTGCCGACAAGAACGGCTGTCGCCGCCACCAGGACCACGAGCGCTCCGCCGACGCCGAGCCATACCCGGGGCCGGTGTTGTCTGCGGGTCGCGCGCCGACGCGCTTTTCCTCGCGCCGCCGCACGCGGCTTCGATTCGGGCGGGCTGGACAGGGCGAACTCGGGATGACCGTTCTCGGGCTGGCCGACCAGGCCGGCATGTGCCAGCCGGTTGCCAGCGGCGGCCGGACCAGCTTGCTGAAGGCTCCGGTCACCAGCAGCTGGTCGATCAGATCTATGGCCGTAGGTGACGACGTCCGCCTGACCGGCCGATTGGTAGCGCCGCGAGCGGGAGCCCGGTTGGTAGCTGGGGGGCCGGCGGCTGGGAACCTGGTGGCTGACGACCTTGTAATGGCGGTCGCCCAGGCCTGCCCCAGGCTGGTAGCTGCGAGCGGGACTGGCTGGCGCATCCGGCATTTCATACGCGGGCCGGTCACCGGACGGACCAGGTTCTAGCAGATCCGGATGGTCCATCCGATCACGCGTTGCCGCCTGGCCGTGCCGCGGATCATACGGGCCGGGATTCCATCCGTAGATCATTTATGGTCCGCCCCGATCTGGCAACCCTGCCGAGTCACATGCGATTGGATCTCCCCAGCAGAGCCGAACATCAGCAGGGTGCCGCCAGCCTACTGGTGCCCATCCCCGGAATGGCCGAAATCACCACATCATGTGGCAAGCAACCCAGCGGTGATCGCCACCAGATAGGACGACCGCCGACACATGCGACCTGCCTTGGCCGACCGGGCGTCAAACCCCGGCCGGTAACACCTCGGTGTGGCAGCCGGTGTCCACCCAGCTGTCAGCCGACGGGCCAGGTGTGCACCGGCGCGTTCGTGTGCATGTGCTCGATATAGCGCTGGGTCATCAGGCGCAGTATCTCCGGGCGCTCCAGGGCCGACCCGTCCTCAAGTTTCCGGGCCGTGGCTATCTGCCAAGCCGCGCCGTTTCGCCCAATCAGGCAACGCTGTTCAATGATGCCGAGCAGGCGGTCCGCGTGCGCCGGGCTCATGGCCCAACGGACGAGCCCGTCGCGAGCCAGCGGCAGCAGACGCCGCAGCACAAGCTCGGCCACGGGCACCTCGCCGAGGCCGGGCCAGTACAGCTTCGCGTCGATCCCGCGCCTGGCTGCCTCACGCAGGTTTTCTGCCGCGGCGCCAAAGGACATCTGTGTCCAGACCGGGCGCTCAGCCTCCGCGAGGGCCCGCAGCAGGCCGTAGTAGAAAGCGGCATTGGCGATCACGTCAGCAACCGAAGGACCGGCCGGGAGCACGCGATTTTCCACCCGTAGGTGCGGCTTGCCGTCCACGACCGCGTACACCGGGCGGTTCCACCGGTAGATGGTGCCATTGTGCAGGCTCATCTCGGCCAGGTCCGGGATTTCACCGCGGTCGAGCACAGCGGCCGGATCCTCGTCCTCGCACAGCGGCAGTAGCGCGGGGAAGTACCGGATGTTCTCCTCGAACAGGTCGAACACCGACGTGATCCACCGCTCGCCGAACCACACCCGCGGCCGGACGCCCTGGTGCTTGAGCTCATCCGGGCGGGTGTCGGTGGCCTGCTCGAATAGCGTGATCCGGGTCTCGTGCCACAACTGCCTGCCGAACAGGAACGGTGAGTTGGCCGCGAGCGCGACCTGTACGCCCGCCATCGCCTGAGCGGCGTTCCAGTAGTTGCCGAACGCGTCCGGGCTCACCTGGACGTGCAGCTGCACGCTCGTGCAGGCGGCTTCGGGCGTGATGCTGTCCGCATGCGTGATCAGCCGCTCCGCCCCTTCAATCGCGATACGCAGATCCTCTCCACGGGCCGCGAAGATCTCCTCGTTGAGCAGGCGGTAGCGCGGGTTCTGCGAGAGCGCATCTTCGTGCATGTCGCTCTCCTTCAGGGTTGGCAGGATGCCAACCAGGACGAGCCGGCTGCCGGTGCCGCGCGCCGTGGCGTCCGCGTGATTGAGGCTCTCCCGCACCTCCTGCTCGAGTCCTGCGACCGCATCGCCGGCCAGCGAGCGGGGCGGCACGTTGATCTCCACGTTGAACTGGCCGAGTTCTGTCGCCCATGCCGGATCGGCGATCGCGTCGAGGACCCGGGCGTTCCGCATGGACGGCAACGCGTCGTCGTCCACCAGGTTGAGCTCGATCTCCAGGCCGACCAGCCGTGGATCGGTCTCGAACCTGGCCTCCCGTAGCATCCTGGCGAACACGTCCAGTGAGAGACGCACCTTCTCGCGGTACAGGCGCCGGTCCTCGCCACTGATGGTGATCGCAGGAATGTCCCTGCCCATGTGCCCTCTATGCCCTCCGCGCCCCGAACTGGGCGGCCAGTAACCCTTCTAACCCTCGCATGCCGGACCGGGCCGTGACCAGCCGCCGACCTGCGGCGCCGCGTGGTGACCGGGCCACCGGGCGCAGCCCGCGCCGGTTATGTTTGCGATGTTAGAAGCAGGCAGGCATCCGCCCGGCGCACGACCGGCCACTATGGGTGTGCCCCTCGGTGCCGCCGGACATTCGGCGAACACCAGCCAGCGTCACTCCTGCGGCACCATCCGCGACCTGGGCGAGCACTTCGCGGGAAGTCGCCTCAGGCCAGGGAGACTTTCGACCGGGTGATCGAGATCGTCCGCGGCAGGCTTGGTCCCGTTGGCGTGCCGCCGGCAAGCGCGGACGGTGCACCCGGCCAGCGCCGCGGCCGGGACGCACCGCGTTCAGGGTTGGCTGCGCCGACCGTTTCGTGCGGTCAGTTCATGTACCCGCTGTTGTTCGCACCGCCGTAACCGGACCCGCCGGGCCTGGATCCGCCCGGCCCGTTGCCCATGTTGGGACACCTGTGATGAGCCGGCGTCGTGGACCCGCTGGACCCGCTGGATCCCCGCATACGGGCTCGTGGACGTCGGGCCGCTGGGGGCTGGCGATGGGCTGCTGCTCGACGTCGCCGCCATGGCAACGCCGACACCTCCGGCCAGCAGACCGACCGTGATGGCCCCGCCGATGGCAAACCGGCGGAGCCGGCCGCCAGATCTCCTGGGTGGCATATGAGCCTCCTTCTCTTCCGACACGTCGCAGCGCGACCTTCGATGACCGCAGCCTGGCGGGCGAAATTCATGCAGACCTGGCTCAGGCCTCTCAAAGCCTTCTCAATACGACGCGCCCGGCGAATCCGTCTGGATACGTGCCCGCGAGTTTCGTGATCACGGTGGATCGAACGCCGTATTGACGGAGAAATCACCGCGATCATGGGCAACGTCCGGGCAGCTTGGCCGCCAGCTCCCCAGGCCCCCGGTTCAGAACGGCGCGGAGGGTGAGCCGACCAGCGGCAAGGACAAGCACCTGCTCTGGCTCGCGCTGCATCGTGCTCGACGGATCGCAACTGGCCGCGGCGGCGGTCCGCGCCCGCAGCGTGTACCTCTCCGTTCATAGCGACGGCCGACTGCACGAACGGCTTGCGGGCGCACTCGCCGAGCGGGCGGCCGCCGGATGTGACCAGAGAGCCGTCAGGCTTATCGCCGGCCCGCCGAGATTTCTGGCAGCCGAGATTTCTGGCAGGTGAGAAATCCGCGCTGGTCAGCCGGGTCGACGGCGGGCTCGCGCTGCCCACATTCAAGCCGCCGCGCACCTTCGAACGCGGCGTCGGCGGCGCACCGACGCTCATGCAGAACGTAGAGACCCGCGCCCACGTTGCCATGATCGCCCGGCGCGGCGCCGCGTGGTTCCGTGAGATCGGCACCCCGGGCGAACCGGGCCGCATGCTCAACACTTGTCATCGGGCCGACGGCATTACCGAGGTAGCCGAGGAGGCGATCGGCACACCGGTTGGCGCCCTGCTCGGGCTCGGCGCCGCGTCCGCGCAGGCCGTGCTGACCGGGGGCTATCACGGCGCCTGGCTCCGGGTTGCCGATGCCCGCCGGGCTGCCCCTCACGAACGCGGCGTTGCGCCCAGGCCGGCGCCACGGTTGGCGCCGGTGTGCTCGCCGCGCTGCCGCCGGACCGGTGCGGCCTGGCCGAGACAGCGCATGTGGTCCGCTACCTCGCCGCCGAGGCAGCGGGCCAGTGCGGACCTACCTGGCCGGACTGCCCCGCATCGCCGACGCGCTGACGCACCTGTCATGGCAGGACCCCGGACCCCGCGGTGGCTCGCACACCTGCAGCGATGGGCGGGGCTGGTGACTGGCCGCGGTGCCATCACCCGGACGGAACCGTGCGATTCGTCCGGAGCGCGCTCAGCGTGTTCGAGCCCGAAATTTCGCTGCACCACCAGGGCCGGTGCACGGCAGCGCGGTCGCAGCCCCCGCCGTGCCGTCACCGACTGCCCGACGCTTGCGCTGCTGCTCGAATGGGACCGATGACATGCCAGCGATCGCCGGGGCCATGGCAAGAGCAGCGGGCCCGCGCCGGGACTCGAGGCATTCAGAAGAAACGCAGAAGAACCACATAGCTACCGGCCAGCCAGGTGGGGAATGCTCTGGGTATGGACACAGCCGCGAAGTCGCAGGGACGAGCCGCAGCCCTAATGCGCGCGGACGGGAGCCCCATCCGGGTGCTCGTGGTCGACGACGAACCTACTCTCGCCGAGGTACTCGCGAGCGTCCTGCGCTACGAAGGCTGGGAAGTCCGGACCGCGGGCGACGGCAGCTCCGCCGTGCGCACCGCGCGCCATTTCCGGCCGGACGCCGTCGTCCTTGACATCATGCTGCCCGACTTCGACGGGCTCGAAGTGCTCCGCAAGCTGCGCGCCACCAACCCGAAGGTGTGCGTGCTGTTCCTCACCGCCCGTGACGCGGTCGAGGACCGGATCGCCGGCATCACCGCGGGCGGCGACGACTATGTCACGAAGCCGTTCAGCCTTGAGGAGGTGCTAGCCCGGCTGCGGGGCCTGCTGCGCCGCGCCGATGTGGCCCGGGCCGCGAGCGACAACCAGCTCATCGTCGGGGACCTGACCATGGACGAGGACGCGCGTGAGGTGCGCCGCGGCGGCGAGCCTCATCGAGCTGACCGCCACCGAGTTCGAACTGCTCAGGTACCTGATGCGCAACCCGCGGCGGGTACTCAGCAAGGCTCAGATACTCGACCGCGTATGGAACTACGACTTCGGCGGCCAGGCGCACGTGGTTGAGCTGTACATCTCCTACCTGCGCAAGAAGATCGACGCTGGCCGCGAGCCGCTGATCCAGACCGTGCGCGGCGTCGGCTACGTACTCAAACCCGCGGGCGGACCGTGGTAGCCCGGGAGGGCGACCCCCCGGACCCCTCGCGAACGCTAGCCCGGGAGGGCGATCCCCCGGACCCCTCGCGAACACTAGCCCGGGAGGGCGACCCCCCGGGCTCCCCGGAAACCCTGACCCGGGACGGCGATCCCCCGCAAGTACCGGAAGCGCTGACCCGGGAGGGCGGCTTCCGGGGCCCCCCGGAAGCGCTAACCCGCACGGACACAGCGTCTCCCGGGGGCAGCCCGGGGGCCGACGGCCCGGACCCCCCGGGGGATTCCCCCGGCCCGGGTGCGAGGACGCCGCGGCGAGCCGTCTGGGCACGATGGCTGGCCGGCCGGAGCCTGCGGGCGCGCCTGATCGCGGGCCTGCTCGTGCTGTTCACGCTGAGCGCGATCGGTGTCGGGGTCGCGACGGCGGTGGCGCTGCGGCCGTTCCTGACCGACCGCCTCGACCAGCAACTGACTGCGGCGAGCGCCGCGTTCTCTGTCGGTTAACGGGGCGGGTAACGGGGCGGGTAACGGGGCGGGTAACGGGCAGCAGGGGGGCGGCGGGCAACGCGATGGCGATGGCGATGGCGATAACAGCCCTCCCTACGGGACGCCAAACATGGGCAACCAGGCGGTGGGGACCCTGGGAGTGTGCTTTCAGGACGAAGCGGTGACCCAGGCTGGCCTCGTCAAGACCAGCGACGAGGGTGCCTATGGCACGGTCACGCCCAAGTTGTCGGGAGCCGACATCGCCGCGCTGATGAACGCCCCGCCTGACGGCGGGGCCTACTCCGTGCACCTGTCCGCGCTCGGTGCCTACCGCGTGGTTGCCACGCCGGGTGGAGACCACGCCGTCAACGTCACCGGCCTGCCGCTGAGCGGCGTGGACGGCACGATCCGGGCGCTCGAGCTGATCGAGGTCATCGTGTTCGGCGCCGCTCTGCTGTTCATCGGCGTGGCGGGCACCGCCTGGATCCGGCTGTCGCTGCGCCCGCTGGGCCGCATCACGGCGACCGCCGCCGAGGTCACTCAGATGCCCCTGGCGAGCGGCGAGGTCACGCTGCCGCACCGGGTGCCGGGCGCCGACCCGCGGACCGAGGTCGGCCAGCTCGGCGAGGCATTCAACCGGATGCTCGGCCACGTGGAACAGGCGCTCGGCAAGCGTCAGGCCAGCGAGGCGCGGCTGCGGCAGTTCATCGCCGACGCCAGCCATGAGCTGCGCACCCCCCTCGCCGGCATCCGTGGGTACACGGAGCTGGCGCTGCGCGGCGAGGACGCACTCGATCCGGAACTGCGCCGCGCCCTGAGCCGGGTTGACGCCGAGTCGGCGCGGATGAGCAGGCTCGTCGACGACCTGCTGCTGCTGGCCAGGCTCGATGCGGGCCGGCCGCTCGCACACGAGCAGGTTGACCTTACCCGGCTCGCGATCGACGTCACCAATGACGCACGCGTCGCGGGCCCGCGGCACAGGTGGGTCCTCGACCTGCCGGTCGACCCTGTCACCGTCACCGGTGACCAGCACCGGCTGCACCAGGTGCTCGCGAACCTGCTCACCAACGCGCGAGCGCACACGCCGGCGGGCACAACCGTGACCGTGCGGCTGATGCCGGCGAACGCCGGTGAGGAGGACGGCGGCGCAGAGCTCACCGTCAGCGACGATGGCCCGGGAATCCCGGCCGAGTTGCAGGCGGTCGTTTGGGAGCGGTTCGCCCGCGGCGACAGCGCCCGCTCACGGAAGGCAGGGGGCACGGGTCTCGGGCTGGCCATCGTGGCCGCGGTGGTCAACGCCCATCAGGGCCGCGTCTCGGTGACAAGCCGCCCCGGTAAGACGACGTTCAGGATCTGGCTTCCTGCGGCGGTCCGGGCCAGGGGCAAACACCAGAATGACCTCATCCCCGCCGCGTCGGCGCAAGATGGCCGCGCGCCTGTGCGTTGTGCCGAACCAACGGCTCAAGCGGCGGGCCGCTACTGGACTTGAGGACCATTCCTGGCATGGCCCCGATAGCCCCGGCATTACCGCGCAATGACAACGCTGGGCGACGGCCCGGCGACAAAGGGCGGCGACAACGGCCACGTCCGCAGCCACCCCTCGCCGGCCCCGGTCCCAGCGGTCGCAGATCCCCGCTGTGACGGCACGGGAACCATCAGCAACACAGGAGATACCGGTAAATACTTAGCGTATAGAATTCTCGGCATAGACCGGCCCAAGCATTGGCAGCCGGTCTCAGATCTCTGGGTCTGGGATTTGCGCTTACGGCGCAGGCCGGGCGATTGACGACCGAACCGGGCGACTTTGCGGATGAGCTGAACCGGGTGCCGTCAGGTGTCCGGCACCGGGCAACCGGCAGCACGAGGACATCGGCCCGGTCGCCGTGGCGCAGCGGGACGCCCAGGCACGCTACGAGAATGCCAGGATTGTCCACGCCGGGTTCAGATCCCGGAGTGGGGCCGGAGACTCACCTGGCGACGTGCCCGGCGACCCCGCGAGGTTCCGGGCACTCGCGGGTGGCAGCAGGACGTAATGGAGCGGCTCCCGGCCCGTGCCCGGCACCGCCTCACGAGCCGGTCAGGTACCAGGCCACCGGCCCACCAGCGCCGCTCAGGACAGGACGGCTCGCTGCGCGGAGTCGTGCTACAGGTTCAGTGCGCGGAGTCGTACTGCTCGACAACGGTGGAAGGGATCCGGCCGCGGTCGCTCACCTCGATGCCCCGCTTGCGTGCCCACTGCCGGATCTCGGCCGGACGTTCCCTGTCCCTGGCCGGAGATCCGCCGCGGCGGCGGGACGCCGAAGCGCGCCGTGCCTGCTCGATATACTTTGCAAGTTCTTGCTCGAGGATCTGACCGTTGGCGGGCTTGAGGTCGATCTCGTAATCCCGCCCCTCGAACCCGAAGCGGTAAGTGGGATGATCCGATTCGAACTCATCCCCATCCAGGTCGTCGGTGTAGGTGACCCTCAGCTTTCGCGCCACGGAACATCTCCCCCTTGCGCTGCTGGTCCTATGGGATAGGAGGATACCTACGTTTTGAAATATCGGCAAACTTCAAACCAAAGCCGTGCAGATGTTTCGGGGTGGCGCCCCGGCCGCAACTTTGGGTGCCTTGCTACCTACCGCCGGCCGGATCCGCAAAGCAACTCCGCACGGCGAGGGCGCCCTGGCGGCCGATGAACGATAGCGGCGGATCGGAGTCCGGGCTCGGCCGCCACACATTCTGGTTGAAATCTATATCCCAGAAGTAAAGACCGGCCATATGACGCTCGCGCACGACGGTGCACATGGCCTGGTACCACCTCGCCTGCAGGCCGAAGTCCCAGTTGCGTGCGCCGGTCCAGGCCTGCGGATGCGCGTACGCGCCTGGCTGGGCGGCGATCCCGGTCTCCTGGACCAGGATGCCGGACAGGTCAATCCTCCTCGGTCTGCTGAGCCAGTAGTTCAGCGCCGCGACCAGGTCGCCGACACTCGCTCCGTTCCCGAGGGGCACCGGGAAATAGGCGTCCACACCCTGCTGGCCGACCGTTCCGCCGCCCAGGCGCCCGGCGGCGAACTCGTCCCAGTTGTTGGAGAAGCTGAGCTTGCCATGGAAAACGGTGCGCACCCATCCGTCCAAGGCGCCCCAGGACGGATCGGCGGCGAGAGACGAGAGTTCCGCTCCAACGGTGAAGCCCGTCACCCGGTGGGCGCTGGCCATTGCCAGGTAGGGGGCAAGGAAGCTTTCGTAGCTCGCGAACCACACGTGCCGGTTGTCCGGGTGGATGGCGCCCCGCCACCCACCGACTGCGTCCTGGTTAAGCAGCGGCCGCAGATTCACGCTCAGGCCGCGTGCGGTGGCGTCGTCAACCAGCACGGCCAGGTCGCCAGGTGTCGGCGTGGCGCTGCGCGCGTAAATATGACTGCCGCGGGGGCCGCTCATATAGAAAGGGAAGGAGATCGAGATCGCGTTCGCGCCGAGTTCACCGATGTAGCTGACGACCCGCGCGGCCTTGCTCCTGATGACTGCGGCCGTGTCCTCGGGATGGCGGTACCAGAGCACGTCAATGCCGAGCTGCGGCCGCGGCGGCGGGGGCGGGGGCGGGGGCGGTCCACCGCAGCCTGCCGCGAATACCACCAGCATCAGAGCGGCGACGAGGGCGGCGAGCAGCCGCTTCATCGGGCTTGCCGGTCAGTGGGCAGGCACAGTGCGAGTGACATGAGCGTCACGGTCACGAGCACCGCGGCGAGCACCCAGATGACGGCAAGCCCGTCCACGTTCCACATCACCCGGGCGTCGCTGGCGACCGTGTTACCCGCGACGCTGAGCAAGCCCTGGGCGTTCACCCCGTTGCCGGAGAACACATTGCCGAGCACCTCCACCCCGAGCGGCCGCGTGCCGGTCAGGCGCAGGCCGACCCGGTTACCGCGCACCACGTTGGCCACGATGCGATTGGCGGGTGAATCTGCCAACACGATGCCGTCGCCGCTGTTTCCAGTGACGGTGTTTCCTGTGATCACGTTGCCGGTGGACGCCTCGTCCATCATGATCCCGTTCGCGGCGTTGCCGCGGACGATGTTTCCAGCGACGGTGCTGCCCGTCACATGATCGGCGAAGATAATCCCGTGGCGGCCGTTGCCCGTGACGGTGTTCGCCCTGATCGTCAGGTCGGTGCTGTAGGTATGCGGGTCGATACCGTAGCAGTAGTTGCCCGAGACAGATATTACGGGTGAAGTTCACACCCGAGACCTGCCCCGTGTAGAGGCCGAAGTAGTCGCCGGTGAACCTGGATCCCGTGGCGCCACCGGTCGAGCCATCTTTCCACGCCACGCCGTAGGAGTCGGGCCAGTTCCAGCCCAGCCCGGCGAGGCGTGAGTCCGTGATCTGCATCCTGGAACCTTCGGCGGCGAGCACGAACGGCCGGTACCTACCCGCATACGTGGGCTGCGACGATGTGACGGCGGCGGATCTGATCACGAGCCTCGCATGGGTGGCGGCGAGGAAGACGCCGGGGCGCGTCGCCATCATCTGGAGCAGGTGGACCGAGGGCGGGGCCACGGTCAGGGCCGTACCCCTCTCCATGATCAGCGCCGCGCCAAGGAGAACGACCCCGGGCTTCGGCTCGCTGATCCAGGACGGGTCCGCGACGATCGCGGCGAGTCGCGCCAGATCACTCACAGCTCGGGGGGTGCCGATCCACCTGACCCGCGTGCCGCCCGCGCGGAGGGAGACACCGGCCGGTGTCACCATCATTAACCGAAATGCGGCCCTAGTATGCGGGGAACGAGCGCCGGCGGTGTCGGGCGGCACCCCGTCGTCCGCCATGTCGATGGGGTCAGACGTGGGATCGGCGATCATCCGCACCGGCAGGTGCGGGAATGGCGGCACCCGCCAGGCCTGCGTTTCACGCCCGAAGGTGAGGGAGGCCGCGACAGCGCCGCCGGCAATGATCGACAAAATCAGCAAGTGAACGCCGACGATGCGCAGCTTGGCCAACATGACGGTCCTCCGGCTAACTCGTGACCGAGCGCGAGACGGCGGCCTGCGCGGCCTGCGCCGTCTTCGGGATCACCTCGAATTGCTTCGGGTTTCCCTCGACCAGCGAGATCGCGAAGACGTAGACCGACATCAGCGACGTAAGCGGGCACAGGACGACCGCCGCGGCCGCCTGCCAGGCGCGGCACAGGAACCGTTTGGGCGCCACCGCACCGGGTCCCCGCGCGGGAACGGCGTCCGCGCTGTTGATCCAGCCGCTCACGCCGAATACGGCAAGCCAGGTGGCAAATGACAGCCAGAAGATTATCGTGACATGCGGCGGCGGTATATAGAGGTGCATCAACCGCATAACCGCCGCGATAAACGACACGATCGTGAGGGTGCAGCCGAACAGATACTTTGCCGCGATGATCACTGCCTGCCACAGCGGCAGGACGTCACGATGAGTAATGGCGTGAATATTGCCCCACAGCCATCTTTTCCGCTGCTTCTTGAAATCTTCCCATCGCCACGGCGAAGTCAGCAGAACGTATTCGTGAAAAAATCCCCACTTGCATCCCATATGTGCCGCGTTCTGGCCGAACGTCAGGTCTTCCGAGGCAAATACGGGATAGTTCCAGGTAATCTTTTCCTCAGTGGCTCCGGTAATGCACAGGCCTTCGCCGTGGACGTGCAGCGGCTTGCCGACGAAACCTTGAAAGAACGCGCAGTAGATTAGGCATCCCCGTGTTCTCAGGTCGTCGAAATGACTGAGCCAGAAGTGCTGGAACGGTAGCGTGCCGTAATGCACACGCGGTGTCGTCACACCCTGGCAAATATCGTAATCCGCACCGAACGCTCGCTCGATGTACGCCGCCGTCACGGACGTGTCGTCATCGACAAAGAGTATTTTTGTGTCCGGCCCGTTCAAGCTCAGCCGCCGGCGCTCGCGCCTCGCGTACTCCAGCGCTCGCGCCTTGTACTTCGAGCGGGCCGTGAAAGTCGGCTGGCACCGTCAGGACCCTGTCCGCCCGCGGATAACTGTCGGTCAAACCCGGCTCGTTAACCACCCAGATCTGATAGGGCATCGAAAGGCGGAAGGTACGGATTTCCGAGATGATCTGGTTGACCCGTACCTCCTCGCGGCCGGTCGTGGTGATCTGAATGACAAGGCCGCTGAACTTCCACGGGGTCCATTCAAACCTGGTCCGGTACCAGATCTGACCCACCGTAAGCATCACGAGTTCGATGAGGGGTACGAGCCAGGCGCCGAGAAAGACGCCCCGCATCAGGTTCCCCCGCAGGCCCGGTTGACCTCGCGTACCGCGTTCAGCAGCGGTGCTGGAAGTCCTCGCTCCTCAGTGAAGCTCAGCCAGGCGCCGACATCCTTGGGCAGGCAAGTGCCGGCGTAAGGCCCATGGTCCTGTGCGCCGTACCGCGAATCCCACATTCCCTGGGCACTCAGCGCGGCGCACTCGAACGTTGACCGCGGATCCAGGCCGAGGTTGCGTGCGGCCATGCGCATTTCGTTGAAGAATGAGATCTTCGTAGCGTTGAACAGATTATGTACGTACTTGTGGAACTCCGCGTCCTCATAGTTGCAGTGGTAGAAAGGTGCCTCGAATGAGGCGTAGATGTCGGTTAGCCGCTGGGTGAACTCAGCATTATGCGGATCCCGCCCGATTGTCACGATACGTGGCCGCAAAAAGTCTTGTTCCGCACAGTAGGCGCGCAGATATTCAGGATTGTAACAAACGCCGAAATCGGTGCCCGCCTGCTTACCCGACGTCTCCTCTAGAAGCGGGACAAGGCGGTCACGCGTTGTGCCTGGGGGAATGGTGCACCGGAAGACAACTACTGGCTGCGTATCACATTCCGCGAGCGCCGCGCCCAGTGACTTGCATGCTTGTTCGAGGTAACTCAGGTCGATGCCGCAGGCTGCGGTGAGCGCCGTCACGGAGACAAATGCCGCAGCCACGCCAGTCAGATCCATGTCGGCTGGATAGATGGCCGTGTAGCCCTGCTGGCTGAGGTGGCTGACCGTGTGCTCGTCGACGTCGACGAAGGTCACATCATTTCCGTGCTTGCTGAATCCTTTTCCGGTCGCACGTCCCACCACGCCAGCGCCGACAATCATTATCCTCGACATTATTCTGGTATCCCCCGCGCTTACCCAAAACCTGTTTTTAGCAGACGAAATTCACGAAAGCCATGCTTTTATGAAACTTCGTGCCACCTGACAAAATAAGCTGGCTGATCGTCGCATGCCGGACAAAATGCCATTTACTACTTGGCCCATAAGCTCGCCACAGGACGCATAGTTTAACCTACAAGCGCGCGCACGAGCAAAACGGTCATGAGCTTTTGTGTTCATTCCAAACCGACTACATAAATAATATTTATCCACCCGGATACGGGCGCCCGTGAAGTTTTTGCATAGGTGCATAGATTTCGCCAGAAAGCGGTTTCACGTTGAGAAAAGAAAGGGCGCCGGGCTGCCCCCGTTGGAAGCCCGGCGCCCCGCGAGATCTGCGACCGTGTCGGCCGTCAGATATTGTCCAGGACGGCATCCGCCAGCTGGTCCGAGTGGCCCGCCCATGTCGTGCCGCTACTCGAGCGGCCCTTCACCAAGCCGTGCCTGCCATGGACGCTGACGGTTCACGAAGCCAAACGTCAGAGGATGTACAGGACGCTGCCTGTTACCACCACCACCCGTCGGACGGGCCCATTTGCCACGCCGTGCCGCCATCCCCGGTGTTGTCGTCGCAGCCGCAGTAGTCCGTGCCGTGTGGGCGCGAACCGTGATGGGTGGCGTAGCCGCAGCCGTTGTCACTTTCGCAGCTGTTGACCGCGCGGTGCGGGCGGGCAGCGTGGTGGCTGGCATGGTGGTGACTGACCGCGGGCTTGCCGGAGCCGCAGTCACAGTTGGTGCTGGAAGACGCCGACGGACGGTTCACCTTGACCTTGGCGGGCGGGCTGACAGCGGGGTGGCTGACAGCGTGGTGACTGACCGCGGGCTTGCCGGAGCCGCAGTCACAGTTGGTGCCGGAAGACGCCGACGGACGGTTCACCTTGACCTTGGCGGGCGGGCTGACAGCGGGGTGGCTGACAGCGTGGTGACTGACCGCGGGCTTGCCGGAACCGCAGTCACAGTTGGTGCCGGAAGACGCCGACGGACGGTTCACCTTGACCTTGGCGGGCGGGCTGACAGCGGGGTGGCTGACAGCGTGGTGACTGACCGCGGGCTTGCCGGAACCGCAGTCACAGTTGGTGCCGGAAGACGCCGACGGACGGTTCACCTTGACCTTGGCGGGCGGGCTGACAGCGGGGTGGCTGACAGCGTGGTGACTGACCGCGGGCTTGCCGGAACCGCAGTCACAGTTGGTGCCGGAAGACGCCGACGGACGGTTCACCTTGACCTTGGCGGGCGGGCTGACAGCGGGGTGGCTGACAGCGTGGTGACTGACCGCGGGCTTGCCGGAACCGCAGTCACAGTTGGTGCCGGAAGACGCCGACGGACGGTTCACCTTGACCTTGGCGGGCGGGCTGACAGCGGGGTGGCTGACAGCGTGGTGACTGACCGCGGGCTTGCCGGAACCGCAGTCACAGTTCGTGCCGGAAGACGCCGACGGACGGTTCACCTTGACCTTGGCGGGCGGGCTGACAGCGGGGTGGCTGACAGCGTGGTGACTGACCGCGGGCTTGCCGGAACCGCAGTCACAGTTCGTGCCGGAAGACGCCGACGGACGGTTCACCTTGACCTTGGCGGGCGGGCTGACAGCGGGGTGGCTGACAGCGTGGTGACTGACCGCGGGCTTGCCGGAACCGCAGTCACAGTTGGTGCTGGTAGAGGCGGACGGTCCGTTCGCCTTGGCCGAGCTCGGAGCGCAGCCTACGTCGTCTGAGTCGTTGTCACCGTCGCACCGGTTCGCCTTGGCGGGCGGGCTTGCTGGGTGGCTCGCTGGCTGGCTGGCTGGCTGGCTGGCTGGCAGGCTCGCTGGCTGGCTGGAGCTGCAGCCACAGTTCGTGGTGGTGGAGCCGGTGGGACAGCCCACGTAGTCACTGTCGCACTTGCTCGCCCCGGTGCGGGCCGCGCTGGTGTGCGCCGTGTCGGTGGCAGCCGACAGCGCGTGGCCGGTGAGCACCGGGTCCACGACGCGGGCGAGAGAACCAGAACTCGCGAACGCGGGCGCACCGAACCCGATGACCGCAACGGTCGCGGAAGCCGCAACGAACGTGCCAGCCACAGAGAATTTCTTCATACCCTCCCCTTCCTGGGTGGATTGGCTAAAGGGACCATTTGCCCGCAGCCGGAAATGAAGCCGGGCAAGCCGCGCATGCCGGAGCGAAGGCGCCCCGTAGGTCCCGGCGGTCACGCTAACACTACTGTGAGTAATGTATCAACTACTAAACGTTTATAGATTCCAGGGCCGGGGCAAACGCCGGGCCGCCGCCCGGATCAGAGCGGGTCTTACTTAGGCCGGCCGACGACACCGCCGGAGCCGCTCCGCGGCTGGTAGTCGAACGCGCGTCCCATCCGGGAAGTGGCCAGGTTGGCCGCAGCGAGCTGCGGGCGTGACACCGCCCACTCTTTTGGCTCTGTTGTGGCACTAGTCCGGCGGTTGCGCCTCGCGATCGGTACGTGCTCACCGGGAATTTCGCCCGGCGCGGCATGCATGAGCCGGGCCGGGGCGACTGCCCCGGCCCGGCTCCTTGCAAGGTGGTGGCTACCTGCCCCCACCCGGACCGCCGCCACCCGGAGCGCCGCCACCCGGAGCGCCGCCACCCGGAGCGCCGCCACCCGGAGCGCCACCACCCGGAGCGCCGCCACCCGGAGCGCCGCCACCCGGAGCGCCGCCACCCGGAGCGCCACCACCCGGACCGCCGCCACCCGGAGCGCCGCCACCCGGAGCGCCGCCACCCGGACCGCCGCCACCCGGAGTACCGCCACCCGGAGTACCGCCACCCGGAGTACCGCCACCCGGAGTACCGCCACCCGGAGGTGGAGGCGGCGGACCGCCGCCGTTGCCGGGCTTGCCGCCATTGCCGGGCTTGCCGCCATTGCCGGGCTTGCCGCCATTACCGCCCTTGCCGCCCTTGCCGCCCTGGCCGTGGTGGCCGTGGTGGCCGCGGTAGCCGCGGTAGCCGCGGTAGCCGCGGTAGCCGTAGTAGCCGTGGTGGCCGAAGAAAGCGCCCCACAGCTGGTTGTCGAACACGGTCCCGTCCGAGAAGGTGGTCAGCGGAGCCGTGGTGAGCTGCGGGCGTGGCCTGTCCCATGGCGCCCAGCCGTTGCCCGGGTAGTTCAGCACGAACGGGTGCGAGAAGTTCCAGCCAGAAGCGTTGATCAGGGCCACGAAGCCACGACCGTGACCGTAGCCACGACCGTGACCGTACCCGGGCGCCGAAGGCATGTTGCCGCCGTAGCCCTTGCCGCCGTAGCCCTTGCCGCCGTAGCCCTGGCCGTAGCCGCCGTAGCCCTTGCCGCCGTAGCCCTGGCCGCCGCCGCCCTGGCCGCCGTAGCCCTTGCCGCCGCCGCTCTTGCCACCGCCGCCCTGGCCGCCGCTCTTGCCGCCGCCGCCGTTGCCGCCGCCAACTGGACCTGGAGGCGTCTGGACGGGAGCCGCGTTCGAACCAACAACCATGCTGCCGCCGTTGTCCTGGCCGCCGTAACCGCCGTAGCCGTTATCGCCGTAGCCGTTACCGCCGTGGCCGTAACCGCCGTAGCCGTTACCGTTGCCGTGGCCGTAACCGCCGTAGCCCCAACCATGGCGGTGACGATGTGCGAAGGTCACGATCCACACAGTCTTGGAGCTCGCGCCGCACCATTGCAGGCTGACCTTCGTGCGCCAGTTGGCCCTCCTGTGCGTACCGACGCACAGGTTGCTACCGACGCCGTACGGACTGTACTCGAGCTCGAAAGCAGGGTTGTGGGCGTAGCGGAGTTCCAGCGCCCCCGACACCAGGCCGACGTTGTAGAAGTCATCCACCGTGCCCAGGTCGGCATAGGTGAAGTCCTGCGCCCCGTCGTGGGTGCTCTGCTGGAACAGGATGATCGGCTGGCCAACCCGTGCCCGGGCGTTGAACACGTCAAGGACGTAATGGTGCCTGAATTCCTTCGAGAACAGGTTGACGCACGAATGACCACACGATGGTGTAGACGCGCTCGCGGGGCTGGTTGCCGCCAGCATCGCGAGCGGTATAGCAGCAGCGGCCGCTGCCGCTACAGCATTCCGGATGCGCATGAGAGGTGTGCCTCCTTTGTCTGCGAGGGACACGCGGAGCGGGCTGACACACGTAGCGGGCTACCCCGTACTCCCCCGTTGCTTCTTCCCTGAGCTCCCGGCCGCGTGGTCGGTTGACCGTTCTGCCGCGACCGGGACGTTCACAGCCCCCTGGCATTCGCCCGTTGATAACTCAGAGTCGTCACTCGAATACGTTTCGGCGTCACCCGGCACGGGTGAAACTGCCGCACGTCGCGACACACCGACATCGGTCACCCCAGGCGCCCCGCTGGGCATGATGTACCGTTTCCTGCCAAGCGTTATGGATCTTGATCATGATTACTGTGATTGTTTTCGACTACTGATAGTTAACTATCACCCACGTTGGGTGATGTCCGGATGTGATTCGTAACGGATGCTTCGCCCTCCGAACCGCGCCCCGCACCAGGGCCGCCTTCGGCTTGTGGACAGGCGTGGCCCAGGATGGATGCCAGGGCGGCTACCGTGAGGGGCGGAGAGGTGGCGATGACGGACACAACCGGCAACGGCCTGGTGGATGCGGCCCTGGACAGGCTTGCCCGCACCGACCAGCAGGAAGCGGACGCGGCCCGGGCCGCCTTCGCCTCATTGACCTGGGGCGGCGGGCCGGAGTCCGTGACCCTGTACGGGCTCTGTGACTGGCTGTGGTACCGGCTGCCGGCGAAGTGGATGTGCGGCATGACCGAACATCTCCAACTGGCCGGCGCCCTCGGTACCCTGTTCGGGCTGCTCGAGATGCCCCGTTACGCGCGGATGTGCACGTCCGAGACGACCGTGAACGTACTGGCCGCCTGGGATCGCGACCGCAAGGAGGGCCTGAAGGCGATGATGGCGGCACGCGCCGCCTCCGGAGTCGGGCCCCGCGACGTGCCCGGGCTGCTCACCTGGGGCAAGGTGATGGGCAACGAGGAGAATTCCGCCCTGTTCGCCACTGCCGCGCGCCTGGAGATGATGATCGCGGCCGGCGAGTTCAGGCCAGGAGCCCGCGGCTGGCGTAAGGCCGCCGAGCAGGCCGCGGCCACGTTCCTCGTCACCCCGCGCGATGATCTGGGCGGCGACTGCTGGCTGCAGCGCGTTCACGCCGAGCGCCTGCAGGACTGGGCCAGATCGCGCGGCAGCCGGCGCGGCACGCTCGCCACGACCCTCGCCGATCAGCTCGCTGTCCCTCTCCCCGTGCCCAGGCAGGCGGCGGAGCTGATGGCGCCGGTCAGCTGGCTGCTGCGCAAGGCCGCCGCACGATGGTGAAATCCCACTCACACAAAGTTACACCCTGGCTCGCGCTGTGGTCGCCGAGGGCTGTCAGCGGTTCGGCTGGCTGACCGTGAGCGGCAGGCCGCGGTCCGAATCCGACATCGTCGAGGCGTGGACGCTGCGGACCATCATCCGCGAACTCGGCGCCGTCCGCCGCCAGGGACGGCGCCTGTATCTGACATCCGCGGGGAAAAACCTGGCCACCGCGGGCACCTCGGCAATGTGGTCGGCCGTGATGCCGACCGTGATTCCCGCGAGCCGGGCCGAGGCCGCCGCCGCCGAGATCGGCCTCATGTTCCTGCTGGCCAGGGGCGGCAGCGCCGACGAGGACCTTGCCGCCGCGGTCGCCGACGCGATGGCGGCCGAGGGATGGCACAGCCCGGACAGCGGCCAGCCCATCGACGCCGTGCGCCGCCGGCTGGCTAATCGGCGAACTGCACCGCCGCATGCGCCTGCTCGGCCTGCTCGAGCACCGCAGGGGGGCTGCCGCTGCCCGGCTGACCGCGCCCGGCAGGGCCGCCGCCCATGCGGCGCTGCGCGCCCGCGCCCTGCGCCCACGAGTCAGCGCCGGCGGCGGGGGCTGACCCGTTAACCGAGCCTGTGGCGCCCTGTGGCTGGCTGCACCGCCGGCTGGCCGCGCCCGGCGCTGGCCGCACCACCGGCTGCCGCACCACCGGCTGGCCGCGCCACCGGGCGGTGGCACCCCGTACCGCCGGTTGGACTTCATGATCCCGGTAACATTTTGGAAGCATTTTCGGCAAAACGACCGAGGTCATGAAGACGGGACCCTGGTCCGAAAATAGGACCTCGGCTGGGCAGGCGGCAGCGCCCGGCGGCGCGCCAGCGCTGACGGGCTCTGGGTAACGGTGGTGGTGATTTAGCTGGCTGGGGCCAGGAGTTCGCCGGTATCGGGGTTGATGGCCTGGATGGTGACGTGGTAGCCGAGGCGTTCGAGGCCGCGGACGTGGTTGCGGGCGCGGCGGCGGGTGTCGGCGCGGCGCTGGTAGTAGTCGGTGCCGAGGTCTTCGTAGGTGGCGTCGGGGTCGGACAGCAGGGCGTGGGTGATGGTCAGCTGGGTTCTTCTGATGGCGCCCTGGGCTTTCTTCTTCGGCATCTGCTTGCACAGCCGCCGGTACTTGGCACCGAGGAAGGTCTGGGTGCGGCCGGCGTTGGCGGCGGCCTCGCCGAGCGAGCCGCCGATGTAGGGGTTGCCGCGGCCGGTGGCGTTCTTGCCCTTGCGTTTGCCGGCGGACTCGCTGACCCGGGGTGCCTGCCGGGCCCAGGAGCACAGGTGCCCGGCGGTGGGGAAGACGGTCATGTCCACGCCGATCTCGCCGATGATGTCCTGGGCGGTGATGACCCCATAGCCGGGGATGCCGTCGAGCTGGGCGATCTGCCGCTGGTACGGCTCACACAGCACGTTGATGTTCGCGGATAGCTCATCGATCTGCGCGGACAGGTGATCGATGTTGGCGAGCATCATCTGCAGGATGAAGGCATGCTGGCTGGTGAAGAACGAGCAGTCCAGGGCCTCTTCCAGCTGGGCGATCTTGCCGCGCATCCGGGTCCGGGCCATCTGCGCCAGCACCCTGGGGCTGCGTTCCCCGGCGATGATCGCGTTCAGCATGTCGCGCCCGGACACCCCGTGGATGTCGGTGATCACCGATGACAGCTTCAGGTGCGCGTCTTCCAGGAGCTTCTCGCACCGCGCCTTCTCGGCGGTGCGGGCCTGGGTCAGGTGCCGCCGGTAACGGGTATGGGTGCGCAGCCGCCGGATCTCCTCCGGGGGCACGAAGCTGCCCGCCAGCGAGCCCCGCTCGGTGATCTTCGCCAGCCACACCGAGTCCAGCTTGTCGGTCTTGGGCCGCCCGGGCAGCGCCTTGACCTGCGATGCGTGATACAGCACGCAGTCGAAGCCCTCCCGCTCCAGCAGGAAGAACACCGGCTTCCAGTAGTGGCCCGTGGCCTCCATGCCGATCTTGGTCACGCCCCAGGACCGCAGCCAGTCCGCCAGGGCCAGCAGGTCCTTGCGGAGTGCCCGGAACTCCCGGGTCTCCTGCTGCCGGCGGCCGCTCCTGGTGTCGCTGGGCACCCGGACGGTGACCATGATCTCTTTCTTGCCGATGTCGATCCCGGCGACCCGCTCGGCGAACAGCGGCTCGTCCTCCACGTCTTCCATCGTGGCGCTCCTATGATGAGGATGCGGATAAGGTCGTGGCCGCCCGCAGGAGCTGTGGGCAAGCGGAAATCTGGTCCGCGGGCTCGAAGCACCAGTACACGGCCCTCAAAACAGCTCCCGGCGATCAGACTGCTGGACGGGGTCAGGCCCGCCAAGGGTCAACGACGTCAGCGGGCGGCCACGCCCCATTCTGGCCGCCACCCCCGCCCCGGAGCAGCCGGGCCGGCCCGCACCATACCCGCTAACCCCGCCACGAGCGGGGCAGCGGAACTCCAGCCCGCAACGGCGGTCAGCCCCGCGCGCGGCAGCGAACCCCAGGACCTGCGACGGGTCAGCCCCGAGGAATTTTCACGCCGCCACGGCGTCCATAGGCCACCCGAGACTGCTGGTTAATTGTGTTTACGAGGCCAGGGCAAGTTCGAGGCGGGCGAGGTGGCTGGTGCGGGTCCGGTCCAGCGGGTGGCCGTTCCACCAGGCGTGTAACCGGATCAGGTTGAGCGCGACCGCGGCGTTGGTGTGTTCCAGGCGGGTCTTGGCCAGTCCGCGGTAGCGGGCGTGCCGCATGCCGGTGACGGCCACGCCTTGGCGGATAGTGCCTTCGACACCGGCGCGCAGCGCGTATCTGGCCTGGAAGTCCTTGGTGCCCTGGGTGGCTCGGGCGGCGAGCTGGGCTTGGTGGATTTCACGGGGATGGAGGGTGAGCTGGCGGCGCCCGGACGCCGAGGTGGTGCACTGGGCCCGGACCGGGCAGGGCCCGCAGGTGCCCTTCGCGAAAGTGATCACTATGGTGTCGGTGCCGCGCTGGGTGACGGGGTTCCAGGAGCTGCTGGCGTGACCTTGCGGGCAGGTGGCCTGCTGGGCATCGAAGTCGATGGCAAAAGCGGTGCGGTCGAACCCGGCACCTGCCCTGGCCTGCGGTGAGGTGTCGGCCAGCGTCGGGGTGACCAGCGCGATACCGAATCCGGCCAGCGAGGACACCAGCAGCTCCGCCGAGGGGTAGCCCGAATCTACGTAATGCTCGGCCGGCCGCAGGTCCCGTCCGGCCAGGCGGGCATGGATCGGCGCGGTCATCTGGCTGACCGGGCACGGTCGCATCCGTGGTCTCCACGTTCACGATCAGATGAGGCGGCGGTGCGGCCTCACCGTCGTCGCCGTGACCTTCGCTGCCGGAGTCGCTGCTCGTAGCGGTGTCGTCGTCCCGGATGGCGCTGGTGTCGCAGGTCTCGGTGACGTGCACCTTGTAGCCGTTCCAGAAGGTGTCGCGCTTGACGCCCCACCGGGCATCGAGGTCATACGGGGAGGTGATGCGGGATCTGCCCGGCGGGAGACCTTCCACCTGGGCCTCCCGCCGTTTGATCACCTCCCGTCCCTGCTCGCCGGTGACGATGAGATAGTTCTGCACGAGCACGACCCGCAGTACCCCGGCCTGATGCAGCCGCGCCAGGAACGCCAGATCCGGGTCGCTGGCCGCGGCGGCGTACACCGCCTTCAGCAGCGTGTGGCCGTCGCGGCCGTACGCCAGCGCCAGCTCCTCCTTCTTGGTCGCGGAGGCGGGCATCCGCCAGGTGTCGACCCGCGCGGCGTACCGCTTGCCCCACGAATCGTCCAGATGACGCGCCAGCCAGTGCGGCGCGGCCACCGCCAGGGCCTCCAGACATGCCCGCACCGACTCCCCGGCCAGCTCCAGCCGGTTCAGGTCCCGTACCGCGGCGATCACATGGGTGGAATCGGTGCGCATCTTCCCGCCCGCCGGCACCAGCCCGTCAGCGGCCAGCCGCTCGAGCAGCGTGTCCAGCACCACCTGATCCAGGCCGCCGCCGGCGACCCGGGCCCGGAACTCACTCAAGATCGAGTCGTCGAAGCCGGGATCGGGCAGTTCAAGGCCGAGCGCGTACTTCCAGTCGATCCGGGTGCGGACCGCCTCAGCGGCCTGCCGGTCGGTCAGATCCTCCGCCATCTGGAAGATCGTCACCAGGGCCAGGCGGCTCGGCGGCCAGCCCGGCTTGCCGCGCACCCCGTAGGCGCCCGCGAACTGCTCATCGGCCAGCCACTCACCCAGCTGGTCACGCACCATCACCGGCAGCGGGCGCTCCCGCTTGCCCCGGTACATCACCGCGACGGCCGCGACGATCTCCGGCGCGGGCTGCGGCCACGGCTGCGGCTGGACAGACATCACAGGCTCCATCCTGCGGCCGAGACGAGGGGAAAGTCGACCGCAGCCCGATCATGCAGAACGCAAGATCCGAAACGGATGCGCCACGCCACGCGGGCCCAGATTTCCTACGGAATTAGCCAGCAGGGTCAGACGGGGCCGCAAAAGCCATGACCGCCGCTGGGCCACAGGAGCAGGCGGCATGTCTCACATTCAGTAACTGGCCCACCCCGGATAGCCGACCAAGTCCCGCACCTGACCGGCGCCCGGGTGGAGGGATGACCTCCGCCCGGGCGGTCGCCTGTCACTCGGGTGTGGTTCGCCTCACGGTTCTCCACCTGGAGTGGGCGTGCCCCTTGACCGCCCGGATCCGGATGTAATATCTCGCGTCCCTCAGCAACCCGGCCAGGGTGTATCTCCTGGCGTAGGCCGACACCCTGAAGGTCGCGAATCCCGTCGTGAATCGGGAGTCCGTCGCCCGCTGGATGACAAAGCCGGTGACCACGGCCCTCTCCCTCCACCAGACAATCACCCTGGCCGGATCTCTGAACGGCGCGTACGTCTGCGTCGTCACGTGCGTCGGCGCGGGCAGGGTCGGCCCAGCCGGGGTCGGCCCAGCCGCGGACGCTACCGCCGCCTGGCTAAGTGATCCGATGACCATGGCAAACATGGCCAGAATGAACACGAGTCTTCTGTGCATGATCCCGTCCCCCGAAGCAGGAGTTCATACCGATAAAGCCGGGACAGTATGCCGTCGTCCGCAACAGGACGGCGACCCTCCCAGGTTGATAACTCAAAGTATTAAGTATCTAACCCTCCGCGACAAGGTGCTGTCTGCGGCTTTCTCCCAGGCGGCAGATCTTGTGACCGTCGTCTCTTCCGAGCTACCAAAAGACTTTGGCCAAACCACCTATTAAAGCATGGAAATAACGCAAGACCTGCATATATCGGCGTGGCGCGCGCATATCGTGGCGCACCCCGGATCCGCGGTCTGGGCTGATTTTACCGCCGCATACGTGGGCACGATCGCGCGTGCCGGGGCCGCTCAGCGTGGCGCGAGGACGATCACCGTCGTGTAAGGCAAGGGCAATCTAAGCACGGCACGGCACGGTCGTGCTCAGCGCCAGGATCCTGATGCTGCGACCCACCCGAACCAGGTTCTCCCAGCCGGGGATCACCTCGCTGATGCCGTGGCCGACGCCTGGAGGCCTCCCAGCCGGGCATCAGCCTTGCTGGTGCCGTGGCCGACGCCTGGGGGCCCTCCCGGCCGGGCATCACCCTTGCTGGTGCCCTGCCCGGCGCGTACGCCGGTGCGACGAGGTTCGCCGGTGCGCCGACGAGGCCGTCTGGACATGGACGACGTTCGACCACGGGGAGTCGCTGACCTGGTCTTGCGCCTGCACCCGGTAGTAGTACGACCTGCCCTTCGCCGCACTCGGGTCGGTGTAACTGGTGTCCGTAGGGGCGGTGGGGGCGAGGTCTTTTACATGCCTGGTGAACCTGGCGTTGGTCGCCCGCTCGATCAGCACCAACGTCGCCGGCGGGGTCGTCGTCGGCGGCGTCGTCGGCTGGGAGTTCGTCCACGTCAGCGTGACCGACAGCGGCGGCCCGGCGGCGATTGTGCCGGTCAGGCCCGTCGGCGCGGCCGGATCCGTTTCGAAGGTGTTGGACCAGCCGGAGTGGCTGACCGGGTCGTCCGCCCGCACCCGGTAGTAGTACGTCGCGCCCACCGCCACGGTCGAGTCGGTGTAGCTGGCGGGCGCCGGGCCGGTGGTGGCCAGGGTGATCTCATCCGAGAAATCAGGTTTGGTCGCCCGCTGGATCTCCACCTGCGTCGCCGGCGGGGTGGTGTCGTTGTTCGTCCACGTCAGCGTCACCGACGGCCCTGGCGGCGTCCCTGGCGTAACCGACGGCCCCGCCCCCGGCGGGGGCCCAAGCGACCCCGGTGGCGGCCGAAGGTACAGCGGCCGGCCCGGCGGCAGCATCACGGTCACGCCGACCCCGGACGAGATCGTGCCGCTCAGGCCGGTCGGCGCCTGGGGCGCGGTGGAGAAGGGACCGACCCAGGCGGAGCTGCTGAGCTGGTTCTCCGCCTGCACCTGGTAGTAGTACGTCACGCCCGTCACCACGGTCGAGTCGATGTAGCTCGTGGCGGTCCCTGCGACGGTAAAGTTGATCACATCCTGGGTGAATCCGGCGTCGACCGCTCGCTGGATCACCAACTGCGTCGCCGACGGCGTCATGGGTGGCGATGTCTGGTCGGCGTTCGTCCACGTCAGTGTCACCGACGGCGTTGCCGAGATCGCGCCGCTAAAGCCGCTCGGCGCTGCGGCTGCCGTCGACCACGTGCTCGACCACGTGCTCGAGACGCCAAAACTGGTTTCCGCCCGCACCTGGTAGTAGTACGTCGCGCCCGTCACCACCGTCGAGTCAGTGTAGGTCGCGACATCGCCGGCCACAGCGAAGAACGCCGGGTTGGTGGCAAATCCAGAGTCGGTCGACCGCTCGATCGTGACCTGCGTCGCGGGCGGGCTCGCGTTGTTCGTCCAATTCAGTGTCACCTGTGGCGGCGATCCGGAGATCTTGCCCGACAAGTTGGCCGGCGCGGCAGGAGGAGATCCCGGAGTCGCCGGAGGCCCCTGGAACGGGACCACACCCGTCGCTCGCTGGGGGCTGCTCAGGTGCTGGGCGGGTATGGGCCGGGTCAGCCGGGTCGCCGGGCCGTAACTGGCAGGGATCGCCGCGCCCTTCGGCGCGCTTGGGTTGAGCAGATCGGAGTGGGATCGTTGTTTTTCCCGCGTTCGAAGACGTGAGCTATGGGCCGGGAGACGCCTCGCCGCCGCCACCCGGATGCCGGCCGTCGCACGGTCCGTGACGATGAACGCCGGCGTCCGGGCGTGCGCCGCACTGGCCGCCGACGCGGCTGCCGCCTGGCTTAGTGATCCGATGACCATGGCAAGCATGGTCAGAATGAACACGAGTTTCCTGTGCATGATCCCGTCCCCAAAGCAGGAGTTCATACCGGTGGAAGCCGGGACAGCGTGGCGTCGTCGAGAGCGGACCGGCGAAGCCTCCCCGATTAATAACTGAAAGTATTGATCAAGTAACTCTCAGTGACAATGGCTCCGCTGCTACTTTCTTTGTCCAGGCGCCAGATCATGCGGCTATCGTTCTGCCAAACCTCCAGCAAAAGCACAGAAATGACCGCCATGCCGACACATCCGGGCGCAGCACGCGCATATCCCGGCGCGCCCAGAATCCGGGGACGGGCCGGCTTTATCGCCGCGCACATGGCCGCGATCGCCCGCCGGGGGCGGTGAATGCCCGAGCACATGCATAACGGCGGCGCGGATGCGGGAATCTGAGCCCGTGCGCGCCTGCTTGACGAGACCTGGGCGGCGGCGCCTCAAACCATGCCAGGTCCCGCGTCCGGGCTCGCCCCGCCGCTGCGGGCGGCATAGAGCCGGTAGTAGATCAGCGTGACAACGAGCGCGAGGAATGGGGCGACAAGGGTCCCGGCGATGACCGTGCTGATGCCGTCTCTCACCAGCGCGGGCAGCGCCGACATAATCAGCCCGAGCACGATGTCGAAGACGATGAGGATCAGGAAAACCAGCACGTAGGTGCCGAACACATGCCATCCGGAGCCGCGCACGAGTACCCAGCTGCGGCCGAAGGACGAAAGTGCCTTCGACCCGCCGATGACAATCACAGGGACGATCAGCGACCAGATGGTGAGCAGGATCAACCCGGGCACGATGAGCAGCATGAACCCGATCGCGATCGCGATGCCGGCCGGGATCGACGCGAGGGCGACGCGGCCGAGATACGGCGTTGCCGCGGAGACCGTCTCGCCGAAAGACAGGTCCGCGCGCCCATCGCGTACGTCCTGCACCGCCTTGACCAGCGTCGCCTGCACCAGGAAGGCGGCCACAATCCCGACGATCGCGGCGAGCAGGGCCCCGAAAAAGCCGGCGAACTCGGTGAGCAGCCCGGTAATGATCGCGGCCACGAGGTAGATGACAAAGGAGATCGTGAGGAAGTGGGCGGCGTGCGCCCGGTACAGCTTCCAGGCTTCGCCCAGAACGCCGGAAAGTGGGTTCATGCCGGTGATCGTACATTGGCCCTCGTTGCAGCGGCGGGGCACGCCACGCGAACGCCGGCGTGTCGCGGCCGCCTAACAACCAGACGCCACCAGTCCGGATGCCGGGCACCCGGTGGGCCACCGGGTCCGCTGCCGCTCACCGCGGCCAAGGCTGCCATTCACCGCGGCCGAGGCTGCCGCTGATCGCAGGGAAAGGGTCTTTCGGCCCTGTCCGGCGATGTCCGGGTGGCCGCACGGTGTGTCTGCAACCGGTGTATCTGGACAGTCAGAAAACCGATACCCGAGGCGGAGGGGACGACGAGGATGACGCGCACGCCAGAGGAAGCGTTCAACCACCATGCTCAGGCGCTCGGCGCGGGCGACCTGGATGAGATCGTCGCCGACTACACGGACGACGCGATCTTCATCTCGCCGGCCGGTGTCAAGCGCGGCAAGGAGGGTGTGCGGGCGACGTTCACTCAACTGCTCGCCGATGTGCCGGACGCGAACTGGGAACTCAAGACCCAGCTTTACGAGAACGACATCCTCTTCCTTGAGTGGGCGGCCGACGCAGCCGCGACCCGGGTCGAGGACGGTATCGACACCTTCGTGTTCAGCGACGGCATGATCCGGGTCCAGACGGTCCGCTACACCTTGCTGCACAAGAGCTGACCGGGTCGCTGGCGATACCGCTGCACAGGCTACTCGCCAGTCTCGACCGTGAGCTGCGAGGCGAAGCCAGGCCGCCAGGGCCAATGCCCCCGGTTGCCGTTCCCCGCGCGGTCCTTGGTGCGGTGACTGTCGTCGCGTGATCGCGGGACGAATGTCTCTAAACTGGAAAGCCAGACAGGACGAACCTAGAAATGTAACAATATTTAGCCCATGGCATAGAGCTGGTTGGACACCGGTCGGCAAGGCGCCGGGTGGGTACGTGGGATTAAGTCCCCTTCACCGTGCAGGGTTCGATTCCCTGCTATGCCGCCAAACTTGGTCATTATGCTCACCACCCTGCCCGGTTCGGTGGCGGAAGAACCGCCACCTCATCGGCCGCGCCCTGGTCCGAGCTGCCCGATAAATTCCGCCACGGACGGCCGCCTGCGCGGCCTGTGCTACAGCGACTGCCCCGGCCTGCCGGAACCCGGCCACCACGGCCTGAGCTACAGCGGCTGCCACGGACAGTGGCCTACGCGGCCGTTTCAGCGGCGCTCGCCACCGAGGTCTCCGGAGTAGCGGTCACCACGCCCGTGTGCATGAGGTCTCGCACCGTCACCCGGGCGGTGCCGCCGCCCTCGCGCGGGCCCTCAGCCACTTCCCCCGACCTCATCGAGTTCTGGATCCCCCTGCGGAGCAGCCGGCCCTGCCAGCTCCTCCGAGAGCATCCTCCACAGCGACCCGGCCCATGCGGAGATACGCGGCCACTGCTTCCAGAACACCTGGAGGGTGATCTCATCGAACTGGGCGTGGGCCCGCTCCGCGGTGATGGTGTCGGTGATCTCCTCGAGGCCGTGGATCAGATCGAGGAACCGACCGGCGTCATCGTCCATGTCACCACCTTTCGGGCGAGTGTAAGCCGGCGCTGCGCCGATTGGCCATTTCCAGCGAGAGGTTCACGTCCACACGCCTGCCGGTAAGCCCCGCTACGCCCGGCTGTGCGACCGCAAAGCCGCGGCCGACCTGGTCAGATGGCCGTTCCGTGGTCTGCCCGGGTAGACGTTCACCGTAGCAGGCCCTGGTCACCGCGGCGGCGGGCGCCAACGTGCCGGGGGCCGCGGGCACTCGCGGCGGTCCGTTGCTTCACGACCCGCTGGTAGTCCGTGCAGACCTCACGTTGCGGTTGGTGACGCGCGGTACGTCCGGCTTGCCGATGGCAGGCGAGCCGAAGTCGCCGAACGTGGTCAGTGCAAGTGATCTTGCCAGTCGGCGGGAACGCGGCCGGCCGGGCCCGGGACGGGCTGGTCGCGCGGGTGATCCTCCGGCGGGGCAAGTGGCAGGCCCGCATAGAACTCTTCAGTCACGTAGCTCCAGAACCACGACTCCCCGGGTTCGAAGCTGCGGATGATCGGGTGATTGGTGGCCGCGGCGTGTGCGCTCGCGTGCTGCGAGGGCGAGGTGTCGCAGCAGCCGATGTGCCCGCACTGGGCACATCGGCGCAGGTGCAGCCACCACCCGCCGACGGCGTCACACTCGGCGCAGCCGGTACCGCTAGGCGGGACGGTCGGATCGATTCCTGGCACGTTCGTCATTCGGGTCTCCTCGGTGAATGCCGCCAGACCACGCGCTGTGGATGCACACCTGCCGCTGGCCGTGCGGCGGCGCTGCCGGGTGCCGGCGTGGCGCACCCGGGCGATCAGGCACCCGGTGTCTCCGCGCCGGCGAGCGGAAGCCAGACACGAAAGCGGGTGTCGCCAGGTACCGACTCCACCCGCAGGTCTCCGTGGTGCTTTTTCACCACGATGCGCCACGAGATATCGAGCCCGAGCCCGGTACCCTCGCCAACCGGCTTGGTAGTGAAGAAGGGCTCGAAGATCCGCTCACGGATCTCCTCGGGCACGCCGGGGCCGGTGTCGCCGACCTCGACCAGCAGCCGGTCACGGTCCTGCCCGGTGCGCACGGTCAGCGTGCCGTTGCCGTTCATCGCGGCCACCGCGTTGTCGATCAAGTTCGTCCAGACCTGATTGAGCTCGGCCGCGTAGGCGGGGATCGCGGGCAGCGCCCGGTCGTAGTCCTTTACCACGTTGATGCCCGGGCCGATCTTCCCGCCGAGCGTCAGCAGCGTGCTATCGAGCAGTTCGTGCACGTCAACGACCTGGTAGGGCGCGCGGTCCAGCTGCGAGTACTGCTTGGCCGCGGCGACCAGGGTCGAGATCCGGCCGGTGGAGTCCTCGATCTCGTTCATCAGCAGCTCGGTCTCGACCGTGTAGTTCAGCCAGCGCAGCGCGCCCTCGAGGGTCGCGTCCCCGACGGTGGCCGCCACCTTGTCGAGCCAGCCGGTCTCCAGACCGGCCTGCACGAAGGTCGGTGCGAGGTCCCACCCGCCCGCGATGCCGTGATCGTCGAGCCAGTTCGCGACGGCATCCTCACGATCGGACGCCTCGAGCGGGCTGAGCGTGGCCGCCTTCGAGACGTGCTCCGCCGCGTCTTCCTGCAGCCGGATCAGTGTCTCCAGGGCGGCCCGGTCGTACGGCCCGGCCGCGATCATGCCCAGCTTGTGCCGCATCCCGGCAACCCGCTCGCGTAGCGCGGACGTGGCGCGCACGGCGGCGGCCGCGGGGTTGTTGAGCTCATGGGTGAGCCCGGCGGAGAGCGTGCCGAGCGCGAGCAGCCGTTCACGCTGGCCGAGGGCCTGCTGCGCGCTCTGGGCGCCGAAGAACAACCCCTCGAGCAGGTGCACCGCCATCGGGAACCACTCGCGCATCAGCTGCGCGTACGCCGCGGCCTCGAGCACGAAGAACCGCGAGCGCTCGGTTACCCGCAGCGAGTTGTTGTAGGTCTGCGGCACCCGGTCACCGAGGTAGGCCATGAACGCCCCGGCGTACACACCACGGCCGGAGGTGCGCGTGATATCAACGTCGTCCGCGCCAACCCGGCGTGACAGCACCAAGGCGCCCTCGAGGAGCACATAGAAGCAGGCTGCGGGTTCACCCTCGACGTACACGGGACCGGGCTCGATGCGCTCGACATGCCCGTTGCGGCACAGCCACGCCAGCTGATCGTCGTTCAGCTTCTCGAACAGGAACAGCGTGCGCAGCTCGTCCGGGCTGCACGGGAGCGGTCCTTCCTTTCCGGTCATAGCTTCTCCAGGTACCTGTGCACGAGCATCACAGCCATGGCACCCTCCCCGACCGCGGAGGCGACCCGCTTGGCCGACTCCGCCCGAGCGTCGCCGGCCACGAACACGCCCGGGACGCTGGTCTCCAGATGGTATGGCGCACGGTCAAGCGTCCAGCCCCGCGGCCGCTGTCCGTCGACGGACAGGTCCGGGCCGGCCACGACGAAGCCGCGGTCATCCCGGACCACCACGCCGTCCAGCCAATCCGTGCGTGGTTCGGCACCGATGAAGACGAAGAGCCACTGCGCGTCGACCGTCTCGGTCGCAGCCGTCTTACTGTCGCGCAGGGTCAGCCGCTCCAGATGATCGCTGCCGTACGCGGCCGCGACCTCGGTGCAGGTGCGGACCGAGATCGCAGGGATCTTCGTGATCTGCTGGATGAGGTAGTAGGACATCGACGCCCCGAGCGAGGACCCCCGGACCAGGATCGTCACCGAGCGGGCGCCTCGTGACAGGTAGACCGCCGCCTGCCCGGCCGAGTTCGCGCCGCCGACGATGTACACGTCCTGCCCGGCGCAGCCGGCCGACTCGGTCAGCGAGGATCCGTAGAACACCCCGCGCCCGGTCAGCGCGCCCAGGCCGGGCCCGGTCAGCTGCCGGTAGGAGACGCCGGTGGCAAGGATGACGGTGTGGGCGTCGATGCCGTCGCCGTCGGCGAACCGGACGGTGCGGGCCGAACCGTTGATCTCGAGTCCGACAACCTCACGGGCGGTCAGCATTTCGGCCCCGAACTTGGCGGCCTGCCGCCGCGCCCGATCGGTCAGCTGCGCGCCGGACACGCCGTCGGGGAAGCCGAGGTAGTTTTCGATCCGCGAGCTCTGCCCGGCCTGCCCGCCGGCCGCGGTGCGCTCGACAAGCACGGTGCGCAGCCCTTCGGACGCGCCGTAGACCGCAGCGCCGAGACCGGCGGGGCCGGCGCCGATGACGACGAGGTCGTAGAAGCTGGCCGACGGCGTGGTGGACAGGCCCACCCGATCGGCAAGCTGGGCGTCGGTGGGTTCCACCAGCGCCTCGCCGTCGGCCGTGATCACGACGGGCAGCGCGAGCCCATCGGCGCCCGCAGCCGCGAGCAGCCGCTCACCCTCGGGCTCGTCTGACAGGTACCAGCGGTAGGGCACCTGGTTGCGGGCCAGGAAATCGCGGACCTCCGACGAACGCGCCGACCAGCGGTGACCGACCACCTTGGTCTCAGGTACCGGCCGGTAATCCGACTCCAGCCACGCCTCGAGCAGGGCGTCGACCACCGGGTAGAGCTTCTCCTCCGGCGGATCCCATGGCTTGAGCAGGTAGTGGTCGAGATCGACGACGTTGATCGCGTCGATCGCGGCGCCGGTATCCGCGTAGGCGGTGAGCAGCACGCGCCGGGCCCCCGGGTACAGGTCCATCGCCTGTTCGAGGAAGTCGATGCCGCTCATCTGCGGCATCCGGTAATCCGCGAGGATCACCGCGACCTGGTCACCGCGGAGCTTCATCTGACGCAGCGCGTCCAGGGCCGCATCCGGCGACTCGGCGCGTAGGACGCGGTGGCTCTCGCCGTAGCGCCGCCGCAAATCGCGGGCCACCGCCCGGGAGACCCCGGGGTCGTCGTCGACGGTCACGATCGCCGCGCGCGCCGGGTCCTCGGGCGCCGTCACAGGCATGAGCCCGCCAAGTAATAATCTGGGCCGGTAGCAGACCACCGCATGCAGCCATCGTAAGAGTTCTGGCCGTGGCCCCGACAGCTACGCCGGCCTGACGGTCCCACAGGACCGGCACGGACACGTGGCCGTCATAGCCGGGCTCGGTCGCTTCGTATGCCTCGGACAGGAAGGCGACGCCGTTGACGGGATCAGGCCCGTGGCCGCGACCCTCGCGGAACACCCAGCCGCGCCCGTCCCTGATCGGGTCCACTGCCGACAGCGGAACCACGCCGTCGAGCTTCTTCAACCTGCGGACGATGGCCGATCGCTGCGCCCGCGGGCAGGCCCACGAGATGTAGCGGTGATAGCGGCCGGATTCAGCCGCGAAGCCGCTCGAGCCGCCCGCCGTGACGCGGCCCTGGAACGGGTAGCGCGCCCGCCGGAACTCGCCGTCGCGCGGCGCCGGATCGGCCGCCGGGCCAGGCCTGCCCGCTCTGTGGCGGTATGCGCCATAGGAGCCGTGGGTATCGAAATCCACCGGCCGGCCATGCTGGCGGTACCCGGCGCTCATCCTCCGGGTGGTACGTGAGACGGGGGCGCCCATCCCGGCCAGGCTATCCAGACTTGCGCGTGCACCCCGGCCCGCCTGCTGCCCGGGTTCTTGACCGCTGGAACACACCAGGCTCATCCTTAACGGCTGCGCGGCCTGCGCCACCCAGGCTCGCCACAACTGTCAGCGGGGACTTGGCCCGGAACCTATTATCGACCTAGCCGTTCGTGTCGCAGCGGCCCACCAGGTGGGGGCGCCCATGTCCAGTTGGTTCTCGGTGGAGATAGTGCACACCGGGCGGCTGCCATTGTTCTGTTTCTTCGTGGCTTTCGTATTCGGGTTCGGCTTTATCCGGCTATCTGTCCGGCTCATCCGCGCCAACGCGCGGTGGTGGCCGGGCAACGTCACGGCCGGCGTCGTGCACGTCCACCATATGGTCTTCGGCGTGGTCTTCATGGCCGTTGGCGGGGTCGCCGAGCTTGCTGCCCCGATCCACTCGCTGGCCTGGCGATCAGGCCCGGCTGCCCTCTTCGGCCTCGGCACCGCGCTCGTGCTCGACGAGTTCGCACTCATCCTGCACCTGCGCGACGTGTACTGGGCCAACGAAGGACGGCTGTCGATCGACGCGGTCTTCGTCGCCGCCGGGGTTACGGCGCTGTTGCTGCTCGGCGCGAGCCCGGTCGGTATCAAGAACGTGGCGCATTACCACCTGCCGCCGAGGACCGCCGGCGCCGCCTCGACACTCACCCTGATCGTCGTCGCGCTGTTCCTGCTCGCCGCGATCACCCTGCTCAAGGGCAAGATCTGGACGGGCCTGTTCGGCCTGTTCGTGCCACCCCTGTTCGTCGTCGGCGCGATCCGGCTCGCCCGGCCCGGCTCACCGTGGGCCCGCTGGCGGTACCACGAACGCCCACGCAAGCTCGGTAAGGCCATGGCGCGGGAGCGACGCTTCCGCCAGCCCGTGATCCGGGCGAAGATCCGCGCGCAGGATCTGCTCACCGGCCACCACGACCAGCCTCATTCGTCGTCGATGAGCAGGTGACATAGGAACCGCTCGGGCGTCACCAGGAACTCCCGGCCGAGCCTTCCCGCAGCCGGATCCCTGCCACCGACCACAATGCCGCCATCGCGCCCGCGGGAGCCGAAACAGCGCCCCCTTAACCGAAGGCAAAGACCCTGGAGACGGCGCGAAGCCTGAGTTCCTCGAGGACATGTGACTGACGATCGGCCGCCGCGATCAGCTGATCGAGCCGGTGCCTGTCGAGGCGGCTGTCGCGCTCAGCGAGCGCACGCAGCGTGCGCCACGCGGCCGTCTTGCCCACCAGGCCCATCTGCAGCACCTCCACCTCCTCCAGCGTGCTCAACGGGGACTGGCCGACAAGATAACCACTGCGCTTCAGACGGCCCGCCTTCTCTCCCAGCCGCGCCGCGTAGATCTTGTAATGCCTGACGCGCACACCAAGTGCTTTCATCATTTCGAGCAACGCGGCGCGTTCAGCGGCGGCTTCGGCTGCGAACCGCTCAAGTGGATCGCAGATCGGCGCGTCTGGGCTGGCTACCGCGGCACGGTGTGCGAGGTCCACAGCCGCCGAGGCACCCGCCAGATGATCGTTGAGATAGATACCGAGCAGAGCCGGCTCCGAGCTCCGCCTGCTCGCCTGGCGGCTGCCTGCTGTCATGACGTCTCCCGGATGTTGACGAAATCTCCTATGTGCTCATCCAACTTCCGCTTCGGCGCATGCGCCAGAGCCGACACTCTTTTGCGTCCCCGGACCACCTGCCGCTCCAGCCGCGCAACGGGCCGAAGCGGCTGCCGGCCTGGGGATGCGTCAATTCGTAGTCGACGTGCTCCGCGCCGCCACTCACGGGTCCTGGATGATGGTCCCCTGGTGGAAGAGGATCTTCCAGCCGTCGCCCAGGTTCTGCCTGATGGTCACCCGGCGTGTCCGTCGCGCAGCTGGCTGGGTGAGCGTTTAGGTGAGCAGATCACAGCACGGCAGCCGTCGGGGATCCTTAGCCCGAACACCCAGATAGGCCCTGCGGCCGGTGAGATCGACGTCACGTTTAGTATGTGACTTTTGGGTCACATATGCTGGTGGGGTGACCGACGACAATCTCGTGTTCAAAGCGCTCGCCGATCCGACGAGGCGATTCCTGCTCGACCGGCTCTTCGAGCGTGACGGCCGCACGCTCAGCGAACTCGAGTCCCAGCTGGCGATGAGCCGCTTCGGAGTCATGAAGCACCTGCGCCTGCTGGAGGACGCTGGCCTCGTCGTCACACGTAAGTCAGGCCGGGAGAAGCTGCACTTCCTCAACCCGGTGCCGATCCGGCTGATCCATGACCGGTGGATCGACAAGTACACGGAGCGCCAGGTTTCCGCGCTCGCTGATCTCAAGGCCGAATTGGAGAACGAGTGACCGCCAAGACGCAGACTTGCAACCGGGCCCGGCCTCAGCGGGCCCGCCCACTTGCTCACTTGCCTCGTCCGGGGCATCCGTGGCCGGGCCGGCAGGTGGCAATCAGTTCAACGTGGCCAGGCCGCCGTTCGCCGGCCTTGTTAGAGGTGCCTAGCTGCGGTTTCGCGGGTCCACGTGACTTCGCCGTCTTCTCGCCATTTACCTACACGTTCTGTTATCGTCCCGTTACTGTCAGGCGTCACCGCCTCCCGTGGGCCCAGCCGGGCCCGCCGCAGGCGGTGACGTGACCTTCGGGGCAAGGACGGAAATGGTCAAAGGTTCCAAGCGTGCGCTCTGGAATGCATCCGCGGCGGTGGCCCTCGTACTGCCCGCCGCGGCTTTCTCATTCGCGCACGGGTCCGCCACGGGCGCACGCCGCGTGGCGGCGCCGGCAGCAGCGCCGGCCATGATGGTCACCGGGATGAGCGCGCCCCTTCAGGTCACCCGGCCGGGGCTCGCGATCATCGGGCCCGCGGCCGCCGCCCCGGTACCGGACCAGCTGGCGCTGCACGCCGCCATCACCGCCGCCTGGCGGCAGCACCTGCAGGCGGTCATCGCCGCCGACCGGGCCCGCGCAGCGGCCCGGCGGGCAGCGGCCCGGCGGGCGGCCGCCCGGCGGGCGGCCGCCTGGGCGGCGGCACACGCGGCGGCACACGCGGCGGCCCGGGCGGCGGCCCGGGCGGTCGCGGCGCGGCGGGCCCGGGCCGGGCTCACCGCACGAGTGCGGGCCGCCGCCGCGGCGGTGCCCGCGGCCGCGGGGTCGTGGCAGCAGATCGTCGCGTTGCTGGCCGGCCAGGGTGCCGGCTGCCTGGACAACATCATCGAGCACGAATCCGGCGGCAGCGTGCACGCCACCAACCCCAACTCCGGCGCCTACGGCATCCCGCAGGCCCTGCCGGCCGCCAAGATGGCCAGCGCCGGGCCCGACTGGCAGACCAACCCGGTCACCCAAGTGCGCTGGATGGTGCAATACGTTGACACCGCGTACGGCGGCGCCTGCGGCGCCTGGACGCACTGGCAGGCCGATGGCAGTTACTAGGCTGGCTAGGCGGCCGAACCGGCGCGCCACCCGGCGGGATCATATCGACCCGCCCCACCCTGGGCGGCGGCGACTGGGCCTGGGCTGAGACCAACCAGCCGGCCTGCTTCCGCACTGATGCCATCAGCGGCCTCGCCGGATCAAGCTCGCCGGACTAAGGATGACCCGATACCGGTCACGGTCAGAAGGCTGTCCACCGCTGATCGTCGCCGGTACGGAGCGACCGCAGCCGGATCTGAAGTTCACGCAGACCGGCCGCATCCGTGTGGCCGTCGCGGAGCAGCGCGGTGAGGGTGGACAGTTCGCGGATTTCGCGCAGCACGGGGTAGCCATCCCAGGATCGGATGTCCTGGCCATAGGCGGCGACGAACGCACCTCGTTCCTCCTCTGGCAGGCCGAACCGGCGTGCCTGCAGGGTGGGGATGAGGTCGATTTCCCGCGGGCCGTTGCTGACCGCGTCCCAGTCGGCAAGGACCACGCGGCTCCGGTCGCGCAGTAGATTCCCCCGGTAAGCGTCGCCATGGATCATCCCTGCCGGCAGTTCGAAATTGAGCCGACGGTAGGCCTCGAGCAGCTGCTCGCAGCGGCTGGTCAGCCAGGCACGATCTTCCCCGCTGATCGCGCGGCTGGCCTCGATCGCCTCGCGGACCGAGCCGAGCGGCTCGTAGGCAGGCAGCGGGAACGGCGACCGTAGCTCATGCAGCTGGCGTAGCAGGTGTCCGAGGTCGGCCGGGCGGGGTTCGGGGCCTTCTTGGGGGAGGTACCGCCAAAATGTGACCACACACTCGTGGCCCATGACCGGCTGTTCGACCGGAAGTGGTTCAACGCTGGGGAAACCGATTCCGGCGAGCCACCGTGTCACACGCACCGAGGTGACCAGGCGTGACACCGAGTCCGGCGACGTTACCAGGGCGACCCGTGCCACCGCGTCCGCGGCGGGAAGGTGGTAGACAGCGGAGGCGAACACACGGATCAGCCGCGCACCGCGGATGCCAAGATGGCAGTGCCGCGCGGCGCGCTTGACCGCCCGCAGCGCCACACC
Organism: uncultured Actinomycetota bacterium; assembly: GCA_963820395.1. GTDB lineage: Bacteria > Actinomycetota > Actinomycetes > Streptosporangiales > Streptosporangiaceae > DATFVJ01. Next base: position 242,108 of record CAWGAE010000009.1, on the reverse strand, counting down.
GGAAAGATCAGCGGCCGGTTGCGCCTGTTTGAGGGTCATCGGCTGCCGGGAAAGGCCCGTGTCACACTGTCGGCGCTGAAGGCGGCGAGCTGCCGACCCAGTTGGTGCGCGGCGGGGGCATTGCGGTACCACGAGCTGCGCAGCAGCTCACGGCTCGGCTCCAAGTGCTGATTGAGGCTGCTGATGCGCCTATCCGGATTGAGCCGCAGCAGGCTGCCGATCGCCTCAGCGGCCGCATCCAGCTTCCTGCTCATGAGCTGAGCGGTCGCAAGCTGGACATACGCGAGAGCCTCGCAGCCGTAGGAGCGGGCCCGGGCCGGGCCAGACTGGTAGAGCCTGATCGCGGCCGCGGCGGCGCGTTCAGCCTCCGCTGGATCCTCGGCACGGACCAATATGAGTGCGCGGTAGTACTGGAGCTTGGCATCATCGAAGGCAAACTCCCCGGCTAAGTCCCCGTGCAACTCGTCCGGCCGAGCGTCCGCCATCGCCCGGCCGGCCGCCCTCATGGCGGCCCGAGCCTGTACTTGGTCCCCGTTTGCGGCGAGTGCCCTCGCCTGAATCGCGTGCAACCGGGCCGCGCCCCTGCCCGCTGGAATGTGAGTCAGGCCATCCGCGGCGTGCTGGGCCGCGTCGATGTAGCGGTAATCCCAGATCGCCGCCAGCGCCTGGGTACCGCGTGCCCATCCCATCAGTGCGCCATGATCGACAATTCTTCCGTAAGTCCAGGCGGCCCTGGCGAGGTCATCGGCAGCCTCTTCGCGGCCCAGGTCCAGGCTTGCATTGGCCATCAGGCCGCACAGCGCACCGGCCAGGAAGTTCAGCTGGCGCGCCTGTGACGGGTAGGCCATCTGGTCAAGCGCCAACTGAACGCGGCTAAACGCCCGGTGCATGGCCGCGAACAACGGAAACGGCGGCGCGCTGACGTAGGCGCGGCCAAGGCGGACAACGTCGGCCTTGAGCTGCTCAATCATCCCAGGGCCGATCTCGGTGACCGCGGCCTTCTGAGCGTGCTCGCGAGCTTCGGCCGCCGCTACGGCGATCAGATCTGGCGCGGGATCCGCAGCGTCGCCAGGCCAGGGCGACGATACGGACGTATACAGGTGGCGGGCCGCTCGCGCGTCGCTCGCGACCGCCCCGTGTTCGCGCCGCGCCACCGCCTCAACCTCGTCATTGCCGGTGGCGAGATCCCCGCCGGCACACAGGACGGCGTCCGCGCGCTCCCAGAAGTCACGCGGGACATGCTGGCGCCCGGTCTCGACATTCGCGACCGTGCTGCGACTGTAACCGGTCAGCGGGGCGAACCCGGCCTGGCTGTAACCAGCTGCCCGGCGATAGGCGGCTAACTGCGCGCCAAGCGCGCGGCGTGCCTTCTCGACGATCTGCGATTCCCGCACCGTTGGTCTCCGTCAAGCCGAAGCTGTCAGGCAATTGTCGCAGATCCCGTCGCGCACTGTCCGACACTCGTGACTATCAGGTTGTGTTTCACGTAATGAGTAACGTAGGCAAAGTCGAGGCGATCGGCGATGATGGCTGATCGGGCGGCGTTGACGCGGGACGGGCCCTGCGCTCGGCTGATCAGCCGCTGGATCCAACTGCACACCGGGCAGCCAGCGGCGCGGCCGGGCGAGCCCACATCTCACGGCAGCGGCCCGGAACTTGCTGGAGACACTTATGGACGGCAACACCGCGGCGACGCCGGGCGAAGGCGCCCGGCAAATGGGCGCCCGCGCCCGGCGAAATGGCGCCCGGCGAAATGGCGCCCGGCGAAATGGCCCGCACACCGAGCGGCCCGACGTGGCGCGGAAGTTCGGCCACTGCCCGGGCGGCAAAGATAACCTCGCAGCCGACCGCGAAGCGGCACCGTGGGCACTCATGCTGGCGCCCGGGGTGCCGCCCGGCGACGTCTACCTCACCCGGTGGTACCGCCGTATCACCGGCTCGCCCGTCCCCGGCGACGACCCTGCTGGTTGGGCATGCGTGCGGGTCGGCAGCACATGACCAGGCTCGCCAGGTCAAGATCGCAGCCGGCGAATCCCGCGGGCCGCGACGCCGATCGCTACGAGACCGCGCAGGCTATCCAGCGGGCGCACCCGGACTGGCTCGTCATGTGGGGCGTGTACACCCGCCAGTACGTGGCATTCCCCCTCTTCCACGCCCCCGCGGGAGCTATCGTCCAGTCCGCCAGCCCGGACAGACTCATCCAGTGCATTCGGCAAGCAGAACTCGCCTTCACCGCGGATCCTGCCCGTCAGGGCCCGGAGCCTGATCCATTCGATGCGGCGCGCCACCAAGACGCCGACGGCTGGCGGGGAGGTGACAGCCCGACGCCATAACGAGAGCCGGGGCCACCCCGCGGCCGTGCCAGCAGCGGGCTTGCCCAGCAGCGACCCGAAGTCCGGTCGCCAGGGCGATGGCCCACAATCCACGCGTGCGAGCGGGTCACGTGAACCCGAGGGTGGCGGCGAGGGTGCGCGCTGGAGCTCCCCCGGCCTCGATGGCGACGCTGAGGGCTGCGGGCACGTCGAGGTCGTTGCTCAGCAGGTCGCGGATCTCGGTCAGGGCGTCCGGGTGGGCAGAGGCGCCGCGGCCTGCCGCGCGGTACAGGTCCTCGAGCCGTTCGGTCGCGTCGGCGAGCAGGGCCGGAGTGTAGTCCCAGCTGTCGGCCCAGCGCCGGTCCAGGATCATCAGCCGGACGGCCGGCGCGGGATGTGCGGCCAGTAGGTCCTGCAGCAGCACCAGGTTGCCAGCGGACTTGGCCATTTTGGCGCCCTCGATGGTGACGGTCCCGACATGCAGCCACGCCCGGGCGTAGGGCCGCACGCCAGTGAAGGCCTCGGCCATGGCGGCATGGTAGGCATGATGCGGGAACCGCAGGTCCGCGCCGCCAGCGTGGATGTCCACCCCGATCCCGAACACCGACAGGGCCATCGCTGCACATTCGGCGTGCCAGCCCGGGCGACCCTCGCCCCAGGGGGAATCCCAGGCCGGGTGGCCCGGTTCGCTTGCCTGCCACACAGCCACGTCGAGGGGATCGTCTTTGGCCGGATCCGCTGGCCGGCCGCCGTACCCTGCGGACAGCGCCGCCGCCTCGGTCTCGGCCAGGCCTGCCCGGTCGGCCACCGGCCGGCCGCGGAAGTAGACGCTTCCGCCGCTGGTGTAGGCGACGCCCGCCGCGAGCAGCCCGGACGCCAGCCGGATCACCTGCTCGACGTACCCGTGTGCGCGCGGCTCATAGTGCGGGGAGCGCACCGACAGGGCGGCCATGTCACGGTCGAAGTGGAACTGCTGGATGGCGGCAAACGTGTCTTGGCGGGCTCCCGCCCGCCGGGCCGCCGCGTCCAGGACATCATCCACGTCGGTTACGTTGCGGCACACGTCCGGCTCCACACCGAGAAAGCGCAGCGTCCGGCCCAGCGCGTCAACCCAGACGAACGTGGCGGCATGGCCCAGGTGAGTCACGTCGTAAGGGGTGATCCCGCACGCGTAGATCCGGGCCCGGTCCAGCATCGCCACCCGCAGGCCGGCGATCACCGCACCGGTCGGCCCGGCGGTGTGAGGTCTGGTCATAGACCCAGTGTCGGCCACTGGTGTGGCCCCTCTCACCCGCAGCCCGTACGGCTGTCCCGCACCCGGCCTGGCGTGTCGCCGGGACCCCTTCCCAGGTGAGGCCAAATCAGATGTCCCGTCTCATTAGATGTGACGCAGTCACGTTGGACCTGGCGTGCGCAAGGTCCCGTCCGCCGGTGGACTCCCGGCGGTCGGAGAGTGCCCGGACCCGACAGCATGGCCACAGTCCACAGCCGGCCGGCGAACCGCACCTGATCCCCGGCCTTCAGCTCCGGCGGACGGGACACGGGCATCACGAACCTCTCGAAGCCCACGTGATCACTAATAGTGGCCGACCACCACAGGCCCGGGAAATGCCGCTGCCCGTAACGCCAGGCGAACCCCCGCACCAGGCGGGGCATCCTCGAACCGGACATCGCAGCAAGACGGCAGCTGCTCCCGGCGGGTCCCGCCGTCAGCACCGCGGTATACAACATCGAAGCCAGCCGACGGCAAGGCTGCCGCCGCGACGACCGGTAACCTCGGCACCTCACCCGCCTCACAGCAACTCACCTGTACACAACGCAATGCATACAGTAGCGATCAAGACGTCAGGTCCAGTGCGACGACACGCCGGATACGTCAGTTCAACTGAGATTGCGCCAGGTCACGTGAGATCGGACAACTCAGAGTGCTACGCGGCCACCGCGACCAGCCCCGGTGTCCCGTCTCAGTTGAGCCGACGCAGTCTCATCGATCTGACGCATCCCTGGTCAGACCGCCGACGAGGGCAGGACAGGGCCGAAAGGTAGTCTCACTGGATCTGTCGCACCGCAGGTTGTGGAGATCTCCCCCGACAGATCGTTTGAGACCGGACACCCGGGTGGGGCCAAATCAAAGGAGGCGGGGCACAGTGGGGCCATAATCAGAGTGCTACAGCCATCCAGGGCTGGACCCGGCGTCAGGCAAGGGCCAGGAAAAGCTTCTCCAGCTGTTCCTGGCTCATCGGTGTGTTATCGCCCGCGGCGAGGCACTGCCGCATGCCGCTCGCGATGATCTTGAAGCCTGCCCGGTCGAGCGCCTTCGACACTGCCGCGAGCTGGGTGACCACGTCGGCGCAATCACGCCCGGACTCGATCATCGCGATCACCCCGCCCAGCTGGCCGTGGGCTCGGCGCAACCGGTTGAGCACCGCGCCCATCGCCTCCTCATCGACCGTCATCGGCACGTCTCCATTCGTGGCATCAGCTCATCTTACCCCTGGGGGTATAGGGCGCGGGCCGCGGTCGCGCGCCGTCATATCGGGCGAAGGATCTCCCAGGGCCTAGGCTCGACCAACTACCTCGACGGCGAACGAAGTCAGCCGCATTCGTCGAGGGACCCTGGCGTTGCGAGGAGATCTCGGGCGCGAGTCACTGGATCCCGTTGGACGCACCGGAGCGGCTGATCAGCCGCTTCTCGATTGGCTGCGCTGACGGGCTGCGCTTGCCCGGCTCGCCACCGCCCAGCGACTGACCACCACTGGGGGTGTCGGCCAGCGCGCGGTCGAGCGCGACGTTGGCGAGCGCCCCGGGGTGATTGTGCCCCGGGCATGGCTACGTGGATGACGAGATCGCGGTGGCATCGGCGCGCGTTACGGCTGAAGGTGTTGCTACGCTCCAAAAGATGAAGACGCGGGCGGCATGATGGACTGGGTGGTAGCGGGCGCGCTGCTGATCTTTATCGTGCTGGTACTGGTCGTGCTCAAGATGCGTGAGCGTCGTGGACGCTAGCCTGTCCGTGCCGTGTGTCATCCTGGTCGTCGGCGGCGAGCTGATCGTTGGGCCGACGCGCCAGGCCGGACTGGCACCGGCGTGGGTGGCACCGGGCCGACCGGCCCCGGCCTGACTGGCACCGGCGTGGCTGCCGCGCCCGGTCGGCCGGCGGCCGCGACTGCCGCGTCCAGGACGCGATGCGCCGGTAGTGACTCCCCGCGCGTAGCCGCGCGGCTCCGCCCCGGCAACTCCGGTCCGCAGTGAACGGAACTGCCCGGCGCTGCGTGGTGTGAAGGTGAAGTTCATGGTCCTCCCCTTTGTGAACGGAGATACGCGATGCGTTATCGATGGTTGGCGGCGGTGGGCTCTGGCAGCCGTTGCGTTCCCTGCCGCGGCGTGCGGCAGCTCATCGACGGCCGGCTCAGCGGCCTCGGGCAGCCCGCCGGCCGCTGCCAGCTCCGCCTCGAGCACGGCTTCGGCCAGCACGGTGGTGAAGACCGCGAAGATCGGCAGCGTGACGGTGCTCACCAACGCGCAGGGCCGCACGCTGTACTGGTTCGTTCCGGACACCTCGACCAAGTCGAACTGCAACGGGTCGTGCGCCACGTTCTGGCCGCCGCTGAAAGGTCCGGTGACGGCCGGCTCGGGTGTCACCGGCACGCTCGGCACGATCACCCGCTCGGACGGCTCGACGCAGGCCACCTACGATGGGCACCCCTTGTACACCTTCATCTCTGACACCGCCGCGGGGCAGGCCAAGGGTGACGGGCTGAACGCGTCCGGCGGGGTCTGGCATGAGATGACCGTGTCCGGCACGGCCGCGCCCGCCTCCAGCGCGTCGACCAGCTCCGGCGGGGGCGGCTACGGGTACTGACCAAGGCGGCGCGGGAGGATGCGACGGCCGAAGTCCCCGACGTATCCGGCGGCGTCTCGCCGGGGCTGAACCAGCACGCGGAGGGGAGCGCAGAAATGGTGACGGAGCGCACGCGGCGGCCGGGACTGAGCCGGAATCAACGGCTCGGCCTGCGGTTGGCCGGGGCCGGGCTGCTCGCCGCGACCGGGGCGATCCACCTTGACCTGTACCTGACCGGCTACCGGTCGATCCCGGTGATCGGCTGGCTGTTCCTGCTCCAGGTGATCGCCGCATTCGTCCTCGGCGGTGGCCGTGCTGGTGTCCGGCAACAGGCTGGCCGCCGCGGCGGGGGCCGGGTTCGCCTTGTCCACCCTCGGCGGCTACCTGCTGTCGGTGTGGATCGGCCTGTTCGGGTTCACGGAGGTCCGGACCACGGCGGGGATCGTTGCCGGGGTGATCGAGGTGGCGGCTTTCGCGGCGCTGGCGGCCCTCGCCGCCGTCCCGGCGGCGCGAGGCCAGCCGACCGGGCAAGCCGCTTTCCGCGGCCCGCTGCTGGCCAGGCTGCAGGCGGGCATTCCGGGCGCCGGGCGGGCGATCGCGGGCGTGGCGGTCCTCGCCCTGGTGCTGCTGGGCATCGGCGTCGCGGGAGCGGGCGGCCCGCCGCCGGCGGCGGCCGGTGGCGGGCTGACGACCGCGAAGATTGGCGGCGTGACCGTGCTCACCAATGCCAAGGGGTTCACGCTGTACTGGTTCGCCCCGGACACCCCGGCCAAGTCAAACTGCAACGGGACCTGCGCCGTCTACTGGCCGCCGGTGATCGGCACCCTGCCGCCGAACCCGGCCATCACCGGCAAGCTTGGCACGATCAAGCGGTCAGGCGGCACGACCCAGGCGACCTATAACGGTCATCCGCTCTACCTCTACGTCGGCGACACCGCCCCGGGCCAGGCCAACGGCAACGGGCTGAACCTGAACGGCGGGCTGTGGCATGAGGTGACCGTGCCAGGCTGAGCCGCAGCCGACTCAGGCATCGTACCCAGACCAACCGGGGGCAGCCGCAGGTAGCCGGTCGCCGCCTTGCCTGACGCATGGGCAGCGCAACGACGCGCCGGCGTCAGGCAATGCGGCACGCACCCCCAGGCCGGCCGCGGCCAAGTGGCAGCGGGAGCGCCGGACGGTGGACGGGCTACGCAAGGATGGGTGACTCCGCCGGGTGGCGCTATTCGGCAGCGTGACAAACAGCCTCCACGTTGTTGCCGTCGGGGTCACGCACGAAGGCGCCGTAATAGCTGGGGTGGTACTCCGGCCAGATGCGGGGCTCGTGCAGCACGTCGGCGCCGGCGCCCACCGCTGCCTCGAAGAACGCCCTTACGGCCGCCCGATTGGGCGCCGCGAACGCGATGTGCGACTCACGGAAGCCCTCACCGCTTGCCTGTGGGCCAATCCAGAAGTCGGGCTTCGCCGCGACGCCGAAGCCGATAACCTGTCCGAAGTCCATTACCCGCTTTCCACCGAGCGGTGCTAGCACCGCTTCGTAGAACGCAGCGCTCGCAGCCACGTCGGCGCACTGGATCGAAAGATGGTCGAGCATGAAGACATCTTTGCCGACGAGCGCCGCTCCCGGAAGCCTCGCAACACGTACCGCCCTCGGCTCTGCCGCCCTCGGCTCTGCCGCCCTCGGCTCTGCCGCCCTCGGCTCTACCGCCCTCGGCTCTACCGCCCTCGGCTCTACCGCCCTCGGCTCTGCCGCCCTCGGCTCTGCCGCCCTCGGCTCGCGCTGTGCGGCTGGGTGGGCAAATCCGAGGCGGCCGAAGGCCTCCATGAGGAGTACAGGCTTGCTGGCGGATGGGGCACACCATGCGGGCCGGGAAACCCGCCCATGGGGTCAGCGGTGGACGGCGGCCAGCAGCGCGGCGTACGAGCGGACCAGCGCGGCCCGCTCGAGGGCGAGCAGCGGGCTGTCCGGGCGGCGGCCCTGGGCGACCCATTGGTCGGAGGCCGCCATCGCACGTGCACGGTGAACCGCTGCCGGGCGGACATCGGATTCCGCCACCTCGAACACGAACGCGTACAGGCGCCCTAGCGCGTCAACCAGCTCGTCGCGGGCGCCGGGTGCCGCCCCCTTACCGGCCCGGTGGACGCGCCACCACTCGACCTCAAGCCGCGCCGATTCCGTCGGGTCCCGCGGCTCACCGTAGGTGGCCCTGACCAGGGCGTAGAACCGTTGCATGCACCGCCGGGCACGCTCGGGATCGTTGTCGGGAACCGGCGCCCACAGCTGGTTGGCCCGCAGCACGTACCATGCCGCGCCCACCGTGCGCGGCCAGCTCATCCCGAATCCCGCGCGCACCATGCGGACGGCCGCGACGAGGAACCTGAGCCACCGCCGCTGGTAGTAGGCGATCCAGGCGTCGCACTCCAGACCAGCGACGCGGGCGGGGTCGAAGGATCGCAGCCGGTTTGGCCGACCGCCGCGGCCCGCGCGCACCAGCGAGCCAGGCGACGACCGCACCCGGCTCATCAGCCCGTCAACGTCCAAACGCCCGTCCTCCCCTTGACGGTCCGGCCTGCCCGCCGCCTACGGCCCGCAGCGCGCGCCACGGCAAGGTCAGCTAGGCGCACCCCAGTCCCAGCGGTCACCTGACCGTCCGGGGCTGATGCGCCGCCATGCGGGGGTGAAAGCCCAGCGCAGCCGTTCGGGAAAATGATCGTCTCGCATGACCGGCCGATCTGGCAACGGGACTGGTCGGCGACGGCGTCGGCCCGCGATCACCACAAAGATCCACCCGGGCTGGCGATCTCGCCGAGAACAGGACCCGGACGCGTCCGGCGGGTGTATCTGGATCGGCATGCCCGAGCCCTCGGGCTCGGATGGCAGCACCACCCGCCGCGGCCAAGGCGGATGGCCAACGCCGCGGCGCCATCCCGCTGGGCGAAGATGGTGACCATGATGGGCGCGCCGGACGAATACCGGCTCTACGGGGAGCTGGCTGTGTGGTGGCCGCTGATCTCCCCCCCGGACGAGTACGCGGAAGAGGCGGCTTATTCGGCCACGGTGCTCAGCTCGGCATCGATTCCCGTGCGCGACATCCTCGAACTGGGCAGTGGCGGCGGGCACAACGCCGTCCACCTCAAGAGGCGCTTCACCATGACCCTGGTCGACCTGTCCGAGAACATGCTCACCGTGTCGCGACGGCTCAATCCCGAGTGTGACCACCGTCAGGGTGACATGCGCACGGCGCGGCTTGGCCGCACCTTCGACGCGGTATTCGTGCACGACGCCGTGGACTATATGACCAGCGAGGCCGACCTCCGGCAAGTCGTCGAGACGGCGTTCGTGCACTGCCGTCCTGGTGGCATTGCCGCCTTCGTCCCCGACGACACCGCGGAGACCTTCGAGGCATCGACCGGTCACGGCGGCAACGATGACGTCACCGGGCGCGGGGTGCGCTATCTGGCGTGGGCGTGGGATCCCGATCCGGCCGACACCTGGACCCTGACCGCGTACGCGTTCCTGCTCCGCGACCCCGACGGCTCGGTGCAAGTGGTGCATGAGACACATCGCACGGGCCTGTTCAGCCGCGACGTCTGGCTCCAGCTGCTCGCCGACGCGGGCTTCGACCCGGAGGCTGTCACCGAGCAGACCGCCGAGTACCGGACGCCGCGCGAGTTGTTCATCGGCCACCGGCCAAGCACCTAGCCCGGCTCAGCACCGGGCTGACTACTGGCTCGTACGACCGGCGGCTCGGGCAGGTCAGCTCCGCTGAAATGGTTCGGCGTTCTGCTGGCAGACCGTACGGGGAGAGACGGGTCGCTAGTGCGTTCCACTTCGCCCCGGTCGCTGACGCGGTGGCCGAGAAGGCGAAGGCACAGTCGGCAACGCTCGCCCGCCCACACAACCGCAAGAAGTCCGCCCACGTCCTGGCCGCCAAGACGTCCGAACCGATCCTCGCCGAGAGGTTCGGGGAACTTCACGCCCCAGCGATGGACAGGCATCCGCGCCCCTCAGCCGAAGTCCGGCGCGTGATCTCGGCCCGGCGCGGTTGCCTCCGCCGAGGCTGCCGGACACCGGCCGCGGGCACCTCCCCGAGCAGCCTGGCATGAAGGCGCCCGGGCTGGGAATCTAACCTGCCCAATTGGCAGCTCACCGCTTGGCGTAGTCGGCGAAGCCCTGCCAGTCGATCACTACGCATGGCTCGTCCCCAACGGTCCAGGCGTCGTGCCCGGGTGCCATGACGGCGAAGTCGCCGGGGCCGTACTCCATCTCTTCCCCGTCGTCCATGACGACCTTCATCCGGCCTGACACGAAGTAGCACGTATGGGCAGCTTGACAGCTGTCCGTCTTGGCGATCGGCTGCACGTGCTGTGACCACCTCCAGCCTGGCAGGAAAGTGGCCCGGCCAACGACGCCTCCTTGCATGTTCACCAGCTGGAGCTGCCCCGTGCCGCCCTCAAACGGCCGGGTCTCTTCGGGTGAATCGAGGCTCTTGCGAATAAGACCTGACATCTTGCCTCCTATTTGCTACTTGGTGCGTGCTACTGCTCGATGCGGATCGGCTCCGCGTCGCGCAGACCGTGGGTGTCTGCGCTGGGTGCCCACGTCCATCAGAACGTCACTGAGGCGTATTCCCCATCCCCGTATTTGACCGCGGTGTTCTCTGAAGCCATCCCGGCCCTCCCGTGGGTTCTGGGTGATTCGACGTGAATCCAGCCGAGCAGGTCGTCCCGCCCGACCGTCTCCAGGAGGGCCGGATGATCGGTCCCATATGACCGCGGATCGTTTCGATCACGTCGCCGTCGCTCTCGCCGCGGGCGACGTACCCGTACTCACATCGGATGATCCTGGCCATCACTTCCTCCTCCTCCACGGTTGTACGCCTGCGTTCTTGGCAGAATGTTGACGTGACCTTGACGTCCACGCTACTGACGAGGATCCAGCTCTGCGGGCCGACCGTCATCGAACGGAATGGCAAACGCCTCGACGGCCGCCCGCCCGGACGCCAGGGCCGGCTTTGTTCGCTTACCTGGTCCTCAACGGCCACCGGCTCACCAGTCGTGACGAGCCGGTGGCGGCCCTCTGGCCCCGACAGCTCCCCTCCGCCACCGAGGCCGGGCTCAACGCCTCGATCTCCAAGCTACGCCGGATGCTCGGACCGGGAGTCATCGATGGCCGGGCGAGCTTGCGCCTGCGGCTCGGCGGGGACTCCCGGGTTGACGTGGAGGCCGCCGCGGAGGCCGTGCACCGGGCGGAGTCACAGGTCGCCCTCGGTGGCTGGAAACGCGCGCCTGGAGCCCATCTCTGGTGGCACTGTTCGTCGCGGAGCGTAAGTTTCTGCCGGGAGAAGATGCGCCGTGGATCGACGAGCAGCGCGCGCATCTGGCGAAGGTCCGGCTTCGGGCTCTGGAGGCCTACGCGGCCGCGGCGCTGGGGATCGGCGGGACCGAGCTCCCCGTAGCGGCGCGCGCCGGTCTCCAGGTCGTCCGTCTGGTACCGCTCCGGGAAAGCGGGCATCAGGTGCTGATGCGTGCCCTGGCCCGCCAGGGCAACGTTGCCGAAGCGCTCACCGTGTACACGAACCTGCGCGATGTCCTTCGGGACGAGCTCGGGGTCTCGCCGTGCGCCACGACGCAAGCCGTCTACGACCACCTGCGCCGGGCCTGAACATCGCGAAAATGACGCTGTAACCGCCGCGATCGGGGTCACCGCGGCGTAGCGCCAGCCGGACGAGGCGGCGGCCGCTACGCTGGGCGAAATGCCGGGCCCCGCGCGGACGCCAGGCGACCGGCTGCCCGGGCATCCGGGCGGCCACCACGCGCCACCGTTCGGCCCTTTGAGTTCGATTCTTGGTAGAGCGTACGGAACCCATTCGTTTGTGGCCAAGCTCGTTGCCACTGGATCCGTCGAAAAGGTGCACGTACGAACTCGGCAGGCCGCTGTGGCTTCGGCTCGGGTTTAGCTGAGGTTCAGCTGAGCACGAATTTCGTCAGGGCGGCCACCCCGACGACCACGATGACAGCACGCAGGAGCATCGGAGGGAGCCGTCGGCCGATCTGCCCGCCGAACTGGCCGCCGAACGCCGAACTCACCGCGATGATGGCCACGTAGGTCCAGTCCGGATCCGCGAGCAACACGAAGATCACGCCGGCGACACCATTCACCAGGCCAGCCAGCACGTTCTTGATACCGTTCACCCGCTGTAGATCAGTGTCGAGCAGCATGCCCATGACAGCGATCAGCAGCACGCCCTGGGCGGCGCCGAAGTAGCCGCCATAGACCCCGATCAGCAGGACCAGGCTCCACAGCAGGAGGGGGTGAGCACCCGCCGGACTCGGACGGTCTTCGGCTACGAATCGACGGGCGAGCCAAGGCTGGGCGACGACCGCGGCCAGGGCGAGAACGATCAGCACCGGGACGACGGCTTGGAACACGTCCGGCGGCAGGACCAACAGCAGCAGGGCTCCGGCGATGCCACCGATCAATGATGCGCTGCCCAGGCGGATCAGCCGCTCGCGCTGGCCCCCCAGCTCGCGCCGGTAACCCCAAGCGCCACTGAACGATCCCGGGACGAGGCCGATGGTATTGGTGACATTCGCGGTCACCGGCGGGACACCGAGCGCGAGCAGCACCGGGAACGTGATGAGGGTGCCCGAACCGACGACGGTGTTGATCGTGCCCGCCGCCAATCCAGCAGCCCCGACCAGCGCAGCCGCTGCCCAATCTGTCACGTCGATCCGCCCTAGCCAGGGGCCGGTCCGGCGGCGCGCCAACGCGAGCTGAACGACTGCTGCAAGGCACGGTCGCCGAACACACGCGTGCGTTCCCGACCGGGGAGATGATGACAAGAGGTGGTCACGGTCACGTTGGACACGCAGCTCAAGGAGTTGGCCGGTCTCGTAACCATACCCAATGTCAGCGTAATGCCCGTACTCGATTCTGGGGGCCGCCTGGCCTGCGGGTGTATCGGCTGGTCACGCCTTCGTGGCTTTCTTCCCCTGACGGACCCGGCGGTGGTGGGCGTGAACCGCCGTCGGCGCGCCCGCCCATTTCCAATCCAGCGCGAGCCAGTCCAGCGCGAGCCAGTCCAGCGCGAGCCCAGTCCAGCGCGAGCCCAGTCCAGCGCGAGCCCAGTCCAGCGCGAGCCCAGTCCAGCGCGAGCCCACCAGGTAAGGCGGATCCTTCGAAGGGTATGTACGAAGGTTATGTACATACCCCCGGGGCCCGTGGCCGCCGCGGGTGCCCCCTCTTTGCGTCTGCCCTTTCAAGCTGCTCGCGGGTGAGTTACCTCAAGGGTGGCGGCCCTTGGGGGCTGACGCGCCAAATCCACGTCTGGTTGTCGCCCGCCGCCGTGTCCCACTTGGACTTCTGCGGTTGGACATCAAGCTTGGCGCCATTCGACAAGTTGTTGCCGTACGCGTCGGTCTTCTGGACCGAGATGACCACTACAGCACGGTTGTAGGTAGCCGGGTCCCTGATGCTGGCACAGTCCTTCGGGCGCGCCCGGTTGCGGGCACCTCGACGAACTACGGGAGGAATCACCGAACGCCACCGGGGCGGCCCGCGGGGCCCCCTCTTCGTGCACTCGTCCCACGGACATCGCCTGAAGGTCCGGGTCCCGTGGGCCCGGCCTTGGGGCGGCCAGACGGCGTGTGACAGCCAGGTGTCACCGCATGGCGCCCGGGCCTGGCGAGCGTCACGGTCGCCGCCATGGAAGCTTTGCCGACCCAAAAGGGTTCCCTGGAAAACGTTTGCCGGAAACGCTGTCAATGGATTTGGCAAACGGCCACGGTCCCGCAGTATGCGACGGTCCAGCGCCGCCGGGCCCCGGGCCGGTGACAGATCTCGGCCAGCAGCCGGCGGCGGGCCAGTGCGGCATAGCAGTTCTCGTAGCGACGGCCGTGAACCATACGGCTCCTGCCATTGGGGTGCATGCTGTAGTGACGTAGTGTCACAAGTACACAAAGTAAAGGCGGCGCGCCCCCCAGGACGCGAGTCCCGACATGGTGACGGCCGTCAGGAGTTACCCGGCGGATGCCGCCTCTGGCGTCGGGGGAGAACAGCTCACGGCCGGTGAGACGGCCATCCCGGCTCTGCGAGTGAAGTGAGGAGGGTGACATGACCGACCCCGCTCAGCATGTGGTCAATGACCAGGATTTCCCCGGAACCAAGCTCCAGAAGCTCACGGACCTGTTTTTATCCTGGACCTGATCTCCGAGACGACATACAACGCAGCCCGGGCCGTGGTCCTGCAAGAGGTCCTCGGCGGGCAGTCAAAGGAATGATCAAGAGGAAAGCGAAGGCAGGGGCGAAACGAATGGGAGGCCGGACCCGGAACATGACCCGGGCCGGGGTCCCGGGCCAGGGGGTAAGACGCGCCCCAGCGTCCGTCCACTTGCCCGGATCACGCCGGGTAAGGAGGGCGCTGTCACACCCGGCATCGTTCTTGTACCCGCGCAAAGGTGAAACACCCAGGGTCTCGATAAAGCCGCCGCCGATCACCAGCACCGGCGGTTCAACGCCGACCGGCTGGATCAGCCGGTCCGCGAGCATCTCGCCGACCCGCGCACCCTGGTGATGCCGCGCCTGCTGTTCGTAGTCTGTGGCCACAAGCCGACCGCGGCGGCTCCGAGCCGGTCCAGCCCGTCTGCGGGCGCCACTGCGCCGCCGGTGAGGCGCGGCGCCCCATCAGCATCAGCTACCTGGACTACGCCCGGTACTCATGGCCACGAACCGGATGCTGACCGCTGACGTCGGGCCCGGAGCAGTAGTCGCGCGCATGGCCCTCGACCCTCAGTGAGGGGCGGACTCAGCCACACCTTCGGACCACGCTGTCGCTTGCCAGCGCCACTGATGGTCACTCGCTTTCGCCCTGTGTGAGGCGCGCCCACGTGGCTACGCGCTGGCGATCGGCTCGGCGTCTGCGTCAGCCACTGGCTGCGACTGCGGAAGTCTGCCGGTGAACATGAGCGAGGTCAAGGCGAGCAGTGCGAGCACCGCGAGGGCAGCGTCCATTCCATCGATCCGGGCGGCGCGGTTCTCCTCGACCACGCTCTTTGTCACGTCGGCCGAGACTCCAGCCTTGGCGAGATCCTGCTCCAACGCCGTGTCGGAGATGAACGGCACGCCGGGCGCGAGCTCCACGGTCGCCTGCGATTTCACGTCCGCGGGGATATCCGGGTTGTTCTGGATCCCCGCGATAAGCGAAGCGGTGAGCACGGAGATGAGGATTGAACCGGCGAGAGCCGTCCCCAACGAGGCCCCTAGGTTCGTAGCGGTGTTCTGCAAACCGCCCACCTCACCGCTCTGCTCGGTCGGAACCGACGACACCGTCACCGCTCCCAGCTGCGAGGCGAGCGATCCGATACCCAGCCCGATGAGGATCATCGGCACCGACACGGCCGCAGCGCCGGAGTC
The DNA here is from genome assembly GCA_963820395.1 of uncultured Actinomycetota bacterium. Classification (GTDB taxonomy): domain Bacteria; phylum Actinomycetota; class Actinomycetes; order Streptosporangiales; family Streptosporangiaceae; genus DATFVJ01. The sequence continues at coordinate 226,543 of CAWGAE010000009.1, read as the reverse complement.
GATGTCAATGCCGCTGAGTAGGGCGAGGATGCCCGCGAGCATGAGGAGCAAGCCGACACGGCCGACACGACGGGGCGACGCGTGCGGCCACACCTTGGGGATCCCCGCAGCCGCGACGAGGAGCGCCAGCGACAGTGGCAATATACGGACACCGGTCTCGATCGCCGAAAGCTCGAGGACGACCGACAGGTAGAGCGGGACGATGAAGAACACGCCGGCCTGAAGCAGGAATTGGAAGAAGAACATGATGAGTCCGCCGTTCAGCTGACGGATCCTCAGCATGGCCGGATTGACGAGCGGCTCGTTCCCGCGCGCGACCTGACGGTTCTCCCATACCAGGAACAGCCAGACGACGAACAGCCCCGCCGCGATGAGCCAGAACGTCGGGGATAGCCCGAGGATCGAGGGCGCGCCGGGCTTGGGTGCAACCCAGCCCCACTCGCTCGAACGGAGCACCCCGAAGACCGCCATACCGAGCCCGAGAACGGAGAGAACCGTGCCGATTAGGTCCAGCTTCGCCTTCGACTCGGCGGGGGTATCGGCGATCTTGCGCGAGAGAACGAGAATCGCGAGCACGATGACGACCTCGCCGAAGAAGACCACGCGCCAGGACGCGTACGTCGTCGCAGCGCCACCGATGAGCGGTCCGGCGGCAACGGCGATCGCGCCGGCAGCAGCGATCAGACCGTACGCCTTGGGCCTGTTGGGCGGCGTGAAGTTGCCCGCGACTAGGGCCACGACGGCTGGCATGATGAGCGCCGCACCGACACCCTCGAGGAACGACCAACCGAAAATGAGCACGGTGAGGTTGGGCGCGAGACCGGTGATCAGCGACCCGGTGCCGTAGATGACACACCCGATCGCGAACGCTCGGCGTCGGCCGATAAGAGAACCGATCTTGCCCCCGGTGATCATGAGCGTAGCCATTACAAGCGTGTAGAGCGTGATCGCCGTCTGGATGCCCGTGATGGTCGTTCCGAGGTCGCTGGCCACTGTCGCCATCGAGACGTTCATTACGGAGCTGTCGAGCGTCATGAGAAATTGCGCGGTCGCGAGGGTCAAGAGCACACCGCCCGCAGCCTTCGACGCCGGCGAACCCGCCGCTGACCCCATGCTCATCGGGCCCCTATCCGCCGCACCCACGTCGCCCGATCCGGGCGCCTCGATCCTAAGGCCGCAGCAGACGCGGCGAAAGGATGCCGCGGTCGTGCATGGCATGGCCGACCGGCACGTCCCGCCACCGCAGCAGGTCCTGCCACCGCAGCGCCTCCAGCTGCGCGACCAGGCCGGCTGGTTGTCCTTGGCCTCGGTGAACACATACGCCGCGGCCTTGTCTTCCACTAGGAAGCGGGCCGCCGCCCCCTGCTGACAGAGTGCATCGCGGCCAGCGTCACCGCCCAGCCGTGAGATTCATCGGTGCCAGCAGCGGCTTGACCTCCGGGAGACGCAGCGGATCTGGCGAGGAAGCTTATGGCCACGGGCGATCGCAACCGGACGGGCATGCGGGAGCGTACCGGGAGCGAGCCCGCCTGCTCAGCTCAGCCCGGTCAGCATCCGGCGGCGTGATCACATCACCTTGGCATTTGTCGTCTGAAGGTTGATCAGAGGTCTGGGAGCCTATGGAGGTGGGCTGGCTTGTTTCAGCGCCCGCTGTGGCCGGTGCTCCTTGAATGGGACTCGTACCCGGAGAACACCTTGCACAGCGCGGCACTGATGGCCGCAACGCGGCGCAGGGCTGAAAGGAAGGAAGACATGACGACCAGACCCACCGGTTCGGATAAGCCCTACTCCGAGACCACCGCGTACGGCAACGGCCCCACCGACTCAATCACCGACACGACCGAGAACACCGCGATCACCCACTACAGCGTGGCATTAGACGGCAGAGAGATTCCGTACACAGCTGCTGCGGGCCACCTGGTAACGGTCGATCCCAGCAGCTCCAAGCCGACCGCCAAGATTTTTTATGTTTCCTTCACGGAGGACACGCCCAATACGACGGACCGTCCGGTTACGTTCTTCTATAACGGCGGCCCCGGATCGTCGTCGGTCTACGTGCTGCTCGGCTCGTTCGCCCCTATGCGGCTCAACACAAACATGCCCAGCTTCACGCCAGCAGCTCCATACACCATCGAACCCAATCCGGACAGTTTGCTCGACAAGAGTGACCTGGTCTTCATCAATCCGGTCGGCACCGGCTACTCCGCCGCCATCGCCCCGCACGTCAAGCCCGTACCGGGTCAGCGAGGTCGCCGCGATGCTCGACTTCACAGACACGTACTGTTACCTGACACGTGCCCGAATTGCAGGATGCATCGTCGGTGCGGTCGCGGCGCGCCACATTCGCGGGTCCGGGCGGTCGGCGTCGGTGATTACGGCGTCCAGCCAGTCGAAAGTGTCGCGGGCGTCCTGCATCCGCTTGGAGCGTGGATTGGTGGGCCCGACCAGTTCAGTCCCCTCCTGGGCGATGTCACGGAACGAAACGATGGCGGCCAGGCGCCGGTGCAGTACCGTCATCCACGCATCGTCGTCCATCAGGTACCTGACCACCCGTTCACCGGGGTGCGAGTGGCGCCGCACAAACCCGGCAGCTGTCAGAAACCGCAGACTGGTGGTGAGCGACGCACGGCTGGCCCCGATGGCGTCGGCTATCTGCTTGGCGGACTGCGGTGGCGGGTCGCAGATCATCAGCCAGCCAAGCACCCGCCCCGTGATCAGCGGGATGCCGTAATGGCTGGTGAGGAACACCGCGACCTGCTCCACCCACGTGAGCACCTCCTTGTCGGTGTCGTCTAATGATTTCGAGGTCACGTGCCGCCACTCTCCCTACGATACTTCGCTAGTGATTTCAGATCATAATGAAATCACTAGCCGCGTGGCTTCCGCCGGTGGAGCCAGTTATTCGGGTCTCCGGGTTCCCCACCTCGTCCCCGAGGCCCGGCAGCTCCCGTTGCCCGTCTGGATCGACGTCACGACGTGACGACGGCCGGGCCCTGGGAACCTCGCGGCAGCGGTCCCGGTGATGACCTGAGCAACAAGGACCAAATGTCCCTGACAAGCCCGCGATATTTCCGGCGGCGCTCAGGACGCAACACTTCGTTGCGTAGTGCCGGAGAGGCGGAAGGGCCGCGCCAATTTATCCTCGACGCGGCGACAGGCAACGAGCGGCGACAGACTAGCTTGTCACGTTGCGTGATCGGAAGGGAGCGGAATGAGACGCGTCGCCGACAGCCCACCGTCTGATCTGCTCGCCCTCTGCCAACGGCCAAGGTGTGATCAGGTCCAGACGGATGATCTAGCATGATTGCAGACCGTGTGACCTGCGATTGCCCTACTGAGGCGCGTTATGTGGGTCGAATTCCGGCATAGCGTTGATCAAGAAGTTGCCTCTACGGCAGACAAGTGGTTGACCAAGACCGTTTCTGCCGCAGAGGCGACTTCCATGCTGCCAACCGGGAAGCTGTTCGTCCGCGTCTACGTGCTGATCGATGACCTGATCGCCGCTGGGGCCATCGTCATCCCGCCACGGTGGGGGCCCGATCCGAAGTGCGGCGACGCCGAACTGCTCACCACCGCGACGGTCCGCCACCTGCTGGGCCGCCGCAGCGAGGCCGGGTGCCTAGCCGGGGTCGCCCGGGACTGGCCGGGGTCGCCCGGGACTGGCCGGGGTCGCCCGGGACTGGCCGGGGTCGCCCGGGACTGGCCGCACCTGTTTCCCCGGCTGGCGCGCCAGAGCCAGGCCATCGTGCCCGCCGCCGTCAATGAACGCGACGTCGCAGAGGACCTGCTGGAAGCCGGGCCACCACCACGCGAGAAAGGCAACCGGTACCTGGCCAGCATCACCGGCGAGACCGCCGTCGCGGCCGCCGTGCGACAAGGGCTTCAACGGCGCCGCCTTCGCCCCCGGGCAGACCGCCCGCGGCACCGCGGTGCCATTCCGGGGCTTCGCGGGGCCCGGGCCCGGTGCGGTAACCGGCGGCGAGGTTAGACTCTGCGTCGTGCGCACGCATCCGGCCCGCCGTTTGTGGGCCAGCCTGGAAACGCTGCACGACATCACCTATTTCGCGGACGGCGTCCGGCCCGCCGGGATTGCGCTGGGCCTCAAAGGTTTCTGGATGACGTACTTCGCGTTCCGGGCCGCGCCGCTTGGGCCTGTGTCTTCGGCCGTGGTCATCGCGGCCTTCGCCGGGTTCCATCCAGCCATGGTCGCCAAAGCGCTTCCCGGCGCGTGGTCGCTCACCACGCCAGAGGCCTGCCTCCAGGCACGCGCCGAGGTGAGCACTGCCGCGCTGCGGGACGCGGGCGTGGACCCCAACGCCTGCGAACGCGCCGGCACGCTGCTCGGCCCGGTGGCCGCGGCTGCGGACCGGACTGGCCGGCCCTTGTTCGCGGCCAACGCCGCCCTCCCGCCGCCCGGCGATCCGATCGGCCGACTGTGGCAACTGGCCACCACATTGCGCGAACACCGCGGCGACGGGCACATCGCCGCCCTCGTCACCGAAGGCATAACCGGCTTGCAGGCGCACCTGCTGCAGGTGGCCGACGGCCGCTACCCGGATGCGCTGATCCGGCCGGCGCGCGGCTGGTCTGAACAGGAGTGGGCCGAGGCGGCCGCGACCTTGCGGGGCCGCGGCTTGCTCACCGTCGGCACCGCCCCCCAGCTCACCCACACCGGCCACGCCCTGCTGGACACCATCGAATCGCGCACCGACGAGCGAGCCTGGACCGGCGGGCTGTCACTGCTCGGCGAACAAGGCGCCGGAGAGATCATCGCCCTGCTGCGGCCATCCGTGCGCGCGGTGGCGGCATCCGGCATCCTGCCCGACGTCAATCCAACCGGACTCCCCTACCCCGGCTGACCACAACAAGGATCGGCTACCAGGTGGGCGGGACGCATCCGCGGCCGGATAACCCGGCGTCCAGCCGATCACGGTACGACGCCGAAAGCGGGCTTTCATTGCCGGCATTGCCGGCTGGGGGCGCTGGTGAGTCACTGTCGTGTGCTGCGTCACAGTGGCCAGCTCTCCTTGCGGTAGCCCATGTCCCAGAACATCCACTCGTAGCGGCTGGTGGTGCGGAAGTGCCGGTGTCCGAGCGCGCGCTCGGATGGCGCGAGGCCGACTCCCAGCCCGTCGGTGATGGTCAGTACCTCGCGGACGACATCGCCGAATTCCTCGCCACCGTAGGTGTCTATCCATTTCTGGTAGCACGGGTCGGCCACAGCAGCTCCTTGCCGACCTCCCAGCAGATCCAGTAGCACGGCAGCACCGCACCGGCCCCTTCGGGGTACGACCTGCCGCGGACGGTCGCGAGCAGGTAGCTCGTGTACGCGAGCGTGGTGGGCGCCGCCTCGGCTACCTCGATGGACGCAGGATCGATGCCAAGGCCAGCCAGAAGCGAGTCGTGCAGGGCCCCGCTCGACCGTGACCACTTCGACGGCGTGGCGGGCGAACATCTCGATTCCCGCGCTGTCCTGGCGCCCGGCTCGCCCGCCGCTATGGGCGGACGGTCGTTTCGGTCGCCTAGCCGGCGTTCCGGTGATCATGGGGCCGTTGGTCGCTGTTTCCCGTGCGTGGCCGGTGTTGGCGGGCCGTGGAGGGTGTATGACCTAACGGGGCCTGCATTGCCTGGCTTCCGGTCATGTGCGGGGCTTTTCGGGAACGGCTCTATCGGCGGGGTGCGTAGCGGTCGAGCTGGAAGACCTGGGTCAGCGTGTCCTGGGCGGGGCTGGTCTCGGTGAGCATGCGACGTGCTTTGGGCCGACCCCGATCGCCTTGGTAGAGCAGGACCGTCTCTTCGAGTCCGGCGAGCCCGGTCAGCAGCGCCCGGACGCTGAGGTCAAGGCCGGCCTGGCGGGCTTTGTGCCGCATCAGGTGGGCGATCTGGAGGGCGAGGACGCAGGTGAAGACGCGGATGCGGATGTCGTGGCCGGTCCGGTGGTGCATGGGTGAACCGACACCACGTGCGGGTCTTTCATCTGCCGGAAGCCGAACTCGGCTTCGGACTGGGAGCGGTAGCCGGCGACCGGCCAGTGGTCGTGGCTGGTGATCAGCACGTGCTTGCCGAAGATTTCTTCTCCCAGGGTCGACCGGGCGGCGGTGTCGCTGCCCCACGTCAGCCGCAGGTCCCTGGGCTTGTCCCCGGCCAGGTGCCAGGTGACCACGCGCCCTACCCAGGGCTTGCGGGTGATGTTCTGGATTTCGGCTTCCACGTTGTCCCGGGACCGGCGGGTCTTGCCGCGGGCGAGGGTGGCGGCCAGCTCGTCCAGTTTCTTGCCGGCCTTGGCTAAGTTGGTGGCGTCGAATCCGCGGGCCTGGCTTTGGGGCACCTCGGGTGAGTGGGTCAAGATCGCCCGCCGCTGCGCGCCGTAGGCTTCGCGGCGGATGTCGAACGCGGTCAGGCCACCGAATCGGTCTTCATCCACCACTGACCGGACGCTGGCGGGCAGGGCGGTCAGGTCCGGGCAGTCGCTGGCAGGCACCGACCCGATGTAATGCAGGTGAGTGTCGGCCAGGTGAGCGAAGTTGCCCTCACTGTTCTGCCCGGCGTCGAAGACCACCGTCATGTCCCGCTGGCCGGGTACCCGGCCGCGGCGCAGATCGCCTCGTATCGGCGGCGGAGCTGGTCAATCATGGCGGGGAACTGGGTGACATCGGGCTTGTCGCCGCGGTAGGCGTGCCAGGTCAGCGGGATCCCGCCGTCGCGGGTGACGACCAGGCCGAGGCCGACGATCCGCAGGTCAGAGCGCTTCTGCTTGGCCATGCCCCGCTGCGCGACCGGGGCCTTCTGGTTGACCGTGGCGATGAAGGTCGCGAAGTTTGTCATGTCCAACGCCACCGAGGAGGGTTTCCACGTCGGAGACCTCCACCAGGCGCGGCGCGATCGCCTGGCTGATCTGCTCCAGGTGCTCCAGCGAGACGGCGTGCATCGCGTCCCAGAATCGCCTACCAGCCGGCCGCGGCCGCCTTCCGCCGGGCGGTCGCCCACGAGCCACTAAACGAGAACGCGCACCGCGAACTCATGGACTGCTGGGCGCGCCTCGGCGAGACAGCGCGCGCCGTCCGGCACTACGAGGAACTCGTGGCGCTGCTGCAAGAGCAGGTCGGCGTGCCGCCAGCAGCGGAGACCACGGCACTGTACCGGCGGCTGCTGAACGAGCGGTAACGCCTGCCCCCAGTGTTCCCCCCCGTGTTTCCCCCAGCACCGGTTTCCGTTCCCAGCGTCACCTGGAACACTGGCGCGAGGCCGGCGCGAACACCGGGCTCACCACCGCGTAAGCCGCTGGCCCCGCCCGAACGGAGGTGCCGGACGTTGCCCGATCTATCCGATCTAATCGCGCCGCAGACTGCCCGCCGCCCAGAAGAAGTTCTCGAGCTGGTATCGCTGGCGCTCAGCGACGGTGACCTGGAGGCCGCGCTGGCCCAGTACGAGCGCGGAGCGCTCCTGCAGCCGTGGGCCCGGGAAGCGGGCAGGGACTATGACAGCGTCCGCGACACCCTGATCCACCTCATGGAACTACGGCTGCCGCTGTCAGCCACAGTCGCCGCGGTCCTGCGCGCCGGTGACCTCGCGCTGGTCCTCGCCGAGCGGCACATGGCCGGCACCGGTCCCGGCTGCCAGCGGATCCGGCTAAGCGGACTCGGCTCCACAATGGTCCGGCGCCAGCCCGACGGCGCGTGGTGCATCGTCGCCGAGGCCTGGTGCCTCGACGAGCCCGCTGAGGTGGTACCCAGCACGGCGCTGCTGGCCGGAACCCCGCGCTGCCCAGCGCACGCCGGCTAACCGCGAGCCCGTCCGCAGCACCTCGCAGGTGGTCCCCCGTGCTTCCCCCCAACCCCCGCCAAATCACCCCACGCCGTCGGCAAGCATGCCTGGTAAATGGACCACGGCCGACCGTGGACAAGGGAATCAGGGGATTACCAGTGAATGACACCATGCAGCAAGCGGGCCCGTCTCGCCAGCTTCTGACCGGAACCCGCGCCGGGTACCACGGCCCAATCCGGTGGCGAGAAGGCGGTCATCCGGACGACACCGGCCGTGACCCAGTGCTCGCTGTCGAACGCCGCCCCCGCCGCTACCTGAACGCCGCCGCCGCGTCACGCCCGCTGCGCACCGGCCCGTTGGCCCGGTGCCCCGGCTGCGGCACCCCGCTGGACGGCGGACCGGTCTGGTACCGTTGCCAGGCCTGCCGCCGGGCCGTGCCAGCGGCCGACGTCGACACCGACTACCACCTCCCCGCAGGGAGCGCCGCCGCATGACGCTCATCGAACAGCTCGACATGCCTGACCACGGCCCGGCTGGAGTCGCCGTCGATGCCCCCAGCCGGCAGCCAGCCTGCGGAATCATTGACTCGTGGTTGCGACGATCCCTCCGCGGAGACAGCATCCTTGGCCATCCTTACCCGTCATGCGCTGTCCACAGCGCCGCAGCCAGACCGGAGCCCGGCCGGACCTCCCCCACTACCGGGCCGAGCTTGGTGACCTCCCGAGTGGCCGCCAACGACCGTACCCGCCACGTTTGACGCCTCTGTGACCTCGGCAACCTGCGAGTTTCCCGCTGCGACGGGCCTGTCACCCCTCCCCGGCGACTGAACGGCCACTGCGATACCGCACTACCCGAACACACCGCTGGCAATCGCGTGTGTTCATGAAGCTACCGATCATGCTCGGCATGGCCCACACCGGACTGCGGACTGTCCGAACAACCATCCGCCACACGGGTCGCAGACCCTTCCGCTTAATCGTCGTTAAGCACGTAGCACACAAGCCGAACCCCCGTGGCCACATACTCAGCGTAGAGTCACGAGCCATTCAGCCGCGGCCGCCCACGAAGAGGCACGGAGCGTGTTTGAGGAGCATCGATCCGAAAAGCCAGCAAAAGCTCACCAAGAAACCGCTCGCCCGCCGGATAGGGTTTGCTAGATGGAGGTTTTGCCGTAGTTTGTGTAGCTTGCTGTGGTTGTGTAGCTCGCTGCCCCATGGCTTGAGGCCCCCGACCCGGAGGAGAAGAATGCGCACATCCCTGCTGACCCGAGCCGCGGCGATCGCCGCAGTCACCGTAGCCACCGCGTTCGCGGTGACCGGTACCGCCGACGCTGCGCCCACCTACGCAAGCGCGAGGACACTCCCCACGTCGCTGTCGATTCACGTCAACCCGGGCAGTATCAAGCCGGGGCAGAAAGCCATCGTCAGCGGCGTGCTCAAGACAGGTAACAAAGGCCTCGCCGACGAGGTCATCCAAGTCTACTGGGCCCCGCTGCCGGGCAGGAAGTTCACCAAGATAGGCACAGCGACCACGAACGAGGCGGGCGCGTTCAAGTTCGCGGTGAGCCCGCCGAGAACCAGGCTGTGCCTATTGGGGTTCAACGGCACCTCGGAGTTCTCCGCCTCGCACAGCCGGATCGTCCCCCTCAAAGTGTCCTAGCGCTCCTTGGTGTAGCGCTCCTTTGACGTTGATCTTGAGTTTTCAGGCGGTGCTGCCGAGGCGTGCATGGTCGATGTAGCCGCGCACGTGCCGGTTGATGGTGGCGAGGGCGTGGCGTAGCTCGGCCGGTGCGGGCGGGGTGTTGGCGGCGAGCAGCGGACGCAGCAGCCTGTTGTGGATCTTGGTATAGAACAGCGCGACGCGCTGTCCGTCGCGGCGGCGCTGGTGCGCGAGGTGCCTTCCGCGCCGTCGCAGCAGCCGCCGGGGTGTCCCGCGCCTGGCTATTACCGCCAGCCCGGCCTCCGAGATTCGAGCGGCTGCGCGCCGCGGCCGCCTCAGCCACCCGCCGCTCCCGGCGGCCCAGCGGGGCACCGACGAGTCACGCCAGCAGCGCAGCCGTACCGGCCGTACCGTTCGGTCGTGGCCTGGTACTGCTGCGCTGCTCCAGATTGTCCATGACAAGAACATTCCGCGCTCCCGGCCGCCAACCGGTCCGGCACGCCCGAACGACGACGAACCAGTCTCCGCGGAGTAGCGTCAGCTCGCCCCGGCGGCGCACTGGCCCCGGGCTCAGCTGCGGCCCGGTCGCCCGGTTCCGCCTTCCGGCCGCCGCGGCGAACCATGGTGGCGGCCGCGTCGGCGTCATGGATGGTCAGCGCGACCGCGGCGCCCACCGCGGCCAAGCCGGCGGCCACGAGGAACGCAGCATGGTAGGCGGCGAAATTCGGCACGACCTGGCCCGCCACGATCTTCGTGGCGCCCACAGCGACGATTACCGTGGTGAACACGGCGACGCCGGTCGCGCTGCCCAACTGGCGGACGACGTTGAACATCGTCGAGGCGCGCCCCGTCGCCTCCGGCGAGATGGTGGCGAACGCGGCCGCCTGCGCGGGCACGAAGACGTGGCCCATCGCGACTCCCAGGCAGAACATGAGCAGGCGCATCCACCACAGGCTCGTCTGCGCGCCGACCAGGCTCATCAGCCCGATCGAGGCGGTCACCCCGAGCATTCCGAGCGCGATGTTCCGGCGCGGCCCGAGCACGGGGTAGAGCACCCGGCTGGCCAGCTGCGCACCCGCCATCACCCCGAGTGCCTCCGGGAATGTGCTCAGGCCCGAGCCGAGCGCGGACATGCCGCGGCCGTCCTGGAAGAACAGCGAGACCACGTAGAGCGTCCCGATGAACGACGCGGAGGCCAGGAACATCACGCCGTCGCTGGACCGGAACAGCCGGTTGCCCAGCAACCGCAAATCGATCAGTGGCTGCCGCTTGCGGAGCTCGGCTAGCACCAGCGCGGCCAGCAGGATCGCTCCGGCGGCGATGGTGGCCTGCACGATGCCCGAACTCCAGTGCCGGATCGGCCCCTCCGACACGCCGTACATAACCAGCCCCAGGCCGGAGCCAGCCAGCACGAAGCCGGTCGCATCGAACGGGCGCGGCCGGAGGGCGTTCCCGCCCTTGAGGAATACCGCACCGAAGCCGAGGGCCAGTATCCCGAGCGGCACGTTCACATAAAAGACCCATCGCCAGGACAATCCCGTGACCAGCAGTCCCCCGATGATCGGGCCCAGTGCGGGCGCGAAAGTTGTCGGCACGGTGAAAATGCTCGACGCGCGGACTCGCTCGGCCGGGGGGAAGGCGCGGAACAGCATCGCCAGCCCGACCGGGGTCATCATCCCGCCACCCGCGCCCTGCAGCACGCGGAAAAGGTCAAGCTCTGCCAGCGACCCCGCCATGCCGCACAGCGCCGACGCGGCGGTGAACACCAGGATCGCGGCGAGCAGCACCCGCTTGCCGCCGAACCGGTCGCCGAGCCAGCCCGACGCGGGGATGAAAACCGCCAAGCTCACCAGGAAATAGCCGGGTCCCCGCTCGATGAAATGGCCCCCCTGTGGCCGCCCTGCGAGCTGCATCGGTACGGAGTCCTTCAAAGCGGTGCGTACCCTGCATGTAGGGGACCGTTCCACGTGTTCTGCCGTCGGCGCAGGAGGGTCGGGCACCGAGGAGGCAGGAGATCCATGAAGAGGATCAACAAGATCATCGCAACCGGAGCACTTGCCACGGCGGCGCTGGGGACTGGTATGGCGCTGGCACCGGCAGCATCAGCCGATGTCCTGGTCAACTACGACGGCGGGACTATCCATCTCGGCCAGGACATGAGGGTCGGCGTGTGGTATCAGCAATTCAGCGGCAGATCTCGCCACTACTGGGTTGGCGTTTACAACCCACATGGCACCCGCATTTTTACCCGGAGTGGTTCGGCATCACCTGCAAACTGGCGCTTCTGGGAAGTCCGCGCCACGCAGAAAGGCAAATACCACACCCTCTACATCGCTGATGGGCACAGGGCGAAGTTCACTACTACGGTGAACTGAGCGCACCCGAAAACTCAATAGTAATATGCCCCGCCAGAACAATTTCGGGGCGGGGCATGAGGAGAACATCATCTTGTCTGATCACAGATCAACCGTGGTGCTGCTCTCCTTGCTCGCAGCCGGTCTTGGCAATCGGGTGTAACGGGCGGTCTTCTCTTACTTGCCGATCACCGCCTCGCGGATGGGCTGCCTGGTCGATTCCCTGGAGTATGCCTACGGGGTCCTGGGCTTTGACCAGGCCAGCGGCGGTGATGAGGTGTTCACTCAGCTGGTGCTGGCGCGGATCACCGAGCCGGTCAGCAAGGTCGGCAGACTGCGGGTGCTGGAGGAGGCCGGGCTGGCCGGCCCGTCGTATGCAACGCTCAGGCGCCGCCTTCCCGGCTATGCGAGGGAGGCGTGGCGGCAGAAGATATCCGCTGCCTGTGCCGCCCATGCCGGGCTGGGGCCGGCCAGCCTGGTCCTTTACGGCGTGTCCACGCTGTATTTCGAGACCGGCGAGGGCGACGGGTTCCGCGAGAGCGGATTCGCCAAGGAGCGCCGCCTGGAGCCGCAGATCACCATCGGCCTGCTGACCGGCCAGGACGGCTTCCCGCTCATGGTGTCGGCATTCGAGGGCAACAGGGCCGAGACCAAGACCATGCCGGTCATCGAGGCCTTCATGACCGCCCACCAGCTGCCCGATGTCACGGTCGTCGCGGACGCCGGCATGGTGAGCGAGGCCAATCAGAAACAGATCGAGGCTGCGGGCCTGTCGTTCATCCTCGGAATGAAGATCCCGCACATCCCCTATGTCGTGAAGCAGTGGCGGCGCGAGCACCCCGGCTGTGCGTGATATCGGGCGCCGCAGCAGGTGCAGGTCCGCCGACGCTCGCGAAATCGCATCGGGGAGCGCGTTATGATCGGCCCGATGCGGATCCTGCGCCTCATGGCCGTCACCGCCTATGCCGCGTTGACGCTCGATGCCTGACATCGGCGCGCGCAGGTTCTGGCGGAGGGCGGGCATCGGGCGGGACGGAGCCTCGTCGCGGGGGCCTGCCCAGGAGCAGAGCGGGGCGGCTGGCCTGGTTGACGAACGCCTGTCCGGGACGGGCGCAGGTGCCGCTGCCCCGCTGCCGGGCCCCGGCCCGTTTGACCGGCGGGTGATCCGGGTTGGCGGCATCGTTTTCGCCGTGCTGATGGCGCTGTCGGCGCGGTATGGCTTTCACCGTGATGAGCTGTATTTCTTAGCCTGCGCCCAGCACCTGGAAGCCAGCTATGTTGATCAGCCGGTGCTGACGCCGCTGCTGGCGTGGGTGTCACTGAAGCTGTTCGGCGTGTCGCTGCCCGGGCTGCGGGTGTGGCCCGCGCTCGCGGCGTGGGCCACGGTGGTGGTCAGCGGGCTGACCGCGCGCGAGTTCGGTGGTGGCCGGCGCGCGCAGCTGCTGGCCGCGGTCGCGACTGCCACGATGCCGGCCCTGCTCGGGGCGGATCACTTGCTCGACACGACGGGCTTCGACATTCTGGCATGGGCCGGCTTAGCGCTGATCGTCGCCAGGATCGGGCGGACCGGTGACTGCCGCTGGTGGCTGGCCGGCGGCCTGGTCCTCGGCCTCGGGCTGGCCAACAAGCACAGCGCGGGCTTTTTCGCCGTCGCGCTGGTCGTCGGCGCCCTGCTCAGCGGCGGCCGCCGGCTGGTCTGGAACCGCTGGTTCCTGGCTGGCGCCGTGATCGCGGCGGCCTTCACCATTCCCGACCTCTGGTGGCAGGCGCAGCACCAGTGGGCGACGATCGCCATGACCCGCGCGCTCAAGCAGGAAAACGGCGGCCTCGGCAACAGCAGCACCTGGGTGATCGGCCAGGTGATCATGACGGTCCTGGCCGTGGTGTGGGTCTGGGTGGCCGGGCTGCGCTTCCTGTGGCGGTCCAGGCGGCCGCTATGGCGGGCGCTGGCGTGGGCGTACGGGCTGCTGTTCATATTTTTCGCGGTCACCACCGGCGCGAAGATCTACTACCTGGCCGGGGCGTACATCTACCTGCTCGCGGCGGGTGCCGTGGCCATCGACGGGTGGCTGTCGGCCCGGCCGGGCCGGCTCCGCAACCTGCTGCTGGCCACCGCCGTGACCACCGCCGCGGCGCTGCCGCTCGTCCTGCCGGTGCTGCCCGCCACCGACATCGGCTGGACCTACAAGGTGAACTCGACGGTGGCCGAGTCCATCGGCTGGCCGCAGCTCGTCCGTACTGTCCGCACAGTATGGACCTCCCTGCCACCCCGGCAGCCGACCAGCGCGGTGATCTTCACCTCTAACTACGGCGAGGCCAGCGCCATCAACGAGCTGGGCCGGGGGACGGGCCTGCCGCAGGCGGTGAGCGGGCACAACACCTACTGGTGGTGGGGGCCGGGCAACCCGCGCGCCACCACCGTGGTGGCCGTCATGCCCGGGCCCGTCGACGGCACCGGCTACGCCTACCTGCGGCAGTTCTTCACCAGCGTGCGGGTGGCGGCCACGCTGTCCAACCCGTACGGTACCCACAACCAGGAATGGGGCGGCCACGTCTACCTGTGCACCGGGCCCCATCACCCTTGGGGCCAGATGTGGACGCGGCTGCGGAGCTACAGCTGACGGCAGACCGCAGCAATCGCGAACCATGGCTCCGGCGGATCGGTGGCCTGCGCCCCGCTCTCCGGGGGCGACACGCGAATCTCCCAGAGCACGGCGACGTTGTCACTCGCCGTCGCGCACCACCGCGAGTTCCAGCGTCCAATTGCCTTCGTGGTCGACCGGATCCTGGAGGTGACGCTCATTGATGGCGGCCTGGGCGGCATGTCGCTCACCGAGACCGCCGTCACGGACAGGAGCTGTTGCCGATAAGTCAACCTCCTCGAACCGTTTCACCGCTCTGACGAGACCAGCCGGTATCACCGCCTAACCCCCGATAACGTGCCGCACCTGGGCTAAACGAAACCCCCAGCGAGGGTGGGCGGCCTCCAGCGTCAAACCAGCACCGCGCCAGATTCGGCAGGGGACATAGCGGCAGTCAGCCTCGAACACGACACCTTGGCGTCATTACCCTCCGTCACGAGCCGACGATGCGGTTGAGGCGCTCCGACCCGCCTCGCCGCTATGGGCGGTCGGCGACTCAATGCTGATCGAGACCCCTTGGCCTTCCAGATGGCGGCATTCTGCGCCCCTCAATGCCGATAACGAGTTCACGTCCACAGGAGTAGTGTATGGGGTAGCTGATCCGGGTGTGACAGATCTGCCGGTACTGGGCGTAGTAATAGGACAACGCACTAGGGGCGGTTGTCCTGCGGAGATGCGGTTGCTACGGGGACGTCCTCCTGGCGCGATCGTTCGGGCTTGGTGTCCCAATCGCAGCGAGGAAGACGTCTGGTGAGCAAGGGTAGCGGCACGACGCGGGGTGACCGCAGGCGGAATGCCCGGCGGGAGCGGCTGCGCGGGCTGCTGCCGCGGGCTGCTGCCGCGGGATGCTGGTGATCGGGATCGACCTGGCCGGGGACAAGCAGGCTATTGCGGTGATCGATCACGATGTGCGGGTGCTGGCCCGCAAGACGGTGCGGGTGAAGGCGTTCCGGCTGGGCCCGGCGATGGACTGGGCCGTGGCGCAGGCCAGCTGGCCGCACACCTGGATCTTCTCGTGTCCGCCGGCGGCGCTGGCGTCTGCCGGCGTCCGCTCATGTTGCAGCCGGGCCACGGCTGCGGTCCGGGGTGTTCTCCGCGTCTCGCCCTGACCCCCGCCAGACGGCGCTCGGTCGTTATTTGCTGCGGGTGCCCCTCGCGGGATGCGTGATCACTAGGCGCTGGTTGCCGTCGGTTTTGCCCAGGCTGGCTGGCGCGCATGCTGTGGCCGGGGGCTGGCCGAGGATTCCGGTGCCGCGGCTGCGGGCGGGTCTACGACGCCCAGAACTCATCCTCGCTTTGCTGGTCGCCCTGGAACTCCCGGAACTCGACGGCCCGGCCGTCTACCACACGCCAGACGTGGACCTCCGGGGAGGACCAGAACTGACCGTGGCGCTCAGCTGAAACCGTGGTGAGAACAACGACACGGTCGCCGTCAGCGAAGGTCTCATCAGCCCCGACCTTGAGGGTCCCGGCGGACAGCTCCTGGCAGCGGGCGAAGAAGTCCAGGACCCCCGCATGACCTTCGTAGTCTCCCGATAGTGGGCTGCGGCCGGGGACGTGCCAGGTGACATCCTCAGCGAGGATGGCGAGAACCGTGGGTATGTCGCCGGACGCGAAGGCGTCGTAGGCCTGGTGGAGGAGTTCTGCGTTTGGATGGGCCACCGTGGGTCCTTTCGTGTTGAGCGCCCGCTTGGCCGGGCGCTTTCCCGCACGATCGCTCTGTCGCCACCGGCTTCGCTATAGGGTGACCACCCTGGTCTTTTCGCCCTCGAGCGTGCTGGACAGCTCGCCCCGGTACTACAGTCCGGGTCTTCTTTCCCCGGGGGCAGACGTCGGTGCTGATCTTGCTGGTTAGGCCGCGGCGGCGCGGAGCCGCGCCTCGTGGTGGTGCCATCGGGCGCGTGCCTGCTGGCGTCTTCGCCAGATGCTCCAGGCGTAGCGGGCGCCGGACCCTGCTGCGGAAGACCTCTGCACCAGCAGGTTTCGCGCGCCGCGGCATGACCAGACGGTGGCGGCGATTTCAGTTACGCGAGGCCGGGACGCGGCTTGCCTGGCTTGAATAGGAGTGGCAGCAGGAACCCCGGTTCTTTGGTGAGTTTCTCGTAGTCCTCGGGATAACGTTCGCGCATGGAAGCTGCCGGGCGAGGCTCGATGACCTTCTCGATGAGGAACCCGGCGTCGGTGGCGGCTGTGCACAGATCGGACAGCGGTTCACGCCAAAAGCGCACTGGCTGATCCCCTGATGGCGTCTGCCAGATGCCGGTCTCCAGCTTGACGTCGAAGTAGGAGCCGCCCTTGCGCAGCCAGTCCATGGCCGGGTGCTGGGTTGATATCACCAGCGCCCCGCCCGGGCGTAGCATGCGGCAGAACTCGGCGAAGGCGGCGGCGCCTCGTCGGTGTCAGCACCGGCTGCGGGTCCCGGCCGCGGCGTCCCCTGAGCGCCTCAGGTGATCTTGACGGCCTGAGGGTACCATATTCCTGCAGTGAGCGGACGGGACGGCACGTCGCCGTTGGTGTCAGGACGGCGGGCGCGGTAGCGGTGGACGGCCCCGGCTCGTCCCAGCGCGACCCATAGCATGCCCTCGTCGTCGACGGTCATGCTGTCTGGCCAGAGCTGCGCATCGCCGAAGTCGAGGGACGCCGGCGGCCGGTGAGGATGCCCGTGGCGGGGTCCAGGTGGCCGCCTCGCTGCCTGGCAACGACGGACGTGTGACGCGCTGGACGATCCTCCCGATCCGGCTGTGAGCACACGGCTTCTGACTGATTTTCGGGAGGCAGGCGCCATCGCGGATAAGCCCGGGGGGCGCGGCGGTCAGGTGGTGGCCCGGTCCAGGGGCGTTCCCTCGGCGGCGCTGGCCTCCTGGGCCTTGGCCGGCCCGCGCAGCACGTATGCCACGCCGACCGCGATGACCGCGCCGACGACCGGCCCGATCAGGTATACCCAGAAGGTGGTCAGGTTCCCGATGGCGACGTCGGGTCCGAAGCTGCGGGCGGGGTTCATCGAGGCGCCGTCGAACGGGCCGCCCATGGTGCCCCAGGTCATGATGTAGGCCCCGACGGCCAGCGGCACGAACGGCCCGTTGAGCTTGGGCCCGTTGGCCATGTTGAGGACCATGAGCACCAGGCCGAAGGTGATGATCGCCTCGAAGCCGGCCGCCTGCCAGGACAGGCCGGCCTTGGGCATCGTGGCGGCCAGGTGGCCGGCCGGGCCGAAGAAGCCGCGGGCCAGCAGCGACCCGCAGACGGCGGCGGCGAACTGGACGATCCAGTACGCGCTGGCCATCACCCAGTCCATGTCGCGGCGCAGCGCGAACGCCAGTGTGGAGGCGGGGTTGAAGTGGGCGGAGATGTCGCCGAGGAAGTAGACGGCCACCACGAGCCACAGCGCCGAGACGGCCGAGAGCACCAGCACCGTCTGCCACGGCTGCAGGCCGTGGCCGCCGTAGCGGGCCAGGATCGCCGCGCCGCCGGACAGCACGAACGTCAGCCCGGCCATGCCGATGAACTCCGACAGCAACCGCCGCAGCCGGTGATCGGGGTTGGTCCAGTCGGCGAAGCCCCGCTGACCGCCCACGGACGCGATCAGGGCCGCCTTGCCGGCCAGCTCCTGCTGGCCGGCGGCGGCCTGGTCTCCTTTCAGGGATTGCACGTCAGGACCTTTCCGGGGTGGTGGGGATGTCGGCGGAGCCGGGGCGCGTGAGGGCGAGGGGGTTGACGACCTTGTCGAACAGCTCCTCGCTGACGCCCTTGGCCAGTGCCGCCTGCTTGAGGGTCAGGTCGTGGTCGATGGCGTAGTAGGAGATCGCCGCGGACTTGTCGTAGCCGATCACCGGGGACAGGGCCGTGACCATCATCACCGACCGGTCGATGTTCTCCTTCAGCTTGGCTTCGTTCAGTTTGGTGCCCTCGATCATGAACTTGCGGAGGTGGTCGCACATGTCGGCCATGATCAGCGCGGAGTGCAGGTAGTTGGAGATCAGGATCGGGCGGAACGCGTTCAGCTCGAAGTTCCCCTCCGCGCCGCCCATGGTCACCGCCACATCCGAGGCGATGACCTGGATGGCGACCATCAGCATGGCCTCGGCCTGGGTCGGGTTGACCTTGCCGGGCATGATCGAGGACCCGGGCTCGTTGGCCGGGAAGATCAGCTCGTGGATCCCGGTACGCGGGCCGGAACCCAGCCAGCGCAGGTCGTTGGCGATCTTGTACAGCGTGACCGCCGCCGCCTTGAGTCCCGCGTGCGCACGCATCATGCGGTCGAGGGTGCCCTGCGCGGTGAACTTGTTCGGCGCGGTGACGAACGGGGCACCGGTCATCTGCGCGATCTGCGCGGCCACCTGCTCGCCGAACCCCGGCGGGGCGTTCAGCCCGGTGCCCACCGCGGTGCCGCCCATGGCCACCTTCAGCAGGCCGGCGGTGACGTGCTCGACCTCCTCGATCGTGTCGTCCATGGCGCCGGCGTAGCCGGACCATTCCTGGCCGACGGTCAGCGGGGTGGCGTCCTCCAGGTGGGTCCGGCCGATCTTGACCACGTCGGCCCACTTCTTCGAGTTGGCGTCGATGGCGTCCCGCAGCCGTTTGAGGGCGGGGATGGTCTTGCCGGCGCCCATCGTGTAGGCGGCGATGTGCATCGCGGTCGGGAAGGTGTCGTTGGACGACTGGCCCATGTTGACGTGGTCGTTCGGGTGGACGGGCTCCTGCGAGCCCAGCGTGCCGCCGACCAGCTGGATGCACCGGTTGGAGATTACCTCGTTGACGTTCATGTTCGACTGGGTGCCTGAGCCGGTCTGCCACACGTACAGCGGGAAGTCCGCATCCAGCTTCCCGCTGATCACCTCATCACAGACCCGCTCGATCAGCTGGCCTTTCCAGGCCGGAAGCCGCTCGGCCGCAGTGTTCACGACCGCGGCTGCCTTCTTCACATACCCGTAGGCGTGGTAGACCTCCTTGGGCATCCGGTCGTTGCCGATGTTGAAGTGCTCGAGGCTGCGCTGGGTCTGCGCGCCCCAGTACCTGTTCGCGGGCACCTCGACGTCGCCGAGGCTGTCGAACTCCCGGCGCATCCCGGTGGCGTCCAGCCCGATGGGAATGTCGAGGATCTTCGGCGTCTGGCTGTCAGTGTTGGTCATAGCATGCGTTCTCCTGTTCTGTTCCTTCTGTTCTCCGTGGCACCACCGAAGTCATCAGTACGTGGCCGGGATCACAGATCCGCCGGGGTAGGCCGACTGCCACATGGCGTCCTGCAGCGGCTGCACCAGGTTGCCGGGTTTCCTGGCGGCCACGTCGTCGTCGATGGCAGCCTGGCCGATGCCGACCGCGGTGGTCGCCGAGGATGCGCGCAGCAGCATTACGACTGGAATGCTCTGCGGACCATTCCCCAGGAGTTCCATTGCTTCCGGCGTCGGATAGACCGACATCGGTAAATTGCCTTCCCTATAGTCCTCGGTCTGCGACGCGGCCGTGACCGTGGTCGCTGCCTTACGAGACGGTTCCTTCGCGGCTACTTCCGTATTCCACCCCCGCAAGCCCGCTGGGGCAAAGTGATGCTGGTTGTGGTGTGTCTCGGGCGGCAGCCGGCTCACTCGGCGGCTGAACGCCTTCTCCAGCGACCCGCCGAAATGCAGCGGGTCGGGCAGCAGTTCCGAACCCGCCAGCTGGGCCGGTGACGGCTCCCGGGCCACCTCCACCAGCGCCAGCGGACGCCCTGCGGAGTAGGTAGCTGTTCCAGGTGATCGGCGAACGGGAGCAGCAACCGGTGCAGCCCGGCATAGCCCAGCTGCGTCTCTGACTCCACCCCAGTCAGCCGGCAGGCCTGCATGCCGCCCGCCGCCGCGGCGGCGACCGTGTTGTCCAGCAACGCGGTCTTCCTGGCCCCGGCCTCACCGCGCCAGGACCCCGCTGTAGCCCTCCGCGGCCCCGGCCAGCAGGCCGCCGAGCACCTCCCGCTCCGCAGACCGGCCGACCAGCACCACACCCACATCTTCACCCGGGCGCGCGTCGGGCAATGCTCGACGACCAGATCAACCAATATGGAGCGTCGCCGCGATCGAGCTGCGGTCGGCTGACGGCGTACCTAACGGCGCGGCTCGGCGCGCTCGGTCGACGTTCAAGTCCGATCGCCTGATTTGACGAGTGCGGCAGCCGGGAGTGCGATAACAGCGCCGGATAGCCACCTGCGGCGACAGCACAGATCGTTCGGTTGCCTGCGTGCAAGTCATCCAGCCATGGCGGCTGCAGGGCACGCTCAGGAGACTCGATCCGGTCAGGCTCGGCTGATCAGCGACCCGGGGCCGGTTAGCCTGCCCGCATGCGCAGGAACCTCACCATGGACGATCTCGGAGATTTGGCCGAACTCCGCTTGCTGGCGGTCCTGGCCACGTATCGGCAAGACGGCACCGTGCTCCTGTCTCCCGTCTGGCACGAATGGCGCGACGGCGGCTTCCACGTCGTCACAGGCAGCCGCGGCGTGAAGGCGGCGCATCTGCGGCGAGATCCAAGATCAAGCATCGTGGTCTGCGAACACTTCCCGCCATACCGCGGGGTCGAGCTCCGCTGCAGCGCCCGGCTCGTCACCGCAGGAGTCGGCGACGCGGTGAGGCGAATCGCGTCTCGCTACCTTGGCCGCGAGGCCGGAGCCGCATACGCCCAGAAAGCCGACGACGATCTCCTCGTTCGCCTCGAACCAGGTGAGCTACGGGCCTGGGACTTCGCCGATGAGCTCTGAGGATGTCGTCGCGATCGGCCAAGCCGGGGTTTGTGTGCTGGGATTCGTCGGCCGCGTGGCAGCGTGCGCGGGGTACGCACCAGCGGCACCCCGCCGCTGCCCCGGCGTCCTACCGCGCGGCAGGTAAGCGAACAGCCCCGACATGCTGGACAGCCGGCGCGCGATCGTGCGCGCCGCCAGGCCCGGCTCGCCGTCGTCCAGCCGCTCCACCGTCTCGCCCCGCCGCGGCGCCCGCCGGGGGGCCGGGAACGCAAACACATCCGCCCGGGTCACCTCCGCCGGCTCCCTTGCCCACGACGAACAACACCTTTAGGTCATAGGTCACAGCCAGCCAGTGCTGACCCGCGCCCGGGCCGCCACGAACGCCAGGTAGTCATCCAGCAGCCGGTGGCCGAGCATCGTCTCGATCCCGGCGCCGGTCACCGATCGCGTCAGGCAGGGCACGAACTCCAACGGCTGGCTCCCTTCCGGCCGGTGACACACCGCGCCGAGCGATCATGTCACCGCCGCGGGATCACCCGCATATAGGACATTGCCGGGGTTATTCCGGCTCTGGGCCAACCCGACAGCCGTGGCATGAAAGGTCACTTGACAGCTCAAGTTTTCTCGATCCTGGTGAAGGTCGTCGACGACAAGGTGACCTACCTGCAGTTCCTCGAGGACAGCTACGCCCACCGCCGCCAGCTTCCGCAAGGACGGCTCCTGGACCCCAGACGGAGGTCGGCGCCGGGCCGTTCGAGGTCTCACGTTGAGCATCACCGACGGCGCTCCAGCGCGGGCAGGCACCGCGTCGGAGCGCGGTGAGTCACTTGAATCATCCAGTGATTGGTATCCTGGTCCGGTGACCGAAGGAGCGCACCGCAAGGCCGAGGAGCAGCCGGTGAAGTGGCTGACCGCCGCGGAACTGGACTCCTGGCTGTCGGTGGTGCGGTTGATGACCTGGCTTCCCTGGTCGATCGATCAGCAGCTGCGGCGCGACTCCAACCTGGGGATGGTGGAGTACCAGGTTCTGGCCATGCTGTCGGAGAGCCCCGAGCGAACCCTGCGGATGAGCTCGCTTGCCGAGGTCACCAACGCGTCACTGTCCCGGCTGTCGCACCTGTTCAAGCGCCTCGAGGGGCGCGGCTTGGTGCGCCGCGAGCCCGATCCGGCAGACGGGCGCTTCACCAATGCCATCCTGACCGAGAAGGGCTTCCAGGCACTTGCCGAAGCGGCGCCCGGGCACGTGGCACATGTGCGATCGCTCGTCATCGACGTCCTGTCGCCAGAGCAGCTGCGACGCCTTGGCCGCGCCGCAGACCGCATAATGTCGCGCATCGACACCTCTGCAATCAACTAGCCACACGAGCGCGTCGGCCGGGCGATCCGCCGACTGGCCGCGTCGTTGATCTACTCATGATGGCCTCTTATCCAATGACTTGATGCGTCAAGGCCAACCAGGCAAGCACAGTCGGCAGCCCTGTCAGGGTCAGGACTGCTAGGCCACGCCAGTCCCGGCTCCTTCCGCGCGATGAGAGCATCGGAAACCCGACCCATTTGTACTTGACGGTTCAAGTAATGATGGTCTACAGTTCACTTGAAAGATCAAGTCAAATCATCGGAGCAGGAAGAACGAGACATGCCTCTCTACAGGCTCGATGCCAGCATCCGTGTCGAGGGTTCACACAGCCACGCCATCGCCGACATCGTCGAGCAAGAGTGGCGGAACGCCCACCCCGGCGAGCCGGTCATCCGCCGTCACGTCGGGGCCGACCCGATCCCCGCGACCGCCTGGGCGACCGCCGTTTTCGCCGGCCGCACGCCCGGGGATTCACGCACGGACGAGCAGAAGGCAGCGCTGGCGCTCGCCGCGACCCTGACCGGCGAGCTCGTCGCGGCCGATGCGCTGCTGTTTGCCGCTCCGCTCTACAACTTCGGGGTATCGCAGCACTTCAAGACGTGGGTCGACATGGTCATCACCGACCCGCGCATGGCCGCCGGCGCTCAGCCCATCCTGGCCGGCAAGCCCGCCGTCCTCGTGACGGTGCGCGGCGGTAACTACAGGCCTGGAACCCCCCGCGAGGGATGGGATCACGCGACCGGATGGATGCGCCGCATCCTCGCCGACGTCTGGCATCTTGACCTGAAGGTGGTCGAGGCCGAGTTCACGCTTGTCGGCGTCAATCCCGCACTGGACCGTTTCAAGGATCTCGCCTACCAGCTGCGCCAGGAGGACGAAGAGCAGGCGCGCCGATACGGCCGTGAACTCGGCCGGGTGGCGAGAACCCTCGCCGCCTGAAGCCTGCGCGCTTCCACCTGAGACCGCTCACCCACGACAATGTGCCGCGTTCCACGCAACGCAACCGGCGGCCGGCTCCTCGAAGATGCCGTACGGGACCCAGCCGGTGTGAAGCCGACGAGGAACATACGCCGACCAGCAACATCCACCCAGATGGGATCGGCGTGCTCGCCGGCAGGCTCGGGGACGGGTCGGCGGGTCCGACCGCTCGATCGTCGTTTGCGCTGTCGGCTCACCGTCGCAGCCTCCGGCAGTTGATGGGCACCTTAGGCCACCCACGACTGCGGGGCCTGTCGTGCGTGCCTGATGACGATAACCGAAGCGCGGCCCACGCCGGCGGTGCCTGGACCGGCGCCCTCTCATGCCGCTGTCCGCGACGACCCATATCCTGAGCCCGGGCTATCCCCCAGAAGATTGCGGTGGGGTCCCGTTCGATCTCTTCAAGCAGCCCGTCTACACGCGGCGACCGCGCACATCGATCGTAGACGTGGAAACGAAGGTTGCCGTCACGCCAGTACAAGATCCAGCTCTTATCCGCCTTGGTATACCGCAGCCGCGCCATCGGGAAGCTGGCCCATCCCGAACCGGCACTCGCATCCGCAGGTGGTCTGCGCTCCACGATCATGAGACTCCGCGGCCCAACCTCACACTCCACCCGTACCTGGTCGCGTACCTGCTCGGGGACACGCTGGTCACACCGCGTCGGGCGCGCGCCACATCCAGCTCGGGAGACTCGACCCTGCCATCTGGCCAGTGTTGCAGCCCCCAACGGCCAACATCCGCACATGCCGCGAGGAGGGCGACAGCGCCGACAAGGATGATGCCGACACGGACGGGTGGCTCTGGAAGGCCCACATTCGTCCCGACATGGTCTACGTCTTCGGGGGATGTCACTGTCCTGGCGGCCAGGACGCGGCGAAGACTGCCGCCGTGATGTGACGGCCAGGCGCGAACTGGCCGCCGTTCGCTGCCCGCGCGGCTGTCGTGGCGCGCCTGGGAGATCCCAGGCGCGCCACCTCATCGTCGGCGTCACTGTTCCCGGTGCCGTGGTCCTGCCCCATACTGGTCCGGTGGAACCGGCAGCTGATTCCGTCGGGGGGCAGATCCAGTCCCCCGCGGGCCGCCGCAGGCGGGCACGCCGCCCGCGGTTAGCAGGGCCATCCGACCAGGCCCTGCACCGGCTGGCCGGCTGGTATGCGATCGCCCTGCGCCTCGGCGGCGCGGTCTTGTTCACCGCGGTAGCCGTGCTGGCCGCAATGAAGCAGATCTCCGGCTGGTGGCTGGGCGCGCCGCTGACTGCGCTGTGCTTGTGGTCAGCCTTCTTCACCTGGCGGGTCCGGCGGTCCGGGTTGACGCCGACCGTGGTACTGGCCGACGCCGCGGTTATCTCGGCGCTGGCGCTGGCTCAGCAGCACCTGGTCCCGGCCGTGCTGATCAAGGACAGCACGACCTGGATGCTCCCGCTGGCCTGCACGTCGGTGTACATCCTGCAGATCGCGCTGCGGCCGTGGCTCGGGTTGCCCGGCGCCGCGATCGTGGTCATCGCCTACGGGCTCGGCGCCGGCCAACCGGCCGATGCCTGGCTGCTGGTGGTGGAGACGATCGTCGCCGCCGGGCTGGTGGCGGTGATCCGCGGCGGCGCCCGGCAAGCGGACGCGATCGTCGCCGCCGGCCTGGAGACCGAGCGGCAGATCCGGGCCGAGGAGGCGCGGCGCGCCGACGAGCGAGAGCAGCACCGCCAGCTGCACGACACCGTCCTGTCGACCCTGACCATGGTCGCGGCCGGCGCCTTTGCCGAACCGTCCCCTGCGCTGACCGCGCAGGCGGCCCGGGACCTGCGCGTGCTGCAAGGGCTCGCGGGCGCCCCGGCCGTGCCGGGCGGGTTGGCGCCGCTAACTGACCTGAGACCGAAGCTGGAGCGGGCCGCGGCCAGCACCGATAACCTGGCGGTGCGGCTGAAGCTCGTCCCGGTCACGCTGCCGTCTTCGGTCGCGGATCAGCTCGTCGCCTGCGTCGGCGAGGCGCTGCGCAACGTCGAGCGGCACGCCGGAACCGGCCAGGCGGAAGTGACCGTCACCGGCGGTGCGGGCTGGGCGGTCGTCAAGATCACTGACCGCGGCCGCGGGTTCGACCCGGCCGCCACCCCGCCATCCCGTCGGGGCATCCGCGAGTCGATCACCGGGCGGATGCTGGCGGCCGGCGGCCGGGCCGCGATCGGCAGCCGTCCCGGCGCGGGCACGACCGTCACCGTGAGCTGGCCGGCATGACCGCCGTGCAGCCGACGACGATGATGTCCGGCCGCTATCAGCGGGCCTTCACCATCGCTGTGGTCTTCCTGGTCGCGGGCTGGCATCTCGCCGGAGCGGGCGGGCAGCTGCTGCATAACCGGCCGGCCTACGGCTCGTTCGCCTTCCAGGGCGCCATGTGGCTGGTCATGGCGCTGGCGATCACCGCAGGGTCGGTCCTGGTGCTGCGCGGAGCGCCCGGCCGCCGCCCTGCCTGGGCGGTGGCCGTGACCGCGCTGGCCGCCAGCACGGCAGCGGCGGCGGCCAGCCCGGCCGGCCAGATGCTGGCGGTCAACTGGGCGTGGGGGAGTGCCGGCTGGACGGGCGTGCTCGTGCTGCTCCGCCGCCGGTTCGCCGAGCTTGCGTGGTTCCTCGTCGCCGAGGCCCTGGCCATCCTGGGCGTGCAGGTGTGGGACGGGCTGCACCGCACTGACCTGGCCGGGTTCCTCGCCGTGCTGGCCTGGTCGACCGGCGCCCAGGTGGCCGTCGCCGCCGGGGTCAGGGCGCTGGATGCCGCCGCCGGCCAGGCCGCCGCGGCGGCGCGGAGTGAGCACGCCGCGCGCGAGCGGGCCGCCACCGCGGAGATCATCCGGGCCGCCCGGCACGCCCGCTGTCTGGCGCTGCAGGAAAGCGCCGTCCCGCTGGTCGCCGAACTGGCGGCGGGGATGGCTGACCCGGGCGACGCGCAGGTGCGCATCAGGTGCACGGTCCAGGCGGCCCGGCTGCGCCGGCTGCTGGCCGAGGGCGATGAGGTACCCGGATCGCTGGTCCACGAACTGCACGCGAGTGCCGACGTGGCCGAGCGGCGCGGGGTTGCCGTCGAGATCGAGACGGCCGGGCCGCTGCCGCAGGTGCCCGGCCCGGCCCGGCGGGTGATCACCGACGCTGCCATCGCGATCCTGACCGCCGCGCGCAGCCAGGCGCGGATCACCCTGGCGGCGGTGGCCGCCGGAATCGCCGTCAGCTTCGTCGCCGATACCGGCGCGGTCGTCCGACTGCCCGCAGTCGGCGAGGGGGTCGCCGTCGAACAGCAGCAAGACGGCGGAATGCTCTGGGCGGAGGCGCGATGGAACAGCCGGTGACGGTGGCGATCATCGAAGACCATCCGGTCGTCACCGAGGGGGTGGCGTCCTGGATCCGGTCCGATCCCGGCCAGCGGGTGCGGCTGGTGCAGACGGCGGGCGACCTGACCGGGCTCCGCGCGGTGCCGCGGCCGTCGGCCGACGTGGTCATCCTGGACCTGGAGCTGTCCGGCGGGCTGGTCACCGCGCAGATCCCCGGGCTGGTGGCAGCCGGATACCGGGTGGTGGCCTTCTCCGGGCACAGCGATCCGGCGATCGTGATGGAGACGCTCGACAACGGCGCGCACGCCTACGTGTCCAAGGAGGAGGGCCGCGACCATCTGGTCGAGGCCGTGCTGGCGGCTGCCGCCGACCGGCCGTACGTGACCCGGTCGCAGGCCAGGGCGATGCTCGCCGACCAGCGCCCGGCCCGGCCGGCGCTGTCGGAGCAGGAGCGGCAGGCGCTGCTGCTGTGGTTCCAGGGCATGTCGAAAGCATCGGTCGGGCGGCGCATGTCGATCAGCGAGAACACGGTCCGGCAGTACATCAGCCGCGCGCGCGCCAAGTACGCGGCCACCGGGCGGACCGCGCCGAGCAAGGACGCGCTGCTCGCCCGCGCGATCGAGGACGGCGTGATCAAGCCGGGCGAGATCATGCCGTACAAGTCATTCGCCCGCGCCGCGGCCGACCGCCCCAGCCTGGGTGCCCCGGGCCGGTGAATGGCCCGGGACACCCAAGCCCCCCCGGAGCTGCCCCCCAGGCGAATCGGCCGCAGGCCGGCGCCGGGCTGCATGGCCGGGCGCCGCGGCGTCATCAGATCGCGGGCTGGCGCACAGTCAGCATTCCCGATCGAGGGCGACACTGTCATGACGCCCGATCGGGTGACACGGCGGCGGGCTGGCTAGCCGGCGACGAAATCCCGGGCGAGCCGGGGCGGCGCGCACGCCAGCAAGCCGTCGGTGATCGCCTCGCGCAGCGCCGCCCCGGTCACTTGCGGCAGCCGGATGAGGACGGCCCGGTAGCCGTAGAAGTGCGCGACAAACGATTGATGGCCTGGCCGCCGTGGGTGGCGATCAGGCCCTTGAGCTGCTACTTCTTTCGTAGCCCCGACCGGATTTGATTCCCTATGGGGGCTGGTGTGTCAAGAGTGTTGCAGGATGAATCTGCGGCTGTGCGGAGCCGGGCGGAGATTGCGGCGAGGTCGTCGGTCAGCCAGTCCACGTAGCTGCGGGGGTGGTTGGTGTCGCGGTAGGCGAAGCTGGCCAGGTCGTCGAGGATGCTGTCATCGGCGTATTGCAGCCATTGCTGGAGGATGGCGGTGAGGTCGATGAGCTCGCGCAGGTCGTCGGCCTGGTCGGGGTCGAGGATGAGATCGGGCTCGGGCATGGTCGTGGGCCTTCCTGCTGGTGTGCGGGCATGCTGGCATGGCCGTGCGGCGCCTGGCGTGCACGGTTGATAGGTGCGGGCGGGTGATGGCGCCGCGCCGCCTGGCCCGCTGGCAGGCGGCGGGGAGTCCGCCGGGTCAGATGGCGGGCTTGACGCCTTGCGGGTGGTGTCGCGACGATCGGGGTCGGGGAAGGTCGCCTCGCTTGTCCGGCCCAGTTGTGGCCGCCTGAGGGGCCTTCCCCTTGGCGCTGGCGCCGGGGGTTGTGCGGCTGCGGCGGCGTTTGCGGACGTGCTGGGGGACGGTCCAGCGTTCGGCGATGATCTGCCTGGCCTGTTCGGGGGTGACCGGGTTGCCGTTGTTGTCGCAGATCACATACGGCGTGCCGCGCTGCATCACGAGCCAGGCGCGTTCGGCGAGATGGCCGGCGACGACGCAGCAGGCTTTCAGGTGGGTGGCGCCGCGTTCGGTCATCTGCAGGTAGTAGATCCGGGCGAGCTGCGGGTCTTGCTTGCGGGCGGTATCGGCGGCGCGGACGAAGGTGGCGCGCAGCAGCGACGGGCCGGCCTTGCTCATCGGCTGGCCCTTGCGGTCGGTCTCACCGGTCTGGCTCGCGCGCGGGGCCAGCCCGGTGAAGGACTTGAACCGCGCCCCGTCGGGGAACCGGCCCGGCCGGCCCATGGCCGCGACCAGGACCGGGGCGCTGATCTGCGCGAACCCGGGCAGCGACCGGGCGAGCTGGCGGGGATCGACCTTCTTGTAGCGTTTCTCCCGGGCTGCGGCGTGCGCGGCGAGCTCGGCCTGGACGGCCCGCAGCAGCCGCACCTCGGTAGCGACTTCAGCGGCCAGCTCCTCGAACGCCACCGCCGGGTGATCGCCGTACAGCTCAAGCGCCGCCGCCGCGGCCGCCTGCCATTCCCGGGCCCGCGCCGGGCCCTGCTGCTGGTTCGACGCCGTGGCGATCAGCCGGGTGAGCTCGGCCGCGCCGGCGGCCGCCAGCTTGCGGGGATCGGCGTAGCGTTCCAGCACCGCCACGTCGGCCGTGCCCAGGTCACCGGCCAGCGGCGTCATCGGCAGCAGCTGCCGGACCAGGTCCTTGATCCGCACCTTGTGCGTGGCGGCGTCCTTGGTCAGCCGGTCACACGCCCGGACCCGCCGGTCCAGCGCCGCCGCCTGCGCGCCTGCCAGCTCGAGCGGCTGCAGCCCGCGCGGGTCGGCCAGCGGCAGCCGGGCCAGCGTCTCCGCGTCGATCCCATTCGACTTCACGTGCCGGCGCAAGAACCGGCGTAAATCAGCGGCCTTAGCCGACGAAACCCGGTAGACAGCGTGGCCCCGGCGGGCGAAGAACACCGCGATCGGCAGCCACGCCGGCCCGGTCGGCTCGAACACCACCGCCAGCCGCGTGCCTTCCGGCGCGCCCGCCAGCGCAGACTGCTCCACCGCCGACAGCGACGCCACCGTGGGCACGCACGACGACCGGCACACCTGCTGGCCATCAGCCTCCAGCACCCGCACCGAATGCCGCGACGCGATCCCCAGATCGATCCCCACCAGCCGCCGGGACGCCGGCTGGTCCGCCTGCTGCTGCCTCATCATCACCTTCTCCTATGTCGTCCGGATCGTTCACTCCGGCGGCGCAGCAGACAGCAACATCCATCGGCCACGGTCCCAAGGCGCAAGAGCCAGCCAACGGCTCCCACTCATGTGCTGCAACCGGGCCAGACCCTTGCCGGGCTGGCCCACTTCCCTCATCCGGGTCATCCGTGGCCAGGCCAGCAGTGGCAATCAAATCCACGAGGCCCGACACTCACGTCGACCTCAGAACCCAACGCGTCGCCACCTACCGGACCAGCCGGGGATGCTCATGCAACCCTGGAACCCGGAGCTGATCAAGCACCGGAGTTCCTTACATGAATCGGCGCTACCGCCTTGAGAGGGTCCGCATTCCCGCCGCGTAACCCGGCCCGTTGCCCGAAGCGCAGGCCTCGCGCCGAGCGACGGTCGCCGCCTGTTTAAGTCGCCGCGTGGACGCATCGCCCTTACCAGCCGACTGAGCACGCGGTTCATGGTCGTCACCCTGATGCCCAATATCTTGCTGATCGGCTACGCAGGTTTCCTGGTGGCGGCCGGAGGGATCCAGAGCCGGTTCGCGCGTCCGGCAAGGCGGAGCATCGGCAGCACGGCCCGGGAGGGAGCCCTGGCCAGCATTGTGGCGTACTGTCCGCCACTGGCCCGGTATTGCGGGACCGTGTAATGGCTTACAAGATGTGACCATGGCTGGTGAGCTGTCCCCGGCTGGTGATGGCCCCGGCGGCGGGGCCAGGCCCGAGCTGCGAGCCTCGCATGAAGACAGGGACCGGGTCGTGGAGATCCTCCGGGTCGCAGCTGGCGACGGGCGGCTGACCGCAGCCGAGCTTGACGAGCGCCTGGAGGCGGCGCTGAACGCCCGCACTAACAGCGAACTGGCGATCCTGACCGCTGACCTGCCAGCGGTGGCAGGCCAGCCGGGCGGGGTCGCACCGCGGGCCAAGGACCTCGTCCGGATCGACTGCCAGGGTGCGACTGCCCGGCGGGTCGGCGGCTGGGTGGTCCCGCAGCGGATGGAGATCCGTGCGGTCGGCGGCACGGTGAAGCTCGATTTCACCGAGGCGATGATCACCGGGCCCACGCTGCAGATCAAGGCCGCGGTGCGGGGCGGGAGCCTCGTCCTGGTGACCAAGCCCGGCATCGAGGTTGATGCCGATGACGTGGCGGTGCATGGCGGCAGCGTCAAAGTCCGGCCGGACACCGGCTCGAAGCGGCCGGTGATCCTCAGAGTTGAGGTATCGGGCGAGGCTCGAGGCGGCAGCGTTGTGGCGGGACCGCCGCGGCGGACATTCTGGCAATGGCTATTGCGCAAGCCAAGGCCGTACCACGGGTCAATCGCGCCCTGATGACGCCGGGACCGTCCCGCCTGGTCGCCTCGGTCATGCCTCGGGCTACGGGCATGGGCAGCCCCATCCCTGAACTCGACCTCGAAGGCGCTGCCACACGGACACCGGCACGACCGCGCGCCGGCTCAGCCTGCGGCCACGGCCGGGCGCACACAGATCACCAGATCCGCACAAGGCAGCGCCTCCCGCACCGAGCATCCGCTGCCATGCAGATCGGCGGTTACTTGCGCGGCCACCGAATTTAGCGTGTCATGATTCGTGACGCTCCATGAAAATCTTATGATTCCAGGCAGCCGTTGTGACCTCCGGTGCAGCTTTCGGGAGCCCCGTCCAGGCCCAGGGCTTCCGCCCTGGGCCTGGACGGTAACGCGGGTCAGGCGGTGGTGGTGGTGGTGACGCCGTTGAGGACGGCGGCCTCGGCGTGGGCCTGCGAGTCGGTTGCGCGCTCGGGGGCACGCGCCGCGCGGCCGGTCGTGGCGTTGTCGTAGCGGAGGGAGATGGCGATCTCGGTGGCGCGGATGGCGACCTTGGACGGGGGTTCGCCGGTCCCGTTACTGAGACAGGCTTCGCTGGTCAGGTCGTGGCTTTGGATGGTGACCCGGTCGCCCTTGCGCACCGATTCGGCGGTGTGGATCGCGAGCACGCCGAAGGTGACGATCTTGAGGTAGCGGGTGGGGCCGTCGCCAGTGCCGGTGCGCGAGGGCAGGTTGACGGCGAGGCGCAGTTCGCCGCCGGTGGTGTTGTCACGGGGTCTGGACGGTGTGCGGGTCGTCGGTGAGGTTGCCGGTGACGGTGACGCTGATCATGCGTGGTCCCTTCGTGATGTGCCGGGTGGGGTGGCCGCCCGCGCGGCGGAGGTTACCTCGTCGTCGGCGATGTCGAGGATGTCAAGTACCCGGGCCGCGCACACAATAAGCGTCGGGTAGACGTCGGCGGCGTCCAGTTCCGCGACGGCCCAGCGGAGTGAGGCGACAGCCTCATCCAGCCGCCCGGTCGAGTTCACCGCGCCGTAGATGCGCCGCGGCGAGCGCGGAATACGCTTTCCCAAGTTCGTGATGTACGCCTATCTCTCGCTGTACCTCGATGGCCCGGCCGGCCTCGATGATCGCTTCGGCGGGGTTGGTTAGAGCGAGGACCTCGGCGCGGTTGGTGGAGACGTTGGCGAGTCCCAGCACGCAGTCAGCGGCACGGTAGCAGGCCGCGGCGTCTTCGAGGTAGCGGCGTGCGGCGTCGAAGTCGAAGACGAAGACGAACCTATAGGTGAGGTGGCGTAGCCGGGCGACGTCACCCCGGAACTCGGTCTCACCCGCAGGAGTGAGCGTCTCGAGTTCGACGGCGAGTGCTTCGGCGACGCCATGGTCCTTTTCCCGCCGTCGAGCCCGAGCCCGCCGTCGAGCCCGAGCCCGCCGTCGAGCCCGAGCCCGCCGCCGCCCCAGGGCACCGGCGCGGCGGCCACGTTTTCGCAGTAGGTCTCGATCCCGAGGCGGCAGCGCTCACAGGTGCCGCACCCCCACGGCCCGTAAACCGCTACCGACTGGCCGACCTCGAGCCCGGCCACGCCCATGCCGAGCGGTCTCGTGACCGAGCGTGAACGGCTGCCGCCAGCCCAGCTGGCTGGCCTCGAACTCACGCATCAGATGCAGATCGGAGTGGCAGGCGCCGACGCCGCCCACGCGGATGACCACATGTCCCGGGCGCCTGGTGAGAGGTCTGGGACTTCGACGAGAACCGGGGCAGCGCCACCAGCGTGTGATCTCCTGCGCGACGCGATACCCGTTCAACGACCGTGACCGCGCCCGTGGTGCTCCCGGTGCTCCCAGTGCTCCCGGTGCCAGACGGGTGGGCGGCGGGCCATGGTGTCCGCCGCAGTGCGGAGTTACGATGGTGTTTCCTCCCGGTTTGGGAGGGGGTCCGATGACGCAGCAGTACCTCGCTGGCGAGCTGTCGGTGCTCCTCGGGGAACTCCAGGCCGCCGCCCCGAACCAGGCGTCCGCGCATGATTTTGCGGGCCTGCGCCACCAGGCGGAGACAGGGCCGCTGAGTGCGCTGGGCGCCGTGACGGTGCGCGCGCTGGTGCTGGCCGACGACCTGTGCTGGGACTTGCTGACACGGGCTGATGCTGTCGCGTTCACTCGCCAGGCAGCTCTCTCCGCACAGCTGCGTGACTTCGGTGTCTGCGCTGGCCTCCTGCCTGAGGAGAAATAGCGCGGGGTTGCTTTTCCTGTTTCCACATCGAACCTTTTTAACATCGAACGAGAGGCTGGACAATTGGCAACCGAGAAAGAGATCCGAGGGGCCCGCACCTCCGAGGCGCAGATCGCGGTGCACTGGCGCGAGGAGGGTTACTACTACCCGCCAGCGGCGTTCATCGGGCAGGCGAACGTAGCCGATCCAGCCATCTACGAGCGGTTCGGCGAAGAGGCGAATCCCTTGTGTAACAGCGGCTTCTGGTGAGCGGGGCCCTGGGAATTCCGGGCCGGGACGTGTGCAAATTGATGCCGTGCTGCCGACGCCAGCTGAGAGCTGCCTGGCACATCCGCGAGGAGCGACGCACGGCGATTCTTATGCCGTTCCTGCAGGGGCCTGCGCGGATGTGGAGCCTCAGATCGATTTTTGCGTCATGAGGAGTCCTGGCCAGCCGAGCGTTGAATGCGCTCAGTGACTAGGTCCCGCAGGGCACGTTCGTTCCTGAACTGATTGCCGCGACTACGTTCATCATGGTCAGTACCCGCTCGGGTTCGCCCCCCCGAAGAGGTTTCAGAATTTGCGAAACCTGGGAGAAAACAGGAGGTAGCGGTCCAAGACCGTTTCATCGAGGCGCCCTGGCGGCAGCCCGGCCGCTCGATGCGCGGATCCTTGCCAGGAATCTTGAGCACCAGGCTGCCGGGCGTGTGCGGCCGCCGCCATCCCACGGCTTGCAGAAGCCGGCGGATGCCCAGGCCATTGCGCCGGGCGAGTGCTTAGCCCCAGCTGCCATGCTCTTGCTGACGGCTGGTTCGGTTGATGATGGCGGCCATCTCGGCGGCGTTGAAGGCTCGCAGCGTGTGGGCGCGGATGTTACCGGCCGAGCTGAGCTCGAGCAGGGCCGCGACCCCTGATTCGTCGTCGGGGAACTCGGCGACATGGACGACGTCGTACTCGCCGACGGTCCACAGCAGCTCGCGGATCGTGCCGCCGGCGCCCTTGACAAGCCCGGAGAAAGCCTCCGCGCGCTTGATCGTGTCGCGGAAGTTCCTGACGCCTTGCTCGGTCCAGTTAATAAGAGACACATAAGTCGACATGTCGCCACCTAGCCATTCTTGACTG
This sequence comes from uncultured Actinomycetota bacterium, assembly GCA_963820395.1. Classification (GTDB taxonomy): domain Bacteria; phylum Actinomycetota; class Actinomycetes; order Streptosporangiales; family Streptosporangiaceae; genus DATFVJ01. Next base: position 192,153 of record CAWGAE010000009.1, on the reverse strand, counting down.
CCGAACCAATCGTGTCCCCCAGCCAACCCGTAGGTCAATGGCATGTCCGGCGGACAGCTGGCCTCAATACGGTCTGGCGATGCCGACGGCAGCCTGAGCCACCTGATCGCTCGCACGCTCAAGCGCCCACAGGCAGGATCGAGCGAGCGTACAGGGGCACGTCCGACCGCGCTCCGCAGCAGATGAGGTCCCTTTATGCAACTGATCGCCTGTTTTCCGTGGCCAGGAGCTGCGGTAACCCTATGCAGAAGACCCGACGATTGCGGTCGAGTAGCCTGGGCACCTCAGTAATAAATATCCCCAGAGTGCCCTGAGGTTCCTTCAGCCTCTCCAGCCCCTGGACCAGGGCGTTCTTTCTCCAGCCACACCGGTTTGTGATCTGAGGCTTTCTCGGGGTTGCTGAGGGCCTGTCGTCCCCATTGTTGCTCTTGCTGGATCGGTACAGCCGCCGGGGCAGCATCCGCACCGCTGCGCGGGTATTCCACGACTCCATCCGGCCGACGGCCTGAGAAACCAGGTCCGCGACCGCCGCCCGATAGCTGGCTAAATCCGGAGGCGCGAGCCGTGCGAAAGACCATTCCGGGCCACATCCTGACCGGCCAGCCACATCGTCACGAGCGCTTCCCCCGCCGGCTCCGCTGGACGCTTCGCAAGTGCTGCGACAGAAAGTAATGGTATCAGCACGAAGCGTGACATGGTCGTAATAAGATTGCGCCGGGTAACCCCCTGGCACTGGCGCAGCGGTCAGGGCCCTGGATGATGTGCGCGGCATCATCCAGGGCCCTTCGCCGCGGCTTGGCCTTCGCGATCACCTACAGCCGCAGCCTAGTCCGCTGGCGCCCGGCGCCGCTGCAAGCGCCAGGCCAAGCGGCGCGGCGGCCGGGACAAGACACGCCAGCCTGGCCGATCACAGGTCAGCGTTCCGGCGTCTTGAAGCTGTACGTCCACCGGGCAGGCACGGCCATGCGCATTGGCCAGGCGCTCGGCCGGAGGCCTGGTGAACGCGATCGCCGCCGTGCTGCCCGGCGCGGATGGCAGCGCTGTCGTAACCCAATATCACCGCAACCTGTTCACCCGGGCGAACGCCTGCCCCGCGCGGGGTGGGGCGCCCGCCGCGGCCGGGCATCCGCGGCCCGGGTCCATAGGAACTACCGCCGGGGTGCTGATGGGCAACCAGCCGGCGGGCTGGTTCGGCGTGGCCGTGGTCGGGCTGAGCGCGCTTGACCAGATGTTCTTCCTCGGCGCCTACCCGTTCTGGTCACTGGTGATCATTGCCGTGGACGTGGTCGCGCTGTACGCGCTGTGCGCCTACGGCAGCCGTGAGAACCTGGCCGCCTAGGACTCCCCTGAACAACCTCTGATCCCGTTGGCGTGCTTGCGGCCGATCCAGCCGGCCGTGGCGCCGGGGTATCAGTGCCTTCCTGGCATCGTCGGCCTGGGACCGGTTCAGGTGCCTGTGGGAGCCTGCCGGGCGGCACGTGAGGTCGTGCAGGGTGCGCGGACGGTGGTGGTACGGCTGGTCAGGCCAGGGCCCAGGTCCCGTTACGGCGGGTCAGGCCGTGCCGCAGGAGGGTGCGCAGGTTCAGTGCAGCGCATCGGGTATGCATCCAGGCGTCGTTCTTGCTGGTTCCGATGTAGCGGAGCCGGACCCGGCGCCCGTTCTGGGTCGCGGTCCAGGAGATGATCCGCTCGATTGCCGAGCGGGTGGGGTAGGCCTGTTTGAACTCCGGCGTCCTGGCCTTTGCGCGGGCGGCGCGCAGCAGGTCGTCATGCGGGTGGATGGTCATCGACCGGCCGCCGGCCGCAGTGGTGCACTTGTGCCGCAGCGGGCAGGCGCCGCACGTGGCGCCGAAGGTGACAGTCCGGCTGGCGGTCATCGTCCGGGTGACCCCGGCTGGGCAGACGACCGTGCCCTGCCCCTCGTCGACGGTGAAGTCATCGGCAGTGAACCCGCCGGGCACGGCCGGACGCAGCGGCCCCGGCTTGATCACCGTGTCGTGGCCGGCGTCGCGGTAGGCGGCGCGGGCTTCCCCGCTGCCGTAGGCGGAGTCGCCGTAGACCTCCAGCCCACCGTCCTCCCGGGCCTGCGCGCCTGGGCCCGCACCCGCACCCGCCTCCGCCTGTGCGTCCGCGCCTGCATCCGCCGCCGCTTCCTGCTCCTGCGCGCCCGCGGACCCGGCGGCAGTGGCCGGGGCAGCGGGGCCGCCGTGGCAGGACGCGTCGCGGGCTGGCATCTGGGCAGCGTCCTCCGGCTGCGCCTGCACGCCCGCGTCCACGGCGTCGTCGCCGGCCGTGGTTGTGGGGTGCCCGCAGAACCGGTCGCGGGCGGCCATCTTCACGCCGTTCTCCGCGTCCGTGCTGCCCGGCCCGGCGGCCATCGTCATCTCACAGTCGGTGATCAGCCCGGTCTCCGGCTCGGCGGCCACATGCCCCCGGAACCCGTCGCGGCGCTTCGACTTCGACTTGCGGGTATGCCGGGCCTGCCGGTCCACTGTTGAGATCACCCGGTCTGGGGCCACCTTGCGGGCGATCCGCCACCGCCCGTCCGTCCCGTCCGACCCTTCAGCGGGCTCCACGTCCTGCCCGGCCACCAGCGCCAGCAGCCCCAGCGCGTCCGCCGCCGCGGTGTCCCGCTCCGGTGCGTCCTCGCCCGTCAGCGCGGCCAGCACCGTCAGCGCGTCCTTGACCAGATCGCTCACCAGGCCCTGCTTGGCCGCCGCATCGTCCCAGTCGATCGCGGGCTTGCCCGGCCGGGCGTAATCCAGCTGGCACACCCGGGCGATCACCTCCGCGGCGCCGGGCACCACCCGGGCCACCTTCCGGACCGCGGCTACCAGCTGGGTGACGGTGTCCTGGGTCGCCACCGCGTCGTCAAAGACCGTGGAGTCTACACACCGCCTCCGCCGCCCCCGCAAGATCCCCGTCTGCGCGATCACCGCCGCCACCGCGTCAAAAACCCGGTCCGGGCGCTTGGATGCGGCGATCCGCCGCCGCCAGTACACCAGCGCCGACGGGTCAAACGACACTTGGGTCAGCGACCGGCCGCACGCCACCTTCCACCGGATATCGAACTTCAGCGCATCAGCGGTCTGCGCATCGGACAGGTCATACAGCTCCTTGAGCACCAGCACGGCACCCACCAGATCCGCCGGAAGCGACGGGCGGCCCGTGGCAGAACCGAACAAGTCCGCGGTGAACTCATCCGGGAACAGCTCATGCCGGTGCCTGGCCAGGAACGCGAACACGCTCCCGGCCGGGACCAGGTCCCCGGCGATCGCCTCCGCATCCCACAGCTCCCGGTCCAACCGCGATCTTCCCTGCATGAGAAGATCATCCCAGATGATCGAACATATTGCCGGCAGAAACGCCGACTTCGGCCCGCCGTTATTCAGTGGCGTCCTAGCCTGCCCGCACCGGGACAGGCACGGCTATCCCGGCGCCATGATCGAGGCAGTAGTCGAGATTGACCTCCGCATGTTGAGCGCCGGATTGCTGAACGGCTGCGGGCAGCGGCCGCTGTTTTGTCCGCCAGAAACGCCGGTCCCGCTGGCGGGACCGGCGTCTCAATCCGCAGGCGTGCAGCGGTCAGGGCAAAGCTAGGCTGGAAAGAACGCGTTCAAATGCCCAGGACGAGGATGTGGACGTAAGCGCGAGCGAATGGCCGCGCCGGAGCGGCCTTTCGCACCTCGGGCGCCGCCTTAGCCGCGAGGAGATCTGGCTGCGGTCGGACCAGCGTGTGCTCGAGCTTGCCGAGGACGCGACGGTGCCGCTGCTCGAGCGTGTCCGCTTTTTGTGATCTTCGCGAGCGACCTGGATGAGATGCCCGACCCGGCCGCCAGGCCAGGCGGGGCGCTCTGGGCGCCGGGGGCTATCAGGGTGATCGAGCAGTCACGTGTGACAACTGCGCCTGCTCTGCCAGGGCAGAATGACAAGCCACCGCAAAGCGCCGGTAAAGGACGGCTTCACGGTGCAGACTTGGAAAGTGCCGCCCGTGCTGCCGCTGTACTGCTGGCAGCACCCGGCATGGATCAGGCCATCAGGAAGGTAGCCGGGCATGAGCAGGACACCGGCAGCGGAGTTGGCACGGATCAAGGTCCGGTACAGCGAATGGCGCATCAGGGCGGTGGAAGACGGCCGGGATAAGCGATACACCGCCCAGCGCACGAGCCCAGACCGGCCTGACAAGCCCATGCGCATCCACGCTCGTACCGTCGCCGAACTAGGCGCGAAACTGGCGGCGGCCGAAGAACAGCACCATCTTAATTCATAAGTCTTTGCTTTCCGCAGAAGATCTGCTTCCACGCTGGCTGCGCCGTAATCTGGTCCAGCCGTGGCAGGAGCGTTTTTCGGCAACAGCCAAGCCGACCGTGGGTCGCCGATGGGACCTGCTCCGGTCGGCCATCAAAAAGGCGGTCGCCGGGTTCGTCCCTGCGCCGCGCGACGTCCTCGGCACCGGCGCGCTTTGAGGTCCGGGCCGTAGGCGTGAACCCGGTCGACTGTCTACAGCGCGGCATTCGGTGCCGATCCTGCGCGGCTGCCGATCCGGCTTCCGACAGCTTGTCGCCGAGGTATTGGGCCACCGCCAATGTTGTCCGGGGCAGCCCAGTGCGGCAATCGCCATCGCGCCGCGTCCAGGCCCGCGCCTGCCTGCACTGACGCAGAGATCCTGACGATCACGCCCGTGCGCCATCTGCTGGCCACCCAGCGAGGCCAGGTTCCTGGCCCATCTGGCCGCGACTGGGCGCACATGTTCCCCCCGCCTGCCCGCCAAAGCGAGGCCGCGCCCAGTGACCACCAGGGCCACGGCCGTGCTCGACCGGCCACGCTCAACTGGTCTCCGGGCCCTGCGCTCGGATGGCTGGCGACGGAACCGCCCGCCCGGCTCGACTTGGCGGCACGGCCCCCAATCCTCCGCCAAATTTCTCGAAGTGGCCGACTCGTCACTTCTGGTGATGGCATAATGCTCCGGGATCATAACGGGGCATCCACCAACCCAAGGGGGAAACGTCATATGCGCACACGCACGCCCGCCACCGAACCGCTGCTCACACCAGCAGAAGTCGCGACGATGTTCCGAGTCGACCCGAAGACCGTGACCAGGTGGGCAAAAGCCGGCAAGCTGACCTCCATCCGCACACTCGGGGGTCACCGCAGGTACCGGGAAACCGAGGTCCGCGCCCTGCTGAAAGGCCCGCAGCAGGAGGAGGCCGAAGCGAGACGCGTCGCCTGACCGGGGCCTGCGGGGCGCCAGAACTCGTGCAAAGCATCTGACCTCGGCTTCTACCCTCGGCACTCGTGCTCTTTCGCCCCGACTATCTGCTCATGGTCCGGTTGTTCGGCTGACTGGCCCTCCTCGCGCGGACCGGCACCTCCAAGGACCGGGAGATCTTGGTGTTACGGCACGAGGTTACGGTCCTGCGCCGTCAGGTTGCCCGGCCGAAACTGGTTTGGGCCGACCGCGTCGTGGCGGTAGCCGCGCTGGCGCGGCTACCGCCACGGCGCCTCCGGCTGCATCGGATCGTGGCGCCGGGCACCCTGCTCGCAGGCGTCGTACTCGCTAGCTGTGCCGTCGGCGCGGTCGCCGTTGCCCGGGGTGGTCCCGGAGTCGCGCAGCAGCAGTTCAACCAGGCCAGCTTCGATGTCCAGGCCGACCGCCGCGGCCGGGTATAAGACCGCTACCCGCAGTTCGGCCTGCGACATGGGCGCGACGAGCGTCTGGCGAGCCTGCAGCGCCTGGCGGAGCTGAGGGTAGTTGGCACACTGGGCGTATTGGCCAAGCCAGTAGTCGAGGGTAAGCAGGGCCGCGAACACGACCGCGGAACCGACGTCGACGGAACCTGACTCGTACGGCCCGGCGAACCCCTCCACTGGTACTCTAGATCGCCAGGCTGAACACGAGCCCGGACACGTAAGTGACCAACCGCGCGACCCCGAGGATGAGCGCGAGAGCGACGAGAGTCTCGGCGACGGCGACGGAGTACCCTCACCACAGGAAATCGTGGCGTTGCAGGTAGACCCAGAACCGGAACCAGGGTTGCAGCGACCCGGGCTGGTCCGCGAACCCGGACACGAGCCCCGCCTGGTATGTGATGAGGAAACCGGGTAGCCGCTTGAACGCGGCGTCGACGAGCCAGATGACGCCGAACACGATCCGTAGACCGGGCCGGAGCCAATCCTTCCGGGGCGGCCGGACAGCCGACAGCAGTTGCGTTCCCACATTGCCGACGGTGCGCCGCCGCACCGGCTAACGTCGCGCGTTGCCCAGTTTCTGGGACGCTGCTAGTCACCTGCTGTTACTGTCCCGTGACTATCAGGCGCCTCCCGCCCCCCCGGAGGCCCCTTCCACAAGGGGCCTCCCGCGGGCGGTGAGGCGCGAACTGCTTTGCAAGGGACGGACCTTGACTAGACGTTTCCTATGGCATGCAGTAGCCGCCGCGGCCGTGGCAGCCCTGCCCGCCGCGGCTTTCGCTTTGCCGGGCTCCTCTACCACTATCGGAGCCCGTACCCACCTAGCCGCCGCCTTTACCACCTCGTCGGTGACGACGGCTACAACTATGACGGCCCGCAGCCAAGATGGGTTCCAGGTCACGCGACCAGGCATCCTCGCCGGGGAACCCGCGATTGTGCGCGCCGAGATACCGGATTCGCTGGCGCTGCACGAGGCAATCGCCGATGAGATGGAGGCCAGGTGGGAGCATGAGCGGGACCTGATCGCGGCGGCACGGGCGCGCGCGGCCGCGCGGCGGGCCGCGGAACGCCGCGCGGCCCGCGCCCAGGCCGCCGAAGAACGACGCGAAGAATGGCTGGCGCGGGTCCACCACCGGGCGGTCCGGTACCGGGCCCGTACTATGGCAGCGCCCGCGCGCGTAGCGGCCGGCGGGTCATGGCAGTCGGTCGCCGCCGCGCTCGCCGGCGGCAGCGCCGGGTGCCTCAACAGCATCATCGAGCGGGAATCCGGCGGCCGCGTCAACGCGACCAACCCAGTCTCGGGCGCCTACGGGATACCGCAGGCCCTACCCGGCGGGAAGATGGCCAGCGCGGGCGCCGACTGGCAAACCAACCCCGTTACCCAGGTGCGCTGGATGATCCACTACGTAGACGCAACGTACGGGTCTCCTTGCGCGGCTTGGTCTCACTGGCAAGCCACAGGAACTTACTGACGCCATGAGATAGTCGCCTCGGCGCCGCGGCGGAATGCTAGACGGGCGGGCGACCCCACTCCGGGGCCACCGCCCGTCTAGGGCGCGCTGTGGTTTACCAGCCGTGGTGCCAGTGGTGGCCCCAGCCCCAGTGGTGGTAGCCCCAGTGGTGGTACCCCCAGTGGTGGCAGTAGTAATCGTCCCAGCCGCACCAGCGCGGGTGCTGGGCGCTTTGCGACACGGCCGGCTTGACCGTAGCCGCATTGGCCGCGGGCAGGCTCACCGCGGCGGCGGAACCGAGCGCGACGAACGCGGCCGCAGTCGCAGCGGCGCGCTTGAACAGGGTAACCATCGAGGTCACGTGCCATTCTGTAAGTATCCGACTACACCGCGTATCCTACCGATTCGGCGTGCCCTCCGCCGCCTCTGCCACGCGACCCGGCGACGTTAACGGTTCCGTAGAGCATCGTCATCCCTGTGACCACCGAGCCCCCCCGAAGACGGCAGCAGCGCCGCCGACCTCGACGAGGCGCGCGAACACCGCACGCAAGACGCCGCCGACCGCCGGGCCGCGCTCACACAGGCCGCCGGACTACTCTCCTCCGGGTCACCTACGCCCAAGAGTGCGGTAGAGCAGAGCAATGCCAGTCGCCATCTCACAGGGCGGTCCTGAAGCCTGCCTCCCCGGGTACGTGGCCGTATTCGCCTGCTCGGCGAGGCGATCTTGCAGACGAGCGTTGCGGAACTGGTAGACGGGCCAGACGGTGCGCAGGACATTTCGATCAAGAGGATCTTCAAGGAACCGCATAAGGCGAACAGGGGTGTGCCAGCGCCTGGCAAGCTGAAACGCGAGAGAAGTCGGCCAGGTCGCGGGGTACGCGAGCCCGACCACGAGTCCGGCCCCGAGTGGGCGCGCGAGCGACCGCGAGCCTGAACACGAGCCGACGAACTGAAGCAGGCCAGGCCGCCAAAGACGCGGTACCCGGCCTCGCTGCCGCGGTCGACCAGGCGGTGATGGCCGAGCGGCACGCCGACGACCGTAACCGTGAGGCTGCCCGGCTCGCCCAGCGGGCCGCCGCCGATGAGGCCGCCGCCGTAGACGCCACATCACCGGAAGCGCGGGAAGACCTCATAGCCCGGCGCGACAGGTGTGCCAAGGTCGCCCAGCGTGAAGCCGCCGCGCTTGAGGCCGGGAATCTTCACGTGCGGGACACGGCCCGGCTGGCGCAGGACGCCAAGGAGGCACTCACCGACCCGCGCAGCTGGGCGCGCGCAGGTGTTTCTCCCAATCATCCCCTGGTGTGCCGGGATCACGCCGTGCGCGTACCGCAACGCGGTGTGTGCACCAAACCGGCCAGCCGAATGTCACAAAGGTGGTGAAATTACTCACCGCCGCGTACGGGCCGCGGGTCACCAGCCCGGCAGGCGCCGAGTCCGCCACGCCGTCAGCGTCGATGATCACTGGCACGACCACGGGTCTGCCATCATCGGCTCCAACCGGATCGCCGCCTTGCTCTCGTTGGCGAGCCCGTCCCACCGGTCCACCCACTCATACGTGGCCCCCCCTATGGTGAACACGGTCCGAGGCTGCCCCCGGCAGTACGCCGCCGACAGCACGCCGTCGACGGTCCACGGGCCGGTCATTGACGGGGCGGTCGCATACCCGGCCTGGACCGGCCCGCCGCCCACCGTCTTCAGCAACGGCGGGCCAGAGCAGTAGCCGCAGCCCGGTGACGAATACACCATCACCCAGGTGCCGTCACTGCGCTGGTAGGCCCCCACCCCCTCGCCGACAGGGATGATGGTGGCCGGGGTTTGGGTGATGCCCGCCATCGCCTTCGTGCCTGCCCCGGTGCCGTCCGTCCACGACTTATTGAGGCTCTCCTCGGAGACGCCGCCCATCGAGCATAGGATCGCCGCCGCGGAGCCCTTGGTGATGACAGAGAAATCACCGTTGTACGCGCAGATCTTCAAGGCCGGCTTGTGCGTGAATCCGTGGCCACCGGCCTGGTATCCGCAGGGCCCGGCCGGGCCGTTGCAGCCCATCACGTAATACGCGTTCACGTGATGGGCGTTGGTGTCGCGGGGGGCGTTGAACCACAGCAGCCACACCCCGTCGGGCCTGCGGAGCATCCGCGGGTTGAAGCAGCCCGCACCCGTCGAGGCACACACCCAGTTCCAGGCGCGGCCCTTGTCCGGCCTCCAGTTGTCCAGCGCCTTCGGCGAAAACAGCAGGCGAGGCGCAGACCAGGGCCCGGTGAGGGAGCGGGCCTTCCGGACAGCGAACCCGCAAAACCGGGTATGCGCCTTCAGCCAGGTGAACCCGCACTTGTATTCCGTCCCGTAGAGATAGAACGTGGACCCGTACTTGACGACCGTGCCGTCATGCTCATCCAGCCCAGACAAGATCACCGGCTTCGGCGGCGCCGCCGCGAACGCAGGCGGGACCGCTAACCAAGCCAGCGCGAGGACGAACACGGGAACCAGGGCTATTTTCGCTGCCGAGCACACTGTCATGACCCACCCCCTCCGACGGCACCGCAACCCGGTGCGCCCGAGCGGCGGTCCTGGTGGACCTCAACCGCGGCTGGCGCCGCCGTCTGACGACCATATGGGTTCAATCAATGACCACTAAGACGCGCCGTGAGCAGACGGCGATTACAGACGACGCGGCAAGAAATTGGTGTGGCCCGACCGGACCGCCGGGTAAACGGACAGACAATGCGATACAACTCAGCGAGCCTGAGACACCCAAACAGGTCCAATACCCAAAGCACATGGAATTGGCCACAGCGTCACGCGTAGCCATTGAGATGGACGGTGTGAGCGGCGGTGCTGCAATCGTGATGTTGCACGGCGTAGTAATAGGACGAAGCGCAGGAGGCGTGTGTTCTGCCGGAAGTAGTTGAGACGGGGACGTCCTCCTGGTGCGATTGTGCGGGCTTGGTGTCCCAGGCGCAACACAGGAGGACGTCCTATGGGCAAGGGTAATGGCATGACGCGGGGGGATCGCAGGCGGAACGCGCGGCGGGAACACCTGCGGGGAATGCTGCCGCGTGACGGCGCGGTGATCGGGATCGACCTGGCCGATGAGAAGCAGGCGCTCGCGGTGATTGACATGATGTGCGGGTGCTGGCGCGTAAGACGGTGCGGGTGAAGGCGTTCCGGCTGGGCGAGGCGCTGGACTGGGCGGTGGCACAGGCCAGGGTGAAGGGGTTCACGTCGGTGACGGTGGCGTGCGAGCCGACCGGGCCGCGGTGGCTGCAGGTGCAGCGGCTGTGCGCGGAGCGGGGCCTGCCGATGGTGTGCGTGCAGCCGCTGGTGTCTCATATCGCCCGCCAGCAGCAAGATTACACGACGCACAAGACCGATGAGGCTGACTGCGTGATGATCGCCCGGCTGGCCGCTGAGCTGCACTGCTATGTTCCCGAGGAGTTGGATGAGGTGTGGGCGGACCTGCGGCACCTGGGCCGGCGGCGTGCTGCTTTGATCACGTCGGGCACCACAACCCCGTCATGGCCGCGAAATACCAGGCCATGACCGCAGCCGCCGGCCAGGCCGCGGCCGGCGCCCAAGACGACGGCGCCGAGCGGGCCGGGCACGCCAGCGCGGCCGCCGAGGCTGCCCGGCGCCGCCGCGCTAAGGCCCGCGTGGCGTGCGCCGCCGCGCTGCTGCGCTGGATCTACTCCATCGTGGTCCACGGCACCAGCTGGGACCCTGCTGTCGCCGCCGGCCGCAAAGACCACCAGGCCGCCCCCCGCTACCTGGCGGCAGCCTGACCAGCGCATACCGCACCACCTCACTGGTGCCCTAGACCAAGCTTTCCCTCCAGATGAGGGGAGAGCGAGCCCGCCACGGCGTCGAGGACCACCTCGTGCGACACCCTGGGCAGCTCTCCCCTGGTCGCCCCGGAGCTTCTCACCAGCTCGGTTGAACGCTGTCGGGGCAGGCCTTCACGGCCGAGCCCGCTTGCACTACGTAGAGCGAGAAGCCCCAGGCCACAAGGCACCCGCGCGACCGCACCACCCAGGCACGAGCATTCGGCCCGGGTGGGCGCCAGCATGCCCGCGAACGGCTCAGCCATCCGCAACCACCCTCGGACCAGGGGCCACAGGCGCCAGTCGTAGCAACACCCGCCCAGGCCAGCGCCACCGAAGCAACATCAACAAAGAAGTCCGCAGTACCGCTTGACACACGCCCTCTTACGCTGGTGTCACGTGGATCTTCGGCGAAGATTGGCGATCATGCGACGTGCGCCCGATCTGCCCTGCCGGAAGCTGCGCCAGAGGACCGGAAAAGGCAACGCTGGGGAGGCGGAACCGCTATCTGCCAAGCGCGGCCCGCAACTCGCCGACGTATTCCGCAATCACCAGCTTACGGATGGACGGCCGTGCCGCGTCGTACATGCGGCGGAATGCGCCCAAGTGAGTCAGCCGACCTGCTCGGGCGGAGGCCCAGCGGTACCGCAGGAGCCAGAGCGGCGTGACGGCCAACTTTGTCGCCTTGGACCGGCGCCGGGGTGAACTGCTCGACCGGATGATTACCGCTGTGGGTGGGGACATGACCGCGACACTCGGGGAAGCTGTCCACGCGCTCGGCGGACAGGACGAGGACGACACCGCCTGACCGCATGACAAGACGTTAAGGGGTGAAGGTGCCGAAGACGTTCGCGTTGACCGACACGCCCTCGGCCGCTGCCGACCCGGGCACAGCCACCCGGCCGCAGGCCTCCCTCGCCGCCACTGACCAGCCGGAACATTGGCACGACACCGGGAAGCTGCCCGTCCGTCCCGGCGAGAACCTCCCCAGGACATGGGCCTGATCCGCGTGACCGTGCCCGAGGCGCGCAGGATGCTCGCGGCGCCCGTACGCGAGACCTTCCGAAGCTCCTGGAGCATCTGGCGACGACGCCACCAGGCACGCGCCCGATGGCACCACTACCGGGCACGACTCCGGGCAGCGCCAGTATGACCCCAGCCGATTGACTGGGAAGATCACAAACCCGGAGACTGTAGCACCGGGTCGGTCCTCCCATCTCACAACGTGTCGGATCCCATGGGCCACGAGTTGGACGACCATCCCTCGCCCGCTCTATTTCGTCGTCTTCTTGGCTTGTTTCGTCTTCTTGGCTGGTTTCGTCGCGGGCGCGGCGAGCTTCTTGGTGGCCTGCACCGGCGCTTCCTTCTTCACCGCTTGCTTCTTCACTGGCGCCTTCTTCGCGGGCGGCTGGACCACCTCGGCGAGCCCAGTCAGGTCAACGACTGAGTCGTCTCCTCCGAAGCCGTTGGGGACGTAGGCGCCGGCGGCCCAGTCGTTGTCCCACCGCTGACCATCGAGAGGTACCGGAACCGGTAGGTCCGCCCCGCGTCGGGGTCAACCGTCAGGCTGAACCCCCCCTCGGCGTCGCGGCGCATAACGCCGATGTCGGCCGACCAGCCGTTCCACTCCCCGCACACCGCCGCGGTCAGGGCGCTCACACGAGGATCGAGGGTGAGTGTGACGCTGGCCTTGTCATTCGCTGCCCTGGGCTTGATCACCTTCGCCTCCGTTCTGCTTTGACACAGTAGGATCTTCCTGTTACCCGTGTACGTCCCGGCCAGGCCATCTAGCACCCAACAGGGCACGCCGGCTGGTCCGAGTTCCTGCGGACCCGGTCGCGTTCGCGGCCTATCTCTGGCCCTCCTCGTCCTCCACCTCCTGCAAGTTCTCGAACGCGATGACGCCGTCCTGCTTGCTTGCCGACTTTCCCTCTACGTACCCGGCTGACCAGCCCGCGTCGAATGCCTTGCCGGGGTCGTCTTCCCCGTGCCAGCCTCGCCAAGTGTGCCCGGCGGGAGTCGTCAGGTGCGACTGGGGCCCTTCACTTGCCACTTGATCATTTCCTTCCGTTGCCCGGTGCGGCTTTCCCACCTCCAACGGCCGAACTCCCCGGCCGCCTTGTGCGGCCGGTCGACTACCCGTGGGGCCCGAACGTAAACGCTTGTTCACGGCAAACTGACGATCGCCGTTCCGCCAGGGGAAACGGCCTGCTCCGACTTGCCGACGCGAAGCCGGTCCGGCGACGTCGGCCTCCCCGCCCACCTGGCGGGTCAGTACCCGCGCACAGGAACAAGCCGGGAGGCACCGGCTGCCCGCACGCCGGGCACGCTTGCCGCGCGGTTAAGCCAGCCGCAGCCGCGCCAGCGTTTCGGCGTCGATCTCATTCGAGGTCGAGTGCCCGGCGCAGGAAACCGGCGTAATCACCGCACTAGCCTTCCCGGCGGGCGAAGAACACTCCGATCGGCCGACGTCCGTCGGCGCTCAGGAAGATCGGCCCTTCGCAACGTTCGCCGATGGCAAGGGCGAGCGCCCGCGACGACGCGAGGGATGACGGCGGCTCGCGCACCATACGGCAGCCGTTCGGTACCAATATCCATAACGGCTGCCGCGCGCGTGTCACAGTCAGAAACTGCGGGGCCGCCACCGATGGCGGGGCGGCAGCGGCGAAGGCCTAGCTGCCACCTGCCGAGCCGGCCATCACCGCCGCGTCGACATTGACATCGTCGGGCCCGTAATCATTGTGGTCAGCGCCCGCAGCGTGAAGGATGCGCTGGCGATCGTCAATGAGGCCGAGTGGGTCCTCGCCGTTTATCCCGGTGCACGGGGGAAGGGAAGCCGCGCCGGGAAACCCAAGACAGTACGCGAAGGAAAGATGCCGAACGTGTTCGACGTGCTGAGCCGCGACTGCGGGGAAGTCAAGCAGGTATTGGCCGGGCTCGAGACCGGCCCGGCCGCCGCGACCGGCACAGATGACAACGCTGCGGAGCGGTTAGGGGTCGCGGCTGAACCGGTGATCAATGCCATGGTGCCGGATGTGGGCGAGGCACTGGTGGACGAGACCCGGGAGTGCGGGACCCGGGCCGACTAGCTCGAGGTGCCGCGGCACACGTTCTCGGCCGTGTTCGGCGTCGCCCCGGGGCGGGACTACCGTGAGCCGTTCCAGCATTTCTGGCCCGGGTTCGACCTGGACGCCGAACGTGAGCGCCGTGCCGTAGCGGGGAAAGCCGGAATGGTTCGGCGAGGACGATCTTTATCCGGATGCGCGGCCGTGCATGTCGGCGCTGCGCGAGATGGGCGTGTGTGGTCGCTGTGGCGGGGAACCAGACATCGAGGGCCGGATCGATCCTGCGGGGGCTGGGGCTGACACAGCGCCCCGATCACCCAGCTGCCGACCTCACTAAAGAGCGGATCAAACGTCGGCCAGTCCTCGGCGGACTCATCAACTAGTACGAACGAGCAGCCTAAGGGTAGTACGAACGAGCAGCCTAAGGGCGCCAGGTCAAAGCCGGTGACACACTTCTGACACCCCACAGGGGCTTCCGGGGGCCGGGTTCGGGTCCTGGCACTGTGCGATGCGGTGGCCACCACCTGAACTCGTGGCTTATCTCATCGAGCGTGGTCACGGGTCACTTTTCCTCGCCGCCGCGAAACCGCGGGTAGTCCTGTCATCACATCGGCTCGGTTTCGTGCCAGCGGGTGAGCACCTCCTCATCCACTAGGGTCACGACCCGGATGTTCCGGTCCCCGGCGACGGCCTGCCCGATGCCGGTGCCCGCTAGCCGCTCGCTGAACTCCGCGCGCGTGACGCGGTCGATCCGGCTCACCGGCTCGCTGCCGCGTGCGTAGGCATCGACGTCCGGCCAGACGACGGTGATCGTGTCGAGCATCGGGTTGGCGGTACCGGGCATAGTCGCTCCGAAGTTGAGTCGGTTAGTATCAGTTTACTTGACTTGGCAATGTCAGCACCATCATGCCCACCCCGGCGCGAATCCTCACCGGCCGCACCGGGCGCTTCGAGCAGAACGGGACTGGCTGCGGCGCACGGTGCGTGGCGTTGATACGGTGGGGAGATCCTGGCCTTCGTGATCCTCACTGGCCCCGACGGCACGGTCACCCGGCAGGAGGTCACCGAGTTCTGCGGGAGCGGCTGACCCCCTACAAGATCCCGAGGTACGTCCGGCGCGTCGGCTTGTTCCCGATGACGGTCAGCGGCAAGGTCCGCAAGGTCGAGATGCGGGCGTTGGCGATCGAGGAGCTTGGCCTCACCTCGGCGGCCAGCCGCGCGCAGGCGTGACGTGACTTGGGCAGGCCACCACCCGCCGCGCCTCTGCCTGCTAGAGCATCTGGCCGAAGATCTGGAACGCGCGTTCCCATTCCTCGGTCGCCGCGTGCTTCCGCTCCGGGTAGATGACCTTAATCGTCCGTCCAAGCGCGACGCTGAGGCCGCTCGCGACGAGCGGCAGGCGTGCCTGCGTCTCCACGTCCAGCGTCATCAGAGCAGGTTGCGCAGCGAGGTAGGCCAGGATGGGCTGCAGCCCGGTCTCCTCGTCGATTTCCCTGAACCGGTGGATGCTTTCCTGCAGTCCTTTGGTGATCGGCAGATCCCACGGCTCGATGACGTCCCGGGCGTTCGCCTTCGCGGTGGCCTGTCCGATCAGGAGCAGGTCGTAGATCTGCTGATTGACGAAGTCGCTGGCATGACGCCGACCTTCCCGCGGGCGGCCCGCTTACTCGGCTGGGCTCCCTATTCCGGTTAAGGCGGTCTGTGCGGGTAGGGAGCTGAGGAGCCCAGTGCTCGGCGCATGAGCAGACAGCCCAGAAGCATGAGCAGACAGCCCAGAAGAAGGGACGCTGAATATGTGGGTTTTCCTGTCCGTCAGGCTACGGAGATGGCTGCTGATGGTCATCGCGCTGCCGCTGGCGCGGTCCCTGGTCCATCGCCTCGCCGTCACCGCCGACCGTCGTGACGCCCGTTCGGCGAGGCTGCTCCACCGTGCCGACTCGGCAGTGACCGCGGTGACCCGGCGAACTGCCCGCAGGGTCGGACACTGAGACCCGCGAGGACGGCCAGCCGGCTGGATCGCCACCGGCCTCCCACAGCACCATCCTCACTTCAGCAAAGGCACTCATGCCTGACACGATCATCTTCGACATCGACGGCACCCTCGTCGACAGCAACTACCAGCACGCCCTGGCGTGGTACCGGGCCCTGCGCCGCTACCACATCACCGTGCCGCTGTGGCAGATCCACCGGGCCATCGGCATGGGCGGCGATCAGCTCATCACCCACGCCGCCGGCGAACAGGCCGAAGCCGAGCACGGTGACGCGTTCCGCGAGGCGTGGGCAGAGGAGTTCGAACGCGTTCGCCGACGCCGTCCCGCTGCTCACCGCAGTCAGGGAACGTGGGCTGACCCTGGTCCTGGCCAGCTCAGGCGCGCCGCAGCACGTCCAGGCGTACCTGGAGCTGGTCGACGGGCAACGCCTAGCTGATGGCTGGACCACGTCAGAAGACGTCCAAACGACCAAACCCGCGCCCGATCTCGTCCAGGCCGCAATGAAGAAGGTGGCGCCATCTCGGCTGTTATGGTCGGCGACTCCACCTGGGACGCCCAAGCCGCCGGCAAGCTCGGTGTACCGACCTTCGCGGTGCGCACCGGCGGTTTCTCCGACACCGAACTGCGCGACGCCGGCGCGATCGCGGTCTACGATTCACTCTCCGGCCTGCAGGCCGACCTGGGCCGGATCATCGCCCGCAACCGACCAGGGTCAGCGAATCCCGGTCCGCAAGCGCCTGGGCGTAGCCGAAGACGAACGTGCGCCTGCGCCGCAGCGGTGCCCTGAAATGCTAGTGCAGCCAGCTCCGGTAGCGAGGGTGGGAAGCCCGATTCCAGGTCTGCTTGGCCTGGGCCAGAAACCGTTCACCGTCGCATGCGTCGCGCCCGTACAGCAGGCCGTAGCTGAACGCGTTCTCGCCGGCCAGGTGCGCGCTTATCCCCAGCTCCCGCTCCACCTGGCCGGCGCTGACGGCATCCTGGTGATCGCCAAGAGCCGACTGGACCATCTTCATCTGCCTGGCGAACCGGCGGGCCTTCTTGCCGAGCGCTGGGCATTGCCTCGCTGGCGTAACGGGCACGCTTAGCCCGAACTTCCTATCACTCAGCGTAGTGTGGCTCTCCTCACCTGGAACTACGCCAAGTTAGCGCGCTAGACTCGCTAAATTGTAGGCACTAAAATAGTTGATATAGCACGGCGATTGCGGTAGACTTGCGGCATGTGCGCAGCTCAGGCGGCCCAGGGTGCGATGCACGTGGCGACAACCCGCAGGCACTACATCGCCAAGGACGGCGCCCGGCACGAATACGAAGCGCACCTGCTGCGCCGTTCATACCGCGACGGCCAGGGAAAATCACAGAAAGAAACGCTGGCCAATTTGTCGGAGCTGCCCGCAAGCTCGGTTGACGCCATCCGGAAAACCCTGGCTGGCAAGACCCTCGTGGACGCGGAAAGCGAGATAACGATCGAGCGGTCGCTGAGCCACGGCGACGTGGCGGCGGTCTGCGCGATGACGCAGAAGCTCGGGATGACGAAGCTCCTCGGCCCGGAATGTCGCCAGCGGGACCTGGCCCTTGCATTGATTACCTCCAGGGTAGTGCGTCCGGGATCAAAACTATCTACCACCAGCTGGTGGAATGACACGACCCTGGGCGAGGACCTCGGAGTAGCCGACGCCGATCCCGACGAAGTATACGCTGCAATGGACTGGCTGCTGACGCGGCAAGAAGACATCGAGGGACACCTTGCCCGGCGTCATATCACCCCGGGCGGGATCGCGATGTTCGACCTGTCATCGTCATGGGTCGAGGGGCATTGCTGCGAGCTCGCCGCCCGCGGGTATTCCCGCGACGGCAAGCGCGGCACCAAGCAGATCGAATACGGGCTGCTCACCGACGTCGAAGGCAGGCCGGTCGCGGTTCGCGTATTCCCGGGAAACACGTCAGATTCCAAGTCCTGCGCGGAGGCGATCTCCGTGGTCCGCGATAAATTCGGAATGAAAGAGCTGATCCTGGTCGGCGACCGCGGAATGCTCACGACGGCGCGGATCAGCGAGCTGCGCGGCATGGACGGCATGTCATGGATCACGGCCCTGCGAGCGCCCCAGGTCGCCGCGCTGGCCACCGACGGCGGCCCGCTGCAAATGTCCCTGTTCGACGAGCAGAATTTCGCCGAGATAACGCATCCAGATTACCCGGGTGAAAGGCTGGCCTGCTGCCGGAATCCGCTGCTCGCGGAGGAACGCGCGCGCAAGCGAGAGGAACTGCTGGACGCCACCGAGCGCGACCTGGAAAAGATCGCAGTGCGCGTCCGGGGCGGCCGGGGACGGCGGCTTAAAGGCAAAGACGCGATCGGCCTGGCGGTCGGCAAGGTAATAAAGAAACGAAAAGTCGCAAAACACTTCATCCTCGACATAGCCGATGACGCATTTACCTGGCAGCGGGACACGGAAAAGATCGAGGCGGAGAAGAGACTGGACGGAATCTACGTCATCCGGACTCCGGTCAAGAAGGAAGTCCTGGATACAGCCGGCACCGTGGCCGCGTACAAGAACCTGTCCCGCGTCGAGCGCGACTTCCGCACCATCAAAATCGACGACCTGGACCTCCGGCCGATCTACCACTACCTCGCGGCCCGCGTCCGCGCGCACATCCTGATCTGCATGCTCGCCGCATACGTTGTCTGGCACCTGCGCAAGGACCTCGCCCCGCTCACGTTCACCGACGAATGCATCCCGGAACGCGAGGATCCCGTCTCCCCGGCCCGGCGTTCCAGCGCAGCCAAAACCAAGGACCAGACGAAGAAAACAGGCGAAGACCTGCCAGTGATGAAATTCCAGGATCTGCTAGACCATCTGGGTAGCCTGCGCCGGGAAAACACCGTCATAGCGGGCCAGCGCATGCAGAAGATCACGATTCCGACCCCGCTGCAGCGGCGCGTTTTCGAGCTGATCAAGACACCCGTGCCCGTGACCCTCGCAGGAGCCTGTAGGCACGAAGGAACCTGAGGCCACAGCCATAACCCCAGGTCACTCCGGGTTCTCCTACCCAAGATCACGGAAGTTCGGCTTAGCCGCTTTGCGCGCCTGATGCAGGGCCACGTCCGTGGCCTGGCCGGGTGACGCCCGCCGCGTTCCGGCCTTCGGGCTGCCCTCAGCTTCACCAGCCAGCTGCGACTGGCCAGCGGTGGAGTCCTTTCACCCCCCACTCGATCATGCAGCGCCTCGCGGCGCACTGGGAGAAGTCGCTTGCCAGCATGGCTAAAGCCTGAGAGCGCACGCACTGGCGCTATGTCGCTCGCCTCCCGGCGTTGCGGCGCCGACGATACCCGCAGCCGTTTGAGCAGCCGCCAGCGGGTGGACGAACCGACCTGGCGCCCAAGCTGGCCCCACAGCGCCTGCTGAACCCGCCGATCAGTGGCCTATGGCCCACTTTGGGGAACCCCGCGAGCACCCGGCGGCTGCCGCGGGCCACGTGGGTACGGGCACGCTGGCAGGTCAGCACAGCGCGACGGGGACGTCACCAGGTGGCTGCCGGTCAGCCCGCTCGCTGATCGCCGGTCCCCGGGCCGCCGCGCTGGGCCGCCGCTGCCCCGCCCCCGGATCGATGCCACCGGTTTCGATGACGCGGCGCGCCACCTCGGTCAGCTTGATGTGCTGTGTCTGTGAGACGCGCCGCATCCGGTCGAAGGCGCCGTCCGCATCGCAGCCGAGCGCGTGCATGAGGATTCCCTTGGCCTGGTCGACCACGGTGCGGGCCCGGGCGGCCTCCTGGAGTTGCGACGTTGTCCGCTGCGCGTCGCCGTATCTGGAGGCGTTGGCGACGCTCGCCACGCCGAACGCGGCGAGCAGCGAGGCGAGCGGCAGCCGCGCCGGATCGAGCGACCGGGGCCGGACGCTGTAAAGCGTCAGTGTCACGGCCATGCCGCTGAACTCGTGCACCAGGCTGACGCAGCAACGGACACCTCTGCTGAGGGCAGCCGCGGCGAACTCCGGCCATGGGTTCCCGGCGAGCGTGTCGGCGCAGCGCATTGGCTCACCAGCACGCATCGCGTCGACAGTCGGACCGCTGCGTGTCTCGATCTGCAGGGCTGTGAGCGCGGCCAGGTCAGGATGGCTCGCCGCCGTCGTCACGGCGTCGTCGTCCCGCCACAAGGTGGCGGTGGCTCCCGAGCACGCCTGGACCCGCCGTGCCGCGAGCTCAGCCAGCTGACGAATCGATTTCGCACCGGACGGGTCGGCCGCGGCGAACAACTCGGTCGCTTCGCGGGCGAGTTCGTCAGTGGTCATGGCATGCTCCACGGGTTCGGCGATGGAGGACTCCATCGGGCGTGCCGCCTATGCGGATGACAGGGCTTATATCTGGCCGGTTCCATGCGCACGGTCATCCCCGCTGGTTACGTCTGGCCGGTAGCTCACCGGGTGGGCCGAGGGCGCGCAGGGCCACCATCGTCATGTCGCCATCGCTGAACTCGGGCACGAGATCCCTGATGACCGCGACGATCTCGCGCGCGGGGCGCCCGGCGAGCGCGGCGAGGGCGTCGGCAAGCCTGCCTTCGAAATAGGCGCCTGCCGCGTCGCGTGCCTCCGTAGCGCCGTCCGAGTAGAAGAACAGCAAGTCGCCGGGTGCTAGCTCGAGCTGCCCGGTGGCGGGCCGGGCGTCGCTGAAGAATCCGAGCGGCAGCCCGCCGCCCGCCAGCACCCGGACACGGCCATCCGGCCGCACCAGCAGCGGCCCTGGATGTCCCGCACTCGCCAGTACGACGTGCAGCATCTCGTCCTGCCATCCGAGCCTCCCGGCGATGGCCGTGACAAATTGATCCGTGTCGGACTGGGCGCCCAGGATCTCGTTGGCCAGGCGCAGTACGTCGGCGGGCTCCGGAATCCAGTGGGCGAAGACCCTGATCGCGTAACGCGCGAGGGATGTCACCGCGGCAGCCTGCTCACCCCGGCCGCAGACGTCGCCGATCACCAGGCCCCATCCGCCCGGGTTTGGGTAGACGTCGTAGAAAAGACCGCCCGGGCCGGGATCTTTTGCCGACGGCACATACGCGGTCGCGATCTCTGTCCCGGGGACGGGTGGCAGGTCACGCGGCAGCAGGCTCGCCTGCAGGGCCTCGGTGACCGCGGACCGGCGCATGAACATCCGGCCGATCTTGATGGCGACCGCGAGCTGCTGGCCGATCTCGTCGACCAGGCCGAGGTCGGCGGCGGCGAATGGCCCCGCCCCTGGCCGCCTGGCCAGGGTCAGGGTGCCGTAGCTACGCTCGCCGTCAGACACCGGTGCGCACAGCACCGAGGTGACTCCGAGCAGCGTAAGTACCGGCACGGCGGATGAGGCGCCACCGAGGACCGTGGCGTCAGGTGCGCCGGCGATCAGCTGTGACCGCCCCGACTTGTGCACCTCCCAGGCCAATGAACCGGGCAGCGGAGCCTGATTCTCGATCGCACGGGTGAGGTCCGCGAACTGCTCGCCCGCGGGGCCTGTCACAAACAGGCGCCGCATCTGCCCGTCCTGTTCCACGTCGACAATCACCCAGGCGGTAAGCTCAGCCGCGAACAGGCCAGCGCAGCGCCGCAGCATCAGGGACTCGCTGAAGGTGGCGTTGTCGAGCAGCAGCCGGCTGACCGCGCTGATCAGGTCGGATCGCTGCGCGGCTGCGGCGATGGCGCGATCGGTGGCGCTGCGCCTGGCCACCGGGCTGTCCGCCCCGGCGGCCGGCGGCTGGGGCATGTTCGCGGGTCCGGCGACCACCAGGACGAGCGGCCCGGATTCAGCCGGGCGTTCCACCAGGTCGAAGGTGAGGGTGGTCTCCACCGTCCCTGCCGTCCCGGCAAGCCTGCAGCGAAGAAGGCCTGACCCGCCGGTGCGCAAGATGGCGGTCAGCTCGGTCCGCACGGCACCCCGGTCCTGGCGGGCGGCGAACGCGGTGAACGGCTTCCCGGTGGCCGACCCCGGCTGCACGCCCAGCACCGTGGCCGCCCGCCTGTTGACCCGGCGGACGGCACCGTCGCAATCGAGCAGGAAGATCGGCGCCGGCACCCCCTGGAACACCGCGCGCAGCAGCCGCCGCTCCGCATCGGCGCCGCGCGACCGCTCCGCCTCGCCCGCCCGCGGGCCGGACTTCAGCTTCCCCAGCATCCCGATGGTGGACTCCAGCTCGCCGAGCACCGCGTTCAGCGTGGGCCGCAGAGCGGCACCCGGGCTCCCAGCCGCCCGGCGCGCCGAAAGCAGCCGCCCGCGCAACTGCGCGAGCTCGGCGTCACGATCTGCCGGTGCGGCCGGCTCGCGCACACCGCCTGCACCCGCGACCGCCCGGCCGGCGCTGACGGTGACGGCGCGGCCGGGGCCGCCCGCCGGGCTGACTCGCCTGCGCACCACGTCACACTCATCCCTCAGGGCGTCCTGCTAAGCGGCCCACGAGGCGTAGCGCCGGTTCCCCAGGCCTGCCGCCGCCACACGCTGACCAGCTCGCATCCTGGCGGTCATGGCCACCTCACACTTCGGTCCAGTCCGGCGGCCACTGGCCGCTGCGCCGTCGCTGTACTGCGGAGTCAGTCTCGTATGACGCACCGGACAGCGGATCAGGGCGGACACGGTGCGGGCGGCGAGCTACTGCCGAGTTATTGAGTAGCTTACGGCACGGTCCAAGCCTGTCAACCAGGTGAACGAAGGCGTATTGAAGAGGCTTTGCCGATGGGCGGCGAAGGCGCTATCATTTTGCGCAAATGACTGGCTCCAGTCGGCCCCTGTACAGCATCGGCGCCGTGGCCGAGATGCTCGGCGTCCCCGCCGCGACGCTGCGGACGTGGCAGGAACGCTACGGCGTGGTGCAGCCGGAGCGCAGCCCAGCCGGGCACCGGCTGTATTCGCGCGACCAGCTGGCCGGGCTACGGTTCCTGGCGGACCAGGTGGCCGCGGGCCTGTCGCCAGGGGACGCGCACCGGCTGCTGCGCGAACGGCTGGCCGGCGGCATGAGTCACACCGGCCGTGACGGTGACACCCCGCTGATCCTGCTGGCCGAGCGGGATCCGCACGCCGCGGACTTCGCCGAATATTTCCTGCGGACCGAGGGCTACGAGGTCGTCGTCGCCATGGATGCGGATGCGGCCCGGGCCAAGGCCGCCGAGATATCCCCCGATCTCATCAAAGTCGACCTGCTCATTTCCGGCGCCCGCGGGCTCGAGCTCTGCCGGCAGTTGAGCGCGCGCGCCGACACGCCGATCCTGGCGATCTGCACCCTTGAACTCACGGACGCCGCGCTCGACGCGGGAGCGTCGGCGTTCTTGCAACGGCCGGTCGAGCCGCTGCAGCTCGTCTCGGCCGTCAAGGACCTGCTGCGCGAGAGCGCGTTCATCCGCCGCCGGGTGGGAACAGCATGACCGGCCGGCTGACGACCGGGACGAGCCGGCTGGACCTGGTACTGGGAGGTGGGCTGCCGCGTGACGCCATTTCACTTGTCATCGGGCTGCCGGGCTCGGGCAAGACCATCCTCGCCCAGCAGTGCGTGTTCACAAACGCAAGCCGCCAGCATCCCGCGCTGTACCTGTCGACTGTCTCCGAACCGCTCGAGAAGATCCTCCGCTACGGTCAGGCGCTGTCGTTCTTCGACCCGGCAGCGGTCGGCGCTAGCGTCTTCTACGACGACCTCGGGATCGTGCTGAGCGACAAGGGCCTGCCCGGTGTGCTCGAACGCGTGCGCGACCTCATCCGCGGGCACCGGCCGTTGATCATCGTCATCGACAGCTTCAAGGCGCTGCAGCCCTACGCGACGGACGCCGGCGAGTTCCGCCGCTTCCCTGAGCCGCCACCCGCCCTGCCCGGCGCGCCGCCGGAATCCGCGCGGCCCCTGACGTAGCGGCCTGTCAGGCCGCTACGTCAGGGCATGATGCGTCGGAACGCGGAGCCGTATCGTGCAACCCCCATCAGCAAGGCGAGTTTCGACCTGCTCGCAGACCTGACGGGCCAGCCACAGCCCGTCGTCGGGCCGGGGCCGCTCCAGCTCAGGCGGACGCCACCCGGGCAGCGGGCCGGCGAGGCCACCGCCCGGCTGGCTGATGTCACACACCACCGCACCCGGCCGGTCCCAAATGGCCACGGCGGTGACCATAGCGTCCCGGCGGACATAACTCACCGCTTCCACCACTGCGATGACAAACAGCGCCGCCCTGTCACCAGTCAGTCCGCGCGCCGCGGCCGCGTCAGCGGCAAAATGGCGCAATCCGGCCAGGTCACCGGTGAAGGCCAGGTCCGCGGCCTCCGCCGGCGGCCGCGGCAACGGCCCACCAGCCAGGCCGCGGGCGAACGCCGCCGGGTCGGTGTAGGACGCGCCCGGCAGCGTGTCCCGCCCGGCCACGCAGGACGGATGAGTGCGGCGCACGTCAGCGACGATATCCGGCCGCAGGACCCGAGTGTCATACGGGCAGATCATCCAGATCCTGGTGTCAGCGAAGATCAGGTTGAGCCGGGCCTCCATCTGCTTCCACGCCCGTATTTCCCGCTCCGGCCGGCCTGTCCAGGTCGGCTCGGCGAGAATCCGGACCCGGCCCTGCTCGGTTAGGTGCATCTGCCAGTAGCGGTCGAAGGCCCCGATGCGCTGCGGGGGTCGCCTGCCGAAGTACGCCGTCTCCGCATAGTCGAGGCCGCGGGCACATTCGCCCAGTACCTCAAAGAGCAGATCCAGATTGCCCGGCGTGGTGACCGCGAGCACTGGTTCGCCGCCCGCAAGCCCATCCTCGATGAACGGGACCGCTGCCGCAAGAAACTCCTCATCGCAGCCGTATAGGCAGCCCTGGTGGAGGAAACCTGGCCGGGCCGCCACCGAAGCGGCACCACCTGGCGCCATCAGCCCTCCCCTTCACCAATACGCAGCCCGGGCACAACGTCCCAGTTCACGGCACGAAGCAGCACCCGCACAAACGACGGTACCCGTTCCAGCACGAGCAATCGCCCCGCGCCCAAATCGCGGGCGGCCCGTGCGATGGTCCGCAAGCCCTCCATATCAATGAACTCCACGCCAGACAGGTCCACGTGTATGTCGTCGTGCCCCTGCTGGGCGGCCGCGAGCGCGGCCGCAAGCCCGTGCCGGCTGGTCACGTCGACCGTGCCCTCGACGCGGAAGCCGACAGCCTGCATCAGCCACGTGATCTTGAGCAGGCCGTCATCATAGGCCGGGCTGATAGGCGACAGCGCAGTCATCAATCCTCGACCCCACGTATAAACCACGTATGAACGTACAACGGAGCGTAGCCCCCGGCCAGCAGCGACCGCCACATGGCGTCACGATCCTGGTGCTACGCCGCCTAAGCGCAACGGCCGCTGCCAGCCCGGACCTCCGGGCTGATCCCTGCCCCTGACCCTGCGCGCCAACGCGCAGGCTCATGCCGTGGGATAGCCTTCACCTCGGCTTTCGCGCCGTTCGCCGAGATGTCCGCCGAGGAGTTTCGGCGGATCAGCTACCTGGGATTCGTGCACGGCACCATGGCGGTGACGGCGCTGGCCCGGATGAGGCCCGCGGGCGTGGCACCATCGTGCAGGTAGGATCCGCTCTCGGCTCGCGGAGCATCCCCCTGCAGTCGGCCTGCTGCGGCGCGAAGCACGCCATCAACGGGTTCACCTGCTCGCTGCCCCCAGGCTCACCCGGAAATCTTATTGTGCCTCGCTGAGGCTACGCCCGATCTAGCCGTTGCGGGCAGACACCGTCGAACAGCATCTGCCCGATCCTGACGTGGCCGTGGAAGTGCTCAAGGTGCCTGAGGCGGCGGACCGCGGCGCAGGCGGATGTTTGGTAGCCGCACTGCGGGTAGTCAGGTGCCAACGGGCCCAATGACGGTGGCCAGAGACCGGACAGGAGCTACGCCCAGGCCGGAAGGACCGGTCCGCAAGGAGGCTGACGATGTTTTTCATCCTGCTGATTCTCATCCTGGCGCTGCTCCTCGGCGGCCTCGGCTTCGCCATCCATGCGCTGTGGTGGATTGCACTGATCGTCCTCGTGGTGTGGCTGGTCGGTTTCCTGGTCCGGACGGGTGAGGGAGCACGCTGGTACCGCTGGTAGGCGGCGGCCCCTTCACGAGACCCAGATAACGATCGCCGCTCCAAGGAAGGAGCAGGACAAATGACAGGCGCGCTTCAGTCCAGGGCCGTTGCGTTCCTCGCGGCCGCCGAGGGAACCGAGCAGAGCGAGCTAATCAGCCCGTGGCAGACCGTGCTCGCCGAGGGTGGCCGCCCAGTGCTCGTGTCTCCGGCCGCCGATGAAATCCAGCTCTTCGAACACCTCGATCGTGGCAAGCGGATGCCGGTGGACATGCCGGTCGGTCAGGCGCGGGAAGCGGACTTCGCCGGGCTCGTGCTACCCGGCGGGGTGGCTAACCCTGACCAGCTACGGACCGACGCGGATGCGGTGGCCTTCGTCACGAGTTTTTTCACCGTGGGCAAACCAGTCGCGGCCATCTGCCATGCACCGTGGACGCTCATCGAAGCCGACGTGGTCCTGGGCCGGACGCTGACCTCATGGCCGAGCCTGCGCACCGACCTGACCAACGCGGGCGCCATCTGGGTGGATGAGCAGGTCGTGGCGTGCGCAGAAGGAGCTAGCATCCTGGTAACCAGCCGCAATCCCCAGGACCTCCCCGCCTTCTGCGACACGGTGACTGGGGTCTTCGCGGGCGCCGCGTGACGACTGCGTGAGGGGTAACCAGGACATCGCCTCCTCGGGAACACCACACGCGCCACTACGCCTGCACGTCCCGTTCGACTACCTGGCGCCCACCGAGGCCATCGCCGTAGCCCGTTTGATCGGCGCCGTTTGATCGGCGCCGCGCCAGGTAGCGATTCCTTCGCTAAGGAGGTGGCCGACGGGAGCGCGTCAACGCGATGATCGTCTCCTACGGGCGGCATGGCACGGCAGCTAACCCGCCTTGGCTCGAACCACGGTGTCGGCGGCACCTGAATACTGACCCCGGTGTGGCATCCGAATTTTGATCCTCTTCCGCAAGACCCTGGCTCGAACCGAGCCGGGGAGGAAACTGGTGTTAACGGTGGAAGATTGGGCGGAGATCCGTCGGCTGCACCGGGCGGAGGACTTGCCGATCAAGCAGATCGCCCGGGTGCTGGGGATCTCAAGGAACACGGTGCGGGCGGCGCTGGCCAGTGATGGCCGAGGGCGCGTCCGCACGGAAGGGCGACCAGCCGCGGCTGCTTACGGTGGGCCTCGCCAAGCAGACGGGGCTCGACGACATCCTGCGCGCGGTGGCCGGTGTGCCCGGCTGCGAACTGCTGGTCGCTGGCGGGCCCGCGAGGGCCAGATTGCGCCAGGACCGCGACTACCGGCGCTGCGCCAAGCTGGCCGGCCAGCTCGGCGTGGCGGGCCGGGTCAGGTTCTGCAGCCGGGTCAGCCACCAGGACATGCCCGGCATATACCGTTCCGCGGACCTGGTCGTCAGTGTCCCCTGGCACGGCCCCTCAGGCCTGGTGCCGCTCGAGGCGATGGCGTGCGGCAAGCCGGTCGTGGCCTCTGCTGTCGGTGGCCACCCCGATGCGGTGGTAGATGGGACGACGGGTGTGCTCGTGCCGCCGGGGCATCCGGAAGTGCTCGCCCGGCGGATCAGGGACCTGCTCGCGAGCCCGATGCTGTGTCAGGGTCTCGGGATCGCGGCGGCGGATCGGGCGGTCGCCCGCTACGCATGGGACCGCATCGGCCAGGAAACACTCGCGGCATATGAGCGTCGAACCGGACGAGCCGGACGACCTGCAACGCATGTGGATCGAATGGCGCGCGGCGGCCAAGCCGCGACCGCGCCGAAGCCGTCGAAGATGACACGGCCGAGGTGGACCAGCTATCGGGCGAGCTGGACGAGGAAATCACCAAGGCCGGGCTGCGCGGCAACGTGCTCTCCGCCAAACCGGCACGGCGGCACCGGAACAACCACCCGTCGCCTCCACGACGCCCCGGATCTGCCCCGGCGCAAGGTCGACAAGCGGACGGTCGGCAAAACGTACACGGCCCCGGACGGGAAGACCTTCCGGCCGTCCCTGTTCGTGACCTTGACCTGCCCGAGCTACGGGAAGATCACCAGCGACGGCACCCCGGCCGACCCGGAGTGCTACGACTACACCCGCGCCGCCCGCGAGGTTCCGCGTCCGCTGCCGCCTCGTCCTGCCAGCCCGCCGGCCCGGCGTCCGCTGGTTCCGCATCATCTGGCGCCGGCGCGCCCGGGGTGGCACCTGCGCCGCCGAACCGGTCGCGGGCGGCCATTTTCACCCCGTTCTCCGCGTCCGTGCTGCCCGGCCCGGTAGCCATCGTCATCTCACAATCGGTGATCAACCCGGTCTCCGGCTCGGCCGCCACATGCCCCCGGAACCCGTCGCGGCGCTTCGACTTCGATTTGCGGGTATGCCGCGCCTCACGGTCCACGGTGGAGATCATCCGATCGGCGGCGACCTTACGGGCGATCCGCCACCGCCCGTCCGTGCCATCGGAGTCCGCCGCCGGCTCCACGTCCTGCCCGGCCACCAGCGCCAGCAAGCCCAAAGCGTCCGCCGCCACCGCATCCCGCTCCGGCGCGCCCGGGCCGGCCAGCGCATCCAGCACCGCCAGCGCGTCATTCACCAGGTCGCCGACCAGGCCCTCCTTGGCCGCCGGGTCGTCCCAGTCGATCGCCGGCCTACCAGCCCTGGAATAGTCCAGCTTGCACACCGCCGCGATCACCTCACCGGCGCCGGGCACCACCCGGGCCGCCTTGCGGACCGCCGCGATCAGCTGGCTCACCGTGTCCATCGTGGCCACCGCGTCGCCGGAAACCGTCGAGTCCACGCACCGCTTGCGCCGCCCGCGCAAAATCCCGGTTTCCGCGATCACCTGCGTGACCGCATCAAACACCCGGTCCGGTCGCTTCGAAGCGGCGATCCGCTTGCGCCAGTACACCAGCGTCGACGGGTCAAAGCCCGCCCGGGTCAGCGACCGGCCGCAGGCCACCTTCCACCGGATATCGAACGCCAGCGCATCAGCGGCCTGGGTATCCGACAGGTCATACAGCTCCTTGAGCACCAGCACAGACCCGGCCAGGTCCGCCGGCAGCGACGGCCGCCCGGTACGCGACGGGAACAAATCCGCGGTGAACCCATCGGGGAACAGCTCGGTGCGGTGCCCGGCCAGGAACGCGAACACGCTCCCGGCCGGGACAAGGCCCCCGGCGATCTCCTCGGCGTCCCACAGCTCCCGGTCCATTCGCGATCTCCCGTGCATGGGAAGATCCCAGATGTTCGAACGCATTGCCGGCAGAAACGCCGAACCGCTCCCGGGTTATTCAGCGTCGTCCTAGTGTCATGCGCCTGAAATCTACGCTCTAAGTTAGTATAATTTCTGTATGTCGCGTACTAGAGGTGCCGCTGCTGAGTTCGTGCTGACCGAGGAGGAGCGTGACCAGCTGGTCCGCTGGTCGGGTGGGCCGTCGCGAAGGCTGGCGGTGCGGGCCCGGATTGTGCTGGCCTGCGCGGAGCCGGGGGTGGTGTACCAGCGGGTGGCCGCCGATCTGGGCGTCACGCAGATGACGGTGGGCAAGTGGCGTACGCGGTTTGCCGGGGCGCGGCTGGAAGGGCTGGCCGACGGCGAACGGGCGGGGCGGCCGAAAGCCGGGCTGGAGCTGGCCGATGACGAGCGCGATCAGCTCACGCGCTGGTCGCGGCGGGCCAAGACCTGCCAGGCGCTGGCGCTGCGGTCGAAGATCGTGCTGGCCTGCGCGCAGGGCACGCCGAACAAGCAGGTGGCCGCCGAGCTGCGGATCACGCCGGGCACGGTGACCCGGTGGCGGCGCCGGTTCATCGCCCGCCGGCTGGACGGGCTAGCCGACGAGCCGCGCCCGGGCCGCCCGCCGTCGATCCTGCTGGACCAGGTCGAAGACGTCGTGGCCGCGACGCTGGAGGAAACCCCCAAGGACGCCACGCACTGGTCACGGGCCTCGATGGCCCGCCGCAGCGGCCTGTCACGCTCGACGATCGGCCGGATCTGGCGCAAGTTCGAACTCAAGCCGCACCTGACCGACGGGTTCAAGCTGTCCACCGACCCGCTGTTCATCGAGAAGGTCGTCGACGTCGTCGGTCTTTACCACAACCCGCCGGAGAAGGCCGTCGTGCTGTGCGTCGACGAGAAATCAGGCATGCAGGCCCTGGACCGGTCCCAGCCAGTGCTGCCGATGATGCCCGGCATGCCCGAACGGCGCACCCACGACTACGCCCGGAACGGCGTGACCAGCCTGTTCGCCGCCTTCAACATCGCCGACGGCACCGTGATCTCCCAGATCCACCGCCAGCACCGCGCGGTGGAGTTCAAGAAGTTCCTGATCGCGATCGACAAGGCCGTCCCGGCCGGGCTGGGCGTGCACCTGGTCTGCGACAACCTCGCCACCCACAAGACCCCCGCGATCCAGGACTGGCTCGCCCGCCACCCCCGGTTCCGCCTGCACTTCACGCCCACCGGATCGTCGTGGATCAACCAGGTGGAGCGGTGGTTCGGGTTCCTGACCGACCAAATGATCCGCCGCGGAGTCCACAAGAGCGTCCAGGCCCTGGAAAAAGACGTCCGCGCCTGGATCGAAACCTGGAACCAGAACCCCCGGCCATTCATCTGGACAAAAACCGCGGAGGAGATCCTGAACTCCTTAGCCAAATATATCGCGAAGATTTCAGGCGCAGGACACTAGTGTCGTGAGTTAGAAGTTCGGTTGATAAGCCTCAATCCACCGCCCGAATTCAGATGATCGCGTTGCGGGGCAATGGCCCAGTGGACGTGATCTTGAGGATGGCAGGGGACGTGGTTTTCTCGCCGCTCACCTTTCTGCGGCTTGTCCACGGTTTCTGATCGGGGATCTTGGCTGGCAGTTCGCCGGGTGGCCGCTGGGCCGTGGGAATGCGTGACTGTGTCTGGGCTGGTCAGGCCGCGTGGGCGGGCGGGCCGCAGGCGGCCTCGAAGAGGCTCATCCAGTGCTGCTCGCGGTGCCAGCCTTCGGGCAGGTGCAGGGTGATCTCGCCGCGGCCGTGGCGGGCGGTCCGGGCGGCGACGTTGATGAGGTCGCGGCGCAACGTGGCGCCGCGGGCCTTGGCGTAGGCGAGGCTGGCCAGGGATCCGGCGGCGCGCAGCACGTTGTGCGCGATGGCGGCGCAGGCGAGCCAGGTCGCGTTCGCGGGAAACGAGCCTGATGGCAGGTGCGCGAGGGGCCCGTCGGTCCAGTCGGCGAACAGCTGTTCGACCTGGGCGTGGTCGCGGTGGTGCTCTTCGGCCTGGATGGTCGCGAACGGGGAGTCGGTGAACACGGCGTGGTAGCGCCAGACGGGGAACATCTCGTCCTGGCCCTGGGCGGCCGTGCGGTTGAGGTCTTTGACCCGGCGGACGATCAGCCGGGCGGTGATGGCCTGCCCCTTCTTCGAGGTGAAGGCGGTGTAGTGCGCCTCGGCCACCTCGGCGTCGGCACCCAGCAGCGCAGCTGGTCGTCCCAGATCGCCCGCGGATATCTGATTGGGGTCCAGGCATCCTCGCCGATGGCGGCGATCGCCGCCTTGACGGCCGGGTCCATCTTCGCCGTGACCGAAAAGCACGCCCCGGCCCGGCGGACCGCGCCGGTGAACGCCGCGGAGTAGAACGCCGAGTCGGCCCGCACCACGAGCGTCCCGGCGCATCCGGTGGCGCGGGCGGTAGTGACCGATTCGGTGGCGAAGGACGCGGCGCCCCGGGCCGAGCCCGCGTTGCCGCCGCGGAGCCTGGTGGCGGCGATCACCGGCGCAGCCAGCGGCGTGCTGATCGTGGCGGTCAGCGCGTTCAGCCCCCGCACCAGCAGGCTCTTGCCCTGGATCTTGGTATGGCCGAACGCCGCGCCCTGCTTCTTGCGGCCGTAGACACGTTTTTGCATCGAGTCGATATCCACGAACGCCACCACGTCCTTGCCGGGCAGCAACGGCGTGCGGCGGGCCAGGTCCGCCAGCAGCAGCCGGCGCACCTTCTCCGCCTGCCGGGCGTTCCCCCAGGAGAACGAGCGCAGGAACGACCCCAGCGTGGACGGTGCCCGGATCCCGCCAAACAGCGCCGGCATCGCGCCATGCCGCAGCAGGTCCATGTCGTCGATGCTGTCCGCCCCGGCGACCATCCCGGCGACCAGGCACGGCACTTTCAGGTGCGCATTCACCCCGCACCGGCCGGCGATGGCCACATGCTCGCCGGCCAGCGCGGCAAGGCCTGCCCGCTGCGCCAGGGCCATCACCGGGACCAGGCCCGCCCGTGACACGAGATTCGGGTCATCAAACGATGCGTGAATCTTCGCCAGCCCGTGCAACAATCGCACTTGCGAGGTGTCCTCTCCATCTGGGGAATGGAAGTGTTAGCAACTCCCATCGTCCCAGTTCAGAGGGCACCTTTCGCGTCGGCGCGCCCGGCAGAACCCTATTTACGCGGTGGATCGAGGATAAGTCAGTCGGGATCTGCCAACGTCGGGTGAGGCTCACAAGACAAATACCAAGCTCATCGAGCCCCACACTTATGTGACCAGGCCAAACGAATTGAAACCCCAGGTGGCAAGCCACAAATATATCTAGCTGATTAATAACTCAGGACACTAGCCGGGACGCTGTCCGCAGGCCTCACGGAACGGCGAACAGCGCCTCGCCGCCGTCGCAGGAGTAGATCTCGTCACCTTGGATCAAGGCTCGCTCGACCCGGCTGACCAGGTCGAGCGGATCGCCTGACCAGATCACCAGGTCGGCGTCCTTGCCGATCTCGATGGAACCGAGCCGGTCATCGATGCCGGCGATGCGCGCGGGGTTGATGGTCAGCGCCCGCAGGGCGGTCTCCCGGTCAAGACCGTCCCTGACCGACAGCGCAGCCTGGTGGGCGAGGAAGCCGATCGGCACGACCGGATGGTCGGTCGTGATGGCGATCGTGACGCCCGCGCGCGCCAGCCGACCTGGATTGGCCAGCGATCGGTTCCGGAGCTCGACCTTCGACCTGCTCGTCAGCAACGGCCCGATGACTACCGGGATGCCCCTGGCGGCGATGATGTCGGCGAGCAGGTACGCCTCGGTACCATGGTCGATCACCAGGTCGTAGCCGAACTCATCAGCGATCCGGATCGCGGTGGCGATGTCGTCGGCGCGATGGCAGTGCTGGCGCCAGGGGATCTCCCGCCGCAGCACCTTACCCAGCGCCTCGAGCTTCAGATCGCGATCGACCGGCTTGCGTTCGCCCTCCGGTTTCCGCAGCTCGCCGTCAAGCCGCTGCAGGTAGTTGGCCGCATCGACGAGAGCGCCGCGGATCACCGCGGCCGTGCCAAGGCGCGTGCTCGGCGTCTTGTGCTGTTCTCCGTACACGCGCTTGGGGTTCTCGCCGAGTGCCGACTTCATGCCGGACGGCTCGCGCAGCACCATCTCATCGACGGTCCGGCCCCAGCACTTGAGCGCCACCGTCTGGCCCCCGATGGGATTTCCAGAGCCCGGGTTGACGTTGACCGCCAGCACGCCTCCGGTGATCGCCTCGCGGAAACCGAGGTCGGCGGGATTGATCGCGTCCAGCGCGCGCACGTGCGCCGTCACCGGCTCGGTCAGCTCGTTGGTGTCCTGGCCAGCCCACCCCTCGGCCTCCTCGTAGACACCGACATGCCCGTGCGCCTCGACGAACCCGGGCAGCACCCACGATCCCGCCGCGTCGAGGACACGAACACCCGCGGGAACCGCCACGTCGCCGCCGACGGCGACGATCCTGCCGTCCTCAACGAGAACCGTCCCGCCGTCGACCGACTCCCCGGCGATCGGGACCACCCGGCCTCCCACGATCGCCACCGACCTGTCAGCCATCCGACCTCCTCGTCACCGCGCGGACCGATCCTGCGGCGAGCGGCGGCCATGTCGCACCGCTGTCGCCGGAGATCACAGTAACCGGACACTTTCGCAGTCGACTCGGGCGGCAGCCCATCCGCCTGAGCCGCCGCCGGCCCGTCACGCCCCGGCTGCCCGAACGGCGCTCAGCGGCCACGCGGATGGCCTCGCGAGCGCGGCCGCACGACCTCCGGCACACCTGCTTGTCAACGGCGATTTCGCACCCACCCAGGTGGCCGAGTGGGTAGGGGCTGGCGATGGGCCGCGACGGCCTCTCGCCGACGCACTCCAGCGCCTAACCCCCCAGGGCGGTCATGCCCGGGGAGCCCTGATCGGAATGTGAGATCCGCCACAATCAAACCATGATCACGAGACTTTGAACAAAGCCCTGTCCTGTAGGCGACTATGGCCTGGAGATGTGCGGTCACAAGCACCTCATTGATGACATGCCAGTGTCATGCGCGCTTCGCCTTGGACACAATGGGGATCAGGTTTCCAGCGGCGGGCAGGTATGGGAAGGCTATCAGCGGAGGATTTACAGTGACTAACGTGCTTCTTGAGCTCAGGGTGGGCGCGCAGAATATGGATGCGAGTTATGGAAGAGGGGCCGCGCGTGATGGATCATGAACCAGACGCTCGCCACCGAAGCATCTCCGGAACCCTCCGCATCACAGCCAGGCAGGCTGAGTGAGCCAGGAAGGTAGGCATCCTTCTCGGCGGGAGGCGGCTCAGTGTCGATCTCTACGCGCCTGTCAAGGCTGATGAAGAGCCGGCTCGGGCCGTGGAAGACGCTCAACGCGATACTGGCTGAGAACCCCCCACCGTCGCACCACGCCCTGGTGCTCGACCAGTTCGCCCGGATCGGTATCGGGCCTGGCCTCGACGTCGAGGCCCAGCCTGACGTGGTCAAACAGGGCCTGACCCGCGCCGCCATGATGGGGCTGGCCTTGCCTGCGGCAGCAGTTTCTCAGCGGTGGCTGGGCCACCCTGGTCAATGGCTGGCGCTACCCACCGCCGAATATGGGCCGGTTCGGCGACGACTTCCTGCAACGGGCCGCAGACCAGTCCCTGGCGGGCATCACTGCCAACGACCCGGCGGAATCTGTCTATCCGCTGAACTTCAACCACGCCGAGGGCAACACGCTGGTGCCGGACGGCCGCTATGTGCTGCATTTCAACGCCGACGGCCTGCCCCCCGTAGACGGATTCTGGTCCCTGGCCGCCTACACCAAGCAGGACATGAATCTGATCCCGAACACCGCTGACCGCTACTCGGCCGGCGACCGCACCCCCGATCTACGGTGGGACCGAGATGGCTTGCTCACGATCCACCTGCAGCCGGAACCGCCCAGCGGAAACGGGGAGTCGAACTGGCTGCCCACCTCGGCGATAGACCGTGGTTCGTGATCTCGCGGATGTACCGGCCGCATCCCGAGGTTATCGACGCCACGTGGAAATGTCCTGGAGTCACCAGGGTGGCGTGATAGCAGATGGGGCCACGCGGCCAATTCAGCTCATCAGGGCCGGAGGCCCCAGGTGAACGAGCGGAACGACCCCAGCGTGGACGGCGCCCCGGACCCTGCCGAACAGCGCCGGCATCGCCCCATGCCGCAGCAGGTCCATGTCATCGATGCTGTCCGCCCCGCCGATCATCCCGGCCACCAGGCACGGCACCTTCAGCTGCGAGTTCACCCCGCACCGGTCAGCGATGGCCACCTGCCCACCGGCCAGCGCCGCCCGCTGCGCCAGCGCCATCACCGGCACCAGGCCCGCCCGCGACACAAGATTTGGGTCATCAAACGACGTGTGAATCCGCCCGAGATCATACAACAATCGCACTTGTAAGGTGCCCCTTCCGGCCGCGACATGGAAGCTTCGTTAACTCCCATCGTCATTGGTCAGGGGCATCTTTCACGCTGCTGCGCCGCGGCGACTTCACCTCCCGCGACGACCTCGACGCCAAGATCACCGCGTTCACCATCCGGTGATCCCGCGCCCCGCCGACGGGTTCGTACACGACCACGAGTCGCCCACGCTCACGATCCCTGTCACCACCGGCGTTCCATCCACCACCAAGCGGCGGTGGCGACGACCCACCCGACCAGCGGGCGAGCTGGAGAAATTCTACCAATTTAGAGTGCAAATTTCAGGCGCGGGACACTAGATGATCGATTCCAAGGTCAGTGATCATAAGCGAGTAGGGAGCGCTTGACGGAGTGGCCGGCGCGGTCGTTGTGCCAAATGACGGCTGTCAGGGCCAGGATGCGCTGCATGACGCGGACCAGGACTCCGGCCGGGGTGTACCCGCCGTGCTGTTCGAGGTTGAGCTGCCCTTTGAATGTCTCGTTGATCGATTCGATGATCTGGCGCAGTGGCTTGAAGAACTGGGCACCGGGCCGTTCTGGCTCGCCTTTGCGGGCCGGCCGCAATAGTCGCAGGCCTGCCTGGCTCAGGGTGGCTTCGAACTCAGCGCCGAAGTAGTTCTTGTCCCCGATGATGAGCTGACCGGGCCGGTCGGTGGCCGGGGCCTGGCCGGCGAGGATGTCGAGCAGCACCTGGCGTTCGTCGGCCTTGGCGCCGGTGAGTGCGAAGCCGACGGGGAGCCCGTGCAGGGTGCACAGCAGGTGCAGCCGCAGCCCCCAGAAATAGCGGGAGTGCGATGCGCAGTACCCGTACTCCGCCCACCCGGCCAGGTCGGAGCGGCGCGCGGTCTCCCGGGACCGCCCGCATTCCACCGGAGTGGAGTCGACCACCCACACGTCATCGGTCCACAAGGTGGTGTCTCGGGCCAGCGCGCCGATCAGCCAGTTCAGCGTGGCCGCCAGCCGGCGCAGCCGCTTGTTATATCCCGGCTGCTGCGGAAGGTAGGGGAACAAGTGCCGCAGGTGGGCTGCCGCGAACCGCAGCCACCTGGCCTCGGAGGTGAAACCCAGCAGCGCTTGCATCACTGCCAGGGTCACCACCTCGGCGTCCGAGATCCGCGGAGCGATCCCGATTCGCGGGCGCCACGGCACCTGTCCCGGCTCGATCTTCAGCAGATCATCGGTCCTGACGTAGAGTGCGGTCGCGAGGGTGTCCAGGTCGGCGTCCACGAGGGCCTCCGGTTCGACGTTGGATCAGCAACGTCGATCTTGGGCACCCTCCACCCCATTTCCGGCGCGACACGCCGAATCACACCCCTTGGAATAGATCATCTAGGCGGAGCACCGCCCAGGCCCGCACCATCCTGGCGGCGGACTTCTTCCACATCGACACTGTGTTCCTGCGCCGCCTGCACGTCTTGTTCTTCATCGAACACGCCACCCGGCGCGTACACCTGGCGGGCATCACCGCCCACCCCACCGGCGCATGGGGGCACTGTTGCATTGGTCAGTCGGCGATGGCGGAGACTGGTCGGGTGACTGCACCTGGCACGAACTCGGTCTTCGCTGGCTTCCGGTTCCCTGCGTGAGGTGATCTCGGTGGCAGTCCACTGGTACCTGCGCTATGGGCTGTCCTACCGGGATGTGAAGGAGCTGCTGGTCAAGCGCAGCATCACCGTTGACCACGTCACCATCTACCGGTGGGTGCAGCGCTTCACCCCCGAGTTTGTCGAGCTGCCCGGCCGTGTCGCCGCGCTCCAGGTGATCGGTCGTTTGTCGACGAGACCTACCTGAAGGTCGCTGGTGGAGCTTATCGAGCGACGTGGGCGCCCGCCGCCCGCCAAAACCGGCGCACGACCGCCTCCTACAGCATCCATCCAGAGAGTATGCCGTCCATCAGGCGGCGCTCCCAGAATCGGGACGCGAATGCCTCACCGGTCCAACAGACCCGGCTGATGTCGGGCTGCCTGGCTGCCCCAACACGTTTCCAAGTCTGTACACGAGCGTCCGCGCTGGGCGGGGACAGTCCGTGACCTGCAATCCAGGCGAGCGATGGGAGTCGGCGGACGCCCACGCACGCAGGCGAATGAGACTGGAGTCGACTAATGCTGAGGGGCGGTAACCGTCTCCGAGCACGGCTCTGGGAAGCGGCTGAGCCGCTCCCTACCCTGCTGGTGGTCGGGACCGGCCGGCGCCGCCGGGGCGTTCTTCATCGGGTCTTTTACCACGGCGGTCCGTCCTGACCCGTTCGGCGTTCAAATCGGGGCTGGGCTGGATACTGAACCCCGGGCCTCCAGCCCTGCGCCGTCGGCGCGCTCCCCTGACCCAGCTATGCGGTGGTGCCCGCCGGCAGCCAGGTACGCACGGCGGTGAGGAATGCCTCGACGCCCATGGAGAGTGTGGGTGTGACGACCGGCGCGAAGAGCGGGGAGTGGTTGCCCGGAAGGGTGCGGACGACTGCCATGAGCTCCTGCTCAGACGTCGCGGCAGCGAAGGGTGCTGGGTCCGCGCCGCCGAGGCCCCAGAATGCGCACGGCGCGTCGGCGGCAACGGCGAATATGCCGAAATCCTCGCTTCCGGTCCGGACACCGGGATCGATCACCCGTTGCGGTCCAAGCCAGTCCTCGAACGCCGCACGCGTGCGAGCGACCGCTTCGTCGTCGTTGATCAGCGGCGGTAAGTAGGCAGTGTGTTCGACCTCGGCCGGTTCCGGGGCTCCGGAAGCATCCGCCTCGGCTCGCGCAATCCGCTCGATCGCCGCCAGCGTGCGTTCCCGGACCTTCGGGTCGAACGTTCGGACGGTAAGCCGCAGCTCGGCGTCGTCTGGGATGATGTTCTCCTTCGTGCCGGCGTGCATCGAGCCGACCGTCACGACAGCAGTCTCGGTGCCAGCTATCTCGCGCGACACGATCGTTTGGAGCCGCATGACGGTGGCTGCGGCCATGACCACCGGGTCGACGGAACTCTCGGGGCGGGAACCGTGTCCCCCCCGGCCGTGCAGCGTTATCGTCAGCGAGTCACTGGCCGAGGAAACCAACCCGGCGTGGATGCTCAGCAGGCCAGCGGCCAGGGGTCCGACATGCTGACCGAGCACCACGTCAGGACGGCCGAACCGGTTGAACAGGCCGTCTTCAACCATCGCCTTCGCCCCGGCGCCCAACTCCTCGGCGGGCTGGAACACCAGCATCAACCGTCCGGAGTATCGCTCGCGACCGGCTGCCAGCTTTGCAGCCGCGCCTAACAGACAGGTCACGTGCACATCGTGACCGCACGCATGCATGACCGGCACGTCATTGCCGGTGCGGTCAGTTCCCCTGAGTGTGCTGGCATAGCTAAGACCCGTCTGCTCCAGCACCGGCAGGGCGTCCATATCGGCGCGCAGCAACGCGGTTGGCCCGGGCCCGTTGTCCAAGATCCCGACGACGCCCGTGCGGCCGACGCCCGTGGTCACCTCGTAGCCCCACGCCGCCAAGCGGTCTGCCACGATGGCTGCGGTGCGAACCTCCTGGAACGACAACTCGGGGTTCGCGTGCAAGTCGCGGTAGACGGCTGCCAACTCCTCCTGCGACATCGCTACTGGTTGTACGGACACGCGCTTCCCTCCATGCGGATTCAGCTGCCGCTCCATTCGGATTTGCAAAGCTCATGAGCGGCCGCCGGACTGACAAACACCTCAGCCAGCGATCTGGGGGCC
Source organism: uncultured Actinomycetota bacterium (assembly GCA_963820395.1). Lineage (GTDB taxonomy): Bacteria > Actinomycetota > Actinomycetes > Streptosporangiales > Streptosporangiaceae > DATFVJ01. Next base: position 152,734 of record CAWGAE010000009.1, on the reverse strand, counting down.
AAGGCTAACACCGTTGAGCTCACCGACGGCCCTGACACAGTTCACCCTGGTCACCGAAGTTAGAGACATGATCGCGGACCGGCAAGCGCTGCCAGGGATCCTCGCTCTCATCTTGCGGTTACCCCAGAACACTCCCCTTCAGACGCCCAGTCGAGTGCCCTGGCCGCAGAGGCTGGTCAATCCTCGGGTTTGTCGCACGGCATTCCCCGCTGATCACGCTGCGTTATACACGGTTTGGTGGTAGGCGGCGCCGGGCTCCACCGACGCACTCCAGCGCCTTGCCCCACTGGCGGTATGCCTGGGGAGCTCAGCGTAAGCGAGCGGCCCCTATAATTGCCGGCGATGGCTTGCTCGGACGCCAGGCCTTCGCCGCGGGGACTCGACTCAGTGCGATCGCCTGTCGGGTAGCCGCGCGCGGTTCGGCGACCGTGACCGACTTGTGACCGTGGTTTGCGCAGGTGATGTCATGACCTTCTCGATCGTGGCCCGCGATCCCGGAAGCGGGGCGCTCGGTGTGGCGGCGCAGACGGGCATGTTCGCGGTCGGAGCACTCGTACCCTGGGCCCGCCCTGGCGTCGGCGCGGTGGCGACCCAGGGGATCGTTGAACCCGCGTACGGGCCTCGCTGCCTCGACGCAATGCATGCAGGTGCATCCTCCCCCGACGCGCTGGCCGGGGCGCAAGCGGCTGATCCGGCTGGCCTCCTGCGCCAGGTACGCCAGGTAGGCGTCGTATCGGCTGATGGCAGCGTCGCGGCCGTGACTGGCGAGTGGTGCATCGACCATGCCGGCCACCTGCTCGGCGACGGGTTCGCGGTACAGGCCAACATGATGGCCAGCCCCGACGTCTGGCCAGCCATGGCGGCAGCGTTTGGTGCCTCGGCGGACTCGTTTCCGCGACGCCTGCTAGCCGCACTCGGGGCCGGGCAAGCGGCCGGCGGCGATGCGCGCGGGAAGATGGCGGCCGCGCTGATCGTCGTCGACGGGCAACGGTGCGATCCCTGGGCCGGGCGCCTGGTCGACCTTCGCATCGACCGCAGCAACGACCCGCTGGGTGACCTGCGCCGCCTCCTGGATGCATCAGAGGCCTACGACGGCTTCAAACGGGCAGCCAAGGCGCTTTTCGCCGGCAACGGGGACACCGCGCTCGCCCATATCGGCCAAGCCCTCACCGCGCTGCCCGAGGAAGAGAACCTGCGGTTCCTTCGTGCCAGAGCACTGCTTGCGACGGGCGACACCGACGGTGGCCGCGGCGAGCTGCGATCACTCATCATGACCCGGCCCACCTGGGAGATCATCGTGCGCAGTCTCGCCGCCAAGGGCCTGATCGCCCTCCCCCAATCCCTCTCGGTCGATACGCTCATGCGCTGAGCTTGCTTTTTAACCTGTTTCCTTGTTGGCCGTGCTCGCCTTGCGGTGCTTACCGACGTCGTGACGTGCGGCTGGTCGGCGGTTCTTCGAGCCGGGCGGGCGGCCGGGGCCGGGCTTACGGGGTTTCGGTGCGCCCGCCGGGCAGGTGATCTTCACGCGGATGTTCCGAAACCCCCGCCGCACCCGCGCCGGGGTGAGCCGGCCCGGCGGGGGCGGAGCTTGTAATCTCAGGTGTGTAAAGATCTTTTAGGCCTGCTCGTATGTTTCCTTTACCTGATTCGTCCTGGGTAGGCGACGTCGAGTTCGTTGAGTGCTTCGCGCCATCCCATGACGCGTTGTCCTTCGATGAGGCGTGCGGGCTGGTCGCTGCGCTTGCCGGTTTGCTGTCTGCGAGCGGCGCGTTCGCGGGCGCGCCTGTCTTCGATGTTGATGATCGCCAGCCAGAGCAATTTGACGACGGCGTCGTCGCGCTAGGGAAGTGCCCGCGGGCCTTGGTCACCTTCCTGAGCTGGTAGTTCAGGCTTTCGATGCTGTTGGTGGTGTAGAGCAGCCGGGAAGGCGGCATGGATGGCGTCTTCGAACCCGGCCAGCCCGTCGCAGCAGGGCGATCAGGATGTCACGCACCCCCGGTTGCGCAGGTCCGCGGTGACGCTGGCCCAAAAGCGTGATCCCTCCCCGGCGGTGGCAGCCTCCGGCGGGGTCTTGGCCAGCCAGATGCCCAGCACGTGTTTTTCGCCGTCGGCGTCGATGCCGGCCGCGAGGTAGGCCGGCTTGTTCTGGACCACGTGGTTGTCGCGGACCTTGACCGTGATGGCGTCCAGGAACACGACGGCGTAGACGGCTTGACTTCCATCGGTGGTTGCGAACGTTCCGGAAAGGGATGTTCGGATGCCTCGTTGGGCTCACAACAAGATGCCGGCCTCGGTCAAGCAGCGGTACTTCGAGTTGCTGCGGCAGGGTTACAAGGGTGCGGCAGCGGCTCGTGCCGTCGGCGTGTCGACCACTGCGGATCCCTGTGGTTCCTGGACGCTGGCGGGATGCTCGTTCCAGAAGCAGGTCCCGTATCGTCGCGTTTCCTCGATCAGGATGACCGCATCGCCATCGCTGACGGCTTGTTCGCCGGCCGTGCTGTGAAGGAGATCGCCGCGGCCATCGGCAAGAGCTTCCAGACGGTGTACCGGGAGGTCAAGCGCAACAGCAAGCCGGACGGCGGCTACCAGCCGTGGTGGGCACACAACCAGGCCCTGCGACGCCGCAAACGGCCCAAGGCGGCAAAGCTCGACAGCGGCCCGGGCCTGCGCGATGTCGTGCGGGCGAAGCTGGACCGCAACTGGTCGCCGCAGCAGATCTCGCGGTTCCTGGCCCGGTCCTACCCGGATCGGCCGGCGATGCGGGCGTGCGCGGAAACGACTGACGATCATATCGTCAAGCCCGGCGGATATCCTGTACCGATCCAAATCCCGCGATGGAGTCGTGACCTGCATGTTTGCGGGATCGGCTAAGCCGCTCGGGTGTACTGGTTGATGACGCCTCCGAGCACCGTGCGGCGACGGATCTCACCGCCTGGCGGGACTGCCACTGGCTCGTCAAGGGCCGGGGGAAGCTGATCCCGGGACTGGTGCGGCCGGTGATCGTTATAGTGCACCGCGTACTCGGCCAGCACGGCGCCCGCGTGCCGCTGGTTGTAGATCAGCATCCGGTCTGTGCACTCTGTCCTGGTCGTTCGCACGAACCTTTCGGCGAAACAATTCGCCCGGGGAGTCCGCGGCGGGACCTTCACGATCTTGATACCAGCGGCGGCGAACACGGCGTCGAAGGCGTCGGTGAATTTCGCGTCCCGGTCCCGGATCAGGAACCGGAACGAGGCAGCCCGCTCCCCAGGTCCATCATCAGGTTCCTCGGCTGCTGGGCAACCCACCCGGCCACCGGGTACTCGCTGACGCCCAGGATGTGCACCCGGCGGCTGCGGACCCCCAGCACGAAGAAGACATACAGGCGCTGCAGGCCGATCGTGTCAATGTGAAAGAAGTCGCAGGCAGCAGCCCGCAGGCCTGGGCACGCAGGAACATCCGCCACGAAGTGCCCACGGCACGCGGCGCGTGGCCGATCCGTCCCCTGCGCAGGATCCGCTGCACCGTCGAGGCCCCGATCCGCTACCCCAGGCGCGCCAGTTCGCCTTGTACCCGCCGGTACCCCCCAGCGCGGATTCTCCCTGGCAAGCCGCTCGATCAGCGCCACCATCGCCGGATCTACAGGCGGCCGGCCCGGCCGTCTCGGATGGGTCCACTTCCGCCTGACCAGCCGCCGGTGCCAGCCCAGCAAGGTGCCCGGCGTCACGAGCCGGTGCGCGCGCAACGCCGCCGGCAGCACCCGCGCCAGTCCTGACACCACCGCCCGGTCCGGCCACGACATCCGCGGACGGCCGACCTGACGGCGCAGCACCGCGTTCTCATGACGCAGCACCAGGATCTCCATGTCCTTGGCCGCATCGCTGCGAGCCAGCAGGAACAGCCAGCAGGCAACCTTGCAGAAAACGAGATACAGCAGTCGGAAGAACACGAACGGCTAGCCTGCCGCACCCTGGGCGCCATCTCCCCACCAGCATCATCGTCGCCCCTCCGCAGACCCGGCCAGCCCTCCCCAGGACAGCGGCGACCACCTCGCGCACTGACTGGATTCCCAGCTCACAGCGCTACGACGAGTTCTGGGTCGGTACGGGTGCACCCACCCACCGCCCCGGTACCGCCGTCGCCTGCCGCAAATCAATTACAAGTACGGAAACTAGCGAGACCAACGTGACGATTGATGCCATTGGTGCTTAACTAGAAATAGATCACGCGTGGCCATCTCTTACACCATCTCCCGGGCGCGGTCTTTGGCCTGGGCATTGCGGTGGAACAGATCGCGCACCATGGGCAGCGCGAACCGGTCTAGGCCGAGGTAGCCGGCATTTCGCCAGGCCAGGATCAAGAGCACGGCTACGGCAGCGAACGCCGGATTCACGGTGTCAGATCCCGAGAACATGTAGACGAGGTTCAGGCTGAGACCAGCGGCGGCAGCAGCTCCGGTGAACAGGCCCAAGATCAGCAGCACCCCGATTGTAAACTCGCTCACCGCGACCAGCTTGGCGATCCATGATGCGTTCGGAATGACGACGTTGTGTAGGAACCCCGCCCACCATCCGTAGGAGGCACCGGCACCCTTTCCTGCTGTCGATCCGGCGACCCCCGCGGCGGCAAGCCCCTTCACGCCCGCGCCATTCCAGAACACGGCGTGCAAACTGCCCCAGAGCTTCTCGTAACCGGCGTGGAGCCATCCGTAGCCCAGCCACAGACGGGCCACGAGCCAGATGACGCTGGCAGGCGTCGAGCGGTAGAGCCAGTCAGCGAGCCGGATATTTCCGGTGGAGGCCTCAAACGTGGCGCCCGGGTTCTTCGGTGCGCCGCCTCCCGTTACGTCTGTGCCACAAGACGATTCCATATTCACCTCATGCCGCCTTCCTGATTCGGCCGGGATTCGGCCCGTGCGGGCTCGCCGAGGCGGTGTGCTCGGCTGCGGGGCCAGGCCGGTCCCGTCTGGCTCCCGAGGCCGTTGCCGGGCGCCGTCTGCGGGCTCCTGGCTGTCTTGTACAGCGGGTTGGTGTACATGAGGTCGTCCTCCTCATCGGTCGGTCACAGGCGGGATCGGGACCTCGGGTCTGCCGCGTAGTCGAGCCCCTGAACGCAGGCGAAGACGGAAATCGCCTTGTCGGCCAGGCCGGGGAGGTCGCCGACCCAGCGGAGCCGATCGGGAGCCGTACAAGCTCCAAACTCAGACTGCAGGACCACGTTCATAGGTGAAGCCGTTTAGCTCGCGAGCTACCAGAATCAGATTACAAGTGACAAACTACCAAAAATTGGATAAAACTACCCTTATCGACTAAGCGAAGTTGGGGCAAAGTTCTGCCTCCCTGCAGGTCGCGGGATATGGAAACTCGGAGCCCCATGGACACGCACCTTCGTGACCGGGCGGGGGAACGACAACGACGGCTCGGCAGCCTAGCTCGCCCGGTGGGCTAACGGCCCGCAAGATCAAGAGCAGCCACCTGCAGATCGGGAGTCACACTCAGGAATCGGGCCCTTAACCCTAAGTTACGTCGGCGTGTCGGCTGCAAATGGCTGGTGACCTGCGAAGACTTCGCAGAATGGGCCAAATGGCGTAGCCAGAAAGACCACGGGTGGGGTCGATCATGGTAGCTCTTTGATCACCAGCGATCTTCTCCGGACGGCCTGCTCGTCGGTCCGGCCGAGGTCGTGTAGCCAGAACGTTGTCTTGCCTCGGACGACGTTTCGGCCGGTAGTGGCACGGATCTGCATATTCGAGATCAAGTAACTTCGGCTTAACCTGGCCTTACGCGTATCGAGCCATAGCGCGGTGGTCGCCATCCTTGGCTCCCTTACCTGTGCGGTTCGGGCAGTTCGACGCCCTTACAGCCGCCCATCCTGGGGCCGATAGCTGCCAGATTGACGCCGGTTGACCTGCCAGCGTCAAGGCTGGCCGAAGGCCGCCCCGCAGGCAGTCGGATGGCCCGGGGAATCTCACTAATAAGTAACCCCAGAGTTCCCTGAGCCTTCGGGGGACCTGAGAGCTTTTCCGTGATCTATGAGTGCGATGTGACCTGAGGGCTTTTCGGTATTCTTGAGGCTGTATCGTCTGTATCGCTGGTCTTGCTGGACCAGTGAAGGCGAGGAGGCCCGGGTTGAGCCCGGCGGTCGTGCGGGATCTGCGTGAGGCGCGCGCCCCGGCTGGGCCGGATGAGCTGGCGGCGTTCGAGACCGACGTTCTGGCCGGGTCCGTGCTGGCCCGGTGGCGGCCGGGTTGACCGCTGCCACGAGCCGCTCGGACGTTGCCACGCGGGAATCCGGGTTGCCTGCGGGGTCTCTCACGGCGGCGGGAGATCAGCTTGTGCTACTGGGGTCTGTCTAATACAACTTGTGTGGTGATCCGCGCCCGGCACCCTTGAAAAAAGCCCTAGAGAAGTTCTGACGGAGCCGGAGAGGCTAGGCAGACTGACCGTTCGCCCCCGGTGTTTCAAGCTGGTGGATCGACACGGTGCTGAGATACGAAGAAGTGCCTTGCCTGTGAGGGAAAGTCGAACTGCTGAATGATCGGCAACCCCTCGCAGGAAGGCACTCCTTGGGTGAAGCGTAGCGGCAGGCGGGCACGGGTCAAGGTCAGCTCGGATGGCAGCGGCGTGGTGTCGCACGCCGGGAGCGCGCTGCCGCGGGAACTGGCCACCGAGACCGGAGTCTTGTACAACCTCTTCCGCTGTGGATGTGTCATGTACTAGCAAGCTTGCTAGTCGTACCAGCGAGCGGTAGTGGGCACTGTACAGCGTCACTAGCGCGTCGTCCCAGCTTGTCGGAACGAACGCAGCGTTGGTTACCAGCGTTCCCTCCCGGCTAAAGTTCTGTTACTGCCTGGGTCTGGAGCAGCGTCGTCGCCGACTCCGTGCTACTGTCCCAAAACGGTCATTACCTGGCAATGCTCACCGAGCAACGCATCTTTCTGCGGTCACCGCAGGAGGTTCGCACCTGGATTGATCGGGCGCCCGCGCCCCTCGATGCGAACTACCGGCAGGCTGGTCGACAAGGAGCCATAGCTGGGGGATGTCGGCGAAGCTGCGCGTGCACCGCCCGCCGAACCCGAGCCGGTGCATCTGCCAGGTGTCGCGGCTGTATTCGGCGTCCCAGCCGGTTCCCTCGGCCAGGTCGGTGAGGATTTGGGCAGCGCAGCGAGCACGTTGGCGGTCTTGTGGAACCAGCAGCGGCCCTCCTTGGTCTCGGGGAAGACTTTCCGCAGGGCGCTCCAGAACGCCAGCGCCCCGTCGCCGACGGCCAGCACCCGGGGGCGCGTAATCGCCGGGGCGGCAGAGCCGGTCGAGCTTGGCGCAGACCAGCGTGTCGCCGGGCCGCAGGTAGTCCGGGCAGGCGGCGAGCTGGGGCCGCTCGGCGAGCTTGCGGCTCCCACAGTGTCAGGCAAGATCCGCTCACAGGCGGCTGCCTCCAGTGCGGCGTGCTGGACCTGGGGGTTCGTCCGCATCTTCATGGGTGTCCAGGCGGGCGGGCGATCCTCAGAGCGCGGGCCGAGACCACCAAGGGGATGTTCACCGTGGAGAACATGGTGGTACTACTGACCTCTCGGTAAGTAAGACGGGTGCTATCGCGGTTTCAACCCATGAGAAGAGTAGCCGTAAAGGACAAGATCGAGGGTCGGAGGTTTCCAGCCGCCGGATGAGGTGAATAGCGCGTTGGACGATGTTCTTCAGCGCGCCATGGCCAGCCAGGAAGGCAGCTATGCGCGACCTGTCCCAGGCGAAGTTCAGCTTCGCCACCCGAGGCCTAGGCTCGAGAGCCCTGACGGTGGCCAGCGCGCGGCAGCAGCCGACGCAGGGTGATCTCGTCGTCGCCCGCGTCGACACGCTTGGCCAGCATGACTGCCTGGAGGACCGGTATGGCCGTCGCGCCCGGCTGCATGCCGGCGACCTGGTTGTCGGAGCCTATGGCAACCGTTACGCCACGGACTTCTACGAGGGCTATGTCCCGGCTGGTCCCCGCACACATCTGCTGACGGTCGGCGGGGTGATCGGCACGGTGGCGTCGTCGCATGTCCGGCGCGGTGAGCCGACGGCGCTGGAGGTCATCGGGGCGCTGGCCGACGGCTCGGGAGCACCGCTGAAGCTGGCCGGGCTGGCGCGCCCGGTGCCGCCCGCCGCAGACCCGCGCCCGGCCACGGTGGCCGTGGTGGGGTCGGCGATGAACGCGGGCAAGACGACAACGGCCGCTGGCGTCATCCGGGGCTGGGCCCGGGCCGGTCTGCGGGTGGGTGCCGGGAAGGTCACCGGTTCGGGCAGCGGCAAGGATCATTGGGTCTACGTCGACGCGGGTGCCCACTGCGTGGTGGACTTCCTGGACTTCGGTATGCCATCCACGTTCGGGTACCCGGCGGATCGCCTGGTGGCCACGATGCGCGCCATTCGTGACGCCCTGGCGGCCGAGGGTGCCACGCATGTGGTCGTCGAGATCGCCGACGGCCTGCTGCAGGCCCAGACCCGGGAGCTGCTGGCGGCGCTGCCGGCGTTCGCCGACGCGGTTGTGCTCGCGGTCAGCGACGCCTTGGGGGCGGTGGGCGCCCAGGGTGTGCTGGCTTCGGCGGGGGTGCGGGTCAGCGCGCTGAGTGGCCTCGTCAGTGCCAGCCCGCTGGCCGCCCTGGAGGCAGCGGACGCCACCGGTCTGCACGTCGTGACGCCCGACGAGCTGGCGGCCGGCGCCGCCCTCGACATTTTGCAGTCAGCGCAGTGGGCCTGATGCCCGTCGCTGAATATGTCGGGCGCCCTCGACCAGGCCGTCTCGGCCTCGCTGTACCGGCAGGTGCTCACCGGGAACATCACCGCCGCGCAGCTGCAAAACCTGATAGTCGCCCTGGACGGCAAGACCGTCCGCGGCGCCACCAACGCCGGCGACCCGCTTCGTCCGCGGCGATCTGCGGGCATCCGGTATGGGCGGGTCAGCGCCTTGTAGACCTCGCGGGCGACGTAGCGTTTGAGGCAGCGGATGATCTCCTTGGTGGTCTTGCCTTCCGCGGTGCGCCGGGCCACGTATGCCTTGGTGAGTGGGTCGTGGGACATGCGGACCAGGACGATCCGCCACAGCGCGGAGTTGGCTTGCCGGTCCCCGCCGCGGTTGAGCCGGTGGCGGCGCTGCTTGCCGGAGGAGGCGTTGACCGGGCTGGCACCGCACAGCGCGGCGAAGCTGGCATCGGTGCGCGGATGACCTTGGTGTCGGACTCGCGGTGGCGTGGTGTCAGGCCGACCCACGAGCACAGCTGGGCGGCGTCGCGGAACCGGGTGATGTCGCCGATCTCGGCGACGATGACCGCGGCAAGGACTGGGCCGATGCCGGGCAGCTGCTGGATCATATGCGCGGTGACGGGCGAGCACCGACGTGACCGGCGTAGCGGAGCCGGCCGGTGGTGTCATAAACGCCCAGCAGCAGGGAGCCGATCATATTGGCGCGGTTGCCCTCGCCGGGTTTCCAGCCGGCGATCACGACTTCTTGGTGGCGGACGTTCTTGACCTTGATCCATTCGCGGCGTTCGCGGGGGCAGTAGCGCGAGGTCAGCGATTTGCCGACGATACCTTCCAGGCCGCGGTCGATGCTGGTCGCGAGCACGTCTGCGGCGTGGCCGCGGGACCACGGCGGGGTGCGCACTAAGGTCGTGGTCGAGCGCGAGGGCGGCGAGCTGCTCGCGGCGCGTGGTGTACGGCTCGGTCAGCAGCGACCGGCCGCCGCGGCGCAGCAGGTCGAAGTCCGGCCGCCCGTCGCGCAGCGCGACGATCTCGCCGTCCAGCACCATCACCAGGTGTGCCAGCGGGTGCAGCTCCGGGTAGCTCGCGGTGATGTCCTTGTCGTTGCGGGACTGCAGCGCTTCCTCCCAAACGGAATTCTGTCACTCTGCGTGACGAGACGCTAAGATCGCCTCCGAGGTGACCGCGTGGCCCTCAAGGACCCCACAACGAGGCCGTCCTCGGTTTGCGCACGGCGGCGCAGGTCGGCGCGGACGTGCTGGCCGAGCCGACGCGTCTCACGGCGGTTGACCAAGGCACCTGCGGCAGCTCCGGACATCAGCGGGCTCAGCGAGAACACGCTCTTGCCCGCACGAGCGGTAAGCCGCCGTCGCAGCCGCCGGGCCAATGGGGACCCCGCGGCAAGGATCAGCCCGCCGGGAGCCAGGAAGACACCGCTGCGGTGCGCCCACGCCGCGACATAGGCGGTCATCCGGTCCACGACGTTACCCGCGGCGCGCATGCCGTACGCCTCATGCAACTCCGCGACGAGCTTGATCTCGATTCCGACCAGCGCCAGCGTCTCCGTCGCCACCTGGGCGGGAAACGCAGAAGGGACCGGCAGTGCCGCCCACGCACCGATGGCGCCGCCAACCGTCGCCGACGCCCGCGCTGCGCCCTCGATCAGCGCATCAGCGATCTCGTCGGCTGACCTCCCGGCGAACTGCGCGCGCAACGCCGCCTGGTCCCGCACCTGCAGCCGCGGAGCCATCGCCACAACCTGCGCGGCCAGCCAGCCCGTACCCAAACCCATGCCACGGCGGGCCGTTCGGGTCCCGCGACCCGCGGCACGCGCACCCGAACGCGCGGCAGCGCCAAATAGGGCCGGCGCCCGGCCTCGGCCAGGCGCCCGCTCGGCCTTGGTGACCTCAGTTACCAGCTCGGCCGCCTGCTCGTTGACGGTGTCCTCGGCCATTAGTCACCCGCCTGCCTGGCTGCCAAATCGGCCACAACAGCCACCTACCCGCGATCGCGGCAATCACCGCCCACGCCGCGATTAGCGAGAACCTAACGCGGAACCTCGAGCCCAGGACAAGCGCGAGGCTGCTGCAGCCAACTTCGATCAGGCACTACGCCTGTTCCGCGACCTCGGTGATCCTCGCGGCGAAGCGACCGTTCTCATCGACATCGGAAGCGGCGGCCCAAGCCGTCCGCGACCGCGCCGAAGCCATCGAAGATGACACGGCCGAGGTGGACCAGCTCGCGGGCGAGCTGGACGAGGAAATCACCAAGGCCGGGCTGCGCGGCAACGTACTCCCCGCCAAACCGGCACGGCGGCACCGCTCCGTGTTCACCAGGGGAACGTGGTCCGCCATGACTACGGTAGGCATGTGGGTTCGGCACCTAAGTGCGCCCGACGAGGGTCCCGACCGCCGTTGCCCTGTTCTTCCCCACCATGAATTCACCCTGGCCTCGATCGAGACGCGACATGCGGTTCACCTGCTCCCGGAGTCTGAAGACCTGATTTTCATTACAGGGGACGTGAGCGGAGTTAAACGAATTTTGCACATCGATCGCCGCCTATATTTGCAGCTCGACGGACTTACCAAAGTTGATCTTCCGAAGATCTGTTGGCCGGGGCAGGCGAATGTCACGCCAAGTTCGCCTGCCCCCGCGCCCCATGTGCCATCCCCCGGATAATTGGAATTCCCTCGTCTGCGGGTTATTCGAAGTCCGGTGACGTCCGGATCAGCACCGTTCCGAATAGGTCCCGCTCACATAGGTGGTCCACGGGGACCAGTCGATGCCGTTGTGTGACAATATTATCGCCGCCTGTGCGTTACCGTAGGCGTCGTAGGTGGACAATGCCCCATTGACGGGGTTGATCTGCCAGTACCCGCGCTCGCCAACCGATCCCGTGGCGTACTGGTTGCCGCCGGATTCCGCCATGGCAATGGAAGCCGCCGTGACAGCAGCCGAGGGTGACCCTCCTGCGGACTGCCACAACTCCTCCAGGCCGCTGCAGCCCAGCGTCCCGCTCAGCGCAGTGACCTGGGAGTAGTCGGCGCGCGCCAAGCTGCCCTGGGAGGGCTGTGGCTGGGATACGCCGCCTTGCTCGTCATGGCCCCGGACCGCGTCCGTGCCCTTCGCCGTGAACGAGGCGGGGGGATCATGCGGGACGTTGAGCACCTGGCCAGGGTAGATCAGCCCTGGATCGTCGATCCTCGGCCGGTTCGCTTCATATAGCCAGCCCCAGTCGTCGGCCTGGCCGTAGAAGCGCATTGCAATCGCTGACAAGGTGTCCCCAGACTGAACAGTGTGTGTGCGGCCTGTCAGTTGCGCCGGGAGCACCGCCGACGTCCAGATGGGCATTTGCCATTTGTTCACTTGCCGCCACGGGCTCAGGCTGAGCGGGTTTATGCACCTGCGGAGCTGCTGCTAGCACGCCCACCACGGCGAGGGCGGGCGCCGCCTTCCCTGCCTTCTGCGCTACCTTCTCCGCCGCAGGTGGCGTTGCATGCCGCCCGCTCCGCCTGATCTTCCTCTTCCTCCGATGTCCGGATACTGAACCCACGAAGCTCCTAACGCCTCGACCACGCCCGCCTACTCAGGCTCCTTACCTTTTCACCAGGCCTTCCATCCGCTCCCCATCCGGAGCAGCATGCCAGAACATCTCCCCCTTTCGCACACAAATGCGGCAAGTACCATGACATGGACGCATAGCCGGACAAGCCGACGAGCAGCAGGACCTGCAGGAGGAACAGCGGCCCTAGCGACACGAACCCGAGCGCTTCCAGACCGGCCACCAGCAGCCTCGTCATCGCGAGCGCGAGGATAAAGACGGGGACCGAGCGAGAGCACCGGGGCGGCCCCGACTCGGCTGCCCGTGACGACGTGCGCGAGGATGATCAGATTGCCGGTGACGTGGGCGACGCACAGGACTCGCAGCCAGAGGAAGCTGATCTGACTAGCGCATAGGGCGAGGTCACGCTGGCGGGGACGGCGGGCCGATACGGCGGGCCACGTAGGGGTCGTACTGCCGGTAGCTGCTGCGGTTGCCGTAGTCCGACGCGGGTGGCTCCCAGCCGGTAGGGGTCCAAGTCTCCCACTCGGGGAAAGTCCGCGTCGGCCAGCCAGTCGGCCAGCCCTCCAGCATGGCCTCTCCTTCGACCGCGGCCACCACCGGCAACAGGTCGGGCGAGCACTTTCTGCTGGACCTGGTCCCCGCCCGCCATCTCACTGAGCCCCGCCGAGGGCAGCCTCCCGCCCGTCGTGACCGCAGGGCACGGGACTGAGCCCGCCGGGCTCACCTTTCGCGGTTCGCGGTGGCCTGGATCAGCGGAGTGATAGGTGCGCCCGGTCGGCGGCTCCTCACCCGGGCCTGCCGTGCGGAGCAGATGGAGGATATCGTCCAGGCTGGCCAAGGGGGAGGACTCGAGCACGCGGGCAATGACCGGCGTCCCAAGGCTCGCCACGGTCGCCGCGCCGAGGCCGATGCCCCAGCCGATCCGACCGATGGGCCCGGCAGCCGAAGAACTGGCTGACGCCCGGCGTCTGGATGATGCAAGCGAGGGCGGCGGGTGACACCAGGCTCGCGGCGACCACGAGCGGGCTGCGCCAGCCGGCCATGAGCGTCTGCCCGAGCTGGGGCGCCGGCGATGCCGGCCGCGCACCCGGCAGCGGTACCGTGCGGTCGGCGTGCCGCTCTCATGGGAAAGCCGGACGGTCGGCGAAACCGCGAACCGTGTAGGAACCCGGAAGATCATGAGCAATCATGCGCGGCTGATGAGCAACGATGGCAGAGCTGAGCAACTGTGACGTGGCTCGCTCGTCTGACGATCATGAGCAATGGCCGCGCTGCATCCCGGCAAGTCAAGGCATAGTGGTGCCACAACGAGCCCAGCATCCGCCGTCGCCGCACCAGCCGTCACGACCGCTGTCTTCGGATACCTCGCCTGCCGGCTGGCCTTCATGTTCACGGCCGACGCTCTCCCGCCCCGGGGGCTAATAGTCAGTGCGACACGAAGTCGCAGGTGGTGAGTGGGCTAGCTATTGGAGGTTCGGCTTATGTCGAAGGTGTAGCGCCGGGTCAGTGTCCGTGAGACCTGTTCCCGCCCCGGCATGCGCTCGGCATGCGCCGCTGGTAACGGCGGGGTGTGAAGCCCGGGGAAACGCCGGAGGCTTCCCGTTCCGTCCGGGAGGCACGGGCAAGGGAAAGATCGGACGGGTCAATTGCGTGAATCTCCGTTGATGCCCGCGAACCGAAGTATGTTCTGAAAGGCGCGTCAGGCACTGGTTTGATCATATTTTTCACTCGGAAGGAGACTGACCGATGGTTGCCAGCAACCTTGTTCTCGTCACCGGCGCCGGCGGCGTAGGCCGCATCGTCCTTGACCAACTGCGTGCGCAGGACGTGCCCGTTCGCGCGATAGTCCGTCGCGACGATGATCGCGCGGGCGAGTTGCGTGCGCTCGGCGCGGAGGTGGTCATCGGTGATCTGACCCGGCCCGAGAGTGTCGCAGCCGCGCTCAAGGGTGTCGGGCGGATGTACTTCGGGATAAGTGTGTCGCCGGACCATCTGCTGGCGGCGACCGTGGTGGCCACGGTGGCGCGGGAGCACGGAAAGCTTGACGGTCTGGTGGACATGTCGCAGATGACGGTGTCCCAGATGACCGCCACCAGCACCGCGGAGTCGCACCAACAGCGGCTGCACTGGCTGGCGGAGCAGGTGCTGGACTGGTCAGGTCTGCCGGTGGTCCACGTGCGGCCGACAGTGTTCCTGGACAATCCGCTGTTCACCACGCTGGCGGCGCGGTCGATCCGGGAGAGCGGCACGCTCGCGCTGCCGTTCGGCACCGGGCGCACGTCACCGGTCGCCACCGACGACGTGGCGCGGGTGGTCGCCACCGTGCTGCGCGACCCGGCCCCGCATGTCGGACACGTCTACGAGCTGACCGGGCCGCGCACGCTCGACATGGGTGGCGTGGCCGAGGAGTTCTCACGGGCGCTGGGGCGTTCGGTGTCCTATGTGGACGTGCCGCTGGACCGGTGGCGGGCCGAGGTGCTCGCGAAGGCGGGCCTGCCACCGCACACCGAGCAGCACATTGCGACCATGGCCCGGCTGCACCGGGAGAACCGCTACGACCGCGCGACCGACGATGTCGAGCGCCTGACCGGGGTACCGGCACAGACCGTCGAGGCGTTCGTGGCCGCACGCAGGGACTTCTACCTCGGCTGAGCCCGCCTACCTGCAGCTACTGGAAGCCAGGCGGATGCGCGCCGGACCGCCTACTCCATCCGTTACCACGACCTGGCCAGCGGCGACCGCGCCGCCGGGGAACCCGGCGGATCATCTGAACTTGCGGGCGGCCCGGGAGGAACGGCGCCGAGGCCGGGCATTCCCGGGCGCTGGCCGCAGATGTGGGTCACCGTGGAGCGGTCCACCCCCCACTTCGCCGCCGGCCTTCCGCTGCGTGGCCTGTCCCGTCAGCACCGACACGGACATCTCGTACTTCTCGCTGGGGCGCCAGCCGACGGCGCGTCTTCTGCGAGTTCATGCTGCGATCCGACATGATGATCAGCCTCCAGGCCGCCACCCACACCATCAGGCGGCACGCGAGCAGCTACAGGAAGGACAGCATCATCAGACCATGATCCCGAACGCTCGCCGATGATCAATGCGAGGTCCAATCCCATTCTGCACCCCAAGGGCTGGCCCCCGGCTGGCCCGGCCCAGACCACGCGCCCTCGGCTGGGAGCGGCGGGCGCGCTACTGTGGCCGCAGAGCGATCCATACCGCCGAGGCGCAAACATCACCGGGATTGCGCCATGTGTGCGGCTGGTCTCCGCGAAAGTGCCGGCCTGGTTCTGTGCCAGGCCTCGGCCGGCGCCTTAGGCTTGGTGGCCTTGGCGGTCTCAGCTGGCCCGGGTCAAGGCCGCGCCGAGGTAGGACTGCAGGTCGTGTACCTCCGGCGCGTCGGCGTCGGGCGGCTGGTGCTCGGCCCGCCCCGGATGCGTGGTGCCGTGCGCGTGCTGCTCAAACCGCTGCCGCAGCGCGACAAAGTCGTCTTGCAGCTCGTCATGTGCGAGCATGACGGCCCGCACGTCCTGCCTGGCCTCTTTCAGCTCTTCGCGGAGCCCGTTGACCTCCTCGCGGAACGCCTGTAGCTCCCGCCGGATGGCCTCCGCGCCGGTCAGCTGCCGCACGTCGGTCTGCACGTCGGTGACCCGGTCGGCCAGCTCCTGCACCTCCTTGACGATGGCGAACGCGTCGCGCATGCCCAGGTCACGCATCCAGTCATGGTCATAGTCGCACGTCCGGGTGTGATTGCCCGCCGTGTGCTGGTGAGTCGCCATCACTTTCTCCTTCTCTCGGGTGTGCTTCCGCGCAGGATGCAGGGATAGCGGGATAGCGGGATATCTCGGTGCAGTGCGCCGCGCAGCGGTGCCCGCTGGCGATCGGCTGACCGTCGTCGCGATATTCGGGCGTCTTGTTCGCGCACTTGTCGCATGTGACCGGTCGTCCGTCATGTACGCGAGGCACCCGTCGCAGACGTGGCAGGTGACCGCGTGCTCGTGCCCGCACCCGGACCCGAGTTGGCGAGGGGCGTTGCGAGGTGGTCGAGCACGAAGGTTGCGGGGTGGTCGAGCACGAAGTGGGCGACCTGGGCCCCGAGTTGCTGGCCGGCCTGGTTGTCGATCCTGGTGTGCTGCCCGGCGAAGATGCGGCTGAGCCCTGCTTCGTTTGCGGCGTCCTGGAAGCTATTGAAGGTTCGGGTGCGGCGTACTCGCCGCCCCACATCATCCGTAGCAGCGAGGCCAGGCCCATCTTGCTCTTGGCGTCCTGCCGGCCGCTGGCGAGCGCGTCGAAGAGGGCGGACACGCTCTTGAGCTGCCGCGCGCGGATCGCGGCCATCAGCTCCGGCTTGTCCATGGGCACGCCCGGCACGTACCAGTTCGCAGCCGGGTCCTGTTCGGCCTGGCCACCGGCGGCCCAGTCGACGATCTGCGCGACGAGCGGCTTGCAGGAGCCGCAGCCCTTACCTGCGCGCGTGGTGTCCATCACGCCGGTGACCGTTTTGGTGCCGCTGCGCACGGCCGAAACGAGCGTGGCCTTATCCACCCCGTTGCAGTTGCACACCTGTGCCGTGTCGTCCAGCTCAGCGGCGGACACCTCCGCGGGCGGGCCGCCCAGGTCGAAGAGCAGCCGGACCCGTTCCTCCGGCAGCGGCAGCCCCCGGTCGAATGCCTGCATGAGGAAGCCGACCTTGCCGACGTCGCCGAGCAGGCTCGCGCCGATGAGCCGGTCGTCGCGGATGATGACGCTCTTATAGACGCCGCGGCCCGGCTCGGCGAACACGACGAACTCGTCGTCCTCGCGCTCCGGCGCGGTGATGCCCATCGCCGCGACGTCGACCCCGGCGACCTTGAGCTTGGTCGCCGTCCGCGAGCCGTGGTAAGCCGCCTTCGGGTTCTTGCCGGTCACGTGGTCGGCGAGCACCTTCGCCTGCTCCCACAGCGGGGCAACCAGGCCGTAGGTCTGCCCGCGGTGCTGCACGCACTCCCCGACGGCGTAGATGTCGGGCTCGCCGAGTACCCGCAGCTGGTCGTCCACGACGATCGCCCGTTCCACCGGCAGCCCGCTCACCTGGGCCAGTTCGGTGCGGGGCCGGACGCCCGCGGCGACCACCACCATGTCGCACGGGATGGTCCGGCCGCCGGCGAACCGCACGCCGGTGACCTCGTCCTTGCCGAGGACGGCTTTGGTCCTCGCGTCCAGCTCGACCGCGATGCCGAGTCTTTCCACGCTGCGTTTGAGGACGGCGCCGCCCTGCGCGTCGAGCTGGGCGTTCATCAGATGGCGCGACCCGGGCGAACTTGCCGAGCTGGTACCCCTTTTCGTTGGTCAGCCCGCCGCCGCCGAAACAGCCGACGCTGTCGTGGCCGTAGGCCTCCTGGCTACGCCGGATCACCGCGACAATCCGGTTGAGCACTTCGGCCCACGACGCGGCGCGCAGCGGGCTACCGCGGTCGGCGGCGTCGGTGCGGACCAGCGGCGTGGTGAGCCGGTCGGGGTGGCCAAGCAGCTCGGCCGCGCTCCAGCCCTTCGAGCACAGGCCGCCGCGGTTGGTAGGAAAATCCGACGGCTCGATCGACGGCCCCCGCGGGCCCGCCGACCGCATCCTCACGCCGCACCGCAGCGTGCAGTACGGGCAGTGCGTCAGCACATGCCCACTGCCAGCCGCGCCGATCGGCAATCCCACGCCATCATCGTCGGCGCCGGCCGTTTCAGCGAGATATCTCAGTTGTTACGCTGCTGGCATTTCGGCACACTGTCGGCAGCGCGTTTCACCGCGGTGTCGGCGACGCTGCTCACAACTGTTGCTCCGGCTGGCAGGCCGCTTCGACCCGGCTAGCCAGCATCAGCGACCACGGCCGACCGGTGTGTGGATAGCTTGCATCGAGGACGAAGCTGGCGCCAGTAGAAGTTGCGGCGCACGTCCAGCCCCTTTGTCCAGCACCTCGCCCGGGCGGGCCTGGATCGTGCCATGGATCCGCATGCCCGCCACATCCCGGCACCACGCCTCGGCCCGGGCCTGCGCGTCAGCCAGGCCGGTGAAGTCCTCGCCGGCGAAGAAGTTGCCGTAGCCTCCGTGAGGCCCGGCGGGCTGGCTCCCTATCCGCCTGCCGACCGCGTCAGCGGTCTGGCTACTTGAGCTGGTCAGGGCCGCGGCGGCGGGCCGCCGGCGAGGTAGTCGCTGCCACAGCTGGCCCTGCTCCAGATCGTGAGGAGGAGCGGCTCGCCACGACCCTCAGCCGCTACAAGGACACCGTTATGAACACTCTCGGCGGCGGCCCGTCCAACGGCCGCGCCGAGGCACTGAAAGCCCAGGTCAACGCCATCATTACCCGGGCACGGAGTTTCCGCAGCTCCACTGCCCTCATTAACATGATCGACTTCGTGCACGGCGGCCTATGTCCCGAATCGCCCTACGCGTAACCAGACAACCGATTCCTGAGAACCGGGGAGAGCCATCTCGAGGCACGGCATCGGCGGCCCGGACGACATGAATCCCCGCTGGGGCCCGGGCCGACCAGCAGGGCCGGGGCGACAATGCCCGCCGCGGTGGGCTTGCTTCTACCAGGCCCGGCGCAATGCCTCGCCGGATGGGACGTTCCACGATGCGCCTTCGCCAGCGGGATCGCCGACCCCGCCCTGCAACCTCCGCTCTGGTGGGCAAGGGCGACAACGCTGCGACCCAGGCGTTCCTGCCAAGCCTGGTCCGGGCCCCGGTGACGGCTCGGATGTGCAGCAGGGGCGGGCGCCGGCCGCAGGGACCTTCACTGACGGGCCCGGGCCTCCTCGACGGTGAGCTCCGCCGCAGGATCGGCCTGCAGGCGCTCGTCCGGGATCGGCAGCCCGCTGCGGATGGAACGCCCGTACGTGCCGTCATCCAGCCGCTGCAAGGCGCGGTCGAGCGCGGACAGCCGATCACGCAAGCTGGCCGCAATGGCGTCGTCCATGCCTTCGGCGGTCAGCGGCTGGGCGGCATCGGAGATGTCTCCTGTCTCGTTTTCTGCGGCCCGGTCTTGCTGCCCTGCCGCCTCGGTGTCCTTGAGCAGGCTCTGAACCTCGGTGCGCTCGGCACAAAGCCGCGCCCGTGCCAGGTCCTCGTCCATCTGCTCCCCTCAGTGCTCATCAGTGGATGGCACCGGCATCCTGGACCGGCACGGATGGGTTCCGGATCCGGCCCGGTGCCCCCGGACGCTTCCCTCCCACATCGCAGTGCCGGGAATGCTGTCACCCTACGCGGGCCGCCTCCGGCTCGGGCAGCCTGCCGCCGCTGCGTGCCGTGCTCCATAGTGCCCGCAGGCTTGGCCTGCTGGTGGTTGACGGCTACGTCGATCTCGACGCAAACGACCGCCCAGGCTGGGCGCGTATGCGCACGCCGAGTTCGGTGTCCTGTGATCGGCGTGGCCAAGTCGGCGTTCCAGACGGCTACCCATGCGGTGCCCGTCCAGCGGGGACGGTCAGCGCGCTCGTTGTTCGTCACCGCCACCGGAATGCCGTTGCGCGACGCGGCTGACCCTGGTCCGGCACTTCCGGCTGCCTGACGCGCTACGCTGCGCGGATGCCCTCGCCCGCGCCGGTCAATCCCCAGGCGCACGGATCAGCCGACCTGGGCACCGTCCCGACTGATTGGAGCGCGATTCGCGGCATGGCGGGGGCGCTCGCACTGGCACCGTTGGCCACTACCTTTGCGTCCCGACTGGCAACGGGGGGCGGTGCGCGGGACACTCAAGTGCGTGTCACCGACTCATCACAGCTATTACCGCCGCGATCTCGCGCGTGTGCATCACCGCGGTTTCGGCTTCCACGCGCAGGCCTGCGCGCCGGGAATCCTGGCGCTGCTTGAGCCGGTGCGGGCGCGTGCCGGGCTCGTCCTCGAACTCGGCTGCGGGAGTGGCCTGCTCACCAAGCAGCTCGCCGAGGCGGGCCACCGCGTCAGCGCCACCGACGCATCGACGGCGATGCTCGAGCTGGCCCGCAGCTACGCCCCGGGCGCCGAGGACATCCGCCAGCTGACGCTTCCCGACGACCCACTGCCGCCAGCCGATGCGGTGGTGTCGGTCGGCCACGTGCTCAGCTACCTACCCGATGAGCCGGCCATCGACCGGGCGCTCGTCGCGATCGCGCGGACACTGCGGCCGGGCGGGCTGTTCGCGGTCGACATCTGCGACCTGCAATACGGACAAGCGCGCCGGGACGACACGAACGTCGGGCGGGCCGGCGATGACTGGGCGATCATTACCCACTTCTCGGTCCCCGCACCCAATCGGTTTGTCCGCCAGATCACCACCTTCGTGTCCAATGACGACGGCTCCTGGCGTCGTGACGACGAGCGCCATGACAACGTGCTGATCGACACCGCGCAGGTGCCCGCTCTCCTTGCGGCGGAAGACATCGAGGTGACGGTCACCTCCGCGTTCGGCTCCGAGCGCCTGCCGACCGGCCTGCGCGTGCTCATCGGCAGGCGCCCGCCCTAGTGTCCTGAGTTATTAATCCGCTAGATATATTTGTGGCTTGCCACCTGGGGTTTCAATTCGTTTGGCCTGGTCACGTACGTCTGATTTATTCAATGAACCTATAACTCAGGACACTAGTAGTACTTTGTTAGGTCGTACGGCGCGCCTCCCGCACTTGCCCTGATCTTTGTACTGTCATGCCGGGATGACCCCTCAACAGATGGCGGAGGTCCGGCCCCGGCTGCTGGCCTTTGCTGCGGAGATGCTCGGCGGGCTGCCGCGTAAGGACCAGCGGGCGGCCGGTGAGCTGTATGTGCGCGGGCTGCTGGCCGATGGGCGGCGCAAATCGATGCAGCCGATGGCGGCGCGGCTGGGGGTGGACCATCAGCGGCTGCAGCAGTTCATCACGTCTTCGACGTGGGATTACGCGGCGGTGCGGCGGAATGTGGCGCGGGGTTTCGCGGCCAGTCAGCCGGTGGAGGCGCTGGTGGTGGATGACACCGGGTTTGCCAAGGACGGGACGGCGTCGCCGTGTGTGGCCCGGCAGTACTCCGGCACTTTGGGCAAGGTCGGCAACTGCCAGCTCGGGGTGAGCGTGCACCTGGTGAACGAGCGGGCCTCGTGCGCGGCGGACTGGCGGCTGTTTTGCCCGGACAGCTGGGACGACGCCAAGCTCGATGATCCCGTGGCGGCGGCCGCTGCCCGGCGCCGCCGCCGTCAGGCGCGCATCCCCGGTGAGGTGCGGCATACCGGGAAGTGGCGGCTGGCCCTGGAGATGATCGACGAGATGACCGGGCCCGGCGGCTGGGGCCTGGCCGACCAGGTCACCGCCACCGGCGGCGCGCGGCCGGTGGCGGTGGCCGATGCGGGCTACGGCGACAACACCGCCTTCCGGCAGGAACTGCAGAAACGAGGATGGCAGTACATGCTGGCGGTCAAGGGCACCACCAGCGCTCACGCGGGTGATGCCCGGCCGGCCGCGCCCGCACCGCGCAGCGGGCCGGGCCGGCCGCGCAAGCCCGCCTACCCCCGCCCGCCCGCGAGCCTGCGCCAGCTCGCGATCACCCACGCCACCCAAATCCAGCAGGTGACCTGGCGGCAGGGCACCAGGGCCACCAAAGGCAACCCCACCGCTGCCATGACCAGCCACTTCCTGGCCATCAGGGTCCGCCCCGCCAACCGGGACATCCCCCGCGCAGACGACGGCAGCCTGCCCGAGTGCTGGCTGCTGGCCGAATGGCCCCCCGAAGCCGATGAGCCCACCGATTACTGGCTGTCTGACCTCCCGGCCACCACCCCCATCGCCGAGCTCGTCCGCCTAGCCAAGATCCGGTGGCGGATCGAGCACGACTACCGCGAACTCAAGCACGCCCTCGGCCTCGGCCACTTCGAAGGCCGCTCGTTCACCGGCTGGCACCGCCACGTCACCCTCGCCGCCCTCGCCCAGGCCTTCTGCACCATGATCAGGACGGACCCAAAAGCCCCTGCGCCGGGATGACCCTCTACCAGGTCCTGCACGAACTGCAGCTCGTGCTCGCCCTCATCCTCGGCGCCTGCCCCTTATGCTGCCAGCCCATCACCCTCGACCGGCTCGCCGCCGCCCTCGCTGGAACCTAACAAAGTACTACTAGGACGACGCTGAATAACCCGGGAGCGGTTCGGCGTTTCTGCCGGCAATGCGTTCGAACATCTGGGATCTTCCCATGCACGGGAGATCGCGAATGGACCGGGAGCTGTGGGACGCCGAGGAGATCGCCGGGGGCCTTGTCCCGGCCGGGAGCGTGTTCGCGTTCCTGGCCGGGCACCGCACCGAGCTGTTCCCCGATGGGTTCACCGCGGATTTGTTCCCGTCGCGTACCGGGCGGCCGTCGCTGCCGGCGGACCTGGCCGGGTCTGTGCTGGTGCTCAAGGAGCTGTATGACCTGTCGGATACCCAGGCCGCTGATGCGCTGGCGTTCGATATCCGGTGGAAGGTGGCCTGCGGCCGGTCGCTGACCCGGGCGGGCTTTGACCCGTCGACGCTGGTGTACTGGCGCAAGCGGATCGCCGCTTCGAAGCGACCGGACCGGGTGTTTGATGCGGTCACGCAGGTGATCGCGGAAACCGGGATTTTGCGCGGGCGGCGCAAGCGGTGCGTGGACTCGACGGTTTCCGGCGACGCGGTGGCCACGATGGACACGGTGAGCCAGCTGATCGCGGCGGTCCGCAAGGCGGCCCGGGTGGTGCCCGGCGCCGGTGAGGTGATCGCGGCGGTGTGCAAGCTGGACTATTCCAGGGCTGGTAGGCCGGCGATCGACTGGGACGACCCGGCGGCCAAGGAGGGCCTGGTCGGCGACCTGGTGAATGACGCGCTGGCGGTGCTGGATGCGCTGGCCGGCCCGGGCGCGCCGGAGCGGGATGCGGTGGCGGCGGACGCTTTGGGCTTGCTGGCGCTGGTGGCCGGGCAGGACGTGGAGCCGGCGGCGGACTCCGATGGCACGGACGGGCGGTGGCGGATCGCCCGTAAGGTCGCCGCCGATCGGATGATCTCCACCGTGGACCGTGAGGCGCGGCATACCCGCAAATCGAAGTCGAAGCGCCGCGACGGGTTCCGGGGGCATGTGGCGGCCGAGCCGGAGACCGGGTTGATCACCGATTGTGAGATGACGATGGCTACCGGGCCGGGCAGCACGGACGCGGAGAACGGGGTGAAAATGGCCGCCCGCGACCGGTTCGGCGGCGCAGGTGCCACCCCGGGCGCGCCGGCGCCAGATGATGCGGAACCAGCGGACGCCGGGCCGGGCGGGCTGGCAGGACGAGGCGGCAGCGGACGCGGAACCAGCGGACGCGCGGGACGGCGCAGATCCGCAGGACGGGCAGGACGGGGCGGGCCAGGACGCCCGGGAGGGCGGGGGGCTGGAGGTCTACGGCGACTCGGCCTACGGCAGCGGGGAGGCCCGCGCCGCCTACCGGGACGGCGGGCACGACACCGTCATCAAGCCCGGGCCGCTGCGCCCGGCCGTGCCCGGCGGGTTCACCGCCGATGACTTCACCATCGACGAGCCGGAGGGCACGGTCACCTGCCCGGCCGGGGTCACCCGGCAGATGACCGCCTCCCGGACGGTGACCTTCGGCGCGGCCTGCGCAAGCTGCCCGCTGCGCGAGCGATGCACCGCCGCCAACGACGGCCGGTCGATGAGGATCCACCCCGCACCAGGGCCTGCTGCGCGCCGCCCGCGCCCAGGCCAGGACACCGGAGTTCAAACAGGCCTACCCCACCCGGTCGGCAATCGAGCGGATCATCTCCTGGACCGCGACCCAAAACGGGCACCGGGTCAAGCTCCGCTACATCGGAACCGCCAAGAACGACGCCTGGCTCCACACCCGCTGCGCCGCGCTGAACCTGCGCACCCTCTTCAAAGCCGGCCTGACCCGCTGCGACGGCGCCTGGGCCCTGGCCTGACCGGCCGCCACCCGGCCCGGCGTGCTCCCACCGAACGGCCCGGTGCCCCTCACGCACGCCGCCGGCAGGCCACCAGGGCCGCCGGCGGCGGCCCATGCCGCGAACGACGACCCGGTCGGCACCAAGGCCGGCCTGGGCGGTCAGAAGGCCACCCACCGGATCCGGGTTGTTCAGACGGCTCCTAGTAGTACTTTGTTAGGTCGTACGGCGCGCCTCCCGCACTTGCCCTGATCTTTGTACTGTCATGCCGGGATGACCCCTCAACAGATGGCGGAGGTCCGGCCCCGGCTGCTGGCCTTTGCTGCGGAGATGCTCGGCGGGCTGCCGCGTAAGGACCAGCGGGCGGCCGGTGAGCTGTATGTGCGCGGGCTGCTGGCCGATGGGCGGCGCAAATCGATGCAGCCGATGGCGGCGCGGCTGGGGGTGGACCATCAGCGGCTGCAGCAGTTCATCACGTCTTCGACGTGGGATTACGCGGCGGTGCGGCGGAATGTGGCGCGGGGTTTCGCGGCCAGTCAGCCGGTGGAGGCGCTGGTGGTGGATGACACCGGGTTTGCCAAGGACGGGACGGCGTCGCCGTGTGTGGCCCGGCAGTACTCCGGCACTTTGGGCAAGGTCGGCAACTGCCAGCTCGGGGTGAGCGTGCACCTGGTGAACGAGCGGGCCTCGTGCGCGGCGGACTGGCGGCTGTTTTGCCCGGACAGCTGGGACGACGCCAAGCTCGATGATCCCGTGGCGGCGGCCGCTGCCCGGCGCCGCCGCCGTCAGGCGCGCATCCCCGGTGAGGTGCGGCATACCGGGAAGTGGCGGCTGGCCCTGGAGATGATCGACGAGATGACCGGGCCCGGCGGCTGGGGCCTGGCCGACCAGGTCACCGCCACCGGCGGCGCGCGGCCGGTGGCGGTGGCCGATGCGGGCTACGGCGACAACACCGCCTTCCGGCAGGAACTGCAGAAACGAGGATGGCAGTACATGCTGGCGGTCAAGGGCACCACCAGCGCTCACGCGGGTGATGCCCGGCCGGCCGCGCCCGCACCGCGCAGCGGGCCGGGCCGGCCGCGCAAGCCCGCCTACCCCCGCCCGCCCGCGAGCCTGCGCCAGCTCGCGATCACCCACGCCACCCAAATCCAGCAGGTGACCTGGCGGCAGGGCACCAGGGCCACCAAAGGCAACCCCACCGCTGCCATGACCAGCCACTTCCTGGCCATCAGGGTCCGCCCCGCCAACCGGGACATCCCCCGCGCAGACGACGGCAGCCTGCCCGAGTGCTGGCTGCTGGCCGAATGGCCCCCCGAAGCCGATGAGCCCACCGATTACTGGCTGTCTGACCTCCCGGCCACCACCCCCATCGCCGAGCTCGTCCGCCTAGCCAAGATCCGGTGGCGGATCGAGCACGACTACCGCGAACTCAAGCACGCCCTCGGCCTCGGCCACTTCGAAGGCCGCTCGTTCACCGGCTGGCACCGCCACGTCACCCTCGCCGCCCTCGCCCAGGCCTTCTGCACCATGATCAGGACGGACCCAAAAGCCCCTGCGCCGGGATGACCCTCTACCAGGTCCTGCACGAACTGCAGCTCGTGCTCGCCCTCATCCTCGGCGCCTGCCCCTTATGCTGCCAGCCCATCACCCTCGACCGGCTCGCCGCCGCCCTCGCTGGAACCTAACAAAGTACTACTAGTGTCCTGAGTTATTAATCCGCTAGATATATTTGTGACTTGCCACCTGGGGTTTCAATTCGTTTTGCCTGGTCACGTACGTCTGATTTATTCAATGAACCTATAACTCAGGACACTAGACACGCACCTCGGTATGGAACGTGATCCACAAGTCCGTGCCACCGCCGCGCGCTCACATTGCGGCATGAACGGACGGTGGCGGCGATTTCAGTTCCGCGAGGCCGGGACGCGGCTTGCCTGGCTTGAATAGCCGCAGCAGCAGGAACCCCGGTTCTTTGGTGAGTTTCTCATAGTCCTCGGGATAACGTTCGCGCATGGAAGCTGCCGGGCGAGGCTCGATGACTTTCTCGATGAGGAACCCGGCGTCGGTGGCGGCTGTGCACAGATCCGACAGCGGTTCGCGCCAAAAGCGCACTGGCTGATCCCCTGATGGCGTGTGCCAGATGTCGGTCTCCAGCTTGACGTCCACGCGGCGAGAACCGCTGGCCGGTTTCTCGGGGACGCCGCGGCCGGGCATCCCCGGCCGCGGCGGCTCCCGGTATCCAGGCGCGCGGGCCCAGGTCCTGCTGGCCTGAGAGCCCTCTTCATATTCCAGGCTTGACATATACCGCGCCGCGTCGTTCCCCGCGCCGGGTGAGCTTCCCGGCGCGAGCGAGGCGGCGAAGCAGGCGGCTGGCCTGATCTGGTGCTATCGCGCAGAGATCTGCGGCCTGAGTCCGCGTTATCTGTCCGTGCGCGTCCACGTACCGCAGGACCATTTGTTCTTGCTGCAGCGGCTCGAAGCCGCGGACTCGGACGTACCCAGCGGGCGCGTTCAGCACCCGGTAGACGGCTGCGGACAGGTGCCAGCTCCGGCCTTTTCTCTCGCCCCGGGCCTCGATCCAGCCTCGCTCGACCATACGGGCCAGCAGGTTCCTGGTTTCGGTTTCGGTCCGCTGGGTCAGCCGCGCCAGCTCGTGCGTGGTTGACCGTCGTTCCCGCATGAGTTCGGCGAGCACCTGGAGCTCGGATACGCTGAACGCCCTGCCTTGCTGATTTTCCTGCTCCAGGACCCATTTGGTCACGGACAGATTGGCGGGTCCTCCAGGAAGCACCGCAACGACATGCGCGTCGGAGCTTCTGCCGTAGTCGGGCGCAGGGCGTCCGACACGAAGCTGTTCAGCGAACATCCGGTTGATTCCCCTGCCGGTCCGCTCGACAAGACCAGTCCGCTTGAATGCGTCCGCGAGCAGCGGACTGCGCGGGTGCGGGGGCGTGACGAGCAGGTTGTCCAGCCGCACACCGGACGGAAACCCTCCCGGGCTCGAGATCTCGAGCTGCTCCTCCCTCCACTGCACGTGCACGGCGCCCGGACGCGTGTAATCCCGGTGGATCAGCGCGTTCGCCAGCGCCTCCCGGAACGCGGTCTCCGAGTACGTGGACACCGCGATCCGGAACAGGCCGGACTGCATCTCCTCGCGGGCTCAACATACCGCAGCGGCGGCTGCCTCGCGCCTACGATGGGTTGTCATGTCGGCGAACCGGATGAACCGTGATGAGTTCTACACCGCGATGGCGCCGAATGACGACGCGCGCCTCCGCAAGATCTTGTGGACTCTCTACTGGCGAGGGAACACCCAGCTTCGCGAGCGCATCGAGGACGAGCTGCGCTCGCCGGAACAGCCGAAAGTGAAGCCGAGGAAGGAACTGCCGGATTCGGACACCGTGCTGGACGAGGTGACGACGTTCGTCAAGCTGGCGAAGGACGGTGCCTACATAGCCGGGGACCGCCGGGTGCACCGCACTGAGCGGTCCAAGTGGCGGCTCACGTTCCGTCGGCTGGTGGGCGACGCGCTGGGGGCGCTCCAGGCCGACGATCCCGGGCCAGCGCAGCAGGCCGTCGCGGAGATGGTTGACCTTGCCTGCGACATGAAGAGTTATGACTACTTCCACTCCGATGACCCAGTGGAGGCCGCGAAGTTCGTGGTTTCGGATGCCGTCGCCGTGCTCTGGGAGTCGGTGCTCGGTCATGACGGCTTCGCGGCCTTCGCCCGGCGCGTGCCGGAGCAGCTCATCCGCTGGGAGGCGGACTACGGCTGGACTCGACGGGGTTACGGTCAGGTGCCAGAAAAGGAGACAGCCCTGGGCGGTCCGCTCGCCCGGCTGCTCACCACGCCTGACATGTGGCGGACGTTCACCGAGTCCTACCTGGACGCACTGGACGCGGCCGGACGGGCGGACCCGAGGCGACCGCGCACCGTGTACGGAAGTTTCGACGAGACTCGCTACCGACGCCACGAGCGCACCAAGGACCTCGCAGCTTGGCACGAGATACTCCTCGACCGGTTCGCTGGAACCCCCGAGGATGAGCTGCTGGACCGGCTCGCCGCGAGCCCGGCGCTTGCCGGGCCAGAGCTCACCTTCCTGCGCGCGAGGATCGCGGAGCGCCGCGGTGACGTCGCCCAGGCCGCCACGCTGGTCGCCAAGTGCCTGAAGGAACTGCCCGGTCATCAGGGGTACCTGGACTTCGCTGTCGAAGTCGGCGCGGAACTGCCTCCGCGCGCCCGCGAGCTGCTATCCGAGCGCGCCCGGATCTTGGGTGATGCCTCTTAACGCGGCCCGAGCCGCGGGGCAGACGCACAGAATACCCTGATCTAGATGGCCAACGTCCTGACAGGCACCGAGCTGACATCCGCTCATATCGGCGGCTCGCGTGCGTTCGCCTGTGCACACACCGTGACGCGTTTGTGTTCCGGGGTTTCCGCCGGTCCGCCTGGCCGGTGGCCGGCCAGTGGACCGGCATGGCTGGCGAGCTCTTTACCGAGCAGCCCCGGCGACGTTGTAGCCTCGATTACTCGATTTGGCCTGACCAGGCTTGCGGGCTGGGATCATCGCTGAGTGATCTTCTCGGTCGGCTACCTGCTCGCGCGCTGTCTGCTCGGCTGCCTGATGCTGGCCCGGCGTGAGGCGTCCAAGGACGCCGAGCTCCTGGTGCTCCGGCAAGAGAACGCGGTGCTGCGCCGCCAGATCAGCCGGGTCCGCTACCAGCCAGCCGACCGGCTGTGGCTCGCAGCACTGTCCCGGCTGATCCCCCGGCGCCGGTGGGGCGAGGTCTTCGCGGTGACCCCGGCGACGCTGCTCGCCTGGCACCGGCGACTGGTCACACGCAGATGGGACTACGCCAGCCGACGCCGTCCCGGCCGGCCGTCCACGGCAGCCGCGATCCGCAAGCTCGTGATCCGCATCGCCACGGACAACCCGACGTGGGGGCACCGGCGGGTGCAGGGCGAGCTCGTCAAGCTCGGCCACCCGATCGCGGCCGCCACGGTGTGGCAGATCCTGCATGATGCCGGGCTCGGCCCCGCACCCCGCCGGAAGGGGCCGACGTGGAAGCAGTTCCTGGCCACCCAGGCCCGCAGCATCCTCGCGGTCGATTTCGTCCATGTGGACACCGTGCTCCTGCGGCGCATCTACGCGCTGATCGTCGAGCACGGCACCCGGCGGGTTCACCTCGCCGGTATCACCGCGAATCCTGACGGCCGCGTGGACAACACAAGCAGCCCGCAACCTCCTGATGGACCTCGGCCAACTCACGACTTCAATCAAGTTCCTGCTCAGGGACCGCGCAGGCCAGTTCACCGACTCCTTCGACGCCGTGTTCCGGGCGGAAGGCATCAGGATTCTCGCGAGCCCACCACGGGCGCCGAGAGCGAATGCGATCTGCGAGGGGATCATCGGTATCCTGCGCCGGGAGCTCTTGGACCGGCTGCTGATCGTCAATGAGCATCATCTGCGCCAGGTGCTGACCGAATACCTGCCGCATTACAACACCGCCCGGCCGCACCAGGCCCTCGGCCAGCTCGCACCGGCTCAAGCCGACACCCGGCCACCGCAGATCAACCTGGCTGAGTACCGGATCCGACGAAAACAAGTCCTCGGCGGACTTACACACGAGTACCAGATCGCCGCCTGACATCTCCAGGCCATAACCAGAAGACGCAGGTCACCACCGCGATCGTGTATTCGAGCCCGACAGCGTCCAGGAGCAAGTCGACCAGCGCGTCGCGCAGCCGACCGGCATGTGGCCAGCCGCCTTTCTCCCCCAGGCCGCGTCGGGCCCAGCCGATCGCTTCGGCCGGCCGGACGGCGTCCCGCAGCACGTTCACGATCCGCAGGTACTGCACTGCACTGTTCAGGTTCTCGGCGAGCACGCCGACATACCCGTCAACCTCGCCGGAGACCTCCGCCAGTTGCTCACGCAAGGTCCGGGTGACGAACAGGCGGCCCCAGGAATCCGGGCCGGCGACCGCGGCACGCTGTTCCACCAGGGCCGCGATCTCTGCCAGGCCACGCTCACCCAAGGCGGCCGCGAACTCGCGCAGCCGGATCTCGGGCCAGCCGGGTCCGTCGTATGCCAGCGTGACCAGCCATCCCGCGAGCGAATTCGCGTCCGGACATGCGGCAGTGCACGCCTGCGCGTACAAGGCCATCATCACCCGCAGCTCATCGCCGACGATCCCCGACGAGTCGTCCATGTACATCAACGCCTTCGTCATCCGGTCCACGGCCCGCCGCAGCACCGGCGCCACACCCTGCGCGTCCCCCGCCGCCAGCAACCGCTCGCAGCGACCGGCCAGCTCCCGCGCAGCCTGGGAGTGCAGACCCGCGCCCGGGTACTCCCGGTCACCGGCAGCGCCGGCAGCCGGAAGCCCGAAAGACCCGAGCACGAGACGCGATTGCGCGTGACCGCGATAACCACGACGACCATCCGCCTGCCCTCGTACAACTGCGCCGCTCGCGGCAGATGCGTACGTGCTTCCCGGTGATCGCGTGCGATGGCAGGACGGGAGACATCCCAGGAGCTTGAATGTCAAGCAGCAGTCTTGATTTCCTGGCTGGCGTACTGCGGCCAGGCTGTCGCCTCGTCGTAGAGCATGCGGGTCTTCAGGCAGCCGTGCAGGATCCCAACGAGCCGGTTGGCGAGCTGGCGGAGCGCGGGGCGGTGGCTGAGGCCGCGGGCGCGCTGCCGGTCGTAGTAGGCGCGGGCTCCGGCGGATGCTGTCAGGGCGGCGAAGGCCTGGCCGTCAAGGGCGTCGCGGAGCCGGTCGTTGTGCACGTAGCGCGCCATGACGGTCTTCCTCTTCCCCGACTGGCGGGTGATGGGGCTGGTGGCCGCGTAGTTCTTGCGGGCCTTCGAGCTGGCGTAGCGGTGCGGGTCGTCGCCGAATTCTGCGAGCACCCGGGCGCCCAGGATTGGCCCCAGACCGGGCTGGGACGAGATGATCTCAGCGTCTGGGTGCTGACTGAAATGCGCCCGCACCTGACCCTCCATGACCGTGATCTGCTCGTTGAGGGTGGTGATGACCGTGGCCAGCGCCCGCACCGCCGCAGCGCAGGCGGCGGTGACCGCCGGTGGCTGGGCCAGCTGCTTCGAGCCCAGCGCGGCCCGGATGGCGGCGGTCTTGCCGGCGATGTCGCGGCGGTGGGCGCGCTTGAGCGCTGCGCTGAGCTGCGCTGTGGTGAGCCTGGCCGCCGCGGCCGGGTCGGGAGCCCTGACCAGCAGCTCGAGGGTGTCGGCGGCGGTCAGGTCCTCGAAGGCCTCCAGCGCGGCGGGGAAGTAGTCGCGCAACTGGTGACGCAGCCGCTGCACATGCCGGGTCCGCTCCCAGATCAGCGTCTTGTGGGTGCGGGCCACCACCTTGACCGCCTGCGCCGCCGCGCTGTCCCCCGCCACCGGGCGCAGCTGGTGAGAGTCGGTGCGCACCATGTCCGCCAGGGTGTGCGAGTCGGCGGTATCGCTCTTGGCTCCGGACACGGCGTGCCGCTCCCGGTAGCGGGCCACCTGCAGCGGGTTGATCCCATACACCGTGTACCCGGCCGCGACCAGCGCTGCCACCCACAGGCCCCGGTCGGTCTCGATCCCGACCCGTATTTCCTCCGCCTCGCCGTCGGCGCCGAGATGCTCGCCGATCATCGCGTGCAGCCGGGCCATCCCCGCCGCGCCCTCGGGCAGCCGGGCCCTGGCCAACACCCGGCCCGAGGAGTCCATCAGCTCAACGGCATGATCATCCTCGGCCCAGTCATCTCCCACCAGCAGCATTACCTCTCCCGTCCTCGATGCCAGGCAGCCAGGCAGCCTGCGGGAGAACCATCAGCGACCTAATGAACAGTGCTCACGCCGCAGCGGCGGGCACGACATCCCAGCAGCGATCCGCTCTCCCGGCCACCGGCAGGGGCACGATCTCCCGGAAAGGCTCCCCGCGGAGGCCCAGGATGGCTCAGTGCTCACCTGGCGGCGGCTACCGGTCCCGAGTCTGCCGGAACGGCGGCTCGGTAATTCTCATTAGGATGGATCGCCGCCCGGCACGGATTCGCCGCTTCCCCCTAATCAAAACGGTGGCTCGCATTTAGCCGGAACCGCAGCCTCGTCCGGTCCCGCATCGGAGTCACGCTCCCCGGACACTTCCCGGACGGCTGGCTGACGGCCATTGCGATTTTCCGGTCGTAGAAGGCGCGGAACCGCAGCGGCCGGGTGTCCCACCGCGACGCCATCCGACCTGACTCGTGAGTGCCCGGCGCTGGCCGCTGCCATCCTGTGTTCTAGGCCATCGCTGCGGGGCGGCGCTGCAAGACCACGTCGACCCGGCGACCAGCCAGCCTGTTCAACGAGCACCTTAGTAACGCTCGCCTGGCGTGCCATCGAGAGAGACACCTCATGGGCTGAGTGCGAGCCAACCACGTCCACCACGACGGTCAAATCACGGTCAGACGATCTTTGAGCCCGTCCGGCTGGAGCCGGAACCACGTGCTGACCTCGCACTTTGCGTGGAGCTAAGGGGACTCGAACCCCTGGCTTCTTGTATGCCATGTCTCTTGAGCCCGTCGTCCACCTGCGTCGCATCGGATCGGAAGACCAGTAGGCCAGACGGTCCGGCGGATTGGCCACGACGAGATGATGATCGTCTCCGTGACTAAGAAACCGGCGAGAGGTGTGCCCGCGCATGAACCCCAGCCGACTCGCCGGTGTTCATACCCCAGACAGAAAACCCGGATCGCCGTGCCGTAGAGGTTCGCCGGCTCGTGGGCGTTGCTGCCGGCTGGTGCCTGTTCCAGCCAACCAATCACCAACAAATGATCTTCACACTAGACCAGAAGACGGCTCTGACCTGCGGTTTTTGGTGGAGCTGAAGGGATTTGATCCCCTGACCCCCTCGATGCGAACAAGGTCGGAAAGTTCAAAACGATCTCGCGACCGGATACCCGAGATAATCGGCGCAGCTGTCAACATAGCTTGCAGAGGGTTTCCAGGCCGATGTCGCCGACGCGGCGAACTTGGCCGTCCTTCCGCAGGCCGCGAGCCGTAGGTGAGGCTGCGGCGGGAGTTCAGCCCCGCGGCGCACTGCTGTCGTGGCGGGCGGCTTGCCCAGCTGCGCATTCACATCTCGTTGCGAGGCCCGATCGAGGTGTGCCTCCACATATAACGCGTCCCCGACAGCGGGAACAGCGCTGTGCCTGCCGCGCGTGCGGCGCGGGCACTTTGCAGTGCCCGGCACGGGACGGTCCACGAGACGGCGAATGCACGCCCGGCTTGAAGCTGACGGTGGCCTGGCCCAAGGACAGGTTGAGCTGAGCCAGGCTAAGCGCGAGGGCGCCGTTACGAAAGATCAAGGTGGAAAGTGATCCCGGTCTCAGCGGTAATCCTGGCCACGGCCGCGGGGCGACGGCGGATGCGCAGGCGACTCGTTCCGGTGACCGGACGTCAGTAGCGGGCGCCGACGACCTGATCGGCCAGCTGGTCGAGCACGGCCAGTTCGTCCGCCGTGAGCGTGATGTCGAGCGCGGCCACGTTCTGCTCGAGCCACTTCACCCGCTTGGTGCCCGGGATCGGGACGACGGGGACGCCGAGCCGCTCGCCCTGGCCGTGTACCCACGCGAGCGCCACCTGAGCCGGAGTCACACCCTTGCGGAACATGCGCCCCACCACCGGTCTCGGCGGGGAAGTATCTGGTCAGCGACCAAGTACGTCAGCCTGGTCATGTCGTACCCGGCGTCCAGACGACCAGGATGTTCGGGTCTCCTTCCTTGAGCTATCCAGCCTCGATGAGTGGGTGCATGACGTCTCAGACCTGCCCAGGCCAATGACAGTGCTCCGGCTGCCGGTTTGGTGATCTCCAGTCGCGTGTATGAATTGCTTAGACTCCTCAGCGTGAGGGTCGCATGGGGCCCGGCGTTACCAAGCCCAGGAGGCAGGCATGGGGGGTGCCGCACCAGAATGGCCCGATACGATTGACATGAACGCCCTCCTGACCGTTGGCTGGCGGCCTTCGCCGTATCAGGAATTCGTGTTCAAAATTCACAGCAGATGCGACCTCGCATGCAATTACTGCTATATGTATACCATGGCCGATCAGGGCTGGCGGAATCAGCCAATTCGAATGTCGGACGTGACAATCGACCAGGCTGCCGGGCGGATCGCGGAGCATGCCCGCACGCACGGCCTGGCCCGCATCCGCGTGATCTTGCACGGCGGTGAGCCACTCCTAGCGGGCCCAGCGACTCTGACGCGAGCAGTGACGCGGATACGGGCGGCGCTGCCTGCGGTGACCTCGGTGTCGGTTTCGCTGCAGACAAACGGAATGCATTTGACCGCAGCTAATCTGCGGTTGCTCGACGACCTCGACGTCCAGGTGGGCGTGAGCCTGGACGGAATGGCAGCCGATCACGACCGGCACCGGCGCCGGCCCGATGGGCGAGGCAGCCATGCTGCCGTCGCCACTGGCCTCGCCGCGCTGGCGCGCGGGCAAAACCGCCGTCTCTTTCGCGGCCTGCTCTGCACGATCGACCTGCGGAACGACCCTGTCTCAAACCTATGAGGCGCTGCGAGAGTTCGAGCCGCCTGCTATCGACTTCCTCCTGCCCCATGGAAATTGGTCCGCACTGCCGCCTGGATTGGTGCCCGGCTTCCCGCAGACGCCATATGCGGACTGGCTGATCAAGGTCTTCGACCGTTGGTACGGTGCCGACGTGCAGGAAGTCCGCATCCGGTTTTTCGAAGAAATCATGTATGAGCTGTTAGGCGGGAGATCACGGGCCGACGGCCTCGGTCTCCAGCAGGTGCCGGTAGCCGTTATCGAAACGGACGGCGGTATTGAGCAGTCGGATTTTCTGAAGTCTGCCTATCAGGGCGCCGGATCGACCGGATTGCACGTGAGCTCCAACCCTCTCGACGCGGCGCTGCTGCTGCCTTCGGCGGCAGCACAGCAACCCGGCGCCACGGCACTGGCGCCGACATGCCGGATGTGCCGGGTCCATCGCGTCTGTGGCGGTGGCCAGTATGCGCACCGTTACCGTTCCGGTCACGGCTTCGGGAACCCGTCGGTGTACTGCGCCGACCTGTACCGCCTCATAGGGCACATCAGGCATCGCCTCGGGACGGACATTACGAGAATCCGGGAATCGCCCTGAAGCGGCATGTCATACCCTGGAGCGTTTTCGCGGCCGCAGCCAGAGGACAAGGCGGCGCCCCAGCGGGCACGTGGCTCGCCGCCGCCGAGCGTAGCAAGCACATGCTGCTGCTTCGCGGAGTGGCAGACACGGCAAGCGCGGTCGCACATCCACGGGCGGGCGACATTCGGCTCGCGTACCGGGCCCTGTCCGCGATTCAGCGTCGAGACCCGGACGCGGTCTGCCACAAGGTTGAGCTGGCACGCAAGGGCAATCGGGTGGTCCGGCCCCTCGGTGGCAGGCTCGCGCCTGCCGAGGTAACGCATTGGGAAGCGGTGCTTTATGACGCGTGGCGACTTCCGCTTGGCGGTCTCCTGCAGCCACGGCTGCCTGATACTGGTTCTCCTCAGGGGTTGTGCTTCGACGGTATGCGACGCGGTTCTCGCGTGCCTGAGCGAGCCCGTCGCGGCGGGCTTGGCGGATGGCATCACCTTTGCCTTCGTGTTCGTAGTCGGGGGTGACGTAGCCGATGCTGGCGTGCAGCGGGACGGTGTTGTACTCGGCCCGGACGCGGTCCAGTTCGGCGTCGAACTCGCCGGGGTCACGAATCTTCTCCAGGTGCGGCCACTCGCCCTTGACGTGCCCGAACAGGGTCTTGATCCAGGCCTGGTCCTGCGGGGTGTGCGGGCGGCCGAACTGGTGGGCGATCGCGACCCCGGCCAGGAACTCGCGGGTGTTGTCGCTGATGGCCAGCAGCAGCGGGATCTGCCCGTCGGTGGCGGTCTCGGCGACCCGGTCGCGGTCGATGAAGGGCTTCCGCTCACCCGGCGGGGCTCAGCAGTTCCTCTCGGTCTTCAGCGCGATCGCATTTCCGACCCCGCCGCCACCGCCTCACTGCACCCCAACACCGCGAACAGATGACCGACCGCTTCACCACCTGGAACGAGATCATCGGCATGCCCGCCGCCGTCTGACCCAGCACCGGCCCGACCAAGCCCTGGCATACCCTCACACAGCCAGACTCCAGACAAGTTGACAACGCCACACACCCGGACGGTTCCTTTCAGTCCGTCTGAGCTGGTCTGCACGTTTACGGTCGAGTTCTCACGGCGGAGAGATACGCGGCGTAGCCCCACGTGAGGTTGGTGACGCTCTTCACGTAGCCCGTCCTGGCGTCGAACTGCTCGCCGAGCTCGTAGTGGTCGCTGTGGTAGATGAGGGCCTTCAGCATCCTGTCACCGGCGTCGGTGAGCTTTTGCACAACAGTGCCGGATTGCGCCGCGGCGTTGACGGTGGCCGCCTCAAGCCCGATCTGGTCATAGAACGGGCTGGTGAGCCCGTCGTAGGCGACCGTCCCACCGTCCCTGAAAACCCGGGCGAGCCGATAGTAGAGCTCGGCGAAGTTGGCGGTGCAGACAGGCCACGGGTGGCCGGTGGTTGGATGATCACGATCCTGCTGGACGTCGCCGTCGTAGCGGTCGCTTGGGTAGCGGCCGATGAGCGGTCCAATGCCCAGGCCGCGATCGGCGGCGTTGATCGGGTACTCGCAGACGCCCCCGGCTTCGAAGGCCGCCCGCACTTTCGCTGCGGTGCTCAACAGCTTGGGGTCCGTGCAGGGCACCGCCCCGTAGATGCAGGCCATGATGACCTCGGAGTTCGGGTCATAGCCGTCCAGATTGGGCAGCAATGAGTTGGCGCCGAGCTGGCCGTTCGGTACCGCGACGTAATAGCCCTTCCTGGGATCCCAGTGGGTATCCAGGACGTTCGAGAGGCCGGTGATTGCGCCGGCGAGGCTCGCCGGTACTGTGAGCCCGAGCGCGTTGGTGCTGTGGACTTCCTGCAGGCAGCGTAGTTGCGCTGAGCGAGCGAAGAACGAGGGCCCTTTTACCTCCTCCCAGGGGTTGAACTTGTTGGTGTCGTCGTTCCAGTCGGCAACGATCCGGTCGAGGTTGCGCTGCGCGATCTCCTTCGCCGTCGCCAGCGCCGCCGCGTTCAGGCGGGGATGAGCCTGGATGAAGGCAAGGTTCTGCAGCCCCGGACCGTCCTTCTGATCGGTCCAGTCCCGCAAGGTTCCGTCGATCCGGTAAGCAGCCCTGTAGAACGCCTGTGCAGCAACTGCGTTGTCCTGGCAGATCTTCGAGAAGGCGACGTAGTCGCAGAGCTCCTGGCTGGAACCGTCCGCGTTGAGGAACACCGGGTTGTTGGCGATCTCGATCGCCGCGATCGCGCCGTCGCGAGTCCAGTGGTGCACGTAGTCTTGGTCGACTCGCGCGAGGTTCTGCGGATAGCTCGGCGAGGCGAGGACGCAGCCCGGTTTCGAGAGGATCCCCCCATCGAGTGGGTCAACGAACGTGAACCCGTCGGTCGCAACATTGCGCAACATCAGCTGCAGCATGTGCGGCGCAACGACGCCCAAGTCGATTTGCGGTAACGCAGCCTGCACGCTCTCGTAATCCAAAGTGGTCATACGAGCTCCCCCCTTTGATCGGGTCCGACCAGATGGTCCGTTGTGAACGACGTGACGATATCGGCAAGTCGTCCGATGTCAAGCGGTGCGCGCTCCAAGCGCGCCGTCACTCGTCAAGCGCCCAGAGCCGACCGTGTTGGCAAAACCCGATCCAGAAGCTCAGTAACCGGTCGCGATGTGCGCGGACGCGGCAGTCGCTTTCCTTCGCACGCCGACCAGCGCAGCGCGATTGGGTTGACGAGGCGCTGTCAACTTAGCTGAGTTTCTGGGTGATCTTCGGGTTGGCCGTGGTCGGGAGGGGCTGTTCGTGGACGCGGTGTCGCCGTCGTACAAGGGGTGTCGATACCCGGCGGAGGTCATCGCGCACTGCGTGTGGCTGTACCACCGCTTCCCGCTCAGCTTCCGCGAGGTCGAGGAGCTCATGCTCGCCCGCGGCGCGATCGTCTCCTACGAGACTGTCCGGCAGTGGTGTGCGAAGTTCGGGCCCACCTATGCCCGAGCGCTGCGGCGTCGGCGGCCCCGGGCCGGGGACAAGTGGCGCCTGGACGAGGTCTTCGTGAAGATCAACGGCGAGCGGTACTACCTGTGGCGGGCAGTCGACCAGTACGGCAACGTCCTGGACATCCTCGTCCAGAGCAGGCGGGACGCGAAGGCCGCCAAGCGGTTCCTGAGCAAGCTGATGAAGAAGCAGTGCCGTACGCCGCGGGTCCTGGTTACTGACAAGCTCCGCAGCTATGGCGTCGCCCACCGCGACATCATCCGCTCGGTGGAACAGCGCCGATCGAAGTACCTGAACAACCGGGCGGAGAACTCCCACCAACCCACCCGACAGCGCGAACGCGCGATGAAGGGCTTCCGCTCACCCGGCGGGCCTCAGCAGTTCCTCTCGGTCTTCAGCGCGATCTCGCCGCATTTCCGACCCCGCCGCCACCGCCTCACTGCACCCCCAACACCGCGACCAGATGACCGACCGCTTCACCACCTGGAACGAGATCATCGGCATGCCCGCCGCCGCCTGACCCAGCACCGGCACCGGCCCGACCAAACCCTGGCACACCCTCACACAGCCAGACTCCAGACAAGTTGACAACGCCGATAGCCCAGGGAACCCCTGGTAGCCGAGAGGTGTCGAACCATCTGTTCCGCGAGGGGCCTGGATGCCTGTCTACCCTCTTGCGGCACGGAATGCCAGCTGCGCTTCGCCGGGCTGCTGGTGCCGTGACCGCGTCCGCTGTTATCCGTCGGACCTCGATGACGAGCAGTGCGCGGATGGGAAGCATGGCGCGGTCGCGGAAGGTGTCTTATTTCCCGGCCGGACCGCAGGAATGGCACGAACTCGGCCCAGGCGTTCTCCCAGAGCCGTATAATCGCTGGTGGAGAACGGCCGTTCCACGAGCGAGGACCGGGAAGCCGACGACACAACCATCACCATCACTGGCTCGACCGGCGTTAACATTGCAAGCCGTAGTCCTGGCGCGAACCAGGCCGCCGCAGTCACCATGACCCGGAAGGGCAACGACAGATCCGCAACCTCGCCGACTACCTCGAGCAGATCGCTGCGCAGCTGGGCACTTCGACGAAGGACACGGCCGATGTGCCGCGCCTAGTGTCCTGGATCTTTGATCCGCCGCAAAAGTCGCTCGAGTGATTCGAGGATTTCTTCCGCAAATTTCGTCCAGATGAAGGGTTTGGGGTCTTCGTTCCATGTGTCTACCCAGGCGAGCATATCCTTCTCGAGCGACTTTACGGACTTATGAATGCCGCGGCTCAGGAGCTTCTCTGTCAAAAGCCCGAACCAGCGCTCTACCTGGTTCAGCCAGGATGAGCTGGTCGGCGTGAAATGAATCTTGAACCTCGGGTGCTTTTCCAGCCATTGCCGGACAGCCGGAGTCTTATGCGTCGCGTAATTGTCCGCGACGATGTGGATCTGCAGCACATGCGGCTCGCCGCCGGGCTCGTCCGGTTCCGCCAGCTGGGGCACCTGCTTGTCGATCTCCTCCAGGAACTTGATCCATTCCTTCGCACGGTGGCTCTTGTAGGTTTTCGCGATCACCAGGCCGGTCGCGATGTCAAACGCCGCGAACAGGTCAACGGTGCCGTGCCGGACATAGTCATGTGTCCGCTTCTCCGGCATGCCGGGCATCATCGGCAGCACCGGCTGGGACCGGTCAAGAGCCTGGACCTGGGATTTCGCGTCCGCGCACAGCACAACCGCGTGCTCGGGCGGATTCAGGTACAACCCGGCGACGTCGTAGACCCAGATCTCCGGCGACGGCTGTGCGTCTGGGGTTAAATGCCGGGTCGCGGGGTGAGCTGGTAGGTGATGGGGCGGGTGTCGCCTGGCATGGCGGGCGGGGTGGCGTTGATCTCGTCGATGAGCAGGGTCAGGGCGCGGGCGATGCGGGGGGCGCCGGGTTGTTCGAGCCGGACGGTGATGGCGTCGGGGGTCCAGGTGATGGTGCCGGCCAGGCCGCGGATGATGGTTTCGCGGGTGATGGCGCGGTATTCGTCGTCGTCGCGCAGGTAGGCGTTGAGGTGGGCTGATAGCCAGTGCTCGGCGTTGTGGGCGAGCAGCCGCAGCACCATCTGCAGGCCGCGCCGCCCGGCGCGCAGCAGTGCGGTCTTCGCCTCGGGGTCGATGGCGTTGGCCGGGAGTTTCGCGGGGACCTTGCCGCGGGCCGCGGCGGCGGCAGCCAGTTTCTTACCCGCCGCGCTGATTTTCTTCTGCGCGGCGGGGATCAGCCTGGTGTTCTTGGCGGCGGGGGC
Source organism: uncultured Actinomycetota bacterium (assembly GCA_963820395.1). Classification (GTDB taxonomy): domain Bacteria; phylum Actinomycetota; class Actinomycetes; order Streptosporangiales; family Streptosporangiaceae; genus DATFVJ01. Next base: position 112,240 of record CAWGAE010000009.1, on the reverse strand, counting down.
GATGGCCGGGTCGGCCAGCAGTACGGCCAGGTCGCGCTCCGCGGCGGCCAGTGCCTTCTCCGCCTCGCGGACGGCCGCGTTCGCGTGCTTGCGGGCCGGGTTGCCGGTGATCTTGGTATTCGCCTCGATGCCGGCGAGGTAGTCGCAGATCTTGTCGATCCCGTAGTTCTCGCTGGCGTACTTGAGGAAGTTCTCCTCCCGCCACCTCGACTTCAGCCAGGCCAGGATCTCCGCCGGGCACGCATCGAAGTCAGAGGTGAGGATCTGCAGCGCCACCTTGCCGTGCTCGAAGAGGGTGATCTGCCGGGCCTCGCCGTAATCCTTGATCTGGACGGTCTCCTCCGCCCAGGCGATCTGCCGGGCGCGGCCGGCGTAGCTGACCGTGGTGATCACCGGCAGCATCGCCGGGACCGCCAGCGGGGCGCGCCGGTAGGTGACCCAGTGCGCGTCCTGGTCGCGGCAGTGCCGGAACACTTGCGCATACGCGCCGCCGCGGCCGGAGCCGAGCATGATCTTCGCTCCCGGCCCGGCGGCCTTCTTCAGTTCCGCCAGCGCCTTCGGCATGGTGACCGTCAGCCCGGACGGCTCGCCGGTCACGAAGCACACCGCCCGCCCGTCGTGCGCGGTGACGTGCGTGTCTGCGCGGCCCTTCTCGGCCCGGCCCCGCTTGTTGTTCCAGCCCTTGCCGACCGGCTTGGCGCCGGTATAGGGGACGAAATGGTCATCGACGTAGTACACCCCGGAGGTCACCGGGTCCGCCGCCAGCATCGCGGACGCGAACATCGACTGCAGCCGCAGCGGGTCGGTGCGGTCGGCGATCGCGGCCAGCTGAGGCCGCAGCGCCCGCAGCCCCGGCAGCACCGCCAGCCCGGCCAGCGGCCCTGCCTCCGCCGCGGCCAGGTGCTTGAACTGCTCAGTCGTCGCCGCCCCCAGCGCGAAGCACATGCTGACCGCTGACAGCAGCGCCGCATCCCCGGGCCGCCCGTCCTCCCCGCCCGCCGCAGCCGCCAGGATCTCCCCGGCGCCGGCCTGCCCGCCGAAGGCATGCAGCAGCATCGCCCCCGCATACCGCGACCTGAACACGCCCCCCGCGGACAGCGGCCACGCCCGCAGCCCCCCGGCAGGAGGCAGGCCAGCACCAGCACCAGGCCCCGGCCCCGGCCCCGGCCCGGGTTCCGGCTCAGGCTCAGGTTCGGGCTCAGGCTCAGGTTCCGGCTCGGGGCCGGTGAACAGGGGTTCCGCCGGCGCCCAGCCGGGCTCGCGTTCCCGGGCCGGCGCCAGCTCGCGCGGTCCCAGGGCGCGGCCGATCGTGGTGTGCGCCACCTGCAGCCGCCGCCCGATCTCCGCGTCACTGGCGCCCTGCGACCGCCACGCCCGGGCCTGCTCCCACTGCTCCCCGGTCACCTTCCCCGGCGTGCCACGCCGGTCCCGCATGACCAGCGCCGCCGACCCGTCCCGCAGGGCCGCGTTATGCAGCGTCGCCACGTAGTTCTCCGTCAGCCCCAGCACCGCCGCGACCACCCGGCCCTTGAACCCCAGCTGCCGCAGCGCCGCCAGCGAGATGTTCCGCATCACCACATCGCCGGCGGCGTACTCGAACAGCACCACCCGCCCGGCCGTGATCACGCACCGGCCATCGTGCTCCTGCATGCGAAGGTCGCGGGGCTCTGGCATGCCCTCCAGGATCGCCGCAACCGCCGCTGACATGCCACTATCCTACCAGAACTTTAAAAAATACGCACAGGAAAGCCCGGACAAAACAGCATGTCACAGACTTATGGCTGTCCTATCGCCGGAGATCTGAGACCTTCTCCACGAACAGCGGATCGGATGACAGCTTGAACGTATCGGCCACGTGCGGCTTAAGGCGGAACGCCGTCCAGATCCGGCCGATGGTGGACTTGGACAAGCCGGAACGTTTCGCCATGGAAGCCCTCGACCAGTGGGTCGCGTTATCCGGCGTTGCCTCCAATGTATCGACGACGACTTTTTCTACCTGCTCGTCGGTGATCGTCGGCTCACGTCCCGGGCGCGGCTCATCGGCCAGCCCGTCCAGGCGCCTCTCGATGAACCGCTTACGCCATTTCCCGACTGTTGTGTGATTGCACCGGAGCAACGCCGCGGTTTCTTTATTGTCGTGGCCTTGCGCACAGGTCAGGATGATATTGGCCCGCAGCGCCAGAGCCTGTGATGATTTCGCCCGGCGAGCCCACCTTTGCAGCGTGGCCCGCTCCCAATGCCATGGAGTTGAGCTTGTTCGCGTGATTGGCGCCTGCAGTGTCAGCGGCGGCGTCCGGGCTATCTGCAGTCACGGTTTGTAACGGCTTCGCCGGGGCTGCAGGCCCGTCCTAGCAGCGATGGGCCGGGGAGCGGTCGGCTGCCTGGGCCTGGCGCGGGCTGGTGATCGCAGTCCCGTGTATCGGTTTGAGGCTGAATAGCGCGTTTCGGCGTGGCGTGATGGGTGATACGGAAGGGGCTCTTGTAGGAGAGATGGTGTCTGATGCCACTCTTCCTGCAGGAGCCCTTGGTGAAGTTGTACCCCTTTTCGACCCTGACCGCCATGCCCGCAGGCCAGCGCGATGCCGGAGGCGGCGGGGTTTCTGGCGTGCTGGGCTCCGCGCCGGTTATCGCGCTGCGGGTGGCGGACCTGGTGCCGTCGGCGGGCCGGCTCCCCGGAGAGGGAGACCGGACGGCGCTGGTGGTGGCCGGCACCCCGGTGATCCGTGCCGGGGATCAGCTGGTGTTCGTGAAGGTAGTCGCGGTCGCGCCGGCGGTGGTCCGCCGCGACGGCCGGATCCAGGCGGGCGGCCATCCCGCAGATCACGCCCGGCTGGGCGCGATTGAGCAGCAGCTCGATGACCTGCTGGGTCCCGGCGTGATCGACGAGATCGCCGCGGAGGCGACGCTGGCCGGGAAGGTGAAAGGCAAGGCCAGGCGGGCGATGACGGCCGCGTTAACGATCCGCGCGAGCGTGCTGATGGGCCGGGCGCCGGGCGCCGGCTACGCGGAGGTGATGTCCGCGCTGCTGGGTGATCTGGTGCTGGTGCCCTGGCAGCGCCCGTATCAGGCGCCCACCGCCAAGGTGCTGTCAACGTGGCGGGCCGCCCTGGGCCCCGCGCCCCTGGCCGGGCTGCAGGCACGGCTGCTGGCCGCGGTGGACGCCGAGCACCGCGACCATGACTACCGGGCCGTGCGCGTCGGGGACAGCGGCCATGAGCTGCAGCTGTGTTCGATCGACGGGTCGGTGACGCGCGTCCCCGACACCCCCGCCAACCGGGCCGCGTACGGCTCGACCGGGACCGCTGATGACAGCGCGCCCTACCCACAGGTCCGTGACCTGCTGGCCACCGACGCCTCCACCCGCGCCGCCCTGGCGGTAGTCTCCGGCCCGTCCGGCGGGCCCAAGGCCGAGGGCGAGCAGGCGCTGCTGGACTCGATGCTCACCATCTGCCCCCAGATCTTCACCGCCGGCCGGCTCTGGGTGATGGACCGCAACTTTCCCGGCGCCGGCCGGGTCGCGGCGATGCTGGCCACCGGCACCCACGTTCTGATCCGCGTCAAAAGCGACCTCGCGCTGCCGCGCATCGGCGGTTTCCTGCCCGACGGCAGCTACTACAGCTACCTGACCGGAGGGCCCCCCGGCGGCCGCTGGTGCCTGAAGATCCGCGTCATCGAATACCTGGTGGACGTCGACGTGTGGACGATCACGGAATTCCCCAGGGTTGAGCGGATAGCGATCACGTAATTCCCCACCCCGATCACGTAATTGCCCATGGGCATGACGTGCGTGTCGCGGTGGGCCTGGCCATCGGGAAACGAGGAACGTTCTCCCCGTCGGAAGGACGGGGGCGATGGCAAGGAGAAGTTTCGACGTGGTCGACATCACCGAGATCTTGATCCACTGGCATGCGGGGCGGTCGCAGAACCAGGTCGCGGCCAGCCTGCGAGTGGATCGCAGGACCATCCGCAAGTACACGGCTCCGGCGGTCGCGGCGGGGATGCGCCCGGGCGGGCCGGCGGTCAGCGAGGCGCGTTGGGCGGAGCTGGCCCGGGAGTGGTTCCCGGAGCTGACCGACACGACGCTGCGGCAGGTGACCTGGCCGGCGATCGCTGAGCACCACGAGTTCATCACCGTCCAGCTGGAGGCTGGGGTGACGATGGCGACGATTCACCAGCGGCTGCGCGACGAGCGCGGTCTGGCGGTCAGCATCGCGAGCTTCCGCCGGTATGTGGCGGCGAACTTGCCGGAGGAGGCGCGCCGCAGCCAGGTGCGGGTGCTGCGCCCTGACCCGGCTGAGCCCGGCCAGGAGGGGCAGATCGATTATGGGCAGCTGGGCCGCTGGCTGGACCCGCGGACGGGAAAGCGGCATGTGATCTGGGTGTTCGCGATGGCCTTGTGCTGCTCGCGGCACATGTTCGTGTGCCCGGTGATCAAGCTGGACCAGCACGCCTGGACGGAGTGCCATGTGAAGGCGTTCGCCTTCTTCGGCGGCTGCCCGGCACGGCTGGTGCCCGATAACCTGAAGACCGGGGTGGACAAGCCGGACCTGTACGACCCGAAGATCAACCGATCGTATGCCGAGCTGGCCGCCCATTACGGCGTGCTGGTCGACCCAGCAAGATCGAAAAAGCCCCGGGACAAGGCCCGGATCGAGCGGCCCATGCCCTATATCCGGGACAGTTTCTGGCGGGGCCGCCAGTTCACCTCGCTGGAGCAGATGCAGGCCGAGGCGGAGCGCTGGTGCCTGCAGGTCGCCGGGCGGCGCCAGTGCCGCCCGCTGGACGGGGCGGCTCCGGCGGCGGTGTTCGACGCGGTCGAGAAGGACGCTTTGACGCCGCTGCCCAAGGCGCCGTTCGTGCTGGCCACCTGGGCGAAGGCGAAGATCGGCCCAGATCTGCATGCCCGGGTGGAGAAGGTGCTCTACTCGCTGCCCTGGCAGCACATCGGCAAGACCGCTGACGTGCGGGTGACCGCCACCATGGTGCAGTTCTTCATCGGCGGCGAGCTGGTCAAGACCCACCCGCGCAAGAGCTGGGGCAAGCAGACCGATTTCGGTGACTACCCGCCGGAGAAAATCGCGTTCCATATGCGCACCCCGGTGTGGTGCCGCACGCAGGCGGCCCAGACCGGGCCCGCCTGCCAGCAGGTCATCGGTGAGCTGCTGGCCGGCAACGCCTTGTACCGGCTGCGCTCTGCGCAAGGCGTGATCGGCCTGGCGGACAAGCACGACCCGTCCCGGCTCGAGGCGGCCTGCGCCAAGGCGATCGCCGCCGGTGACCCGTCCTACCGGACCATCAGGGGCATCCTGGCCGCCGGGACCGAGCGGGACGAAGTCCCGGCGGCGGCGGGGGACGGCGGCGCGGCGGCGTTCCTGCACGGCCCCGCCTCGTTCGCCAACGTCGTGCCCATGCGCCCGGCGAGCGCGATCATCAGCGACGCGCTCCCCATCGGCAGCACGGACCGCACCGGCACGGCTGACCAGGTGCGCGGCGGCGAGGTGATGTCATGACTACCGTCGCCGCGAGCGGCAGCGGGCCTTCCGCCGCGGCCACCGGCATCGCGAGCCAGGCCGCCGCCGGCGTGATCCCGGCCCGGCCGCTGGCCGCCCAGGCGCACGCGCTGCGCGCCGCGGCGGCGTTTATCGAGCGCGCGGGCATCGCCGGGCTGTCGCTGACCATCGATGAGGACCAGATCACCATCCAGGTGCCCGCCTGCCTGGCCGGCCCGGCTTCCAGGATGGCGGCGGTCGCGGTGCTCGCCGCCGCAGCGGGCGGCCAGCCAGCCCGCGACACCGCCCCCGGCAGCCGCACCTATGGCTGGGTGTTCGCCGGCGGGCAGGTCGCCGGGCACGCCGTGCGCATCTTCACCGCGATCAAGGAGGGAACGTGATGACCACCGTCACCGCAGCTATCGACCACAACGCGCTCGGTCAGGCGCTACGGACCCTCAAGCTGTCCGGCATGCTGGACACCCTCGACGCCCGGCTTGCCCAGGCCCGCGCCGGGGAACTCGGCCACCTGGAGTTCCTCCAGGTGCTGTGTCACGACGAGATCTCCCGCCGGGAAACACTGTCGCTTTCCCGGCGGCTGCGCCAGGCCCGCTTCGAGCAGCACACCACCCTGGAAGGCTTCGACTTCAATGCTTCCCCCAAGCTGCCCGCCGCCCAGATCCGTGACCTGGCCGCCCTGCGCTGGCTGCAGGCCGGCGAGTCCGTGATTTTGTACGGGCCGGTCGGCGTCGGGAAAAGCCATGTCGCCCAAGCGCTGGCGCACCTGGCTATCCGGCAAGGCGTCGATGCCCGGTTCCTCAAAACCAGCCGGGCGCTGGCCCACCTGGCCGGCGGGCACGCCGACCGCAGCTGGGACAAACGGCTTCGCGAGCTCACCCGCCCAGCCGTCCTCGTGCTGGACGACTTCGCCATGCGGGAGCTGACCGCTGCCCAGGCCGACGACCTCTACGAGCTGGTCACCGAGCGGGCCGGCCGCTCGCTGATCTTGACCTCCAACAGGTCACCAGCGGACTGGTACCCCCTGTTCCCCAACCCGGTCGTGGCGGAGTCCCTTCTCGACCGCTTGATCAATACCAGCCACCAAGTATTCATGAACGGCCCCAGCTACAGGCCCAGCAAGCGGCCCGGGCGTGTCACGCTCGCCGGGAAGGGGGACACCACGTAACACTAGACACAGGCCAGGACCTGGGGAATTACGTGAGCGCAGGCCTGGGGAATTACGTGAGCGCCCACAGTCGACGGCCAGGACACCGGCGAGCTGTTCTGCCTCATCACCGACCTAGCCGACCACACCCGCTACCCGGCCGGGCAGCTCGCTGCCGCCTACGCCTGGCGGTGGGCCGGGTCGGAGACATCCCTGAAAGAAGCCAAGTCCGCCATCACTGGCGCCGGGCCCTCCACCGGCCCGATCTTCCGCTCCGCCAGCCCCGCCCTGGTCGCAGCCGAGCACGCCGCCTGGATCTGCGGCACTGAGCTCACCCGTGCCCTGGCCCGCGCCGCGGCCCGCAACGCCGCCCCCGCCCGCAAGGGCCGCCGCGCCGGCCTGAAAGTCCAGCCCCGGCAGATCTCCTTCACCGCCGCCCGCCACGCCGCCCTGGCTAGCATCCGGTCCGGCGCCGCGACCGCGAGCCTGCCCGCCCCCGTGACCGCGACCTTCCGCCGCGACATCCTGCGAACCCTCGGCAAGCACCGCATCGTCATCGACCGTCACCGGCACCGTGACCGCATGACCAAAGCCCGCCAGGCATTCCCCGGCGCCGGACGCGGCGACCTCAGCACGCGCACCGCCATAGCCCGGGTCAGCATCTGCACGCCGGCAGCAGCCTGACCCATCACGGCGCCGTCACCGTTCCCTGATCCCTGCCCGAAACCGCCGGACGTGGAACCGGCCGCCGCCCCGCAGCGACAGCCGGGCCACACCCATTGCCGTCACGCTCTGCAGCCGCGATCGCAGACCATCACGCCTCATCCAGAACTCCGTCATGAACGCTGATCACGCTCAAGTCCATGGCATTGGGCCCGCTCCTCGCCGGAAAGCGTCAATTCGGCCTTAGGCCGCCCCGTCCTTGCCATGCCAATAACTTTACGGACACGTCCTGCTACAATGAGTTATGACACGCGTCCGGGTGATGTGACCTGCCTCACTTTTATGAGGGTCTAAAGGCGCAGGACACTAGTTGCCGAACTGTGCACCGTTGCGCTAGAAACAGCTGCCGACTGTGCGTGCCGATAACCTCGTCCATGTCATGCCAACATGCGATATTCGTTGTCATGCCAACAGGCGATATTCGTTGCTCAGGCCACCGACCTGAGCTTGTCTTCGGATGCGGTACAGGTCGAGATCGACCGGCTCGGGTAGCGGTTTCAGCGGCTCGGCGCCGCTCAGAGAGCGGTGAGGCCGGTGCTGATTGTGATGGGTTTCGTAGTCGCGCAGGATCCGCCGCAGATGGGCCTGGTTCCAGATGAGGGTGCGGTCCAGGAGCTCGCGGCGTCCCCCGATCCAACGTTCGGCGATCGCGTTCATGCGGGGCGTTCGGATGTTGCAAAGGTCCGGATGCCAGCGTCGGCGAGGACCGCGTCGAATGCGGCGGTGAAGTTCGAGCCGCGGTCGCAGATCATGAACTTGACCCGATCCGCCTGTTCGCCGAGGTCCGTGAGGAGGTTGCGGGCCTGCTGGGCTGTCCACTGTCCGGTGGGATGCAGGGTGACCCCGAGGATGCGGATACGCGTGTGCTCGACCAGGGTCAGGACATAGGATCCCCATTCGGGATTCTCGCGGGCCAGCCGGAGGACCAGGACCTGGATGTTCCGCCGGGTCGACCGGCCACCCTCTCAGGCTGGCAGCGATGGTGCAGATGGCGGGGCTGGTTCAGGTTTGAGCATCGCCGGGACCCTGTGGATGCCGGAAATCGTGTCACCCGCACCTGACCTGGGATTCCTGCGTCCGGACTGATCTGGGGCGAATGGCAGCGGGGCCAATCTCGACTCCGCCACGATCAGCTCTCGTGACCTTCCGCCTGCTGTACCTGATCCTCGTGCGGCTGTGCGGTTGGCTGGCGCTGCTGCCGCGCTCCGACAACGTCAAGAACACCGAGATCCTGGTGTTGCGCCACCAGATAGCCGTCCTGCAACGCCAGGTGAGATCACCCCGGCTGTCGTGGGCGGACCGGGCCATCCTGACCGCCCTCACCCAGCGGCTCTCCACCGCGCACCGCCGCCAGCTGTCCCTGATCGTCACCCCCCGCATACTCCTGTGCTGGCACGCCGACCTGGTCAAGCGCCGCTGGACCCACCGGCGCCGGACACCAGGACGCCCGCGCACCAGCCCGGCGATCCGCCGGCTCGCGGTGGAGATGGCCCGCGACAACCCGACCTGGGGCTACCGGCGGATCTGCGGCGAGCTCACCGGCCTCGGGCACAAGATCGCGCCCTCCACCATCTGGGAAATCCTCAAGGCCGCCGGCATCGACCGAGCACCGCAACGCGCAGCCGCCAGCTGGAAGCAGTTCCTGTCCGCCCAGGCCAAGACGATCGCAGCGGCCGGCCTTCTTCCACGTCGACACCGTCTTTCTCCGCCGACTTTACGTGCTGTTCCTCATCGAGCACCACAATCGCCGCGTTCACCTGGCCAGCGTCACCGCCCACCCCACCGCCGCGTGGGCGGTACAACAGGCCCGGAACACGCTCATGGACCTCGGCGAGCGCACCGACGGCCTGAAGTTCCTGATCAGGGACCGTGACGCCAAATACACCGACGCGTTCGACGCCGTCTTCGCCGCGACCGGCATGCGGATCATCACAACGCCCGTGCAGGCGCCGCGCGCGAACGCGATCTGCGAGCGGTGGATCGCCAGCGCACGGCGCGAGTGCACCGACCGCATCCTCATCGCCGGCCGACAACATCTCCACCACACGCTCAGCGAATATGTCGATCACTACAACACCCACCGGCCGCACCGGACCCTCAGCCAGCAACCGCCCGGCGGCAGGGCCCATCTCGCGCCCCCAGGCGACAACATGCGCGTCCGACGACGCGACCGGCTCGGCGGCCTGATCCACGAGTATTCGCAGGTCGCGTGATGTGACCGCATTTGCGGCACCCACAGGGAAGCGCAAAGGTATCAACGAGCTGATCGCCTTGTGGCTCCGGGCGCTCGGCTGCGGCTTCCGGTCACGGGTCCTTCCTTATGCATGGAGCTAGTGCCGCGTCAAGCTAGGTTTGCCCGGGCAACGACCCGGCGGAGTCGTTCGTGGTAGGCGTGATTGTTGCGTTATCTACCGGGGTCCGCCTGGCGAACACCATTTGAACCGTCATTGGGAGCCAGGTCTGCGCGGGACCGTCCACTCGGTGCCTGACTCAAAGGAGGTCGGTGACCTGACACGTAGGTTCACGTCCACCGGAGTGGTGTATGGGGTAGCCGATCCCTCTGTGACTGATTCGTCTGCTGCTGGGCGTGTCGGCGTGACCTGAGACGGCCACCTCGTGATCCTTCGAAGTGCTCAATCCGAGACGAAGGAGAACAAGGTGGCCGCACGTGACATTGTGCCCGTTCTGGGGGCGCGGTTCGAGGAGACGCTGGAGTCGGCGAGCCCGGATCTGCTCCGGGAGATGGTCAAGGGGTTTGCGCAGCGGATGATGGACGCCGACGTGGAGGTGCGCTGCAACGCCGGGTACGGGGAAGTCACCCCGGGGCGGGTGAACTCGCGCAACGGGTACCGGCTGCGGGAGTGGGATACCCGGGCCGGGACGATCGAGCTGGCGATCCCGAAGCTGCGCCAGGGCTCGTATTACCCGGAGTTCCTGGAGCACCGGCGGCGTGCCGAGCGGGCGCTGGCCTCGGTGGTGGCGACCAGCTACCTGCTGGGTGTCTCCACCCGGCGAGTGGAGAAGCTGGCCGCCTCGCTGGGTGTCACGTCACTGTCGAAGTCGCAGGTCAGCCTGATGGCCGCCGAGCTCGACGAGATGGTGGACGGCTTCCGGTGCCGGCCGCTGGACGCCGGGCCGTACACCTTCGTGTGGCTGGACGCGCTCACCCAGAAGGTCCGCGAGGGCGGCCGCACGGTGAACGTGCACGCCCTGATCGCCACCGGCGTCAACGCCGGCGGCAAGCGGGAGATCCTGGGCATCGAGGTGGCCAGCTCCGAGGACGGCGCCGGGTGGCTGGCGTTCCTGCGCGGCCTGGTGGCCCGGGGCCTGACCGGGGTGGCCCTGGTCATTTCCGACTGCCACGCCGGCCTGCGGGACGCGATCGCCGCGGTGCTGCCCGGCGCCTGCTGGCAGCGGTGCCGGGCACACTACGCCCGCAACCTGACCACCAAGGTGCCCAAGTCCGCCCAGCCGTGGGTCTCCACACTGGTGCGGACCATCTTCGAGCAGCCGGACGCCGCCTCCGTGCACGCCCAGCACGGCCAGGTCGTCACCGCCCTGCAGGCCAAGTTCCCCCGGGCCGCAGCGCACCTCGACGAGGCCCGCGACGACATCCTGGCCTTCACCGCCTTCCCCCGCGAGGTCTGGCGCCAGGTGTGGAGCAACAATCCCCAGGAGCGGCTGAATAAGGAGATCAGGCGCCGGACCGACGTGGTGGGCATCTTCCCCGGCCGCGACGCCATCATCCGGCTGGTCGGCGCCGTGCTGGCCGAGCAGAACGACGAATGGGCCGAGTCCCGCCGGTACATGGGGGCGGAAATCCTCGCCGCCTGCCAGCAAACAATACAAAAGCCCGACAATAATTCCGAAACTGACGTGACAATTGAGGCCATTGGTGCTTAAATAGAAACCGATCGCGAGGTGGTCATCTCATACACCACCTCCCTGGACGTGGCCTGACGTAGCTGGGCCTCGAACCTCTGATTCCCTGCGTGCGTAGATCGTTCGGGCTACCTGCGCGCCTGCACTCATCCAGGTGCCCGCCACGATCGGGCTGCGTATCAGTGACCGCCAACGTAGGACCGACGCGGCCGCCCAGGTCAAAGCATGGCCTGGAGGCGGGAGACCGGCGCGCGGCCGCAAGCTGTACGGTTCTGTGGAGAGGAGAGCGCCCGTGACACGCGCCGAAGACCCCCGGGTCGGTGAACGCATCCGTGCGGAGAGGACCAAACGCGGGATCAGTTTGCGGAATCTCGCTCGCAGCGCGGAGGTCTCTGGGAGCCTCATCTCCCAGATCGAGACCGGCAAGTGCCAGCCGTCCGTCAGTACCCTGTTGGCGATCACAACGACCCTAGGCGTCTCGATCCAGGACCTCTTCCCGCCGACGGACGCTCCGCCCGCAGGGCTGCTCACTGCCGCCGCGCCCGGAGCAGAGTGCCCGGCCAGCGCGCCACCGTCGCCCCCTGCGCTGACCCCGGCCGGGGCGCTCACGGCGGTGCGCCGCTCCAGCCCGGTGTTCCGGGCCGGCGAACGCGAGATGCTCCTGCTGGATTCGGGCGTGACCTGGGAACGGCTCGGCCACGTGCCAGGCGTCCAGATCGATTTCATGCTTGTCACCTACGCGCCCGGCGCAACGTCATCGGCTGCCGGCCTGCTCATGCAGCACGCGGGTGCGGAGTACGCCTACCTATTGGGAGGTGAGCTGATCTTGACTCTGGGCGATGAGGAGCAGCACCTGACCGCCGGCCAGTCGGTGAGCTTCGCGTCGTCAACACCGCACCGCTATCGGAACGACGCGCCCCGTCCCGCGGTCGGCGTCTGCCTCCTGTCCGGCTAAAGCGACCGGGCGTTCGGTATTCTTTGACTTCCGCGTCCGCCTCCTCTTGACTCTGTGACCGCCCGCACTGTGCAGGTGTGCGTGCCGAGAATCTCGTCCACGGCTCTGACCTGCAGAGTTGCCCTGACGTCCGTACGAGCGTGATGATCGCCGGTCATGTGCCTGCGGTTCGTGTTCCTCCTGATCACGCGGGTCGCCGCGTGGCTGCGGCTGTCGCGGCGCGAGGAGGCGTGGAAGACCGCGGAGATCTTGATCCTTCGCCATCAGCTCGCCGTCCGGCAGCGGCGGCAGCTACCCCGCCCAAAGCTGAACTGGGCGGACCGGGCCCTGCTCGCGGCCTGCTCGGCGTGATACCCAAGGCGCGGCGCCACGAGCTGCGGCTGCTGGTGACCCCGGACACGATCATGCGCTGGCACCGCGACATCATCCGCCGCTGGATCGCTAGGTCCAAGCGCGCCAAGACCGGTCGGCCGGCGACCCACCGGAACATCAGGGCCCTGGTCCGCCGGCTGGCCCGCGAGAATCCCGAATGGGGGTACCGCAGGATCCATGGCGAGCTGGCCGGCCTGGGGGTCAAGGTCGCAGCGTCGACCGTATGGGAGATCCTCAAGGCCAGCGGCATCGACCCGGCCCGGCGGCGGACCGGGCCGACCTGGTCACAATTCTTGCGCTCCCAGGCCGAGGCGATCCTGGCGTGCGACTTCTTCACAGTCGACCTGCTCGACGGCACCCAGGCCTGCGTCCTGGCCGTGATCGAGCACGCGGCCCGGCGCATTCGCATCCTCGGCGTCACCCTGCACCCGACCGGGGAATGGACCACGCAGCAGGCCCGCAACCTGCTCATGGACCTCGGCGAGCAGGCGGATCGGGTCAAGTTCATGATCCGCGACCGGGGATGGAACTTCACCGCCGCGTTCGACGCGGTCCTGGCCGACGCCGGGATCCGGACCGTGCTGTGCAACGTGCGGACGCCCCGCATGAACGCGATCACTGAACGCTGGATCGGGGGATGCCGCCGCGAGCTTCTGGACCGCACCCTGGTCTGGAACCAGGCCCATCTGCGGCGGATCTTGCGCGAGTACGAGACCCACCACAATCAGCACCGGCCGCACCGCTCCCTGCACGGCGCCACGCCGCTGGAACCGCTACCCGAACCGGTCGATCTCGACCTGCACCGCGTCCGAAAACACGCTCGCGTCGGTGGCCTGATCAACGAATATCGCCTGGTCGCATGACGTGGACCAGGTTTTCGGCACGCACACTTCACTGATGGCTGCGGTCGGCCGGGAATGTCGTGCCGCGTGCGGTCGGGTACCGTCACCGCACTGGAGAGGTGAGGATTGTGTCAGGCCAGGCCGCGAGACGTGGTCGCTGGATTCTCGCCTTTCTAACGGGGGCAGCGCTGGTAATCGTCGGCGCGGCGCGCATGCACGCCGCTGCCCGCCGACCCGGTGCCCGACGAGCCGAAGGCGGGCGGGCAGGCCCAGGTGCTGGCGCAGATGGCCGAGGATGCCCACCGGCTGATCCGCTCCACCGACGGCCGCACCTACGCCGTACCCCGGCTTGGGCCCAACATCGCGGTCCCGCTCGCGTCCAAGGGCGGCACCAGCCTGCGCGCCCGGCTGGCGGCCTCGCTGCGGCGGCGCACCGGCAAGGTCGCCTCCGCCTCCACGCTGGCCGACGCCATCACCGTGCTGGAAGGCGAGGCCGCCGAGCTCGACCCGCAGCCGGTCTGGCTGCGCGTCGGCCGCCACCAGGACGCCGTACTGGTCGACATGGGCACCGAGACCGGCCAGTGCATCCGGATCAGCCCCGGCAGCTGGTCGGTCGAGGCGCAGTCCCCGGTGATCTTCCGCCGGTCCGAGCTGACCCACCCCCTGCCGGAACCGCAACGCGGCGGCACCCTGGATCCGTTGCGGGCCCTGATCAACCTGTCCGACGACGACTACCGGCTCGCGGTCGGCTGGGTCGTCGCCGCCTACCTGGCCGGCATCCCGCACCCGATCCTGCTGGTCCAGGGCGAGCAGGCACCGCCAAGTCGAACCTGGTCCGCTGCCTGCTCGCCCTGGTCGACCCGCAGCCCGCCGCCAACCGCGAACCCCCGGCCGACAAGCGCGAATGGGCGATCTTCGCCCGCGTCTCCTGGGCGTTCAGCTTCGACAACATCACCCAGATCCCGGACTGGCTGTCGAACTCCCTGTGCAAGGGCGTCACCGGCGACGCGGTCCTGCCGCGGGCCCTGCACTCCGACGAGGACATCATGGTGTTCGCGTTCCAGCGGGTCATCGCCATGACCACCATCGCCATCCGCCGCGACCTCGGCGGCGACCTCGCCGGCCGGATGCTGCTGGTCGAACCCGACGTGCTCGCCCACCGCCGCACAGAAGAACACGTCCGCGCCGCCCGCCAGGCCGCGCTGCCCGGCGCGCTGGCCGCGGTGCTGGACCTGGTCGCCGCCGTGCTGGCCGAGCTGCACACCGTCACCGTGCCCGACCCGCCGCGGATGGCCGACTTCGCCCGCGTCCTGGCCGCCCTCGACCAGGTGACCGGATGGGACACCCTGGGCTGCTACCGGGCCAAGGTCACCGCGATGAGCCTGGCCCTGATCGAGGGCAGCGCCCTGGCCCGCGCGCTTCACCGGCTCGCCACCTGCCCCAGCCCCGGCGGCGCGGACCCCGGCCCGTGGGAGGGCACCGCCGGCTGCCTGCTCGCCACGCTGCGGCACGGCTGCCAGGCCGCCGACCTGGCCACCGCGGAGCTGCCCGCCGACGAGCGCGTACTCGGCCGTCAGGTCCGCGAGATCGCCCCCGCGCTGCGCCGCGCCGGGGTCGACATCCGCACCCGCAAGAGCGGGCCGAAACGGTACCTGCGCATCACCAAGATCAGCGGCACCGACCGGCAGTAACCCTTCCCCTCTCCCTCCCCTAAGAAGAGAAGAACTGATGTCCCTGATGTCCCAAATCCGAGCTGACCTGCGGCAACAGTGGGACATCAACCCCACGCTGATGTCCCTGGATGTCCCACGCCCGCCATTCCCGCAGGCCAGCCGAGGGACATCAGCACCCGGGCAACCCGCCAGTCTGCCGGGCGCCGCGCCCGTTCACCGTCGCTGATGTCCCACCCGGACACGGCCATGTCCCAGCTGATGTCCCTGCCTTCCCCCAGGCCAACGGCCAGATGGGACAACAGGGACGACAACCCGCGGCCACTGACGTGCTGACGCCTTGACCGCGGCCCGGGGGCAGGGATGCCTCCCGCTCCGCCCGTCGGTCCCGGCTTCCACGACCCCCGCCCGATTCGGTGCCAAGCTCACTGTCGCCGACAGTGTGCGCCGACCTGACCTGCGCCAACAAGCACGCGAGGGTAACCCCTGACCAGCGGACTTGCGGCACGCCCGAACACGCGAACCCACGACAGGCCAGGCCCGACCTCCGGCACGCAGCCGCCAAGCAATCCGCCGGGGCCCACTCAAAAGAGGACAGCCCGAATTGAGGACAGCTCACGAGAGCCCGGACACGGCGCTCACGGTGCACACGTTGGAGGAAGCCACCGCGATCCTGCGCGTAAAGAAGAGCTGGCTTGAACGGCAAGCCGCTACCCGAAAAATACCGTTCACCATGCTCGGCCTGCTTATCGCTTCGCCTTCGCCCATCTGACGGCGATCGTGCGAATTCATGAGAAAGCCCCACCCGCTGAGATTGAAACGCGAAACCGCGAGACAACGCTCGCGCTCCAAGAGCACGTCGGCGCGCAGACGCTAACACCGCTCCGGCCGACTACGCGCGCCGCCTCGTGGCGGCGCGAACAACCCGCCCGGTTCCGGCGCACAACCGCCAAGCAATCCGCCGGAACCTGAACAAAGGAGAAAGACCGTGTCCGATGTCCAGGTTCCGCTATTTCGCCCGCGGGGGATGCTCACCCTCGCCGAGGTGTGCGCCGACTTCTGCCTATCCTACGTGGACATGAAGTGGAAGGGTGCCTCAGCGAAACACCGCGCCAACATCGCGTGGGCGCTGGTGACGGTCACGCCCGCGATGTTCGCCAGCGACAAAGGGAAGCCTGCCGACAAGGCGATCCGGTCCGCCCTCCGGCAATGGGCCTTCAACGGGAAGCGGCGCGTGGACACCCCGGCCGACGCGGCAATCACGCTCAAGTGGGTGGCGCGTAACACCAAACCCGTGTCCTCCCTGGCCGACCCGAAGGTGGTGCGTGCAGTCCTGGACACCGCAGCAACACTTCTCGACCGAACACCCGCGGCGGCGTCCACCGTGCGAGGCAACCGCGCCATCCTGGGCAACGTTGGCGAGTATGCCGTGGAACTCCGCCTGCTCCCGAAGAACCCGTTCAAGGCGATCAAATGGAGGGCGCCCAAGACGACGTCCGAGGTGGACCGCAGATGTGTCAACCACGTGCAGGCGCGGGCTCTGCTGGCTGCTGTACTGTACGGACCCAAAACCCGAGCGGTCCCCGTCTGGTGGCCTTCTTTGCCGTCATCTACTGTACGGGCCTCCGGCCCGAGGAAGCCGTGAACCTGCGCATCGACAACGTCAACCTTCCCCCGCCCGCCTGGAACGAGGAGACGAGCGAATGGATAGACGAGGCGAACAAGCGACGCATCGAGGCAGCTCTACGCGACGAACCTTCGGCGCCCATTCGGCACAAGCAGCCGCAGTGAGCCTCGCCGCTGGCCCGGCGGGTCTACGACCTGCGCCACGCCTGCGTCTCCACGTGGCTCAACGGCGGTGTCCCGCCCGCACAAGTCGCCGAGTGGGCCCAGGACTCCTGACATAGCGGCCCGCTGACTGTCCGTCACATATGCTTTGGCCTGCAATTTGGCCCTGTTTTCTTGGTGTTCTGCGTGCGCCGCCTGCCCTGGTCTCGATAGAATTACATCAGTGTAAGAGGGCTCCGGGAGGCGGTCATGGCGGTGCGGCTGGGTCAGCTGCCGCTGCCGTGGCTTCCGGAAGGCGCGATCGAGATCGCGCCGGGGATCGGCGTGGTGCTCGACGGGGATGGCGTCGGCACGGCGTGGGTGCACGGGATGGCGACGTATGCATGGGGAGCCGGGGACTGGGCGAGCCGCAAACTGGCCGCGGTGCAGCTGGCGGAGCTGACCGGGGCAGACAAGAAGGACATCGCGGCGGCGTTCGGGACCGACGCGGCGACGTTCTGGCGGTGGCGTAAGGCGTATGCCGGGCAGGGGCTGGCCGGGCTGCTGCCGGGCAAGCGCGGGCCGAAAGGGCCGTCGAAGCTGACGCCGCAGGTGACGGCGCGGATCCGGGAACTGGCCGGAGGCGGGCTGCCGCAGGCGGGGATCGCCCCGCCAGTGCGGGTTGTCAGAGTTCGCGGTGCGTTCCGCGCTGGGCCGGGTGCGCATCCGCAAGGCCGCCGCGGGGCAGCCGGACGGCGGCGGGGAAGCGGACGCCGGCAGCGCATGGGCGCAGAACATGCTGCCCGGGGAGACGGAGGTGCTGCCGGATCCGGTGCCGCGGGATGGCGAACGGGCGCTGGCCCGGTTCGGGCTGCTCCTCGGGGAGGGCGCGGTTCCGGTGTTCACGCCGGGCGCGAAGATCCCGTTGGCCGGGCTGCTGCTGGCGCTGCCCGCGCTGGCCGGCACCGGCCTGCTGGAGTCGGCGCGCGCCGTTTACGGCCGGCTGCGCAGCGGGTTCTACGGGCTGGAGACCGTGTTGGTGCTGCTAGTGTTCCTGGCGCTGCTGCGCGAGCCGCGCGCCGAGGGCCCCACCCGGGTCCCGCCCGCCGCGCTGGGCCGGGTGCTGGGCCTGGACCGGGCACCGGAGGTCAAGACGATCCGCCGCAAGCTCGCCGAGCTGGCCGCCGCGGGCCGGGCCGCTGACCTGTAGCTGGCCATCGCCCGCCGTCATGCCGCGCTGCGCCCGGACTAGCTGGGGTTCCTCTACATCGACGGGCACACCCGGGCGTTTTTCGGGACCCGGGACGTGCAGAAGATGCACCTGGCCCGGATGAAGCACCCCGGCCCGGGCACCGGGGAGACCTGGGTCACCGACGGCCGCGGCGACCCGATGCTGGTGGTGATCGCCGAGCCGTCCGCGTCGCTGGCCGCCCAGCTCAAAGACCTGCTCCCGGACCTGCGGGCGGTATACGGCGAGGGCACCACGCCGGTGCTGTGCTTTGACCGGGGCGGCTGGTCCCCGGACCTGTTCGCAGACATCATCGCCGCCGGGTTCGGGCTGCTCACCTACCGCAAGAACCAGGTCGGCAAGGACATTCCGGACCTGGGCGATGCCGCGTTCACCGTGATGACCTGGACCGGGGATGACGGCCGCGACCGCGAGTACGACCGTCGCCAAGCGCACCGCGACCGGCAACAGCCGCCGGGAGATCGTGCGCATGCTCCAGCGCCACATCGCCCGCGAGCTATACCCCCTGATCATCGAAGCCCTCCGCACAGCTGCCGCCTAGGACTTGACATAGGGGCATCAGCGCGTTGGCCGGTGTGATGCGGAGTGCGGCGGTGGTCTCGGCGAGGTCGGTGACCACTGCTCGCAATCCAGCTTGGGCCAGCGCTTCGGCCTTGGCGGTTTGTTCGCGTAGCCGATGACGGCGACGCCAGGGCCGCCGACCACGGGGCTGCTGGGACAGCAGAGACGATGACGCCGACTGACTTGGGCGCGCATTGGGCGCAACCAGCCGCCGTCAGCCGTGAACAGCCGTAGCCAGCCAGAGAGCAAAAGACGGTGCCTCGCCATGTTTACGCAGGTGAGGCACCGTCTTTGCAGGCCAGTGGTAGTGGTCAGGGGCAGGATCGAACTGCCGACCTTCCGCTTTCCCGCTCGCCTGCTGTGCCGTTTGAGTAGCATCTACTACGTTTGCGGCACATAGCTCAGCAAGCGCCGTTCCAAGCAGATGCGGCAGAACCCCGCAAACCAGTGCGGGGTATGGCAAAGGTATGGCGTCCGTAAAGTTCACGCAAAAACACCCTAGATATCTTAAAAGGAAAAAGGAATGACGGCGTTTAGCGTCCAGTTGTGCACAAACCGTGCCGGCGCACCGAGGACGTAAACCCCACGGACGGGTCGGGCGTCATCTAGGCAGTAAACCCCACGGACGGCGTCATCTAGGCAAGTGCGCAATCCGACGCGCGCGTGGGTCGGCGACTGGGTAAATGGCCGAGATTCAACAGTGTCACGCAACGGATGGAGAAGAACAGAATGCTCAAGATCTTCAGAGGCCACGGACACGGAGACGGACACGGGTGGGGCCGCGGACACGACCACCACCATGGCGGCGGGTGGGGCCACCACCACCGACGCAGGTGGGGCTGGGGCGGATGGGGCTGGTAGTAACCGCACCCGGCCGTCTTGCCGACGGCTGTTAACTGTCCAGCGAGGCGGTGCCCGCTGCCCCGGAAACGGGGTGGCGGCCACCGCTCTTGCATGAGTGGAAGGTGGGCCACGAGTGCGGGAAGTGGTGAGGTCGCTGCTGCGGCCGTCGGCGGTGGGCGCCGAGGGCCTGGTGGACCTGGCGCCGGTGGCGGGGGTGCGGGCGGTGTTCGGGCGGTTCTGGCCCGATGCCCGGCCGTTCCGCGGCTGGATCGCGGTGGGCCTGGGGTTGTCGGTGCTGGCCCCGGCGCTGGATGCGGCCGCGATCTGGATGTTGAAGATCGTCACCGACGACGTTGTGGCCCCGCGTAACTTCTCGGTGTTCCCGCAGCTGGCCGCGGCGTTCCTGGGCATCACGATCCTGGCCGGCGCGGCCGCGTTCGCCGATGGGTACCTGGCCGCCTGGATCGGGGAGAACTTCCTGCACCGGCTGCGGACCCGGGTGTTCGCGCACCTGCACACCCTGTCGGCAGATTTTTTCGACCGCCGCCGCCTCGGCGACATCTTGAGCCGGCTCACCGGCGACATCGGCGCGATCGAGAACCTGGTGCTGGCCGCCGTGGCCGAGGCGACCTCCGCCATCTTCCAGATCGTGATCTTCGCTGGGGTGATGTTCTTCCTCAGCTGGCAGCTGGCCCTGGTGGCGCTGCTGGCGGCCCCGGTGTTCTGGCTGACCGCGCGCGCCTTCTCGCGGCGGATCAAGACCGCCTCCCGGGAGGCACGCCGGCGCGACGGCTCGATCGGTGCGGTCGCCGAGGACAGCCTGGGCAATGCCGTGCTGATCCAGGCCTACGGGCGCGAACAGGCCGAGGTCGAGCGGTTCAGCGGGCAGAGCCTGGGCAGCGTGGGCGCGGAGCTGGCCGCCGCCCGGGTCGGCGCGCTGTTCCCGGCGGTGGTCAGCGTGCTGCAGGCGGTGGGCCTGCTGGCCATCGTCGGCGTCGGGGTCTGGGAGCTGTCAGCGCACCGGCTCACCGTGGGCGGGCTGGTGGCGTTCCTGATCTACCTGATCCAGCTGTTCGGCCCGGTCCGCGACCTCGGAGAGCTGTCCGGCACCGTCTTCGGCGCGGCGGCCGGCGCTGAGCGGATCATCGAGCTGCTCGATCAGCGCCCGGCGGTGACCGCCCCGGCGCGCCCGGCCGCGCTGGGCCGCGCCTGCGGCGAGCTGGTCCTGCACGACGTCGGCTTCCGCTACCCCGGGATGGAAGCTGACGCGGTGGCCGGCATCAGCTTCACCGCGCCGCCCGGCCAGACCACGGCCCTGGTCGGGCCCAGCGGCGCCGGCAAAACCACGCTGATCAAGCTGCTGCTGCGCTTCTACGACCCGGCCCGCGGGCAGATCACCCTGGACGGGCACGATCTGCGCGATCTCGATCCCGCGCAACTGCGCGCCAACATCGCGGTCGTGCTGCAGGAGACCCTGCTGCTGGACGGCACCATCGCGGACAACATCCGGGCCGGCCCGGCGCCGGCCACCGCGAGCTGGCCGCGGCCGCCCGCGCCGCCGACGCCGACGCGTTCATCGCGGCGCTGCCGCAGGGCTACGACACGCCGGTCGGGCCGCGCGGCCGGCTGCTGTCCGGCGGGCAGCGCCAGCGCATCGCGATCGCCCGCGCGATGATTCGCGACGCCCCGATCCTGCTGCTGGACGAGCCCACCACCAGCCTGGACGCCGAGGCCAGCGAGCGCATCCTCGCCCCGATGCGGCGGCTGATGGCCGGCCGCACCACCATCGTGATCTCCCACGACCTGCTCACCGTCACCGACGCCCAGCAGATCCTCTACCTGGAGGGCAGCCGTATCACCGAAACCGGTGCCCACACCGGGCTGCTCGCCCGCGGCGGCCGGTACGCCGATCTCTACCGCCTGCACCACCCACCGCAAACCCCGCAAGCCCATGCCCTGGAACTACCGAAAGGCCTAGTGACATGAGGATCACCTGCGTTGGCGGCGGGCCAGCGGGGTTGTACTTCGCCATCTCGGCGAAGCTGCGCGACGCCGGCCATGACATCACCGTGATCGAGCGCGACCCGCCCGGGGCCACCTACGGCTGGGGGGTCGGGTACTGGGACAACCTACTCGACACGCTCTACCGCAACGACCCCGAAAGCGCGCGGAAGATACGCGCCGCGTCGAGGCTCTGGCAGCAGCATCAGGTCCGGCTGGGCGATGAGACAGCCTACCTTGACGGCTATGGCTACAGCCTCGGCCGCGCCAGCCTGCTGGAGATCCTCGCCCAGCGGGCGACCGACCTCGGAGTCCACGTCCGGTACGGCCACGCCATCGGCGACCTGTCAGAGCTCGAGGACGCCCAACTCATCGTCGCGGCCGACGGGGCGGCCAGCCGGGTGCGGCAACTGCACGTCGATGACTTCGGCACCCAGGTCGCCTCCGCGGGCAACCCGTACATCTGGCTGGGCACAGACAAGGCGTTCGCCAGTTTTGTCTTCGCCTTCGAGCAGACCCGGGCCGGGTGGATCTGGCTTTACGCCTACCCGTCGAGCCCGGCAATCAGCACCTGCGTCGTCGAGTGCACACCTGACACCTGGCGCGGCCTCGGGTTCGACTCGGCCGCGGCCGAGGACAGCATCGCGATGCTGGAGAAGATCTTCTCCAGCGCCCTCGACGGGCATGCGCTGATCAGCCGGTCGCGGGGCGAGCCAGCGCGCTGGCTACAGTTCCCCCAGGTCACCAACGAGATGTGGTACAGCGGCAATGTCGTGCTCGTCGGCGACGCCGCCCATACCACGCACTTCACCCTCGGGTCGGGCACCAGCCTGGCGATGCTCGACGCCTTCGAGCTCGCGGATAGCCTGTACGACCATGAGCTGCTGCCGGTCGCGCTGGCCGACTACAACCGGCAGCGCCGCGGCGAGCTGCGCGCGGTCCAGGCCGAGGCGCGCTCGTCGATGGCCTGGTTCGAACAGCTTGACTGCTACACCGACCGGGACGCGGTTGCCTTCGCCTTTGCCATGGCCGGTCGCGGCGCACCGCAACCACCGTGGAGCTACCTGGGGCACCTTGCCATCCAGAACCCGGCCCTGCGCCGGGCAAAACGGACGATTGACTCGGGTCGGCGGTGGTACGGTGCGCGGCGGCGCGGCGAACCCCTCACATCAGCCCGTTACCGCCCCTGACCCAGCCCACGCCCCGCGCGGACCAGGTCCAGCACCCGGCTGGGCCGAGCTGGGCGTCAAGCCTCTCCCCCGCTGGGGGGAGCAAGCCACACGGTGAGGACGCCGAAGACGCGTTTCGCACAGAGCACATGGTGAAAGAAACTGGCCGTCTCCATGTGTCCACGTGTAACCGGCTGCCTCAGGTAGCGTCCGGAATGTGGTGTAAACCGGCGGTGCGCGGTTCCGGCTTCATGGTCAGGTTTGGCGATGGCACTGACGTTTTCTGGGCTGTCAGCGTGGAATGCGCCGTTTACGGTGCGTGGCCGGAGGCGGCCACGCCCTGGTCGCCTTCCGGGAACATGTCGATGCCGCCGCAGGCCGCGTACCCTGAGGGTGCCGGAAATCGTGTCACCCGCACCTGACCTGGGATTCCTGCGTCCGGACTGATCTGGGGCGAACGGCAGCGGGGCCAATCTCGACTCCGGCACGATCAGCTCTCGTGACCTTCCGCCTGCTTTACCTGATCTTCTTGCGGCTGTGCGGCTGGCTGGCCCTGCTGCCGCGCTCCGACAACGTCAAGAACACCGAGATCCTGGTGCTCCGCCACCAGATCGCCGTCCTGCAACGCCCCGAACCCGGCGCCCAGCCGACGGATATCGCCCGTGGGTGCCGGAAATCGTGTCACCCGCACCTGACCTGGGATTCCTGCGTCCGGACTGATCTGGGCGTACGGTAGCGGGGCTAATCTCGATTCCGGCACGATCAGCTCTTGTGACCTCGCCTGCTTTACCTGATCTTCTTGCGGCTGTGCGGTTGGCTGGCCCTGCTGCCGCGCTCCGACAACGTCAAGAACACCGAGATCCTGGTGCTCCGCCACCGGATCGCCGTCCTGAAACGCCAGGCCAGAACACCCCGGCTGTCGACCGGGCGGTCCTGGCCGCCTTGACCCGGCGGCCGTCCGCCGCGCGCCGCCGCCAGCTGGCCCTGATCGTCACCCCGCGCACGCTCCTGCGCTGGCACGCCGAGCTGGTTAAGCGCCGCTGGACCTACCGGCACCGCAGACCCGGACGGCCGCGCACCGGCCCGGCGATCCGCCGGCTCGCGGTGGAGATGGCCCGCGACAACCCCGACCTGGGGCTACCGGCGGATCTGCGGCGCCGCGGTTGACTTCTTCCACGCCGGCACCGTCTTCCTGCGCCGGCTCTATGTGCTGTTCGTGTGCGCCACGAGGCGCTGTTGTTCCGGATGAAGGTGAGAGACCGTCCATCTCCTCGCCGTCGTAGCGGCGGGGTGAAGCTGGAGGCAGCCTGATCCGGGGGTCGCCGGGGAGGGCGGGAGCAGCCTCGACAAAGTCGCGCCGGTTCAGTACTACCGGATGGGCCGGGCGTGGTGAGCGAGACGGGAAGGTATACGAGAGAAACCGGCTACGTTACGCCTCTTGAGCACATGCCAGCTCCAACCCGGTGAATGCGGGCTGGTGGGCGGTGCGCACCCGCCTTTCATGACGGGCGGGGAACTCCGGGCAGGGTCTGCGAAGCCTGGGCCTGGAGGCGACGGTGAATTGCCTGCGGCGTAGCCGTGGCGAGATGTGACTGAAGCTCTGGCTTGTGGGGCATGAGGAAGATGATCGCGGCACCAGACCCCCTGGCCTGGCTCGGCCCCAAAGGCCTGTAGCCAATCGCAGGAACAGAGGAAGGTCCACGATGGGCACGGCTCGACGCCGACTTCCCTTCGATAACGGCTTTCGGGTCGTCCAGTTCACGCCGCCCGGCTCGGGCAGCTCGATTCAGTTCGGCACGAACATGACCTCTGCCGCACCCGGGCCGGCTCAGGGCCTGTATCTGGTCGTCTCCGACGTCGCTGCGGCGCGCGCCGAGCTGGCCGGGTGCGGTGCAAACGTGAGCGAGGTGTTCCACGCTGGTACGCCGGGCTCTCAGTTCCAGCCCGACGGGACGAGCGGCCGCGTGAGCGGCCCCGATCCCGATGGTGCCAGCTATAGATCCTTCGCCACGTTCAGCGGCGGCCAAGACGGCAACGGCTGGCTGCAGGAGGTCACGACACGGCTGCTCGGCCGGGTCGACGCTGCTCAGACGGCACTGGCATCAGCGGCGGAGCTGGCGGGCGCGATGTGTCGCGCGGAGGCCGCGCACGGTGAGCAGGAGAACCGCATCGGCGCGGCAGACCGGGACTGGCGCGACTGGTACGCCGCGTACATGGTGGCCGAGCAGACCGGGACGGAGCTGCCGAGATGACCGATTATGACGTGATCGTGTTCGGCGGAGGGGCGCCCGGGGAGCATTGCGCCGCGGCGCTGGCTGCGCGCGGACTGCGCGTCGCTGTCGTTGAGCGCGAGCTCGTCGGCGGTGAATGCTCCTACTGGGCCTGCATTCCGTCAAAGTCGCTGCTGCGCCCCGGCGAGGCGGTGCACGGCGCACGCGAGGCCGCCGCCAGCGCTCAGGTTGACGTCCAGGCCGCGCTGGCCTGGCGGGACTTCATGGTGTCGAACTATTCCGACGCCGGCCAGCAGCACTGGCTGCAAAGCCGTGGCATTGACCTGCTACGGGGCGCGGGCAAGCTGGCTGGCACTGGCGTGGTGGAAGTCGACGGCGTCCGGCACACCGCGGAGCACGTTGTCGTGGCGACGGGCGCAGAACCGATCGTGCCGCCGGTACCTGGATTGCGTGACCTTGAGGGGCGTCTGGGGTACCCGCGAGGCGACCAGCATGAAGGCTGTCCCGCAACGCCTGCTCGTGCTGGGCGGCGGGGCGGCCGGGGTTGTGCTTGCGCAGGTCGTGCGGCGCCTGGGCGGCGAGGCGGTGATCATTGAGGGTGCCGAGCGGGTGCTGCCGCGCGAGGCCGCGCCGCTGGGTCAGGCGCTCGGTGAGGCCCTGCGCCGGGACGGGATCGAGCTGATACTCGGGAAGCGCGCCACCGCGGCGCGGCGGGAAGGTGACGAGTATGTCCTGGGTTTCGATGACGGTCCTGAGCTACGGGGCGACCGGCTGCTCGTCGCAACCGGCCGGCGCCCGCGCGTTGCCGGGATCGGCCTGGATACCGTCGGCGTAACGGCCGACCCCCACCGCGGCATCCCGGTTGACGAGCATCTGCGCGCGGGCGAGCGGCTCTGGGCCATCGGGGACGTCAACGGCATCTGGCCGCTCACCCATGTCGGCGAGTATGAGGGCGACGTCGTCGCGGCGAACATCGCCGGCGACGCGCGCCTGGCGAACTACGAAGCCGTTCCCCGTGTCACCTACACCGATCCGCAGGCAGCGGCGGTGGGCGCGGTCGAAGCCTTCTCCGGGATCTACAACGCGGCACTGATGGCGCTCCGCATGCAGATAGCGGGCATGCCGCCGCCGGCCCGGCCGATGGCCGCTCAGACCGCGAGCCTGTCCCGATGAACATCCAGCGGAGGGAACCATGACCAGCGCGACCACTCCTGTTTCCGGCCAGCGAGAAGCAGAGCTGGCCGGGCAAACGGTCGTGGTGATCGGCGGCAGCTCGGGCATCGGGCTGGAGACCGCCCGGCGCCCGCACTGAGGCCGCCGACGTCATCATCGCCGGCCGGAATCCCAGCCGGCTCAAAAAGGCGGCCGCGGAACTCGGCGCGGAGCGCACCGCGGCTTTCGACGCCACCGACTCCGGCCAGCTGGAGACCTTCTTCCAGCAGCTGCCGGCACCCATCGATCACGTGCTGGTCACCGGTCCCGGCCCGTACTACCTGCCCCTCGCCGACCTTGACCGCGAGCGGGCACACCACGGCTTCGACGCGCACCTATGGCTGACTGTCGCCGTCGCGCAGAGGCCGTCGGCAAAGTACGGGCCGGTGGCACGCTGCCGTTCATGGCCGGCACCAGCGGGGAACGCGGACCTGGCCTGTCGCTTGCTGCCGCGGCCACCGCCACGCTGCCCGTCCCGATCGCCAACCTCGCGGTCGAAGTCGCGCCGGTCAGGGTCAACCTGATCGCGGCCGGGTTTCATCGACACGCCGCTCTCCGGGTCGCTGCTCGGCAAGGACCTCGAAGCTCGCCGCGACCAGCTCCGCGCGACGCTGCCGATCGGACGGGTGGCCGACCCGGCCGACGTCCCCGCGCTCGCCGTGCACATCATGGCCAACACCGCCCTGACCGGCGGAACCTATGACATCGACGGCGGCCAGCAACTGATCTCCTCGTGAAGACGCGGCCCCGACTAACCCGAAGTTACGTGGGTGCCCCGTGTCAACATGACCGCTGACCTGGGCGTTCTAGCCAACGTGGGCGAGCCTTGGTGTCTACACGGCCCGACCAGCGGAAACTGCGGCTGATGCTACCTGGTAGCAGGCTGACGGGATCGAGGGTTTTAGTGGCCACTAAGAACCCAGTCCTTAGGGTGTTTCCCCAGCTCAGCTGCTGATCCGGGCCTTCAGGGCGACGTAACTTCGGACTAACCCGTCAGCGAGGCCTCTTCCCGGACTCTCGCTAGCTAAGCAACCTCCACCAATGTGGCGGGCAGCCCGTGCAAAAGGAGATGCCGACGCGCGCTCCTGCTCGGCGCCCCCGAGGCAGCCGAGGCCACCGGGCAGATCGGGGAAATTCCTGCTAGCCCGGGTACGCTAACCGCCGCGATGCATAACAGCAGGTCACCGCTCCAGCGCGCGGCAGCTCACTCAGTTCACCGCACCCGAGCGGCGATTACGCGGTCCGGCCGCCGTCGATGTACAGGATCTCTCCGGTGACGTACGGTGCTGACTCCAGGTACAGAATGCCGTCCACGATGTCACTGACCTGACCCACGCGCCCGAGCGGGGGCAATTTCCCCGCGAGCGCCTCGGGCGTGTAGGACTCGGGCGGCAGCAGCGGGGTCTGGGTGATGCCTGGCGCGACGGCATTGACGCGGATGCCGCGGGAAGCGTACTCGACGGCCAGCGATTTAGTGACCGCGGCGAGGCCGCCCTTGGTCAGCGCGGTCAGCGCGGTCGGCTCCACGGAGTCTGCGTGGGCCGCGATGCTGGCGCTGACGTTGACGACATGGCCGCCGTGCTGCTTCAGCATCTGGCCGATGGCGCGCTGGGTCAGCCAGAAGAATCCGGCGAGGTTGACGCCGGTGACCAGCGCGTAATCCTCGGCGGTGTAGTCGGTGAAGGGCTTGGAGACGAAGACGCCTGCGTTGTTGACCAGGGTGTCGACGCGGCCGAAGCGGTCAAGCGCCTGGCTCATGATCTGGTCAGCGGTGGCTTGCTCGGAGACGTCGCCCTGGACCGTGAGGATGTCCGGGTCCTTCGACGGCTTGATGCTGAGAGAATTCGCCACGACCGCCCAGCCTCGCTGCCGGTATGCGTCGACGAGGCCGGCGCCGATTCCCTGCGAGCCGCCCGTGATGATTGCTACCTTGTGCTCCGTTTCGGTCATGGCTTTCTCCGTTCTCAGGTGCGCATGGTCGCGGGATCGCTCGGGTGCGGCGTGAGCGGCGTGATTTCCGTCGTCATCCACGGGTCGAGCGGGAACGCTTTCACGATGGCTTCCATCTCCGCACTGTCCCAGGCCCGGTACAAGCCGAGAGCGCGTCCCTGACCCGGAAGTGCCCGAAACTGCGCAATTCGCCCGGCTGCAGCGGCGGGCGCCACAACCGGAGCAGCTGACCCTCCGTGGCCAGGTCACGCGAATGTGCGGCCTCGCGGGCGCGGACGTCGTCGACCGCCCGCTCCGGCGTCCCGTCCGGAACATGAGTTGTCATCGTGACGAGGTACTCCATGGCGATCCTCCGTCGCTGAGCGGGCCACGGCCGGATTGCGTCCGGTCCGGCTTTTTCAAGCTAGGCCACGCGCGCCTTCCAGAGGACGGGTGTCACCTTCGCTCAGCGAGGTGAGGTACCGCCCGGCTGGAACAGCCTGACCCGGGTCGCGGGTCTGCCTACGGGGCAGGTTCGCGCCAGTGACAAAGTCCGGAAACCACGGCATCGCAATTCCCGCGCATGGTTCGCCCGGCCGGCAAGCCCGCAGCGTTTCACGGCCCCACCCGGCAGCGATCCGAGCGCCTCCGCCCCAGATCACAGGCGGGAGGTGAGCTCGGTCACGATTTCCGCCGCTGACTGCGACTTCCTCGCAAGGGCAACGCTTTGTCCGGCCCACATCGACAGCGCCTCGATGTCGCCGGTCGTCCCGACCATCGGCGGCGCTGGCTCGTAACGAACGATTCCCTCGCCGGAGGCGAAGTGCGCGATCACGTCGCCTGCTCCCGGGCGCTGGCTGTCCGGGGGGCGTCCCGCCGCATCCCACGCCCTGGCGGTTGAGTTGCGGAGGGCGCGGTGGGGAGAGTCGGGCCACCCGACGTCGTACAGGTTCGGGTACCACTGCGGATCGGTCTCGGCCGCAGCTATCAGCCGGCGCCGGTAGTCCTCGTGGATCGGCATTTCCTCGGCCAGCAGGAACCGCGTGCCCAGCCACGCGGCCTGGGCGCCCAGGGCGAGCACCGCGGCGACTCCGCGGGCGTCGCCGATCCCGCCAGCCGCGATGACCGGTACCGGCGCTACGGCGTCCACGACAGCGGGCACCAGCGGCAGTGTGGCGACCTTGCCCCAGACGTGCCCGCCGGCCTCCCAGCCTTGTGCGACGATCACGTCCGCGCCGGACAAGACTGCCTGTCGTGCCTCCTCGGCGCTGCCGACCGTGTGCAGAACGATTCCCCCGGCGGCGTGCACAGCCTCGATGTAGCTGCTGGGATCCCCCCACATAAACGAGACGATCTTCAGGCCAGCCTCAAGGGCCTGGTCAAGGTCACGATGATGATCTGAGGTGAGAACGAAGTTGCCGCCAAACGGCCGCGTGGTCAGCGCCGCCGTCTCCCGGACGACGGCTCCGGTGTCAGCGGACCAGGTCAGCGTCACCATGCCAAGCGCGCCGGCATTCGACACCGCCGCCGCCAGCCCCGTTATATCGGACAT
The DNA here is from genome assembly GCA_963820395.1 of uncultured Actinomycetota bacterium. Classification (GTDB taxonomy): domain Bacteria; phylum Actinomycetota; class Actinomycetes; order Streptosporangiales; family Streptosporangiaceae; genus DATFVJ01. Next base: position 82,628 of record CAWGAE010000009.1, on the reverse strand, counting down.
TGGTGCCTGAACGATCGGTTGCTCAATCCCCAGCAGCTCACACACAGCAGTGCTCATGGGCCACGGTGTACCCGCGGTCATAGCTGGCGACACGAGCCAGGATCAGCCCCGCGGTACCCGCAACCACAGGCGCCGCAAGGAGAGGGGCCCGGCAAGGAGTCGTCGAAGCCCATGGCCCGGCGAGTCACCCGGTCCAGCGGGGCAGAGCCCTGTCTTATGACTCATCAGACGTGGGCCTCTGACTCATAATAAGACGTGGGCGCCGACTGCGGGGAACGCCGGTCCCATCCGTGAAACTTCGAGTAGTCGCCGGCGTCCCAGGCCTCGCGCAGCCCCGGGGTGCTCAGGTCCCAGTCCGGGCGGATCTCGGCAGTTGCCGCGCGCAGGTCGCGCCATAGGTCGTAGAACGACGGGCGGCCCCAGAACCAGTAGCCGTTATAGACACTGTGAATGACCAGCCCCGGCTTGAGCACCAAGGTGTGGGGGATCATGGGGTTGTGCTCGGGGTCGGTGTACTCCTGGATGTCGAGGTCCTGCTGGACGGTCCGGCCGGGATCAGACAGGAAAGGCCACTGGGCGCCGACCGAGGCGCGGAACTCTTGCAGCGTGTGATGGTCGTCGGTGGCGATCGTGGCGATCTGCGTATAGGCTACGGCGATCTCCGGGTAGTGCTCGGCCAGTTCCAGGTGCTGCCGGTGCTCTTTTGGGCAGTAGTTGCCACGGGCCAGGGTTAGGATCAGCGGATCGCGGCCCTGAAGCTCGCTCAGCGCGCGCACGGTGCCGGTATGGTCGGGCAGCGCAGAATCGGGGAAGGTGCCGCCGGGGACGATGTCGGAACGCACGGAATGACCGCCTCTCCTCTGCCGCCGCGGATGCAGCCCCGGCGGCGCTCGTGTCGGTTTGCCCCGAGGGCCTGGCTGTACCAGGACGCACCTGTGTGCCTGCCGGTAGGCGTGCCCGTCGTCGGTCATGCCCACACTCCCGCCCCGCGAGGAAGCCGCAAGCGCCATGCCGTCCTCAGGCGGTTCGAGGGTCCGGTCGCACGATTGCCGATGATGGCCGCCTGCGCTTCCAGCCGCCGGGACGGCGGCTGGTCCTCTTCCTGCTGCCTCATCATCACCTTCTCCTACGTCGTCCGGACGGATTCACCCCGGCGGCGCAGCAGGCAGCAACCTCCCAATCGGCCACGGTCCCAAGGCGCAAGAGCCCGGCAACGGCTCCCACTCATGTGCTGCAACCGGGCCAGACCCTGCCGGGCTGGCCCACTTCCCTCATGCGGGTCATCCGTGGCCAGGCCAGCAGTGGCAATCAAATCCACGAGGCTCGGCACAGCCGCCCTCAGAACCCAACGCGTCGCCACCTACCGGACCAGCCGGGGATGCTCATGCAACCCTGGAACCCCGAGCTGATCAAGCACCGGAGTTCCTTACATGAACCCGCGACCTCTGGGTTATGAGAAGTCAGCGCCTCGTCTCACGCGGTCGCGCGCGTAGCACCGCATTCACGTCTACCAGCGGGAAAGCCGCGAAGGTGTCTCGCTGCGTCTCAGGTATCCGAGGGCGCACAACCGCGTCTTGGTTACAGCTCTGGTTACCGTGGCGGCCCCCTTGCTTGTTAGGTATGCCCGAGATGTCGGGGACCGTCGCCCACCTCGGCGTCCGCCTCTCCCCCGGTCCGCGCTCGTCGGCCAGATTCGGCTGCCGTTGTGGTCAGAGGTTGTGGTCAGCATGGCCCACCGCCTCGGCCGCGACCGGTTGCTTAGAAGGTCGTCGGCCCTCACCTGGCGAGCTGGCCCGTCCCAGCTCGGGTGCCGTGTCGATCTCGCCGGGAGTGACCGTGAGTTCCCCCGGTTCACCGTCCGATCGGGCACGCTACGGGCACGCGCTTACGTCGGGGGAGCATCTGATCCGTAGATCAGTGCGGCGTGTCCGGCCCGTGCGCCGGAATCCGTAGCCGCAGGTCAAAGTCCGCGAGGTTGTCCGGCGCGGGCGCCTGGGGCCGGTGCCGTCCGGCCAGTTTGTGAGACGGCTGTGACATACCGGCCCTGCGGGGCTTCTCCGTATTTTGGTGGGTTTCGGCCGAATATCTGGCTTATCCGCTGGTTAGAGCACGATCGGCCATTTTGTCATGATTTTTCGGCTTTGATGGTGAATCGCTTTCCCCGGCCGGGGTAGACGCCGGTTTCATGTACCCAACCGGCTCCCCAGATGTGGGGGGAGCAGCTGGAGGAGATTGTATGTTCACTCAGGAAGAGGCCCAGAACCTGACCGGGGCCACCGCCTATGACCAAGGCGGGCAGAAGATCGGCCAGGTGGCCACCGTCTACCGGGACGAGGTGACCGGGGAGCCGGAGTGGCTGACGGTCAAGACGGGCCTGTTCGGGATGAAGGAAACCTTCGTGCCGCTGGCCCTGGGCCGAGTCCGCGGCGAGCGCGAGGTGGAGCTGGCCGCCGACAAGGACCACATTACCTCGGCGCCGAAGATCGACCCCGATGGCCAGCTGTCCCCGGCCGAGGAAGAGCAGCTGTTCAGCTACTACGGGCTGGGCTATGGCGATTGGCGCAGCCCGGCCGGCCTGCCCGGGACCAGCGGCCAGCACATGGCCGGTGCCTACGGGGCGCCGGGCGCGCAGGGTTATGACACCTCCGGGCCGGCCACCGATGATGCGATGACCCGCTCGGAGGAGCGGATGCATGTGGGTACCGCCACCGAGGAGACGGGCCGGGTCCGGCTGCGCAAGTACGTGGTTACCGAGACGGTCTGGCAGTCGGTGCCGGTCAGCCACGAAGAGGTCCGCGTGGAGCGCGAGCCGATCACCGAGACCAACATCGGTCAGGCGATGGCCGGGCCGGAGATCTCCGAGAAAGAGCACGAGGTCACCCTGCACGCAGAACGGCCGGTCGTCGCCAAGGAGACGGTCCCGGTCGAGCGGGTCCGCCTGGCCAAGGACCGCGTCGCTGGCGAGGAGACCATCGCTGGCGAGGTCCGCAAGGAGCAGATCGAAATCGAGACCGACGGCGACACCGGCACCCTCGGGTAAATTTGCACACCCGGCACGGAAGGCCTGCCCCTCGTCGGGGCAGGCCTTCCTCTGCCTGCGGCCTCACTTGGGCGCGGGCTTGTCTTAAGCCACGATTCACAGCCGTCCGAAGCCCCAGAAGGTTGTCCGCCCGGCGGGCTTCCACGATGGCGTCTTCAATCTGCGCTAACGTTCATGATCGGCTCTTCGTCCACCGCCCCGTACGGTGAACTGCAACGCGAACTATCAGCTTGGAAATCGGACAAATCCTGGCCTATGGAGCCGTTGAGCAGCCGACTTCGGAGACTCGCAGTAGCCGCGATTGACCCCTGATGATCATGATTAATTACACGCTAATTGCACGGCGACCTTCCGCTTTTCAGGCCGGGCATTCACCCTGTACAGGGAGAAACGGCCGAGTGTGGATGATGCCAGTGGTTGTCGCCGTTGTCGTCACGGTTGTCGTCGATTCCGCACGCGCGTCTCCTAACGACTAGCCAACCAGATCGCAGGCAGCCGGACGGCCCGGCGAGTGGAAGTGGGTGCGGCCGTCGCCGGGTTATGAGCCGGCCGAACCTGGTCTCTGCCGTCTTGAACGATCTCACTTGGCGTTGCTGACCTTTGACCTTGGCGTACGCGGAGCCGAGCATCTCCTCGGATCGGCCGAGTCTCCCCCGTCTCACCCTGTCCCGCAGCGTCCCGTTTACAAATCCGTTTACGGATGTGGGTCCTGACCTGGGGCTTCTACACTCTCCATCCTCCTCGTAGCTGTGGGCGGGTGGGTCTAAGTAGAGTGCCCTGGCGCGACTTCAGTCAGAGACGGTCTTGACCTCGCCCTTGTCTTGCGGAAATGATGGCCACAGGTTCCGCAGCCGCCACAGGGGCTGCAGAGGACTACTCAGTAGCTCCCGTGCTGCGTCCGGGCATTTTTCCAGTTGCCCCTGCGCCGGAGTCGGGGGATGTCGAATCAAGGAGACCAGATGAAGTCACGGCTGGCAGTTGGCCTTCTGCTTGGCTGCCTTGTGGCAGCCGCGGGTTGTTCCAGCAGCACCTCGCCTACGGCCAGTCCGGCCACGACTAAGGCCAGTCCAACCGCGACCAGCACGGCCAAGAACTTCCAGGTCTCCACTCCCAACGGCCAGGTATCCCTTTCCCTAGACGGCCAGTTGCCCCCGAACTGGCCCAGCCAGTTCCCGGTCCCCTCGGGGGCCAAGGTTGCCGGCTCGGGCTCTCTGGGTGGTTCGAGTTCGGCGACGCTCGTCGCCGCGTATACCACCTCGGAGTCGGCCCCGGACGCGTTCGCGTTCTACAAGGACAACTCGAAGCTCACCACCTCGGACCAGAAAACGGCGGGTGCCGGGGAGCGCTACGTCGGATCGGCGAAGATCACCGCACCCTACACGGGCTCTGTCACCGTGGTCTCCCACAGCGGCACCACCTACATCGTCATCGTGCTGACGAGCTCTCCTCGTTCTTCTTCTCCTTCCACTTCCCCTACCGCCAGTTAGCGCACGACCTGCGTCATGCTGGCAACACGCTTACTGCCAGGGCAGGCGTGGGCCTGCGTGTACTCATGGACGCGGATGGGTCACAACAGCATCCGCGCTGCCCTGATCTACACGCGACCAGGGAACGGGATGAGGCGATCGCGGCGGCCATGGGAGAAGTGTTCGCCTCGGTTCGCCGACAGGCAGCCAACAGGACCGATCGTGCGTAGCTCGCGGGTTCAAAGGCCACGTTTGCTTTTCGGTTCGCAGGGTGCTGATGGTGTCGATCGCTGGTTGTTAACGGCGATTCGGGGGCATCTCGGAGGCACGCTCGTAGTGCATGCAGGTGCCCGATCTTGCACGTAGGGCGTCTTGGCTCGCTGATGACTCTGAGGGGAGGTATCCCGACGGCCAGCGCATCGCGCTAGACCGCCCCGTAGCGGGTGGCCCCGGCCGGGTCGGCGCGAAGCCGGTCACGGATCGCCCAGCAGCCCCCTGGCGCAGCTCATGTCGCCGCCCGGATGCGGCGCTACAGCGCTGGTCGCGGGATGATGGTGTGTTGCGACTCGGTCACGGCGACGGTATAGCCAGGGAGGCAGCACGAAGTCCGATGTCAAGCCAGTCTTCTGAGCCAGCATCCCCGCGGCCAGCCTGGCGGCCGCAGACCGCGCCGCACCTTCGTGAACAACGCCTCGTTCGGCGCCTACGCCGAGGTGGTGCGGAGCCCCGCCCACCGGGACGACAAGCGGGGCACCACCTTGCAGATGCTGCCTGACCTGCTCAAGGGCCCCCCGGCGCCCGGCTGTCCGCCCAGGCCGGCGACACCAGGATCGATGGCCCGCAGGCCCTGCTGGTCAGCGACGACCCGTGTGAGATGCGCGACGTCGCCGGTCTGGGCAGGCGCGCCCGGCTCGACGCCGGCACACTGGGCGTTGTCGCCGTCCGGGTGGACAGCGCCCGCCAAGCGGCCGGACTGGTCCGCCGCCAGGCCAGACACGAGGACCCCTCAGGAGCTTTGGCCACTTGCTGCGGGCCGGACCCGGCGGCCGTTCGGGGGCGCGGTCCAGGAGATGATCCGCTCGATGGCCGACCGGGCGGTGTAGGCCTGCCGGAACTGTTCGGTGCGGGCCTGGGCGCGGGCAGCGCGCATAAGGCCCGCATGCTGGTGGATGGTCATTGACCGGCCGTCCTTGACCCGGGGTGGCTCGCCATACGCACTGGAAGAGACCATTTTTCCGCAACGGCTCCGGGCGTGCCGCCACCACGCACGCCCGGACGTCGTTGACGGGGGTCAGCCGGGCGAGGTTAATCCGGCCGCCGAACGTTAGCGACGGTCGACCCGCCGTGCGGTGGGCCGCGAGGTACGCCGCGCGACTCTTCGGCATCCGATCATCTCATCCCTCCAGTCTGCTGCGATAACAAGTCATCGTGATCCGGCTGCTGCGGCCGACGTCTCGATCTCGTGCAGTTCCTGCGCTTCCTCGGCCTCCAGCAGCCCAATCTCGACGAGGTCGAGCGGGCTGATGAAACCGTCGCCGAGGCGGAAACCGCCCGCACGCGCGATCGCGTCGCGAAGCGGCACCGCCCACTGATGTTCAAGCAGGATGAGCGCCGCGGCGGAATCGTTCGGGATGTCCTCGAGCACGTCCCACGCCTCCTCGTCCCCAGACAGGGGGTGTATGCCGTCCTCGGCCGCTGCCTCCGCGCCCTCGATCGCGCCGGCCTCCGCGCCTTCCTCGCCCTCGAAGCCGAGTCCGATGAGGGCGCCGATTTTACTGCCGAGCTCGATGGCCTCCTCCGTCGACAGGTTGCTGAGGTGCTCCACCTCAAGTTCCCCGTCCTTGTCCTTGTAGACCGCCAGCGAGTCGATCACGCGAACCGTGTCGCTCTCGCGCAGGCGCTCCAGTTCGGCGATGATCTCGCCATGAAAGTCCGGATGGTTGAAGCCCAGCACTAGGAGCTGAACAGGTCCTATCGCCATATCGTGCCTCTTTTGCTTGGGGGGCGGCTGGCCGGTCACAGGTGACCTCGGGTATCGATCGCGGAAATGCGGCAAGCCCCGGACCCGGCCCCTACGTGCAAGCCTCTCGTCGCGAGGTCGCGGGCGCAAGACCCAGCCCGGCTGAGGCACCGTGCCGCACGGAAGATGTCACCCGCCGTTCAAAAATGCCAGCACCTGACGTGGCCAAGGCACACCTCGGCCGGGTCGGGGAGCCAGACGTCCCCCAGATCTCGCCGACCGGCTCTGCCCAGATCTAGCCGACTCTGCGCAGTCAAGCCGCCTCAGCGGCACGGACAATTTGCCAGCGCCGCGAGCGCGGAGGTCACCTGCCGCGGCCGCTCCGTCGCGCCACTGCCGGGGTTGGGCTCGAGCCGCCTGACGCGCGACGCTCAGGCTGTGCAGGCATGGCGGAGGGAACAGGGCAGCGGCATGACCCTCACTGTGGTGTTCGCCTTGGCCGCCGCCTTCTCCAACGCGGTCAACCTGATGTCGCAACACTCGGCGAGCGCGGGCGCCCCGAAGCGGGAGAAGGGCTGGCGCCTGGTCGTCTACCTGTTCCGGCAGCCGCTGTGGCTGCTCGGCTGGGTCGCTGCAGTGGGTGCGTTCGCGTTCCAGGCCCTCGCTCTGCACAGCGGCCAGCTGTCGGTGGTCCAGCCCATCCTCGTCACTGAGCTGGTCTTCGTCCTGGTGCTGCGCCGGGTGTGGATCCGCCAGGACGTCGCCCGCGCCGCGTGGGCCGCCGTGCTGGTCGTCTGCGTGGCACTTGCCGTGTTCCTCACGGTGGCCGAGCCCACCGGCGGGCACCCCACACCGGAGACGACGGAATGGCTGTCCGCCGTGTCCGTGTTCGGCGGGACCATCGCCGTGCTGGCCGCGCTGGGGATGCGGGGCCCACCGGTGCGCCGGGCCGTCGTCTTCGCGATGGCGGCAGCGTTGACGTGGGCCCTGATGGCGACGTTCATCAAGACGGCGACCGAGACGCTGACCACGTTCGGTATTGGTGGCATGCTCACGCGCTGGCCTGTGTACGCGCTTGCTGTCGCCGGGGCAGCCGGCACGCTGCTTGAGCAGTCCGCTCTCCACGTCGGGCCGTTGAGTGTGTCCCAGCCGGTTCTGGTCATCATCGACCCGTTCGCCAGCATCATCTTGAGTGTCTGGCTGTTCGACGAGCGCTTCACCGATAGCCCAGCGAAGATCGCTATCGCCGTCCTGGCTTTCGCTGTCATGGCCGTCGGGGTCACCGCGTTGTCGCGAACGGCCCCGAAAGATCTTACGCCGTCGAGACCGGCCCGGTCGTGAGGGTGCCGACGGCCTGCATCGGCGCCTCGGTGGGAAGTTCGCAAACAAGGGCTAGCTCGAGACCGACATGCGAGCTAGTGTCCCGCGCCGTAAGTTCGCCGAATATTTCTAGCAGGGACTTCGCCCGATTGTAAGGTCTTCACCAGTGCTGATGATCTCTGATTTATGTGAATGATTTTAGGCGCGGGACACTAGTGAAGGAGTAATGATGGGCGGCGCACCGGTGCGGCGAACTGGATATCGCCGCCGCCGATCTGGCAGTCAGGTAGTCAGCCATGTCATCGATCGCCGCCGCGCGGGCCGGTGATCGTGGACCTCGCCGCGCTGGGCTTCTACGATGCCGGGGGCCTGGGCGCCCTGCTGCGCATGGCTGGCTACGCGGAGCAGGCGGGCTGCCTGTTCCGGCTGGCTCGCCCCGGGGCGCCGCTGGTCAAGATCATGCGGATCGCCTAAGGATGTTGTTTGGCTGCCTTGCTGTCCGTATTGCGCGTGTCGCCGTTTTTACGGTAGATCGGCGGCCTGGCCCTGGGCCGGTTCTTCGATCCCCTGGGGCGGCCCGGGCGGGGCCGGGTGCTTTTCGCTGTCAGTTCCCAGGTGCGCGCGGAGACGGCGGAATCCGAGCCGGACCCGGTAGGGGCTCAGGATCTGTCCCGGCCCGGGTTTCTTGTGCCAGGGCCGGCGCAGGTCATCGATTAAGACGGAGGCCAGCCGCAGCGACAGCCGCGGGCCCGGCCAGCCAACCGGTGAGGTGGCTTGCTCGTCTGCACTAGGCTGGCGCAGTCGGACATCCGGAAGCCACACGGAAAGCAGTCAAGGGAGCTGGTCAGCCTCGTGCCCGGCCCCGGGTCGGTGGTGACGGCACAAATTCAGACCGCCATCGACGAGCGAGGAACACTCGGCCCTGTCGTGGCCGGCGTCGGGCTTCGCGAGCCGACTGCGGCATGCTCTCGGCGCGATCTTCGGGACGGAGTGGGTGGGGCTGCGCACCGGGCGGATCGGGGGCACGGTGATCGGGTTCCTCATGGTAGCGGCGTTCGTTGCCCTGGCTGTGTTCACGGGCTTGAGGCATGCGTCCATTGACGCCTTGTCGTGGAAGCGTTTGGCCAGGTTGTAGCCGGGGTGGTTGCCTTTGGGCCAGTCGCGGTGCCGGTTGGTGATGATTCCCCAGTGCACCGCGTCGTCGTAGCGTTCCCGCATCCCGGCGAGTAGCTGCGGGTCGAGGGCCAGCCAGGGCTGCGCACGAGCAGGGACCACGCCAGTGCTCCCGACGGTCAGCGACGCTCTTGGGCCCAGTCCGTTGCCCCCAGTGCCATGGCTGCCAGGAGGTTGAATGCATGCATGCTGCGGCAAGCACTGGCACATGACTGCACCGTCGCTCCGATAACAGCTCACGGTCGACAGGCCGCGGGCGCGGGCAAGCAGATTGCCGGGCGACGGTGAGACCGGCAGCGGTAGGTCAGGTCAGCAGGCGCACCAGGCCGCTGATCACCATGTAGGCGCCGACGAACATGGCGACGGCGGCCATGAGCTGGCCGCGTGGCTCATCAGCCAGTCCTGGGCGCGCTGCAGCCGCACCTTGGTGCCTTCGGGCCTGACCTCCAGGAACACGAACGGAATGATCACTAATGAGAACTCGATGAGGGAGAAGACAACGACGGCGACAGCCTGCGCCGCGGTCGACGACTTCCCGGTAACCAGCTGGTGCAGCGCAGCGACATAGCTGGCACCCGGCGTGCCAGCCACCGCGCCGATCAAGACAGCAAGCCCAAACCGGGGCTCACGCAAAACCCGCTGCGCCCAGCCGTCCCCCTTCCGCCGCTGCCCGCCCCCCGGCGGGACAGCGGCCGGCCGCCGGCCGTGCAGACGGCCGGTTGCCACCAGCGCGCCGATCGCAAACAGTGGCACCCCGAGGGCCAGGTCGAGCCGCGCGCTGACAGAGCCCTGGGTCTGGACGGCGTCGGCATGCAGGACGAACACGTCCAGCAGGCCGATCGCCAGGCTCACGCCCAGCCCGCCCAGAAGAAAGCACAGGAACATCAGACGCGGCCGCGCGTTTTCGATCAGCAGCAGGTCAACTGCGAACAACTTCGGGTTCAGCGCCGCCAGGAACGCCAGCCCGAAGAACGCCGCGTTCATCGCCGCTCAACCGGCATCGTCATAGTCTCCCGATGGCCATCTGGCATTCCGGCACCATCTTTCCTGGAAACTCCCAAGCGAATCTAGTCCGAACTTCCTATCACTCAGCGTAGTGTGGCTCTCCTCACCTGGAACTACGCCAAGTTAGCGCGCTAGACTCGCTAAATTGTAGGCACTAAAATAGTTGATATAGCACGGCGATTGCGGTAGACTTGCGGCATGTGCGCAGCTCAGGCGGCCCAGGGTGCGATGCACGTGGCGACAACCCGCAGGCACTACATCGCCAAGGACGGCGCCCGGCACGAATACGAAGCGCACCTGCTGCGCCGTTCATACCGCGACGGCCAGGGAAAATCACAGAAAGAAACGCTGGCCAATTTGTCGGAGCTGCCCGCAAGCTCGGTTGACGCCATCCGGAAAACCCTGGCTGGCAAGACCCTCGTGGACGCGGAAAGCGAGATAACGATCGAGCGGTCGCTGAGCCACGGCGACGTGGCGGCGGTCTGCGCGATGACGCAGAAGCTCGGGATGACGAAGCTCCTCGGCCCGGAATGTCGCCAGCGGGACCTGGCCCTTGCATTGATTACCTCCAGGGTAGTGCGTCCGGGGTCAAAACTATCTACCACCAGCTGGTGGAATGACACGACCCTGGGCGAGGACCTCGGAGTAGCCGACGCCGATCCCGACGAAGTATACGCTGCAATGGACTGGCTGCTGACGCGGCAAGAAGACATCGAGGGACACCTTGCCCGGCGTCATATCACCCCGGGCGGGATCGCGATGTTCGACCTGTCATCGTCATGGGTCGAGGGGCATTGCTGCGAGCTCGCCGCCCGCGGGTATTCCCGCGACGGCAAGCGCGGCACCAAGCAGATCGAATACGGGCTGCTCACCGACGTCGAAGGCAGGCCGGTCGCGGTTCGCGTATTCCCGGGAAACACGTCAGATTCCAAATCCTGCGCGGAGGCGATCTCCGTGGTCCGCGATAAATTCGGAATGAAAGAGCTGATCCTGGTCGGCGACCGCGGAATGCTCACGACGGCGCGGATCAGCGAGCTGCGCGGCATGGACGGCATGTCATGGATCACGGCCCTGCGAGCGCCCCAGGTCGCCGCGCTGGCCACCGACGGCGGCCCGCTGCAAATGTCCCTGTTCGACGAGCAGAATTTCGCCGAGATAACGCATCCAGATTACCCGGGTGAAAGGCTGGCCTGCTGCCGGAATCCGCTGCTCGCGGAGGAACGCGCGCGCAAGCGAGAGGAACTGCTGGACGCCACCGAGCGCGACCTGGAAAAGATCGCAGTGCGCGTCCGGGGCGGCCGGGGACGGCGGCTTAAAAGGCAAAGACGCGATCGGCCTGGCGGTCGGCAAGGTAATAAAGAAACGAAAAGTCGCAAAACACTTCATCCTCGACATAGCCGATGACGCATTTACCTGGCAGCGGGACACGGAAAAGATCGAGGCGGAGAAGAGACTGGACGGAATCTACGTCATCCGGACTCCGGTCAAGAAGGAAGTCCTGGATACAGCCGGCACCGTGGCCGCGTACAAGAACCTGTCCCGCGTCGAGCGCGACTTCCGCACCATCAAAATCGACGACCTGGACCTCCGGCCGATCTACCACTACCTCGCGGCACGCGTCCGCGCGCACATCCTGATCTGCATGCTCGCCGCATACGTTGTCTGGCACCTGCGCAAGGACCTCGCCCCGCTCACGTTCACCGACGAATGCATCCCGGAACGCGAGGATCCCGTCTCCCCGGCCCGGCGTTCCAGCGCAGCCAAAACCAAGGACCAGACGAAGAAAACAGGCGAAGACCTGCCAGTGATGAAATTCCAGGATCTGCTAGACCATCTGGGTAGCCTGCGCCGGGAAAACACCGTCATAGCGGGCCAGCGCATGCAGAAGATCACGATTCCGACCCCGCTGCAGCGGCGCGTTTTCGAGCTGATCAAGACACCCGTGCCCGTGACCCTCGCAGGAGCCTGTAGGCACGAAGGAACCTGAGGCCACAGCCATAACCCCAGGTCACTCCGGGTTCTCCTACCCAAGATCACGGAAGTTCGGTCTAGTGCCCCCTGGCGACGCCGCGGCACGGGACGTCCCGGCACGCTCGCTCGCGTATCAAAGTCCGGGCTCGCGACCCTGCCGTTCGAGGACCGTGAGAGCACCCGGCCGCCCGCGACGCAGGGCCGGCGCGGCCTCGGGGGCCGCGCTGGCCGACGGCGGACATCTGCATCTGGGCGTAGGCGGCGTCGTCGTGAGCCTCGCCGTGGCCGTTGTGCGGGCACAGCCGATCGCGGCCGCCCCTGGGCCCACCGGTGACGCAGGTGCTCGGGTCGGTCCAGGCCTGGAAGACGAGTGCCGACGGGCCTGACGAACCGGCGCACGATGATAACGGGCTCGCCAGAGGTGATCTCGGGGTCGTAGTCCGGGTTTCCGGCCCGTTACCCGGCGAAGGCGAAGCCCTCCTCCGGCTCCAGCCCGATGAGCAGCGACACGGCCTCGATCAAGGCCAGGTGGGTGAACGCCTGCGGGAAATTCCCAAGGTGCTGGCCTGTCGTCGTGTCGATTTCCTCAGCGTAAAGCTGAAGCGGCCCGGCGAATGACAGCAGCTTCTGGCACAGCGCATGCGCGCGCTCAATCTCGCCGATCATGGCCAGCGCGGTCACCAGCCAGAAAGAGCAGATGGTGAACGTTCCCTCCTCACCCTCGAATCCGGTGTCTGTTCCTTCTACCCGGTAACGCAGGACCAGACCGTCCTTGGTCAGCTCGTCGGCGATGGCGAGCACGGTCGATTTGACCCGGTCGTCGTCCGGGGGGAGGAATCCCATGATGGGCAGCAGCAGCAGCGAGGCGTCGAGATCGTCGGTCTCGTAGTGCTGCCGGAATACGCCCCGGCCGGACACGCCCTTGTCCAGCACCTCGGCCTTGATCTCGTCGGCGCCTTCCCGCCACCGCTGGGCGCGTTCATGGTCGCCGCGCTCCTCGGCGAGATCGGCGCCGCGCGCCGCCGCTACCCAGCACATCACCTTGGACGCGGTGAAGTGCTTCGGGTCGCCGCGGACCTCCCAGATCCCCTGATCGGGCTCACGCCAGTGCTCAAGGGCGGCGTCCACGAACCCGGCGAGCCCGGCCCACACCGGCGTCACGATCTGGCCAGCTCCCCAGCGGAACTGGACATCTAGCGCGTCGAGGATCATCCCCCACACGTCGTGCTGCTGCTGATTCCACGCGCCGTTGCCGACCCGGACCGGGCGCGCCCCCCGGTACCCGGACAGGTGGCCGAGGGTCTTCTCGGTCAGGTCGCGTTCCCCGCCGATGCCGTACATGATCTGCAGCTCGAACGGCCGGTTGAGGTCACCGCCGCTGACCGCATCGATGATGAAGCCGAAATACTCGATCGCTTCCCAGTCGAAACCCAGGCGGTACAGCGACCGGAGCATGAACGCCGAGTCCCTGATCCAAGTGAACCGGTAGTCCCAGTTGCGTGCCCCGCCGGGTGTTTCCGGCAGCGAGGTCGTCGATGCCGCCATGATGGCGCCCGTGGGGGCGTAGCTGAGCGCCTTCAGGGTGAGCGCACTGCGGTCGAGGTAGGGCTTCCACGGATGGTCGCGGATCTTGGCTGGGCTCAGCCAGTCGCGCCAGAAATCCACCGTGGTGTTCAGCGCGCTGAAAGCCTCGTCCTGGCTGGCCGGGACCTTACCCTCTCCCCAGGACAAGACGACGAAGGCCGACTGGCCTTCAGTGAGCGTCGTGCGTCCGTAACTGCGGGCACCCAGCACGCCGAGCCGGATGCTACCCGCCAGGTCGAGCCGCACGTCCCCCTCTTCAGGGGCGATCGTCATCGAGTCGTACCCGTCGCCCTGGTAGCTCCACGTGCCACCTTCGCTCCCGTAATTGAACAGTGGGGCGCAGTTCACCGCGGCCTCGACCCGGCCGCTGATGCACGTGGCGATCCGCACCAGCGCGCCGACAGCGCCGAGATCGGTCGGCGCCCGACGGTAGCCCGCCCGCCGCCCCTCGCCTTGGACCGGCCCGACGACCAGCAGGTCATGCACGGTCATCCAGCCCGTCGGAGTCTGCCAGGTCGTTTCCAGCACCATCGTGCCCGGCACATATCTGCGGTGCTGAGGGACGTGGGCGTTGCTCGGACCGAACCTGAACAAACCGGCGGCCCGATCGAGGAGCGCCCCGAACACACTCGGCGAGTCGGGGCGTGGCAGGCACAGCCACTCGACCGACCCGTCAGGCGCAACCAGGCAACTCTGCTCGCAATTCGACAAGAACCCGTAGTCGGCAATGGGCGGAAACGTGCTCATCTCGCTTGACCTCTCCTAGCCAAGACTGAACATCCCGACTCTGCTAGACAATGCGATCGTAGGGACTGATCTACGCCGCATGGTCACCCCAGCCGGGTGAGGTTACCCGCGCCCGCGAGCTTGTCTGTCAAGTTCACGGTGTAACTCGATTTTCCTGCGCGTTACTTGCGTCCGGCGCTGAGGCGGCCGTCGAAGGCGTGGAGGGCGGGCTTCCACCGGTTGGTCCAGCGCTGCCGTCCGCAGCCGGAGGGATCCATGCTGATGATGACCAGGTAGAGGTACTTGAGGGCGGCCTGCTCGGTGGAGGAGTGGCCGCAGGCCTGACCGAGCGGCTGCCTTGGGATCCGGTGTATGCGGTGCTGTTCATCGGCGTGACCACCGTCAAGATCCGCGACGGCAACGTGGTGAACCGGCGATTTCTACACGACGCTGGCGGTCACCGCCGACGGCGAGCGGGACATCTTGGGCTTGAGGGCCGGTGAACACGGCGACGGCGAGGGATCTGGCTGCGGGCGCTGACCGAGATCAAAAACCGCGGCGTCACCGACGTGCTGATGGTGGTCTGCGACTCAAGGGCCTGCCGGACGCCACCAGCCAGGTGTGGCCGCAACGGTCACCCCAGATATGCATCGTGCATTATACCGACACGTGATTATGCCGATATCGGGGGCGATCGTCAATGGTGGGCGGGTGGCCGGGCTGGTGAAGTCGGCATGATCAGCAGTTGTCGGGAACGGCCAAGGCCACGCCGGACCGCGGCATCAGCTCCGGTGCGACGGTGTGCAGCCCCCTGCATGCCAGGGAAACGCGCTTCAGCGCTGGGATAGGCATGCGCACCCTGCGCGGCGGGACACCCACCAGGTGAGGATGGCGCCGAAGCGGTTGCGGAATCCGGTCAGGAACGCTGTGGATGAACAGCCAGCCGATCCAGCCCAATCAATCCGCCCAGATGCAGGCAACCGCTCCCAGATCGGTCCCAGACCTGGTGCAGGCCATCGCCGTCTACCGACGCGAATTAGCAGAATTGCTCGTGAATTTGCCTGAAATTACCGCGCCGTTCACTTGCACGGATCATGGACCCGGTGCTGCCGTGGATAGAAGGTGTGGTGACCGCGCCGCGGCAAGCGGGCGGCCCGAGCGGGGAGGGCGGCAAGTGCCAAGGGAACGGCGAGATCCAGGGGAACGGCGATGAGTGCTGAACGTGAGCGGGTTGATGGGTTCGGGCGGCTTGAGGATGGGTTGCGGCAGGCCAGCGACTGGTACCTGTGGGGGCCGTATGTGAGTGAGCGGCAGTGGGGGACGGTCCGCGAGGATTACAGCGCGGACGGCGGGGCGTGGGATTACCTGCCGCACGACAACGCCCGTTCGCAGGCGTACCGGTGGGGCGAGGACGGCCTGGCCGGCTTTTGCGACGTCGAGCAGCGGCTGTGCCTGGGGCTGGCGTTGTGGAACGGCCGTGACCCGATCCTGAAGGAGCGAGCCTTCGGGCTGACCGGCGCGCAGGCAAACCACGGCGAGGACGTGAAGGAGTACTGGTGGTACCGGGACGCCATGCCCAGCCACGCCTGGAACCGCTGGCGGTACCACTACCCGCAGGCGGCGTTCCCGTATGAGGACCTGCGGGCGGAAAACGGCCGCCGCGGCAAGTACGACCCGGAATATGAGCTGCTCGACACCGGTGTGTTCGACCATGACCGCTACTGGATCACCGAGGTCTGGTACGCCAAGGCCGATCCTGGCGACGTGCTGATGACGGTCCGGGTGACCAACGCGGGCTCGGAGGCCGACACGGTGCACGTGCTGCCGACCGCGTGGTTCCGCAACACCTGGTCGTGGGACACTGGCGCGCCCAAGCCAGTGCTGACGGGGGCCGGCGGTTCGGCGGTCACGGTCGGGCACCCGTTCCTGGGTTCACTCGAACTGCTCGCCGGCGAAGGCCCGGACGGCACGAGCCCGCTGCCGCTGTTCTGCGAGAACGAGACCAACCTGGCGCGGCTCTACGGGGCGACGCCGACCACGCCCTACCCCAAGGACGGCATCGGCGACCATGTGATCCACGGCGCGGCCACCGTCAACGCCGATCAGCGGGGCACCAAGTGCGCCTTCTGGTACCGGCTGACGGTCGCGCCCGGGGACACCGCCGAACTGCGGCTGCGGCTGCGCCCGGCGGGGGCCGCGCGGCGCGCACGTGGGGGCGGCGGCCGCGCTCGGCAGCGGCTTCGACCAAGTGGTGAAACAGCGCCGGGCCGAGGCCGACGAGTTCTACGCCGAGCTGACACCCGAGGGGGCCAGCCCGGATGAGGCGATGGTGATGCGGCAGGCCTTCGCCGGGATGCTGTGGAGTAAGCAGCTGTACAACTACAACGTGAGCCGGTGGCTCGACGGCGACCCGGCCCAGCCGCCCCCGCCGCCGGGCCGGCGCGGCGGGCGCAACGCCCGGTGGCGGAACTTCGACGCGTTCGACCTGATGTCGATGCCGGACAAGTGGGAGTACCCCTGGTTCGCCGCCTGGGATCTGGCCTTCCACTGTGTGACCCTGGCGCACGTGGACCCTGGGTTCGCCAAATACCAGCTCATCTTGCTGTGCCGGGAGTGGTTCCAGCATCCGAACGGGGCGCTGCCCGCCTACGAGTGGGACTTCGGTGACGTGAACCCGCCGGTGCAGGCGTGGGCCGCGCTGGAGGTGTTCACCATCGACAGCGGCCGCGACCTCGATTTCCTCAGCCGGGTGTTCGACAAGCTGCTGGTCAACTTCACCTGGTGGGTCAACCTGGAGGACGCGAGCGGCAGCAACCTGTTCGAGGGCGGTTTCCTCGGGCTGGACAACATCGGCCCGATCGACCGGTCGCATCTGCCGGTCGGCGGGGTCCTGGAGCAGTCCGACGCGACCGGCTGGATGGCCTTCTACGCGATCGCCATGGGGAGCATCGCCGGTGTCCTGCAGCGCAGCGGCCGGCGCCCGGCGGCCGATCTTGTGCTGAAGTTCCTCGAGCACTTCGCCGCCATCAGCAACGCTATAGACGGCCAGGGGCTGTGGGACGACGCCGACGGGCTCTACTACGACCGGCTGCTCACCCCGGACGGGACCGCGGTGCCGGTCAAGGTCCGGTCGATGGTGGGCGTCATCCCGATGCTGACGGCGGCCGTCGTCGACGAGAGGATGCTCAGGCACGCGCTCGAGGTCGGCAAGCATTTCGCCGACCTCCTCTTCCAACATGGCCTGCGCGACCGTGACAAGCTCGGCGAACTGGGCCTGCTGCGCGGTGAGCCCGGCGACCAGCATCTGCTGCTCTCCGTAACCGGCATCGACCGCCTGGAGAAACTGTTCGCCAAGCTCTTCGACACCAGCGAGTTCCTGTCCCCCTATGGGCTCCGGGCCCTGTCTGCATACCACCGCGACCATCCGTACGAGCTGGACGTCGAGGGGGTCAGGGCCACCATCGACTACGAGCCTGCGGAGTCCACCACCGCGATGTTCGGCGGAAACTCCAACTGGCGGGGACCGGTGTGGTTCCCGCTCAACTACCTGGTGGTCAACGTGCTTGACCGCTACTACCGGTTCTTCGGTGACGAGTTCACCTTCGAGTACCCGGCCGGCTCGGGGCATAAGGTGCCCCTCGACCTGATCGCCGCCGACCTGCAGGACCGGCTCATCTCCCTGTTCACCGTCGGCCCGGATGGGCGGCGGCCCTGTTTCGGCTGGGTGGACCAGCTGCAGCACGACCCGGCCTGGAAAGACAATCTTGTTTTCAACGAGTACTTCCACGGCGACAACGGCGCCGGGCTCGGCGCCTCGCACCAGACCGGATGGACCGGGCTGATCGCGGACGTGATCCGCCGCCGCCACGGCGCGGTCAGCTCGGTCGGCGACATGATCCGGACCATTGCCCCGCAGGCCCGGCCATGACAGCGCGTACCGCGCCGCCCACCGCTGCGACGCGCGGCGCGCCAGCACTGCCGGGCAGGGCGTTCCCGCCCGGCGCGACCGCGGCTGACGGTGGCGCGCGTCGCAGCGGCCAGCGTCGCCGACAGCGTGCTGGTGTGCCTGTTCGACTCGGGCGGTGCCGAGACCCAGATCCCGCTGCTGGATTACGACGCGGGCGTCTGGCACGGTTTCGTGCCCGGGGCCGCCGCCTTGCAGGCATACGGATACCGCGCCGCCGACCGTTATGATCCGGGCTCGGGCTTGCGCTTCAACCCGGCCAAGCTAATACTCGACCCCTACGCCAGGGCGGTCACCGGTGCGGTGCGGTTCGGGCCGGAAGTGCTCGGCTACGCGGACGGCGACCCCGGGCGCGCCGAGCACGCTCGACTCGGCCGGGCACGTACCGCGCAGCCTGGTGGTGGACGACATGTTCGGCTGGAGCGACGGCGCACAACCCCGGCATCATTACGCGGACACGGTCATCTACGAGGTCCCGTCAAGGGTTTCACGATGCGCCACCCCGGGGTGGCGCCTGAGCTGCGCGGAACCTATGCCGGGCTGGGGCACGAGGCGGCCATCGGCCATCTGCTCGACCTCGGCGTGGCCGCCGTCGAGCTGCTGCCGGTGCATGAAAGCGTGCCCGAGGCGTTCCTGCTGCAGCGCGGGCTGACCAACTACTGGGGGTACAACACGATCGGGTATTTCGGGCCGCGTCAGGGATATTCGGCCGCGGTCCGGGCTCGGCGGGACTGGGGGTGGCGGTTACCGCGCAGCCACAGGTGCCGCGGCCGGGAAGCGCGGCGGCGCGGGCCGATCGAACGGCTGCCCTTGCAGGTGACCGGCAAACCGGTGCCCGCGCTGCCAGTTCCCGCGCAGCGGCAGTTCATAGGGCGGCGGGACGTCGGCAACGCGAAGGGCGCGCCGGAGGGCTGGCTGCTCAGCTGGCCTTCGGGCTGTGGCGATCTCACATTTGCGCCATAGCCAGCTCCTGGAAGACACGCCGCCGGTGTTACCGGCCAGCCAGAACAGGGCGGCCGTGGCGCCGGCGTCCCCGGCCGGCCGTTCTGCGATCTCCAGAACCGACCGGCAGCGCAGCCAGGTTGAAATCGCGACGAAAATACCGAATCTGGCAAAGAACGAGCCCGGCAGGGTCGCCTACGCGCAGATGAAATGATCGCCGGTGGCCGCGCACACCCGGGCGGCACCGGCGCGGCGCTGACGGCGAGCGGCAAAGGCAACCCACCAGCAGCGGTGCTGCGCGCTGCCCCGCACGGGTGGGCGTTTCAACCCCGGGCCAGACACATGCTGCCTGGCGGGTTCTCGTTGAAGCAGCGCGTCGCCCTGAAACTATGCCGAGTTACGGCGAGCACTCGGACGATCTGCGCGGCCGGCCTTGGGGCCGTGACGGGGCCCGAGGGTGATCGTGAGCCCGATGAGCAGAAGGTCAAATACCACCTACCGCACAGCTCCGCTGTCAGCGTCGCGGGCGGCGCAGCTCGCGGGCCTGGGCCAGCCGGGACGTCAGAGGTCGCGCTCGGCGGTTATCCGTCCTGAGGCCACGGCGTCGACGAGCGCCTTGTAGTCGCGCTCGTTCTGGTCGGCGTACCCGGCGGCGAACTGGGTGGTGGCCTTGTCGAACACGTCCGAGCCGCCCAGGTAGGCGGCGATGGCGACCCGGTCCCCGGACCGGGCGTGCGCCCGCGCCAGCGTCCACCCGCACAATTCGCCATACAGCCGCAGACCGCGCGGCACCATGATCTCGATGGGTGCGGAGAATTTCCAGTCCCGCAGCTGGCGGACATAGAAGTCGCGGGGCCGCCCGTCCAGCCCCGCCTCGGTCCGCTGCCAGCCCAGGAAGATGTCGCTGGTCGCCTGCATCAGCCGCTGGCCCGCGACCACCCGCTGGCCCTGGTTGGTGTACTCGCTGGCCCCGACGAAACGGCTGAGCACCGACGCCTCGGCCTCCTTCACCTGCAGGAACAGCGGATCCGAGTCGTCACGGCCGAGCATCAGCAGGATCCAGCAGCGGGTGCCGACGCTGCCGACGCCGACGACCTTGCGGGCGATGTCGCAGACCTCGAACTGCTCGAGCAAGAACCGGCGGTCGGTTTCCAGCGTGTGCCGGTACCCGGCAATCAAGTCCTTCAGCTGCGCCTCGAAGTCGGCCAGGTCCTCCTTCGCAGGCAGCAGGTCGGCGATCGGCACCAGCAGCGGCGGGTCAGCAATGATCCGCGGCCGACCGTCCACCAGATGGGTCAGCTTGGCCACTTCCTGCATGCTGTCCCTGGTCTTCGCCTTGGCCAGGCTGTTGTCCATCACCTTGCGCTGGCGTGCCTTCATCTGGTCCTCAAGCTGCGCCCGTATCTGGTCCACGTCCGCGTGCGCGTACCAGACGTCCAGGTTGGTCATCCCGGCGAAGGTGCGCATCGCCCGCCGGTAGCGGGCGACCGTGGCAGTGACGATCTCGCGGCGGTCCTTGGCGGCGAACCCGTTGTCGCGTCCCGCCACCTCCAGGCTGGCCGCCAGCCGCTTGACATCCCATTCCCACGGGCCGGGCAGCGTCTCGTCGAAGTCGTTGACATCGAAGACTATGCGGCGCTCGGCGGAGCCGAAGATGCCGAAGTTGGACAGGTGCGCATCGCCGCACGCCTGCACCGCCAGCCCCGACACCGGGGTGCTGGCCAGATCGCTGGCCATCGGCAGTGCCGCGCCGCGGTAGAAGGTGAACGGGGACACCATCATCCGGCCCCACCGGATCGGCACCAGCTCCGGCACCCGCGACTTCGCCTGCTCTTCCAGCAGGCTGAGGGGGTCAGGCCGGTCCGGCGGCGGGTCGAACACCGCATGACTGTCCCGAGGCACCTCGGCCCGCGCCTGCTTGCCCCGGGCAACGCGCTCTTCGGGCGTTAGCCGCGCCAGCCCAGAATCGAGCTGGAACCGCTGCACACCCGGGGGCCGGGCCCCGGCCCTCAGATCACTCATCATCGGCTCCTTACCTATCTATCGGCTGCCCGGCGCACCGGCCAAACACTCTTCACTGGGCATCTGCCTGATAAGGCCTTCTCCAGGTTGCAGATCACCCCACCGGCGTCACCCTCAAATGGGCGGCCTCAATCTGTTTCGCAAGCCCATCGGCGTTCGCGTTGATCTCCTTAGATACATACTTGTTCTACGCCTTAACGCTGGCCGCGACCAGGTCGGCCATGCTCGTCGCCTACGCGGCGATCAGGCCCGCCTGGCCCTTCTTCGCAGGCCGGGCCGGTGGATCAACCGCCGTGGAAGGCCCAAGGCCGACTCGCCGGACTGGTCGTCGGTCACCGGCTCCGCTCCCTCCCTGCCCACCCTGCCGACCTTCAGACCTTCGCGGGTTGCGGGCAGCCGCGCCCTCGTCATCGGGTCCGGCCTGGGCTGCGATTCGCTGCGACTCCGCAGCCAGCCCGTTCGCCAGAGCACGGATCGCCCTGCGCACGGCGAACGTCACGCCCGGGAACTCAGGGTGACCTTTCAGACGATGCCGGTGGCCCCGTGCCCGCCGTTCAGGATCGTCTCGCCGGCGTAGTCGCGCACGGGCAGGCCCGATAGCAGCCGGTAGGCCAGGCGCGCGGGCTCGGTCGTGTCGTGATCTCTCGCGGATCTTGAGCGGCGGCTGGGACACGACGCGGATCGCCCGGCCCCATCGGGTGGCGGGTCGCCTTCACGCTCCAGGGTGACTTTTCCGCGCTGGCGCCCACGCTGCCCTGCCGGCCTGGCCGACGTGCACCGGCCAGGATGTCTCGAGAGGAGCCGTCTGCCCGCGCTTGGACGCGGATCTCGGTCCCGCTGGTCCTTGCCATCATCCGCTCATCGCTGCCGCCACGGCGCCGTGGTGAGTGGTCTCGTGCAGCGTCTTCTCGTGCTCGTGTGGCGCTGGCTTCAGGTCGAAGACCATCTTCTTCACGGTTCCTGTGAAGGCGTACGGGGCCTTGTCCCGGTAGGCGGGGTCGACCGTCATGCCATTGTCGCGGCCGATGTCCAGGCCGGCGTAGAAGGAGAAGCGCAGGGACACGGTGCGGTCCATCCGGCCTTCGCCGATCTTGTTGTCGTTGGCCCACAGGGTGACGTTGCCGCCGGTGCCTGGCTTGGGCGCGTCGGCGTCGAACTGCATCCGGACGGTGACGGCGCCGACAGGCAGTGGCTGGGTGGCGACCTGCTTGTACTGGTCGACCCCCATCACGGAGTAGCTGTGGTGCAGCAGCCCACCGCCGTCCACCCACAGCGCGAAGCCGCCCATCTCGTCGGCCTCGGCGGCGATCACGCCCTCGGCGCCGCCGTCGGGGACCGCCAGCTCCGCCTCGATCGCATAAGAATGCCCGTAGACTCGCGGGATCATGCCGGACGCGATGTTCTGCACGTCGCCGTAGAAGGTCGTCTTGGTGATGGTCGGCATCGGCGGCAGGATCCCGAAGAAGACCGACAGGCCGCCCAGCAGCGGCAGAACGTTGTACTTCCCGGCCTCCTCCCAGAACAGGTCCCGGAGTTCCCTGAGCTTTTCCGGGCTGTCCTTCGCGAGGTCCTTGGCCTGGGTGAAGTCGTCCGGGAGGTAGTACAGCTCCCAGGTGTCCTTCTCCGGGTCGTACGTGCCGGGCGCGAATCTGGCCATCGTGGGAGCCGTGACGTCCCACGGGATACGGTCGAGCTTCGCGCAGGCCCACCACCCGTCCTTGTAGATCGCCCGGTTGCCCCAGGTCTCGAAGTACTGCTGGGTGTGCCGCTCGGCGGCGTGCTCGTCGTCGAAGGTGTAGGCGAAGCTGGTGCCGTGCATCGGCTCCTGCTCGATCCCGTCCACGAACTCTGCCTGCGGGATGCCGACCGCGTCCAGGATCGTCGCGCCGATGTCGATGCAGTGGGTGAACTGCGACCGGCGGCCGCCCGCATCGCTGATCCGGGCGGGCCAGGCCACGACCATGCCGTCGCGGGTGCCGCCGCGATGAGAGCCGATCTGCTTGCCCCACTGGAACGGGGTGTTGCCCGCCCACGCCCATGCGGCCGCGTAGTGCTGCGGTGCGTAGGCGTCCGTCCCCCACGCGTCCAGCCCGCCGTACTGGCCGAGCAATGACAGCTGCTGATCGGGGTTGAGGATAATGCCGCTCGAGAGGGTCATCTCGTTGAACGAGCCAGTGACCGTGCCTTGCAGGCTCGCTCCGTTGTCGCCGAAAATGTAGAAGACCAGCGTGTTATCCGCCTCGCCCATCTCCTGCACCGCGTCCAGCAGCCGCCCGGCGTTGTGGTCGGCGTTCTCCTGGTAGCCGGCGTACACCTCCATCTGCCGGGCATAGAGCTTCTTCTCGTTGCCCGACAGCGAGTCCCAGGCGGGGAAGGTGTCCGGGCGTGGGGTCAGGACCGCGTCCGGCGGGATCACGCCGAGCCTTTTCTGCCGCTCGAAGGTCTCCTCGCGGAGCTTGTCCCAGCCCTGGTCGAACTTGCCCCGGTACTTCTGGCTCCACCCGACCGGGACATGGTGCGGCGCGTGCGCACAGCCGCTGGAGTAGTACATGAACCAGGGCTTAGCCGGATCCTGCGCGCGGACCGAGTGCAGCCACTTGATCGCTTGGCCGGTCATGGCATCGGGCAGGTAGAACTGCTCGCCGTCCTTCCCCTCGGGCACCCCGATGATCGTGTTGTCCTGCATGATCAGCGGGTCGTACTGCCCGGACTCGGCGCCCAGGAACCCCCAGAAATGGTCAAAGCCCCAGCCCATCGGCCAGCGGTCATGCGGGCCTGCCGCACCTTGCACGTGGTCGGGCGTCAGGTGCCACTTGCCGAACCCGGCGGTGGCATAGCCGTTATCGTTCAGGACCCGCGGGAACGGCGCGCAGGACTTCGGCACCGCCGCCGTGTACCCCGGGAACGGCCCCGGGAGCTCGCCGATCGAGCCGAAGCCCACCGCGTGGTTATTGCGCCCGGTCAGCGTCGCCGCCCGCGTCGGTGAGCACATCGCCGTGACATGGAACCGGTTGTAGGTCAGGCCCATCTCGCCCACCCGCGTCATGTTCGGCGTGGCGACGGGCCCGCCGAAGGTGCCCGGGTTGCCGAACCCGGAATCGTCGATCAGGATGAGCAGCACGTTCGGCGCACCCTCCGGCGGCGCCGGCACCATGTTGATCGTCCAGTCCGCCACGGACGCATCCAGTGTCCGGCCGATCGTCCCGCCGAAATCCGGGTCCGCCATCGGGAGCTTCGTGCGGTCCGGGCTGAACTTGCCCATCGCCTCGGCCAGGGACGCCTTCAGCCCCCGGACCAGGCCGTTCTTGTCGGACTGCACGACCGACTTCAGCCGCGAACCCGGCAGCGCCTGCTCGAAGGCCAGCCGCTGGTCATGGTCGAAGACGGCGATGATGCCCCGCCGAGCCGGGCGGCAGCGCCTCGCCGATCTTGTCCCTGATCCCGGTCTTGAGCTGATGGTCGGCGAACTTTCCCACCACCGCGCCAGCAGCGCCGCCGACCACGACCGAGGCGAGCAGCGGCGGCGCGAACAGCCCCACCACCAGCCCCACGCCCGCGCCCCACCCAGCGCCCTTGCGGCCCACATGGTCGCCGGTGTCCGCGACGGTGACGTTGCCGTCCGCGTCATGGGCGACCAGGATCACGCCCTCAACCTTCACCGTCTTCGCCTTGACCAGCCGGAGCAGCCCGTCGAAATCCCTGCGTGCGGCGCCGATGTCCTGGTAGCCCACGACCAGGACGTCCACCGGTGCGTCGCTCATGACCACTCCTTACTTGCCTGTGTCGGTCTCGAGCTATCCCTTGCCTGCCTGAGCGCTGTCACCAGCTCCGCCACCACGAGCCCACACGGATGCCATCTCGAGCTTGGACTTACCCGTGAGCGTGCGCCCGAGCATCGGTCATCCGTCCTCGTGCCGTAGACCAGCCCGGCTCCTTCGCCAACGGCCCCTCCCCAGGCCGTCCAGCATGCACAAACTGACACTTTAAACTCACTGTCTCCAGGGCCGGTCGAACCTGCCAGGGACCAACGTCCCACCGAACCCCCTAAAGCACCCGGGCTCGCAGGGACACCCCTGTGTCGCCAACCTGCTGGCGCACGTGCCGTCGGCGGTGACGCAGCCTTGGCCACGCCAGCCGGAGCCACTGACCAAGAGCCGGTCACCAGCCATCGCGCCCGCCGCAGCGTTCCCAAGCCTCCTGGGCCGGGGTGTGCGAGCCCGCTTCGATAAGGTTCGCTTCATGAGCGCCACGTCCGAGCCGCCGGCTGCGTCGCCGCCGTTCACGCAGACGCGGCAGTTCTGGGTGCTCATGGGATACGCGGTCGTCCTCGGGGTTTTCGGCGCGTTCGCCGGCCTGGTGTTCATGGGCGTGATCAGGGTCGGGGGCAAGTGGTACGTCGATTCCGATCCGGGCTGGTTCGGCGGGCACTGGTGGTGGGTGGCGGTCACCGCGGCGGCCGGTGTCGTGGTCGGCGTGCTGCGCCGGCTGACGCGGCTGCCGGAGCAGATTCCCAGCCTGATCGCCGACCTGAAAGACGAGCACGTCGACGCGGGATTGGTACCGGGGATCGTGGCCGTCTCGGCGGTGTCGCTGATCGGAGGCGCCAGCCTCGGCCCGGAAAAGGCTCTCGGCTCCATGGGTGGTGGGGCCGGCAGCTGGATCGCCCGGCGCAGGCGGCTCGGCCAACAGGACGCCCAGTTGAACACCCTGGACGGCTTCGCCGGCGCATACGGCGGGCTGTTTTCCAGCACGGTGATCGTGGTGATGCTGATCCTCGAGGTCGCCCGCCCCGGCGGGCAGCGGTTCGCCAAGGCCCTCGTCGGGGGGATCGTCGCATCGAGCGTCTCGTTCGGGGTCTACTTCGCCATCGCCGGCTCGGTGTTCCTGGATGCCTACAAGGTGCCGCAGTACAAGTTCGAGGATTGGCAACTGCTGGCCGGGGTCCCGCTGGGCCTGCTCGCGGCGATCGTGGTGACGCTGCTGGTCGTGGTCATCAAGCTGGCGGAGCGGCTGTTCGGCCGGCTCAAGCTCCCGGGCATCGCGAAATCTGCACTGGGCGGCGCGGTGTTCGGGCTCGTCGGCGTGGTACTGCCGCTGACCCTGTTCACCGGCAGCGATCAGCTCAAAACCGTGCTCGCGGATGCCGGGACCCTCGGCGTGGGCCTGCTCGTCGTGCTGGTGATCGCGAAGATCCTCACTTTCGCGGTGAGCCAGGAGAGCGGGTTCGTCGGCGGGCCCATCTTCCCGTCGCTGTTCATCGGCGGAACCGCCGGGGTCGCCGTCCACCAGGCGTTCCCCAGCGTGCCGCTGGGACTGGCGTTCACCTGCCTGCTCGCCGCCGTCCCGGGGTCGCTGGCCGCTGCGCCGTTCTCGATGGTGCTGCTGGCTGCGTTCCTGACCCAGGTGGGGGCGCTGCAGACCGCACCCATCCTGATCGCCGTCGTCACCGCGTTCCTGGTCATGGAGGGCGTGAAGTACCTCGCCGCAAGCCGCAAGCAGGCGCGCCCAGCCGCAGGGAAACAAACAGCCCCGCTGAGCGGGCCCAGCGCCGAAGGATGACGGCGTCCCGTGCCGCATTTTGCCCAAGGATCCCGAATGGCTGCCGCGGCGTGAACACACGCGCGGCAGCCGCGATGCCCGTGGGGTCACCTAAACTCGCTGTCATCCTGGGCCCGGAGCCGGACCGGAGGCGATCCGCGGAAAACCCGCTCGAGCAACGGCCAGGGCACCTCAGCGGCTGGGGCGTTCACGTCGCGTGCCGCAGCATCGCCGCTGGGTCCTTGGTCCTGTTCGGACAGGAGCTACGTCCCTGCCGGGCCGCGCGTCCGCTGTGCCACCGTTCCGGCATGCATCTGAAACACTCGTTTGCAGGTGCCGGGCCGCACCGGACGACACCTGGCACCGGGCAGATGTCCGCGTAGCTTGCCCCCGACGGCTACCTCGCGGTCGACTCCGCAGGCCGGGCCTACCCGGTTGACTTACTGCTCTGCCGTGACAGCGCACCTAACCTGCGCAGGAGTCTATCCAGCTCTGTGGTGCGCTGATGCCCACGTTCAAAATGTCCTGGGCGTACTGAGGAGATGCTGGCCGGGTGGCGGCGCCAGCAGCAGGCGCGGCGGCTGAGCGGGCAGCTGATCGATGGGCGGGAGCGGTTCGCCGCGTTCACCGGCTGCTGGCCGTGGCAGTGGACAGCGGCGCAGGCGGAGTCGTGGCTGGCTTCGGGCGGGTGGGCGCACTCGACCGGCCGCGCCTACCCGGCGCCGCATAAATCCAAAACCCGCCACCTACGCGATCGGGCCCAGACCTATCTAGTTACATCACGTACCGTCTTACCCAACCGTTCCAGCCCATTGCAATATTGTGTCTGGTTCCACGGGACCCAAGTTTCTGCGGTGATTGCCAACGGCGACCTGGCCCGGTGACCTCGTGACGTCCACGTCGCTGGCAGCCACGAACGCCATCCGGTGGTTGTAGGTGATCAGATACACCGTGGTCGCGCCCGCAAAGTCAGTCCGGTCCATGAACGCCGAGCCGTCGACGTTGTACGCGTTGTACCAGTCCGTATTGAAAGCCGGTCCGGCTGCCACGTATGCCTGGCCGGCGGGGATCGAGTATTTGCCCGCAGGAGCCTGTACCGGTGGCGGAGGATCCTTGCGTTGCAGGAACGCCGGCGGGTAGGCGGACGGCTCGGGGTAGGCGGTCACGTATACCGGGATCGACGTCTTGCCTGCCTTAGGCGTGATCACCATCGGCGCCGATGCGGGGATGGCGGCGCGATGGATGCCGGGCGGGTTGTAGAACCATGCCTTGCGGCCCGCGAACCAGATCGCGGTCCAGTCTCCCTTGCGGCCGGCCACGACGAACTGCTCGCCGGTGGCAGCCTGGTCGCCCCAGTCGTTCGCCCGGATCGTACCCGCGAGCCCGCCGGGATGCAGGTAGGGGTCGGACAGCAGCGGCGCGGCCGGGTCCGGCGCGGTGCGCAGCCACACGAAACTGGTGGGTTGACGGGGGAACGGGGCGTAGAAGTCCGCCGGGCAGTGCTGGTGCACCAGGTCCGGCCATTCGTCCCCGTGGTAGGGACCGGGGTAGGGGGTGGGGCCCTGGATGGGCTGGCAGCCGGTGACGACCTGCCGGTTCGCCTGGAAGACCGGGTCGATCGTCACCACATCGCTCGTTCGCGGCGCTGTCTGCCTGATCGGCGCGCCGGCCAGGTCCATGAAGCGGGCCCAGTCCCAGTACGGGCCCGGATCCCAGTGCTGGGTCGCGATGGTCTGCTCCGACCCGCCGGGGATGTTGTCGTGGCCCAGGATGTGCGCCCGGTCGAGCGGGATGCCGAACCGCTTGGCCAGGTATTTCACCAGCTTGGCGGTGGCCTGGTACATCGCGCCGGTGTACCAGGTGTGCCCGTCGATCGCGAAACCCTCCTGCTCGATGCCGATGGAGTGCTGGTAGAAGGACTCGTTCCTGGTGTCCCAGGCGATGTCCCCGACCGGCATCATCTGGACAACTTGTCCATCCGAGAACACTTCGTAGTGCGCGCTGGCGAGGTAGGCCGGATCATGGAAAGCCGAAAGGGTAGTGTCCCCGGTCGACTCGTTGTCGTGCAGCGTGATGTAGCGGATGGGCAGGTTCTTAGGGCGGTCCGCGATGTCGTGGTCGCCGTAGTCGTTCTTGTGGCTGCCGTACTGCCAGTAGCCGTTCGGGCTGTAGGTGCAGCGCAGATCGGCGGGGCATTCCGGGTCGCCGAGCTGGGCCGGATCATGCACGGAATCGGGGGGCGGCACGATGATGGGCGCTAGCTGGAGCCGGGCGGCGGCGGCACGGTCGGGGATGACGCGGGGGTCCGGCGGCAAGACGATCGCCTGCCCGTCCTGCGTGGTGCGCTGCGCGCCGGACCGGATGGTGGCGTAGACCTCGTCGGCGAATATCTGCGCCACGTCCGGCTGCGCCGCCTGCGAATACCTGGCGACCGCCACGTACCAGCCGCTCGGATCGGCCGGCAGCACGCGGTGGTTGTAGTGCTTCTCGTAGGAAGCGAGGAGCGCGGCGCCGGCCCGGATGTTCTGCGTGTCATCGGTTTCGGCGGTCGCGCTGTCCACCCCAGCCAGCGCCGCGGCGGGAACGGCGGTGTGCATGGCCGGCGAGTTCAGCAGGTCAGGCGTGCCCAACGCGGTGGTGAAGCCGTCCCTGGTCAGGTCGGCCCGGGTGAGATCGGTGAGGTTCATCGGGCCATAACCGGCCTCGTAGCTGGGCTTGCCGCCATGGGCTTCCCACTGCGTCTCGTCGTAGGAGACGGCGAGCAGCACCTGTACCGGCACCTGGAATTCGGCGGCGGCGGCCTGGAATGCCTGCTGGCGGCTGGCGTCCAGCGCAGGCGGCGCCAGTGCGGCCTCGGCGACCACAGTAGCGAGCGTGGCGAGGACCACGATCCGTCTGCGGCAGCCGCCCGCCCGGCCAGTTAACGCACCGTCGTCGCTGCCTGGATGCTCGCACGGATTTGTGCTACCTGGCTTGCGTCGTTTACTCAACCGAACGATCCAATCCTGCTGCGT
The DNA here is from genome assembly GCA_963820395.1 of uncultured Actinomycetota bacterium. Taxonomy (GTDB): domain Bacteria; phylum Actinomycetota; class Actinomycetes; order Streptosporangiales; family Streptosporangiaceae; genus DATFVJ01. Next base: position 52,903 of record CAWGAE010000009.1, on the reverse strand, counting down.
GCCGAGCCCGCGGTCATGGTCCAGCTCGACCAGGCCGCCATCCTCGCTCAGCTCGTATTGCGCGGTATACGGCGGTGGCAATACAGCGCAGCCCTGCTCTGCCATCTGTGTCTCGAACCTGTCCGCATCGCTTAGCTCAGGCAGGGTAACGCGATAGGTGGCGCCGCCGGATGCCTTTCTGGCTGCGGCACAGTTGCGGCTTCGTCGTGGTCGGGCGCGGTTCAGTACGGGCGGTCGGGATGTGTCTGGTTGTAGGCCATGATTGCGTGGTCCGGAATGCTGCCGTCGTTGCCGATCTCGAAGTCAGCGCTGAGTGCCCAGTTCCTGACTTCTTGCGTGCTGGCCTGCCACGGTGACCCGGTGATCTCGGCGTGCGGTTCCCGCGCCCGGGCCATCCGGGTCGCCTCGGCGACGAGCTCGGCGGCACGCTGTGTCCGTTTGATGGCAAGTTCGTCGAACACGGCCCTGGAGCGTTCTTCTGTGGTCTGGCCGGGCCGCTGGCGTTCCAGCGAGCGCACGGTCTCGGCGAGTTCTTCCAGGCTGAAGACACGGACCGGGTTGTCAAACAGGCCCAGCTGGGGGCGTGCTGGACGCGGCGGCATGCAGTCACGGTAACCGCCGGCCGGCCGAAGCGGCGCCCGGTTCGAGCCCGTCTCGGTTACAGATTCGGTTACCCGCCGAACCGCGCTCGCGTAGGAGGCTGCAACACCTCGCCCCCCGCTGTTACAGCCGTCTCCCGGGCCGGGGACAGAGAATTAGAGAGAAAGAACCCAGGTCAGGCCCCAACGGGAACACCGGAGACACCCTGTTCCCCGGGGTGTCCCCCAAGACCGGAAATGTTTTCGCAGGTCAGACCGGGTTCGGGGACAGAGGGGAGACGAGGGACACCGGTCCTGGTCCGGGTGTCCCCGGTCGGGTCGCGATGATGGTTTCCACCCTGTAGGGCTCGATTACTCGATCTGGCCTGACCAGGCTTGCGGGCTGGGATCATCGCTGAGTGATCTTCTCGGTCGGCTACCTGCTCGCGCGCTGTCTGCTCGGCTGCCTGATGCTGGCCCGGCGTGAGGCGTCCAAGGACGCCGAGCTCCTGGTGCTCCGGCAAGAGAACGCGGTGCTGCGCCGCCAGATCAGCCGGGTCCGCTACCAGCCAGCCGACCGGCTGTGGCTCGCAGCACTGTCCCGGCTGATCCCCCGGCGCCGGTGGGGCGAGGTCTTCGCGGTGACCCCGGCGACGCTGCTCGCCTGGCACCGGCGACTGGTCACACGCAGATGGGACTACGCCAGCCGACGCCGTCCCGGCCGGCCGTCCACGGCAGCCGCGATCCGCAAGCTCGTGATCCGCATCGCCACGGACAACCCGACGTGGGGGCACCGGCGGGTGCAGGGCGAGCTCGTCAAGCTCGGCCACCCGATCGCGGCCGCCACGGTGTGGCAGATCCTGCATGATGCCGGGCTCGGCCCCGCACCCCGCCGGAAGGGGCCGACGTGGAAGCAGTTCCTGGCCACCCAGGCCCGCAGCATCCTCGCGGTCGATTTCGTCCATGTGGACACCGTGCTCCTGCGGCGCATCTACGCGCTGATCGTCGAGCACGGCACCCGCCGGGTTCACCTCGCCGACGTCACCGCCAACCCCGACGGCACGTGGACGACACAAGCAGCCCGCAACCTCCTGATGGACCCCGGGCAGCGCGCGGCTTCAGTCAAGTTCCTGATCAGGGATCGCGCCGACCAGTTCACCGGCGCCTTCGACGTCGTATTCACGGCGGAAGGCATCAGGATTCTCGCAAGCCCACCGCAGGCTCCCAAAGCGAACGCCATCTGCGAGAGACTCATAGGTACCCTGCGCCGGGAGCTCTTGGACCGGCTGCTGATCGTCAATGAGCATCATCTGCGCCAGGTGCTGACCGAATACCTGCCGCATTACAACACCGCCCGGCCGCACCAGGCCCTCGGCCAGCTCGCACCGGCTCAAGCCGACACCCGGCCACCGCAGATCAACCTGGCTGAGTACCGGATCCGACGAAAACAAGTCCTCGGCGGACTCACGCACGAGTACCAGGTCGCCGCCTGACATCTCCAGGCCGTTACCAGAAAACGCAGGTCACCACCGCGATCGCGTATTCGAGCCCGACACGCCTTCTGGCGGCTTGGCTACCTGCCAGAAGCTCGTTGGGGCGTCAACACCCCGGATGGCACGATCGCGGGCTCTGATCTGCCGCCCTGCCGCGCCCGTCGAACACCGGTCCCTCGAACGCCCCCCGGTCCCATGCCAGGCACCCGGCTGGCGGGGGCCGTACCCCACGCCGTGGCAAGAAGCCGCTAGTCACGAAGCGGCACCGCCACGTTCACACAACTCGCCGCGGCACCTGTCCACGGTGCCGTTCTCTCCCGATCCAGCGCGCTGGGTGCCGCGCTGCGGGGGCTGTTCCCGCGGACAAACCACGGACACACAGTCAAAAGGCCTGACCGCCGTGGCTGGCGATCAGGCCCGTGACCTGCAACTTCCTGGTAGCGGGGGCGGGATTTGAACCCGCGACCTCTGGGTTATGAGCCAGCCGACGCCCGTCTTCCTTGTATCCGGCGTATCGGTGCGTCTCGCTGATCAGCGAGCATGGTGGCGCCCGTCTCCTGTCACCGGGTGTGTCTCCCCCGTCCCGTGCCGTCTCGTTAGCAAATCCGTTTAGCATACCCGTTTCCTGACCTGCTGTTTCCTGGCCCTCCCCCGTCCTCCTCGTAGCTGCCACCCCTCGGGCCATGGCCGCTGTGTCGAGGCTCGCGAAGCCGACCGCGCAGCGGCTTGGCCTTCATTCGGAGGACTCGGCCGAGACCATCGGGCAGCGAGGAGAACGGGACCACCTGCCTGCAAAGATTGCGGGCCAGGGCGGCCTGACCTGGCCCGCAGCAGCCGAGCGCCAACGTGGCATGTCCGTGAGCGACCGTGATTCACCGCTGATCACCGTACGATCGGGCACGCCACGGGCACGCCCGCGGGTAGCGCGGCGCCGAGGTCAGGTAGCTGGCGACGTTGGCGGCGGCATGGGCACGCCGGGGAACATGGGCATCCCACCGATGGCGCCCTGCACGACTTCGATCGGCACCCGCCCGCATACGTCTCCATCGGCCCGGACAACCCACTCGTACCGGCCGGGCGTCTCAAATACCAGGTTGTTGAAAGTGAGTGCGAGCGGCACGAAGGATGGCGTCCCACGGACCTGGCCTGGGGCATGGCCAGTCATGAACTGAGCCATCGCCTTGGGGTCTTTGGCGTCGCCATCTAGCGTCAGCTCAACCTCGAGTTGGTGCTGGTCGAGCGCTTCGCTGTATTCGACCCGCAGGACGAGAACGAGGGCCAGGGTTGGGTGCTGCGCAGGAAAGTTGGGCACTGTCAGCCGGTCCCACTGGCCGCCCAGGATGTAGAGCTTGCCGCCAGGGGCCTGCTGAGCCCCGTCCGCCAGCATCGCCGTGGTCAGCTCCATGTATCACAATGTAACACAGAAGTCTTGGTAGTATGAGGCGCGTGGCGCGCAGCCGGTTCGACATCGAAGCTCTCGATGAGGTTGACCCGTTTGAGGTGGATGACCAGCTCATCCACCTCTATAAGCACGCGGGCATGGATCTCTGCGACGTCTACGAGGTCTGGATGGATAACCCGCTTTTCTACCCAGGCAAAGAAGAGGGACCAGCGGACTGGCTGATGGTCGGCCAGGTTCCCGGAGATATCCTGCTGGTCCCCTTGATGCCGGGGTCGCGTCCGAACAGAGCGAGGCCCATCGGCGTCTATCAGGCAAGGGGAAGCCTTGACAGACAGTACCGAGAAGACTCAGGGTGACGGCATGGACGCGAGGCAGGCACAAGAGTTCTACGCAAACCCGGAAAACCAGGTTCCGGCAGGTCAAGCATATCGGCGAACCGGGCGGCGCCTGAGCGCAACTGTGCCCGTGAGGTTCCCGCAAGCGGTCATCGATGCCGTCAAACGACTTGCTGACCGTGACGGCGTGACTGTCAGCTGGTGGATTCGTCGGCTCGTCATCAGGGAAGTGATGAGGCGGCAGCCTGCCGCGGTGACCGCCCCTAGCCAGCCACCGCGATTTGAGACACTGACCGCACCAAGCCAGCCATCGGCAACAGACTCCGCGGTTGCGCCGGATCGTCGACTTGTAGTGGACTGCGTCCCCTAGTCCCACACGAGTCCGCCACTTCGCAGTAGCCCTGAGTACCTGGGCCTGACGACTGCATCGGACGCAGCGGACACGGCCAAGCGGGAAGACCAGAGGTAGCGGTATGCTTCTTCGCGGTCAGTTAGGTGGGTGTCTGGCAGTCTGAAAAGCGGAAGGTCGGCGGTTCGCCCCCCCTGACCACTCGATCCGTATGGCAATCACCTGCGCAACGGTGCCGGGGACGTCCTCACCGCTGATACTGCTGAGTGACCACTACGAACCGTTTGTGACTGCGGTTGGCCGAGCGCTATCGCACGCGGATCGCACGGCCCTGTCGCGGCCCGGGAGCAGATTGTGGATGGAAGGGGACGAGCATGGCATATAGCGCCCGTGTCTTCCAATTGCTCGTCGCGTCACCTAGCGATGTTCCCGCGGAGCGCCAGGCCATCGCTGAAATAGTTCATGATTGGAATGACCTTAACTCCTCCGAGAGGCAGGTTGTAGTGCTGCCTGTTCGCTGGGAGACTCATTCCTCACCCGAGCTTGGCGCGCCTCCCCAGCCTACAATTAATCGACAGTTCGCCGATCAGTGCGACTTTGTTGTGAGCGTATTTTCAACTAGGATGGGCACTCCAACGGAGAATGCAGACAGTGGAACATGAAAGCCAGACTACGAAATCAAGATCTTTTCTCGAGTAAGACAGGAAGACCCGGATGCGGTCATCCTCCGCCTTCGCGTTCAGGCTTGACCTCCAAGCCTCGGCAGACGCCTCAAAGACTAGCCACCTGACTGCTAGGCGCAGAAGTCCGCACATCGGCATGAGTGCGCGTCCTGCCGCGGGAAAACGATTCTCCCGTGCCAGATCGCGCCGATCTGCGCGCATCACCCGGGAGGTGCTTGAGATCCCCGCAGCCGCGCCGAACGGCGACTCGGTGAGCGTAGTGCCTCCGCCAGATGTAACCGACAGTAGTCGGTACGGCAGAGCCGAACGTCGAGACGGCGAGGGTTCCTAGTCCCTCGTCGCGTCTCCCTCGTTCCGATGGCAGATGCGTTAGCAGAACCGGAGCTGGACCTGCCGTTCCCTGCTCCTCTCTCCCGTCCTCACCCTAACTGCCTCCCCTCGGCGGCTTGGCCTCGACACAGAGGACGGGTCTGTCAAGCAAAGCAAACGGTGTAACTGATCTTGTAGGTTCTACTTCCGTCCGGCGGACAGGCGCCCGTCGAAGGTGACGTCGAACGCGTTCAGGGCGGCCTTCCACCGGTTGGTCCAGCGCTTGCGGCCCTGCCCGGTCGGATCCAGGCTCATGATCGCCAGGTAGCGGCACTTGAGGGCGGCCTGCTCGGTCGGGAAGTGGCCGCGGGCGTTCACGGCCCGCCGCAGCCGGGCATTAATGGATTCGATCGCGTTGGTGGTGCAGATCACGGTTCTTATTTCCCGGTCGAACCGCAGGAACGGCACGAATTCTGGCCACGCGTTCTCCCACAGCCGTATAATAGCCGGGTAGCGTTTCTCCCACTTCCCGGAGAACTCGGCGAACCGGTCGAGTGCCTCCGCCTCGGACGCGGCGGTGTAGACGGGCTTGAGGTCTTTCGCGATTACGCCCCAGTCCTTTTTTGAGGCGTACTTGAACGAATTCCGCAGGAGATGAACAATACAGGTTTGCACGATTGTCTTCTCCCACACGGTGCTCACCGCGTCGGGCAGGCCTTTCAGCCCGTCGCAGACCAGCATGCACACATCAGCCACACCGCGGTTCTTGATTTCCGACAAGACCCGCAGCCAGTATTTCGCCCCTTCCCCGTCGCCGTGCTCTCCGGCCCACAGGCCCAGCACGTCGCGCTCCCCGTCGACGGTGACGCCCAGGGCGAGGTAGATGGGCCGGTTGGCGACCTGGCCCTCGCGGATCTTCACATTAATGGCGTCGATGAAGATCACCGCGTACACGGAATCCAATGGCCTGCTTTGCCATTCCGCCAGGCCCTCCATCACCCGGTCGGTGATCGCCGTGATCGTCTGCTTGGACACCTCCGCGCCATAGACCTCGGCCAGGTGCGCGGCGATCTCCCCATGCGTCAGCCCTTTCGCCGACAGGGAAATCACCATCTCGTCGACGCCGGTCAGCCGCAGCTGCCTTTTGGCGACGATTTTCGGCTCGAAACTGGAATCCCGGTCCCGCGGCACCGAGAGCTCCAGCGGCCCGGTCTCGGTGATCACGGTCTTGGCGCGGTGGCCGTTGCGGGAATTGCTGCCATTGCGGCCCGCCGGGTCGTGCTTGCTGTAGCCGAGGTGGTCGTCCAACTCGCCCTCCAGGGCGCCCTCGACCACCATCTTGGTCAGTTTCCCGAGCAGGCCGCCCTCGCCGGTCAGCTTCAGCCCACCGGTCACAGTTCCGCCTCTTGGTCCTGGCCGGTCGTCACGTCTGTCACTGGTGTCTCCTCTGTCTCTGGAGTTACACCGTTGAAATTACAGTCCCTCTTTCGGCAATGCGGGGGGCGGCATGACCGGTGACAGGAACGAATCCGCATCGGCCGACAAGCTCGCCGGCCTGCCGCTGCTGATTCCCATCCCGAAAGCGGCCCGGCTCCTCGGCATCAGCCGCGCCGCGGCCTACCGCCACGCCAACGCCGGGGACCTGCCGTGCAAGCGGCTTGGACGACGGCTGTACGTCATCACGGCGCGGCTGCGTGAGTTCATCGACACGAAAGCTGAGGCGGCATGAAGGGGCACGTGTCCAGGCGCGGGAACACCTTCGCCTACTGGTTCGACATCGACCCGGACCCGCTGACCGGCAAGCGCCGCCAGCAGACCAAAAGCGGCTTCGAGTCAGAAAAGGCCGCCTGGAAGCAATGCCGTGCGGCGATCTCGGAGTACGAGAAGGGCCGGATCGTCAAGGCATCCCGGCGCAAGGTCGGTGACGCGCTGACCGAGTGGCTCACCCGGATTGAGCATTCGATCAAGCCTTCGATGGCGCAGAACTGGCGCAACTACGCCGCCTACTACGTGACCCGGCACATAGGCCTGCGCGCCGTCCAGGACCTCAACGGCGGGATCTGCGACGCGCTATACGCCAAGCTGCTCGCCGAAGGGCGCGTCAAGGCCCAGCCGAAGAAGAAACCGGCCGAGCGGCCGGTACACGTCCGCCGGGTCACACCAGACGGGCGGCGTGCTGCCCTGCCGTCCCTACCGCTACGACACTGTGCGGTGCTACCGGCAACACGCCGAGGACGATTCCGCGCTCGGACAGCCCATCGAGGTCAAGAAGCCACGTGGGCGCGCGGGCGCAGATACCGGAAAGGCGGCGCCGAAGCCACCACCGCCGGGCCTGGAACCCAAAACGGTCATCAACACCCACCGCATGCTGCATTGGGCCTGGGAGGACTTCGTGGCCTGGGGCTGGGCCAAACGCAACGTCGTCAACGACGCGCGGCCACGTCCAGGGAGGTGGTGTATGAGATGACCACCTCGCGATCGGTTTCTATTTAAGCACCAATGGCCTCAATTGTCACGTCAGTTTCGGAATTATTGTCGGGCTTTTGTATTGTTTGCTGGCAGGCGGCGAGGATTTCCGCCCCCATGTACCGGCGGGACTCGGCCCATTCGTCGTTCTGCTCGGCCAGCACGGCGCCGACCAGCCGGATGATGGCGTCGCGGCCGGGGAAGATGCCCACCACGTCGGTCCGGCGCCTGATCTCCTTATTCAGCCGCTCCTGGGGATTGTTGCTCCAGATCTGGCGCCAGACCTCGCGGGGGAAGGCGGTGAAGGCCAGGATGTCGTCGCGGGCCTCGTCGAGGTGCGCTGCGGCCCGGGGGAACTTGGCCTGCAGGGCGGTGACGACCTGGCCGTGCTGGGCGTGCACGGAGGCGGCGTCCGGCTGCTCGAAGATGGTCCGCACCAGTGTGGAGACCCACGGCTGGGCGGACTTGGGCACCTTGGTGGTCAGGTTGCGGGCGTAGTGTGCCCGGCACCGCTGCCAGCAGGCGCCGGGCAGCACCGCGGCGATCGCGTCCCGCAGGCCGGCGTGGCAGTCGGAAATGACCAGGGCCACCCCGGTCAGGCCCCGGGCCACCAGGCCGCGCAGGAACGCCAGCCACCCGGCGCCGTCCTCGGAGCTGGCCACCTCGATGCCCAGGATCTCCCGCTTGCCGCCGGCGTTGACGCCGGTGGCGATCAGGGCGTGCACGTTCACCGTGCGGCCGCCCTCGCGGACCTTCTGGGTGAGCGCGTCCAGCCACACGAAGGTGTACGGCCCGGCGTCCAGCGGCCGGCACCGGAAGCCGTCCACCATCTCGTCGAGTTCGGCGGCCATCAGGCTGACCTGCGACTTCGACAGTGACGTGACACCCAGCGAGGCGGCCAGCTTCTCCACTCGCCGGGTGGAGACACCCAGCAGGTAGCTGGTCGCCACCACCGAGGCCAGCGCCCGCTCGGCACGCCGCCGGTGCTCCAGGAACTCCGGGTAATACGAGCCCTGGCGCAGCTTCGGGATCGCCAGCTCGATCGTCCCGGCCCGGGTATCCCACTCCCGCAGCCGGTACCCGTTGCGCGAGTTCACCCGCCCCGGGGTGACTTCCCCGTACCCGGCGTTGCAGCGCACCTCCACGTCGGCGTCCATCATCCGCTGCGCAAACCCCTTGACCATCTCCCGGAGCAGATCCGGGCTCGCCGACTCCAGCGTCTCCTCGAACCGCGCCCCCAGAACGGGCACAATGTCACGTGCGGCCACCTTGTTCTCCTTCGTCTCGGATTGAGCACTTCGAAGGATCACGAGGTGGCCGTCTCAGGTCACGCCGACACGCCCAGCAGCAGACGAATCAGTCACAGAGGGATCGGCTACCCCATACACCACTCCGGTGGACGTGAACCGACGCGCACCCTCCCCGGCTCGTGCGCAAGGGCCGCAAGGTCTGGACGGTCGCACAGCTTCAGACGTTCCTGCAACGGGCACGGTCGGACCGCTTCTTCGCGCTGTGGGTGCTGGAAGCCACCTCGGGCATGCGGCGCTGCGAGCTGGCGGGGGCATCGCGTGCCGGTTTCAACCCGGACGCCGGCACCCTCACGATCGACATCACCCGCGTTGTCGTGGACGGCCAGGTCATCGAATCAGACGGCAAGACCGAGAACGCGCAGCGGACCCTCGCGCTCGACCCATTCACGCTCGCCGTGCTCGTAGTCCACGTCGAGACGCTCGACCAGGAACGCGCCGAGTTCGGCCCGGACTACTGCGATCACGGGCTGCTGTTCTGCTGGGAGAACGGCAACCCCCCGCACCCCGACACCATCACCCGGCGGTTCCACCGGCTCGGCGAGAAGGCCGGGCTGCCCAGGATCAACCTGCACGACGTGCGCCACAGCTACGCGACCGCGGGCCGCGATGCGAAGATCGACTGGAAAGCGCTCAGCACGCGCATCGGTCACTCGGACGTGGCCTTCACGATGAGGCAGTACGTCCAGACCGACCTGGAGGCCGACCGCCAGGTCGCCAACACGCTCGCCGCGCTGATCCTCGGCGGATCTCTCGCGTCCGCCCAGCTGCCAGACGAGACCGGCGACCACGGCCAGGGCCGGGACGACCAGCAGCAGGCGGACGCCACGGACGAGAACGAGCCGGACAACAGGGCGGGGATGCGGCGGCCTGACCAAGATCCCGTTAGCAAATCCGTTAGCAACGGGCATGCAAGAGGCCCCTTCCATGATCGGAAGGGGCCTCTGAGCTGGTAGCGGGGGCGGGATTTGAACCCGCGACCTCTGGGTTATGAGCAGTCAGCGCTGCGTCTCACGCGGTCCGGTGTGCCGCGCTTCATGCCCATCTAGCAGCAGCGGAACAGCCGGAGGCGTCTCAACTGGTCTTGCAAGTTCAACTGCAAACGAGCCTGTCTCGGTTACAGGTTCGGTTACCCGCGGAACGGCCCTCGCGTCGGGACTATAACACCTGGGGGCACCCCACAGTGTTACAGCCGTTTCCCGGGGACACCGGGACACCGGGGACAGAGGAGTAGAGAGAGCACCCAGGTCAGGCCCCTGGGGATGCTGGGGACATCGTGTGCCCCAGCGAGATCGGAAATAATGCTTTGGCATGCCAATACGGGTTCGGGGACACGGGGACACGGGGACACGGGGACACGGGGACACGGGGACACGGGGACACGGGGACACGGGGACACGGGGACACTGACTGTAGGGCCCGGGCCGCGCGTCAGTCACAAGGCGATTCAGCGTCCCATGCACACCGCTACCCTGTGAGTCCGTGCCGAGATCGAACGTCGTAGTCGCCGTATTGATCATCGACGTCTCCATTGAGGCCAAGATCAAGGAGAAACACCACCTGACCCCAATCGAGGTGCAGGAGGCTGTCAGGCTCGCCCCAGATGCGCAGGCCGATTGGGAGGACGACCTGGAGCACGGGCGGCGACTCGTGGTAACGGGAACGACCTACAGGGGTCGCACAGTCATCGCCTACATGGTGCCTCTCAACGAGAACGATCCAGAGGAAGGCAGCTTCAGGCTGAAGACCGCCCTCTCTGAGCCGAGCTAGTGGTAGTACCACAGGACCGATACGGGCATGATGAAGGTGTGGAGGACATGACCGAGTATTCACAGGACTACGACGAGTCAGAGCCCAGTTGGGACGAGGCTGTTGCGGCGTTCGGTTCTGGTGAGCCGGTCGATCTGGTCCGCCCGAACCGCAAGATAGTCATCGACTATCGCTACGAAGACAGCCGCGTCCATGCGACATCGCCGGACCTCACAGGGTTTGAAGTGATGGGTTCAACTCTGTACGGGACTAAGAAGCTGGTACGGATCGACCTCGCCAGGTACTTGGACTCTGGGGTTGAGCTGGTTGAGCGCGAACCGCGCCTGATCCTCACCGAGAGCACCAGCAGAAGCGAGGTGACTCGCGGCCCGGGAGAGCAGGTTACGACTACGGCCAGCGTGCGCAGCCGTACCCTTGTCGCTTCGAGTCGCGTCAGGGTCATTTGATGGAGGTGACGCTCGTTCTTGGCGACTTCGCCGAGACAGACCCCTCATCGGGCAAGGTTCACATCCTTGGAGCAGGCTGGTCGGTGACCGGCCCCGCTCCGAGCCCGCAAGCTATCGTTGCTTTCCTTCGAGTCCCGCCAGATCACGTGCATTCCCCCATTGCTTTCACTGCTCGACTGCTAGACCGGGCCCGACAGGTGGTTGAGACACCGGGCGTGGGAGGCATGCAACGCCTAGAGATTTCCGGGCAGATCGAAATGGAAGTCCCTGATGCCTGGGACACCGTATCGGACCTATCTGCATCGTTCGCCATCAACGTCGGCGCTCTTCCGCTCAAGCCTGGCAGTGCCTACTCGTGGACCGTCGAAATTGATGGCAAAGAAGAGGCGCACGCTGATTTCATAGTCAGGGCGTCCTGAGATCGTGCGTTAGCAGCCGACAGCAATGGCGCCTCGCCCCCAGCAGGACTAGATACATTGCCAGCGTAGGCACAGCCTGCAGCCTGCAGCTGTGCCGTCTTGCGTTTCTGCTCTCCTATGATTCGAGCGCTTGCAGGCAAGAGTTGCATGCGCCGAGCATGTAGGCCAGTGGGCCTGCGGTCAAGGCTCCGGAGCGGATGACATCATCGCCGGTACCGCTGGTTATATGCGCGCAGACATCGCACTTGTTGTCTTCCTCTGACTGTGGCGTGCCGGAACTCGTGCAGAGTATCTGACCTGGGCTTCTATCCTCGGTGGTCGTGCTCGTTTGCTTCCTCTACCTGCTCATGGTCCGGCTGTTCGGCTGGCTGGCGCTCCTCGCGCGCAGCGACGCCTCCAAGGACGTGGAGATCTTGGTGCTCCGCCACGAGGTCGCGGTCCTGCGCCGCCAGATCGCCCGGCCGGAGCCGGACTGGGCTGACCGCGCGGTGATTACCGCCCTGGCGCGGCTGTTGCCCAGGCACCTGCGGCTGCACCGGATCGTTACGCCTGGCACCCTGCTCGCCTGGCACCGGCGCCTGGTCAGGAACAGGTGGACCTATCCGAATACCACGGGGCGCCCGCCGGTCCCCGAGGAGATCCGTGAGCTGGTCCGGCGGCTGGCCAGGCAGAACCCGCGGTGGGGGCACCGGCGCATCCAGGGCGAACTCCTCGGCCTCGGCCATCGCATCGGCGCGGGAACGATCCGCCGGATCCTGGCCGCGGCCGGGCTCGCGCCCGCGCCACGCCGCGCGTCACCGACCTGGCGGCAGTTCCTGGCCTCCCAGGCGTCCGGGATCTTGTCGTGCGACTTCGTGCACGCTGACACGGTGTTCCTCAAGCGCATGTATGTCTTCTTCGTGATGGAGATCGAGATCCGGCGCGTGCACATCCTGGGCGTCACTGAGCACCCTACCGGGGCGTGGACCGCCCAGCAGGCCCGCAACCTGCTGATGGATCTAGGCGAACGCGCCGCCCGGTTCGAATTCCTGATCCGCGATCGCGACAGCAAGTTCACGGCGGCGTTCGACAAGGTGTTCGGCGGCAATGGCGTGCGGATCATCAAGACGCCGGTCCGGTCAACCCGGGCGAATTCCTTCGCGGAGCGGTATGTGGGGACGCTACGGCGCGAGTGCCTTGACCACCTGCTGATCGACAGCGAACGACACCTCCGGCGGACCCTGACCGAGTACGCGCAGCACTACAACGAACATCGGCCCCACCAGTCGCGGGAACAAAGACCTCCGCTGCACGAGCCCGGCCAGGCGGTCGACGTTACTGCCCGGATCAAGCGCAGAAACGTCGTCGACGGCTTGATCAACGAGTACCGAAGAGCAGCCTAACGAGCATAGAAACACCAGCTCAGAGTCAGTGTGCGAGTTCTGGCACAGCACAGGGCATAGCGCTTCACCATCGCGCTGTTGGACCAGCCCATGACGTCCATGACGGCACGTTCCGGGACGCCGAGTAGAAGGAGCACGGTGGCCGCCGTTATCCGGCATCACGAGCGGCGCCCGAGTCATGCTCTCGACACCGCCGGCATCACCAGGTCCGCATCCCCGGAACGGATCGCCCGGGCCGCGATGGCGATCACGTCCAGCCCGGCACCGACGCCGGGCGGGTCCGCTCGTCCGTGAGGCGATGTACTCGGCCAAGGGTGGAGTGATCCCCTTCACCAAGGCGATCGCCCGCGAGATGGCCCACTACAAGGTCAACGCCAACTGTGTCTGCCTGGGGGGGTCGGGGGCCCGTGGCGCTGTGGGACGGAAGCGGGTGTGATCTCGCGGCCCAGCCGGCCGTGCCCGATCGCCGTGGCGGCCCATCGCTGGGAACGCTGGGCGAACGCGTCCTGGTCCTCGCGGAAGATCGAGTACCTGGCCGCGACCGCCAGGTCCTCGGACCTCGAGCGGCTGCATGTCGGATATAGCAAGCGCCAACGATTGGAGGGCAGTCTGGGGTATCCGTTGAATCTCAGGGAATTTCTCAAACACCCTACTGGAGTCACAACTCGCCGCCGAGCGCGGGCCGGGCTGGACGCCGCTGCGCGTTCCTGCCGCCTGGCGCAAGGGGAAGGCTGGCTGAGGTCACCGACGCCAGACGATGACGACCGAACCCGGGTCGAAACCGCGCCCGCGCCTGGCGGGCAGCAGGGTCACGTCCGCAAGCGCCCGTAGCAGTGCACGGCGCCGGCCCAGGTCGAGCCCCTCCCAGACCTCGGCGGCGTCCAGACGACCAGCGATCCCCGCCAGCGGCGACGTCGCCGAAGCCGCGGCAAGTGCCGTTTCGACTTCCGGTCCCTCGAACCCCGGTCCCATGCCAGGCACCGGCTGGCGGGGCCGTACCCCACGCCGTGGCAAGAAGCCGCTAGTCACGAAGCGGCACCGCCACGTTCACACAACTCGCCGCGGCACCTGTCCACGGTGCCGTTCTCTCCCGATCCAGCGCGCTGGGTGCCGCGCTGCGGGGGCTGTTCCCACGGACAAACCACGGACACACAGTCAAAAGGCCTGACCGCCGTGGCTGGCGATCAGGCCCGTGACCTGCAACTTCCTGGTAGCGGGGGCGGGATTTGAACCCGCGACCTCTGGGTTATGAGCCGTCTGACGTGCGTCCACCTTGTCTCGGACGGTCTCAGTCCGTCGCGCTGACCTCAGCGTACGGGGGGTCAGGCATCTTCCTGGAACGGTCGCGTCTCGCCTGTCTCGCCTTGTTTCACCGCTTCCCGTTTACAAATCCGTTTACACGCACGCATCCTCGCCAGCGGGTTCCTGTATCTACCCTGACATGAGCATGCAGCCTCGCCGCCCAAGGTCTTGTCACAGTGCGCCGAGGATGGGGCACCTTCATCACTCGTCGGTAGGGGTCCGGAGTAAACGAGAACACTGCCCTGAACGTCCGGGGAGATGACATCTCTGACCGGAAGGCCACCAGTTCACATCCACGATCAGGGCTCGATCTATCGTCGCTGCCGGGGCAGTATCAGCCCTGCTGCTAGCGGGTTCGGCTATTGCCGCGTTCGCGAGATCCCCACCCGTACGGGCACGCAACGGGCACGACGGATAGAGGGTTGCCCGGTTGGCACGCTTTCGGCCGACTGCCCTGCCACCTCAGCACCTGCCCGACGGGTGGCCGGGCGCACGGCGGCCTTTGCTGATCATCCCGGAGCCGGAGCGCCCCGCCGGAGGCGTTCCGCGGAAGTATTGGGCGGACACGCACACTGAGCGGGCCATCCCCGGATCTGAGCCCGGCCAGGACTCTTGCACCTTTTCGCTTGCATGCGGACGTCACCTGTCTTTCCAGCCTGCACTGCTTGGGAATCGGACAGATCGCGGCCGATGAGGCCGTTGAGCAGCCGAGTTTGGAGACCCGCAGTACCCTTGGTTGACCTTATGACCCTGGCTAATTGCACGCTAATTGCACGGCGATCGCCCGCCCTACGGCGAGCAACCCGTGAGACCGCCATTGCCGCGGTGCCCGCGACCCGGACGATTGCAGGCCCTGCACGGACGGGATCAGCTGGTCGAACTCACTGGCGCTCATGTGCAGGTTTCCCTTGCCAGCGTCAGGTGGTGCTGGTTTGCGGTGTTTGCGGTGCTGGCGGGGATTTTGGTGCTGGCGGGGCCGGTTTCGCGGTGCGCTTTTGCAGCAGGCCCGCCAGGAGCAGGACGATGATGGCGATGCCGACACCGGCGAAGGTGAACAAGATCCGGCGTCCCTCATCGGTCAGGTTGGACGGGTGGGACACGTCCGCGGCGATCAGCACGGCTCCGGCCACGGCTGCAGTGTACCAGGTGTAGCTCATGGTGCGGATCGACGCGGCCAGCGCGAGCAGGACGACGACGATGACTTCGAGGGCGGGTTCTGTTGTCGACGGCCAGCAGGACGAGGGCGGCCACCGCGGCGCCCACGATCGTCCCGGCCACGCGCTGTTCGGCGACGAGGGTGGATTGCTGCAGGCTGGGCTTCATGGCGATCATGGCCGCGATGGGCATCCAGTAGGCGTCGGGCAGTTGCAGCCCGAAGGCGATCGCGACGGCGATCGACACCGCGACGGCCCGGATTACCGCGAAAAGGATAATTGGCCGGGTCAGCGGCCTCGGCGAGATATCGCCGGGGATCTCGGCGACCGGCTGCGGCTGCGCTTTCCGCCCGTGTACCAGCCACATGATGAAGGTGTAAGCGATCCACAGGGCCGATCCGGCCAGCCAGGCCAGCGCCTGCTTCCACGATTGGGCGTGGATCAGGCCGGACCGGTAGAGGCCCGGCAGGTCGAACGAGATGAGGGTCGGCAGGCCGAGGGCGATGATAAACCAGACGTTGAGCAGATAGGCCGCGACGAATCGGTGCACGCCGTATTTCACCGCCAGCCCGCCCAGCAAGGTGACCACGAACGCGGCCAGCACTACCCATCCCCAGGCACCGGCGCCGATGCCGAACCCGAGGGCCGTCAGCAGCGCACCGGCCACAGCCATCACCGCCATCTTGGCCACCCGGGGGCCATACTTCCCGCCGGGGTCGCTCAGGGCCACGAACAGCGCCCCGAAGATCGCACTGAGGAAGTACCTCCGCTCATCGGGGAGCACGCCCACGACGATCAGCAGCCCCAAGATGACCGCAAAGACGGCGAATCTGCGCAGGTTGAATCCCTGCCAGTCGACCCTTGAAAGCTTTCGCGAGCTGGGTCATGACTCGTCCTTTACCGGGGTTGCTGCAGTGGCTGATCTGGCGGGGCGGCCGGACCGGCGGGGGCCGGATGCGCCTGCCGGGCGAGTTGCACCGCTCCAATGAACACGCGGATGCCCAGGCCCAGGGCCAGCAGGTCGAGGATCATCTGCACGATCACCACCAGCCGGGCGGCCTGGCTGACCGCGGTGATGTCCCCGTACCCGACGGTGCTGAACGTGGTGACGGTGAAGTACAGCGAATCGGTGCGGGTCAGGGGTGAGTGCTGAAGTTGGCCGGGCTCGCCTTGGCCATGACGAAGTAAGCGGAAGCGAACAGCAGCAGGAACAACGGCACCGTGGTGGCCAGGGCGTCGCCAGCCCGCAAGGCCGGGTACCTGGCCCTGACGACCAGGCGCAACTGCCAGGCGGCGACGGCCAGCAGAACCAGCAGCCCCACCACCAAGATCAGCGCCAGCGGCACGCTCGCCAGGTGATCCAGCGGCAGCAGGTAATACAAAGCGACCAGCACGACGGCCGTCGCGAGCGAGCGAAGCACCCCAAGGCCGACCTGCCGACGGCGCCTGGCCGACGCCACCGTCCGGGCAGGCGGGCTAGTCACGCCGACTTGCCCTGCTTATTGGCCAGGGCGGAGTGAGGCAATGTCCCGATCTTGTTGCTATGGGCCTTATCCCGGTCGTTCGTCAAGCTGGATCACCTGCCAACTGCCCGCGTCTGTGATCGTACCGGCGATCCGCGATCGTCCGGGCCGTAGGCTGCACGACCGACTGCTTAGAAGGTCGTCGGCCCGCACCTGGCGAGCTGGTCCTTCCTAGCTCGGGTGCCGTGTTGGCCTCGCCGGGAGTGACCGTGAGTTCCCCCGGTTTACCGCCCTATCGGGCACGCAACGGGCACGCGCTTACTTCGGCGAGCATCTGATCCGTAGGAGTAGGCAAGTCGTCCAGGACCGTCCGTCGACGGCCCTGCGCTGGGCCGACATTCCACATCCGTCTGACGATTCCTACCCGTCGTCTGGAGCCCTGCACAATGGCTATCTCTTTTCCCCTGGGAATTGCCCCCTGACCGCCCGTACCGTGCAGGGGATAGCCCGCGTCCGGTCCGGGCAGGCTTCTGCCTGGCCCTGTCTTCTGACCGGAGTGTCCGCAGAGGCTCCAGGGTCAAGCGTGACTTCGCGTGTACGTTTACCAGGCACTTTTTACCTGTGCACGTTGTCCTGCGGTTACAGTCACGCTTGAGGCTGGAGGGGCGTAGCTATTCAGCCGGTGTCGGCCCTGCCTCGTGGCTTGCGCCGGGCTGGCCTGTGGTGATTATGCGGCCTTGGTGGCAGCGTGGGGTGTGAGGGCGGGCGGGAGCCAGGGGCCGGTGGTGAACAGCTGGCGCAGGGCGTCGAGGGCGTCGATGCCCCACTTGGCGGCGGTGGACAGGTATGACTGCGCGATCGCGAACTCGGCCAGGCCCTCGAGGGTGCGCCAGCAGCCGCCTGAGCTGTGCTGCTGCACCTTGACGGGCCTTACTGATCTTTCCGCCTCGTTGTTCGTGAACTCCGTCACGGCAAGGTCAGTAACGAATCTGAGGATCAGGTCCTCGTAGTCGCGGAACCGGCGCGCCACCCGTCTCGCGTCACGGGCGGCGCGGGTATGCCGCCGCTGGTTGGCGGCCAGGCCGTCGGCGGCGAGCGCCCGGTAACGGTCCAGCAGGCCGGCCAGGACGTCCGCGTCGAGGCGGTCCTTCCCGGCCCCGCGCGCCTGGCAGGCGTGGCCATTGGCCTGCAGCAGCAAGTCCGCCATGGCCGAGGCCCAGCGCTGCTGGGCCGGCTCGAAGTCGTAGATGTCTTTAAGATCACGAAGCAGGTGGGCTCCGCACCAGGCGTGCAGCGCGCCGGTCAGATGCGAGTAGCCGGCGTACCCGTCACGCATCAGCACGCCGGTGTATCCGGGCAGCACCCCGCCGGCGTCGATGTCGCCGGCGGACCGCCCGGCCACGTGCAGGCAGGTCAGGTAGCGGGTGCAGGCCACGTGCACGTACGTCAGGCTCTTCGCGGCCCGGGCGGGGGTCTCGTCGGCGTTCAGCGCCGGGGCGGTGCGCAGCAGCGCCCGGACGTGCTCCATGAACGGCGCCAGCGCGGCGGCGGCGCGGCCGCGGATCCCGGCCATCCACCCGGTGGAGACCTTGATCCCCGCCATCTGGCGCAGCAGCAGCGCGGCCCGCAGCACCGGCACGTGATGCCCGCAGGCCAGGTTCGCCGCCTGCGCCCGGGTCTCCGGCCCGTACACCACCCGGCTGGTCACATCCGCCGGGACCTGCCCGGCGCTGGCCGCCTGACAGCACGGGCACACCTTGGTGATCCTGCGGTACTCGATGATGTACGGCGGGGGCGGCGGGGTGATGTCCCATCGCTGCCGGCGCTCGGTGCGCACCGCCGGCTCCCCGGTCAGGTCCCGCCCGCACCGCCCACATCCCGCGGGCGCGCACTCAATGGTCTCATCCGGGTCATCCGCCAGCCCTAACGTCCTGCCCGGCGCGCCGGGCTGCTTGCCGGGCTGCCGCCCGGTCTTCTCCCGCAGCGACCGGTCCTTGCTCTTCTTCGTGTACGGGCTATCCGACGACGGCGGCTTCGAGGAACTGGAGGAGTCGCGCCCTAGCCTGCGCTCTAGCTGCGCGATCCGGTCCGCCTGCCCGGCGATCGTCCCCGCCTGCCGGGCGATCACCGCATCCCTGGCTTCCAGCTCGCGCCGATGAGCCCCAGCCATCACCGCCATGCCCTCGCGCAGCTCGCCGATCAGCTGCTCGGCCGCCTCCAGCCGCACCCGCAGCCCAGCGGCATCAGGCAAACCCGGCGAAGACGGCATGCGCCCTAATGATCAGCAAGCCGACCCGAAGATCAACGCGACACGCCGGCAACCCCCGCGCCGATCACAACCCGACCGTGATCCGGGTCACGGCCGGCGACACCCACCCCGGCTGAATAGATACGGAGGGGCGGATACGTACAATTAGCGGGCCATCCCCGGATCTGAGCCCAGCCAGGACTCTTGCACCTTCCACTTGCCGCCAGCCCGATCTGTCAACCTGCACTGCACTGTCAGCTTGGGAATCGGACAGATCGCGGCCGATAAGGCCCCTGAGCAGCCGACTTCGGAGACCGTCAGTAGCCGTGAGTGCCCCCTCATGACCCTGGTTAATTGCACGCTAATTGCACGGCGACCGTCCGTTTTTCAGGCGTGGCATAACCCAAGTCGGCACAAGATGTACGAGCGTCCAGTGCTGTCGCCGATGGTTGCCGCTTGCCGTTGGTCGCTGCCGTTGCTGTCACCGTTGCTGTCAGTTCAGCCCAGGTTTCTCCGGTAGCAAGCCGACCGGACCGCAGGACCATCAGGCCCGAGGACCGGAAGCGGCGCGGCTGGGCTAGTCCGTGCCGAGCCAGATCCGCCTGCCAATCCCATTGACCGTACGTGGCCGCAACTTACCGCCTGCGGCCGCGACTAACTAAACGCGGAAGACAAGTTTCCATACTTGACAAAGTACTACTAGTTTGCCGTCGCGAGCTTCGAGTTGACAAGTACGAGCGGGGCGTTCGGGTTCGTGGGCTGCGGTATTGCGCCGGTGGAGAAGTCCTTGATTACCCCCGGCCGGAATATTAGACAGTGGGTCGAGCCGCCGTACTGGAAGTATCCGAGCTCCTGCCCCTTTGCCACGCGGGCACCCGGCGTGATGCTCGGGTCGATAATGCAAGATGAGACCTCGGCCATCCCGACTGGTATGAAGCACATCAACCCGATTCCCGGGTCATCGGCCTCGATGAAGAACAGCGCCCGCGTGGCGACCTGGGTGAGATAGCGCTGGGACTCGCCGTTGCCAGAGGGATCCTCGCCCTCGATGTCGGCTTCCGAGTAGTACGTGCCTTCCTTCACGAACGCCTTTTTAATCGTTCCCGACACGGGGCTGTGCCAGCGGTGGTAATCGAGGGCGCTGAGGAAGGCTTGGTACACCGTGCCGCCGACAAATTCGTCCACCGACTCGTCGTTCGCCAACATGTCTTGCAGCGAGTAAGGTTGGCCCTTGAGCCAGAATTTGTCGTACTTCTTCGCGTCGCTGCTAATTGCATATGGCGTCGACTCGCAGGCGCTTACGATCACCTTGTGGTCGTCCGGATCGTCGACAGGCCGCTCGCGTTCTTTGAAGCGTCTCGTGAAGAAGTCGTTCCACGACTTGAAACCCCAATACTCATCCTTCGGGTCGTACTGGTATTGATCGATGTCCATTTCCTTGGCTGCGGCTGGGCATTTCCAGCCGGTCGGGCTGTCGTTGAGTACGTAGCGCGAGTCCGGTCCGCTCAGGAACACGCACCAGGCGTCAAGGATCTTCTTGAACATCGTGTTGATCGCGTCATTGCGAAAAGCGGCAAACCCGGCGCGGGTGCCCATCGCCCAGTCGAGGATGGCGTTCAAGGGCGCACCCACGAAATCCGTCGTGTTGTAGTCCGGCGCCTGTGTCAGCACCTCGTTGATGAGCGTGAGCATCTGATCGACACTCTTCAGGTGCCGTCGGCGGTACTGCTTCGTCGTCGGCACCTCGGCGATCATTTGATCGATATACATGCGGACTATCGGGTCGGTCGCGATCAGCTGCTGGAACTCGACAATGACCGGGTGGAGCTCGGGTGCCTTCTTCTCCTGCACTTTGCTAATAAGCCCGGCGAGCCATGCCTCCAGCGCATCTTGGTCGGTAGGCAGCCAGCCGCCTACGCGCTGCCTCCTGATCTCGCGGACCCTTATCGCGTGCTTGCGACTGCCGCTGCGGCTGGCGACGCTGGCCAGCGCTCCCGGTGCGTGTGATAGCGCAAGCCCAGCTGCGCCGACACCCGCTCCGAACAACAGCCCGCGACGGGACCACGCCGAGTCCGCGATTCCGCACGCCACGCTTTCGACGTCATTCGAATTGAACGGTTCCGACATCTCCGCTCCTCTGATCTAATGGCCCGCTAATGGCACGGGTCGGGATGGCGCCCTTGGGCACGCGGCCTACGCATTACGAGGAGGATTTCGCACATCCAGGGCGGTCCAGGGGTTGGCACCTGCCCCGTTCCCCTACTCTCGCGGTCCGGTCCGCTCTATCTTGTCCAGAGCCGGGTGTTAGGCGGGAACGTTGCTGTTCCTGCGGCTGCCCAGCTCAGACGGCAACCGGATACCCGTGAGTGGGCGATGGGCGGCCGCGCGGGGCGTTCTCAGCGGGCTCCCTGCTTGCAGCGGGCCAGGACCAATCAGCTTCTTGGTCATCGGCCTCCACTTCCGCACAGGGTCATCTGCGGCATCCTTTCACCCCGCCAAGAGTTTGGCCGCTGCCTGACGTCGTAATCGTGCCAGCGGGGCGATCCCGCCGGAGAACGGCATGGTGCCGGAGATCCTGGGTGAGCGGGGCTGGACCGTCTTAGGTTTCGGTGGTGGCTTCGGCCTTGCCGTCCTTGACGGCGGCCTGGAGCGCGGCGTAGTCGAGTTCGTTCTGGTCGGCGTAGGTTTCGGCGAAGTCGGCGATCGCCTGGTCGAACTTGCCGGAGCCGCCGAGGTAGGCGGCCAGGGCGATGCGGTCACCGGAACGGGCATGCGCCCGGGCGAGGGTCCACCCGCACAGCCGGGCGTAGACCGTCATGCCCTCAGGGAGCATCTGCTCGGTCGGCACGGAGAACTTCCAGTCCCGCAATTGGCGGACATAGAAGTCGCGGTCCACCCCGTCCGGGGCGGGGACCCGGGTCCAGCCAAGGAAAATGTCGCTCTGGGCCTGCATCAGGTGCTGCCCGGCGACGACTCGCTCACCCTGGTTGTTGTACTGGCTGCGCCCGCAGTACTCGGCCAGGACGGACGGCTGGGCTTCCTTGGCCTGCAGGAACAACGGCTCGTCGCCGTCGGCGGCGTCCATCAGCACGATCCAGGCGCGGGTGCCGACGCTGCCGACTCCGACGACCTTGCGGGCCGCATGGACTAGGGTGAATTGCTCGAGCAGGTGCCGCCGGTCGGACTGCAGGGTGCGCTGGTACTTGCCTAGGACGGTGCGGATCAGTTCGTAGATCGTGTCGGCCTGCACGTCGGCGAGGACATCCTCGATCGGGACGATCATCGGGGGGTCGCTGATGATCCGCCGCTGCCCGTCGGCCACGGTGGTCAGCTTGGCCAGCGCCTGGGTGCTGTCCCGGGTGTGGGCCTTGGCCAGCAGCGCCTCGGCGGCCTTGAACCTTTTCGCCTTGACCTGGGACCTGAACTGGCTGATGGCCGGTTCGATGTCCAGGTGCGCGTACCAGACGTCGAGCAGCGGCTGCTGCGCGAAGCCGCGCATCGCGGTGCGGTAGCTCTCGGCCGCCGCCAGGACGATCTTGCGGCGGGCTTTGGCGGGGAACGCGTTGTCCCGTCCCGCTACGGCCAGGCTGGCGGCCAGCCGCTTGACGTCCCACTCGAACGGGCCGGGCAGGGTCTCGTCGAAGTCGTTGACGTCGAAGACGAGCCGCCGTTCCGGCGAGGCGAACGCCCCGAAATTGGACAGGTGCGCATCCCCGCACAACTGCACTCGCAGCCCCGACGCGGGGGTTGTGGCCAGATCCGCTGCCATCGGCAGCGCAGCGCCCCGGTAGAAGGTGAACGGGGAGACCAGCATCCGCCCGTGCCGGACTGGCATCAGCTCCGGCACCCGCGACTTCGCCTGGTCCAGCAGCAGCCCGACCGGATCCCGCGACCTGCCGGGGGCGAATTCCGCATGGGAGTCCAGCGGGGCCGCCGTCCTGGCATCCTTCCCCCGGGCCACCCGGTCGGTGCGGCTCAGCTGCTCTACCGTCCCGGTCTGCGCTGGACCCCGTCGAGTCGTCACCGTCATATCCGCTCCCTCCGGGCCGCAGTGGGGCGATGCTCGCTGGCGGTACGCAGTACGGATGGGTTCCGCTTCTGGTGCCAGTGCCAGATAAGCACGCCACGCAGGCACCCGCGTCGCCCGACGGGGGTGAACCACGACAGCCGCGTGGCGGGAATGCGGGGGCGTTGCCGTGCTTGGCTGCTGTGTGCAGGAGCGGGCACAGTCCCAGCTTGGAAGGCTGTGCCTAGACCCGTCAGAGCAGCCATCACGCAGATCGTCATGGCGCTGGCCTGGTGAGTGACCGACCTGACCTCTGGATCGGGCACGACGCTCCCAGATCCGTAGTGGGGCATCGGCTCCACGATTTTCCGGCGCTGCCACCCTGCTCGCCTTCGAGCGCCTGGCCGCCCCGCGCTGGCCGCGGCGGCAGCTGCCCGCGGGAACGTTTCTGGTGCCGTGAGCCGGGCATGTGGGCCCCGGCCGCTCTGGCACGATCGGGACCGTGAATGTCACCACTGAAACAGAGCACCGGGCGGGCCAGCCCCGCTCCGAACGCGACGCCGCCTTCCTCCAGCGCTTCGACGGCAGGATGCGCCTGCCGATCATCGTGTCGGCCATCTTGCCGCTCATCGTCGCCCCGGAGTCCCATGGCTGGGTCGGTGCCGTGGTCGGCATCACCACCTGGCTGGTGTTCGGAGTCGACTACGTGGTGCACGTCCGCCATCTCGAGCACTACGGGCGCACCGGATTCGGCCGCTTTGACCTGTTCGTGGTGATCGCCACCGCCCCGTGGTTCCTGCTCCCCGGCGCCCAGGCAGGCGGGTTCGTGGTCCTGCTCCGCTTGGCTCGCCTGGCTCGCCTGGCGATGGCGAGCAAAGGGTCGCGCCGTCTGTTCGACCGGCTGGGCCGGATCGCCGTCGTGGCAGGCGGGGTCCTGGTCACCGGTTCCTTGGTCGCCTACTACGCCGAGCACCCCGCCAATGCCGAGTTCGCCACGGTCGGCGACGCGCTGTGGTGGGGCATCGTCACCCTCACCACCGTCGGCTACGGGGACATCGTCCCCAAGACCCCGACCGGGCGTTTTGCGGCCGTCGCCATCATGATCACCGGGGTCGCGTCTTGGGGTTGCTCGCGGGCTCCCTGGCGAGCTTCTTCCGGCTGGATGGGGGCGACACTGCCGCCGGGGCACCAGCCGGCGAGCCAGCAAGTACCCCGGCCACGTCCAGCGACGCTGCGCTTCAGGCTCTGGCCGCTGAGGTGGCAGCCCTCCGCCGTCACGTGGAGGCCCTGACCGAGCGGTTGACCGGAGGTGCCCCGACCTGACTTCGGAGTCAGCTCAGGCGTTGTGCGGATGTCTCGTGAGCGTCCGCGATTGTCCGTCTCGGTCGGCTGTTTCTGGCACGGACGCCACACCCCCAGGATGCGGGTGCTGCCTGCCAGCCGGGCGAAGATCGTTGCGCGTATGTTCCGGATCATGGCGGGGGGCCGGTGAAGTATCGCTATCACCCGGTGCAGATGATCCCGGCGCACGGCGGCTCATCCACGCCTACGGCGACCGTCTGCGGTACGTGGCCGTCTGGCGGCGCTTGACCGCGCGCGGTGCTGTCAATACGGCGGCGCAGAACCTCCAGGTAGCGGTGAACACGCGCTGTCCCTCCGCATCTCCATCACTCAGCACATGAGCATCACCTCCGGGAGTTAGCAGTCGGCCGTGTCGCTGCGGGAGACGGAGCATGTGAAGCTCACCCGTCCAAGGTGATGCCGCCGGTCAGGAGCAGGACTGAACTGTTCGTAATATCTGGCCTGCGCTACTAAGCATCCTCCGCTAAATTAACTATGTTTGTGCGAGATGGTTGCCTACGGTTGTGGTATGGGACAACTGGTGGTGGATGAGGAGCGGTTCTCGGAGATGCTCGCGGAGGTGCGCCCCCATCTGAACGAGCTGCAGTGGCGGCTGCTGCTGGGGGCGCAGGCGCGGTCGCTGGGCCGGGGCGGGATCAAGCGGGTGGCGGTGTTGGCCGGGGTTCATCCGGACACGGTGGGCCGGGGAGCCCGGGAACTGGAGCGGGGCATTGAACCGGATGGCCGGGTTCGGCGGGGCGGGGCTGGGCGGCCAAGGGCCGAGGTGAATGCGGGGCTGGTGCCGGCGTTCAGCCGGCTGGTGGATCCGGCCACCCGCGGTGACCCGGAGTCGCCGCTGCGGTGGACGACCAAGTCGACGGAGAAGCTGGCTGGCGAGCTGGCGTCCGCGGGCCATCGGGTGTCTGCTGACACTGTCGGGCGGCTGCTGAAAGAGGACGGCTACAGCCTGCAGGGCAACGCCAAGACGGTGGAGGGCCGCCAGCACCCGGACCGGGACGGCCAGTTCCGGCTCATCAACACGCTGGTGCGGGCGTTCCAGGCGGCCGGCGAGCCGGTGATCAGCGTGGACACCAAGAAGAAAGAGCTGGTCGGCAACTACCGGAACGGCGGGAAGGAATGGCATCCGGGCGGCCAGCCTGAACGGGTGCAGGTGCACGACTTCAAGGGCGAACTGGGCCGCGCTGTCCCCTACGGCGTCTATGACATGACAGCCAACGCCGGCTGGGTGAACGTCGGCACCGACGCCGACACCGGTGCTTTCGCGGTCGAGTCGATCCGCCGCTGGTGGGAGAACATCGGCAAGGCCGCCTACCCGCACGCCACCAGGCTGCTCATCACCGCTGACGCGGGCGGCTCCAACGGCAGCCGGCTGCGGCTGTGGAAGGTGGAACTGGCCAGGCTCGCGCAACAACTCGGCCTGCAGATCAGCGTGTCCCACTTCCCGCCGGGGACCTCGAAATGGAACCGGATCGAGCACCGGCTCTTCGCCCAGATCTCCATGAACTGGCGCGGCAGGCCGCTGACCAGCCACGAAGTCATCGTCGAGACGATCGCCGCGACCAAAACCAAGACCGGGCTGACCGTCCAGGCCGCCCTGGACACCGGCATCTACCAGAAGGGCATCAAGATCTCCGACAAGGAGATGAAGGCCCTGGAGCAAAACTCGATCAGACGCCACGACTTCCACGGCGAGTGGAACTACACCCTCTTCCCCGCCCCGCTGCCGACACTCCCGGCATCACGGGAAGTTAATTCTCGGTGAGCCCTAAGCGCGCGTTCCTTAGCACCCGGAGGGTTCCATGACCGCCGAAACACCCGTCCTCGACACGCTCGCCGACATCACCGCCGCGTCCCTCGAGCGCTGTTCTCTGGCGCCGCGTGAGCTGATGCTCGCCCGGATTGCCGCCCTGATCGCCGTGGACGCACCGGCCGCCTCCTATCTGGCCAACGCCGGTGCCGCCGCTGACAGCGGGGTCACCGCCGATGACATCCAGGCGGTCATGATCGCGGTTGCCCCGGTTGTCGGCACGCCCAGGGTCGTCGCGGCGGGCGGCAATATCCTCGCGGCTCTGGGCTTCGAAATCATGGTGGCCGAGGCCGAGCTGGCGGAGGAGGCGGGCGACGGGCAGTAAGCTCGGGCTTCCTTCAGGTATCCAGGTGAGCCGCGTGGTCATCGACCCTGGTCGAACCGCAGCACTCGTTGTCGGCGACCACAGCTACTGGCTTCGCAAGCATTCGAGGCGCTGGGTTTGACCGTTCCCCCTATCGGGCTGCCCGGTTGCCGATCGGAGCGAGGGCATGTCTCCAAAGGGGTTGCCACCATTGACCGACGCGAAGGAGGCAATGCCGTGCCAACTCACGGAGACACGCCGCGCGGGCGCCGGTCTCTCGGTACGGCCCGGATGGCGGCATTCAGCGACGGTGTGTTCTCCATTGCCGCCACGCTGCTCGTGCTGGATCTCGCGGTTCATCCGCCGGGCACACCGCTGCAGCAGGTGCTTCATGCCTGGCCCGGCTTCCTGGCATACGTCGTCAGCTTCCTGACGATCGGCGGTGCGTGGCTGGCCCACACCGCATTGGCCGAGCGGCTCACCCGGTCAGATCCGATCTTCCTGCAAATCAACCTGGTCCTGTTGCTGGTCGTGGCGTTCCTGCCGTTCCCGACCCGGCTTGTCGCCGACGCCCTGCACGATGTGGGCGCCGAGCGCGTGGCTGTCACGATCTACGGGCTGACGCTTCTGGCGATCCGCCTCCTGGCGTCCGCCCTGGATGCGTATGCCCGGCGCGAGCACCTGTTTTCGCAGGAAGAAGATCGCGAGGAATTGTACGAACGACGAAATCTTCTGGCCGTCGTCATCGGGTACGTGACCGCGATCCTCGTCGGGCTCGCCTTGCCTAAAGTGGCCGTAGCCTTGTACTTCGGTATCGCGGTGTACCTGGTTGTGCCGTTCGGAGAAGTCAGACGGCTGTTGTTCCGGCGTTCATAACCCCCGCAGCACTTCACGACGACCAGGCCGCGGGACAGCCGAACACGTCGTCCCGGCCGCGAGCGACGGTTCTTACCCGTCGTGTGAGGCCTTGCAGGACAACTCTCTGTTTCCGCTGGAAACTGCCTCGTGACCG
The DNA here is from genome assembly GCA_963820395.1 of uncultured Actinomycetota bacterium. Classification (GTDB taxonomy): domain Bacteria; phylum Actinomycetota; class Actinomycetes; order Streptosporangiales; family Streptosporangiaceae; genus DATFVJ01. Next base: position 25,306 of record CAWGAE010000009.1, on the reverse strand, counting down.
CCGCACCGTGCAGGGGATGGCCCGCGTCCGGTCCGGGCAGAGTGCGCTGGACAATGCACCGGCCCGTCATTGCGGGCGGGCGAGCAGCTCACGGGCGCGCAGAACGTCGATCGCGTCACTCTTGCCCGCGCGTCGCCTGCCCACGTGACGGCTTGAATCGATCTCCGCGACGTGCTGGCCCGCGCTTGCCAGGTGCTGGGCCAGGCCCAGGCCGTAATGCCGGGTGCCTTCCACCGCCCAGGCGATGTGCGCGTTCCCGCCAGCGGCCCGCGCCCAGGCCAGCAACTGCGCATACCCAGCCGCCGGAGCCGAGCATGGGCGCGGTTGGCGGCTTCCCTGCGACTCGGCGATCACCCCGGCTCAGGTCGACACTGCTGCGGGATCACGATTGGTCCGGGAAGTCGGTCGCTCGTGCGGCAGATCTCTCGTGAACCCGAGCGAGATGAGGGCGAGGAGGGCAGCAGCCAGCAGCCCGGCCTTGAGCGATCGGAGCTGTGCCGACTCGTAGTCATCGACGAGTGCTGCTGTAGTCGCGGCGTCGAGACCAGCCTTTGTCGCTGCGGCTTCGATCTGTGTGGAGGAGACGAAGTTGGTGTTGGAGCCCGCCGCCACCCCCACCTGGGCCGACACGTCGGCGCTGATTCGAGGGTCGTGCTCGACGTTTGAGATGAAGGTGCTGGTCAGGCCGATCAGCACGATGGCCCCGATGAGCGCCACCCCAAGCGACGAGCCGAGCTGTTGTCCCGTGTACTGGAGCCCTCCGGCCTCGCTCCGACCCGACTCCTCGACCGAGGACTGAACCACGTTGCCCAGCTGGGAGATCATCAAGCCCATCCCGACACCGAGCACGGCCATTCCGATGGCGAATCCAGCGCTGGAGAGAGTGGGCTTGATCGTCGAGAGCAGGACGAGGGCACCGGCGAGGGTCACGATCAGACCGCTCCGCACGATCGCCCGCACCGGAAAGCGGTTCGACAGTCGTGAGCCGATCGCCGAGGTCGCGAACATGGTGATCGAGATGGGCAGCATCTTGATCCCGGTCTCGAGGGCGCTCAGCCCAAGGACCAACTGGAGATAGAGCGGAACGACGAAGAAGATCCCCATGAGGAGGAGGTTCTGGCTGAACATCCCGATCAGCCCCGACCGCACCGACGGGATCCGGGCGAGTGAGAGATGGACCAGTGGGTCTCGGTTCGTGGCTTCCCGATGGCGCTGCCAGGTCACGAATCCCCAGAGCAGGATGCCACCAGCGGCGAGGACGAAGAGGGTGAGCGAGAAGCCGAAGATGGTGATCGGGGAGTTCTTCGGCTTGACCCACCCCCAAGTACTCGACTGGAGAACTCCGAAGACGAAGACCCCGAGACCGGCGGCCGATAGCACCGAGCCGACGATGTCGAGCTTCGGAGCAGGATCCGGGCGAGGGGCGTCTGCCACCTTCCCCATCATGATCAGGATAAATGCAGCAATGAAGACCTCGCCGACGAACACGACCCGCCACGTGAGTACGGTCGTCGCCCACCCGCCCACGATGGGGCCGACCGCGATCCCCGCACCAGCGACCCCACCGATGACCGCGTAAGCGGCCTTGCGTCGGGGTCCCGCGAAGTTTCCGGCAATCAACGCCGCGAGCGCAGGAAAGACCAGCGACGCGCCGATGCCCTCGAGCACCGACCACCCGAGGGCGAGCACCGCTACCGACTGGGACAGCGCGGTCAGCGCCGAGCCGCAGGCGTAGATGATCAGTCCGATGACGAACGCCCGACGGCGGCCGATCATGTCGCCGATCTTGGCCCCGGTGAGGATGAGCATGGCCATGACCAGGCAGTAGAGGGTGATGACCGCCTGAATCGTGGTGACCGTGGTGTGGAAGTCGTGGACCAGCGCGCTGATCGAGACGTTCATCACGGACTGGTCCAGCACCATGAGGAACTGCGCCGTGGCCAAGGCGACGAGTGCCAGCCAGCCCTTGTTCGCCGCGGCGTTGTTCACGTTCCTCCTTGGTGCTGCGCGCTCTTGCCCGGAACGGGTCGTCTCCGAAAGCCTCGATGGTCCTTCCACTTCGGCACGTCCTCGACGGCTTCCCGCCGTCGTCCCTGCTGGAACGTCAGTAAGTATTGCACTTGGGACAACGGCTGGTGCCGCTGCTGCCTGGGCACCCGCGGCAGGGCCACCGCTGGAGCAATCACCGGATGGTGATCGACGGGATCTTGTTCCGCACCCGGGCCGGGTGCCCGTGGCGTGACCTGCCGCCGGGATACGGGAACTGGAAGACCGTCTATAACCGGCATCGCCGCTGGTCGCTGGACGGCACCTGGGAGCAGATCCTGGATCGCCTGCGGGTCGGCTGCGACGAGGTCGAGGGACCGGAATGGACAGTCAGCGCCGATTGCATTGTCGTGCGCGCGCACCAGTACGCGGCCGGGGCCCGCAAGGCTTCGCCAGTGGACCTGGGCACGGGGGGGCTTCATCGAATGACAAGAATCCCAGCGGCGGCAGAACGAACCGGGAGGCACTGGGCCGTTCCCGCGGCGGGCTGACCACCAAGATTCACCTGGCCGCCGACCGGCAAGAGCCAGGCAGTGGCCGGTGGCAGGACGCGACCAGCCTCACTGAGAGTGGTTGTGGATCTCCAGAGGACAACCCTGGGCATATCCATGAGCACAGCCTCACTCACACCATCTTGAGGAAGTACTATGACGAGCGAGAAGGCATCTACCAGGGCACCGCCGACATCGCATCGATCCGGATATGGCTACGCGACCCTGTTCAGTGATCTACGGGACACGCCCTAGCAGCACGGGGGTCGGTGGTCGCCATTTGCGCAGGCCAGCGGCGACTGGCTGCCGGTCCCGGTCGGCCGCGGCCGGTGGGGTTGCTGTACTTACGTGCTGTACGGATCCAGGGTCCGCACTTGGCCATCCTTCCGATAGGCGCCAAAAGAAACCGGTGCAAGATCAGAGTCAAGGCCGTCCTCGCGTGTACGTGCGCCAGGCACGTTGCCGGTCAGCGGTTGCCCTGCGGGCACGGACGGCCTTGACTGTGATCTTGTCCGGCTTCAGGATCGGAGCGCCGGGAGACATCCCAGGAGCTTGAATGTCAAGCAGCAGTCTTGATTTCCTGGCTGGCGTACTGCGGCCAGGCTGTCGCCTCGTCGTAGAGCATGCGGGTCTTCAGGCAGCCGTGCAGGATCCCAACGAGCCGGTTTGCGAGCTGGCGGAGCGCGGGGCGGTGGCTGAGGCCGCGGGCGCGCTGCCGGTCGTAGTAGGCGCGGGCTCCGGCGGATGCTGTCAGGGCGGCGAAGGCCTGGCCGTCAAGGGCGTCGCGGAGCCGGTCGTTGTGCACGTAGCGCGCCATGACGGTCTTCCTCTTCCCGGACTGGCGGGTGATGGGGCTGGTGGCCGCGTAGTTCTTGCGGGCCTTCGAGCTGGCGTAGCGGTGCGGGTCGTCGCCGAATTCTGCGAGCACCCGGGCGCCCAGGATTGGCCCCAGACCGGGCTGGGACGAGATGATCTCAGCGTCTGGGTGCTGACTGAAATGCGCCCGCACCTGACCCTCCATGACCGTGATCTGCTCGTTGAGGGTGGTGATGACCTAAATCCGGACCACTCCCCTGACCTGGGCTTTGTTGTGGAGCGGGTGAGGGGAATCGAACCCCCACTGTCAGCTTGGGAATCGGACAGATCGCGGCCGATGAAGCCGCTGAACAGCCAACTTGAGAGACCCGTAGTAGCCGTGGTTGACCGCTTTTCACCCTGGCTAATTGCACGATGATCGCCCGCACCTGCGGCGAGCAACCCGCGAGAGCGCATGGATAGGATCGCATCGCGGAGTGCGGTCCGGCCTTTTGTGGCGCAGGCCTGCGCACGCTTCCCGCCTGCCTGATCATCCCGTCACCGTCGACCCGCCGATGAGGGAAGCGGGCCTGGTCCCCCGGGGTCAATGTGGAGCGCCCTGCCGGACGAACGACATTGACCCCGGGACCAGGTCTGCTCGGCTTGCCCCGGTCGATGGTGGTGGGATGATCAGGCCCCCCTCCATCCCGGAGCCCGAGCGCCCCCGCCAGAGGCTCGCCCCGACCTGTGTTGGTAACTTAAAGTGTAATGTCAAGTACTACAGGTAGTTGCGGGAAGGGGGGCGCAGCGCCGGGTGGCGAGGATCCTGGTGGTCGATGACGAACCGGATCAGCGGTTCCTGCTCCGGAGAATCTTCGAGCGAGCCGGGCATGAAGTGAGCGATGCCGCGGATGGTGCGGCTGCGCTGCGGGCTGTGCGGGAGTCGGCACCGGATCTGGTGGTGACCGACGTGATGATGCCGGTCATGGATGGCGTGGAGCTTATCCGGTGCCTGCGGGGTGACCCTGCGACGGCGTGCATCCCGGTTTTGGCTGCGAGCGGGGATACCCATCTTGCGGGTTCCGCGGACGCTGCCGTGACCAAGCCATATGAGTGGCAGCACCTGGTCGCGGTCGCGGATGCCCTGCTGAAAGAAGGACGTGGTCGGAGTTGAAGCGGAAGGTTACCGGAGTCGCCGGGCTGGACCTGTTGCTCACTGGGGGGCTGGAGCCTGGGGCGGTCGTGGTCGTGGCCGGCGCACCCGGCACCGGTAAGACGATCCTTGCCCAGCAGATGTGCTTCGCCAACGGCACCGCCGAGCACAGGTGCGTCTATTACACGACGGTGTCTGAGCCGCATACCAAGCTTGTCAGGAACCTGGAGCAGTTCAGCTTCTTCGACCCGGGGGCCCTGGGCACCCGAGTCGAGCAGATCCACCTGGGTGACTTCCTGCGGCCCGCACGCCAGGACGGGCTAGAGCCCCTCGTGTCGGAGATCGTCCGGAAAACGCTGGACGAGGAGCCCTCCATCGTGGTGGTTGACAGCGCGAAGATGCTGCGCGATTTCGCCGACGAACGCGAGTTGCGCGGCGCGCTGTACGATCTGACCGGCCGCATCTCGCAAACCGGCACGGTCCTGCTGCTGATCGGCGAATACACGGCCGAGGAACTTCGCAGCGGCGTCGAGTTCTCCCTAGCCGATGGCATCATTCAGCTCGAGTACGAGGCTCGCGAGCCGGTCGACCGGCGGTGGCTGCGGATAGCGAAGATGCGCGGCGGAAGACATCGGTCGGGCAAGCACACCTTCGTCATCGGCCCTGACGGCGTCGAAGTGTTCCCGCGCATCGAGACACTCGACCCGCTTGGGGTTATGGCGGTGTCCGGCCAGGTCCCCAGCGGGATCCCCGGCCTCGACGAGTTGATGAACGGCGGGGCTAAGCAAGGTGACGCCACCCTGGTAACGGGGCCTTCGGGCGTCGGCAAGACGATCTTCGCGCTACGCTGGCTCGCCCAGGGCTTGGAGCATGGGAAACATTGCATGTACGTCACGTTCCAGGACACCGCTGACCAGCTAGTCTCCCTGGCCGCCAACTTCGGCTGGGACCTCGCCGCATCCCGCGCTTCCAGAAACCTCTCGATCTCATTCGTTCCGATGGGCGATCTGGACCTCGACGTCCTCGCCACTGCTATGCGTTCGCAGATCAGCGAGCACCCGACCAGCCGGATTGTCATCGACAGCCTGTCCGAACTGGCCTTTGCCGCCCGTGAATCGGAACGATTCCCCGCCTACATGCGCAGCCTCGCCGGGCTCGTCCGGGCAGGCGGAAGCTCCTTGCTCATCACCAGCGAAACCGCCGCACACGGCCTTTCCGGTACCTCGCTGGATGCGCTGCTGTTCTTGTTCGACAACGTCATCGAGCTGCGGTACATCGAACAGGGATCGCAGATAGGCCGGGCAGTGCACGTCGCCAAAATGCGCAGGAGCCGCCACGAGATGACGCTGAACAGCGTCACGATCACCGATCAGGGCATCGTAGTCGGGAACGAACTCGAAGGCGTGACCGGGCGGCTCGGCTGGAGCGCGCTACGAACACAAAGCCCGCTCGGATCTGTTAGGCCGGTCGCTGAGACCTCGGCCAGACCTTCCTGATCCCCTGACTCCCAGCCTCGGCAAACTCGGTGAGCCGGGGCCGGGGTACGAGGCTCCGGCTCGGGCGATTCGCCCCAACTATCGACCGGAGCGCCACGCAGGCCATCGTCACGGCATGCATCACGTCGGCGACATGATCGAGTCGAGCTGAGCCAGTGGGCAAGTGGGATACTCCGTGCTACCCGGCTCGTCGCGCCGGGTCGGCCCGAAGGGCCGCAGCCCGGCGCGGGCGGGGCCGGGACTGCGGCGGCGGAACGCCGCCGCCTTGATTCAGTACGGCGTAATTCGGCAATGCAAAGCGGCAGCCGACGGCGGGTGGGCTATCGGTCGCGGGCCAGGCGCTCCGCTTCGTTGAGAGCGAGCTGCCATGGGAAGGCGTCGAGCTGCTGACCGCCGGTGCCGGGGGCGTGCGGCTCGAATTCGCCCGGCCCTAGGAGCACGCGCACGCCTTCCTCGCGGAGCTGGTCGACGGAGCGCTTGAAGGGGCGGCGGCTGGCGAGCGCAGAGTTGACGAACGGCAGGATTACAACCGGCATGGGAAAGCTGACGGCTTCGGCGAGGATGCCGAGAGCGTACGTGTCGCTGATGCCCTGGGCGCACTTGTTGATCGTGTTGTAGGTGGCCGGGGCGACAATCACCGCGTCTGCCTTCAGTGAGCGGGGCTCGCCTGGTGAGCGGTAGGCGCTCCGAACGGGAGAACCTGTCAGGGCTTCAAGCCCGGCGACATCGAGGAAGTCCAGGGCAGCGGGCGTGGCGATGACCTGGACTTTCCAGCCGCGCTGCTGGGCGAGCTTGACGAGCCTTCCGGCCTCGGATGCCGGACCAGCGCCGCAGACGATGACCGACAGCACACGGGCGGGCTGGGTCACCGGGCAACCCCGAGCCGGTCAGCAAATTGCTCGGCCTGGCCCTGGACGCCAGGCGGTGCCGAGGTGATGATCTCGCGGACAAGCTGGTGGACGGCAGGCCGTCCGGAGATCTCCTCGGGCGCTAGATCCCTGGCGGCCCGCAGCGCCAGGTAGGCGTTTTGGTGTTTGCCATATTGCAGGAACGCGCGGGCTGTGTCGATGAGCAGGCTCGCCTTGCGTTCGGTGACAGTGACCTGATCGAGGTTGATGCCGCGTGCGGCGTCGATGGCAGTCCCGGCGTCGCCGAGGGTGACGGCGATGTTGACCCGGTGCAGCTTGACGTTGGTCGGCCCGAACGCAGTCCACCGCAGGTTGCGCTCTGTCCCGAGTCGGCGGCCAGCATCCTCGGCTTCCGTCAGCAGCTCCTGCGCCGTATGGCGGTCGTTGCGCTGCGCGGCGGCTATCGCCCCGCGCAGCAGCAGCGACCCATACACCGATAGCGACTCAGGATCGTGCGTCGAAACATCACGGTCAAGCCGCGCGGCCAGGCTGCTCGCAGCAGAGGTGGCGGCTCCGAGGTGCCCGCTGCTCATCAGGGCGTGTGTGATGATCCGGGCGCTCGAACCGACGGTGAGCGGATCTTGGCTGGCCCGGGCGGCTTGCATGCTCCGGTCAGCAGCAAGCCAGGCAAGGCCCTGATCACCCAGCTTGAGCAGGATGCTCGCCGCGACATGGTGAGCCTCGGCCGACAACGTGTGCGCCTGGAGACGAGCATCCCCTGTCAGGACAGCGCACGCGGCATGCAGGCGTGGGAGGAGTCCCGGAAGGTCATCGATCACCTCCGAGTACCGGCACGCCTGGTAATCACGCTTGGCCTTAGCGACTGCCGCGCTCAGCGCCGACAGGTCGGCGGGCGCGTCGAGCGCTCCCGGCGCAGTATCCGGCAAATACCCAGCGAGCACCGCAGCGAAGGACTCGACGCCATCGGCCAGCCCGCCAGGCCCAGCACTGGCCAGGATCGCGCCAAACAACGACGCGCCCGTTAGGCTCACGAAAGTTCGCCGTCGCACGGTGTCTTCGTCCTCCTCCCCCTCTGGAACATCCACGCTAAGGGGATCGAAGACTGGGAGAGCATCCGCGGCCGGACGAGCATCCCGCGGCGGGATGTGTGGCAGCGCCCGCTGCGTTTGCCCGGCCGGAACCGGCGCGGCGTTGACGACGGGCGCGTGCGGGGCGAGGCCAAGGGCAATACGTGCACCGTCGGGCATGTTCAGCCCGTCGGCTAGCCGCTCGAACACCTCTAGCGCGGTGACGTGCTGGATGTCCCGCATGATTTCGCTGATCTTGCCCTGGGTCATGCCGCACGCGATGGCCAGCCGGGTCTGGCTGGCGCCTGCGTACTGGCGGACGAGCCGGAACACGCGCCCCATGTCGCGGTCCCGTAAAGCATCGGTCATCTCGGCTCGCTGCCAGAGCGAAGCCGGAATCTCGATCAAGTCGGCGGCCCGTCCGGGCATACCGTCATCCTCTCCATCAGGTCAGGTGCCCGAGCGCAGGTACGGCATGAGTGTGTGCGAGCCTATCCCGTCTCGGGATATCGGGCAGTAATGGGCTGCAGCCGGGCCGGTGCGCGATCTTTGCCACATGAACGCAGTCCAAATAGCCGAGCTGGCCGGGTGCCGCTCCTGCCGAGGCCGCGGGTGGATCTTCGTAAGATCCCGCCGACGAGTGGCGAGCGAACTGGCCGACGGCGCCGTAGATAGCGGTCGCAAGACGGATTGCCTCGACTGCGGAGGCTCAGGACTCGCCGCATGGTGACGGCCAGCGGGAGCGAAGCGCAATCAGCGCGACCGTCGTTACGGTCTACGAGATAGGGGTACAACTGGGATTGCCCGGCCGAAGCACCGCGTGTTCCCCGGCTGCTATGAGCAGGTGGCCCACGCTCGCCGGTTCGTGGCGCGGGCGCTGGATGGATGTCCGGTAGCCGACGAGGCTGTCTTATGCGTGTCCGAGCTGGCAACCAACACCCTGCTGCACACGGCATCCGGAAATGGCGGGGAGTTCGAGGTGATCGTCCACCTCTGTAAGTCATCGGTACGTGTTGCCGTGTGCGATGACGGGTCGGACAAGACGCCAACAACACGGACATTCGACGCCATCTCGGAGGACGGGCGGGGCCTGGGCATGGTGGCGTTGGTCGCCGATCGGTGGGGTCAGTCCGGAGACGAATATGGCCGGACCGTCTGGTTCGAGCTCCGCTGGGGTTCACCACAGCCGACTGTCCCCGCGCTTGAGCAGTGCTCCAGCGCAGATGCGCTAAGTGACGGCCGAGGCATCTGACTGCTACCTAGTGACATCTGGGCAGATCAGGACTACGCTTCTCGACAAGTCGAGTCGATGAGTTGTTAGGCGGTCGTCATGGCTGACCTGGAGTTCTCCCCGCCGAAGTATGCGCAGATCGTGAACACGATCCAGCGCCGCATCGAAGATGGCACGTATCCGCGCGGGTCAGTCCTCCCCTCGGAGACCCAGCTTGTCCGCGAGTTCGGCGTATCCCGGCCGACTGTCGTCCGGGCGCTCCAGGTCCTGCAGAGCCAAGGATGGATCGACCGTGAGCATGGGCGGGGCTCATATGTACGCAACCGCGCCGTGCTCGCCGACCATCCGCGCCCAGGACGGGCACTCCTCGACGAGGCCGAGACGGCGACACAAGGCGTCTTCCTGCACGTCGGGCGCGAACCAGCGCCGTCGGCGGTGGCGACGATGCTGCGCACCCCCGCAGGAACCCCGGCACTTCTCCGGCGACAGCTCATCGAACGTGACGGCCAGCCCTCCGAGCTGCTGTCGTCGTGGTTTCCCCTCGATGTGGCCGAAGGGACCGACCTCACCAAGCCTGAACCGATCCCCGGCGGCATCCACCAGCATCTCCATGCGCTCAAACGGCTGCGGTTCGACCACGTAGCCGAGCGGATCCGCGCCCGGCCGGTCACGGCGGAAGAGTCCCGCCTGCTCAAGGTCGGCAAGCAGGCGGCTGCCCTGAACCTGCTGCTCACCGTCTACGACGCCGAGGACCGGCCGCTCCAGGTCGTCGACGCCGTCCTCCCCGGCGATCTTCATGAGCTGGAGGACGTGTACCCCTTCACCACGTGACACCTCCTCGATAACTCGTCTTGTCAAGCTGCCGAAATCTGGTTATTCTCTACTCGACAGGACAAGTTGTCGTCAGGACGACTGGCGACAAGATTGAGAGGAGGCGCCAGATGGCGCTACAGGGTCCGATCCCGGTGGAGTTCGGCCAAGCCTTCCCGCACGGGGCGTTCGCCGCCGGGCAGGCCGAGCCGTTGCGGGACTTCGACGCGTCGCGAGGCGACCGGTTCGTGCAGTCCAAGGACAAGGCGACCGGCGAGCCGCTGTGGGTGATCGAGGTCATCGACGCCGACCCGCAAGCTCGCGCCAAGACGGTGCGGGTGAAGGTCGCTGCGACGGTACAGCCGGTGCTGCCGCCAGCTCCAGCGGGGATGCCGTTCACTCCGGTGGAATTCACGGGCCTGGCGGTAACGCCGTACGTGAACCAGGCCGGGCGGCTGGCGTACTCGCTGAAAGCGGCCGGGGTGCGTGCCCCTAGCCGTGGCGGCCGCGGTGGCGTGGAGATGAAGGATGCGGCGGCGTGAGCAGCGAGGGCGGCTCGTTCGGGTTCATCGGCGTGCACGTAGGCGAGAGCTGGCGAGTGTGGTGCGACAGCTACGCGGCCACAACCCCGATCCTGACGATCGGCGCCGGGCAGGTCACCGTGCACATCTCGATCGCACGCCGGGAGGAGATACCCGCTGAGGCGGTGGAGTTCGCCCGGGAACTGGCGCAGCAGGCTGAGCGGTTCGCGGTCGACTGCGAGCGGCTGAACGCCGCGCACGAGGTCAAGGCTGCCGACGGCAACGCAGCCTGACAATGCAGGCGGGGCGGCAGGAAACGGCATTTCCTGCCGCCCCCGGTATCTCCCCAGGTCTCGCAACCAAGAGAGGACCCGATCATATGCGTAACGTGACCGGCGAGCAGTTCGCCCAGGTCGACAACCCAGATCCGTTTGCTTCCCCGGTGTGGCGGTCCCCGGTCTACCGGACCCCCGAAGCGGTGATCTGGATCGTTCAGCTCCTCCGGGCGTTGTTTCGGCTGTTTCGCTTCGCGGTCCGCCACCCCGTGCTCGACGCCGTGTGCGCTGGCGTGGCGCTGCTGTGGATCCATGCGGGCTGGCCCGTCGTGGCGGGCCTTGCAGGTGGCGTGCTGGCGGGCCTGACATTGCTCCGGGTCATCCGGCCGGACTGTTTCGCCCGGTTCGTCGGCACCCCCGCGCGGTGCCGGTGGCGGTGGTGGTTCTACCGGCGGCACTGGCACGCGGTGATGACGATCACCAGGCTTGCCCCCGCGTACCAGGGCCGGATCATGCTGCCGGTCCTCGGCAGGGTCGCCGCAACCGGATTCGTCGACCGGGTGAGCGTGGCGCTGGTATCCGGCCAGAGCCCGGCCGACTTCGCCAACCGGGCCGAAGGCCTGGCCCACGGGTTCCGGGCGCACCTGTGCCGAGTGCGCACGAATGTGCCGGGCACCGTGGTACTGGAACTGGTGCGCCGCGATGCCCTGGCCGAGCCGATGCCCGCGCTGCCCGTCCCCCACGAGGCGAACCTGCGGGCGCTGCCGGTCGGGCGGTGCGAAGACGGCAGCACCTTCACGGTCAGGCTGCACGGCACGCACCTGCTGATCGCCGGAGCAACCGGGGCAGGCAAGGGCTCATACCTGTGGAGCATGGTGCGGGCGATGTTGCCCGCGATGGCCGACGGGCTCGCCTGCGTCAACGCCTGCGACCCGAAGCTGATGGAACTCGCCTTCGGCCGGGCGCTGTTCGACCGCTACGGCCGGTACGCCGCCGACCCCGCCGACATCGCCGAACTGCTCGAAGACGCGGTGTCGGACATGCAACTGCGCGCCCGGCTGTTCGCCGGGCGGCAGCGCGACCACCGGCCGACCAGCGAGTACCCGTTCACGGTGGTGATCGTTGATGAGATCGCGTTCCTGACCGCCTACCAGGCCGATCGCAAGCTCAAAGACCGCACCCTCGCGGCGCTGGCCACGCTCACCACCCAAGGCCGGGCGGTCGGCTACTGCGTGGTGGCAGCGCTGCAAGACCCCCGCAAAGAAGTGCTGAACATCCGCAACCTGTTCCCCGACAAGATCGCGCTGCGCCTCGACGAGCCCGGGCAGGCAGACATGGTGCTCGGAGACGGGGCGCGCGACCGCGGCGCGCGCTGCGAGGAGATCTCCCCCAACCCCGCGGTCGGCGCTGGCGTCGGGTTCGTCCGCCTCGAAACAGACCCCGACCCGGTGCGCGTGCGCGCCGCCTACGTCTGCGATGAGGACATCCGCGCCATGACCGCCGCGTATGCCCCTCCAGCCGCGCTGCGAGTGCTCGCCGGGGGTGAGGCCGGATGAGCCGGACCACCTCATGGCGGACCGATGAACCCTGCCCGGTCTGCCGGACCGGCCTGACCGCCCTTGATGACGGCGGGCCGACGCTGACCTTCGAGTGCCGGTTGTGCGGGTGGTCGCACGCCGGGCAAGCCGACGCGCCCGGAGGTGACACATGACCGAAACGTCGGCGTCGACTGGACGAGCCCGGCCGCCTCTCGCCCGCCAGGTGGTGCGCGATCTGGCCGTACAGCAAGGCGGGTGCATCCGGCCCGTTCAGGTCCGCCGGACCGACCTGGAATCCGGCCAGACCGAGCACGTGCTGATCCCCTGCGGGCACACGCTCGCATCGGTGTGCCCGCCCTGCGCCGAGCGCAAGCGCGCACTGCGCGCCGCCCAATGCCGGGAGGGCTGGCACCTCGAGGACGAACCGATCCTCGACCGGGACGACCCGGATGACGTGCAACGCATGTGGGTCGAGAAGCGGGCCGAAGCCCAGGCCGAGCGCGACCACGCTCGAGGCAGCGGAGCGCGACACCACCGACCTGGACACGCTCACCGAGGACCTGGACGAGGAGATCACCAACGCTGGCGTACGCGGCAAAGTACTCCCGGACCGGCGCAACCGGCGGTCCCGGTCGACCCGGCGCCGTGACGATTCCCCGGACCTGCCTCACCGGCCCGTCGCCGCACGCACCCTGGGCAAGGTCTACACGGCAGCCGACGGAAAGACGTTCCGCCCGTCACTCTTCCTCACCCTGACCTGCCCCGGTTACGGCCGGGTCGGCACCGACGGCACCCCGGCCGACCCGGACTCTTACGACTACCGGCAGGCGGCACGAGACGCCATCCACTTCGCGGCGCTGTTCGACCGGTTCATCCAGAACCTCCGCCGGTTCCTCGGCTACGACGTCCAGTACTTCGCCGCCGTCGAACCACAGCGCCGCCTCGCCCCGCACATTCACATCGCGATGCGCGGCACCGTGTCACGCGCAGAGCTGCGCCAGGCTGATTGCCGCCACCTACCACAACGTGTGGTGGCCGCCCACAGACGAAGTCAAGCACGGCGACGGCAACCTCCCGGTCTGGCACGAGGGCACCGGGCGCTACATCGATGCCGCGACAGGCGAACTCCTCCCCACATGGGACGAGGCGCTGGACGCGATCGGCGACCAGGACGACCCGCTGCACGTCGCCCGCTACGGCCGCCGGTTCGACGCGCAAGGCGTGCTCGCGGGCTCCGACGACTCGGCCCGATGCATCGGTTACCTGACCAAGTACCTCACCAAAGGGCTCGCCGACTGCCACCAGGCCGAGACGGACGCGCAGCGCGCACACGCCGACCGGCTGGCCGAGGCCCTGCGGTACGAGCCCTGCTCGCCGACCTGCGCGAACTGGCTCCGCTACGGCCTCCAGCCGAAAAATCCTCGTCAAGGCCTGCGGCCCGGCTGGTGCAAGGGCAAGGCCCACCGCCGGGAGCACCTGGGCTACGGCGGCCGCCGGGTCCTCGTCTCCCGCAAATGGTCCGGCAAGACGCTCGCCGGTCACCGCGCCGAGCGCAAGGCATGGCTGATGACCGCGCTCGGGATTTCGGCAACCGATCCCAGCCGGTACCTCTGGGAGCCCGTCAGCCCCGGAGATCCCGACCACATGCCCAACGCACAGCGCCTGTTGCACATCGTCGCCGACCGGCTCAAGTGGAAACAGGCGCTCGACGAAGCCCGGCGCACAGCCACCGGGCAAGCGACCGGCCATCTTCCGGCAACGGGGAGGGCCGCTTGATGGGCACATCGCAGAACGACCATCACGCTGACCCGCTCGACGGCCTGCCCCTGCTGATCCCGGTGCCGGTCGCGGCCAAGCTGCTCGGCATCAGCAGGGCGGCAGCGTACCGCTTCGCGAACACCGGTGATCTGCCGGTCAAGCGCCTCGGCCGCCGTCTGTATGTGGTTACCGCACGCCTACGGGACTTCATCGAGACGGGGGCCAAGGCAGCATGAAAGGCCACGTCTACCGGCGAGGAGACACCTGGTCCTACCTGTTCGACATCGACCCCGACCCGCTGAGCGGGAAGCGCCGGCAGGCCAACGGGAGCGGATTCACGACGGGTCGGGCTGCCTGGACCGCGTGCCGGGCGGCCATGAAGGACTACGAGGACAGCCGCCGGGTCGAACCATCCAAGCGCAAGGTCGAGGACGCGCTGAACGAATGGCTGACGCGAATCCGGCACTCGGTCAAGGCGTCGATGTGGCAGAACTGGCGCGACTACGCCGACTACTACGTGATCCCCCACATCGGCCAGCGCAAGACCCAGGACATCGACGGTGCGGTCCTGGACGCGCTCTACGCCAGGCTGCTGGCCGAGGGGCGCCGCAAGGCCGACAACAACTCCCAGATGTATGAGCACTGGCAGGCCAACCGGGACGCCAAGCCCGCGGACCTCGTCAAGGCGTGCGGCGTCACGATTCACGCGGCACGAGCGGCGCTCACCCGTTACCGGGCCGGGCGGAAACCGCAGGGCCGTGCCCGCGGGCTCGCCCCCAAAACGGTGGTCAACGCGCACCGGATGCTGCACCGGGCGTGGGAGGACTTCGAGGCGTGGAAATGGGTCCACCGCAATGTGGTCAAGGACGCGCATCCGCCCGCCGTTCCCCGCAAGGGCCGGAAGGTCTGGAACGTCGCCCAGCTCCGCACGTTCCTTGACCGGGCAAGGCACGACCGCTTCTACGCGCTGTGGGTCCTGGAGGCAACATCAGGGATGCGCCGCTGCGAGCTGGCCGGGGCACGGCGCGACAAGCTCGACCTGGACACCGGGACACTGACGATCGAGATCACCCGCGTAGTTGTCGACGGCCGGGTCGTCGAGTCGGACGGCAAGACCGAGAACGCGCAACGGGTGATCGCCCTCGATCCCTTCACCCTCGCGGCGCTGCGGCACCTGGTGGAACAGCTCGACGCAGAGCACGCCGAACTCGGGCCGGACTACGAGGATCACGGGCTGCTGTTCTGCTGGGAGAACGGCACGCCCCCGCACCCCGACACGATCACCCGCCGGTTCAAGCGGCTATCAGCGAGAGCCGGACTCCCCCTCATCGACCTGCACGACGTCCGGCACAGCTACGCCACCGCGGGCCGCGATGCGAAGATCGACTGGAAGGCGCTCAGCGTGCGGATCGGCCACGCGGACGTGGCGTTCACCATGAAGCAGTACGTCCAAGCGGACCTGGAGGCCGACCGCCGGGTGGCGAACACGCTCGCAGAGCTGATCATCGGCGGCTCGCTGGCCTCGGTCCAGATCGAGGACCAGGACGACGCGGACGGCCGTGATGATGCCGCCTGACCAAGATCCCGTTTACAAATCCGTTTACAGGACGCATGGAAAGAGGCCCGGAGGATCACCCTCCGGGCCTCTGAGCTGGTAGCGGGGGCGGGATTTGAACCCGCGACCTCTGGGTTATGAGATCAGTCGGCAGCATTCAACCCCGTCCGGCACGCCCCGCCGGGCAACATCTCCCGGCACAGCACGGTCCACGAGACGGCGAATGCACGCCCGGCTTGAAGCTGACGGTGGCCTGGCCCAAGGACAGGTTGAGCTGAGCAGGCTAAGCGCGACGGCGCCGTTACCAAAGATCAAGGTGGAAAGTGATCCCGGTCTCAGCGGTAATCCTGGCCACGGCCGCGGGGCGACGGCGGTTGCGCAGGCGACTCGTTCCGGTGACCGGACGTCAGTAGCGGGCGCCGGCGACCTGATCGGCCAGCTGGTCGAGCACGGCCAGTTCGTCCGCCGTGAGCGTGCTGTCGAGCGCGGCCACGTTCTGCTCGAGCCACTTCACCCGCTTGGTGCCGGACGACGGGACGCCGAGCCGCTCGCCCTGGCCGTGTACCCACGCGAGCGCCACCTGACCCGGAGTCACACCCTTGGCCTCGGCGACGCCACGCACCGCGTCGGCGATCGCCTGGTTGGCCGCCCCTGCGGCGCCCGTGAAGCGCGGGTTGCGGCCCCGGAAGTCCTTGGCATCCAGCGTATTCACGTCGACCGTGCCGGTCAGGAAGCCGCGGCCGAGCGGTGAGTACGGCACCAGCCCCACGCCGAGTTCGCGCAGCGCATCCAGCACTGTCGTTTCCGGATCACGGGCCCACAGCGAGTATTCGCTTTGCACGGCCGTGATCGGGTGCACCGCATGCGCCCGGCGCAGCAGTCCGCTGTCGGCCTCGGACAGGCCGAGGTAGCGCACCTTGCCCTGGGCGACCAGCCCGGCCATCGCGCCGACAGTTTCCTCGATCTCCGCGGTCTGCGGCGGGCGGTGCAAGTAATACAGGTCGATCACGTCCACGCCCAGCCGCAGCAGCGACGATTCGCACGCCCGCTGGACATAGCCGCGCTCGCCGCGCACTACCCGCGTGTCGTCGCCGCCCGAGCGGTCGATGCCGAACTTCGTTGCGAGTTGCACCCCGTCGCGGCGGCCGCTGATCGCACGGCCGACGAGGACCTCGTTGTGGCCGGCTCCGTAAATGTCGGCGGTATCGATGAACGTCACGCCGAGATCGAGCGCGCGATGGATCGTTGCGATCGACTCGTCCCAGTCAGCGTGGCCGTACCACTCGCTCATGCCCATGCAGCCAAGGCCCTGCGCCGAAACGGCGAGTTGGCCCAGTGAAACGTTGCGCACGTCAGTTCTGCCCTATCTCTGTTTGGCCGCGGGTACACGGCTGCCGTAGATCCCGATTTTGGTATCGGGCAGTTTCAGGCACTCCTGCTGTTCGAGCAGCCCCTGACCGACGCGCCCGCGGTGGCGTTGCAGCAGCTCCAAGCGCTCCTGCTTGCCCGCTTGCGACCACACCAGCTCGGCGTAGCGGACCATGTCGCGCACCGGCTTGCCTGTCGCGCGGAGCCTGCTCAGCAACAGCAGCCACTCGAGGTCAGCCTCGCTGAAGCACCTGCGCCCGTCGGCTGTGCGGTCGATGCGGTCCAGCAGGCCGATCCGCTCATACCAGCGAAGCGTGTGCAGCGTCAGCCCGCACTTCTCGGCCGCTTCCCTGATCGTCCAGCCCATCACGCTATTCACAGTAGATGTTGGAGCGCACTCCAACGCAAACGACCAGACCAGCCAGGGATCCGGCCACGGCGCGCGCTGAACCGGCTTGCATGGATCCGCGGGCCGGAAACCGCGTCGGCCGGGTGTCCCACCGCGACGCCATCCGGCCTGACTCGTGAGGCGCTGGCCGCTGCCATCCGTGTGTTCTAAGCCTGACTTTCCGACGATCTTGAGGCCTGTGGGGCATTCTTGCTGGTCAGGCAGGGCGTGGTGGCCTGCCTGGGCGTATGACCTAACTCCGGGGGGCCCACCTGCCCAGTTCGAAGATTTCGTATTGCTTCTGCTGGTCGCCGGTGAGCTCGGTGGTCATGCGCCGGGCCTTGGGGCGTCCTCCGGTGGAGGGGTAGATCAGGACGGTTTCTTCGATGGCGGCGAGTTGGCTGAGCAGTTCGCGGACTGACAGGTGCAGGCCGGTGCGCTCGGTGCCGCGGCGCATCAGGTGGGCGATCTGCAGGGCGAGCACGCAGGTGAAAACGTGCACGCGGACAGGGTGAGGATGACCTCGGCGTCGTCCGGCAGCCCGGCGACCATTTCCCGTAGCCGACCAGCCGTGAGCAGGGCCGGGGGCGCCGACGCCACCCTGCACGCCCGTGTCGGCCCGGGCGAGGGCCTGAGGGCCTGCAGCCGCCGACCCGCCACGCCCGCAGCCAGCGGTCGATGGTGCCCCGCGAATAGCGCCGGCGCGACCCGTCCGGGTGCTGATGATCCCGCGCGGCGATGGCGATCACCGGCCAGCGGTGCAGTGCTATCTCTTCTTGCCCCTTGTGTTCCACAGGTTTCTCCGTTCATGGCGGTTCTGATGGGACAGGAGGCATGAAACTGCCGACGATCAGCCAGGGCGAGGTTGTGCTGGCCGCGATCAGCCTCCCGCCGCTCACCGACGACGCGAACCGCCACAGCCCCACCGCCAGCGATCCCGGCAGGCCCGCGGCCGCGCCGAACGCTGCGGTGATCGCGGCCAGCGCGAACCGGCCCGCCTCCCCAGCCGGGCAGATCGCCTGCCCGCCCAGCTCGACGGCCAGCGCCGCGAACGCCACGCCCAGCTCGCCGCCGCGGCCCGCGAACCGCCGGACCCAGCCCCGTGCCGTGGTGTGCGGGACGCCGGCCCGGGCGGCCGCGGGCCGGACCCCGCACGCGCCGTCGGCCACCTGCCCGATCACCGTGCCGACCGTCCCGGCCACGTCCAGCCGCCAGGCCAGCACGAACGCCGGGAGCAGCGCATGGCTCACCTCGCAGCGCCCGCAGCGCAGCCGCGGCACGAAGATCTTCTGGCAGCGGCCCGCCGCCCGGACATGCCGCCGGTAACCCGACCAGAACACCAGCGGCCCGGCCACGACGGGCAGTCCGGACGGGGGAACTCCACGTCACGGCCGGCCGCCACGTAAGCACCGGCCGACAGCGGGCACGGCCATACGATGGCCACGGGCGACTCACCGCCTCGGATCCCTCCCCGCGATCGGCGCAAAACGAGGCGAGGAGGGATCCCTCACGTTCAAGGGGACGGCAAGATCCTGGCCTGCTCGGGGGCAGCCAGGCAGCTACATCGTCAAAGAGCATGGCCGGACACCCGGCAGGGATGCTCAGGAAGTCGGGCCGTCGACACCGTTGCCGTCCGCGGCTTGGCCGGTGGCTGGGTTGAGGCCACCGGTGTTGATGATGCGGCGTGCCACCTGGGTCAGCTTGATGTGGTGTGTCTGTGAGATGCGCCGCATCCTGTCGAAGGCGTCGTCGGCGTGGCAGCCGAGCGCATGCATGAGGATTCCCCTGGCCTGGTCCACCACGGCGCGGGCGGCAACGGCATCCTGGAGCTGGGAGGCAGTCCGCTGCGCGTCAGTGTACCTGGCGGCGCCCGCGACGCTGGCCGCGCCGAACGCGGCAAGCAGCGAGGCGAGCGGCAGCCGCTCGGGATGCAGCGACCGGGGCCGGACGCCGTAGAGGGTTAAGTGTCCACGGCCATGCCGCTGAACTCGTGCACCAGGCTGACGCAGCAACGGACGCCCCTGCTGAGGGCAGCTGCGGCGAACTGTGGCCATCGGTCCTCGGCGAGCGTGTCCGCGCAGCCGGTTGGCTCACCGGTGCGCACCGCGTCGAGGACCGGGCCGCTGCGCGTGTCGATCTGCAGGGCCGTGAGCGCTGCTAGGTCAGGATGGCTCGCCGCCATCGTCATGGCCTCGTCGTCCCGCCATAGGGTGGCGGTCGCTCCCGAGCACGCCTGGACCCGCCGCTGCGAGGTCAGCCAGCCGGCGAATCGACTTGGAACCGGACGGGTCGGCCGCGGCGAACAACCTGGCCGCTTCGCGGGCGAGTTCGTCAGTGGTCATGGCGTGCTCCACGGGTTCGGCGATGGAGGGCTCCATCGGGCGCGCCGCCGCTGCGGAAGCAGGGTTTACAGCTGGTCAGTTCCATGCAGGGCTCCCCGCTGGTTAGCTTGGCCCGGTAGCTCACTGGGTGGATCGAGGGCGCGCAGGGCCACCATCGTCATGTCGGCGCGCAGGTCGCTGTCGCTGAACTGGAGCACGAGATCCCTGATGGCGGCGACCACCTCGCGTGCGGGCCGCCCGGCGAGCGCGGCAAGCGCGTTGGCGAGCCTGCCTTCGAAATAGGCGCCTGCCGGGTCGCGTGCCTCTGTCGCGCCGTCCGAGTAGAGGAACAGCAGGCCGCCGGGTTCCAGGTCGAGCTGCTCGGTGGCGGGCCGCGCGTCGTTGAAGACTCCGAGCGGCAGCCCGCCGCCCGGCAACACCCGGACACGGCCATCCGGCCGCACCAGCAGCGGCCCTGGATGTCCCGCACTCGCCAGTACGACGTGCAGCATCTCGTCCCGCCAGCCGAGCGTTCCGGCAATGGCGGTGACGAACCGGTCGGTGTCGGGCTGGGCAGCCAGGATCTCGTTGGCCAGGCGCAGCACGTCGGCGGGCTCCGGGATCCAGTGGGCGAAGACCCTGATCGCGTAACGGGCCAGGGATGTCGCCGCGGCCGCCTGCTCGCCCCGGCCGCAAACGTCGCCGATCACCAGGCCCCACCCGCCCGGGTTTGGGTAGACGTCGTAAAAATGACCGCCCGGGCCGGGATCTTTTGCCGACGGCAGATACGCGGTCGCGATCTCTACCCCGGGAACGCGTGGCAGGTCGCGCGGCAGCAGGCTCGCCTGCAGCGCCTCGGTGACCGCGGACCGGCGCATGAACATCCGGCCGATCTTGATGGCGACCGCGAGCTGCTGGCCGATCTCGTCGACCAGGTCGAGGTCGGCGGCCGCAAATGGCCCCGCCTCTGGCCGCCTGGCAAGGGTCAGGGTGCCGTAGCTGCGCTCGCCGTCAGTCAGCGGCGCGCACAGCACCGAGGTGGCGCCGAGCAGCGTAAGCACCGGGATGCCGGATGAGGTGCCGCCAACCACCGTGGCGTCGGGCGCGTCGGCGATCAGCCGTGACTGCCCCGACTTGCGTACCTCCCACGGCAGCGAACCGGGCAGCGGAGCCTGATTCTCGATCGCCCGGGTGAGGTCCGTGAACTGCTTTCCCGCCGGGGGGGCCACGAACAGGCGCTGCATCTGCCCGTCTTGTGCCACGTCGACCATCACCCAGGCGGTGAGCTCAGCCGCCAGCAGGCTGGCGCACCGCCGCAGCCTCAGGGGCTCGCTGGAGGTGGCGCTGTCAAGCAGCAGCCGGGTGACCGCGCTGATCAGGTCGAACCGCCGCGCCGCCGCAGCGACGGCGGGACCCGCGGCGGCACCGTGGCCGGCCATCATGCCATCACCTGCGGCGGCCGGTGGCTGGGGCATGTTCGCGGGTCCGGCGACTGCCATCACAAGAGGCCCGGAGTCCCCCGGGCGTTCCATCAGGTCGAAGGTGAGGGTGGTCGCCACCTTGCGCGTCGTCCCCAAAATCCTGCAGCGGAGCCTGCGTGCCCTGCCGGTGCGCACGACAGCCGTCAGCTGTGCCCGCACCGCAAGCCGGTCGGTCGGGTCGACGAACGCGGTGAACGGCCTTCCGGTGGCAGACCCTGGCTCCATATCGAGCAGGGTGGCCGCCTGCCTGTTGACCCGGCGGACGGCACCGTCGCAATCGAGCAGGAAGATCGGTGCCGGTACCCCCTGGAACACCGCGCGCAGCAGCCGCCGCTCCGCATCGGCGCCACCCGGCCGCTTCGCCTCCCCCGCCCGCGGGCCTGACTTCAGCTTGCCCAGCATCCCGATGGCGGACTCCAGCTCGCCGAGCACCGCATCCAGCGTGCACCGCAGTTCAGCACCCGGGCTCTCAGCCGCGCGGCGCAGCAAAAGCAGCCGCCCGCGCAACTCCGCGATCTCGGCGTCACGATCTGCCGGTGCGGCCGGTTCGCGCGCACCACTCACAGCGGCGACCGTCCGGCCCGCGCCGACGGTGCGGCCGGAGCCGCCCGCCGGCCTACTCGCCTGCGCGCCACGTCCG
Organism: uncultured Actinomycetota bacterium; assembly: GCA_963820395.1. GTDB lineage: Bacteria > Actinomycetota > Actinomycetes > Streptosporangiales > Streptosporangiaceae > DATFVJ01. Next base: position 3,503 of record CAWGAE010000009.1, on the reverse strand, counting down.
GGCCGATCCCTCAGCAGGTCTTGCTCATTGGCCCAGGGCGCAGCGCCGGTTGCCCAGGTCGCCGCCACACCCCGATCTGCTGGAAACCTGGCATTCATGGGGCCACCTCACACTTTTGTCCAGTCCCGCGGCCGCTGTGCCGTCGCTGGACTGCAGAGTCAGTGTCGGGTGCGCACCGCGTAGCCGACCGGGCGGACACGGTGCGGGCGGCGAGCTACTGCCGAGTTATCGAGTAGCTTACGGCGCGCACAAAGCGTGTCAACCTTCCTAAATGGAGGCGTACTGAAGAGACTTTGCTGATGGGTGGCGAAGGCGCTAACATCCGAGTGGATGACTAGCTCTAGCCGACCGCTGTACAGCATCGGCGCCGTGGCCGAGATGCTCGGCGTCCCTGCCGCGACGCTGCGGACGTGGCAGGAACGCTACGGCGTGGTGCAGCCGGAGCGCAGCCCAGCCGGGCACCGGCTGTATTCGCGCGACCAGCTGGCCGGGCTACGGTTCCTGGCGGACCAGGTGGCCGCGGGCCTGTCGCCAGGGGACGCGCACCGGCTGCTGCGCGAACGGCTGGCCGGCGGCATGAGTCACACCGGCCGTGACGGTGACACCCCGCTGATCCTGCTGGCCGAGCGGGATCCGCACGCCGCGGACTTCGCCGAATATTTCCTGCGGACCGAGGGCTACGAGGTCGTCGTCGCCATGGATGCGGATGCGGCCCGGGCCAAGGCCGCCGAGATATCCCCCGATCTCATCAAAGTCGACCTGCTCATTTCCGGCGCCCGCGGGCTCGAGCTCTGCCGGCAGTTGAGCGCGCGCGCCGACACGCCGATCCTGGCGATCTGCACCCTTGAACTCACGGACGCCGCGCTCGACGCGGGAGCGTCGGCGTTCTTGCAACGGCCGGTCGAGCCGCTGCAGCTCGTCTCGGCCGTCAAGGACCTGCTGCGCGAGAGCGCGTTCATCCGCCGCCGGGTGGGAACAGCGTGACCGGCCGGCTGACGACCGGGACGAGCCGGCTGGACCTGGTACTGGGAGGTGGGCTGCCGCGTGACGCCATTTCGCTTGTCATCGGGCTGCCGGGCTCGGGCAAGACGATCCTCGCCCAGCAGTGCGTGTTCACAAACGCAAGCCGCCAGCATCCCGCGCTGTACCTGTCGACTGTCTCCGAACCGCTCGAGAAGATCCTCCGCTACGGTCAGGCGCTGTCGTTCTTCGACCCGGCAGCGGTCGGCGCTAGCGTCTTCTACGACGACCTCGGGATCGTGCTGAGCGACAAGGGCCTGCCCGGTGTGCTCGAGCGCGTGCGCGACCTCATCCGCGGGCACCGGCCGTTGATCATCGTCATCGACAGCTTCAAGGCGCTGCAGCCCTACGCGACGGACGCCGGCGAGTTCCGCCGCTTCCTGCACGACCTCGCCGGCATACTGGGGGTACTTCCCATCACCTCGGTGTGGATCGGCGAGTATCAGGACGAGGAGATGGCCACCGCACCGGAGTTCGCCGTCGCCGACGCCATCATCACAATGGGCACCAACCAGGCCGCGGAGAGAACGTCGCGGGCCCTGCAGGTGCTGAAACTGCGCGGCGGCGGATTTCTTACTGGCAGGCATTCCTACCGGATATCAGCGGACGGAATCGCGGTATTCCCCCGTCTTGCCGACCCCGGCAAGACGGAAGCCTATACACTCGGCGGCCACCGCACCTCGTCGGGCGTCCAGGCGATCGACGACATGATGGGAAACGGCTACTGGCCCGGTGCGTCAACGCTCGTGGCGGGCCCGACCGGCATAGGCAAGACCCTTATGGGCCTTCACTTCGTCTTCGAGGGCGCGCGCAACGGTGAGCGGGGGCTGATCGCGACCCTGCAGGAGAATCCGACCCAGCTCGAACGGATCGTACGCGGATTCGGCTGGTCGTTCGCGCACGACGGCGTCAGGCTCATGTACCGCAGCCCCGTCGACCTGTACCTCGACGAGTGGGTCTATGACCTCCTCGACACCATCGAGGCCACCGGCGCGCGGCGGGTGCTCGTCGACAGCCTCGGTGACCTGCGGAACGCGGCGCCCGACCTCACCGGCTTCCGCGAGTACACCTACTCGCTGCTGCAACGCTGCTCGCGCCGTGGGATCAGCATCATGATGACCTACGAAGTGCCGGAACTGTTCGGCCTTACCCAGCTGACCGAGCACGGCGCCTCGCACCTGTCGGACAACGTGGTCCTGCTGCAATACCGGCCAAGCGAGACCAGCGTGACCCGCACGCTGACCGTCCTTAAGACCCGCGCAGGCCGCCACGACCCGCGGATCAGGGAATTCGAGATCACCCCGGACGGCATCACACTCACCGAACCTGCGCCCCTAAACCCTCAGTAGCGGTAAAACAGACACTACGTGAGGGCGTGAAGCGTCCGAACGTGCAGCCGTATCGTGCAGCCGCCAGCACCAAACCGTGTTTCGACGTGCCCACAGACCTGACGGGCGAGCCACAGCCAGTCGTCGGGCCGTGGCCGCTCCAGGCATGGGTCGCCGCCGGTCAGGCCGCAAGGTTCAGTGCCACCCGTCGTCTGGGCCCGAGAGGGCTACGTGATCGCCAACCTCGGGGGACAGCGAACGGAAGCCCCCGCATTCGCGGCCCCAAGCACGCCACCGCCCAGCACCCCAGCCGGGGACTGGGCGCAATGCCACTCAGCCTATTTGTCGATCATGACGTTGACCTGCGGGTTTACTAATCTGACCGCGAGCGCCGCCTGCGGTATTGGGCAGCGCATAGTTGCTGGTCAGAAGACTGTGGTGGCGCGTTAGCGTTTCCAAGATCAACTTAGGTTAAGTGGCATTGGGACTGGGCGCGGCTGCGGGGTCCTGGCCCGGAAAATGGCTAGGCCCGCGACGGCGAACGCGGCGGCCCGTCGCCGTCGTAGCGGGTAATCACGCGGCATCGGTGAGTGCGTAGACCTCGGTAGTGATGGGGTCCCAGTCCAGCCCGGAGTTTGCGGGGGCCTGGTCCCAGTCGGCGGGGTAATCGCCGGGGATGGCGCCTTCGCGGCGCCCGACAAGCCGCCAGGGCGATCACCGCCACGCGGGCGGTGATCCTCCTCGCCGCAGCCATCAGCTGTGGACGATCACGGAATTCCCCAGGGTTGAGCGGATAGCGATCACGTAATTCCCCACCCCGATTGTCCCGTGCCAGATAAATCGGCCCACCACCCCTCGCCTGACCTGGGCGGGCCTGATTGGATGGCAAACGATCAAGGCTTGCCTTGACACCCAAGTTGGCCCATGGGCGCGGCCGAGAGCGTTCTTGCCATTGAATTCGGCCCGATCATGGCCGTCCTGGCAAGGTAGGTGGCCAGCGCCGTGACGATGGGAGCGGTGCTGCACCAGCCACCCACCCAAGATCTAGAACCAAGATCCTGGGCCGACTGTAGTGGCGAGCCGACAGAACGGGCCGGTTTGGATGGCAACGGGCCGACTTATCTGGCACCGGACATTGATTCCCTGGATGCGAAC
>CAWGAE010000008.1:0-341838 GCA_963820395.1 uncultured Actinomycetota bacterium | reverse complement strand
CGCGTCGCGACGCAGTAGCCGGAAACCCGGTGGCTGTCCTGGAGTGTGTCCCCGCCGTACCGACACCTCGCAGGCAGTCGCTGCCTGCTGGCGCACCCACCCAGGCGAGGCCCCATCCCGGCCCACGGCCGACGACGGGGTTCGCCCGGCCCGCGCATGGTTGTGCGACGCCGGTGTGGCCACCTCAAGGCACGCCGACAGCCCGGCAACCACCCCGAAGACATCGGGCGGACACGGCGAATCCGGCACACACCGTATTGATCACCGACCCCGGCCCCAAAGATCAACGCGACACGCCGGCAGCAACCACACCGATCGCGCATCGTTGCCCGTGGGGGGAACGTAGACACAAGGTTGTGACTTCCCGGACATGACCGGCGGATATCACCACGTTTTGACAATCTTCCTCAGACCTCCCCATACCGGTAAGACTCTCAGCATCAACAAAGCCCGCGGACCGGCCAAGCCGTGACTTTGTTTACGTCCCACTCATCGTCGCCATCGCCCGCACCACGGGCGTATCCCGCCGGTGATCCCAGCTCCGCCGATTCCTCCAGGAATATCGGTCATTTCCATCCGCCACGGCCGGGTCGCTGATCACATCCCCAGTGCAGCCGAACCGGGCGATGACGCGGGCGCACCGGAGCGGCGTCACTGTCTCATTTAAAGGACGTAGTAGATGCACGGGAATCCTGACTACCTAGGCCTGCCACGTGTGCCTGTTCACCTCGGAAAACCACCTGCGAGGCGAACAACCGCCCGCTGGATGGGCTGTCCTGGCCGAGCTATGACGGCGTGCCTTCCACCGCATGAGTCCCGGCGACCCCGGTTACGGAAGCGCCGATTTGGTGAGCCGCATCGCCGAGCGGCTGCCGTCCGAGATCCACCAGTTCGCTGGCACTGCTGCCGCCGCCGGTGGCTACGTACTTAGATTCCATGAAATCGGCCGTTTCGGTTGCGGGCGAGGATATTGGCGGAAAAATGTCAGGCACGTTGTTCCCTCCGACCTGGAAGACGCCATGACTGAACGCAGCGACCTCCTGCCTAATCTGCTCGACGAAGACGCCTTCGAGGTGCAGATGCGCGGGTATAGCCGACGGCAGGTCGGCGAGTTTGCCGCCCGGACCCGCGACCAGATCCGCGACCTGGGGGAACGGCTCGCGCGGGCGCTGGACGAAAGGGAGCAGCTTCGCCAGCAGCTCGCGGCCGGGCATGAGCAGGCTGCCGCAAGGCCGAGGCACGAGGAGATCAGCGAGCGGCTCGCCCAGATTCTGAAGCTCGCGGACGACGAGGCAAAGGCGCAGAAGGCCCGCGCGCACGAGGACATCGCCAAAATTGGCGATGACGCTCAGCGTGCGGCGGAGGCGGCCGTCGACGAGGCCCGCCAGAGGGCGGACCGCATGCTGACGGCAGCACGGGACCAGGCGGAGAGCTTTGCGTCAGCGGCGCGCGCCGGGGCGGACAGCACCCGTGAGGCGGCACGCGCGGAGGCCGAACGGGTCACCGCGGACGCGCGCAAGGAAGCCGACGAGCTGCTCGCGTCGGCCAGGTCGAAGGCGGAGCGCATGGTTGCGGAGAGCGAGGCGCGCTCGGCGGCCATCGACAACGGCGCCGCGCGTCGCCTCGAGCTGCTGTCCGGCACGTACGCCGAGGCCGCGCGGCGGCTCACCGAGATCCGTGATGTGGCAGGGGAGTTGCTGAGCCACGACTCCGCGCGCGGCTCCCTCGAGAAAGAGGTCGCCATGACGGTCGCCGCGGCGATGAGCGGCACACCGCAGCCGGCGCACGGCCAGGCGCAGCGGCAGTCGGCGGACAGCGCGACGGCCCCTCGCAAGAACCCGGGGACCTTCGGCACCAGCGCGGCGAGCCAGCCCGCGGCGGGGAGCGAGGGCGTTGCCGTACCCGCCCGGTCAGTGGCCGGCGAAGTGGATGCACGGCAGCCCACCGGGGTCGCTCAAGCCGCCTCGCAGGCCCCGCCTGCCCCGGCGAGCGTAGCGGCCCCGCCAGTATCGGCCGACCCGCAGGCACCACCGAAGAACTCAGGAAGCTAGCCGCCGCAGCCGGGCAGGCTGGTCAGGTGGCTACGGCCGCAAGGGTCCGCCAGGTTCGCACCACTCGACCGAAACGGTTGCCACGCGCTCATTCCAGTCTTCGCCCCGGGCGCAGCGGGAAGAGTTGCCGTCGACCGGGTCACGCGCCGGGTGTGGGTGACCCGGGCCGGCGCGGTCAAGGACCCTCGCATGTCACGACCGGATAACGAATCTCACCCTTGTAGTTTCATAGCTGCGGACGGGCGATGTGTCCTGACATGCTGCCCGGGACAGGTCCGGCGAGAGGCACAGCGAGCCGAGTAGGCGGGCGCGGTTCCGGCATTGGGAAACCTCGTGAGTTCAGTCCCCAGGAAGCGTTGGAGCAGGAAGATCAGGCGGGCCGAGCCGCACCAGGCGGAAGAGGCCGCGCAGCAGGCAGGGACCGCGGAGCCCGCCCTCGCATTGGCGGGCGCGCTGACCTCCCCAGGGGCACGAGCCCGCTCCGCATCGGCTCGCGGTAGCCAAGCAGGCCATCCGCCTGGGCGCGCACCGGGCGGCCCGTACATACACGGTCCAGCCTGGGGACACCCTGGCGGGGATTGCGCAGCGGTTCTACGGCCAGGCCATCGCGTGGCCGTGGCTTTATGACGTGAACCGTGCGGTGATCACGGACCCAGGGCTGATCTCCCCCGGGCTCGTGCTGGACGTGCCACCAAATCCGCCCGCCAGCTCCACTGCGTCCGGTGGGCCGGAGGGTGCGCACACATATCGGCCACGGCACGCCGCGGCCCCGTCGGCAGTACCGTCGGCAGCACCGCCCCCGCCGGTGCCCCCGGCGCAGGGCGCGATCTTCGGCGACCCCGACCTCCCGCAGCTGTGGGTGGCCGGCGGCGGCAACCCCGCCGACGAGGCGGTTGCCGCCCGCATCGCCGAACACGAGCCAGCTGGCGACCGGGGCGCGAAAACCCCCACCAGCGAGGACGGATCGTGGCGGGAGCATGACTACCCGGCTGCTCTGGACCCGGTCGTCAGCGAGCAGACCGCGTTCGAGATGTCTTCTGACGAGACGGCCTGGTGGCCGTGGGCCACCGAGCCCGACTGCTGACCTGCCCGCGTGATCGCTGCTGCGGTAGGCGCCACCCCGGATGCGAGCAGTTACAGACGCCGCTGCCGCCCGGCTGGCTGCGCAGGCCGGACGACCAGGCATCGCTGCGATCGGCTGGGCCCAGGAGTTATCCACGCCGCGGCCCCACTTATGCTCGCGGCCCCACCTACGCCCGCGGCCTGGGGGCGCCATGCGGCTGTCCGGTCTCAAACGATCTGTCACAGGAGATCTCCACAACCTGCGGTGCGACAGATCCAGTGAGACAACCTTTCGGCCCTGTCCTGCCCTCGTCGGCGGTCTGACCAGGGATGAGTCAGATCGATGAGACTGCGTCGGCTCAACTGAGACGGGACAGCGGCTTCGCGGTCGGCCTAACGTGGCTCTTATCCGGGATCGGCGTCTGAACGGCGCGCGACCGACTGAAAAAAGCTCTCGACACTAAGGACGATAGTGCTGAAGCCTTATCTGGCCAAGATAGCGGAGCACCTTTATGATGGTGCCCGGCATGAGATGCGCGCCGCGGCCGATAACCAGGAGGAGCAATGGACAGACAGTCGTGGCGTCTCGCGATCAACCGCCAGACGCGCGGGGGATCCGCCTGAGCAACCTGCGCTGAGCGCATCGCCACAACCAAACCCCTGGGACGAAAATCCCCGCCAAAGCGACCATTAGGGAGAGCAGAATGAGCACACAGTTCAGGCGATGGGCCGTCCGGATTCTGGGTTCTGTCGCGCTGCCGACCGTACTGGCACTCGGCCTTAGCGCCGGCGCGGCGTCCGCGGCACCCACGGCACCCACGGCACCCACGGTGACTAGCAGCACCCAGCAAGCCACCACGCCCAACTATTATGTGAGAAGATACGGGCCTTTCTACAGCTACAACCAATGCCGCTACGCGCAGCGGAGGTACGGTGGCCACTACTCGTATTGCCGGGATCACTACCGCTATTACCATAGGAGCAGGTATTACCGGGTGTGGTACCTGTTTGTGCGGTACCCGCGTTAGCGAGTCACGAAATGTAGGAAAGTAATACAACCGTACGAGTAGTACAGTCGCACGGGGCGGGCGGCGCGTTGCCGTCGTCTGCGCGCCGCCCCTTCCCAGCTCACTACAAGGGCCGCCCGCCCGGCGACGGGACTCCTCCGGTACCGCATCGAACCGCAGGTTCGGGTACCGCATCGAACCGCAGGTTATGGTCTCTCGCGGTCAGGACCTCGCTTGGGCCATGGACGACGTCTCAGCCCGCAGGTTCTTCCGCTGTGGCGGTCGTGATGCGGAAGACGGGGATCTGGGGGGCGATCCGCTCGAATTGTTCGAGCGGGGCATGGCGAATCGATCGGGATGTGGGCACGGGCTCCCGGTGCCAGCGCCAGGTACCGGCGCAGGATCGCTGGCCGGCTTTCGGCGGCGACCTCTTCGAGGTGCAAGACCTCGCGCTGGCCATGGCGCAGCACTGACCGGCCCCCGGCCGCCCGCACGTTGCGCACCCAGTTCGCGTTCTCGCCGAGCATCGCCACGAGGTAACGCTCGCCCTCGTAGTCCGCGATCACCACCGGGAACGAGATGACACGGCCGCTGCGCCGCCCCGCACCTCGAGCGTCGCGGCGCGCTTCGGCCAGATCCCGGCCGCAAAGGCGACGGCCGAAGCCCGGTTTTGCAGTCGCGCAAACAGATTCGGGCGGCCTCCCCGGTACAACCATCGCAGGTAGGCGTCGTAGCACCGCATTACGCACCCCTTCCTGGAGCACCTGATGAGCGGTCTATGTATGGGTACGGCGTGCATTGCTTCGCGGTGCGTGTGGTGAGCGACAGTGAGCAGGTCATGACGTTCCCGCGCAGGCAGGAGCCGCCGTTACCGGGACTCCGGGGCCGAGAACCAATGACGCCCTATCAGTGGCAGTCCCTCCATGAGCCCGAATCGGGCTCGGGGGCCCGTCTCACGCCGGGCGTTCGCCGCTCTTGCGGGGCGGCCCGAAACGGCACGCGAGCGAACCGCAACCGGACCGGTTACCGCGACGGGAGGCTGCCATCAGCATCCTCCCGTTGACCATGCACGAAGGACCGCAATGCCGCCAGCGATTCTACGTTGACGAACCCCGGGCCCTTACCTCCGGCCCATCCTCGCACCTTGTTCTCGCCGCGTGCGGTTGCCGATATCGGTGGCCGCCTCCGGCCAGCCGGTTGGCGGACGCCATACTGGGGAAGGCAAACGGCATTTCACTAAGTAATGCGGACAGCACTTCAATCAGAAGGTGGGCGTCATGCGCTTCCGGCCGGGCGTGGCGATCGACCTCGGCACGGTCAACACTCTGGTAAGTGTCGTTGGCCGGGGTCTGGTTGTCGAAGAGCCCTCTGCAGTGGCATTTGACAGGGCGACGGGAAGGGTGGCCGCCGTGGGCCAGCCCGCGGAGGAGCTGGCGGGCAAGGAACCTGCGGATGTCGAGGTGATCTACCCGCTGCGGGATGGGGTGATCGCCGATTTTGAAGCGTCCGCGGCCATGTTGCGTGCCTTCTTGCGCCGGGCGGAGGTGCACCGCCAGCCGTTTCGGCCCCACGCGGTGGTCTGCGTGCCGGCTGGTGCCACGTGGGTGGAGCGCCGGTCCATTCCTTCCGCCCTGGCGGCTCACAGCCCTCGTTGCGTGGTGACGCTCGTGGACGAGCCGGTCGCCGCCGCCGCGGGGGCAGGCGTCAGCCTTTGCGGCGGCGAGGGTGCCTTCATCGTGGACGTCGGGGGCGGCACAACCGAGGTGGCGGCGGTGGCCGGCGGCCGCGTCGTGCGTGCCCGGTCGCTGCGCCTGGGGGGCAACGCCATGGATGACGCGATCGTCGAGGCCGCCAGGACCGAGCTGGGGCTGCACCTCGGCCGCAAGGCTGCCAGGCGGCTGAAGATGACACTCGGGCTCACCGGGGGCGACACGGGTTATGCGGAGGCGGGCGGTGTTGACGTCGCCCACCGGGCGCTCCGCGTTGAAAACGTGCCGGCGCCGCTGGTAGCGAGCGCTCTTGAGCCCATTGTCGCGACGATCGTCACGGCGGTCCGGGAGATGCTGACCGACATCCCGCCAGATCTCGCCGAAGACGTGGTCCGTGGAAAGATCCGCCTCGCGGGTGGCGGCGCGTTGCTGTTGGGCCTGGCGAGCAGGATCGAGGCATCGGCTGGCATCCCCACCGTCGTCGTGGACGACCCGCTCCGCTGCGTCGTCCGGGGCGCAGCCGAGATCCTCGGTAACGACGGCGCGATCGTAGCTTCCGGATCGTCCGGATAAGGCAATTAAGTCGTGCTGCACACCCAATGCCACTTAACCACAGTCTTCTGACCAGCACTATGCGCTGCCCAATACCGCAGGCGGCGCTCGCGGTCAGATTAGTGAGCCCGCAGGTCAACGTCATGATCGACAAATAGGCTAACTGGCATTGGCCGCACACCCCACCAGGGCCGTGAAGACCCTGCGCCCAGCGAGCCTCGCCGGTGCTGACCGGGGTGACGGCCAAGATCCGTTATGAATGATTGTCGTCCAGCGCGAAATTTGAGCTAACACTCCGCGGATCGGCGTGGCGCGGCCTCGCGCTGCGTGGCCAGGCCGGTGAGCACCGACACGAACAGCTCGTATTTCTCGCTGGCGACCTCCGGCGCGTCTTCCGCTAATTCACGCTGCGATCCGACACAATGATCAGTCTCCAGGCCGGCCAGCCGCGCCGGCCTGTGGCTGGTACTTCGAAGATCGAATGGTGCAAAAGACCTCAGACGCGAAAAAACGACGGAAGGGGAGCGTGCGTGATGGCAATCCTTCGGCCAGGATTGCGCCACCTCGCCGTGCTCGGTCTGCTGGCCCCGCTTGTGCCGCTGTGCTACGCGATCAGCGCACCGCGCGCGCATGCTGAGGTGTCCACCACCATTAACCTGAATGGCGACAGTCCCGGCCGGACGTTCGGTGGTATCGGCACGCTCAGTGCGGGCAGCAACTCACGGCTGCTGACCGATTACCCGGCCGCGCAGCAACGGCAGATCCTCGACTACCTGTTCCGGCCGGGCTATGGCGCGAGCCTGCAGATTCTCAAGGTCGAGATCGGCGGTGATACCAATTCCACTGATGGCTCCGAGTCCAGCCACATGCACACAGCCTCTGCCGTCAACTGCAATACCGGCTACGAGTGGTGGCTGATGGAACAGGCCAAGGCGCGCAACCCGCACATCAAGCTGTACGGGCTGGCGTGGGGCGCGCCGGGCTGGATCGGTGGCGGCAAGTTCTGGTCGACCGACATGATCAACTACCTGGTCAACTGGCTGGGCTGCGCCAAGCAGCACCGCCTGAGCATCAATTATCTCGGTGGCTGGAACGAACGCGGCTACAGCGTCCCTTGGTACGAGCAGCTGAGATCCGCGCTTAGCGCCGCTGGCTACCCGGGCGTGCAGATCGTGGCGGCCGACAGTGGCTGGGACGCCGCCAGCGCCATCGCTTCGAACCCCGCGTTCGCCCGTGCGGTCTCGATCATCGGAGTGCACTACCCGTGCCAGGGCAGCAACGGCGGACGTGCGGACACCTGCCCGGGAAACGCGACCGCGACGAGTACCGGCAAGCCGCTATGGGCAACCGAGAGCGGCAGCGAGAACCTGAACTCGGGCGCGCCCGCGCTGATCCGCTCCATCACCCGCGGCTACATCGACGCGCACCTGACCGCATACATCAACTGGCCGCTGATCGCCTCGGTCTATCCGAATCTGCCGTACAGCACGGTCGGGCTCATGCTGGCGAACCAGCCGTGGTCGGGTGCCTACAGCATCGGCAAAGACTTGTGGGCCACCGCCCAGGTCACCCAGTTCACCCGGCCGGGATGGCACTTCCTCAACTCCGGTTCCGGTTACCTGGGCGCCAGAAAGTCCAACGGGAGCTACGTCTCGCTGAAATCCCCGGACGGATCCAACTACTCGACGATCATCGAGACCACCACCGCCAGGGCCGCGCAGACCGTCAACGTAAACGTGTCCGGCGGCCTGTCGGGCGGCACCGTGCATGTGTGGGCGACCAATCTGAACTCCCCGGACCCGTCTGACTACTTCGCCGCCCAGCCAGGCATCACGCCAGCGCATGGTTCGTACTCGCTGACGCTGCAGCCCGGTCGCATCTACACGCTGACCACCACGACCGGCCAGGGGAAAGGCACCGCCGCCAGCCCGGCCAGGGGCTCGCTGCCGCTGCCCTACTCCGGCAATTTCGCCACCGCCACCATCGGCCAGCAGCCGCGTTACCTGGCGCAACAGCAGGGCGCCTTCGAGATCGAGCCATGTGGCGGCGGCCGGTCAGGCCAGTGCGTCCGCCAGCAGGCGCCGGTCAAGCCGATCGAATGGGACGGCGGCGCGACGCCTTACACCATCGGCGGCGACCTGAACTGGCGCAACTACACCGTCTCGGCCGACACAATGCTGGTACAACCAGGCGCGGTCCGGCTGATGGGACGCATCGGCACGGTGCAGCCCTTCCACCCGTCCGGCATCAACGCCTACTACCTTCAGGTCAGTAACAAGGGCGCCTGGTCGATCGTGCGCAACGACACCAGTGGCACGCTCACCACGCTGAAGACGGGCACGGCGGCCGCACTCGGCACCAACTCCTGGCACCGTCTGGCGCTGAGCTTCAGCGGCAGCACGATCTCCGCGGCGATCGACGGCACAGTGGTCGGTAAGGTCACCGACTCGTCGTACCCGGCCGGAATGGTCGGGCTCGGCGTCGACGGCTACCAGGCCGACGAGTTCGGCAACCTGTCCGTCACGGCTGGCCCACGGTGACCCCAGCCGACATGTGACGTTCTCATGAAGCCGCTTTCCCGTTGGCGGTCGCCTGGCCGCGGCCTCAGCGGCGAGCGTTTACCGCGTGCCGCCGCGCCGCTTACGCGCCACGGCCCGCAGCACGGGCCGGGCCGCGAAAAAGGACCCGGCCAATGCGCTGCCGCCGACGCCGAGATCGACCGAGATGCGGCCCTGTTTTGCCCAGTAGACATCCTTCAGGTCGAGCAGCAGCGCGAACTCGTCCACGATGAGCGCGAGCCCCGCCCCGTAGCCGATGGCCACGAACGGATGGCGGCGATGCCGGTCCTCCCCGTGGACCGCGACACCGCCGATACCCGCCAGCAGCCCGATGCCCCACAGGTAGTGGTGCAGGTGCTCGCCGCCCGCACTGAGGTTGCGGAAAGGTCCCCTGCCCCCGCGGATGCTGTAGGTGATGCCACGCACCACGGCGAATGTGCCGGTGAAGGCGAGCCAGCTCAGCACCGCGCTGCGGCCCCCCGGATCCAGTTCTTCGTGATACGCGGTCCGCAGGTCAGAGCCGAGCGAGGATACGCCGTCTGTCACGCGCGCAGCATATACCTGTTCCGCGCGCCCCCGCATACCTGCCCCGCGGCTCGAGGATGCCGCACCGCGGCACGAAAGCCAGACCGCCGCCCCACGCCCGGTACCGTTGGCTTGGCCGGTGTCCGGCCACCTCCCCGTGCATGTCAGCTGTCACGTCCGCGCCGTCGTCCACGGGCTGGGTCAAACTGCGGCGGCAAGGCCATGAGCACTGCCTGAGTTGCGACATGCATGGTCAAACCGGATAATTCGAACGCTCTCGCGACTGACTTCCCTCCTGCTTTTGGCACATCGCGAAGTTCGCTGCCGCCGGTCGGAAGCTTAGGAGCGTCCGACGGCTGTGACGCCTACGCCTGGAACTGGAACACCTGCTCGAAGGACACCGAAGCGGAGGATGGGATCGGGCTGCCGGGCAACCACGGCTGCGGAAGCAAGAGCGTTCCCGCCTCCGCCGTCTATCTCGGCTAGCCCAGGGCCGCAACAGAGCAGGAGTAGAAGCGGAGCGCGGTAGGCGCTTGAGCGTTTGTTACTGGCTCCTTGGTAAGCGGATACGCGAGCAGGTCAGCAAATGCCCGCACCGGGCCGATGGGGAGGTGACGCCGTGAAACACTCGTTCGCCGTGGTGATCGACGGCGTGGACGTCACCAGCCCGGACAGCCTTGACGCTGACGCCTTGTCTGAGGCCGGCTGCGACGATGCGCTGCCGACCAGTTCCTCCGGCATGCAGCGGGTCATCTTCGACCGCGAGGCGCCCAGCTTCGCCGTCGGCTGAGGGCTTGCCCGCCTGGGCAGCGCACCACGCCCCGCCCAGGGCGAACCGGAGCGCTTGCTGGGGGAACGCGGGCCGGGGGACCTGACGCATGGTGCGGTACCCGTCGCCTGAGACACTCGACAGGTGCGGCGCCGCAAGCCCCCCGTGCCCGACATCGTCACCCCCACCGACCGTGAGCGGCGCGACCAGTCGATCAAGGACAGACGCCGACGGTACCTCATGGTGATGGTCCCGTGCCTCGTCCTAGTGCTGTTCGGCTTCTTCGTCCCGGCCCCCATCCCCGTACGCGTGGCGGCCCTGGCCGTCGCCTGCGTCATGCCGCCAGTCGCGGCCATCATCGGCAACCGGACCGGGCCGCCGTGAGCCAGCGGCGTCAGCCCTCGAAACCCCCCACGTCGGTGAGCGCCCGCTCGGCAGCGCGGCCTGATCATCGCCCGGGAGAACGACCACAAGAGCGACGCCGGGTCGCCTCCGGCAGATCCTGCTGGCTGGCCACAACCTCACCGAGGCGCAGGTCGCCGGGGATCCCGACGCCCTGCCACCGGGGATCCGCCGACGACCGGCTGGCCAAGACCCCCCTGCTGTCCGCTGTCGCCCCCAAAGATCTCCGGAACTGAAGGAACTGACCACCCTTAATCCAGCTGGGTCCCACTGCGTCCGGTTTCATGGACGGCGCGCCATAACCGTGGCTCGCGCCCACTTGTAGCAGGTTGTGCTACTCCTTGAAGGCCTTAGCCTCGTCGATCCAGGTCTGCATCTCGTGCTCGGAGAGACCCACGACTGTCCCGTGCCGCTTCTCGATCATCTCCTTCAGATGGGCGGCGTTGCGATGACGCAACTCCTTGATCGAGGCGACGCCGATTTCCTCGAGGATCTCCCGGTACTTGGGGCCGATACCCTTGAGCTGGTCAAGATCGCCCTGCACGTGCTCAGACACTTCGCCCTCCTTCACGCACCGGTTGCCGGCAGCGCAGCCGACAGCACGCACAACTGTGTGGATCTTACGCTAAGGCGGTCGTGCGTACTTGTACAGGCGCTCCAGGGCCGGCTCGTGACAACTGGGAACGGCTGTCGCGATGGGCGTCTGCCGGTGCCGGGTCCACGGGCCGTGCCGACCGGCGACATTGGCGTCCGCCGGGGCTACGGGCTGGCGCGGCAGATCCCGATGCCCAACAGTCGCGAGCGGGAGGTGTTGGGAGCCCTTTCGCAGCTTCGCAGGAGGCCAGTTACCAGGTCAGTGACCTGGAGCACCAACCAGCCCGCCGGCGCGACTGGCCGCCGCGCTGGCCTTGACGGCGCTTCACCACCACCGGCCAGCAGGCCGGTCGTGCCGGAGTCGGCGTGCGCCCAGGGCCGGCGACTGAACGGCCACGTACACCGGGGCTGGTAGCTGCGCGTCACATACAGCGCAGCACCCCGGCGGTACGCCAGGAGGCGTTGCGGCGGCTGCTGCCTGGCTTCGATGGTCACCCCGCCCGGGTGGCTTAACCCGCGAGGGAGGTGACGGGGAATGGCCCTCAACTGGGCGGATCGGCTGCTACTGGCGAGTCCGGCCCGGGAAATGAAAGCGCTCGCCGACGCGGATCACAAGATCTACACCGAGCGCATCTGGTGGCGCACCCGCATCCGGTACGTGGCGCAGCGGCGGCGCAGGTACGGATGCTCATCCGTACCTGGTCATCGCGGATTACATGAGCGAATTGCGGGATGCGCCGGCATCGGCCGGAGCCGTGACGGATACGTAATGGCGGGGTCAGCAGGTCTGCACGTACCGGCGCCTGCCAAGCGACGGTAGCGCCCACCCCAGGTAGATTCGGGCAATGAAGAAGCTTTTCGAGCTCCTCGTATGTTTCCTCCATCCCCTCGCCGTCGTCCTAATGTGGATCGACTTGGCGTCCCGCCGCGAGATGGCGGGCGGCCCGAAGGTGGCGTGGGCCATCTTCGGTCTTCTTCCACTTGTGCCGTTCCTCTATGTGCTCACCGGTGGCGACCTGTGGTGAGATAGGCGAACACCGGATGCGGGCAAATGCTGCTGGAACAGCTGCGCACCGCCGGGGAGGGCGCCGACGTCAGCGGGCTGGATGTGCCAGGCCAGCAGCGCGCCGCCACCGAAGCGGTTGAAGGAGCAGGAGTCGGCGCCGATTAGCCTCGGTGCCGGGGAGTTAAGTGCCAGGCGTGGCGATCAAGTACTGGTCTTGGCGTGCGGCGCAGGATCGGCATGAGCGAATCGTGCTCGGCCAGCAGCAGCCTGGCCGGACGTTGCGGGTCGCGTACCGCCTCATCGCATGTCACACCGGCATTTTCCCCGACCACGGTCGTGACTCCCATCGCCGCTTCGCGGCAGGCCACTACGCCCGCGTCGGCGAAACCGTGTGCGTCTTCTTCGGCGTCGGCGTCGGCGAAACCGTGTGCGTCTTCTTCGGCGTCGGCGTCGGCGTCGGCGTCGGCGTCGGCGAAACCGTGTGCGTCTTCTTCGGCGTCGGCGTCGGCGTCGGCATCGGCGTCGGCGAAACCGTGTGCGTCTTCTTCGGCGTCGGCGTCGGCGAAACCGTCTGTGTCTTCGTTGGCGTCGGTGAAATTGCGCGCTTCTTCTTCGGCTTGGGCGAAGTCACGTGCTTGGCAGCCGGCGAATGGGTGTGCTTGGTGAGCGGCGAAACCACGGTGTGCTTCGTAGTCGGCATCATCGGCGAAACCGTGTCCGTCGTGGTCGGCGTCGGCGATACCCCGTGCTTCGGATGGGTGGCTGATGCGCGAACGCCCTTGCTGCCACAGCCGTCGTGGCCGCGCGGCCCGATCCCGTTTTCCGCCTCGGTTTCCTTGGAGCAAGTGGCGATCGGGAAACTCGCGGACCCGTGACTGGGGGTACTCGCGAGCATGGCTGCGGCCGCTACGCCTGCCGCGGCCAGGATGGCGATTGCCGCGAGCGCGGCCGCAGCGATACGAGGGCGCCGCCGGCGCCGGACCGGCTGAGCCCCCCCGCCGCCGCGGTCACTCCGGTCGCCACCGTCACTCCGGTCGCCCCCGTCACTCCGGTCACCGCGGTCGCCGTCGTCACCGGCGGCCGGGCCGGGGCGGCCGGGACCCGTGGCGGGCCCCGGCGAGGCGGGGATGCCCGCCTCCCCGGTCGGCATGCCCGCCGCGCCGGGCGCCGGGCTGACCGCCCCGGCCGCGGCGCCCACGGCCGCGGCGCCGGTGGCCGGGATGCGCCGCGGCGCGGCGCCCACGGCGGCCGGCCGGGCGAACTGGGTCGGCGGGTGCCCCGCCGCCGCGATGACCCCGCCGCCGGAATCGTAGGGCGCCAGGCCGAAGGCCGCCCGCAGCGCGTCGGCGAACCCCCGGCAGCTGGCATAACGATCCCCCGGCGCCTTGGCCAGCGCAGTGGCGAACACCCGGTCGGCGGCCGGCGGCAGGTCCGGCCGCCGCGACGTCAGCAGCGGCGGCGGCTCCGACAGCTGGGCATACATCACCGCCATCGCCTCAGCACGCGGGAACGGCGGCCCGCCGGTCAGCAACTCGAACGCCGCGCACGCCAGCGCATACTCATCGGCCCGCCCGTCCACCGCCCTGCCCTCGATCTGCTCCGGCGAGATGTAGTCCACCGTGCCCAGGAACTGCCCCGCCCCGGTCAGCCCGGCCACCGACACGGTGCCCTTGCTCAACCCGAAATCCGACAGGTACACGTGATCAGGCCGCCCCGGCCGCGCATCCACCAGCATGTTCGCCGGCTTGACATCCCGGTGCACCAGCCCCGCCGCGTGCGCCGCGTCCAGCGCGGAGGCGACCGGCGAGATGATCGCCGCCGCCCGCGCCGACGGCAGCGGACCCTCACGATCCACCAGGGTCCGCACATCCCCGCCGGGCACATAGCGCATCGCGATGAACAGCACCCCGCCCGCCTCACCGGCCTCGAACACCGGCACAATATGCGGATCATCAACCGCCGCCGCCGCCCGCGACTCCCGGATAAACCGCTGCCGGAACGCCGCATCCGCCGCCACCGCCGGAGCCAAGATCTTCAACGCCACCAGCCGGCCCAGCCGCTCATCACGCGCCCGGAACACCACCGCCATCCCGCCAGCACCGATCCGCTCCTCCAACCGGTACCCGGCAACCCGCGAACCCGCCCCGGCCCCGGCCCCGGCCGGCAACCCGCCAGCACCCCCGGGCACCTCATCACTCAACACGGCTACGTTTCTCCATGAATTGACTGCAGTTGGACGGCGATCACGGACATGCGGTTCGCACGGGACGCGATGCTGCGTGGGCCCGATAAGCGCGGCTCTCGGTTCAGCGGGGTCCCCCGCTGTTCTGGAGGACCGGCGACCGCCGCGGCGACGACAGCCACGGAGAATCTCGACGCGCCGGGCCCTGCAGCTAGCCTGACGCCGGCAGCGGCGGTTCCGGGAGCGGCTCGCGCTACGCATCCTGCCACCCGGCCCGAGACCCAGTCACTGGCCGATAGCTCGTGGCGGCCGGGCAATTTCGCGCCGGCGGCCAGCTTGCCGTGCATGCCGCTATCGTGCCAGCGGTGCGCCGGTATGTGCGGGGTTCTAGCCGATTCGTCCCGCTACAGAGTCATTCCGGCACCTGCGCCACTGCGGCGAGCTCGGCCACCGTCAGCAAACCGGCCCTCCAACGACGCCGGGCCTGAAAGGCCGCGTGCGCGCTGATTCCTTCCGCGCGGCAGGAGTGGCTGACCAGCGTCTCCGGCAGTTCGTCACAGGTGCCGATGTCGAGCAGGACACCCCCGGACGTACCGCGATGGATTTCCAGAGCCGACGATCCGGATGTGTCCCCGGGAACCGGCTCCGCAGAAATAGCATGTTCACCACATCTGCCACCAGGCACCTCACCGGGATGCCTTGCTCGATGTGCTAGGTCAGATGAAGGGGAAGGTGCCCCTATCGCTCGTGAACGCTCCGGACGATATGACCGGTGAGCAGCTTGGCTCTCCCGAGCTTGCAGAGGCCGCGCTGGAGCACAAAGCGCGTACTCGACGTAGCTGTGCAGCGCTTTGACGTGCTCGGCATACGGCCGTGCGAAGCACGGCATCGGTTTCTGGGCCGTGGTCGCCGCGGCAACCGTGCAGGATCGTTGTCATGCCTACTATCATTGGTAGTAAAGACGACTGTTCATTGGTCACCCGCAGAGCTGGCGGTCAGCCTGCCGGCCTTGATCCGCGACGAGGGAGGCGACCGCCCCCGGCGCAGAGAGCCGCGAGGCGGGGTTAGGTCTGCCGCCCGGGGAGTCTGCGGGTGGCATGAACGGTCTGCTGCTGCTATCCGTGGTAGTAAGCGGCGGCGGGTTCACCGCCGGAAAGTCCATGTCCAGGAGCCGAAGATGCGTCAATTGGGTGAGCTGGAAGCTGTGATCATGGACCGGTTGTGGGAGTGGGGCAGGCCCGCGCTGGTCCGCGAGATGGTCGACGATCTGCACGATGACCGGCCGCTCGCCTACACCACTGTGATGACGGTGATGGACAATCTGCACCGCAAGGGGTGGCTGCGGCGGCAGCGGGATGGCCGGGCGTGGCGCTACGAGCCCACCGGCTCCCGGTCCGGGTACACCGCGGGGCTGATGAGCGACGCGCTTGCTACCAGCGCGGACCGGCGCACGGCGCTCGCGCATTTTGTGCTCCAGATGAGCCCGCACGATGCTGCGCTGCTGCAGCAGGCACTCGATCAGGCGCGCCGCCCGCCTGAGGCAGGCGGGACCCAGTGACCGTCGGGGCGGTGCTGCTGGCGTACGCGGCGTGCGCCGGCACGCTGGGCGCCAGGATGCTCCGCCGGGCCAGGTGGACCGGCCGGGCGCCGCTGCTGGCCATCGTCACCTACCTGGCCGCCGCCTGGTCGATCGTGGCCGCGCTCGGGCTGGCCGGCCTGACCCTGGCGGTCCACGCGACCGCCCTCGGCGGGGGCCTCAGTCACCTGATCGGGGCGTGCGTGCTGCGGATTCGGGCCACCTACGCCACGCCGGGAGGCGCCACCGTGGCCGGGCTCGGCCTCACCCTCGCCGGCGCTGTCGTGGCCCGCACCACGGTCACCGCGGTGACTCACCTGCGCGCCGTCCGCCGGCAGGCGCTGCGGCACGCGCAAACCGCCCGGCTGGCCGGGCATCCCGAGCCGGCCCTGGGGGCCCTGCTGGTAGAACATTCGCACCCGGCCGCCTACTGCGTGGCGGGCCCGCACCCGACGGTGATCCTGACCACCGCCGCGCTGCAGGCGCTGGATCGCGGTCAGCTGGATGCGGTCCTCGCGCACGAGCGAGCTCACCTGGCCGGCCACCATCACCGGCTGCTGGCTGTCGCGAGGATCGCCCGGCAGGTGTTTCCGTTCATCCCGCTGATGCGGGACGCGGACACCCAGATAACGCGGCTGGTTGAGTTGCACGCCGATGACGCGGCCACACGAGCCCGCGATCCCGGGCCACTGGCGAGCGCCCTCGTCGTTCTCGCCACAGCCGGCAGTTCCGCGCCAGCCCTCGCCGCGGCTGCCACCGACGCGGTGCAGCGGATACAACGGCTACTGGGCCCGGCCGAACCGCTGGGCCGGGTGCGCCGCCAACTACTGCGCGCCGCGGCCGCCGCGCTCGCGCTAACCCCGCTGCTGCTCGCGTTGACCCCGGCCGTAGTCGCGCTCGCGCTAGGACGGGTGGCTGCCGCCTAGCAGACCCGGCGCGACCGGACAGCCAGCCACGCCTGGCGCGATCATCACATGCCCGCTCTCAGGTCGCTGCTGACCTCATCCCAGGCCTGCACATCGTCTCCCAGCTCCTGTCTCATGCGCTGCATGAGGCAACCGGGCAACCGCCGGCAACCCCGCCGCAAAACTTTCGATCTTGGCCACGACCCGGCGAGGGACACCCTTCGCCGGGTAGCCGCCGGGCCCGCCGCACGACAAGGTCGCACCGCCCGCCCGCGCCCACGTGATGGTCAGAAAGACGACGGTCGGCTCTTCCGCAGGCCCGCCGCCATGCCCAAAGGGACAAAGCTACTCCGAGTGAACACCGCCCATTCTCCTATCAATATTAGTAGAAAGGCAGCTCCGTGGGCCCAGCAACCGCCGGATACGGCGCCTTGCGGGCCGTCCTGAGCCCTAGAAACCGCTTCATGATCCGTTTTCGTGTTAACCTTCCTGCGCTATAAGTCGAAAACTTAACATAGGAACGGATCATGAAGCCAGCGGATGGCACATAGGCGAAGTGGTGGTACGGGCCGGAGAGCGGGGCCATGGCGGATCGACCGCCAGCACGTCTGGCCCTCACGGGAGAAGCCCCGTGAGGACAATAACGCCAGGCAGTCACCCGGAACCGAACGCCTGCCCACGGTTGCCGGGGGCTGCCCTCAGCGGGCGGCTGCCGCCCGGGTGCCTGCCTCACCGCCAAATAAACCGCCCCGCCAGATGAACGTAGCGCCGCTACTACTCGTGCTAGGAGATAGTCGACCCTCAGTAGGAGCCAGCCATGCGTCACTCAAGAATCGTCATCGCCGGCCTCAGCCTTGCCGCCATGACTGCCGCCAACGGCGTCCCCGCCGCAACGGTGAGCGGCGTGCCCGCCCGCAGCGCACCGGCCGCCAGCCCGAGCCCTGCGGACGATCTCGTAGACAACGTGCTCGGCGCCGAAGATTTCCCCGGTACCAAGCTCGCCAACCTAGCGGACCTGCACGAGCAGGGGCTGCTGATGGACGAGACATATCGGGCAGCGCGCGAGACCGTGTTGCGCTCAATCATCTAGAACGTCCCCGGCTGACTCCTACTATCCGTACTAATGGATAGTAGGAGTGAGCCATTCGTCACGCTCAAGCATCCGATGGCAGAAGGGACCCCGCAAGGGTCTCCGCTGTCACCGCGGTCGTCATCCCGTCCACCCCGGGTGCGCCCCGGTGCCCCCGCTCACCGTCCACGTCAGCTGGCCACCCGGCGCCACAAGAGACGTTTGAGCACAGCCCCAGGACGCCTGCCTCCGCAAAGGGCCGGCGCCGACGCCGCGGAAGATGCAGGCTAGTTGCCCGTAGTGAGAACCATCCGGAATCGCGCTTCTCCGGAGAGCATTTTGTCGAAGGCTGTTCCGGCCTGCTCCAGCGGCGCTTGTTCGATCCATGGCCGTACGCCGGTCTGGGCGGCAAATCGCAGCGTGTGCTCTGTATCCAGGGCGGTGCCGGAGGCGTGCCCGGCAATGCGCTTCATTCCGCCGAGGATCTGCATGCCGGTGAGGTTCAGCGGGTCGGAGGTGGCACCGACGATGATCAGCTCGCCGCGCCTGCCGAGGCCGTCGATAGTGGCGGACATGGCCTCGCCGTTGGTGACTGTGGCCAGCACGACCTTCGCGCCGCCGATGTCTTGCAATGCCCGGGCGACATCGTGAGTCGTGGAATCGATGTAATGCTCGGCGCCCAACTCGCGGGCGAGCTTGGCCTTCTCGGCGCCACGGGCGATGGCGATAGTCACGAAGCCCATCTTCGCAGCGAACTGCGCGCCCAGGTGCCCGAGACCGCCCAGGCCGAGGATCGCGACCACATCACCCGGACGGGCGTCACTGCGGCGCAGCGCGTTGAACACCGTGACGCCGGCGCAGGCGAGCGGCGCCGCTTCGACCGCGGCCAGCTCGTCTGGGATACGAGCCAGGGCGATGGACGGGACGACGACCGCGTCGGCGTAGCCGCCCGGGTAGGCGATGCCCGGTATCTGAAGATGGGGGCAGTTGATGGCATCTCCGTCCCGGCACGCGTCGCAGTACCCGTCACTGCCGCCGTACCAGCCGACAGCGACTCGTTCTCCGGCCTGCCAGCCATCGACGCCCGCACCGATCGACTCGATGCGGCCGGCGATTTCGTGCCCGGTCGTCACCGGGAAGCTGACACCGGCCAGTTGGCCTGTGGTTATGAGCGCGTCCGAATGGCAGATCCCGCAGGCCTCGACGGTGATCCGGACGCGACCCGGCCCGGCGTCCGGGGTGTCGACCCAGACCGGCGCAAAAGCCCCGCCCGGCTGGGCAACCTGCATTGCGCGAGTGCTGATCACACTCATGGCAGATTTCCTTTCTGGTGTTGGCACGAGCTGGCGCAGGCGACCGGAGTCCCTTATCCGGGCCTCGATGATGGGCCCGGCTTTCCCGGGTTCAGTCGGGGGGCGTCGAGCGGCCAGCGAGGGCCCGCAGCTGGTGCGGCAACGCGAGCAGCCGACGGCATTTGGTGCCGGTCATTACGCCGAAGATCTCCTCGCTGGCAGTGACCAACGCCCGCGGCGGCGCGGTAACCCGGGCGGTCGCATCGCTCATGACGCTGAGCCGGGGCCTGACAGGTGCCAGCGGAACGGGGCGAGCAACCGCCCGAGCGACGGCTGCGGACCCCACGACCCTGGAGCGTAGGGCTCAGCCGGGGGCGGGTTCCGCAGGAGCGGCTCGGAGATCTCCCACAAGCGCTCCACGTCGTCAGCTCGGGTGAACAGCGCCTGGTCACCGAGCATGGCGTCGAGGATGAGCCGCTCATAGCCCTCGAGGCCGTTGGCCGCACAGAACGAGTCCTGGTAGCGGAATGCCATCTGGGCGCCGCCGAGGCGCATCTCGGCCCCTGGCTCCTTGGCCAGGAATTCGGCCGTGATGGCACCGGGATCGGCGAAGTCGATAACGATCTCGTTCCCCCGGCCGGCTGGTGTGTCCTTCGTACTCACCCGGAACATCCGCAGCGGCGTCGCATGGAAGCCGAGCGTCACTACCTGACGGCTCGCAGCGAGGCTCTTGCCGGAACGCAGGAAGAACGGGACCCCGGCCCAGCGCCAGTTGTCAATCTCGGCCCGCACCGCCGCCATGGTCTCGGTGTCCGAGCCCGGCGCCACACCGGGCTCGCTGCGGTACCCCTGATACTGGCCCCGCACCACATGCCGCACGTCGATCGGCTTGAGGGCGTCAAAGACCTTGGCCTTCTCGTCACGCAGGTGCCTGGCGTCCAGCGACGCCGGGGGCTCCATCGCCACGAACCCCAGGACCTGGAACAGATGGGTCACGATCATGTCGCGGTAGGCGCCCGTTTTGTCATAGAAGTCGGCCCGCCCCTCGATCGACAGCGTCTCGGGAACATCGATCTGCACCCAGCGGATGTGGTGGCGGTTCCAGACCGGCTCAAACAGGCCGTTGGCGAAGCGGAACGCCAGGATGTTGTCGACCGACTCCTTGCCGAGGAAGTGGTCGATCCGGAAAATCTGTGACTCGTCGAAGACCGCGTGCAGCGTATGGTTGAGATCCCGGGCGGACTGCAGATCCGTGCCGAAGGGCTTCTCGATGATAATGCGGGCACCTTGGGTCAGTGCGGCATTGCCGAGCATGGTCACCGTCGGCTCGAAGGACGTCGGCGGGATGGCCAGATGGAAGAGCCGGCGCGGTGAGCCGCCGAGCTCCTCGTCGGCCCGCTGGATCGAGGCCACCAGCGGGGCGGTGTCGCCGGGTTGCGCGCTGCCGAACGAAAGCGCCCGCTCGAAAGCCGTCCATGCGTCACCGACCGGCTTGCTGGTCCCGAATTCGGCCACCGACTCGCGGGCATGCTCGCGGAACTGCGCGTCGGTAAGGGCCCGTCGCGCCGAGCCGATGATGCGGTACTTGTCCGGCAGCAGGCCGGCCACGGCCAAGTGGAACAGCCCCGGCAGCACCTTGCGCCTGGCCAGGTCGCCTGTCGCGCCGAACAGGACGATGACGTGGTCGTCCGGGCGCGACGCGGATCCCCCGATCCCGTTGCGCCGGGAAGATGCTGAGGTCATTGTGGCTCCGTTCACGGCCCTGCAGATTGCAGTATCAGCTGGGTAGCTCGATGCGATGCCGCTGGCCCTTTGGCTGGTGAGTCCGCGGCATGCTGGTTCAGCACGTCACGTGCAGCACGGCGTTGGTCTCCTTTGTGGTCTCGGTCAGCAAGCCGATCGCCTCTGCCGTCGGTAGCACGACAAGGTCGACCTTGCGACGGCGGGCCTCTTCGTGGACTTGCTTCATCACCGGCAGCGCGCCCTCAGCACCGGTGCCAATCACCAGCCGCCGGCAACGCCAGGGGATGTCCTCCGCGATCGACAGCGGGGTGTGCCCGTACGCGCCGCGGAACTTCTTGGACGCGGCCTTCTTGCGCTGGCGGATCTTTCCGCGGTCGATGATCAGGTCGTGATCGTAGGTCACGCCGTCGACTCGGACAGAACCGAATGAGTACTCGGTGAATCGCACGCTGATGCTCCTTACCCGCACCGGGATCGTATGGCCGGTACCAGCGATCGGTCCAGATCCGTCATGGGATCGATGCCTGTGGCGGCACGGTTCGCAAGCCGCCGCGACGGCTCGGCGCCCCCGAAGTAGATCTTCGTCGGGTGGCTGGAGGCGCTGGCTGGCAGCGCTAGGCTGCTGCGCCTCCGAGCACCGAAAGCACCGAGAGCACCGAGAGCACCGAGACGAGCATTGCGATGATCTTCCCCATGATGTCCCCCGTAGTTGGATTCAGATGTTTCCCCGGGCCTCTTCCTGGCGCAGGACGTTTGCCCACTTCTCGCTAGTCGCTGCCTGCTCCTCCAGCCAGTGCCGGAATTGCCAGCGCTTGAGATAGTTGCTCATGACTCCCCCGCCGCTGCCGGTAGCTGACGTCGGTCGCGGTGAGGGAATCTCAGTAGAGTCCCGGTGCGCCCACACCAGGACACACGCGGCGCACCAGCCAGCGAACACGCCAGCCGATGCGACACGCGGCACAGCCTTCCCGCACCGCGTGCAGCTCTCGCCCTCAGTGGTCCTGGCCGCGAGGTCCTCGCGGTGCCACCTTGCCTGTGCTCCGCTCATGACTCCCCCCTAGTTCTGCCGGGCGAGGCGGGCCCGCCTGGCCCACTCCTTGGCGTCCAACTCCGCGCAGTTGTCACGGTCCCGCAGCGTGGGAACGTCGCACGCTGGCGTGTTGCACCGCTCGGTGGCGGCAGCACGGGCAGACATGAGCGAATGTTGATGGAGTTTGTCGCCGACGACGGTGCTGTTCATGATCCCCCCGCGTGCCGCTCTCCCCGTGGAACCCCCTGGCTTCGGCCGCCATGTCCCCCTAATGCGAATCTCATGTGGGCCGCCACCGCGCACCAGGGGAAAAAGTCCCGGAATTCGACGCAGGTCAGCGGCAAAAGGTCCCGCCCAAATAAAGTACTAAGAGTTATTTCAGACAAGTCAGTTACAAACTGTATCTAAGCTAGCCAAATCTTGACTGCTAAGCGGACTCGTCGAGCACATTTATAGCTATAAGGGAACATTGTTGCGGTATCGTCAGCGTCCTGCGCGTCTTCCGTGCTCCGACTCCCATCGACCCGGTGACTTTCGATACGACATCCTTGGCGCCAGTGCCTCAATCGGCCCCCGCGCCGACGGTCTGGCGTCCGCGTCACCGGTTATGCGCAGTCCGTGGATTCCTCGTGCCCGCTGCAGGACCTGCTCGCCGATGGTGGCGTTGGCGTTCTGCGCTACCCCACGGAGCCAGTACCCGCGCGCCACGACGATGGCGCCCGCTGCCGACTGCGGGTTCGGACGCCGGGTGGTGTATCCCCTGACTGAGGGGCAGTTGCGGGGCGTTGTAGCCGAGCCAGTAGATCGATGCGACGGCCTTGTCAGGAGCAAGGTTGGAAACGGCCTTAGCTAGGGCGGCGGCGCGGCTGCTGTCGCCGAAGGCTCCGGTGAGCTTTGAGCCCAGGCCCGGCACATAGGTGACCGTGTTGTTAGCGGCGCCGGGGTCGCCGAACGACACGATGGCGTGCCCGTTGTCGTTGGTGTCGAAACCAAGCAGGTAGCCGCGTTGACCACCGCCCCGTCCGCCCAGCTCAAGGCCGCTCTCGGCCGACGCGATCCCGGCTAGCTTGCCCTCGACGGCGGTGGCCTGATCGTGCCACTGCTGCCAGGCCGGGTTGGCCACCTGCCCGGTGCCGAACCGGCCGCGCCCGCTAACAGTCGCCGGCGGCTCATGCGCCTCCAGGCCCACGAGCTGCCCGTGAAGCTGCACCTTGTCCGCCGCCAGGGAGATCCGGTTGGCCTCGTCTCGCACGTCGCGGGCACGCCATCCAGCCAGCCGATCTGCGCCGGGAACTCGTGCATGAGCCACTGCTGCCCGGACACGCTCAGTGCCTTCCACCAAGCGTTCACCTCGGCGGGATCGCTGCTATCCGCAGGACCATGGCATGATCAAATACCCCGGCGAGCTGCGCATCGAACCGGCACTCCCGGCAGCCATTCCGGCCATGACGCCTCCCGCCCGGTCTATGGCCCACGGGGTTTTCTCCCACATTCTGTGGCCTGCGGGTTTCGGGACCGTCACTCTTAAGCGATCTCTAAGACTGTGTTCCCGGACATGCCGATCATCCCGGCAGCAGGAATCGTCAGCGGGTCGCTGCTCACACCGCTCACGATGCGTTAGAGACGCAATCTGAGTGTAATTGGACAAACGGGAGGGAACAATCAAGCTTGGGAGATCATCGGACCGCAGCAGCAGATAAGGAGGACTCATGACACACGCGGTGAACAACCACGTCGCTACCGGTGACCGTGACCGCCGGATCGATGAGCTGGAGAACCACACTGAGGCCTTAGACGATTCCTCTGAGCTGCGCATGCTCCACGAGGCGCGCGAGCGCGAGGAAGAGTTCCGGGCCTGGCAGGCGTTGCACTGCGGCGCGGCCCGCCTTGGCTGGGACGGCCAGCGGAGGTAACGCAGTCCGGCCTGGGCAGGGGAAGATTCCGGTCAGCGCGAAATTACTGGCAGCCGGGAAGATGATCTAGCGTGGCCGCCGCTTGCGTCCTTCCTCAACCCACCGCGGGATCGGGTCTTCGTCGGCACCCGCCGCGATGAGCAGCCCGGCAGCCCAGCGCTTGATGGGCGCGTTGATGGTGCCCTCCGACGATCCGATCAGCAGTCCCGCTTGCTCTGCCAGCAGGTCGGTGCGCCCGGCCGCCAGCGCTGTCCGATCAGCTCGTGCAGTCGGAGCCGCCGCCCGTGTAAACCGCGACCGGGACGCTGCTGCTGATGGTCGAGTTGTTGCCCAGCTGGCCGGAGGCGTTGTTGCCCCAGCTGGCCCCAATATTAGAAAAGGCGCCATCTCGTGATTGTTGCCGATCGGCGTTCCGATGCATCTCATCCGAACGCGCGATATCGCGGCGGGCCTGCCTATGGTCCCGGCTGTTCCACGCTTATTTCCAGGTGCCCTCTTCGCACCTTGTTTAAACCCGTCGGTTCACCACAAAGGCGCAAAGAATCTTGGGAACGTCATGTTTCGAAAGGTTGCTCAATTTGAACGCTTTCCAACCGCGTGATCACAATGGCAATTGTCCGGCGACAGGTCGGCGGTTAGCTGACGGAGTGGGTGATGGTGGCGGTGTAGGTGCCGGCGATGGCGGTGGGTGGGACTGATATTTGGATGGCGGGGGTCCAGGTGGCGGTGTTGTCGCCGTTGGCGCCGGTGGCGGTGACGACTGGCTGGGGGGTGGTGGACAGGGTGGTGACCGGTGCAGGGGTGAAGGTGGCGGTGCCGGTGGTGGTGTCGAGGGTGTTGATGTAGTAGGTGGCGTCGGTGGGGGGGATGGTTTCGGGGGGGTGCCGCCGCCGGTGGTGAAGGGGGTGGCGGTGACGGTGGCGGTCCAGGTGGCGGCGGGGAGGGCGCGGTTGTCGGTGACCTGGATGGTGCCGAGGGCGGCGCTGGTGGTGCCGCCGGGGCTGGTGGCGCCGAGGTCGGCGGCGGCGGGGACGGTGATCGACAGAGGGCCCCTGGCGAGGAATATGGTGACGGTGCAGGCGGGGCCGGGGCGGCCGGGCGGGCAGTTGTTTCCCGATGTGGTGGAGGTGACGGTGTTGGTGAGGTCGAGGTCGCCGGTTTCTGGGGCGGCGGTGACTGTGTAGGTGATGGTGGCGGTGGCGCCGGTGGCGAGGTCGCCGGTCCAGGTCAGGTCCGGGGTGGTGTAGGTGAGGGTGCCGGTGCTGGCGGTGGCGCCGCCGGTGTAGGTGGCGTCGTCGAGGACGCCGGTGAGGTCGTCGGTGAGGGCGGCGCCGGCATACGGGGTCTGGCCGGTGTCGGTGGCGGTGATGGTGTAGGTCACGACGCCGCCGGGGGCGGCGGCGGTGGTGTCGGCGGTCTTGGTGATGGCCAGCGCGGGGATCAGGTCTTGGACGGTGGCGGTGCAGGCGGGGGCGGTGCCGCCGGGCGGGCAGGTGCTGCCGGCAGCGGTGGAGGTGACGGTGTTGGCGAGGAGTTTGTCGCCGGTGTCGGGGTTCTTCACGGTGACCGAGTAGGTGATGGTGACGCTGGCCCCGGCGGCCAGGTCGCCGGTCCAGGTCAGGACCGGGGCGGTGTAGGTGACGGCGCCGGCGGTGGGCGACGCGTCGGTGTTGTAGGCGGCGTCGTTGAGGACGTTGCTCAGGTCGTCGCTGACGACGGCGCCGGTGTAGGGGGTCGGGCCGGTGTTATCGACGGTGATGGTGTAGTGCACAACCGACCCGGGGGTGGTGGTGGACACGTCCGCGGTTTTGGTGATGGTCAGGGCCGGCACCAGGACGGTGACCGTGGCGGCGCAGGCGGGGCTGGTGCCGCCGGGCGGGCAGTTGTTTCCGGGGGTGGTGGAGTCGACGGTTTCGGTGAGGATGTGGTCGCCGGTGTCGGGGTTGTTGACGGTGAACGAGCCGGTGACGGTGACGGCGGCGCCGGGGGCGAGGTCACCGGTCCAGGTGGCGCTAGCGGTGGCGGGGTCGAGGGTGATGGCGCCGGCGGTGACGGCCAGGTCGCCGTTGTAGCTGGTGTCGTCGGCGACGCCGGCGAAGTCGGCGGTGAAGGTGGCGCCGTCGATGGGCACGGCGCCGGTGTTGGCGGCGGTCACCGTGTAGTGCACGACGGAGCCGGGGGTGGTGGTGGCCACGCCGGCGGTGTCGGTGATCGTCAGCGCGGTGACGGTGACGGTGGCGGTGCAGCTCGCGCGGCTGGTGCCGGTGGGGCAGGTGCTGCCCGCCGCCGCGGAGGTGACGGTGTTGGCGAGGATCCCGTTACCGGGGTCGGGGTTGTTCACGGTGACCGAGTAGGTGAGGGTGGTGGTGTCGCCGGGCGCCAGGTTCCCGGTCCAGGTGAGGGCCGGGGTGGTGTAGGTGATGGTGCCGGCGCTGGCGCCGGTGGTGACCGCCGCGGCGTCGCCGTTATAGGTGGCGTCGTCCAGCACCCCGGTGAGCGGGTCGGTGACGGTGGCGCCGGTGTATGGGGTCTGGCCGGTGTCGGTGACGGTGATCGTGTAGTGCACGGTGCCACCGGGGGTGGTGGTGCTCACGTCGGCGGTCTTGATGATCGACAGGGCGGCGGTCAGCACCGCGACATCGGCGGTGCAGGAGGTGTTCGTGCTGCCGGCCGGGCAGGTGCTGCCCGGATCGGCCGACACGGCGGAGTTGACCAGCAGCTTGCCGCCGGTCGCCGGGCTGTTCACCGCGACCGTGTAGGTGATGGTCGCGCTGGCGCCGGCGGCCAGGTTCCCGGTCCAGGTCAGCACCGGGGCGGTGTAGGAGACGGCGCCGGCGGTGGCCGATCCGCCGCCGTAGGGGCCCTCGTCGAGCACGTCGGTCAGGTCGTCGGTGACGGTCGCGCCGGTGTAGGGGGTCTGCCCGGTGTCGGTGACGGTGATGGTGTAGGTCACCGTGGCGCCCGGGACGACCGCCGTCGCGTTCGCGGTCTTGGTGATGGCCAGGGCGGGGCTGAGCACGGTGACGGTGACGGTGCAGGCCGGGCCGGGGCTGCCGGCCGGGCAGTTGCTGCCCGGCGCGGCGGTGCTGAGGGTGGCGGTCAGCAGGTGGGCACCGGTGTCGAGGTTTTTCACGGTGGCCGAGCCGGTCACCGTCACGGTCCCGCCGGGCGCGATGTTCCCGGTCCACACGTCCCCGGTGGCGCCTTGCGACAGGGTGCCCGAGGTGGCGGTCTGGTCCCCGTTGCTGGTGGCGTCGCTGGCCATCCCGGTGGCGTTGTTGGCGACGCTGATCCCGGTGTAGGGGACCTGGCCGGTGTTGGCCAGCGTGGCGGTGAGCACCACCACCCCGTCCGGCGTGGTGGTGGCCACATTCGCGGTGAAGCTGATCGCCAGCTGGGCCACGTCCACCGTCACGGCGCAGCGCGGATCGGTGCTCCCGGCCGCGCAGTTGCTGCCCGCCGTCAATGAGGCGACGGTGCTGGCCAGGATGTGGTTATCGGTGTCGGGGTTGTGCACGGTGACCGAATAGGTGATCGTGGCGGACGCGCCGACGGCCAGGTCACCGGTCCAGGTCACGTCCGCGCTGGCGTAGCTGACCGAGCCGGCGGTCGCGGCCACGTCGCCGTTGTAGGCGGCGTCGTCCAGCACCCCGGCCAGGTCGTCGCTGAACGTCGCGGCGGCATACGGGGTCTGCCCGGTGTTCACCGCGGTGACCGTGTAGTCCACGGTGCCGCCGGGCACGGTGGTGCCGGCCGCGGCGGCGGTCGTGATGGTCAGGGCCGGGGCCAGCACCGGGACGCTGACCCGGCAGCTGGCGCCGGTGGCGCCGGGCGGGCAACTGCTGCCCGCGGCCGCGGAGGTGACGGTGTCGACCATATCCTTGTCCCCGGTCGGCGGGTTGTGCACGGTGACCGAGTAGGTGATGACCGCGGACCCGCCCACGGTCAGGTCACCGGTCCAGGTCAGCACCGGGGCGGTGTAGCTGACCGACCCGGCGCCGGCGACGGTGGCGCCGTTGTAGTCCGCGTCGTCGAGCAGATCCAGGGTGTCGGTGACCGCCGCGCCGGTATACGGGGTCTGGCCGGTGTCGGTGACGGTGATGGTGTAGGTCACGGCCTGGCCGGGCACCGCGGATGTGGTGTTCGCGGTCTTGACGATCGACAGGGCGGGGGTGAGCACGTCGATGGTGGCGGTGCAGGCCGCGTTGCCACCCACCGGCGGGCAGTTGCTGCCGGGCGCGGTGGTGAAGAACGTGGCCGCGATGACCTGGTTGCCGGGGTCGGGGTTTTTGGTGGTGAAGCCCGCGGACAGGGTGACGGTGCCGCCGACCGGGATGTTCCCGGTCCAGGCCGCGCCGGTGCCGTAGTCGACCAGGGTGCCCGAGCTGACGGTCTGGTCGCCGTTGACGATGGCGTCGTCGACCAGGTCCAGGCCGTTGACCGAGATGGTGATCCCGCTGTAGGAGGTCTGCCCGGTGTTGGTGAACGTGGTGTTTATCCGGAACACCGCGCCCGGCGTGGTGGTGGCCGGGTAGGTGCTGGCGATGGCCAGCTGGGACACCGTCACCGTCGCCGTGCACCGCGGGTCGGCCGAGCCGGTGCCGCAGTTGCTCCCGGACGAGGCCGAGGACACCGTACTCGCCAAGATCTTGTTCCCGGTGTCGGGGTTGTTGACCGTGACCGAGAAGGTAATGGTGACCGTGCCGGACGCCGGGATATCACCGGTCCAGGTCAGGTCCGGGCTGGTGTAACCGACCGATCCGCCGCCGCCGGCCGCGATGGCCGCGTCGTTGTTGTAGACGGCGTCGTCCGGCACGCCGGTCAGGTCGTCGGTGAAGGTGGCGCCGGTGTAAGCGCTCAGCCCGGAGTTGGCGGCGGTGACCGTGTAGTCCACCACGCCGCCCGCGGTAGTGGATGGCGCATTGGCCGTCTGGGTGAACGTCAGCGTCGCGGCGCCGACGACGGTGCGGCGTTGACGGTCACCGCGGCCGACGGCGCGGAGGCCGGGCCGGATCCACCGGCGTTCTTCGCGGCGACGGTGAACGTGTATGTGGTTCCTGGCGTCAGCCCGGTCACCGTCTGCGTGGTCAGCGTGCTGGTGAACGTCTGGGTCGGCTGGGCCACGCCCGCGACGTAGGGGGTGAGGACGTAGGCCGTGATGGCGTTGCCGCCGTTGCCCGGGGCCGTCCAGGTCAGCGTGGCAGTGGAGTTACCGGCCGCGGCCGCCGTGATCGCCGGCTGCCCCGGCAGGGCGTAGGGGACAACGGCGGCCGACGCCGCGCTCGGCGACCCCGTACCGAGGGCGTTCACCGCGGCCACCGTGAAGGTATAGGACCCTCCGGCGGTCAACCCGGTGAGCGTGCGGGTAGTCGTGGAGCTGTTATAGGACACCGGTGTCTGGGCCACGCCGTTCAGGTAGGGCGTCACGGTATAGCCGGTGATGGCGCTGCCGTTGCTGGCTGGCGCCACCCAGCTGACGGTGGCGCTGGTCAGCCCGGCCGTCGCGGTGGGGGCAACCGGCGCCGCGGGTCTGTCGGTGTAGAGGTAGCTCGCTGATCCGGCGACGCCCTGGGTGACGACGGTGGCGGTCACCGTGGCGGCGGCCGACCGCGCGGGCATCGACGAGATGTCGAGGGAGCCGTTGGCGTTGACGGTGAAGCAGCCGGTGGCCGATCCGGACTTGCACGGCAGCAGGGTCACGGCTGTGCCCGCCTTCTGTTCGGCGGCGGTGCCGATCTCGATCGCGGTCGCGCCGCCGAGGTTGGACCCGCCGACGGTCACGTCGATTCCGCCCGCGATCGAACTGGTCGCCGGGGTCACGGTGATGCCCGTCGGGGCGGCCGGCGGCGTTCCCGGGGTCGTCGCCGACGAGTAACCGGGGCTCGCGTCGCTGGACGACGCGGTGACCACCGTATTGGTCTGGATCAACGACGGGGTGACCGCCGAGCCGGTGACGATGCCGACGACCGTGACCGGCGGCAGCGATGTCCCGTTGGCAAACGGGGTGGCGCTGTCGGTACAGGTAACCGTCTGCCCCACCGGGGCCTGGCAGACCCAGCCCGACCCGAACGCGCCGACTGGGACGACACCGGCAGGCAGCGTGTCGGTCATCGACACCGGGGCGGTCTCGTCGGCGCCCGACAGGACACCGGGGACGACGGTGTACGTCACCGGGTCGCCGGGTTGCGGCGACGACCCGTTGTAGCTGGTCTGGGAAACGCTGAGTTGCGGGACCGGATTGAAGCTGACCACCTTCGCGTTGTCGATCTCGTGGAAGTCGGTGTTCCCGCCGGTGGAGCCCACCCAGCCGAACGCGAGTTGCTTGGGGATCCCGCTGGAATTGGTCCAGGTCGACGACGGGTACAGGCCCGCAGGCACGGTCGGCAGCGTGCCCGTCAGCGTCCTGGCGGTCCCGCCCACCGGTGTGAACACGACGTTGTACGTGCCGGCGGCGGCCGTGATGCCAGACGGGGTGGTCAAGGGCGCCGTGGTTGGGTTGATGACGACCTCGACAGGCACCTGTGAGGTCGCGCGGGTGGTCCCGTGCATCGGGACCACCGGGGACGAGGTGGTCGTCGCGGTGCTGTTGATCGCGCAGTATCCGGCCAGCGCATTGCCCGGGCCCCGGACCACGACCTGGCCTGGCACCTTCCCGCTGGTCGTGGAGATGTATGCGGGGTTGGTGCAGCCGGTCCCCTCGTAGACGCTGTTGCTGAAGTTCCCGTACACGTCGAAGCCGACACCGAGATAGGCGTCCGCCAGGCCGGCCAGGCCCGTCGAACTCCTCGCTGAGTAGCCGAGCGCCCCGCCGGACTGCCCGATGTTCGCTGGCGACAACGGGTTGGCCGGGTCCACCGCGGCCAGCACGAACGCGAGACCGTCCGCCTGGCTGCCCGTGCCGGAGGTGCTGTACTGGTAAGCGTTGAACGTCACGTCAAGACCCTGTGATGTCGGCACGCTGGTGGCGGCGAAGGCACCGCCTTCCTCTGACGTCGTCAGGTTTGTGAAGCGGAGCGTCCCTGATCCCTGCGCGTCCAGGTTGGTCGGGCAGCTATGCAGAGGAGCTGTGCTCGTGTCGCCCGTCGCGGACAGGCAGACCGTGTTGGTGCCCGATATACCGGCAGGAATTGCCGGCACCGAAACTGGATAGGCCGCATTCACCGTGTTGTTGTGAAATGGCTGATCAAAAAGGGTGGTGCCGACAGTTGTCGCGACCGCCGGATGCACCGGAATCACCACGCCGCACAGCAATACGAGGGCCACAGCCGTCGCGGTGACCGGCCCGTATCCCGGCACCCGCGCCACCCGACGGCTGTAACTGTGGCGGCCCCCATACCTGATCATTACCTCGATGATTAACCATTTTCACGGTCCGTAATCAAAAGATCAGTATTGATCGGCACCACGCCCGCGTAAAATGTTTACAACTGCATATCACTTACGAGTTCGGGTAAGTCCGCTTTGAGATGTGATCAGAGGCTCATGCCACACTTCGCAACATATTGTGGAATGGATGAACACCTGGGCCGCCGGTTAGCTGACGGAGTGGGTGATGGTGGCGGTGTAGGTGCCCGCGACTGCGGTGGCTGGTACGGATACCTGGACCGCCGGTTCCCAGGAAGCCGAGTTGTCGCCGTTGCCGTTGGTGGCCGTCACGACGGGCTGGGGGGCGCTTGACAGGTCGGTCACCGGGGTGGGGGTGAAGGTAGCTGTCCCGGTAGTGGTGGCGAGCGCGTTGACGAAGTAGGTCGCGTCCGCAGCGGGGATGGTCTCTGCGGTTGTGCCGGCGCCGGTGGTGAAGTTGGTGGCGGAGACCGTCGCCGTCCAGGTTGCGCCGGAGCTAGCGCGGTTGTCGGTCACCTCGAAAGTGCCGAGGCCGGCGTTGGTGGCCCCGCCCGGGTCCGCCGTGCCCAGGTCGGCGCCCGCGGGCACGGTGATGGACAGCGCGCCGACGATGACGTCCACAGTGGAGGTGCAGGGCGTGCTGGTGGGGCAGCTGTTTCCGGGTGTGGTGGAGTCGACGGTTTCGGTGAGGACGCGGTTGCCGGTGTCGGGGTCGTTGACGGTGAACGAGCCGGTGACCGTTGCGCTGGCCCCGGGGGCCAGGTCGCCGGTCCAGGTGGCGCTCGCGGTGTCGGGGTCCAGCGTCATGCTGCCGGCGGTGACGGCCAGGTCGCCGTTGTAGGTGGTGTCGTCGGCGACGCCGGCGAAGTCGGCGGTGAAGGCGGCGCCGGGGATGGGGGCCTGCCCGGTGTTGGTGACCGTGACGGTGTAGCCCACGACGGAGCCGGGGGTGGCGGTTGCGACGCCGGCGGTGTTGGTGATGGTCAGCGCGGTGACGTCGACGGTGGCGGTGCAGCTCGCGCGGCTGGTGCCGGTGGGGCAGGTGCTGCCCGCCGCCGCGGAGGTGACGGTGTTGGCGAGGATCCCGTTGCCGGTGTCCGGGTTTTTCACGGTGACCGAGTAGGTGATGGTGACCACGTCGCCGACCGCGAGGTTCCCGGTCCAGGTCAGGACCAGGGCCGGGTAGGTGATGGTGCCGGCGCTGGCGCCGGTGGTGACCGCCGCGGCGTCGCCGTTGTAGGTGGCGTCGTCCAGCACCCCGGTGAGCGGGTCGGTGACGGTGGCGCCGGTGTAGAGGGTCTGGCCGCTGTCGGTGACGGTGATCGTGTAGTGCACGGCCGATCCGGGGGTGGCGGTGGAGGTGTCCGCGGTCTTGGTGATCGACAGGGCGGCGGTCAGCACCGCGACATCGGCGGTGCAGGAGGTGTTCGTGCTGCCGGCCGGGCAGGTGCTGCCCGGATCGGCCGACACGGCGGAGTTGACCAGCAGCTTGCCGCCGGTCGCCGGGCTGTTCACCGCGACCGTGTAGGTGATGGCCGCGCTGGCGCCGGCGGCCAGGTTCCCGGTCCAGGTCAGCACCGGGGCGGTGTAGGAGACGGCGCCGGCGGTCGCCGATCCGCCGCCGTAGGGGCCCTCGTCGAGCACGTCGGTCAGGTCGTCGGTGACGGTCGCGCCGGTGTAGGGGGTCTGCCCGGTGTCGGTGACGGTGATCGTGTAGGTCACCGTGGCGCCCGGGACGACCGCCGTCGCGTTCGCGGTCTTGACGACGGTCAGGGCGGGGCTGAGCACGGTGACGGTGACGGTGCAGGCCGGGCCGGGGCTGCCGGCCGGGCAGTTACTGCCCGGCGCGGCGGTGCTGAGGGTGGCGGTCAGCAGGTGGGCACCGGTGTCCGGGTTTTTCACGGTGGCCGAGCCGGTCACCGTCACGGTCCCGCCGGGCGCGATGGTCCCGGTCCACACGTCCCCGGTGGCGCCTTGCGACAGGGTGCCCGAGGTGGCGGTCTGGTCCCCGTTGCTGGTGGCGTCGCTGGCCATCCCGGTGGCGTTGTTGGCGACGCTGATCCCGGTGTAGGGGACCTGGCCGGTGTTGGCCAGCGTGGCGGTGAGCACCACCACCCCGCCCGGCGTGGTGGTGGCCACATTCGCCGTGAAGCTGATCGCCAGCTGGGCCACGTCCACCGTCACAGCGCACCGCGGGTCGGTGCCGCCGGGCGGGCAGTTGCTGCCGGGCGTGGTGGAGGTGATCAAGTTGGTGAGGATGTGGTTATCGGTGTCGGGGTTGTTGACGGTGACCGAGTAGGTGATGACCGCCGAAGCGCCGGCGGCCAGGTCACCGGTCCAGGTCAGGGCGGGGCTGGCGAAGGTGAGGCTGCCGACGGTGGCGGCCGCGCCGGTGTTGTAGGTCGCGTCGTCCAACACGCCGGTCAGATCATCGCTGAACGTGGCACCGGTATAGGGCGTCTGCCCGGAGTCGGTGACGGTGACCGTGTAACCGACGGTGCCGCCGGGTGTGGTGGTCGCGGTGTTCGCGGTCTTGGTGATGGTCAGGGCAGGGGTGAACACCGGGACGCCGACCCGGCAGCCGGCGCCGGTGGCGCCGGGCGGGCAGGTGGCGCCGGTGGCCGCCGAGGTGACGGTGTCGACCATGAACTTGTCCCCCGTCGCCGGGTTGTGCACGGTGACCGAGTAGGTGACGATCGCGGACCCGCCCACGGTCAGGTCGCCGGTCCAGGTCAGCACCGGGACGGTGTAGCTGACCGACCCGGCGCCGGCGACGGTGGCGCCGTTGTAGTCCGCGTCGTCGAGCAGGTCCAGGGTGTCGGTGACGGTCGCACCGGCGTACGGGGTCTGGCCGGTGTCGGTGACGGTGACGGTATAGGTCACGGTCTGGCCGGGCACCGCGGATGTGGTGTTGGCGGTCTTGACGATGGACAGGGCGGGGGTGAGGATCTGGACGGCGGCGGAGCAGGCCGGGGCGGTGGGGGCGGGTGGGCAGTTGCTGCCGGGCGCGCTGGAGCTGAACACGACTTTGGCGAGGTGGTTGCCGGTGTCGGGGTTGTCGACCGTGTAGTCCCCGGCGATGGTGACGGTTTGCCCGGCTGGGATGTCGCCGGTCCAGGCGGCCCCGGCCGGGCCGAGGCTCAGGGTGCCGGATGTGGCGGTGGTGTCGCCGTTGCGGGTGACGTCGTCGAGCAGGTCGGAGCTGTCGGCGGTGACGGTGATCCCAGTGTAGGGGGTCTGGCCGGTGTTGGCGATGGTCACGTTGAGGTGGATCACGCTGCCGGGTGTGGCGGTGGTGACGTTGAAACCCGTGGTGATGGTCAGGGCCGCGACGGTGACGGTGACCGTGCAGCGCGGGTCGGCCGAGCCGGTGCCGCAGTTGCTCCCGGACGAGGCCGAGGACACCGTACTCGCCAAGATCTTGTTCCCGGTGTCGGGGTTGTTGACCGTGACCGAGAAGGTGATGGTGACCGTGCTGGACGCCGGGATATCACCGGTCCAGGTCAGGTCCGGGCTGGTGTAACCGACCGATCCGCCGCCGCCGGCCGCGATGGCCGCGTCGTTGTTGTAGGTGGCGTCGTCCAGCACGCCGGTCAGGTCGTCGGTGAAGGTGGCGCCGGTGTAGGCGCTCAACCCGGAGTTGGCGGCGGTGACCGTGTAGTCTACGGTCGCGCCGGCGGTGGCAGATGGCGCATTGGCCGTGGTGGTGAACGTGAGCGTCGCGGCGCCGATGACGGTGACCGTCGTAGTGCAGCGGGGGTCGGTGCCACTGGCCGGGCAGTTGCTGCCCGCCGTCGCCGAGGTGACCGTGTTAGCCAATGTCTTGTTACCGGTGTCGGGATTGTTCACCGTGACCGAGTACGTGATGGTCGCGGTCGCGCCGACGGCCAGGTCACCGGCCCAGGTCAGATTCGGGCTGGCATACGATGCGGTACCGGCGGTCGCGCTGGCGTTGGCGTTGTAGGTCGCGTCATCGAGCAGGCCGGTCAGCGGATCGGTAAAGGACGCGCCGGTGTAGGCGATCTGCCCGGTGTTGGCGGCCGTGATCGTGTAGGTCACGGTGGCGCCGGGCACCGCGGTGGCGGCACTGGCGGTCTTGGTGATCGTCAGGCCCGCGGTCAGCACCACCACGGTAGCCGTGCAGCCGGTGTTGCCGCTGGCCGGGGCGCAGTTGCTGCCGGTGGTCGCCGAGGTGACCGTGTTGGTCATCGTCTTGTCGCCGGTGTCCGGGCTGTTCACCGTGACCGAGTAGGTGATCGTCGCGGTCGCGCCGACGGCCAGGTCACCGGCCCAGCTCAGATTCGGGCTGGCGAACGACGCCGTGCCGGCGGTCGCGGACACGTCCCCGTCATAGCTGGCGTCGTCCAGCACCCCGGACAGGCCGTCGGTGACGGCAGCCCCGGTATACGGGGTCTGCCCGGTATTGCCGACCGCGATCGTGTAGTCCACGACCGACCCGGGGGCGGCCGTGGACACGTTCGCGGTCTTGGTGATCGTCAGCGCGGGCGTCAGCACGGTGACAGTGGCGGTGCACGCCGGGTCGGTGCCGCCGGGCGGGCAATTGCTGCCGGCCGCGCCGGTCGTGACGGTGGAGGCAAGCGTCTTGTTGCCGGTGTCGGGGTTGTTCACCGTCACCGTGCCGGTGATGGTCACCGCCCCGCCGACCGGGATGTTCCCCGTCCAGAGCACGCTGGGGGCAGACACGGTCAGCGTGCCGGACGTGGCGGTCTCGTTCCCGTTGGAGACGGCATCGTCGAACACGTCGGCTGCGTTGACGGTAATGGTGATCCCGGTGTAGGGCACCGCGCCGGTGTTAGTGAACGTCGCGGTGTAGCGCACGATCCCGCCCGGTGTGGTGGTCGACACGTTCGCGCCGTCGACGATCGCCAACTGGGCCACCGTGACCGCGACCGTGCACCGCGGGTCGGTGCTGCCGGCCGCGCAGTTGCTGCCCGCCGTGGCCGAGGTCACCGTATTGGTGAGCGTCCCGTCGCCGGTGTCGGGGCTGTGCACGGTGACCGAGTAGGTGATAGTCGCCGATCCCCCGGCCGCCAGGTTCCCCGTCCAGGTCAGATTGGGGCTGGCGAAGCTGACCGCGGTGCCGCCGGTCGCGGCCGCGTCGCCGTTGTAGGTGGCGTCGTCCAGCACGCCGGTCAGCGGATCGGTGAAGGTCGCCCCGGTGTAGGGGGTCTGCCCGGAGTCGGTCACCGTGATCGTGTACGCCACGACCGCCCCCGGAGTGGTGGTGGCCACGCCCGCGGACGCGGCGATGGTCAGCGCCGGGGTCAGCACCGGGATCGTGATCCGGCAGCTGGTGCTGGTGGTGCCCGGCGGGCAGGTGGCGCCCGCAGCCGCCGAGGTGACCGTGTTGATGACCAGCTTGTCCCCGGTATCCGGGTTGTTCACCGTCACCGAGTAGCTGATCGTCGCGCTCGCGCCCACCGCCAGGTTCCCGGTCCAGGTCAAGTTGGGGCTGGTGTACGACAGCGACCCGGCGGTCGTGGTAGCCCCGCCGGCGTAGGAGGCGTCATCGACCATCTGCGCGAACGAATCGGTCACCACCGCACCGGTATAGGCGGCCTGCCCGGTGTTGGTCACGGTGACCGTGAAACCGATGACCGCGCCGGGCACCGCGCTGGTCGCGTTCGCGGTCTTCACAATCGTCAACGCCGGGATCTGCACCGTGACCGTCACGCTGCACCGCGGGTCGCTGCTCCCCGCCGGGCAGTTGTTCCCGGCCGCGCTGGACGTCAGCGTGGAGGTCATCGACTTGTTCCCGGTGTCCGGGTTGTTCACCGTGACCGTGCCGGTCACCGTCACCACACCGCCGACCCCGATGTACCCGGTCCACGACACCCCGCTGCTAATCAGCGTCAGCGTCCCCGAGGTGGCGGTCTGGTCCCCGTTGGGGGTCGCGTCGTCGAACACGTCGGCGGCGCCCGCCGCGACCGTGATCCCGGCATAGGGCACCGCGCCGGTGTTGGTGAACGTCGCGGTGTAGCGCACCACCCCACCCGGCGTCGTGCTGGCCACGTTCGCGGCGTTGACCAGCGTCAACTGGGCCACCTTCACCGTCGCCGTGCAGTCAGCATCCGTGCTCCCGGGCGCGCAGTTGCTGCCCGCCGTCGCCGAAGTGATCGTGCTCGCCAGCACCGCGTTCCCTGTGTCCGGGCTGTTGATGGTGACCGAGAACGTGATCGTCGCCGCAGCACCCACCGCCAGGTTCCCCGTCCAGGTCAGGTTCGGGCTGGTGAAGGCGGCCGACCCGGCGGTGGCCGCGGGGGTGCCGACAAAAGTCGCGTCGTCCAGCACCCCGCCCAGCGGGTCGGTAAACGCCGCCCCCGTATAGGCGCTCTGCCCAGTGTTGGTCACCGTGACCGTGTAATGCACGGTGGCGCCAGGCGCCGTCGTCGCCACATCCGCACTGTTCACGATGTCCAGCCCCGGCACCAGATCCGCCACCGTCACCGTGCACCGCGAATCAGCCGAGCCAAACCCACAGTTACTGCCGGCCGTCGTAGATGTGACCGTATTGACCAGCGTCCTGTCCCCCAGGTCCGGATTATTCACCGTCACCGAATACGTCACCGTCGCCGACGCCCCCACCGCCAGGTTCCCCGTCCAGGTCAGGTTCGGCGCGGTGTAGCTCACCGTGCCGCTGCTCGCCGCCGCGTTGGCGTTGTAGCTGGCGTCATCCAGCACCCCGCCAAGCGGATCGGTGAACGTGGCGCCGGTGTAAGCGGTCGGCCCGGTATTAGTCACCAAGATCGTGTAACCGACCGTCGCGCCGGGCGCTGTGGTAGACGCATTAGCCGTCTTGAGGATCGTGAGGCTCATCACGGTCACCGTCACCGTGCACCGCGGGTCCGTGTTGCCGCTGGGGCAGTTGCTGCCCGCCGTCGCCGACGTGAGCGTGTTCGACAGCACGCCGTTACCCGTATCAGGGCTGGCCACCGTCGCCGAGTAGGTGATCGTCGCAACCTGCGCCGGGGAAAGGTTGCCGGTCCAGGTGAGGTAGGGGCTGGCGTAGCTGACCGAGCCGAGGCCCGCAGTCACGGTGGCGTTGCCGCCGTAGGTGGCGTCGTCCAGCAGGCCGGTCAGGTCGTCGCTGAAGGTCGCGCCGGTGAAGGTGGTCAGGCCGGTGTTGGTCACCGTGATCGTGTAGTGCACGGTCGATCCGGGTGTGGTGGTGCTCACATCCGCGCTCTTGACGATCGTCAGGCCGGACACGTTGACCGTGACGGTACACCTTGCGTCGGTGCTTCCGCTCGGGCAGTTGCTGCCGGCCGTGGCCGAGGTGACGGTGTTGGACAGCACATGGTTGCCCGTGTCGGGATTGTTGACCGTGACCGAGTAGCTAATGGTGGCGCTAGCGCCGATCGCGAGGGTGCCGGCGTCGGTCCAGGTGAGATTGGGGCTTGTGTAGCTGACCGAACCGGGGCCGGTGGCGACAATGGCGTTGCTGCCGTAGGTGGCGTCGTCGAGGACATCGGACAGCGGATCGGTGAAGGTGGCGCCGGTGTACGCGGTCTGTCCCGCGTTGGTCACCGTGATCGTATAGTGCACAGTCGATCCCGGTGTCGTGGTGCTCACGTTCGCGGTCTTGAGGATCGTCAGGTCGGACACGCTGACCGGCCAGGTGCACCGGGCATCGCTGCTCCCGCTTGCGCAGTTGCTGCCGGTCGTGGTCGAGGTGACGGTGTTGGACAGCACATGATCGCCGGGGTCCGGGCTGCGGACCGTGACCGAGTACGTAATAGTGACGGTAGCGCCCACCGCCACGTTGCCCGTCCACGCGAGGTTCGGGTTACTGAACGAGACCGTGCCCGTGGTTGCGCTCGCGTCGCCGTTGTAGACGGCGTCGTCGATCACACCGGTAAGCGGATCGGTGAAGTTCGCGCCGGTATAGGCGACCGAACCGGAGTTGGTCACGGTGATGGTGTAATGCACGGTCGAACCCGGCGTCGTGGTTGATACATCCGCCGTCTTCGAAATCGTCAACTGGCCGACCGCGCACGACTGTACCGTCGCGGCGAACGCATAGGGCATTACCTGGCCGACCTCGCCGCCGTTTGAACTTCCGTTCGTGCCACCCTGTGTGTAGGTGGCGGCGACCATGGCGCCGTTGATCCCGCTTTGGTCGGTCTCTACAACGGCCGCCCCGGGCGCGTAGATGGTGCCAGGGATCGTACGAGAACCGGTCAGGGTCAAGCTGGTCGCGGTCGGGAAGTTCCACAGAATGTACGGCGCGCTCGCGTTCTGGAGCCCGTTGAAGTTCGGCGCTGTCCAGGTGAAGTTGTTTCCAACCCCGGTCGTGTCGACATTGATGATCAGTGGTGTAGAGGCGCTGGGGGTGGGCGAGTTGTTGTTGCCGAACTGCATGATGCTTATATTGGCGAGATTCGCCGCGGTAATGTTAAGGATGTTCTGCACACCGGAGGTGAGCAACGGGTAGGCATTAGTGTTAGGCGGCAGGGTCCCAGGTAGCGGTGAGCCGTTGGCGTCCTGGAGCGGCACGTTGTTCGTGCAGCTGGCCAGGTTGGCGGAGTTCGTTCCGAACGTGGTGAAGGCGCTCGAGAAGCCGATGAGCCCCGACTGGTTGACCGACGCGGTGGGCTGATTGACCACGTCCGCGATCAGCGGCTGCGAGGAATAGCCCTGCCCCGCCCTGACGACGTGGGTGGGTGCGCTGCCGGATTGCGCCACGGCGGACCCGGTCATGTTCCCGACCTTGGCGTAGTCGTTGAGTTGCACGTTGACCGCGCCGTTCGAGCCGCTGCCCGCCCAGTTGACGCTGCCGTTGACCAGCAGGCCGGTCGGGTGGGCGTCGCCCGGCGCGGTGAACGTTCCCGCGGTGTGGGTCGCGACGTTGAAGCCCTGGGTGCCGATCGTGAGATTGCCGCCGAGCGCGACCGGCCCGCCGATCGACGTCGAGTTCAACGTCCCATTGCCCGCGACGAACACGGTGAAGCCCAGGTTGCCCGTCAACGGATTGAACGGGCTCCCGCTCGGTGCCGCCGCAGGCAGAACTGGTCCACCGGTGATCGCCGGCGATTGGCGTCCGCGCGCTGGCGGCGTGGCTGGCGCGCCTGGTGTGGCAGGTGTCACACTGCGCGGAGCACGTGAACGGCCAGCGCCAGAGGTGGCCGGGACGCTTACCGTGGCCGGACCCGGCGAAGCTGGTATCGGCGCCCTCGCGGGCGTCCCTGGTGGGCGACCCGGCGACGGCGCCGCCGGTGTGGCCGTGGCCGGTCCCGGACCGTGCGCAATCGGCGTCACTGCGGCCGTGCCGGGCAAGCGAGCCGCTGGCGTGGCCGCGGCCGCACGCGACGAGGATCGCGTCGGCGCCGCCTCAGATTTCCCCGGGGAGGAACCACGGGAGGGCGCCGTCGGCGCTGTCGCGGCCGGACCCCGCGAAGAGGCCGCCCGTGTCGCGGCTGCGGCTGGACGCGGCGAGGACGCCATCGGCGTGGCTGCGGGAATTCGCGTTATCAGACCCAGCGAGGAGGCCGCCGATCTAGCCGGAGGGGTCCCGGCCGACGGTCTCTGCAACGCTGAGGTACCTGTAGCTGCGCTGGCAGACAGCCCAGGCGACGCGGCAGGCACCTGCGTCCCCGCGATCGCCATGGCGGCTGCCACGGTCAGCCAAACCGACTTACGCATGCAAGTCCCCGTGAAGAAATGGGCCGGGCCGGGACTGTTTCCCGGCTTGGCCATTTCGGCTGTAAGAGACCGCTACGCGGCCTT
Source organism: uncultured Actinomycetota bacterium (assembly GCA_963820395.1). Lineage (GTDB taxonomy): Bacteria > Actinomycetota > Actinomycetes > Streptosporangiales > Streptosporangiaceae > DATFVJ01. Next base: position 300,802 of record CAWGAE010000008.1, on the reverse strand, counting down.
CGTTAGATTTGTGACTCTGCTAGCGGCTCCCGACACATCAGCACGCCACTCCCCCGGCAGACAAGTTGCCTTTCGCCTCGGTAGATCCCTGACCAACGACGGCGAGAGCAGTTCAATCTCGCAAGTCGACCATTCCGCCGCACGTCGGAACCACACTCGTCAACCGCAGTCCTTCGCGGCCACGTGATCACAGCCTTCGCACGATTATGTACTATCCAAAATAGCGCTTTCGCAAACGCCATTTTGTTCAACTACCGGCATGGACTGGGGTGCGAACCGGTGACTTGCGCACACAAGCTCAGTCCGCAGAGGGTAAGCGCACATCTGATCCATCAGATGCCCGCTGAGTTCTATGGGAAGAATGACGCACGAATGGTACTGCTCGGCACAATTTGTCATCGCGCATATCGCCCCGTGACGAGCCGCGACCCCTCCTGTAACCATCGATGTGACCTGCCGGGAGGTGGGAGATCAGTGCGCACTCCCGGCAGGGTGCGGAGATCAGTGTGACCTGCCGCGAGGGTGTGGAGATCAGTGTGACCCACCGCGAGCGGTTGAGCCCACGACGGCACGTGACCGAGGATCACGACCCACGGGACAGCGCCGCTGCCGGCCGCTGAGGCCACCGGGGCCGCAGTCGACTGGCGGGCTTGACGGAACGACGGCTCGACGTATCAGCCAGTAGCTGCCCGGGCCAGCTTGCCGTGGACGCCGAGCACGTCCGGGAGGGGGAACAGGGACCGCGAGACTCAGCGCAGATAGACGCCGTCCACGCCGATCCGGCCCGGCCCGTCCAACACGTAGATGCCGGCCGAACTGCCCCGGACGTCGAACGCCAGCGTTCCGTCGTGGACCGCGATCTCCCGGCCGGTGACGGCATCGCGGTAGGTGCCGTTGAGCACGCCCTGCACACTGATGGTCTGGTCGCTGCCGATCGCGAGGCCGACGACGACGTAGCTGCGCCCGCCGTCGTGGTCGCGCACCAGGCTTAGCCCGCTGCCCCACTCGTTCAGGCGGCTTACGGGTGCCTTTTGCAGGGCGGGGAGCGCTCGGCGGATCTGGTTGAGGCGCTTGATATGCGCGTAGAGGGGGTGCGCCCGGGTCTCGCCGATTCGTTCTGGGGTCAGGTGGTCTCCGAAGTAGGCCCGCCCGGTCCGGGCCAGGGTGTCCCGCTCGCCCTCGACGTCCTGCGGAGCGCCCTTCATGAACTCGATCTCCTCGCCGTAGTAGAGGCAGGGGATGCCGCGGACTGTCCAGAGCACGTTGTAGGCGGCCGCCGCCATCCACTGCTCGCCCTTGAATCGGTACTTGAAGTCGTTGTCCGGGCCGACGTCGTGGTTCTGCAGAAACGTGATGAGCGTGGTCGGGTCACCGTAGATCCAGTCCATCGACATCGCCTGCGCGAGACCGCTGAAGGTGCCCCGGCTCAGGTTGTCCCTGAACGAGGAGAACAACCCGAAGTCGAGCACCGCGAAGCCGGAGTCGCCGCCGGAACGGGGATTGCGCGGGTCGTCGCCGAGTCGGGTGTACCACCAGGGCCGGATCGGAGACGGGCCGTTGTCGCCGCCGCCCATGTCTCCCCATCCGTAGCCCTTGACCAGGTTCTCTCCGAAGACGAAGAGGCCCGGCTTGTGGGCCTTCCAGGCGTTGACGTACTCGAGCAGGTTCCCCCGCTCCACGTGCTTGACGGTGTCGATCCGCAACGCGTCGACGCCCATGTCGAGGTAGCGGTTGATCGCAGTGATCAGGTAGTCCTTGACGTTCTCGCGCTCGGTCGCCAGGTCGATGCAGTCGCCCGCGATGTGCTTGTGCTGCAGCGGATATGCGCTTTCCCAGTCGCCGCCTGCGATGAAACCGTCCTGGTGGTACCACTGCGGGTCGAGTCGGCTCGGGTCCACCCCGAAGAACCGGCCGGGGTCGTACCCGGGTTTCGGGACGGTCTGGCCGGTCCGCGGATCGATCAGGGGTTCGCGGCCCTCCGGGTCGCGCTCGTGCCTTTCCCCGTACCACTGCGGCGCCACCGGGTTGTCCAGGTCGTCTCGGTTGGGCCAGGCGTAGTTGCCGAGGTTGCCCTGATAGGGCCCGTGGTTCACCTCACCCTGCCGGGACCCCTGCGGAACGTAGTACTTGATGGGCAGGTGGTCGATCCAGACCTTCCCTCGGATCCCGTACTGGCAGGAATGGTTGACGACGACGTCCTGAATGATCTTGATGCCCCGCCTGTGCGCCGCGTCGATGAGGTGCTGGTAGGTCGCGTCCGGCGACTCCAGCCGAGGATCGATCCGGGTCCAGTCGTAGCCGTGGTAACCGTGATAGTCCAGCCCGCTGCGGTTCTCGATCGGCGGGGTGATCCAGATAGCGGTGAAGCCCAGGTCCTTGAGGTAGTCCAGTTGCTCGATCAACCCTTTGAAGTCGCCCCGCCAGTGCGGGTCCGCCTGACGGCCGTTGGGGTCGAAGGCGATCCGATCTCGGCAGTAGAAGTTGTTCGCCGGATCACCGTCGTAGAACCGGGTGGTGATGAGGAAGTAGATGGTCTCCTCACGGAAGTCCACCCCGGACGGCGGGGCCTGCGGGGCGGGTGCCCCTGTCGCCGCGGGTGCCGTGCCGGACGCCGCGGCGATACCAGCGGTTCGGGGGTCGGCGTCCTGCCACTGGCCATCGCGATCCATCCAGCCGTCCCGCTCCCGACGCAGGTCGGCCGTCTGCCGCCCGTGCTGGTCGTGGAACACCAGACTTGCGGTGTCCACGCCCTCGATGCGGTAGACGTACCAGCCGTCCCCGTGCGCGTGCATCGGGACTCCCGGCCAGCCCGTGGCGGCCTTCGGGGGGTGGGTGTCCCAGACGTGAACATGAATGGTATCGGCCCATCCGCGTGGCGGGTGGAACCAGACCGTTAGATCAGGCACACCAAGCATCTTAGGAGAGCTGAACGGCGGCTGATCCCGCGTCTGTCGCTCACCGCTACGTGGTGCGAGGATTGGGCCATGACAGGTCACCGGTGCGTCGTCGGGCGCCGGGGCTGGCGTTCCTTATCTGCAGATCGCGGCAACCGCCGACGGGACGGGCGCACCACCGCTGATCGACGGTCCGGCTGGGATCGGCAAAGTCCCGCCTGGTCCAGACCGCGGCGGTTCGGCGTCGGTGGCGCGGGGCAGCGAAGAACCGGCCGGCCGCGTGACATCAGGCCGCGGCCGTTAAGGATCTTGATACCGAACGGCTGCCGGGGCGCGCGCTCCATCCAGCGCAGCCGGTCATCAGTGTATGGCCGGTACCGATTCACCAGTTCTTGCGATGGCGCGGGCGACGGCGACGGCGACGGCGACGGCGACGGCGAAACTAGTTACCACGCGCACCAGTCGCAGGCTGATGGGACCAGCGTGAAACTGCAAGATCGTTGATCACCTGGCTAGGTGCCTGCCGGCGCACGCCCGGCCGGCGGCGGACCGCGGCCAAGGCATCGAAGGAGCGGAACAGATGCCCGGAATCGAGAACTACGACATCCTGATCATCGGCAGCGGTGAAGCGGGCAAGTATCTCGCCTGGACGATGGCGGGGGACGGCCATCGCACGGCTGTCGTCGAGCGGAAGCTGGTCGGCGGCTCATGCCCGAACATCGCGTGCCTGCCGAGCAAGAACATCATTCATTCCGCCAAGGTCCGCTCGTTCACCAGGCGCGCGGCCGAATTCGGGGTCGAGCTGGGATCGGCCGAGACCAACATGAAGGGCGTACAAGACAGAAAGCAGGCGATGGTTGACGGCCTGCGCCAGGTCCATCTCGACCGCTACCGGGCCAGCGGAGCTGAGCTGATCTTGGGCGAGGCGCGCTTCACCGCGGACAGGACCGTCGACGTCGAGCTTGCCGCTGGCGGCACGCGCCGGATCAGGGGTGATCGGGTCTACCTGAACCTGGGCACCCACGCCACGGTTCCTGACCTGCCCGGCCTCCGGCCGGCCCAGCCGATGACCCACATCGAGGTTCTCGATCTCGACCGGCTGCCCGGGCATCTGGTGGTCATGGGCGGCGGCTATGTCGGGCTGGAGCTGGCGCAGGCCATGCGCCGGTTCGGCTCGCGCGTGACCGTCATCGAGCAACGGCCTCAGCTGGCCGGCGGCGAGGACGCTGACGTCGGCGCGGCGGTGCTTGAACTCTTCCGGGACGAGGGAATCGCTGTCCACCTCGAGTCACGGGTCCTCAGCGTCGAAGGAAAGTCCGGCAGCGGGATCCGCGTGGTGACAGAGGGACCAGACGGGAACGGCAGCATCGAAGGGACCGATCTGCTCGTCGCTGTTGGCCGCACGCCGAACACCAAGGGCATCGGGCTGGAGCGGGCAGGGGTAGAACTGACCGAGACGGGCTACATCAAGGTCGACGAGCACCTTGCCGCGACGGCGACCGGCGTGTGGGCCATGGGAGAATGCGCAGGCAGCGCGCAGTTCACCCACGTCGCCTTCGACGATTTCCGCGTGGTGCGTGACAACCTGAACGGAGGCAACCGCACCACCAGGAACCGCCTGGTGCCGTACTGCATATTCCTCGATCCGGAGCTCGCGCGGGTCGGCTGCAACGAATCGGAGGCCAGCCGCCGCGGCATCGGATACCGCCTGCTCACCCTTCCCATGGCCGCCGTACTCAGAACCAGGACGCTGTCAGAGCCGCGCGGGTTCATGAAGATGCTCATCGCCGCGGACAGCGACGAGATCCTCGGCTTCACCGGGTTCGGGACTGAGGCGAGCGAACTCATGGCCGCCGTCCAGACGGCGATGATCGGCCATGTGCCCTACACCACACTGCGCAACGGGATCTTTACCCATCCCACGATCGGCGAAGGGCTCACCGTTTTGCTGAGCAACACGCCCACCAACCCGCCGCGCTAGATCTACGGTCCCTGACGGCATTTGCTTGAGGATGTGGTTGTGGGCGCGTCGGCAGCTGACAGGTCTGACCCGCTATTGTTTCCGCCGGTGGCCAAGCTGAAAGAGCTCGTCGACAAGGATGCCTGGCTCAGGCCGCCCCGGCCAACCGCGTGGCCGGGTCGAGCTCGGCCGGGGCGATGCCGAAGCAGGCGGCTAGCCCGTCGCGACCGGCCTGGGTGACGATGAGCGCGCGGTGGAACCGGCTGGGCCGCACCCAGTCCCGGTCCTGCAGCACGCGGAGCAGGTCGCGGCTGGCCGCGCCCGCCATGTGATGCCGCTGCTCGGTCCAGTCCACGCAGCACCGCACGGCCCGGTTGGCCGGGGCCGGCGCGCCGAACGCGCGCAGGGCCGCGGCGCCCTGGCCGGTCAGCGTGTACGCCACCGGGTCCAGCACGCCCCCGGCCGGCCGGTCGCCGGTCATCCGGCCGAAGTCCACGCTGCCGTCATGCCCGGCCAGGTAGCCGGAACGCAAGAACGCCGCGGTCAGCGCGACCCCGAGCCGACCGCCGATGTGGTCATAGCAGCGGCGCGCCCGGCGCAGGGCGTTGGCCCGCGTCCCCTCGCGTAGCGAGGTCACCGGCCGGGTCGGCGCCACTCGGGCCACGGCCTCGATGAGATCGGCGACCGCGGGCCCGGCGAGCCGGTAGTAGCGAAACCGGCCGTGGGTGGTCACCGTGATCAGCCCGCCGCCGGTCAGGCGGCGCAGGTGCTCGCTGGCGGTCGAGGCGGCGATCCCCGCCTCGGCAGCCAGCATGCTGGCAGGCAGGGCCCGGCCGTCCGCGAGCGCGAGCAGCATCCGCGCCCGGGCCGGCTCGCTGAGCAGCGCGCCGATCGCGGACAGGTCGGTATCGCCGGTGTTCATCCCGCCAAGCCTAGCCGCTGGTCGCTTCGGGCTGCGCCGAAGCGTGCCGCCCCTAGCCTCGACGGCATGAAGGACACCGTAACGACCGAACGCACAAGTCCGGCCTCGGCAGGCTCCCGGTCCGACGGCCCGGCGGTCCTGGCTGCCGCGTCCCTGGGGTTCGCGGTAATCCAGCTCGACGTCAGCGTGGTGAACGTGGCGGTCCGGTCGATCGGCGCGGAGCTGGGCGGTGGCGTCGCCGGGCTGCAATGGGTGGTGGACGCCTACACACTGGCGTTCGCCGGGCTGATCCTGACCGCCGGTTCGCTCGGCGACCGGTGCGGTGCCCGGCGGATGCTGCTGTGCGGGTTCGGCGTGTTCACCGTAGCTTCCATGGCGTGCGGCCTTGCCCCCGACATCGGGTCCCTGGTCGCCGCGCGCGCCGTGCAGGGCGCGGGCGCCGCCATCTTGGGCGCGTGCTCGCTGGCCCTGCTCAACCACGCGTTTCCGGACCGGGCGGCACGGGCCCGTGCAGTCGGCATCTGGGCGGCCGGCGCTTCGGCCGCGCTGGCCGCCGGGCCGCTGATCGGCGGCCTGCTGATCGCCGCAGCGGGCTGGCGGCTGATCTTCTTCATCAACATGCCACTGGGCGTCGCCGGCGGCTGGCTCACCTTGCGTTACGCGACGGAAACGCCGCTGGCCCGGGACCGCGGCATCGACCTACCCGGCCAATTCGCCGCCATCGTGGCCCTGACCGCGCTTGCGGGGACGACGATCGAGACGGGCTCGCGCAGGATCGGCTGCCCGCTGATCGTCGCCGGCTACCTGCTCGCGGCGGCCACCGGGGCCTGGTTCGTGCTCGGCGAGAGCCGGCGCGCCCGGCCCATGCTGCCGCTCACGCTGTTCCGCTCCCGGGTGCCACGCGTGTGCCTCGCCATCGGTTTCGGCATCAGCGTCGCCTTTTACGGGCTGATCTTCGCGTTCAGTTTGTGGCTGCAGCAGGCCGGGCGGTTCTCGCCGCTAGCGGCGGGCCTGGCGTTCGCTCCAGTCATGGTGGGCGTGCTGGCCGGCAACCTGGTTTCCGGCCGCCTGGGGAGCATCCGCCGGACGCTGGCCGACGGTGCGGTGACGATGACCGCGGGATGTGCCGGGATGCTGGCCACGGTGGCCGCTTCCCGGCCGGCTCCGGTGGCCGCGCTGGTGGGGGCGCTGACGGTGACGGGTATAGGCATCGGCGTGATCGTCCCGACCATGACGTCGGCGCTGCTGGCCAGCGTGGACCATTCGTGGTCCGGGATCGCCTCCGGCACGCTGACCGCCACGCGGCAGACCGGCAGCGTGCTCGGCGTGGCGGTAAGCGGTTCGCTGCTGGCCGGGACAGGGCTGACGGCCGGCCTGGAACTGGAGGTTGCGGCTGCGGGGCGGGCTCGCCGCGGCCGTGGCCGGCCTGGCCGTGCTGGTCCGGGACAGGTAGTCTCGTCCGGCCTGCTCCCCGCCTCCGATGCCGCCGTGCGAACGGGTTTCTCACCAACACCCCGGCCGCCGCGAGCAGCTGCGGGAGGCCGAGGATAAGGGTGATCAAGCGCTGGCGCGACCGGACGATGGTTCCCTGCGCTGGTGCGCTGCGGGAATACTCGAAGCCGGTCACCAGCTGCGCGTCGACGACGAGAGCAACCTCCGCGTCGTGCACCAGGTAGCTGCGGTTGCCACGCGTCGGCGTGTCGACGGCCACGACCCCCACGCCGGGACCTGCCGTGGGGATCATGTCCCGGCTACTCCAGATGACAGCGTGTTCCGCTGGTGTTATCGGGCGATCAGGATTGATAAGCAAGGGCTGCATGATAATTTCCGTGGTCGTGATGACCGCGGCGGCCTGGCCGCGCCTCAGCTGCGATCAGATTCCAGACGCGCCAGGCAGCCTGGGTCGTACTGCTTCAGAACCAGGGACCCCGCGGTCAGGACACCCTCGGCTCGCGTACCTGCGGATCGGGCACGATCCGCAGGTACGGCCTGGGCGCCTTCCAGCCGTCCGGGTAGAGGTCCCTGGCCTGCTCGTCGGAAACCGATCCGGCAATGATCACGTCCTTGCCCGGGACCCATTGGACCGGCGTGGCGACACGATACTCGGCGGTCCGCTGCAGCGAGTCGATCACCCGCAGCACCTCGTCGAAGTTGCGGCCCGTGGTCATCGGGTAGACCAGGATCAGCTTGATCTTCTTGTCCGGGCCGATCACGAACACATTGCGCACCGTGGCGTTGTCGGCCGCGGTTCGCTGCTCCGGATCGCCGGACGTGGCCGCGGGCAGCATCCCGTAGAGCTTGGAGACGTGGAAATCTGCGTCGCCGATCAGCGGGTAATTCGGCGCCTGCCCCTGGGTTTCCTCGATGTCGTCTGCCCATTCGGCGTGGTTGCGCACGGGGTCGACGGACAGCCCGATGATCTTCACGTCCCGGCGGTCGAATTCGGGTTTGATCTTCGCCAGGTACCCGAGCTCGGTGGTGCACACGGGGGTGAAGTCCCGCGGGTGTGAGAACAGCACCGCCCAGGAGCCGCCGATCCAGCCGTGCAAGCTCAGCTTTCCCTCGGTGGTCTCGGCCTCGAAGTCTGGCGCAGTGTCGCCAATTCGCAGGTTCATTTCGTCTTTCCTCCTCTGTTGAATGAGCAGTGCGTTTTCGTTGGGTGGTAATGCGTGTTGGTGATTTGCCCGATAAGCAGCCCGCGCCTTGTCGCCGATGACGTGGCGGCGGCCGACGCTGCGGAGACACCGGCGGGTTGGCTGCCGGGATCATCACGCCGGAGGACGAGCCGACCGCCATGGTGCAGACAGCAGGGTCGTTTATCCGGCGGCGGCGGCGGTGTCGGTGAGCAGGTGCAGCAGCTGGTCGCGGCCGGGGCCGGGCACGCCCGGCGGGGGGCGGTGTTCGTGGTATGCGGCGGTTTTCACGGCGGGCCGGGCGAGGACCTCTTCGGGCAGGGCCAGGCAGGAGATGGTGTCGATGAGTCCGCGGAAGGCATCTGGGTCGTAGGCCGCGGCTGGGAGCAGCCGGGCGGCGGGGGTGTCGGGTGGGTCAGGGACCCGGTGGTGGCGGTGGGCGGTCATCTCGGCGAGGCGGGCGCGGTCGTCGGCGACCTTGTTCCAGTAGTAGGGGGCGACGAGGGCGGCGGTGTGCTCGTCGAAGGCGCGGGCGAGGCCGGCGGGCCGGTCGAGGTGCTGAGCCACGTTATGGCGAAGTTGCTGGGCGTGCATGAGCCCGATGCTGAGCCCGCGGCCCCCGGTCGGATTGGTGCAGGCCCAGGCGTCACCGACGGCGGCGAATCCGGTGATGATGGGCTGGCCGTCCAGAACGAACCGGCGGTGCCGGTCGGTGACGCCGGCGATGGCCAGCACCCCGGTGATCGGGCGCCCGTCGAGCCAGTGCGCGTGTAACGGACAGCCGGCCAGCACCTGAGTGAAGCGCTCCGGGTGCCTTAGCGCCTTGAGCGCGGGGTCGGCGGTGGTGGCGACCAGGGTGACCGACCAGGTGTGGTTGTCGCCGGCGAGGGTGAGCACTGAGAAGCTGCCCATCGGGGTGAACACCGGGGCGCGGCGGGGTGGCGTGGTCGGGCCGGTGAAGTAGCGGCTGTAGTAGACGAAACGGTGATCTTCGGTGTCCACCTGGGGTAGGCGCGCGCCGAGGCCAGCCAGCCAGGCCGGCGACCGACTGCGCCGACCCATCGCGTCGATCACCAGGTCGGCGGTCAGCTGCTCGCCGGTGCTGGTGGCAACCCCGGCAGCGTGCGGCACCCCCGGCAGCGCCGACGGCCCGGGTAGCAGCGCCGTGACCCGCACTCCGCGGCGCACCATCACGCCGGGTTGGTCCTGCGCGGCGTCGGCGACGACCGCCTCCACGACAGGGCGCCGGCCGGTGATGGTGCGGGCCGCCTCGTCGTCGGGGCGCGCCGACCGGTCGGTCACGGTCGGCGGGAGCGGATGCCGGAAGTTGTCCCACACACAGCCTGCGGCCAGCAGCCGCCCGGTCAGCCCCGGTAGCTCCTGATCGCAGACCTGCCGGAACCGGGCCTGCAGCCCGTTGGGCTGGTGGAACTGGGCCACCCCCTGGCGCCGCCACGATTCCCACGCCCGCTCCGGCGCGGCGGGAACCGGGTCCGGGTCGGCCTCGAGCACCGTGATCGCGTGCCCGTCCGCGGCAAGCATCATCGCCGCCGACAGCCCCACGATGCCGCCCCCGCAGAGGATGATCGAACTCATTGTTGCCCTCCTCTTCCTCACAGCTACTGAGACGGCTCGACAGCTCCTGATACGGCTCGCCCGCGAAACCGCAATTGATCGATCAATGAAAACTGGAACTCCGCCAACGACGTGCTGTTCCGCGGCAAGGCCAGCGAGCTCACTCGCGCCGACCGAACCAGCCAGGAGCTCAGCCTGGTTGACCGGGTCGGGCTGGCGGGCAGCTTCGGCGCGGTGATCCGGGGCTGGACCCCAACCTGTTCGACGTCGAGCTGCCGGGGCGCCGTCGGTCTGCCCGCTCGTCTCGGCGCGGCCGGCTACCTGGGCGAACTCTTCTTCCACTGCCAGGTCGCCAGAACACCGTCAATGAAGACGGCCACCCGAGCACCGGTGAGCCGACAGATGTCGCTGGTCGCCAAGGCGAAGGTGGCCAGCGGCTGGCGGTTAACCGGCCTGCGGGTAGCATCCCTGCATGCCTGACGCCGCTGCTTGACCGCTATCCCGCAGCCCGCGCGGTCCTCGCGGACTTCTCCGCCCAGATGATGGAGGAGGCGAAGGCGGCGCTGGCTGGCTATGCAGGCCGCTGCAGCTACGTGGAGTTCGATCTGGCGCGGGCTGGCGCCTGCCGGAGTTCGATCTGGCGCGGGCCGGCTGGCCTGCCGGGATCCCGGCCACAGCGGAGGCCGTGATCAGCTCACTGTGCGTGCATCACCTGCCGGACGAGCGCAAGCAGCGGTTGTTCCGGGAGATCTTCGAGCGCCTGGTGCCCGGTGGCTGGTACCTGAACCTCGACCCGGTGACCGCCGCGGACCCAGCCGTTGACGCAGTGTGGCAGCGGGTCAATGATCGCCGGGACCCGCTGCGGCCCGCAAGCGGGGCCAACCGTACCCCGCATGAGCAGCTTCGCTATCAGAACCATGTGCGCTACATGATTCCGCTGGCTGCACAGGTCGATTTCCTGTGCGCTGCCGAGCGGCTGGCATCTCGGCGGGCCGCCGGCCCTGCCAACCGTCAGAAAGGCGGTGCCGATCGGAGGCAGCGCAGCGCCGAGGACGGCTCCGGCGTGCGCCCGGGCTATGGGATCGCGCCGGGATTTGGTCAGGCTGGCCACTGCAATCACGGTCAGCAGGTTCTTCACGATGCGCCGGGCTACTTCGATGCCGGTCGCCACGGAGCCACCCGATATGTTAACTGTATGACACAGCAAACCACCCGGCGCATCGGCATCCTAGGTTCCGGCGCCGTCGGCTTGTCGCTTGCCCAGGGTTTTCAAGACCTCGGTCACCACGTCACCATGGGCAGCCGCGCCGGCAAGGATATCACCGGCTGGTCCGGGGCAGTGGGCAACTTCAGAGCCGCCGCGGCGGCGGCCGACCTGGTGGCTGTGGCCCTCAAAGGCGCCGCGGCGGAGTCAGTGGTGGCGTCCGTTAAGGCCGAACTGGCGGGCAAGACCGTCATTGACACCACCAACCCCATTGCCGAACAGCCACCAGAAGACGGTGTACTCAAGTTCTTCACCGGTCTCGATGAATCACTCATGGAGCGGTTGCAACGGGCGGCCCCGGAGGCGCATTTCGTCAAAGCCTTCAATTCGGTGGGCAGCGCGCTCATCATCCATCCGCATTTCAAAGACGGCCCGCCCACCATGTTTATCTGCGGCCAGGACCCGCGCGCCAAGGCCGAAGTAACCGCCCTTCTCGACCAGTTCGGCTGGGACGTTGAAGATTTGGGCGGCCCGGCCGCCGCCCGGGCGATCGAGCCCTTGTGTATGCTTTGGTGCATTCCTGGCCTGCGCGAGAACCGTTGGAACCACGCCTTTAAACTCCTGCGGAGCTAAGCCTCGATCCACCGCGCAAATCAGGCTCCAGCACAGCGCGCCACGCAGAAAGTGGCCCCTGGTCTGGGGTCTGGGAGGATGGGAGTGACTGAAGCTCCCGGCGACGGGCCCCGTCCACGTTGGGGCTCGTTCCTGCGCTCGTTCACCTGGGGCAACGTCCGGCAGTTGGAGCAGCGGGCCGGGAGCTGCTGGCACAGCTGGCCCGCCTGGCGCCGCTGCTGCCCGGCGCGGATCGTGTTCGTGGACTTGGACTCGATGCAGCGCCTGGTGTACGGGCACGAGAAACAGGGCGCGGCGGTCGGGTACACCAAGACTCGGGGCAAGACCGTGGAGGGTTGCGGAATTGTGTCACAGCTTCTGACGTGCGGTATCCCGGGCTAGCTGATGATCTTCATGCGGTTGCTCGTACTCGTTGATCAGCCCGCCGAGGACCCTGCGCCGTCGTATCTTCAGGGGCGGGTGCGCCGCCCGGTCACGGACTGCGCTGTGTTTGCGGGTGCTGGCGGCATGAGCGGGGTGGGTCAATCAGCGGCTAGACCACGCCGGTGACGACACCCCCTGGCCGGACTTCCGGCCTGGCTGACTGGAGTCAGGCCCCATCGAGAGGCTCGGTGGTCTGGGATGGCGCCATGGGGCGGTGGGCGAAGGCGGGGGCATGCTCGGGCCGCAAACCCAGGCCGAGTAGCCGGGCGGGGAGGTATGAAAGTCGTGGGATCCGCGTAAACAGCTTGATCATCGCTGGGGGCGGGCCGTTGCGCGTGCCCGCCATCACCGGTCGTACCACGGCTCGGTGCAGTAGCCGCTGCAGGCCTTGGACCAGCATCGTGGGCAGCAGGCGGCGTGACCGGATCTTCGCCAACTCGCTCTGGGTCGGACGGCCGCGGCGGAGCGGCTGTGCCAGCAGTGTGGCAGCGGCGACCGCGTCCTGCACGGCCAGGTTGATGCCCACCCCGCCGATCGGCGACATGGCGTGCGCGGCGTCGCCGATGCAGAGCAGGCCGTCGGCGTGCCACTCGCCTACCAGATTCAGGCGTGCGTCGAGGAACTTGACGTCGTCCATTGTCTCCAGTTCGTGGACCCGGTCGGCGAGCTCCGGACAAACCTGCGTCACGTTGGCGCGGAACGCCTCGATGCCCTCCTTGCGCAGGTCGTCGCCCTTGGGCGCGAGGTAGGCGATCTGGAAGTAGCCAGTGCGCGGTAGCGGTACGGCGAACCGGCGGTTGCGCATCCGTGGGATGATCGCGGCTTCGCCTTCGTCGTCGTGGCGGGAGAGGCGGAACCACCAGACGTCAAAGGGGCATTCGTACTCCTTGATCGCCAGGCCCGCCTCCCGCCGGGCCAGCGACCAGCGGCCGTCGGCGGCGATGACTAGGTCCGCACGCAGCTCACTGTTGGTTCCCTCGGTCGTCTTGTAGCGGATCCCGGTGACCCTGCCGCGTTCGCGGATCAGGCCTGTCATCTCGGTCTGCATCCGCAGCGTGAACGTCTTTTCCTTGACGGCGGCCTGGGCGAGCAGGGTGAGGAAGTCCCACTGCGGCACCATCGCGATGTAGGGGTGCGCCACCTTCAGCCGTGCTACGTCCGCCAGCTTCATCGTGCCGCCATCGTCAAGGGGGAAACCGATCGCGGTGACCTCGCTGTGCGGCACGGCGTCGAACTTGGCGCCCAGCCCCAGCTCGTCGAGCAGGGTCAGCGTCGAAGGGTGCACCGTGTCGCCGCGGAAGTCCCGCAGGAAGTCGGGGTGTTTCTCCAGCACCGTCACCTCGACCCCGGCCCTGGCCAGCAGCAGCCCCGCCATCATGCCGGCCGGCCCACCACCGACGACCACGCAACCTGTGTGCTCGCTCATGGCGATCACCTCCGGTTTCTTCGTTCGTTGAAAATATTGCCGATGCGGGCATCAGTCCCGCCCTATCGGATCCCGGGCATCTCCGAGCAGGTTGGGGCTCCAGGGCCGTAGACGGGTCCACCAGGCCGGGACCGGCTGACCGGCGGTCACCACCACTACCCCCTGGCCATTGCGGAGCCGGTCGCGGGCCTGGGCATCTCCGGCCCCGAGGTCCACCTACTTGACGTCCACGGGGGGCCTTGAGCTGCATGGCGACCTGGTCCGCACGGGGCCCCTACCACCTGCGCCCTGATGTCGCCCACATCGAATCTCGCGGCGTAACCGAAGATCACCAAGAGCAAGCAGCGGCAAGGCTTGCTGGAATACCACAGACCGGTGATCACTCCGGTGTCAAAAGCAGACCGTTGATCATGCCGCGAGGGCGCTGGGGTCTTGGTACCGTGCGTAGTGGACGTGTGGCTGTTCTTGGTCGAGGTGCCATTCCCAGTAGGCGTCGAAGTCTCCGTTGCTGTGCAGGGCACGGAGTTTGAGGACGCCTCCGGCGCCACTGCGCGGCCACTGCGCGGCCGGGCCTCCGCCCGGTCCTTGACCTGTCCGCCCGCTCGCCACGGACATGGCAGCTATCAGGAAAGGAACGCCGCAGATAACGCCTGCCCTCACACAGCCGCCACCCCACCCAAACCGCAGGTCACCCCGACTTGACACCCGCCCGCTCCTTCAGGGATGAATAGCTACCGATTGTGAGCCACTGTGATGTCAGAAGGATAACCAGACTCTCGTCGTCCAGCCGTGGCGGCGAGGGCCTGGTGCTGTCTGAGCCGCCGTCTTGCCCCGGAGCGGGCACAGTACCCCATACGGCCCGCATCGCCTGTACGGCGGTCTCAGCCCTCCTGGGTATAAGCCTGTGGCCCCCTGACGTGGCCTTAGTCGAGCCGGTCCTGCCGATGACCGCCCTCGTCACCGCCGTCGCGCGCAGCGCCACTGCCGCGCTGCCGCTGACACTCTTGAACCTTGGCTTGGTATTCATCGCTGTCATGGCTGTGCTGCAGCCAACACCGGCGCGCCTACACCCATCTAGCCGCGGATGCACCAGACGATGATATGGCCGACCAGAGGTGCTCAGCTGGCAGGTGGCGCTGACGCTGACTGTTCCCCGCAGTATCGATCCTGAACTCGACGTCGTTGACGCAGATCGCACGCAGCTGCTGGAATTCCTGACCATCCGCCGCGCCGCGTTGCGGTCAGTGCAACGCGAGACACAGCGGATTCTTGCGGATGGCAGCAATATCTCCCGGGTGCGTGTCAATGCGTGGTACCAGATCGTGACTTCAACGACAGACGACTATGTACTGCATGACCGGATAGGTCAGCTCATCACGCCGCTGCGCCGTCACTACGCCGAAGATCGGAGGCTTCGTGAACTCGCCAAACTGGAGGAGCAAGTGTGCACAAATCTCGACTCGTTCCAGCGGCGGTTGGAGGCATCTGGCGCATGGATAAGCTCTGTGCTGGGAGCACTTGTGGGCGCCGGGGCGCTTGTTATCGGCCTTGACTCAGTGACACGCAGCGTCCTCGCCCGCGTGCTGGACGTACCCGTTGGTGATCTTCCTATCCACCATGCGGCATTACTTTCAACGGTGACCGTATCACTTCTTGCCTTGACCTTCTTTGTGACATATACGCTGATCCGGCACGCGTCGCAAAGCCTCAAAATGCGCTTCGGGGCTCGCCGTGGCGCGCTGCGCCAGGCGATCAGACCGCTGCGACGACGGCATTCCTGGCCAGCCGGAACGCGCTCAGTCGCATCCAAGAACCGGTAACTCGGGGACCTGATTCGAGCACGGGCTATCGCTTGCCCAGCGAGATGCTCGACAGCCAGGCTGCGGACAGATACTCCACGCGCAGAGTCGGACATTGAGGCAACAACAGGACATACTGAATGCATTCCGTACTTGCCGTCAACGGGTTTGCCAGGATTGCCCGTGGTGTCATCCGCGCCCGGTCGGTAGCCGTCTACTGGGTGCTCGGACAGACGTGGCCAACCGATCGGAGAGTGAAATGATCAGGCAGGCAATCACGGAAAGCAGCGACCACAGGTCCTCCGCCGGTCACGGCCAAGCGAAGCCAGGCCTGTCAGTTGAGGAGAAGCCAGGCCTGTCAGTTGAGGATCGGGGGCCTGATCTGATGGCCGCCTCACGCACACCCGAGGCCGAGCTGCTGCTCACGCCAGCGGAGGTCGCGACCATATTCCGAGTCGACGCCAAAACCGTCACACGGTGGGCGCAGGCTGGCAAGCTGACCGCTGTTCGCACGCCCGGGGGTCACCGCCGGTTCCGGGAGAGTGAGGTTCGTGCCCTGCTCGCCGGGTCCTGGCGAGCACCACCGGCAGCCTGACCTAAGGTACAGACGGAGATCCTATAGATACTGCTCTAGTACTTTCACCACGGCAACACCCGGTTCAGCCTGTACCTGGACCTTGCTGCACCATGATCGATTCTTCGTGGTGACGTCGCCCGGACCAGTGAAGCGTGCTGGCTGTTCCCCGTGGTCGAAGTACATGCCGTCAGCGAAGTGACAGACGTGGGCGCGGTTGCGAGGTGCCCGGGGAGCATCACGGTATTCGGTGATCGGCACGAGCGACAGGAGTGTGATCTCTCCGCGCGTGGCGAGGGTGCGGACCGCACGGCTGAACGATGCGGAGAAACCCGCCGAGTCGCAACCGCCGAGGCGGCCGACGATGATTGACCGGGCTACAATGAGATCCCCGATGCCATCAGCCAGGATTACATCGAGACCACGGACGCAGTGCCAGGGCTCGTCACTGCCCTTGTCAAGCGCCATACCACGGTGCCAGACATCAGGCGCGGCCGACTCCGGTAACGTGGCGAGGATCTCCCGCTGCAAGGGCCCAAGCCCCTTACTCATACGTCAACTCTATAGCCTTGACGCTTGCACCTACTTTTACCGACGCCGCGACACCGTCAAAGGCATCTGCCTGGCCGTGCATGGGGTGGGCAACATGACGAAGGCGACGGCTCCATCCGTATCCATCCGTGCACGGCGCCGTGCGGGCAACCCTCCTCAGCAGTCGCCTCGCCGCCTGTGCTGACCAGTTCATGCTCATCGAACGGTACCGTCACCGCGTCCGCGGCGCCGCCGCAGCGGCCGCCTGCCGCGCCGCCAGCGCCAGCGGCGACCCCACCCTCACCGCGTGCGCTGCGGCCTGCGGCGCGCGAGCCTCCTGCGAGACCGTCCTGGCCCTCACCGCGCTCACCCCCACCCAGGCCAGCCCCGCATTCCTGCTCGGACGCAACCGCGACCACTGGGGCATCGAAAACGGGCTCCACCTATGCCGTTCTCCGCCTGGCCGTAGCTATTCGCCGCCATCGGCAACATCACCGTCAAGCGTCCTCAACCGCGCCGGCCACCGCAACCACGCGGCCGCCCGCCGCGACTGCGCCTGGGACCGCACCGGGCTGCGCGCCCTCGAACTACTCGGCCTGTAACCCCCGGAAAGAGATCAAACCGTAACACACAACAAAACCACCGACATCGACTTTGACCCCACCCCTGTGGTGTTCTGGCGTAACCGAGCGCATATCGCCGCATTCTGCGGCACTGGTCCGCATCGTCTTGAACGCCGTCTCCACCCGCGCACGGCGCAGGGAATGCGGTCGGCACGCGAGCGTGGCGGCTTCGAGGGTGGCGCAAGTGAAGGTAACAGGCTAGACACGCTCCTGAGCAGGCGATGAGCAAGGAGGGCCCAGATGCTGTTGAACGGGGTAAACCACGTGGCTATCTTGACCAAGGACACCCACCGAATGGTGACGTTCTACCGTGAGGTCTTCGAAGCCGAAGTCGGCGGGCAACTCGAGGAGTTAGACGGCGCCGTCCGGCTCACCTTCATCCACATCGGCGAGACCGCCGAGCTGAACGTCTTCCAGGTGGACGGGAACACCGAAGCTGACCGCCAAACGCCGATGTTCGGACGGGGCCGCATAGACCATCTGGGACTACAGGCCGCGTCGATCGACGCGTTCGACCAGATCCGAGAACGGCTGATGGCCCGGGGCGCCAGCGACCACTTCGTCACCGACTTCGGTCCCATCCTCAGCGTCTTCTTCCGAGACCCGGACGGCCTCGAGGGCGAGGTGTGCATTCCCAACCCCGACGCGGTGCCCGGAGTGATCAATCCCCCGGGTACTCCCGCCGCCCGTTACGCGTCCAAGACATAGCCTCTGCGCAGCTGGAGCACAGCCGACCGGAGGGTCTTAGGCGGGTAGGTGTGCGTGCGCGTGGTGCTGGCCGATCTCGCCAACGGACGCTAAACCAGACGAGGCGCAAGCGCTGCAGCACGCAGCACATTGCATGGTTATGCGACATACCCGGCGCAGCGGATATCGACACCCTTGATCGGTGCGGCCCCCGACCACGCCACACCGCGGATGACCAGCTCGCCGACCGCGACGTCCGCGGCGCCGGCCGGCTCGGTGATGATTGACCGGACCCGTTGCAGCCGGACTGGTTCGCGCACCGTTGTGCCGTCGCGATCCCATTCGTAGACGTATCGGCTGGTTTGGAAGTAGCCCTCGAACGGTGAACCGGTCACTTCGATGCCGGTGAGCCATTTGACCGATGCGACCGCGTACCAGCCTGGGACGATCAGCCGCCTGGCCACCAGGCAGCGCCCAGCCGATTCAAAGATGATCGACCCGGCCGCGCGGGGATCTTCGGAAGTCTAGTTAGCTGTCACGCTGCGTAAGTAGACGTTACCTATACGCACAATGCTGATGCTTACCGCGTTTAATCTGACGAACCTTAGCGATTCACGTAAACCATCCGGCTGGCCCGCACGTCCTCGCTCTTCAAAGCCAGGGGCTGAACCGGAAGCAGAAACTGGACGGACAGGCGTGAACTGGACGCTGGGCGCATTTACAAGTCAAATCGGACATTCTCGAAATATGAGCGATGGCCGGATGGTCCATGTAACCTACTGTAAGTTAGGTAGGTCGCTGTTCCGGGAGGAACGCCTGAAACTCCGTGGCCTGGCAGCCCCGAATCAACTCATAGTGAGTTTAAAGGAGGGAATATTCTGTTGGTTTCCATCAAGAAGCTCGGCATCATTGTCGCGCTCGCGACAGGTGTCGCGTTCGCAGGCACAGCATGGGCCGAATCGAACAACTCCGCCGTATTGACGGCTAACAGCAGCAGCTGCCAGAACAACAACGGCTACAAGCACGAGAAGAACGGCCACAAGCACGAGAACAACGGCCAGGACAAGAAGAACGGCGGCTGCCACAACAACAGCTGCCAGGGCAACAACAACGGCAGTCAGGATTACAACAGCAGCAGCCTGGACCAAAACGGCCAGGACTACAACAACAGCAGCCTGGACCAAAACGGCCAGGACTACAACAACAACAACAGCCGCCAATACCACAACGGCGGCTGCGACAACAACAACAGCTGCCAGGACCACAAGGGCGACCACAAGGACCACAAGGGCGACCACAAGGACCACAAGGGCGACCACAAGGACCACAAGGACCACAAGGGCGACTGCGACAACAACAACGGCTGCCAGGACCACAACGGCGGCAGTCAGGACTACAGCAGCAGCAGCCCGAACCAAAACGGCCAAGACTACAACAACAGCAGCCTGAACTACAACAACAGCAGCCAGGACCACAACGGCGGCTGCGACAACAACAACAGCTGCCAGGACCACAAGGGCGACCACAAGGACCACAAGGGCGACCACAAGGACCACAAGGGCGACCACAAGGACCACAAGGGCGACCACAAGGACCACAAGGGCGACCACAAGGACCACAAGGGCGACTGCGACAACAACAACGGCTGCCAGGACCACAACGGCGGCAGTCAGGACTACAGCAGCAGCAGCCCGAACCAAAACGGCCAAGACTACAACAACAGCAGCCTGAACTACAACAACAGCAGCCAGTACCACAACGGCGGCTGCGACAACAACAACAGCTGCCAGGACCACAAGGGCGACAAGGCACAACCACAAGGGCGACCACAAGGACCACAAGAGCGGCTGCGACAACAACAACGGCTGCCAGGACCACAACGGCCACAAGTATGAGAAGAACCGCTGCCAAAAATACGAGAACAACGGCTTGAAGTACTAGAATAACGGAACGGGCAGAAGCTCTTCGTCAAGTTTTCCAGGCTGCAGTTGGGGCAGCAGGATTAGCCAAAACCGCAACCCAGCCGCTGCCCCCGGCCCCGGGGGCAGCGGCGTTTCATGCGCCGGAACCAACGTCCTGGCCCTGGGGGGTGCGCTTGCCCGCATCTGTGATCGCGACGCCTCCGTTGCCTTCGCGCAGCTACCACCATGGTCAAACCCCGTCGGTATGGTCTGTTCCTAGGCTCCGAGAATCGGACACGAGGCTGCCTAGGCCGGGCAAGGAGCCCTGGTGATCGTGATACAGGCCGGTGACCTGCGGTAGTGGTGGAGCTGAGGAGATTTGAACCTCTTACCTCTCGGTGCGCGCTGAGCAGAGCGACGCGCTCGGCAATCAGCAGTGCCTGCACCTGGTTTGTCCAGGGTTCTTGTCCGGCCCCGGCAGCGGCGGCCGGGCCTCGCTGGCCGCCATGCCTCTCCGCCGCGGAACGCGGGCCGCGTTGCGGGTGACCAGATCCGCGGTCACCGCGTCGCTGAGGATGAGCGCGAGCAGCTTGCGGCACTTTGCGGGCGGAGTTCACCGAAAGCGGCTTGCCTCCTGGCGGCTGCGGTTGTTCGTACAGGGCGATCTCCCAGGCTGCGATCTGTTCAGGTGAGGTGATCGACGCGAGCGGCCGGTCGCCGAAGCTGGGCAGGACGTGGTGGATCAGCAGGGAACGGTACTGTGCCTTGGTGTTCAGGGCCAGGCGCTGCGCTGGCCACCAGCAGGTGATTTGGGAAGCTGGCTGCATGGCAGCAAGATCACCGCAACGCGAGGGCGCGGAGGCATTCACCGCCCCGGCGCAGGTGAACCACCGCCGCTACGAGGCGCTGCGCGCCTGGTACCTCGACGGGCTGACTTGCGAGCAGGCCGGGGAGCGGTTCGGCTACTCCCGCTGGGTCATGAACACCTCGTCCTGCAGTACCGGGCCGGGAAGCTGCAGCTGGTCGCTCCGCCTCGCAAGCCCGGTCCGCCGCCCGGCGTGGCGCCCGCGAAGGACCGCGCCCGCGGCCGGGTGGCCGAGTTGCGCCGGGCAGCCGAGCGGTCGCGCCGTAGGGTGGTTCGCCTCGGTCGTCGACTCGCGGACTTCGCGTAGCCGAGGAAGGAGGAGTGTCGATGAGGACATTCACGCGCGGTTACGCCACTATCGCCGTTCTGGCGGCCCTTACGCTCGTCGTCACTGCCTGTGGGGGCAGCACGTCGACATCGTCTTCCGGCACGTCCGCCGCACCGGCCGGGAATCAGGGCCTTAACCCGGGTACAGGAACGCCGCGAAAGGGCGGCACGCTGAACATGTTCGGTACCGGTGACGTGGATTACATGGACCCGAATATCAGCTATTACACGACCGGCTCTCTGGCCCAGCGCATGTGGGTGCGCGGGCTCTACGCCTACCCGGCCGTCGCTGGCAAGACGACCACAGTCATGCCGGACCTGGCCACCGCGGCGCCGGCCGTCAGTGACGGCGGGCTCGGGTACTCGGTGACGATCCGGCCGGGCGCGATGTGGGATACGTCGCCGCCGCGTCCGGTCACCGCGGCCGACGCGGTGCTCGGGCTCAAGCGCGCGTGCAACCCGGCGCAGCCGTGGGGCGGCCTGCCCGACTTCGAGACGCTGATCGTCGGATACCAGTCTTTTTGCACCGGCTTCGCCAAGGTCGCGGCGACGGTGGCTGCGATCAAGTCCTACATCGACAGCAACCAGATCTCCGGAGTGACGGTCAGCGGCCAGACCATCACCTACAAGCTGACCCACCCGGCGACCTACTTCGCGCCCATCCTGGCCAATTCGCCGTTCAACCCGGCACCGGTCGAGACCCTCAACTACGTCCCGGCGAGTGCTGCGGCGCAGCAGCACACGATCGCTGACGGTCCCTACACGGTGCACAGCTACACCCCAGCCCGGAGCATCGTGTTCGTGCGCAACCCGGCATGGAACGCGGCGACCGATCCCATCCGCAAGGCGCACGTGGACAAGATCGTGGTCAACGAGACCGGCGCGCCGGATACCATCCAGCAGGAGCTGCAGACCGACACCGCCG
The DNA here is from genome assembly GCA_963820395.1 of uncultured Actinomycetota bacterium. Lineage (GTDB taxonomy): Bacteria > Actinomycetota > Actinomycetes > Streptosporangiales > Streptosporangiaceae > DATFVJ01. The sequence goes on along the minus strand of CAWGAE010000008.1, from coordinate 278,900 downwards.
CGGCGGGCGCGGAGTGGGATGCTCCTCCGCCGGTCGCGGCGATCCCTGGCCTGATCGACCAGATGAAGGCCGGAGGCAAGAACTTCACCCTCGGGCAGACCTACTCGACAAACCCGTACATCCTGTTCAACAACGTGTCGCCGAACAACGGCGGTGCACTCGGTAAGGTCGCGGTCCGCCAGGCGCTCAGCTACGGGACCAACCGTGCGCACCTGATCCAGGACGCCGGCGGCCCGGAGGTAAGCCCGCCGCTGACGCACATCCTGCCCACCGGTATTGGCGGGTCCCAGAATGTGCCCGCCGGCTACGACCCATACCCCTACAACGCGTCCAAGGCCAAGTCCATGCTGGCAGCGGCCGGTTACCCGAACGGGCTGACCCTCAAGATGCTGTACCAGCCCGCCCTAACGCTTCAGGGCAAGATGTTCCAGACCCTGCAGGCCGACCTGGCCGCCATTGGCGTCAAGGTCACCGGCGTCGGCGTCCCGAGCGCGGACTTTTTCGTGAAGTACCTCGAGGTGCCGTCCGTCGCCCAGCGCGGCGTATGGGACATCTCGCTGGCAATGTGGTTCCCCGACTGGTACGGGGAGGCAGCGGTATCGTTCTTCAGGCCGCTGTTCTCCGGCGCAGCGTCCTACCCGCCGTCCGGCAGCAACTTCGGGTTCTACAGCAACCCCACGGTCACCTCAATGATCTCCCAGGCGTCCCAGGCCTCTACCGTCTCCGCTGCCGACGCCATCTGGGGCGAGCTGGACCAGAAGGTCATGCAGGACGCTCCTATCTACCCGATCACCGACGGGTTCTATCCGATCTACCACGCCAGCTATGTGCACAACGCCGTCTACATCCCGTCATTGCTGCAGATAGACCCGACCAATATCTGGCTGAGCACGCCGTAACCACTGGCTGCTAGGCGGCAGGCGCTAATCACGGCAGCCGCCCTGCAGCTGCGCTCCGTTGCATCGCGGGCGGTGACATCGCGGGCGGTAGCGTCCCGGGACGCGCGCCCGGACGGCTGAGCCGGCCTGTGTGGCCAACCCCCCGGCCACAGCCCGGCCGTAGCGCCGCAGCAACTCACCATGGTGCGCCCGGGAAAGGCGGTCACCGCCCGGGCCGAACCAATGATGGGCCACAGCCACGCCCTATCGGGTGTGCTGGCCGACCCGGCCGCCGGGACATGGGGCCCTGCAACTGCGGGCCGCCCCGCTGGCGCCGTTGGCGGTCACCACGGCCGGGTACGCGCTCGTACCGGACCTCGGCCACTGCCACTCGACGATGGCCCGCGACGGCGGATTTCTCACAAACGTTCGCCTGGACCGTGCGGGCCATCTCCGGCGGCCACCGGCACGGCACCCACTCCCGGATCGGTGCCGCCGCGTTCACCGGCGCCGCCCACCCTTTGCGGTGTGGCCCCATCAGGGCTCTGAACTGAGCTCCAGTGACCGCCGCGGCCCCGCCGGCCGCCGCTGGCTCGCTATCACCCAGATGGATGGATCACTCCAGCGGAACCACCGCCATTTCGCACCGGTTCTGCGGCGCAAAGGATCCGGCCAGCGCCAAGGAACTCAAGACCCGTAGCCGCGCCGATGTCGGGGCTGATCTTGATGCTCGGATCGAGCGGCGAGGTGTCGTCGATCGCGAACGACTGCCCAAGCTGCTCCAGGCCAGGCGTGGTCGGCGCGGCGAGAAACGCCGGCTCTGCCTGCGTTACCGCGCTGTTGCGCTGCGACGCCCGCGGTGCCGCGATCGCCTGCGCCGGTCTACGACCCAACTGCCCACCGCCTCCGGAGGCGTCGCTTACCGGACTGCCGGTGCCCGCAGAACCGGACGGCCAGCCATACGAAGAGCTTCGTCTTTATTCATGGCCACACAAGGTGAACGTTCCAGCACCTCCCGGGGACACTGATCACCCGCCTCGCGATGCGGATCGTCGGCCGCAGCCCGGCCCGGCCGGGGAGCCTCGTCGTCGCGGAACCGGCTCGCCCAGCGGCGGCCATCCAGCAGGCTCAGCACCTGGATATAACGCAGCTCAAGCACCAGCAGCGCGACGAACGTGGCAACGGTGGCCAGCAGCAGCCGCCCCTCGCCCGCGGCCGCGCCGATGGCCGCAGCGGCGAAGATCGCCGCTGCCGTGGTCAGTCCCCGGATCCTCTCCAGCCGGCCCAGCTCCTGGCGGAATACCAGGCCCGCGCCGATGAAGCCGATGCCGGTCAACGCACCCTGCAGCGCGGTGGGCGCCCCGTGCACCGCGAGCACCCCGACGATCCCGGCGCCGACGCCGATGAGGGAGAAGACGCGGTCACCCGCCGGAGAGCCGCGCAGGTCCCGTTCAAACCCCAGCGCGTACGTGAGCGCGGCGGCAACCACGAAGTGAACAACGTCCGCGGCGCCGGGCGTCACCTCGCGGCCACCCCCACCTGATACCAGGTGGCGTCCATGACGGGAGGGTACCGCCATCGGGCAGGAACTGCGGCGCTGTCAGCTCACGAACCATGCGCGGACCGGTGGTCGCTGCGGGATCGTGGTCATAGGCTCTCGGAGCACGGGCCGACTACGTTCCTGCGGGAACCGCGACCACTGCCCGCTGGGGCCGCTTGCCATCCATGGTTTATACGAAGTACCGGCAACACACCCTGCTGGTTCAGCTAGTTCCGGCCAACCGATTCACAGGAACATCCGTGGAAATGTTGATAACATTCGTGGCCACGCCTTGGAGATGACCCCTTATAAATAACCCTCCGGGTGTTAGGTGTGCGGGGTATGTGGATGTACGGCACGCAGATTGCCCGGTTCTGGATCGCGACTAAACCACTTATGGGCAGGGGCGGCTCGAGCCCTGTTTTGGCTAGGCGAGGGACGACAGATGCGTTTTCGGTGGGTCCTTCGTGCCGACTGGAGAGTAGGTGACGAGCGTCTGGTCGGGATGGTCTGCTATTTGCAGTACGACGTGCGAATACTCGACCGGTCCCAGCCTTGGGTGAAGCAGCTTCTTCGTTCCGCTGCCCACGGCCGTCACGTCGTGACAGGGCCACCAGTCCCGGACGTGCTGGCTGTCGCGGCGAAGTTCGGCGATCAGGGCCATAAAGTCCGGGTCGTGTGGATGGCGGGCGGCGGCAAGCCGGAAGCGGCCGAGCATCGCCCTGGCCTCGGGTTCCCAGTCCACGTATACCTCGCGGGCGCGGCTGGTGGTGAACATCCAGCGCACCAGGTTGCGCTCACCGGCGGACAGCGCCTCCCAGTCGGTGAATAGCTGCCGGGCAGCGGGATTTGAGGCCAGCACGTCCCAGCGGCGTCCTTTGACGAACGTGGGAAAAGGGTCGAGCCGCTGGACCAGATCAGCGACGCTGTGGTCGATCCGTTCGGGGGGCGCCGTAAGTACCGTACTGTGGGCGCCCTCGGGCCCGTAGGCGAGGACGTGGAGGTAATCGCGCTCCGCGGCCGACATTCGCAGCGCGGCCGCCAACGCGTCCAGCACCTGGGCCGAAGGCCGCACTGGGCGCCCCTGTTCGAGAAAGGTGTAGTACGTGGTCGACAGGTTCGCCAGCAGCGCCACTTCCTCGCGGCGCAGCCCAGCCGTCCGCCGACGGCTTCCTGCGCGTAAGCCGACATCGCCTGGGCCGAGCCGCTCGCGCCGCGAGCGAAGCAGCTGCCCGAGCGCCTGCGGGTCTCCGGCAGCTACCACGCACTCAAGCCTATCCATGCCAATACCAGTAAAAGCCTGCTCTGGCTACCAGTACCGTCCCGTACGCAGGCTGAGGGCATGACGATCACGAACCAACCGGTCCAGATACCGGTCACTGACGGCACCACCATGCAGGCATACCTGGCCCAGCCGTCCACTAACCACGCGCCGGCCGGGGTCATCGTGGCCCATGAGCTCTTCGGCGTGAACCAAGATATCCGCCGCATAGCCGACGATCTCGCCGCAGACCGCTACCTGGCGATCGCGCCCGAGTTCTACCACCGGGACGCGCCACCCGGGCGCTGGCTCGAACGCGACGATTCCGGCCGTCAGGAAGGCTTCGCATACCTGAACCGGCTCACCCGTCTGCAGGCACTGGACGACACGGCGGCATGCATCGACTGGCTGAAGTCACAACGTGGGATCGGCCAGATCGCAATGATCGGTTTCAGCGCTGGTGGCCATCTGAGTTATCTCGCGGCCTGCCGGCTCCCGATCAGCCGGACGGCTGTCCTCTACGGCGGCTGGCTGCCCACGACCGATATCCCGATGAGCCAGCCCTCACCGACACTGGACCTCACCGCCGGGATCGGCGGCCGGATCCTTTACCTGGTCGGCGAAGACGACAGCCTGATCGACGCCGGCCAGCGCCGTCAGATCCGCCGCGCCCTGCAAGCCGCCGGTGCCGACCACGAATTCATCGCCTACCGCGACACCGCGCACGCATTCTTCTGGCCGGGCACGCCCGCCTTCAACCAGAAGGCACGCGATGACGCATGGTCTCGGATCTTGACTATGCTCGCGACCTAACACGGCCCGAACTACTGAAATTCGGTCTCGCTCAAGCTCGCAACCGACGCTCTCATGACCCGACCGGACATACTCATCCGCCCCGGCCGGGCGACCTTGCCCATGGGGCGTGTGGAATCGTCTCGGTTCAGCCGGGGGCCGCGGTGTCGATCGCGGTGTCGCGTCCCACCGGCTCCCATTCGGCGAGTTCAGCGCCCAGCGCGTCCAGACGGCGACGGATGTCGTCGACGGCGTCGCCGCCCAGGACCAGTCGCAGCGGCGGCTCGGGCGCGTCGAGCGCGGTCACGATGGCCTGGGCCGCCTTCGCCGGGTCACCGGATTGAGTGCCGTGGCCGGTGCGCAGGTACTCCCGCGTCGGGCCTACGGTGCCGGCATATTCGGCCATCGGCGCCGACGTATAAGCCGCATCCGGGCTGAACAGGCTGGTCCGGAACGCCCCCGGCTCCACGATCAGGAAGGTGACTCCAAAGTCGACTTCCTGGCTGAGTGTCTGGGTGAGCCCCTCGAGGGCGAACTTCGTCGCGCAATAGGCCCCGAATCCTGGTGCGGTGACCTGCCCGCCAACGCTGGACATCTGGACCACAGCGCCGCCGCCGACCCTCCGCATGTGCGGCAGCACCGCGCGGGTCAGCGCCGCCGGTCCGAAGAAGTGCAGATCGAACAGGGCGCGCATTTCACCTTCGGTGGTTTCCTCCAGCGCACCGACCTGGGTCCGGCCGGCATTGTTGACAAGCACATCAATCCGGCCGAAACGGGACACCACCTCGTCCACAACCGCCTCGCAGCGCTCGGTTCGGTGACATCCAGCGCCAGCGCGCTCGCCTGGTCCGGATGGGCCGCCACAAGCTGGTCCAGGCGATCGGGCCTGCGCGCCGCTCCGACGACCGTGTCCCCGGCGGCGAGCGCCGCCTCGGCCAGTGCCCGGCCGAAACCGGATGTCGCACCTGTGATCAGCCAGACCCGGCCGGGCCGGGCGCTGCCGCTCGCGGCCATCTCCCCATCACCAACCCCTCGGTCCACGGCACTTGCCGCGCTACCTGCGCGCCTGGTACCTGCTGACCATCCTCACCGATGACGGCCAAGAAGTGGTCCCGGCTGGCGAAGCGGGACACATCGCGGACATCGCCGATCACGGTGGCGGCGATGACCGGGCCGACGAAGGGGCTGGATGTGGACCGCCACTTCTACTGGCCAGCTACGCGACATGAAGGCTCGGTGCTGGCCGAGGTGATGACACCGCTCGGGCTCACGTTCTACATCTGCGGGTGGAGTCTAGCGCGGGCGCATGCCCGGTCCGGCGACCCGGTCGCCATCGCCGAATATCTCGGCGGCAGCGACGCGTTCGACCGGTCAAGCACCGACTTCTCGCAGCGCTACGCCGACCAGAACGAGAAGGACTACCAGCAGTTCGTCACGGCGTCCGGTCCGGGCGCTAGAAGCCCTCGAAGGCGTCTGAGCTCGGATGCGCATACCAGCGGGCTGGCGGTGAACGCCTGGTTTTTCGCGCTGGCGCCCACCGCGGCGCTGCATCCCAAGCTGCTCGCCCTCGACCTGCTGCTGATCGAGAACCGGCGGCGGCGCGCGCGATGCATAGCGCGGAACCCGCCCGGCGCCTGCCCGGCGCCTGCCCGGCGCCTGCCCGGCGCCGCCGCGGGTCTCGGCGACAGGCTTGGCCCGCTGCTGCTCCAGCTTCCGCCGAACCTCGCCGCGGATCCGCTGCTGCTCGATGCGTGCCTGCATGAACTTGTGCAACGTGCCGGGTCGGGTCAGTCTAGCCGGACTTCCGAAGATGTGATCTTCGGAAGTCCGGTCTGGCGGGTCCGGGACATTCGCGATCCCGGGCCTGAACACACCTGTCCGCGTCGCGGTCGAGCCGCGGCACGAGTCCTCGACGTGGTGAGCCCGCGCTGGCGCGCCCGGCTCACCCGGGAGAAGGCATCAGCTTCCGGCCGATCACCCTTTGACCGGCCGGTAGCATTCTGCTGCCATGAAGCTCGCAGTCATCATCGCGACTACCCTCGTCCTGGCTGGCTGCGGTGGCGCACAGTCAACCCAGACGCCGGGCGCCAACGATTGCACGATCTACGCCCAGGGAAATCACGCGAGGATCACGCTCGCGCCCGGGGACAAGGGTGAGTGTGACGTGCTGATTCGAGATCTGTCTCTGGGCGGTGCGTTGTGGGGCCACACGAGCACGGTGCCGCAGGACGGCGCTCTGGGGATCAGCTGCGATGTGTTCCGCAGCCCATATGAGGCGGTCGTGCAGGACGCCGGGGAACAGCTGAGCGGCCGGGATGCGTGCCAGATGTTCACCACGGACAGCTGGACGGGGCAGCAGCAGTTAGGTCCCCTCGCCAAGCGGCTTGAGAAGCAGCAGCAAGCCGTGGTACAGGCTCAGGCATCCCAGCAAGCAGCACAGAAGCGGGACCAGCAGATCTCCGGGCTTCGGCAGCGGCTGACGGGTGACAACTCCAAGCTGGCCCAGGATACGGCCGCTCTGCAGAGCAACACGTCCCTTGCCGCGGACGTCCAGAAGATGCGGGGCGAGCTGGCCAACGAACAGGGCGAGTATGTCACGGTGCAGCATGATTCCTGCACTGTCCGGGCCGGGGATGTGGACAGGGTGCAGGGGGGCTCAGACATGGTTGACGGGGATGCTGACACGGCGCAGGGGGACATCAGCTCGCTGCAGGCCAATCCCGTCAGCGGCGATCTCAGCGCCGTCCGGGCGGTCGTGAGCGAGCTGCGGAATCTTGGGGCGTCACCAGCGACGAAGCCGTCAGCAGCGGTCGCGGCAGGGAACAAAGCACTCAAGGACCTTGATAGCGCGATTTCCTCGGCCCGGCAGCAGGCCAGCGGCCTTGACGGGACGGCGGATCAGGTTGCCCGGGAGGCGGGCACGCTAGCTGCCCAGTGCCCGTAGGGGATAAGAAGTGCGGGAAACTCCAGGGGATTACGGAACGTAGCCAATCCGAGTGACGCCAACGTACATATAACCGCCGTTACAAGCGGCCACAAGATCGAGTTCCGTAACGCCAACAGAGCCGCCCATATCAGGTCGTTCTGCGAGTGGGCGAGCCGCCGCGGGCGCTTCGGTTGGACCGCACACACCGAATAGCGTGTGTTGAGCCCGCACATACTTATGCACTAACCGGCATGTTCACTCGTAATTCTCGAACAGGCCCGTCTGCCGCAAGGTAGAGCGACCCGTCGTCGTAATGGATGTCCAGGGGCACGCCGAACGATTATTTGCGGGCCCCCGGGTAGACCTCTCGTACCGCTGCTCGCGCCCAGATCATCCTGATCTGGGCGGCCGCCGGAGGCGCTGCGGTGCCCGCGGAATCGCGCCCTATCGACGGCAGCGCCTTAGCCTCAATCCACCGCCCGAATTCAGATGATCGCGTTGCGGGGCAATGGCCCAGTGGACGTGATCTTGAGGATGGCAGGGGACGTGGTTTTCTCGCCGCTCACCTTTCTGCGGCTTGTCCACGGTTTCTGATCGGGGATCTTGGCTGGCAGTTCGCCGGGTGGCCGCTGGGGCCGTGGGAATGCGTGACTGTGTCTGGGCTGGTCAGGCCGCGTGGGCGGGCGGGCCGCAGGCGGCCTCGAAGAGGCTCATCCAGTGCTGCTCGCGGTGCCAGCCTTCGGGCAGGTGCAGGGTGATCTCGCCGCGGCCGTGGCGGGCGGTCCGGGCGGCGACGTTGATGAGGTCGCGGCGCAACGTGGCGCCGCGGGCCTTGGCGTAGGCGAGGCTGGCCAGGGATCCGGCGGCGCGCAGCACGTTGTGCGCGATGGCGGCGCAGGCGAGCCAGGTCGCGTTCGCGGGAAACGAGCCTGATGGCAGGTGCGCGAGGGGCCCGTCGGTCCAGTCGGCGAACAGCTGTTCGACCTGGGCGTGGTCGCGGTGGTGCTCTTCGGCCTGGATGGTCGCGAACGGGGAGTCGGTGAACACGGCGTGGTAGCGCCAGACGGGGAACATCTCGTCCTGGCCCTGGGCGGCCGTGCGGTTGAGGTCTTTGACCCGGCGGACGATCAGCCGGGCGGTGATGGCCTGCCCCTTCTTCGAGGTGAAGGCGGTGTAGTGCGCCTCGGCCACCTCGGCGTCGGCACCCAGCAGCGCAGCTGGTCGTCCCAGATCGCCCGCGGATATCTGATTGGGGTCCAGGCATCCTCGCCGATGGCGGCGATCGCCGCCTTGACGGCCGGGTCCATCTTCGCCGTGACCGAAAAGCACGCCCCGGCCCGGCGGACCGCGCCGGTGAACGCCGCGGAGTAGAACGCCGAGTCGGCCCGCACCACGAGCGTCCCGGCGCATCCGGTGGCGCGGGCGGTAGTGACCGATTCGGTGGCGAAGGACGCGGCGCCCCGGGCCGAGCCCGCGTTGCCGCCGCGGAGCCTGGTGGCGGCGATCACCGGCGCAGCCAGCGGCGTGCTGATCGTGGCGGTCAGCGCGTTCAGCCCCCGCACCAGCAGGCTCTTGCCCTGGATCTTGGTATGGCCGAACGCCGCGCCCTGCTTCTTGCGGCCGTAGACACGTTTTTGCATCGAGTCGATATCCACGAACGCCACCACGTCCTTGCCGGGCAGCAACGGCGTGCGGCGGGCCAGGTCCGCCAGCAGCAGCCGGCTCACCTTCTCCGCCTGCCGGGCGTTCCCCCAGGAGAACGAGCGCAGGAACGACCCCAGCGTGGACGGTGCCCGGATCCCGCCAAACAGCGCCGGCATCGCGCCATGCCGCAGCAGGTCCATGTCGTCGATGCTGTCCGCCCCGGCGACCATCCCGGCGACCAGGCACGGCACTTTCAGGTGCGCATTCACCCCGCACCGGTCAGCGATGGCCACATGCTCGCCGGCCAGCGCGGCAAGGCCGGCCCGCTGCGCCAGGGCCATCACCGGGACCAGGCCCGCCCGTGACACGAGATTCGGGTCATCAAACGATGCGTGAATCTTCGCCAGCCCGTGCAACAATCGCACTTGCGAGGTGTCCTCTCCATCTGGGGAATGGAAGTGTTAGCAACTCCCATCGTCCCAGTTCAGAGGGCACCTTTCGCGTCGGCGCGCCCGGCAGAACCCTATTTACGCGGTGGATCGAGGCTTAGCAGGATGCGCTGACGCAAGCCGCGAACCGGCAACGGTTCCCCGATGTCGGCGGCACCGCAGTCCAGGACGACGACGCGACCTGGACGGGAGGCCGCGGCTCGGCGCTGTCCTTCGGGCTCATGGCACTGCCCTACTACCAGGTCAGCAACCCGTGCTCGCCGTCATCTGTCGCTCGGCGATCGATGGATCCATCGCCGATCACTAGCGCAACCCATAGCCAGGCTCACGAACTCCGGCAAAGTCCTTCGCTGTTGGCGGAGCGAGGCCTACTCGACGGGGTGGAGTCGGTAATTGAGGGCGGTGTGGCGGCGGCCTGCTCCGGCGGTGCGGACGGCCTGGGCCAGGGCACGGCGGGATCCGGCCAGGACGATGAGTTTCCTGGCGCGGGTGACGCCGGTGTAGAGCAGGTTGCGTTGCAGCATCATCCAGGACGAGGTGGTCAGCGGGATGACCACGGCCGGGTACTCGCTGCCTTGGGAGCGGTGGATGGTGACGGCGTAGGCGTGGGCGAGTTCGTCGAGTTCGGCGAAGTCGTAGGCCACCTGCTCGTCCTCGTCGGTGAGCACGGTGAGGGTCTGATCTTCGAGGGACATACTGGTCACGGTGGCCACGGTGCCGTTGAAGATCCCGGCCGCCCCTTTCTCGTAGTTGTTGCGTAGCTGGATGACCTTGTCGCCGATCCGGAACACCCGCCCGCCGTAGCGGCGTTCCGGTGCCCCGTCGCGGGACGGGGTGAGGGCCTCCTGCAGCAGGGTGTTCAGGTTGCCCGCACCGGCGGGGCCGCGGTGCATCGGCGTCAGCACCTGGACGTCGCGGACCGGGTGCAGCCCGAATTTGGCGGGGATGCGGCGGGCGACGATGTCCACGACCAGCTTGGCGGTCTCCTCCGCCGGGTGCAGGCCGCAGTCCTCGGGAGGCTCGCAGGTGAACCAGTAGAAGTCGCCGAAGCCGGTGAGCTGCGGGGACTGGCCGTGGTTGATGCGGTGGGCGTTGACGACGATGCCTGATTGCTGGGCTTGGCGGAAGATCTGGGTCAGGCGCACCCGCGGGATGGCGCCGGCGGCGAGCAGGTCCCGCAGGACTTCGCCGGCGCCGACCGAGGGCAACTGGTCGACGTCGCCGACCATCAGCAGATGCGCACCTGCCGGGATGGCCTTGACCAGCTTGTTGGCCAGGATCACGTCCATCATCGAGGACTCATCCACCACGACCAGATCAGCGTCCAGGGGGTTGTCGTGGTCGTATTTGGGGTCGCCGCCGGGCTGCAGCTGCAGCAGCCGGTGCACGGTGCAGGCCTGGTGGCCGGTCAGCTCCGCCAGCCGCTTGGCGGCCCGGCCGGTGGGCGCGACCAGCACCACGGTGGCGTTCTTGGCCTGGGCGAGCTCGACGACGGAACGGACAGTGAAGCTCTTCCCGCAGCCGGGGCCGCCGGTCAGCGCGGCCACCTTCCGCGTGAGGGCGAGCTGGGCCGCCTCCTGCTGCCCCGGGGCCAGGTCCTGCCCGGTCCGGGCATGTAGCCATCGCAGTGCCTTGCCCCAGTCCACGCCCGCGAATGCCGGTAGCCGCTCCTGGCGGGAGTTCAGCAGGGCCAGCAGCCCCGCCGCCAGGGACTGCTCGGCCCGGTGGAAGGCCACCAGGTAGACCGCCGGGAGCAGATCGCCACCCTCACCGGGTACCAATTCGCGGACGACACCGCCGACGGCGACGAGCTCGTCCAGGCATGGGCCGATCAGTTCCCGGTCCACCTCGAGGATCTTGCTGGCATCGGTGATCAGGTTGGGTTGCGGGAGGTAGCAGTGCCCCTTGTCGGCGGCCTGCGACAGGGTGTACTGCAGCCCTGCCCTGATCCGTTCCGGGCTGTCGTGCGGGATCCCGACGGCTTGGGCGATAGTGTCGGCAGTCTTGAACCCGATGCCCCACACATCCGAGGCCAGCCGGTACGGCTCGTTCTTCACGATCGTGATGGAGGCGTCGGCGTACTTCTTGTAGATCCGCACGGCCAGGGAGGTGGACACTCCCACGCCGGACAGGAACACCATCACTTCCTTGATCGCCTTCTGTTCCTCCCACGCGTCGGCGATCTTCCTGGTCCGTTTCGGTCCCAGCCCGTGCACCTCGATCAGCCGGCCGGGCTCGGTCTCGATAACGGCCAGGATGCCGGCACCGAAATGTGCCACCATCCGTTCGGCCATCATCGGGCCGATCCCCTTGATCAACCCCGAACCCAGGTAGCGGCGGATGCCCTGCACGGTGGCGGGCAGCACGGTGGTGTAGGAGGTCACCTCGAACTGCCTGCCATATTTGGGGTGGGAGCTCCAGTGCCCAGTCAGCCGCAGGCTTTCCCCGATCTGGGCGCCCAGCAGCGGCCCCACCACCGTCAGCAGATCCGGTCCGGTCCGGTCGGTGGCGACCCGGGCGATGGTGTAGCCGGTGTCCTCGTTGACGTAGGTGACACGCTCCAGCACCGCCTCCAGCACCGACGTAGGGCGCGGCGGGCTGGGTGCACGGGACCGACCGGTCACGGCGACCATTCTGCCGGGCGGCCAGTAGTCGTGTGATCGCGAGCAGCGGGGCGCCCAGATTTCCGGTTATGGCACCAGCCCTGACGTTCGCCCGCGTCGTGATCCCGCGACAGCATCTGGGCTGTGCGGCGGGGATGGAGGGTCGCAGCGCGGCGGGACGTCAGGGATGCCGGCGGGCGCCGTCGAGGAACATCGACGCGATGACCGCGGCTCGACGCCCATGATCGGGGCAGGTCGGCTGCGAGGGCGGGACTGTACCAGGCCGCCGAACAGCTGGCCGAGGTGGTTGGCGCTGAGGTCGTCGCGCAGGGTGTGGTCGTCGATGCCGCGCTAGAACAGGGCCAGGATCGGCGGGCTGCCGCGCCATTCGGTCTCGCCAGGCGGCTGGCCCAGCGGCTGGGTGTGCTCGCGGCGTAGGAACAACAAGCGGTCGCCGATGGTGAAGATGGCGCGCAGCAGCCGTCCGAGGGCTTCGGGGACCGGGACGAGGTCCAGTCCGGCGTCGGCGATCCGGGTGGCCAACTGCTCGCGGGCCTCGGCCTCCAGGGCCTCCAGCAGCGCCTCGCGGGTCAGGTAGTGGCGCTACACGATATAGAGAGCGATCAAGGAGGCTGTGATGGTGACGATGGTAGAGCTGACCCGTTTCAAGGTGGCGCCGGACAAGACCGAGGCGCTGCTCTCCGGCATCCACGTGGGCGACCTGGGCAAACGCCGCGGCTGGTGGGGTCCATGATGGCCTACCCCCGGGTGATCCTGCACGGCGACGGCGCCGTCGTGATCGACGCCGTCGCCGTGCGGCAGGTGGATCCGGACCGGGCCGGCCAGCGGGTCTGGGTCTTCCTGGCCCAGTTCCGCCGGCCGTTCGGCACCGCTGCCGAGTACGTCGCCGTGCCGTCCGCACGTGGTCAACGTGGCCGGGCTGGACGTCGGCGCGGCCGGCAGATTCCGGCGGTCGCGCCCGGCGGCGTGGATCGGGTCGCCGAGGTCGCCTTGGACACCGGCATCGCCGTCGACTTGGAGATCCTCAAGATCGGCGGCGCGGTTACCGGCTACGCGACCGGCAAGTGCGAGCCGTCGATCCCATTCCGGGGGCTTTGCTTCAAGAACATCACCGTTCGGTTCCTAGTGTCCCGCGCCTAAAATCATTCACATAAATCAGAGATCATCAGCACTGGTGAAGACCTTACAATCGGGCGAAGTCCCTGCTAGAAATATTCGGCGAACTTACGGCGCGGGACACTAGCAACGACGACTTCCCCGAGGAGGCCAACCAGGCCGCCGCGGCCGACCTGACCGAGGCGCTGGCCGTCGGCGACCTGCGCGCGGTGTGAGACCGGGAGCCATGCGGGCATCTGACGCGGCAAAGCCTGCCAAGCCGCAACCTAATAGTGACTCACTTTGAACCTCGCTTGGGTGAGGCACATACGCGGTAGGAGCAGTAGTGTGCGCCCCGTGCAGGGCCGCTTGTCTGAACAGGGAAGTACCTGGCTCCGAGAGGAGAAGGCAGATGACAGTCACGGCTGGGCACTCGACGGGCAGTCCCACGCGCGAGAGCTTGACGATGACCGTGGGAGAGTTTCTGCTCCGGCGCATTCGGGAGGCCGGCGTCGGGCATGCGTTTGGCGTGCCGGGCGACTACAACCTCGAGCTGTTGCAGCTCGAGGATACCGGCACGCTGGAGTGGATAGGCGCGTGTAACGAGCTGAACGCGTCCTACGCGGCGGACGGCTACGCGCGGCTGAACGGCCTGGCCGCGCTGATCGGTGGCGGTGGTCGCCCCAGCCAAGGCAGTGATCGACGAGACGTTCCTTCATTACGCCGGCATCTACAACGGCAAGGCAAGCCAGCCGCATGTACGCGAGGCCATCGTGTGACTGGCCGGATCAGCATGTTGTCGCGGTGTTGCGGGCCGCGAGGCCCGTAGTCGAGGTCGGCCCCGCTGTTGCCTCCGCTGATGACCCCGGCGGGAGCATCGTAGCGATCCATGATCGACGCTCGCCGGGCGGATGAGCCGGTCATCATGCCGCTGAGCTTCCTGTTCTCTGGATGGCGGGTTCTTCTCGGCAGTACGACGGCACAACCCCCCGGAATGTCAGGCGACGCGCCGGCCTCACAGTTCGGCGCGATATCTCGTCGAACAGGTGAGGGCAGATGCGAGCAAGGGAGTATGCGACACCATGAGCACCCGTTCCGAGCCAGGAGATGGCCGGGCCGACCCGGGCCTCGGGCAACATCCGTGAGCCACCCAGGTTCGCCGGTCACCTCAACGAGGTCGGCGCACTGTTCCTGGCATGGCCCTTCCTCACCGCCGCAGACACCGCCGTGCAGTCGCTCGCGAGCCGGGCGCAAACAGGGATGACGGTCGTCTCACGTTGCCTTCGCTGTGTCATGACACGGAAGTCCGCGGGCAGGTGAGATGGCGCCCCGGCCACCAGAACTGCATCAACACATGAAAGGAGGCGGGGCGATGAAGGCCATCCGCATCCACGAACCAACAGGCATCAATGGGCTTGTCTACGAAGAGGCGCCCGATGCCACGCCCGGGCTCTGCGACGTGCTGGTCAAGGTCGCCGCGTGTGGCATCACGCACAACGAGCTGGACTGGCCTATCTGGACCTGCCGGGCCGGTCATCAGCGGACCTCGATCATTCCCGGCCACGAGGTGTCGGGGGTCGTCGCCGCGCTGGGATTCGGGACGGCCGGAATCGCCGTCGGCGACGAGGTGTTCGGGCTGACCGACCAGTTCCGTGACGGGGCGGCCGCCGAGTACGTCGCCGTCGAGGCCCGTAACCTGGCGCCGAAGCCGCAGACCGCCGACCACGTCCACGCCGCGGCGGTGCCGCGGGCAGGCCTGACGGCGTGGCAGGCCCTGTTCGACCACGGAAAGCTGGCCAAGGGGCAGACGGTGGTCATCCACGGCGCGGGCGGCGCGGTCGGGTCGACGGCGGTCCAGCTTGCCCGCTGGGCCGGCGCCGAGGTGATCGGGACCGGGCGCAGCCGGGCCCGGCCGCTCGCCACCGAGCTGGGCGCAGACCGCTTCATCGCGCTGGACGCCGACCGCCTCGAGGACGCGGCCGGCCAGGCCGACCTGGTATTGGACACGATCGGCGGCGAGGTGCTCGCCCGCTCGCCCGCCCTCCTCAGGCCCGGGGGAACGCTTGTCACGATCAAGGCCGCCGCGCAGCCACCCGCCAGCCGGGACGACATCAGGAAGGTCGTCTTCGTCCAGGAGCCCAGCCGCGCTCAGCTCATCGAACTCGCCCGCCTAGTCGACGAGGGGCACCTCCGCCCCCAGGTCGGCGCGGTATACCCGCTCGCGCGAGCAGCCGAGGCGTACAGCGCGAAGGCCGCCGGCGGCATCCCCGGCAGGATCGTCCTCCAGCCCTGATCCAGGGGCTGCCCGGCCCGGCATCGACCGACGTTCGCGACCACCACGGCCCAGGCCCCATGCGCGCCGTGGCGGCCACCGCGCAGCCGGACGGTGGCCGTCACGACCGGGGCCTGATCATCTAACGCCTGCACTTGCGCCCGTGTCGACGGCATCGCGGATCATCTCGCCGAGCATCCCCGGCCAGCCACAGCCGGGTGCCGGGAACGCATAAAGCAGCGGCAACGCGAACAATGCCATGGTAAGCGGCACCCGACCGGCCGAGTGCGTGACCACATCGGGACAGCCCCCGGGCCAGTAGCGGGCCCACGACCGTGACCGCTAACCTGGTTGCCCGCTGCAACGCGCCCTTCAGCCACCCCGGAGGCGTTCCGCCCAGGCCCGGCCGTCAGCCCGTCCACCTCCCTGCCGCTCGGCACGCCGGGATCAGCGAATCCACTGGAACGGCTGGCAGACACGCCCCCGGCACAGCATGAGCCAAAGGGACCAGATTCACCGTTACGGCGCGGCCCGAAGCGCCAACACCGGCCGCCAGGTACCCGCGCAGATCGGTGTCTCCGCGCGACGTGTCCGGAACCCCTTACTCACCTTTCGTTACCAGCGTCCCACCATCGTCCGGCCATACCTGGCCGTACCTTCATGGCGGACGAGCACTTGCCGAGCGGTGGCAGTCGCTGGCGGTGGCACGGGCGCGGGAAGGTGATGACAAGGATCAGCACGGGGTGACCTCGCCCACTCCATGCACGTGCGCAGCGCCGGAACCTACGACGAGGTCAACGGCGAACACGACCGGGTCACGATCACCCTGGCCACCGGCATCTCCGAGCAGGTGACCCGCGCGGTCAACCTCGACTACCTCGACCCGGCCGAGATTGACATCACCGCATGGGCCGCCGACCCGGGCGCCCTCGTCGTGCCCGACGCCGACGAGGACCTTTACCGCCTGCGGTGAACCACGCTGCCCTGCCGCCAAGAGCGGCCGGAGAGCCGGGATGAGCAAGCGGCATATCGTTACGGCAGCCGGCGAATGGGGCAAGGATAGGCCGGTGGCCCGCCGCGGGCTAGTGGCTTCACAGACTCAGGGGCAGCACCGATGGCTACTTACCGGATGGTCTACGGAGACGATGAGCAGGTCGTGAGGGAGAAATTCGAGAACGTTGACGATGTGCAGCAAGAGGATGGCTGGGTCGTGCTGTTTCGCGGGCCTGAGGCGATCTTGCGCGTGCAGGAGATCCACGTGCAGGAGATGGAACGGCTCGACCCCTAGATCACCGACAGCGAGGTGCCCGCAGCAGGCCGTTGCCGAGGCGCTGACTCGCCCGATCGGGTTCGTCCTCGGCGGCGATAGCCTCGGGGCGAGCCAGGTCGGGATGCCCCAGGCGCTGGCCGAGCACCGCATCGTGCCCGACGTAATCGTGAGTGAACCTCCACGTCGTTGGCCTCGGCCTTGACCCCGTGGACTCGCTCAGCCGCTTGGCCAGCCGCCCATTCACGGCGTAGCTCGTTGCGTCCGGTCATGGTCACCGCGCCGTCCGAGACAGCCACCCCGATGGCGTCCGGGCCAGATACCCGCGGATTCCAGCCCAGCTCGCTGATGGCTGTCGTCCCTGGTCTCAGCATCAGTTTTCATGGCCTGCTCCCCGATGACTTGCCTGTTGATTTCCGGAACCGTGCCGGCCGGTGGTCTCGCGCGCGGGGTAGCGTGAAAGAAGTGCTCACATGTGGCCGACCCTGCCACCCACGCCCGCTGGAGGTCTCATGACGCAACAGACCCCAGGCCAGCCAGATGAGCGGTTCCACCGCGATCGCCGGGAGCACGGCGGCGCGCCCGCGCACCCAGACGATGACCGCCTCGCCCGCCTGACTGAGGAAGAACGCGTTGATGCCGGTCTCGATGACTACGACCCGGACGAGGTACCGCCGGCGACTGACCCCCCGCCGGATAGCGATGTCACCGAGAGTGGTCAGTACCTGGAGGAGAGGGCCGAGATCCGCCGGGAGTTGGACGAAGGCGAGCTGCGCGTCGGCGGTGACCACGACTCTTTCCCGCCCACTCACTATGACCGGCCCTGATTCCCGGCAGCCACCGGCTCCTTCGACGCCAAAGGCATCAGGATTCTCGCCAGCCCACCACAGGCACCCAAAGCGAACGCTATCCGCCTAAACCGGTCACCGGCGCCCCTCGCGCCAGATGGCCACGGCTGTGGTCATTGGGCGGCGTGCTGGTAGTTGACGAGAACAGCCGCCCCGTCGAAACGGCCGGCCTTGAGGTCCTGCAACGCCTGTTGTGCTTGTGACATGGGGTACACATGGGTGGTGGCCCGGACGTGATAGCGGGTGGCGAGTGCGAGGAACTCCCGGCCGTCGTGACGAGTGTTGGAGGTGACGCTGCGTAGTTCCTTCTCGTAGAACAGCTCGTGTTCGTAATTCAGCCGCGGTATGTCAGTCAGGTGGATCCCGGCGACGGAGAGGACTCCGCCACGGTCAAGTGCCCGCATCGCGACTGGCACGAGATCCCCAACTGGCGCGAACAGGATCGCGCTGTCCAGGGGTTCCGGCGGGGAGTCGTACGCGCCCCTCGCCGACGTCGCGCCCAGCTCAAGCGCCAACCGCTGGGCCGCCTCGCCGCGGGTCAGGGCATGGACAGTCGCGCCTTGCGCCAGCGCCACCTGGGCGCACAGGTGGGCGCTGTCGCCGAACCCGTACAATCCGAGCCTGCCGTGCTCCGGCAGCGATGCGCGCAGCAGCGCCCGGTAGCCGATGATCCCGGCGCACAGCAACGGCGCCAGCTCGACGTCGGCGACGTCGGCGGGCAGCCCGTAAGCGAACGCCGCCGGCACGGTCGTGTACTCGGCGTAGCCGCCATCGGCGTCCCAGCCGGTGTAGACCGAGTTAGGGCAGAGATTCTCGTTGCCGCGGCGGCAGTAGGCGCAGGTCCCATCGGTGTGCCGCAGCCACGCGACGCCGACCCGGTCTCCTACGGCGTAGTCGGTAACTCCGTCGCCCAGTGCCGCTACAGCGCCCACGACCTGGTGACCAGGTGTGACGTGCTCACGGTGCACCGGCAGGTCGCCCTCGCTGACGTGCAGGTCAGTGCGGCAGACGCCGCAGGCGAGGACCTGGACCAGCAGTTCACCGGGAGCTGGGGACGGCACGGGTTTCTCCTGATAGCTCAGCGGGCTGGACTCGATCGGTCCTGGCTGGCGCACCACCCACGCCTGCATCGTCTTTGAACTCTCCGCAGTCATCCGCTTACCCCCATCATGATCGTCCGGGCGGTCCTTCGCCAGTGGCCGGCCGAACGAGCTGCCCGCCCAGGAGCCCAGGCCTAGAACTGCGGTGTCTGCGCTGGGCCCCCACTGGGCTTAGCCACTGCTGACGTCTCCCACTTGCCGGCCAGGATGCGTCATACGGCCGGGTCGGCGCATCACCGATCCGAGTATTCCTGAATACCACCGGGATGCGCCGCGACAGGCGATGCCGGTAGCGCGTCGCATGCATATCGGCCACGGCAGCGTCTTGATCTCCATACCGGGTAGGGCAAGCCAGCGGAACCCCTCAGCTGCACGTCCGTTACCACCGGCATCGGTTGTAACGGACGTGGGCAGTGCGTGAGGCGATTCGGCATCCCCGGCGTGGCAGCGCCCGCCGCGGTCTGAAGACCGCTGTCGTGGACCTTGCCGGCAAAGCCGAATCATTTGGCATGTTCCTCGCTCAAACTCGGCGGGGCAGCATTCTGCCCAACAGGCAGCGCCGGAGCCCGGGGGCTCTGGGCATTGTCCCCTCACGTTTCAGCTATCAATAGTCGAACGCTTCTTCGACATGACCAACGGCCCATGGCCCATGCATATTTGCGGGGATGCGGACATCGCCCTCAGGTTCTGCGCCTGCCGCCACACCATGCGAGCGCCGCGGATATGGATTCCCAAGGTTGAGCAGGAAGACCCAGCGCCACCCGGCGGCCTGCACGATCCAGCCGCCGAGCGGCGGCCCCGCGGCCCCGGTCACCCCGCCGAGAGCCGACCAGGCGCCCACCGCCGGGGGCGGGTCCTCGTCGGTGAACTGGCCTGGATGATCGCCGGTGACCCCGGGGTGAGCAGCGCTCCCCCGATCCCCTGCAGCGTCCGGGCCGCGAGGGAAACCGGCTCCCGGCGTCAGACTGATCCGCGGCCTCAACCGCGCCAAGAAGGTAATGACGTCACGGGCGGTACCCCGGCCATTTTTCACGCCAGTACGGCGCTGCGCTAGCGGTACCAAGGGCTGATCCGTAGCAAGATTAGGGTCGTCCAGCGCCGACCACAGTTGGCGGATCAACCTGCTCACACAAGCTGGGGACGGCGAGCTGCTGCAGCTGCATCCGGGCTCGTCCAGGTCGGTTGTTCGCATCTGCGCTAGCAAGATCAGCTAGGACTCCCCTGAACAACCTCTGATCCCGTTGGCGTGCTTGCGGCCGATCCAGCCGGCCGTGGCGCCGGGGTATCAGTGCCTTCCTGGCATCGTCGGCCTGGGACCGGTTCAGGTGCCTGTGGGAGCCTGCCGGGCGGCACGTGAGGTCGTGCAGGGTGCGCGGACGGTGGTGGTACGGCTGGTCAGGCCAGGGCCCAGGTCCCGTTACGGCGGGTCAGGCCGTGCCGCAGGAGGGTGCGCAGGTTCAGTGCAGCGCATCGGGTATGCATCCAGGCGTCGTTCTTGCTGGTTCCGATGTAGCGGAGCCGGACCCGGCGCCCGTTCTGGGTCGCGGTCCAGGAGATGATCCGCTCGATTGCCGAGCGGGTGGGGTAGGCCTGTTTGAACTCCGGCGTCCTGGCCTTTGCGCGGGCGGCGCGCAGCAGGTCGTCATGCGGGTGGATGGTCATCGACCGGCCGCCGGCCGCAGTGGTGCACTTGTGCCGCAGCGGGCAGGCGCCGCACGTGGCGCCGAAGGTGACAGTCCGGCTGGCGGTCATCGTCCGGGTGACCCCGGCTGGGCAGACGACCGTGCCCTGCCCCTCGTCGACGGTGAAGTCATCGGCAGTGAACCCGCCGGGCACGGCCGGACGCAGCGGCCCCGGCTTGATCACCGTGTCGTGGCCGGCGTCGCGGTAGGCGGCGCGGGCTTCCCCGCTGCCGTAGGCGGAGTCGCCGTAGACCTCCAGCCCACCGTCCTCCCGGGCCTGCGCGCCTGGGCCCGCACCCGCACCCGCCTCCGCCTGTGCGTCCGCGCCTGCATCCGCCGCCGCTTCCTGCTCCTGCGCGCCCGCGGACCCGGCGGCAGTGGCCGGGGCAGCGGGGCCGCCGTGGCAGGACGCGTCGCGGGCTGGCATCTGGGCAGCGTCCTCCGGCTGCGCCTGCACGCCCGCGTCCACGGCGTCGTCGCCGGCCGTGGTTGTGGGGTGCCCGCAGAACCGGTCGCGGGCGGCCATCTTCACGCCGTTCTCCGCGTCCGTGCTGCCCGGCCCGGCGGCCATCGTCATCTCACAGTCGGTGATCAGCCCGGTCTCCGGCTCGGCGGCCACATGCCCCCGGAACCCGTCGCGGCGCTTCGACTTCGACTTGCGGGTATGCCGGGCCTGCCGGTCCACTGTTGAGATCACCCGGTCTGGGGCCACCTTGCGGGCGATCCGCCACCGCCCGTCCGTCCCGTCCGACCCTTCAGCGGGCTCCACGTCCTGCCCGGCCACCAGCGCCAGCAGCCCCAGCGCGTCCGCCGCCGCGGTGTCCCGCTCCGGTGCGTCCTCGCCCGTCAGCGCGGCCAGCACCGTCAGCGCGTCCTTGACCAGATCGCTCACCAGGCCCTGCTTGGCCGCCGCATCGTCCCAGTCGATCGCGGGCTTGCCCGGCCGGGCGTAATCCAGCTGGCACACCCGGGCGATCACCTCCGCGGCGCCGGGCACCACCCGGGCCACCTTCCGGACCGCGGCTACCAGCTGGGTGACGGTGTCCTGGGTCGCCACCGCGTCGTCAAAGACCGTGGAGTCTACACACCGCCTCCGCCGCCCCCGCAAGATCCCCGTCTGCGCGATCACCGCCGCCACCGCGTCAAAAACCCGGTCCGGGCGCTTGGATGCGGCGATCCGCCGCCGCCAGTACACCAGCGCCGACGGGTCAAACGACACTTGGGTCAGCGACCGGCCGCACGCCACCTTCCACCGGATATCGAACTTCAGCGCATCAGCGGTCTGCGCATCGGACAGGTCATACAGCTCCTTGAGCACCAGCACGGCACCCACCAGATCCGCCGGAAGCGACGGGCGGCCCGTGGCAGAACCGAACAAGTCCGCGGTGAACTCATCCGGGAACAGCTCATGCCGGTGCCTGGCCAGGAACGCGAACACGCTCCCGGCCGGGACCAGGTCCCCGGCGATCGCCTCCGCATCCCACAGCTCCCGGTCCAACCGCGATCTTCCCTGCATGAGAAGATCATCCCAGATGATCGAACATATTGCCGGCAGAAACGCCGACTTCGGCCCGCCGTTATTCAGTGGCGTCCTAGTGCCTGTCGCCAACCAACGTCCGCCCTGTTCGAAAGAAGCGGACTGGACTGCGGCTGCCACGTCCAACCTGTTGTCGAGCCTTGTGGGTTTGCAATCCAGCAGCCCATGCCCAGACGACACGGCCAGCGGACCTCGCGGGCCTGGTGACGGAGGATGAGATGAAGCCTCGGATGAGGACCTACACGGCCTACAGCATCGGGGTGGGGATCGTGTGGGCCATACTTCTCGTGCTGACCTCGTTGCTCGATCCGGCTGGCAAGCGGAACAACGTTTTCCTGGTCTTCTGCGGGTTCGTCATCGGATGGGTATCAGCGACGATCGCTCGCTACGTTTACCCGCCCCCGAAGAAGTACCGACAGGATGCCGGTAAGGTGCCCTGACCCTGCCGGAGTCCGGCGATCGAGAGCGCACGATCCTACTGACTGCGCCGGGCGGGAGTGCGTCCGCGAGTCGAGGCGACGTCTGGCCGGTATCGGTGGTCGCCTGCCCGGGCGAGCAGACGACCCTCCATGACGGCTTCGACGGCGCCGCTCCCAGTGACCTGTGGCAACGCTGCTGTCCGGATCAGACCGAACCTCGTCCCACGAATATCCCGCGCTCATGGAATCCACAGGCTGTACCGCGCACCGCAGTCATGGGCGCTGTCCGTGGCCATGTAAAAGTACCCGCAGGTGGCCGGGTTGAGGTCCCGCTGGTGGCCAGTTGAAAGTCCCCATCCCTCGTCCGACGTGTCGTCAGGGAGTGTGAGCCCCGGGCGGCGATGGTGGCGGTGTCAGCCAGTCACCGATCACCGCCCATGGGGCCTCGCGGAGAGGTAGACCAGAACGAGGACCCGGGTACCCGGGTATCCGGGGGGTCGCACCTTGATCATGGAGCTGGATAACCTGGCGACGGTGTTCTCGCTTACCCGCCATCCCTCATCTTTCAGGTCGGCGGTGATCCGCAGTGAACCGTACTTGCCCTTATGCAGCCGGAACAGGGCGGACCGCCTCGGCGACCTGGCCGACCAGCTCATCGGTCAGCTGCCCCGCCCCGCCGTCGCGGGCCAGCCCCGCCGCCACCGCCGCCTCGACATACCGGCGGGCGGTCTTGCGGTCCACCCCCGCCTGCGCGGCCACCCTCCGAAGCCCGGCACCGGCCAGCCACGACCGGAGCACCTCACGGATCTCTGTCACGCCAACCTCCCGAACAGCATCCGCCCGATCCTCCAAGTCCGACGACTTGCAGGCATCGAACAGGAAAGTGATCAAAACCACCGGCGCGACACGCCGGGTGGTCGCATCACTGACAACCAGGTGGTCCCATCCTCGTGGCAGAAAATGCCTCAGCAGGGTCCCATGATCATGGCAGGCGACAGGCGCCGATCTCCGGGTTTGACAGGCCGTCGCGGCCCAGCCGCGCGATCTGCGTCTCCTGGGCGGTCAGGATGACGTGGTCCGGGCCCAGTGCCGGATTGGCGGCTTCAAGCTCATGTTCGGTCGTCCAGCTAGCGGAGCTGGCCCCGGTGGTTGGCACGGTCACGGCGGTGCTGCAGGTACTGGCGTTCAGCGATGTCGTGGGTCAGGTCGATCGCGCTTTCATAGGCGGTCACCGTTTCCTCGCTTCGCCCGAGCTGGTCAAGCAGGTGCGCACGCGTGGCTCGGGCCGGCTGGAAGCGGCGGGCGTACTGACCGGCGACTTCGATCAGGGCGTCGAGCGTGGCGAGCCCGGCTGCGGGGCCGTCGACCTCAGCGGTGACGGCGGCGAGCGCGACACCGCTGCCGAGCGACGGCGCGAGCGCGTGCAGCAGGCGGTGGAGGGCCAGCAGGGTCGGCCAGTCCGTCGTGCCTGCCTGCCGTCGGGCGCAGTGCACGGCTTGGATCGCGGCCTCGAGCTGGAAGCGGCCCAGCTGACCTCGCGCGTGCGCCGCCCGCAGGTGTTCGTGTGCACGGTTGATCAGGTCAGGGTTCCACAGCGACGGGTCCTGGTCAGCGAGTGGCACGAATCGTCCGTTCGCGTCAACGCGCGCCGGGGCGCGCGCCGCGGAGAGCTGGACGAGAGCGGCGAGCCCGTGCGCCTCCGGATCGCCGGGCACGAGCTTGGTGAGTACCCCGGCGAGGTGCAGTGCCTCCGAAGGCAGCTGACGGGCCTGCGGCCCGCTCGTCCCCCAATCGATGACATAGGCGCCATAGACCGCTTCGAGGACCGCGATCATCCGCACCGGTAGGTCACTCTGATCGGGGATGCGGAAGGGGATGCGGGCGGCCTTGATGCGCTTTTTCGCCCGGACCAGCCGCGTCGCCATCGCCGATGCCGACACGGAGAAGGCCCGGCCGACCTCCTCGGCGGTGTAGCCGAGCACAGTGTTGAGCATGAGAGGGGTGTGCGAGACGCGCTCGATGGCCGGGTGCGCACACACGAGCATCAGTTCAAGCCGCCGATCGGGGATCGCGTCGACGTCGAGGTCATCGACGTGCACCGGTGCGTCCCGCTCGACGTCGAGGGGGAAGATCCGCTGAACCCGCGCGGACTTCCAGTGGTCGCGCAGCCGGTTGCGGGCGACGCTGAGCAGCCACGCGTCAGGGTTGCCCGGCACCCCCTGGGCGGGCCAAGTCCGCAAGGCGCGCTCGAAGGCGTCGCCAAGGGCGTCTTCCGCGGCCGCGAGGTCGCTTGCCGGGGCGGACAGAAGGGCCAGTAGCCGCCCGTAACTGTCGCGGGCAGCCAGGCCCGCGGCGTGGGCCGCCGGCCCCGTCGCACCGAGGCCGGGGGCGGCAGCCCACCTTCCGCCACCGGAGGTCAGTGCGTCCATCCGCCGTTGACGAAGGCGGTCGCGGTCGGGCGTACCTCGATCACACCCCACTGGGCGCCAGGACACTTCTCGGCCCAGCCGATGGCCGCGTCAAGGTCGGGCACCTCGAGAACGAACACTCCGGCCAGCGCTTCCTTCGTCTCGGCGAAGGGCCCGTCCTGCACCTGCAGGACTCCTTCTCTGCGGGTGACGGTCGTCGTCGCGGTGGTCGGCTGCAGCACGTCGGCCGACAGCAGGACCCCCGCCTGTTCCAGCGCACGGCCATAGGCGCCGAAGGCCTCCTGCGCCTCAGCGATCGCGTCCTCGCTGATCTCTCCCACGGTCGGCTCCCGGTAGTGCATCAGCAGTGCGTAGCGCATCGTCATCTCCTCCGATCCCAGTGTCGCGCCCACGGCGACATCCGTACTCAGATGACGATCGAGCAGCACCCAGATCGTCGCCCGAGCGCTCGGCGAACAAGGTCTCGATCTCGCCATCATCTATCTGCCCCCGCCGCACGATCCGGCCGTTCTCGCACCGCTGGCACAGGCCCTTTCTCCGCTGCGCTGAGCGAGCCCACGGCATCCGATCCCCGGCGGTGTCTTACTGGACGGGCCAGAAAGGCCACGCTGACTCAGGTGCCGCAGACCGCCCAAGCAACCAGCCGTACACAGCGGTGCGCTCCGTCGCGGCCAGCACGGCTTGTTCGGCTGGGCCCTTCGGGCCACATAATGCCCGAATCTAAAGCCCCCTCGTTTTGACATGCCTAAGGTCGGCGCCCGCACCTAACGGCGGCTCGGCGCACGCTCTCCGTGACCGGCCCTGGGCGACGAGGCCCGCAGCCTGTTCCTCGGCGGCACCGCAGCACGAATATTCACCGCGGACAGCTGACGCCGCCAGCCTGCCGGCGTTCCCCTCCGGCGCCGGAGGGCTGGTCTCGACCGCCGGCGACTGGCACTGTTTCGCCCAGATGCTGCTCGCCGGCGGGAGCGCCGACGGCCGCCAGCTACTGTCGCCCGCGTCGGTGCGGCAGATGACCACCGACCAGCTGACCCCCTCCCAGCGCGATGCCAGCAGGTTGTTCCTGGAAGGCCAGGGCTGGGGTTTCGGCGGCTCGGTCGACGTCGCAGCCCTCGACCCCTGGAACGTGCCGGGACGCTACGGCTGGGTCGGCGGCACCGGAACGGCAGCGCACATCACCCCGTCCACCGGCGCGGTCACCATCCTGCTCAGCCAGCTGGAAATGGCCGGACCGACCCCGCCCGCCCTGATGCGCGACTTCTGGCGGTACGCGGCGAACGCCTGAAGCCAGGCATGGTGCGGTGCGGCGCGGCCTGTGGCACCGCCGCGAAGCGTCATGTAGTGACAGCTTCGCGCGTCCGCTCATCGGCTAAGACCGCAGGCGAAACGCTGAGCAGACGACCGGACCGCGACCGCCACGATCCACGACGGCGTGGAATGACGAGGTACCGTTTCCTGAGGCTGCCTGTCGACCTGCACGCGCGGGTCAAGCAGGTTGCCGAGCGCGAGTGCCGGTCGGCCCACCCCAGATCACCGTCGCGCTGGCAATCTGTCCTGAGCGCCGCGTTCGCTGGTGCCGCGCGGGGAGCCTGTGACGGCAGTCGGGGGCGCTAGCATTGCGCCTGTGGTTTGCTCCGAGCGCACGCGCGAACAGCGATCACCGCGGCCAGGCCACCTGCGCTCTCGGCTGGCGGCACTGGCGCAATCCCCGCTAACTGCGATGCGCCCCGCGATCCGCGCCGCCATGCTGGAACCAATGGCGGGCTCCGCGTATAAGGCGACAGAAGGAGCCGATCTCCTTAACGGCTGCCGCGCATGCGCCACCGCCTGATGTGGGCGCCGTGTTCCCGGTGATCGCCGTCGTGGCGGCGCTCGGCGGCGCGATCGCGTTCGCCGTCTCATCGGTGATCGAGTAACACGTCACGCATGAGGTGACCGAGCGGCGCGCGCTGGACCCGAGGCTCCTGCTTGACCTGGTTAGGGAGCCTGCCTGGGTGGGGTCCATCGGCCTGAACATAGCCGGGCTCGCGCTGCAGATCACGGCACTGCACTTCGGCCCGCTCGCGTTGGTACAGCCGATTCTCGTCTCTGAACTGATATTCGCTGTCATCATCGCGGCGGTGGTAATCCGGCACCGGCCACCGGACAGGATCATGTTCGCGGGTGTCATGTGCTGCGCCGCCGGGCTAGCCGGATTCCTCGCCATCGCCCAGCCGAGTGGCGGCACATCCGTGATCACACCGCTGCGCGTGGCGCCGCTGGCCGGGGGCCTGGCGGCGGTCCTCGCCCTCTGTCTGGTCGTGGCCCTGTTCGGCCGGCGCCGGGCGCGCCCGCTCGCGACGGCGCTCGCCTGCGGCATCCTCTACGGTGTCGATGCGTTCCTGTTTAAGGAGGCAACGGGTGCCCTCAGCCAAGGCGTCACCGGGTGGGCATCGCTTTGGCCGCTGTATGTGGTCGTCATCGCGGCGCCGGTGGCGTTCCTGCTCAACGAGAACGCCTTCCAGGAAGGCATCCTGCTGGCCCCGGTGCTTGCCATCATCACGATCACCGATCCGCTGGTATCCATCGGGATTGCCTATCTCTGGCTGAACGAGCAGATTGCCGGGAGCCCCGCCGCCGCGGTCGGCGAAGTGATCTGCCTAGCGGTGATGGCCTTCGGTATCATCGTGCTGGCGCACCGTGCGCCTCAGGTGAGTCGCGAGTTCGGGCTACCCCCAGCACCCCAGGCACGTCAGGCGTGATGGGGCTGGGCGGTGAGATCGCCTGAGTGCTTCCTCCCGGGCCAGCTTCCCCCGGATGCACATCGACCCGGGCCAGTTCCCCCGGCAGCCGCAGCACCTCCTCCGGCAGCAACCACTCCCACAACGACACCTGATCGCCTATGGTGCGGAACACGATGGCCCCGATCCCTTCTAGCCCAAAGGGTCGAGGCCATCCTGTCGATCGCACCGCCGGACTGGCCGTTCCTGGCCGATCCGGGCCGCATCGTGCAGCGTGACCTCGATATCGCCGAGTACACCGACCCCGAGCACAACCAGATGGTGCCGCACACCATCATGTGCGAGCCGGGGCTGATCATCTACAAAATCTACAACGGCTACTGGTTCTTCGGCCGCCCCACCGTCGAGGAACTGCGCATGGACCTGCGCGCGGTGCTCATGAAGTCCCACTGGGACTGGGACCTCTCCGACTCCCAGGTCCGGGCTGCATGGCAGCGCGGCGAGATCCACCGCTTCTACCCCCGGAACTGGGCTGGCCCGCCGAGGTAGCGGTCCGCGGCACGGGCACACGATGAGGACAATGTCATGAAACGACTGCACGCCCGGGCGTGGCTCAGCGAGTTCGCCGGCACCGCCATCCTGCTGTTCGCTTCAGTGCTTGTCACCCGGTGGCTGTTCGGCCCCCACTCGGCGCTGGCCAGCGCGGTGCCCGGAATGCCTGGCCGGATGGCAATCGACGGCGCGGTCATCGGCACCGTCATCGGGCTGCTTATCCTCTCGGCATTCGGCCGCAGCTCGGGAGGGCATTCAGTCCAGCCGTCACGGTGACGTTCTGGCTGCTGCGCGGCCTGCCGGGACGCGACGCCACCGCGTACATCGCTGCCCAGCTGGCCGGCTCGCTGACCGGCGTGACACTCGCCCGGGCGGTGCTCGGTGCAGTCATCGCGGACCGGTCGGTCGGCTATGCCGCGATCGGGCCAGCCGCCGGGTGGTCCAGCGGTGCGGTCTTCGTCGGCGAGGCCATCTCCCTGGCGGTCTTGATGGCATCCGTCGTCGCGTTCCTCGACCGGCCCACGCTCATGCGGTGGACCCCCGGCCGTGGTCGCCACCGGCGTCGCCGTGCTTATCTTCGCAGGCGGCTTGACCAGCGGCGGGAGCTTCAACCCGGCCCGGCAGCTGGGCCCCCTGCTGTTCGCGGGACGGTTCTCCTACCTGTGGGCCTACATGCTGGGTCCCCTCGCTGGCGCGGTCATTCTTGTCCTGCTCGTCAGGGCGCTGGGCCTGCCGCGGCCGCTCACCTGCAGCCTGTGCGGCGTACCGCCACGCGACGCCGCACCTACGCCGGTCACCCATCCGGCCAAGGTCAAGGCTCCGATCATCCCCTGAGGCTAGGCTCCCCAGCCAGCGGAGGCAGTCCATGGCCTGCCAACCGGCGAGGGTTCGACGGGCCACGCCAGCCTGCGCGTGACGGCGGAATTCCCCATGGGCCAGCGCTATGCCCGCACCTTGCGGGAGTGGCGCAGGCTGTTCCTGGCCGCTGCCGACGCGGTGGGGCAGCTCGGGTTCGGCCCCACCTTCCAGCGCATGTGGAACCTCTTCCTCGCTTCCAGCGCATGTGGAACCTCTACCTCGCCTCTCCAAAGCCGGTTTCCGGCCGGCGACCCCGATGTCCACCAGCTCCTGCTGGAACGCGGCTGATGACCGGATCGCCGTCCGCGCGCCCGCACCGGCGCCGGACTCCACCGGGCGGCGTCCCGGCGTAGGCTCAGACGATGAACGGGGTGTCGTTTCCACAGCTGACGGCGCGTGACCTCGACGGACGCGAGGTGGGCCTCCCGGTCGACCTGCCCGGTGAGCGCACCGTCGTCCTCATCGCCTTCCGGCGTGACCAGCAGCGGCTGGTCGACTCATGGGTGCCCTGGCTGCAGCAGCGGGCGGCCACCGACCCCGGGCTCCGGTTCGTTGAGCTGCCAGCGATCGGGCTGCAGTGGCAACCCGCCCGGCCGGCCATCGACGGCGGCATGGCGGCGGCGATCCGCGACGAGACGGTGCGGCGGCGGACCCTGACCGTGTACACCGACATCCGCCGGGTGACCGCCCCGCTGGGCATCGACGACCGCAGCACGATCTGGCTGTGCCTGGTGGACCGGGCAGGCCGGGTCGCCTGGCGTGGATCAGGTGGCCTGGACCCGGCCACGGCCGCCGCCCTCGACACGGCGCTGGCCACCGCACCCGAGCCTGCCACCGCCGCGCCAGCACAAACGGCCGGGCTGCAGGCCGAGCAGTTCGAGATGGCGTTCGACCCGCGGTTCCGACTGCCACTGGCCGCGCTCGGGGTGACCCGGGCGACGGCGCACGTCACCGTTGCCGCCGACCGTCTGGTCGCCTGTTTCGGGCCGTGGGTCTGCCGCACCGCGCCGGCGAACGTGCAAGCGGTGCGCCTCACCGGCCCCTACCGCTGGCACCGCGCGATCGGCCCCCGGCTGTCGCTGGCCGACCACGGCCTGACCTTCGGCTCCACCACCACCCGCGGGGTCTGCCTGCTCTTCCGCCAACCGGTGCGCGGCATCGACCCGCTCGGCCTGATCCGCCACCCGGGGCTAACCCTGACCGCCGCGGACCCCGACAAGCTCGCCGCCGCCGTCCGCCGCCACGCGGGCCTTCCCGGCTGAATCGAAAATTGCACCGCAAACGCCAGACCAGCACCGCAATATCCTCGGGGAACCGGCTGTCGTTCTCGCAGGTTATTTACACATCGCCGCCAGTTATGTCTTAACCCAAGCACCGGTAACACACTCTGCTGGTGCAGCTAGTGCCGGCCAACCGGCCAGGCTTGGTGAACACGAGCCCGATTGCGATTGCGCTCGCGATCGCGATCGCGATCGCGATGGATTACCGCACTGCGGGCGAGACAACACGCCGACTTCGCGA
Organism: uncultured Actinomycetota bacterium; assembly: GCA_963820395.1. GTDB lineage: Bacteria > Actinomycetota > Actinomycetes > Streptosporangiales > Streptosporangiaceae > DATFVJ01. Next base: position 248,486 of record CAWGAE010000008.1, on the reverse strand, counting down.
CGCGGTACGCAGCAAGTTGATAGGCGAGAGACGAGACTGGCTCAAGTCCATCCGGCCACGACGCGGCACGCAGCATCAGGAGCCTTTTTGAAGATCGTTTAGCGGACGGGCGGAGCACCCTGGTACAACAACACGACGGCTCACATGCGAACGCCCCGGCATACCGATCGGGACGCTCCTTGCTTGGCAGGCATTAGCAAGTACCGGCCGGACGCAAGCCGTACAGGCTCGCCGAGATTTCCCAGGTCGGAAAGCCTACGCACGGTCGTCACCGGGCGCGGAGCTGACCAGTGCCCAGGTCGACGCCACATCCCAAATACTTGGCCGTAGGTATGCCTCCATCACCGTGCTCGCCCACCGGTACATATCCCGTGACCGCGGCCAGGTCCTGTACCGGTTCCGTCCCGGTCAGACCTTCGACCACGGGGGTCAGCCTGGTGGTGCAGGAACCGAGGTGAAGGTGACCGGGAGTTCGCGTAGGCTGCGCAGCAGCAGGCTGGGCTGGCGGGGCAACTGCCCGGCCGGTGTGGCGAGGGCGAGGCCGGGCAGCCGCCGCACCAGCGTGCCCAGCGCGATGCTGCCTTCCAGCCGGGCCAGGGCCGCGCCCAGGCAGTAGTGGGTGCCGTGGCCGAAACCCAGGTGCGGGCCGGCCGCGCGGGTGATGTCGAACCGGTCCGGGCCGGGGAACTGGCCGGGGTCGCGGTGCGCCGCGGCGAGTGCGATCAGGACCGGCTCTCCCGCCGCGATGGTGGTACCGGCGATCGTCACAGGTTCGGTGGCAAACCGCCAGGCCGCAAGCTCCATCGGCCCGTCATAGCGCAGTATCTCCTCCACCGCGGCCTCCATTAGGGCGGGGTGGTCCCGCAGTACCTGAAGCTGGCACGGGCTGGCAAGCAGCGAGACCACACCGTTGCCGATCAGCCCGACCGTGCCCTCGTGACCGGCCAGCAGCAGCAGGAACACCATGGACAGCAGCTCCGTCTCACTCAGCAGGTCCCGTGCGGCGGCGGTGATCAGCGTGCTGATCAGGTCGCCGCCGGGGCAGCGCCGCTTGGCCGCCATCAGCGCCCGCAGGTAGTCACCCGGCACCGGCACAGGCGCCGTGACCGGGTACCCGCCGACCCGCGGCTGGCCGCCGGGCGGGACGGCGTTGGCGGTCCACTGCCGGAACCAGGCACGGTCACCAGCCGGTATGCCCAGCACATCGCAGATGACGCTGATTGCGAACGGGTAGGCGAAGTCAGCGATCAGCTCGGCCCGCCCGCGCGCCTGGAAACCGTCGATCAGCGTGTCGGCGACCTGCTGCACCGGGCCGCGAAGGCCCTCGACCCACCGGGGGGTGAAGGCCGCCGAGACGAGCCGCCGCAGCCGGGTGTGCTGCGGCGGCTCCCTGGTCAGCAGGTGAACTCCCAGGTGAGAGCCGTCTTCCAGGGGGCGGCCGCGGTCGGTTTCCCGCCAGGCCGCCGCCGCGGCCCGCGGGTCCCTGCTCAGCCGGGGGTCGGCCAGCGCGGCCCGGGCATCGTCATAACGTGAGATCAGCCAACACCACAGGCCCTCCCGCAGCCCGATGCGGCACACCGGTTCCTCACGCCGGAGCCTGGCGTAAGCGGGGTAGGGGTCCAGGCCGGAACCCGGCCCCAGCAGTCCGGCCTTGAGGCTATCCGCGCGCACCACCCTGCCTCCTCCTGCCCTGCCCGCCCCCGGCTCACCAGCGGTCGGCAGCCAGCGGACGTTAGGCGAGCGTGCCTGTTGGTGATCGACAGGGCTGTGCACAACGCGGGCATATTTCAGCAAAACGTAGAGCAAACGAGAAATTGAGTCACATCAGTGCGGGGACGTGAGCTATGGAGGTGGCCGCGGAACATGGGCCGCGCTGGCACCGGCGAAGGAGAAGGAGCGAGGATGACGATCGCTCCAAAGGCCCCAGCCGCCAGCGACCTTGCCGGGCTCTACGAGGACTTGCACATGCATCCGGAGCTGTCCTTCCAGGAGAGGCGGACCGCGGCCATCGTGGCTGACCAGCTGCGCGGGTTTGGTTACCAGACGGCCACCGGTGTGGGGTGTACCGGAGTCGTTGGGATCTTGCGCAACGGGGAAGGCCGGACCGCTTTGCTCAGAGTCGGCATGGACGGCCTGCCGGTAGCGGAACAGACCGGGTTGGGCTGCTTACCGCCAGCGAAGACGTTGGCGTGCTCGCCACCGCCTCCGGCGCACCGTGTGTGTTCTGGCTGCTTGGTGGCGCCGACCCCCGGGTCTTCGCCGCCGCCAGCAGCGCTGCCGACATCATCGACACGGCGAAAGCACAGCCCTCCAACCACTCGCCGCTCTACGCACCCGTCATCGAGCCCACCCTCAGCATCGTCGTCGCCGCCCTGGTTACCGCAGCGCAGACCTGGCTGCTGGCGCTGGCCAGGCCGTCGCTGGGCTATGAGCCGGGTGACGCTCGTCTCGGACGTCCCGGCGCATCTGCCATGGCTACGTTGACCTGCCATCCGGGAGGTGGGGTAACCCACGAGCCACCGTCCGGTAATCCTCCAAGAACAGGTGCGAAATATTGATGAAACATACGAAATATTGGTGAAACACAAAGGCCCTAGGGCCAGATGGTGGTAGAGATCCAGACGGTCCCACATGGATCTTTCGCACGGAGACACTTCACACATTTCTTCGCGCGTCTGCGCTTCTCTAGTTCGTGCTACTGACTGGTAATATAGCTGGTAGGAGGTGAGGGTAATGGCCGCCAATGAAGCTCAAATGAGTAGTACCGCTCGCGACTACTGGGACAAACCCGAGGAATTAGCGTACGCCTGCGGGGTCGTTGGCAAGAAGCGCCAGGATGACCCGGCGCACAGGTGGTATCGCCTGCCGAGCCTGGAGAGTTTCACCGCCGGGTGCTCGTGCGGTTGGGTGTCGCCTGAGCGCGACACGTTCGATGAGATGAGCCACGATGTCGATCGGCACCTTGACGCTGCGCGGCAAGCGGCGACGGGACCCGCGTAGCTCGATCGCTTGGTCCTGAAAGCGATTCAGAGAAAGCCGGTTCGGGTGCTGCTCGCCGGGGCTCTGTATAGGTGCGCGAGTGGCTCGGCGTGCGCCGGGCGGGCCTTCCCAAGGCTAAGCCCGGCGCGGTCGCCGGCCCAGGGATCCATCCAGATGGGGTGACCGCGGCCGGGGATGACGCCGCGGGCGCGCACGCAGCCGTTCTGGATGCCGGTTCTGAACCTGAGCGGATCAACCACCCCGCCGTGCCGCCGACAGTACCGGCCCGGCCTGGCCCGCGCCGACCCCCTGTCGCGCCGGGCCAGGCCGCCCGGCAGCACCGTCCGATCCGCACCGTCCAGGTGCGCCGCGACCAGTGGGACCGGACGCTACGTCCCCGGGCGATGCGGTTACTGGGGGGATTTTCCGCTGGTGAGCGGAATCTATCCGCGTGTCCCGATGCTCGCGCGATCGGAACTACGCCAATGCGACTTTAAGACCGTCGCAAGAGGAAGCGGCGGAGCGAGGACAGCTCAATGACGGCTCCATCCCCGGGGGGCGCGACGATACGCCGTCCGCTGACGAACCGATCAGCAGCGGCCACCTGAACCACTACCGTGCTGGCATCGTTGCGGGCACCTGGCTGATGGCCTCTCGGCGTTCTGTCGATCGTGCAGTGACACCCACCGCAGCACCCGACCGAAGATCCCCGGACTCACAGCCCGCTTGTGCGCCTGCGCGTCTTGCCACCTGCTCACGACCGCGCCGGCTTTCTACCATCAGCTGAGCACCCGCGACCAGCACGAAAACAAGTTCCGTGCGAGGAGGCAAGGTGACTGAGATCCAACCGGCCGCCGACGTGCCCGGCTGGCCAGGTGGTGAGGCGCAACCGGGGCACGCCGGTCCCTGCGGCGCTAAGACGAGCGTGCAGGGTCCGGTACTGGTGGCCGTGTTACCGGTACCGGCGGGACGTAGATGGGGACGCACCGGTCGCCGATGAGGCGCTCAGGTGGCGGGCAGTGCGGCGGGAACACGGGAATGCACCGCCCGTTGATCAGCCGCCTCGGCGGGAGACACCGGGGTGGCAGGACGCACCGGTCACCGACCCGGATACGCGGCGGGAAACACGGCCGCGGCCGGGGGATGCAGGGACGCCTGGGCAGCAGAGGCGGCGACGGGCAGAACCGGACCGGGACCGGCGACGGGCGGGCCCGAGCGGGTGCGGCCGCGGCCGCAGGCGCGGCACCAGCCGCGATAACTGCCGCCGAGGCAACTGCAGCCACGGCAGCGAAAATTCTTCTCATGCGGCAAGGTTGCCTCAGCGTAGCGTCTCTGTCACGCATCGTCAGCGTCGCCACGCCCGTATCACGACTGGGCGGGCAGGGAAATGAAGGTCCGTTCCCCGCAGAGCACCCGCACGGCTGTGACCCAGGAAGAATGCTTGATCGTCAGGGTTCCGGGTTTTGCCCAGCTGCCTGGTCGTCCGGCGGGGTGTCGATGACGGGCACGGGCTCGAGGCCGATCTTCTCGGCGATCCGGGTCAGCAGCACGTCCTGCGCGGCGAGGTGGCCTTGCACGTGCGCCACTTCGTGCAGGGTTGCGCTCGCGTCGTGGAATGTCGCCTCTGAGCGCTTGTCCGCAGCGGCGGCCTGCACGTTCTGCCCGACCATGATGACGGACAACAGCACCAGTTGCAGGAAGGTCTGCGCCACCCAGGAGACGATCGCCGCCGCGCCGCCGCGGATCGCATTCGGGAGACTGATCAGGTCGAACAACGCGAACGCGTAGGCGCACCACATGCTGCCCACCGCCCGCGTGACCAGGAGCGCGACACTCGTGTTGAACCGGGTGACCGCCGTCCCCCGCGGGAGCTGATCGGCCACCTTCACCGGGCGATCGGCGCGCCGCGAGGCGATGCGGGGATGGCGTATGTGCTGGTAGATCGTCATGACCTGGCCTCTCACCAGTTGGCCGGACGCTCGTGCTGGCCGGGAAAAACCCGGCTAGGGTGCGGCTAGGGTAGCGGCCTGGTCCGCCCCGCAGGCCTCGCTCTGGTCCGGTGTTCGACTCGCTCGGCGGCTGCGAAGGCTTTGGCATCTTGGAGCACGAGCGTCCGACGTGCTACGCCGCCGGCGGACCAGGGTCAAGCGCCCAGACAGGCATTGCCTCCGCTGTAGTGATCGCCCACGCCAAGGCTGTCAAGTGGTCCTGGCCAACGCGGCTCGAGCTGATCGCCCTGAAAGGATGCCCGGCTGATGAACTGGTGGCGTCCGGGCGGGAGGCGGCGGAGCTTTCTCCGGAGGCTGCTGCTGCGGTCGGGGCCCAAACCGCCTACCAGCTTCTGCGCGCATCCAACGGACCGTACCGAAGGGATTGTTCCAGTACAGAACGATCCCTCTTTGCTTTCGTTGTCAAGAGTTTTGGCGGGTTTTCTTCGATGCCGGTGTTGGTGGCGTGGTTCGCTTGGCTGGGGTGGCGGGTCGTAGGGTGGGGCTGGGCTTGGGAGTGGCTTGTGCTTGTCCGAAGAGCTGGTGTCCGGGGTGTGAGCCGGTCGCGCTGGAGTCAGAGTCGTTCCCCGGTTGCCCTCCCGAGCCCGCGTCGTCCCTCTTTCGAGCCACGCCGCGGCGAGACCCGGCAGGCTGGCACCTCGTTCTAAAGCCAGACCGCGACAGCAGATGCGGCCGGCGGACGGTTAGGGAGCCAGCCCGTCGGACCCTGAACGCTACGGCAAACCGCAGCGCCTCACTTCGGTCTCAATTAGGCGGCACTGCACTCTTGGCACATGTCGAGGCAGGATCACTGGCCGTCACGGACTCGTAGGGAGGCAGAGCGCCGGATCGCCGAATCGGGGCGGCTGGCACCCCTGTCGGCTGTGAGGGTGACGAAGCGCTGTGAGGGTGACGAAGCGCAGATCATCCCATTCTGGATGGGCACAGCAGCGTCCTGGGCTGGCTGTCGCGCGCGCCAAACCCCCTCTATTTCGCCGCCTTCCTGGCTGGTTTCACTGCGGGCGCGTCGGCCTTCTTCGTGGTCTGCACCGGCGCCACCTTCTTCGCTTTTTCCTTTTTCGCCGGCGCCTTTCCCGCGGCCGGAGGGACCGTCTCGGCGGTCAGGTCACCTCCACTCTGCTGACTATGCACACCGTAAAAAACCCAGGTCAGATCAATGATCATCTGGTCGGCCCAACGTAACAGATGACCGCTTGCCGGCCAATGCGGCCTGGTCTGCCCCTGGCGGCCAGCAGCCATAACCTGCTGCGACCGCGGGCTGCCTGGCTGGCCTCGCCTATGCAAGGCACGCGGCGCCACCTTGCGGCGGACCTCATCGACGGGGTCGTGCACCCGCCGGCTACGGCGGGGGGCGAGATCATTCTGTACCTGCCCGAGAACTGGCACCGCCCGCAGGACCGGATACACCTCTTCGACGCCGCATGGGCCCGCCGCCCAGGCGGCCTCACCAGCCTGTACCCGGTCACGGCACTGGGGTAAGCCATGGGGGCGGCAATGTTTGCATTAAGCGGCTGCGTGATCACGAGGCCGCAAATCTTCCGCGCTTCGTTCACCCCGCGGCCGTCGCACGGCCGCGGAGACGGCCTGGTCGCCTGCCCGGCAGCCACGGAGCGTATGCAGACGAGAAATCTTCCTGCCGGATGATCACGCGATCGCTTAACGCAACAGCGCTGCCTGGCGCGATTTTCGGCACCCTAGGACGCAGGCAGATCGTGGTTGTGAAGGAACCCCGGGCCGCTTCCATTGGCTCCGGGGTTTCCTCACGTTGCCTAGCAGCCGTCGTATGGTGCCCAGTTACTCTGGCCGCCTCGCGCGAGGGCGTTGCCGAAGATACGGTCTTGCTCGGCTGGACTGGCGTGCCCGAAGCTGGCCGCGCTGCCGCCGTACGCTGTCCATGTGCTGGCGCTGAACTGGTACGCGCCGTAGTAGCCAGCGGCATTCCACGCCTGGTAGTTGCCACCAGACTCACGGGACCGCACGCACGCGCCGAACGAGCCGCCGACTGCGGCGCCCTGATAGGCGGCGGCCCGGTAGTTGAACCGGCGGTATGTGTCCGGGAACCTCGCGTGGCGGTGGTGAACTCGCCGGTGTGTTTCCGGGAACCCCGCGTGGTGGTGGTGAACTCGCCGGTGTTCCGGGAACCCCGCGTGGTGGTGGTGAACTCGCCGGTGTGTTTCCGGGAACCTCGCGTGGTGGTGGTGAACTCGCCGGTGTGGCTTCGGGAATCTCACGTGGTGGTGAACTGTCGCGTAGCGCGCGGTGGTGGTGGTCGTGGCTTGCCCGGTTGCGTCGGTCACCGTGGTCGCGCTGGCCGCTGCGGCTGAGCCGGTGGCGGCCACGGCGATGACCCAGCCTGCTACCGCGGCGGTGAGTATGGGGATCTTGCGGTTGGGTGTCCTCTTGCTGGCCAAGATGACCTTTCGGTCGGGCACGTGGTGTGCTCGGCTTCCACCCAGGGCGCATGCCCGCCGCCAGCGAGAGTGGCGGCTAAGGCAGTGGCGTGCGCACGTGTCGCGGGGTCCGGGCGACGGGTCACGTTGGCAACCGCACGCACGCTGGGTGCTGGCAAGCCACCACCATGCCAAGATTCAGCCCAAAAGCTACCCATTACCAGAATAAGATGCTCTGAGCTGAATCGTACTGCTCATGGCTGTCTGCCTTGATTTGGCATCTACCTGCATGTTTGCTGCCTGGAGCAGGGCACGCGCGCCGGATGTTAGATATGTCACAATATGACAGAATCGACCAAATCTTCCCTGGGCTGTGAGACATGACGATGCGTCCATTCACGGGTGCCTCTGCCCTGCGGCGACGCGAGGGAAAACGAGCTGTTACCGGTGTGTACGGTGTGAATGCACACATGACGATCATGTAAATCTTTGTTCTCGCAGGGCGAGATGGGATCTTTGAGACAGTGACGCTGACCATGGCAGACATGGCCTCCCGGCCAGGCCGGGTTCCCGCATGATCGGCTTGATGCCGTTACCCTGGGCACGCAGCGCCTGGGCGGCCGCATACCGTTCCCGGGTCCGCTTGACCAGGGCATGCTCCTCGGCTCGCTGATCGGCTGCGGCCTGCCGCAGATCCGGTTCGGGCGGCGGGATGGCAGGCGGCTCAGGCTCGGGTTCGGCCGGGCAGCCGCGGTGGCGGGCCACCACGTTCTCGACGTGCTCGGCGAGGTTGTGCCATAGATGCCAGCGATCCGCCACGTGCGCGCCGCGCCGAACAGCCATCCGTGTGACGGACGAACGTCGCGGCGCCGAGGCGGTCGACAGCGTCCTCGTCGCGCTGGCCGACCCGACGCGACGTCAGCTGCTTGATCTGCTCGCCGCACAGGGCGTGGCCACCGCGACGACGCTCGCCGAACAACTTCCCGTCTCGCGGCAGGCGGTGGTCAAGCACCTCGCCGTCTTGGACGCCGCCGGGCTTGTTTCCGGCAGCCGGGTCGGACGCGAGGTGCGGTACGCGGTGCGGCCCGCGGCGCTGGACGCGACGGCGCGGTGGATGGCCGCGCTTGCGACCGACTGGGATCGGCGGTTGGCGAACATCAAGCGCGTCGCGGAGGCGGCGGAGCGGGATTCGCGCGAGCGCAGGTAGAGGCGGTAGTCGTGGAGGAGCTGATGGAGCTTTGCAGGTTGGGCGAGAGAGCGAGTCGCAGGTTTGTCGGGTTGGGACATTGGCGCCGTTGCGCTTCCGGCAGTTCGATCGGGTACCGGATGGACGCGACGCCGACTTCCCGTTCCGCCGCGATGACGAGTGCTAGGACAACCGCGACGGCAGCCGCGCTGACGGCGACGCTCGGGCTCGCCGCCGCGTCCTGGGTCGTCGCGGTCCGGCAGATGAGCGGGATGGACATGGGCGTTGCGACCCGGCTCGGTTCGTTCGCGTTCTTTGCCGCCGTGTGGGTGTCGATGATGGCGGCGATGATGCTGCCGGGCGCGGCTCCGGCGGTCGTGAGACGCGCTCATGCCAGCGGCCGGGTGCGCGCGGTGCCGCTGTTCGCCGGGTCCTACCTCGCCGTCTGGGCACTGCTGGGCGTCGCGGTGTATGCGGTGTACCGGCCGCACGGGTCTGTCGCCGCCGGCGCGGTCGCGATCGCGGCAGGTTTCTACGAGGTCACGCCGCTCAAGCGGGTCTTCCGCCGGCGCTGCCGCGAGAGCATCCGCTCTGGATTGGAGTTCGGGCTCTACTGCGTGGGCTCGAGCATCGGCCTGATGCTGATGCTGGTGGCGCTGGGCGTCATGAGCGTCACCTGGATGTCGGTGATCGCGGTCATCGTCCTCGCCCAGAAGCTGCTGCCCGCGAGGGCGGCTATCGATGTGCCGCTGGCGCTGGCGATCCTCGGACTTGGAGTCCTGATCGTCATCGCGCCCTCGTCGGTTCCCGGGCTCACGCCGCCGATGTGAGAGGTCATCGGTGGCACGGGCGACGTCAGGCTGTTGTAACGACAAGAAGGAGAGAAACAATGACCGATCACAAGATTGGAACGCGTGCAGAGTGGCTTGCGGCCCGGCTGGAGCTGCTCGAGGCCGAGAAGGCGCTGACGCGGCGTAGCGACGAACTGGCGCGGCAGCGGCAGGAGCTGCCCTGGGTCCGTATCGACAAGGAGTACCGGTTCGATACCGACCAGGGCGCAGCGTCCCTCGCGGATCTCTTCCAAGGACGCTCGCAGCTGCTCACCTATCACTTCATGTTCGGGCCCGAGTACACCGCTGGGTGCCCGTCCTGCTCGGCGATCGCCGACGGCTTCGACGGCTCGGTCGTCCACCTCGCCAATCACGACGTAACGCTGTGCGCGGTGTCGCGGGCTCCGCTCGCGAAACTACAGGCCTACAAACGGCGGATGGGCTGGAGCTTCCCCTGGGCGTCCTCGTCCAGCAGCGACTTCAACTACGACTTCCAGGCGACGCACACCAAGGAGCAGTGGGAGTCGGGAGCCGTCGATTACAACTTCCGCAGGGCGGACTTCCGGCCGCCGGCCGGTCAGGACAGTTCCGGGCTCCACGGATTCGCATCGAGCGTCGTCGGAACGGACTGGGAGACGTACAGGCGAGAAGGGCCCGGCGTGAGCGCGTTCGCGCTCGAGGATGGCGTCGTGTACCACACCTACTCGGCGTACGCGCGCGGGCTAGACAGCCTGTGGGGCATGTACCAGTGGCTCGACCGCGCGCCACTAGTGTCATGCGCCTGAAATCTACGCTCTAAGTTAGTATAATTTCTGTATGTCGCGTACTAGAGGTGCCGCTGCTGAGTTCGTGCTGACCGAGGAGGAGCGTGACCAGCTGGTCCGCTGGTCGGGTGGGCCGTCGCGAAGGCCGGCGGTGCGGGCCCGGATTGTGCTGGCCTGCGCGGAGCCGGGGGTGGTGTACCAGCGGGTGGCCGCCGATCTGGGCGTCACGCAGATGACGGTGGGCAAGTGGCGTACGCGGTTTGCCGGGGCGCGGCTGGAAGGGCTGGCCGACGGCGAACGGGCGGGGCGGCCGAAAGCCGGGCTGGAGCTGGCCGATGACGAGCGCGATCAGCTCACGCGCTGGTCGCGGCGGGCCAAGACCTGCCAGGCGCTGGCGCTGCGGTCGAAGATCGTGCTGGCCTGCGCGCAGGGCACGCCGAACAAGCAGGTGGCCGCCGAGCTGCGGATCACGCCGGGCACGGTGACCCGGTGGCGGCGCCGGTTCATCGCCCGCCGGCTGGACGGGCTAGCCGACGAGCCGCGCCCGGGCCGCCCGCCGTCGATCCTGCTGGACCAGGTCGAAGACGTCGTGGCCGCGACGCTGGAGGAAACCCCCAAGGACGCCACGCACTGGTCACGGGCCTCGATGGCCCGCCGCAGCGGCCTGTCACGCTCGACGATCGGCCGGATCTGGCGCAAGTTCGAACTCAAGCCGCACCTGACCGACGGGTTCAAGCTGTCCACCGACCCGCTGTTCATCGAGAAGGTCGTCGACGTCGTCGGTCTTTACCACAACCCGCCGGAGAAGGCCGTCGTGCTGTGCGTCGACGAGAAATCAGGCATGCAGGCCCTGGACCGGTCCCAGCCAGTGCTGCCGATGATGCCCGGCATGCCCGAACGGCGCACCCACGACTACGCCCGGAACGGCGTGACCAGCCTGTTCGCCGCCTTCAACATCGCCGACGGCACCGTGATCTCCCAGATCCACCGCCAGCACCGCGCGGTGGAGTTCAAGAAGTTCCTGATCGCGATCGACAAGGCCGTCCCGGCCGGGCTGGGCGTGCACCTGGTCTGCGACAACCTCGCCACCTGCAAGACCCCCGCGATCCAGGACTGGCTCGCCCGCCACCCCCGGTTCCGCCTGCACTTCACGCCCACCGGATCGTCGTGGATCAACCAGGTGGAGCGGTGGTTCGGGTTCCTGACCGACCAAATGATCCGCCGCGGAGTCCACAAGAGCGTCCAGGCCCTGGAAAAAGACGTCCGCGCCTGGATCGAAACCTGGAACCAGAACCCCCGGCCATTCATCTGGACAAAAACCGCGGAGGAGATCCTGAACTCCTTAGCCAAATATATCGCGAAGATTTCAGGCGCAGGACACTAGGTCGCAACGAGACCGGCTTCTGGTGGCGCCCCCACGACGAGTACGACAGCCAGTGACGGGAAACCATGGACACGCAAAGGAAGACGACGGTTATCAGTGACTTGTCGGGCAGGACCACTGTCGTCTTTGGCGCCAGCCGGGGCTTGGAGCGTGGGATCGCTCGCACGTGCGCCGAGGCTGGTGCGCCGGTGGGACCGGTCCGGCACTTGGCGAGCTGGCCACCACCAGCGCGAACATCCGGACCGAGGTCGCTGATGCGGCAACCGCGACGGTGGCATGGAGCCTGCTGGACCAGCACGAGCCGGGGTTCTCATCCTGGTTGTCGGCGCCAACCCTGCGATGCGTCCGCTCCAGTAACAGACGTGGGAGATGTTCCCCGTCAATTGGCATACCGACGTCGAGATCGCGTTCACGGCTGGGTGAGGCACCGCTGAAGCCGCTGCCGCCTGGCAGCAGGGTCGTGGCGGTGAGCAGCGGAGCTGCCATCAACGGATCACCAGCCAGCGGAGGGTACGCCAGGGCCAAGGCCATCCAGCGGTTACCGCGGGATACGTCCAGATGAGTCGCGCCGTGCCGGGCTGTGGACATCACCGTCACGGCGGTGATGCCCAGGATGACTCCGTTCGGAGACGTGGGCAGGCCGGGCCGGTCTCTGCCTGAACCCGCTCACACGTTGTCGCCGGACACCAAAAAGGCAACACCAGCCCGGCCACCCCGGCCCCGCTCACCCCCGATGACGCCGGCCTACCCCCACGCGCTCATGCCCAGAGGCGCTCAACAGTTGGCGACCTTCCCGCGACCGTGCCTCGCTGTCATGGCCCTCTCGATGGTCAGCAGGTTATAAAGATCATCTATCCCTGGCTGGCTGTCCATCAGGCCGGTTGCGGCACCAGGCGTTGTAACTCGCTGTCATCGGCGAGATGCGGGCGGCATGTGCGGTCCAGGCTGACCGGCTTGAATGCGAGCTTCAGCATCCACTGGCAGGCAGACCGCAGCAGTCTGTCCCGCGACCTGCTGCGATTGGCTGCGTGCGATGGCAGGCCAGCAGTAGTGATCAACTCGTGACATCCAACGTGCTCGGCTGCACGTCAAGAAGCCAGGGGATGGCGGGCCACGACCGGAAGAGGAAAGGCTCGGTAATGTCGTGGCCCGCTCTTACGCATGATTTCAGGCAAGGCTGTGGTCTGTGTCCGAAAACAGACATTTTGCCTAACCTGTTGCCGCGCATGAAAATTACATAGCTGGCATTTTAGTGAACTGGATGCGCTAAGAAAATCGGCGCGATAGAGTTCGCCCCGCTCTTGCCCTTCAAATTTTCGAAACGCTGTGCACCTGTTAACCGCTCAGACGCCCTTCGTTCAGATCCCGCGTTCCAACGGAGGAGATGGAAAATGCACGGAAGACTCTGGCAGGAGTTGTGTCAGTGGTTCTCGGCATACTGGTGCGGTCCCGCCAGCCATGGCATTCACCGCGGCACCAAAGTGTGTCATCGCGAACTGCACTGGCGTAGTGACGAAGGCTAAGACGGTCCACCACGTAACGAAAGCGAAGGTTCGCGGTGTGGAGCCACGCCGGGATCAGTATTCACGTTCCGCCGACAGTTGGCACGCTTACGGCGGATACTCGATCAGGCATGGGCGACTCCGGCGGGCGAACGCGGAAGAGATGGTACTCGCTTGATTGACCAAGACCTCGCTCATTGGGTGCTTGGCACCCGGCAATCGGGGCGACGGCCGTTCATCGGGTGGATACGCCGAACTGTCACCGCGGTCGCGGTTGCCACATTGACAATGGCATCTCGCGTGGCCCTCGCTCCCACAGGTCGGGCTATCGCAAGCGGCGCTGCGGTCGTGGATCCGGCGCCGCAGCAGACGATGCAGGGCTTCGGCGCTTCGGGTGCCTGGTGGACGATCGACATGCCCGACTTTCCTAAGGCTGCACAAAAGCACATCGCGCAGATGTTGTTCACCCACAAAGGAATTGCGCTGAGCCAGTACCACTACAACATCGGCGGCGGAGGAGTGGGGGTCACCGTCCCGACTGGTGGCGAATCCGAACGTGGGCCGAAGAACCGGGCACCGGACACCTTCTATCAGGGCAACGGCGTCTACGACTGGTCGAAGGACCCCGGGGGTACGACATTCCTGCGCTATGCCGCCAAGTACCACGTGCCGGACATCACGGGCTTCGTCGACAGCGCGCCGCCCCAGTTCACGACCAACGGCCAGTCCTGCGGCGGCGCGCTGAGATCCGGCTCCGCACAGGCATTCGCGGACTACCTCGTAAGCGTGGTCACGCACGTGCACGATGCGTGGCACACGACCATTGGCCACGTCAGCCCGATGAACGAACCCGACTACACGCGCTCCGACTGCACCCAGGAGGGCATGCAGGTTCCGCCGAAGCAACGCGCGACCGTTGTCCAGGACGTCGGTGAAGGTCTGGCTGCCCAGGCGCCGTACTCGAACGTGATCGCGGATGAGTCGAGCCGGGTCGGCACGCAGTTCAACCCCGAGGTCCCGCAGTGGATGAGCATACTGGGAACCTCGCCCTACGTCGCTGCCCTGGCCCACCACACCTACGACCTCCCGAGTGTCACGACCCTTCATCACGCTGGTGCGATAGCCGAGAGCTACGGCAAGCCACTGTGGATGACAGAGATCTGCTGTCTGGTGACCACGAGCAACGGTCTGCGGTGGGGAACCGGGTATGACCCGACGATCACCGGGGGCGTGGCGATGGCCGACCTCATTGCCAGGGACCTCACACAGGCTAACGACGCGGCATGGGACTGGTGGGTCGCGCTTTCCGCCGCCATGGGCTGTGATCCCGTTCAGGACCCAGCCTGCCCGCAGCAAAAAAACGACCAGGGTTGGAACGACGGCTTGATCGAGTACGACCCGAACTATGGTAGCGACCAAAACTATGAAGTGTATCCCACCAAGCGGTTCTGGGCGCTCGGTAACTTCAGCAAGTTCGTCCGGCCCGGCGCGGTGCGGCACAACGTATCCGGCGCGCCCGCCAACCTGGACGTAATGGCCTTCCAGTCGCGGAAGTGCTGGCAGGTAGTGGTCATCAACAACGATCCCGTTGGGGCTCCCAGTACCGAGCTGCAGCTCAACCTGCCACGTCAGGCCAGGCTTCACGCGGCAGGAGCCTTCGAGACGAGCGCCACGCACGACCTCGCGTCTGTGCCCGACCCAACGCTGACGTCTACCGGGATGACCGCGTCGATCCCTGCCCAATCGGTGACGACCTTCCTGCTGTACAAGACATCGGCAAGGTTCCCGGGCGCTGGCTGACATGCAACGGGCGGAAGAACCCGCCACTGTGCGTAGCTGCGATCGCCTTGGCGTCTGTTGAGAAGTGAGCTTTCGATGTCGTCCCATCTCTCATGCCACCCTGAAGTGACCGATATTTTCGATTCAAGGTGAGATGAAGACATAGGGGGTCATCCAAACCACGTTCCTCAACTGGCCTCGCCTCAGGACTCGTCACTCTTTGTGTCAATACGCCAGCGGGTGCGGCCGTGCGTTCCCCCCTGCCCTGACCAGCCGTCTGCCACCCATCCACCTATCACGCAGCGTCCGGTACCGGTAGCCGAGTGACTTGGCCATCGGCATGTCTTGATTTTTGTTACGGGACTTCGAGCGCCCCAATAGCCATGAGGCGGGCGACGTCGGCGCAGGTGAAGTCCTGGTGCGCGTAGGTGCGCCCCAAGCCTGCCAGCAAGATGCGCCGCCCACTCGGCAACGTCCTGATCGCTGTTACCGGCATTCCGCCGTATGTGACAGGAGCCGATGACGTGCCTGGTTGATGTCACTCTTCAGGGCCGGAAGGCGCGCCCGCACTGGGCGGGCGTCGGAGACGCGCTGGCGCACCTGGCGGCGTTGCGGGATCAGGACAAGCTGCTACATACACACACAGTCGAGCGGGGCCGGGTCCCCGCACAACTGACCCTGGCAGATCCAGCAAGGGGTGTTAGCGGTGAGCGCCGAGGACGTCGGCGAGGTCGAACTTGACGGGTTCCTCGAGCTGCTCGTAGGTGCAGGACTGAGGATCGCGGTCGGGGCGCCAGCGCACGAACTGGGCGGTGTGCCGGAACCGGACGCCTTCCATGTGCTCGTAGCGGACCTCGACGACGCGCTCGGGCCGCAGCGGGGTGAAGGACAGGTCCTTGCCCGCGGCCCACCGGCTTCCTTCGGCGTTGCGCGGGGTCCGGGTGCCCTCCTGCTGCTTGGCCCACGCCCACGGATGGTCGTCGAACGTGGTGATCAGGGGCTGCATCTGTTCGAACAGCTCCTTGCGGCGCCCCATCGGGAACGCGCCGATCACGCCCACGCTGGCCAATGTGCCGTCGCCGGTGTACAGGCCGAGGAGCAGCGATCCGATCCGGTCCGCGCCGCTCTTGTGCAGCCGGTAGCCGGCCACCACGCAGTCGGCGGTGCGTTCGTGTTTCACCTTGAACATGGTCCGCTTAGCCGGCTCGTAAAAACCGCCGAGCGGCTTGGCGATCAGGCCATCGAGCCCAGCGCCCTCGAACTGATGGAACCACTGCCCGGCCACCGCCGCGTCGGTCGTGGCAGCGGTGACATGAACGGGGGGCGCCGCGGCGGACAGCGCGGCCACGAGCGCGGCGCGCCGCTCGGCGAAGGGCCGCCCGGTGTAGTCGGTGTCGCCGAGCGCCAGCAGGTCGAACGCCACGAAACACGCCGGGGCCTGCTGCGACAGCATCGTCACCCGGCTGGCGGCGGGGTGGATGCGTTGCTGCAGCAGCTCGAAGTCCAGCCGGTCGCCGGGGGCGCCGATGACGATGATCTCGCCGTCGATCACGCAACGCTCGGGCAGGTTCGCGCGCACCGCCTCGACCAGCTCAGGGAAGTACCGGGTCATCGGCCTCTCGTTCCGGCTGCCGATCTCCACCTCGCCGGCATCCCGGAAGATGATGGACCTGAAGCCGTCCCATTTCGGTTCGTAGCTCATGGCGCCGCCGGGAATCTGCTTGACGGGTTTCGCCAGCATCGGTGGCACTGGTGGCATGACCGGCAGTCGCATGTTGCCCATTGTCACCGACCCGGCAGGTCCGGCCTGTCATCGCCAGCCGATCTCGGCATCTGCGGGGTGCGCGCCCGCATGACGCTGGCACGCACGCTGCAGCGACTCCCGCAACACGCCGACCTCACCGGGCTGCGTCTCGCGGCGACGAGCAACTGCATGTCGCAGTCACGCCGGGCGGCGGCGCTCGGGGGCCAGTCAGGATGCACTGCAGCAGCGGTCGTCCATCCCGCTGACGGTTCTGTCTCGTCGCGAGCTCATTCGACAGGCGTTTCCAGTTGGTGTCGTGTTCGGCGGCGGGTGACTCGGGCACCTTCAGCGTTGCGATCAAGTTCGGGATCTGAGAGCCGGTCACCGCGTCTCCGGGCACTCTGCAGATCTGCTCGACCGTCGATGCGGAAAATGCCGGCACGATGGTGGAGGGACCACCCCATGCGCGTTATTGTCACGCCACCCCGGCCGTCGCGGCACGCAGCCGGGCGAGCCCGCCTGCCAATCCGTCCCCTCCGTGACCGCCAGCCCGCAGCCATCAGCCACCATCAAAAGTGCGAAAATTCAGTCTCCAGCGCCGACCGTCTTAAGTTCAACCCGAAGAGCGACCGCTTCGCCTCGATGGTTGCTGTGCCGTCATGCCCAATGTGCATAAGTATGCGCAGGCAAGCGCAGCTATGCGGCAAGCATCTTCGCTGTCATCGGCATACCAGGATGGGTTTGATGGCGCGAGGTGACGCCGTGCCTATTGGCCCGGGCTTGGATCCCGGTCAGGATGCCCCGGTCCGGGCGCCAGCGGTATCGATGGTCCATGCGGCGATGAAGGCTTCTTCTCGCCATGCCGCATATCGTCCGCTGGGGCCGCCGTGCCCGGCGTCCATCTGTGTTTTCAGGAGGAATGGCCCGCCCCGTGCCTCGGCCTGGAGCCGGGCGATCCATTTGGCGGGTTCGTGGTAGAGCACGCGGGTGTCGTTGAGGCTGGCGGTGGCGAGGATCGGCGGGTAGCGCTGGGCAGTGATGTTCTCATAGGGCGCGTAGGTCTTCATATAGGCGTAGATGGCGGGGTTGTGCAGCGGGTCGCCCCATTCTTCCCATTCGGTGACGGTCAACGGCAGGTCAGGGTTCAAGATGGTGGTCAGCGCGTCCACGAAGGGGAC
Organism: uncultured Actinomycetota bacterium; assembly: GCA_963820395.1. Classification (GTDB taxonomy): domain Bacteria; phylum Actinomycetota; class Actinomycetes; order Streptosporangiales; family Streptosporangiaceae; genus DATFVJ01. The sequence goes on along the minus strand of CAWGAE010000008.1, from coordinate 230,741 downwards.
CTGGGCGGCGATGCCGCCGAAGGCCGCGGGGGCGATGTTGACAGCGGCGCCGACCAGCAGCCCGCCCGCGGACCCGCCCCGGGCGATGAGCCGGCCGGGCGAGGTCCAGCCCGCCGCGGCCAGGTGCTGCGCGGATGCGATGAAGTCGGTAAAGCTGTTGCGCTTGGACAGCAGCTTGCCGTCGTCGTACCAGCGGCGCCCCATCTCGCCACCGCCGCGCACATGGGCGATGGCCACGACGAACCCCCGTTCGAGCAGGGACAGCCGGGGAATGGAGAACACCGGGTCGCTGCACGCTTCGTAGCTGCCGTAGCCGTGCAGCACGCAGGGCGCGCTTCCGTCACGGGGGGTGCCGCGGCGGCAGACGAGCGAGACCGGCACCCGGGTGCCATCTGATGCGACAGCCCATTCGCGGTGCTGAACGTAGGCGTCCGGGTCATAGGGCGCCTGGCCCGGGAGGGCGAGGACCGGGGTGCGCTTAAGCAAGGTCAGCGCTCCGGTCCTCAGATCGCACTGATACACCGACGCCGGGGTGACCAGTGAGGTGTAATGCAGCCGGTAGGTGTCACTGGCATATTCGGGGTTGGCCGCCGGGGCGACCGTGTAGAGCGATTCGGCGAAGCCGACATCTCGCACGGCGCCCGCGGCCGTCGACGATCCTGAGGCCGGTCAGGCCATCGCGGCGGAAATGCACGACGATGTGATCTTGGAATGCGTCAGCGCGAAGCAGGCGGGTGTCGGCCCGGTGGGCGATCAGCGGCGTCCAGGCCATCGGGTCGGCTGGCTCGGCGGTAGCAAGCTCGAAGTTCTCCGCGCCGTCATTGTGCAAGATGATCAGGCGGTCTGTGCCGTCGGCGAGGCTCTGGTGCCCGACCTGGTATTCGAGGCCCTGGCGGCGGGGGGCCACCACCGTGAACTCGCCGGCCGGGTTGGCCGCGTCCAGGAGCCTTACCTCGCTGGTCACCGCACTGTGGGAGGTGATCAGCAGGTAACGGCGGCTGCGCGTCAGTTCGATCGCGACCGAGAAGCGCCGGTCCGTCTCCTCGAAGACGATCACGTCATCGGCGGTTGCGGTGCCGATGACGTGCCGCCATACCCGGTGCGGGCGCCACGCCTCATCGACAGTGACGTAAAACAGGGCAGAGGCGTCTGCTGACCATGCGCTGCCGTAGAACACGCCCGGGATCTCGTCGGCGAGCAGTTCACCAGTCGCCAGATCCTTGACATGCAGCGTGTACCGCTCGTCGCCACGGAAATCCGTCGAATAGGCGAGCAGGCCCCCGCCGGGGCTGACGTCGAACGTGCCGATGGCGAAGAACGCCGATCCGGTGGCCGCCTTGTTGCCATCAAGCAGCACCTCCTCGCCGGGCAACGGCGAGCCGTCCTCAGCCGACGGCGGAAGCGTCTCGCCGGCCGCCACGGCGCTGCGGCAACGGATCGCGTACGGCTGCCCTTCCACTGTCCGCGAGTAGTACCACCATCCGCCCTGGCGGACGGGAGCTGACAGATCGGTCTGTTTAGTCCGCCCCTTGATCTCGGCGTAAATGGTCTCCCGCAACCCCGCCAGGTGCGCGGTCGCCACCTCCGTATAGGCGTTCTCAGCCATCAGGTAGGCGACCGTATCGGCATCGGAAAAGTCGGCCAGCCACGCATACCGGTCCGTCGTCTTGTCGCCGTGATAGGAACGTTCGGCCAGGACCCGCTTCGCCGTCGGCGCAGGCAGATCCAAGTCCGCCGCACCCCGCCGTCTCTCACCCGTCACGGTCGCCGAGTCTAGGCGCTTGCCGTGTGTATTCGAGTGGGTCGCAGCCTGGCATCACATCCCCGGTCCGCGTTGTGGCGCCGTGTCGTTCGGCTGTCGGTTACCTTGGCTGCATGCCGCCGCGTCCAGCGCGCCCCCAGCTGGGTCTGTTTGATAATCCGGTCCGTGTCTTCAGCCTGGAGGAGCTCATGGAGACTGTGCGGTCACTGGAACGCGGGCGGCCCGGCCGGACGGTGGCGGAGCTTTCCGGCGCTGTGTTCGCCGAGCTTGCCATGAAGCGGACGCGGCGTGCCGCAGAGCTGGTCGCCGAGGCCATCCGGGTGGCCCGGGCGCGGGAGCCACGCGCCGAGATCGCCGGTTCGCGCTGGCAGGCGAGTACACGGGAAGTCAGGAACTGGGCGCTCGACGCCGGTTTTGAGCTTGGCGGCGATAGCAGCATCCCGGAGCAGGCGATCATGGCATACAACGAGACGCATCCGCACCGCCCATACTGAACCGTGCCTGCGCCCAGATGCGGCGTATGCCGTTGCCGCCTGCCGCCGGTATGCCCGGTTCGCGGCCGCCTGGCGCTGCTGGCCCGGCCTGCGCGGCGCCCGCGACCTTCCGGATGGCTGGAGCTTCCGCTCTCGGGTCATCGGCTCCGGCTGCCGGGTTTTGAGGGGCCGGGACCCAGGGATTGCCGACGGCGGCGCGGATGACGGCGTGGAGCAGGCCAAGGCCGTGTTTGGCGGCTGTGGCGAGCTAGGAGCGGATCGCGCAGAAGATTTCGGCGCCGGTCATCGACCGCATGCACCCGGAGACCTTGATCCGCAACAAGGTTGACAGCGGGACGTGGAACTTGCCGGCGGCGGTGGCAGGGCTCAGGCTGGGGCGAAACAGAGCCTCAGCCCGAGCCTGCGTAGCACACACAGGAACCAGAGCGTGGAAGCGCCAGTTCCGGCGGCGACGAGCGCGGCGGTAGCAACGGTCGAAAGCATCAGGAACATGCGGGTCGGCTCGGTCACCATCAACACCGCCAGGCTGGCCGTGAGCAGCATGAAAATGCCCGACCAAAGCCAGGTCGCCCCCTGGAAAAAGCGGCGCAGGCCCAGGTGGTGGGTGGCCGGCTGCCGCAGGGCGACCACCTCAGCGGCGAGCCGGGCAACGAGCGGGTCCGGACCACGGGCTGTCCGGGCGAACAGAACACACATGCAGAGGTTCGCGAGCGGGAACTGCAGCAGGAAGATCCAGAGTTCGCCGGTGGCGATGACCATTGTGGTCTGCAGCGTGAGTACCACCGCGGAGATTGTCAGCAGGCTCGGGACGCACCCTGTCGCGACCTTGCGGATAGCTGCGGTAAGCCAGGTGGCGGCGAGCCCCGCGAGCAGCCCGGCATCGCGTCCGCCCAGCCAGGCGGCGACCGCGTATGCGGCGACCGGGAGCCCGGCAGACTCCGTCAGGCTCCACGCCCCGATACGCAGCAACCGCAACGGCCGGGGTAATTCCAGGTGCTCGGGCATGGGGAGAGCCGAGGAGACTGGTGTCGTTAGGCGCGCGGCAGTTCACCTGATTCGTTGATCATCTCGCGCGGACTTCTGCAGCTCAAGCTTAGTCCCTGGGGTGGTCGATGACGCTGGGTCTGCGCAGGCAAGCTGACCTATTCCGGGCGGCGGCCAGGAGGTGACCGCCCTCGGCTACGGCGGGGATACTCCTCGTTCACCCGCCGCTGCGGGCCCGGGGGCTGCGACCGGCCTGCGAGGCCTGCGCCACGCGGCGGGGAGCCCCGCCCGCCTGCCAGGCGGGCCCGGTCAGCGAGGCTGGCCCGGCCGGGGAAGAAGCCGTCCAGCGCTCCGGGCACGCGCGGGGTGAAGCGCAGATCCATACTCACCCGGGTTTGGCGGGAGGTGTTCTCGACGGTCCCGTGCGACAACAGGCCGCCGTCGAACAGCAGCATCTGGCCGTGCTCTACGGTCACCGGTGTGTAGTCGCCGCGGCCATAGTCGGTTTCGACCCACAGAGTGTTCGCCGGGCAGGTGCTCCCGAACGGCAGCCAGATGTTGATCTGGTCGTCGCGCCCGGTGACCTGCTGGTCGGTGTGCCACGCGCTCGCGCTCGGGCTTCCGGCCAGGTGCACCCGGAACTGCGGGCGGCGGGAGTAAGACAGCTTCAGCCCGAACAGCGGTGCCACGACGATGTGCACCAGCGCGTTGTAGTAGGAGAAGAAGGGGGTCGTCTCCAGCTGGGCCCGCAGTTCCTGCCGCAGCCGGACGTTGGCGGCATAGTTGGGCGGTCGGCCCGGGTCACATCTGTGCCCGTGCAGTGCGCTCAGATCCTCGACCTGGAGGGCCCGGGCGGCCAGAGAGGCGAACGGGAAGCAGGCGGTGTCGTAGCCGAGCAGCCGTGCGTCGTTCATCGCGCCTGAGCCCGTGGCCGGCCAGGGCGGCGGCAACCGGGCCAGGGCGGAGGCGCGCATCGGCGGTCGCCGGTCAGCTCGCCGTGACGGCGAAGAAATGCAGGTTGGAGTTGACCGGCAGGGTCACGGATTTGATGTCCTTGCCTGCTGTGAGCGGAATGGACGCTGCGTAGAGGCTCACCTGCAGGGGGTGTGACTGAGTACCGCCGGCGTAGTTCCGGCGGGCGGTGGTGACCACAAGCGCGCTGCCGCTGGTGGCCTGGCCGACCGCCCAGTCAGGGTACGTGACTGTCCCGGATGAGGTCGAGCCGTCGGTGTAGGTGACGGTGATCGTGCCGCTCTGCGCGCCGAACGTGCCCGCGCCGAGGAAGGACAGCGTTTTCCCCTGACCGCTGAGCTGGATGACCTGCCCGGCCGCCGTGACCGTGTCGCGCTGGCCGGACGGCACGTCGGGCCAGATGAAGGTGATTCCGCCGGAGGTGACCGCTGAACCGGCGGTTACCCCGGCCGCGGCCAGCGCCTCGGCCGAGTAGCTGTACCCTGCCCCGTCGAAGTTGCCGGGGCCCTGGTTCGAGTCGTCGGTCACGCCCACGGTGTTGAAGGCCGACACCCAGCCGCTGGTGGCGCTGTTCAGCGCGTTGAGGATGACCGAGGCGGCGACCTTCACCGGCAGCGTCCGGCCTTGATACTGGTAAGTCTCGATAAACGGGTAGATGGCTGACGGCGCCATCGCGGCGAGCCGCGCGATCAGGGCGTCGCCGACTGACTTGGGCCAGGTCCAGGCGGCGAGAGCGGCGTCGGCCGCCTGGTTGGGTGTGATGAGGATCTGCATGAGCAGCAGGATCTGGTCGCTGCTCGTGGGGTTCTGGCTCTGCACGAACGAGGCGACTGTCTGCCATGCCTGCTCGGGCGTGGTGCCGCTGGCGAAGAAGTAGTTCAGCAGCACGGCGAAACCCTGAGCCTGCGCCGGTTTGACGCTGCCCGCCTGCGGGTCGGCCGACCGACTGGTCGCGGCGACCGCCTTCCCGATGTAGTAGGTGCCGACCGGGCCGCTCAGGAAGCCCAGCAGCAGAGCCCGGTTGGCGTTGCTGGACAGCCAGGTGTTGAGCGAGCTGACCAGGCGCGACATCCCGCCGGGGTCGGCCTCGATGTCGGTATCGATGTCGGTATCCACATCGACATCGGTCACGACATCGACGTCGGTCACCACATCGGTGTCGATGTCCACGTCGATGTCCACGTCGATGTCGACCACGACGAGAGCGTCGATGTCCACGTCGATGTCCACGTCGATGTCGACGTCTACGTCCACATCCACATCGACATCCACGTCCACGTCGATATCCGTGTCCACGTCGATATCTATGTCCACGTTGACTGGCGATATCTCGCCTCCTCCGGGGACAGGAGGAAGGGCTGGTTCTGACATCGCGGTCTCCTTGTCGCTCAGTGGGTTCGGTACCGTCGCAGGGCCGCTGCTACCTGGCGGAGCAGGGCATGGGCGGCGAATGCCTTGCGCCATTGCGCATGCAGGTGCAGCCCGCCGGTGGTGGCCCACCGATCGGCCAGCGCGATCAGGTCCGCCGCGGCCCATCCGGGGAGGGGCCCGGAGCCGACGTGCCGAAGCGTCCAGGGCGATGCGGGCGCGCTCACCTCGGTGCCGGTCGCGTGGACAGGCTCGGCGGACTGGCCCGGCCACGTCACGGTGCCGGACAGGCAAGGGCGGTAGGTCAGCGGGTCGATATAGGCGCGTAGTTCGCCGGAGGTGGCATCAGGTGCACCGTCACCCCAGCGCAGCCAGGGCGCGTCGAAGCGGTAGGGCTGCGGCGCCTCCGTGCCGACGGTGAGCGAGTCGGCCCGGACGATCAGCGGCAGGTCCGGTGCCTCCGCCGCCCCCGAGCGCCGCGCGTGGTACTCGCCGAGATAGGGCGCGATGAACGCACCAGCCCGCTCACCCGCGAGCGTCCCGCCGGGCCGGCCGTACCCGGCCAGGCAGGCGGTCAGCCGTGCGGTGCCGTCGGCCGGGCAGATTATCCTCAGCCAGTTGCCGTCCCAGCCCAGCGTCCCGTCGCGCAGCTCGGGACGGGCCTGCCGCCCTCCGTCGATGCTCACGGTCAGCTCGCCGCTGTCCATCGTGATGTCCACGCTCGGTCCCCGGCCGGCCTTGGTGACGTACCGTCCCGCCCAGGCCGCCACCTCGGGACCCCGCAGGGCCGGCTCGGCGAGCCTGACCCGGCGGCCTCCGTTGCCGTCATCGATGTAGCCGGTGGCTTGCCTGAGCGAGCCTGGCTCATACCCGAAGACGAACTCGCCGCTGGATGCTCCGCCCGGGCCGCTCTCCCAGGCCAGGACACGGTTAGCGAACGTGAACTCCAGAACGCGCTGCCCGCCTGCGTACACCGCGCTGAACCGGTTGCCGCGGCGGCTGCCGACCACGGTGAGCAGGCACCGGGACGCCTCGTCCAGGTACACGCCGGTCCATGCGCGCAGCGAACTGGCCAGCACGTTGTCGATGGCGGCCGGCAGCAGCCGCCAGTCCACGCTCCGTCCGGTGTCGCGTTCCCAGCCGCGCAGCGGCGCGTCACTGCGCTCGGCCCGGCTGCGGGACACCGCCGCGGCCAGCGACCGCGCCCTCGTGAGCCGGTCGAGGGCCTCGTGCACCAGGCCCTCGACCGGGGAGTCGGTAACGGCCTTGCCTTTGGCGGCCACCTGGATCGCGCCCTCGTTCCGCGTCGCCAGCAGCGCCCGCTCCCGCTCGGTCAGCCCAGGATAGGCCGCCAGGGCCTGGACCGGGTCGGTGGCGTAGCGCCGCTGCAGCCCGGTGTCGCGGGCCAGATCGATCAGGAACTGGGACGCTCCGGTCGATTCCTGGTGCTGGTAATCCGGCGGCACGGTGAACCCGCGGAACCCGGCGATGGCGCGCATTTCACGGCGGCCGTACTGGTCGATCTCCCGCCGCGGGGCCGAGGGCCGCACGACGTTGCCCGGCTGGGCCAGCCCGAGCGCGATCGCCGTCTCCAGATCGGCGGGTGCACCGTCGCGGGGCGGCACGTATAGCGTGGACAGCCCGCTTAGTGTCGTCCTGACCTTATGGTCCAGGAGGCGGCCCAGCTCATGTGTGGCGATCAGCGGCTCCATCGTCGGATAGCGCGCGGCCACGTAGTGGGTCACGGGATAACCCGGGCCGTAGACCGATTCCAGGTAGCCGACGAACACCGGGAAGTTGTCGTTCAGGAATCCTCTCCGCCGGTAGCCCATCTCCCCGATGAGCCCGACCTGCCAGATGATCACGTGCAGGCCCGGGTCCAGCCGTCGGCGGCGCAGCAGCAAATCTGTGGCCTCGAACGTCTGCAGCCCTGGCTGGGCGGGGTCCACGCCCAGGTCGGCGCACAGGCAGTCCAGCGCGGAGATACCCGCCCGCATCACCGCGCGGTACCCCTCACGACGCGCAATACGGACCGCGCGGTGGGTGGACAAGACGAATATCCCTGGGTGGCCGTAGTAGATCCCGACCACATTCTGGCCGCGGCGCACGTAATGCAGCATCGCCTCGGTCATCTGGATGTACGTGTAATACCTGGGCTTGGTGTCGTCGTAGAGCACGTACAGGTCGTATGCGTCCGGCCTTAACTGCCGGAGCCAGGCAACCGTCACGGCGTCCGCGACGCAGAAGAACACCTTGTCCGCCGACTGGATGTGTGCCTCAGCGTCCATCGTGAAGCCGATGCTCTGGATCCCCGAGCCCAGGATCAGCAGCGACCCGTCCCGGACGCCCGCCTCAGCCGATGTCGCTGGTTCTGCGCCTCCAGCGGCTAACTGCGGCCCGCCACCGCCGTTCCAGGTGTGCGAGATCTCCTCGGCCAGGGCAGCCCACTGCTCCGCCGCGCGGCCAACTGATGGGTGCCCCTCCTGGCGATCGCCAGGCACCTCGGTCACGGCCAACCCGCTCCCATGCTTATATCGAGATCAGACCCCGCGCACGACAATTTCACCGCACTGGTTCAATGCAGTACAAAACGCCAAATGGCTAACTCGCGTAATCCTAGCCTTAATCGCGGCGAAGTACACCCAGCTATCCGCCGCTCCGCAACGCGGTCGCGCCCAGCCCGCCGCCCCAGCCCAGGGCCACCGGTCCGCCTGCCTGGTGATCGGCTGCTGGCCGACTAACTCACCCTTACCTCCTGGCCTATCCGTCTCTTGCGTCACATTCACCCGCCCCGTCTATGATCCACAACTTCGCCTCCAGGGCCGCGCTTGGCGGCCCGGCAGGCGGTCATCCGGTCCGCTCCAGGCGCCGGCCGGGCTCGACCTTCTGGGCCGGAAAGGCCGCTGACCACCAATCCTGACCATAATCCCGGGGGTCACCAGGGGCCTGATCTTCCGGTCCGGGCACCGGCGCCAGATTTCGCTGTCAGCCTGGACGGCGAGCTGCCGTGAGCCTTGAGTGAGCTTGTCCCAGAGCCTGCGGTCCTCCATAACCTCGCTCAGGGTGGCCTGGTGCTCGCGGTACTTTGCCTCCAGGGCGCGAGCCGTGGAGGCAATGTCCGCGTGTTTGGCGGAGACGGCCTGGTCTTAAACTGCTACCCGAGCGTTTCGCTGCCGCGCTCAGCGGGGGTCGGTGTTTTTTAGCTGGATTTCGCGGCTTGCCTGGCGTTGGCGTCTGGGGGGTTTTCAGTGCCGGTGGCGGGTTCGCCGGTTACTGCTTCCCTGAGTGCCTGGGCGAGGTGGCGGGCCGGGCGCTGGCAGAAGTGCTCGATCTGTTGCCGGCACGACACACCCATCACTACCACTTTGGCTTGCGGCTGTGCGCGTAGTGCCGGGGCCACGCCCTGCTCGAGTGCGGCCTGGGAGGCCTGGTAGTGCTCTTTCTCGTAGCCGAAGGAGCCGGCCATGCCGCAGCAGCCGGCGTTGATCAGCTCGGCGTTGTAGCCTGCCCGTTGGAGCAGGCGGATGCTGGCTAGCGGGTTGGCCAGCGCTTTTTGGTGGCAGTGGCCGTGGAAGAGGACGCTTTGGCGTGGCGTGGGCGGCTCCCGGAAGTTCAGTTCGAGCTGGCCGTCGCTGGCCAGCTGTTCCAGGAATTCGTCTAGCAGCAGGCAGCGGCTCGCGACCGTCTCGGCCATCTGCCTGGTTTCGCTGTCGCCGGCCAGGTCTGGGTACTCGTGGCGGAGGGTGAGCAGGCAGGACGGCTCACAGCCGATGATCGCCACCCCGGGCGCCGACTGCTGGTACAGGCGGGCGATGTTGATCTGGGCGTGCCGGGCGGCCTGCGGCCGGTGGCCTTTGGAGATCAGCACCCGGCCGCAGCAGACGGTATCGGTCAGCTGCACCTGGTAGCCCGCCAGTTCGAGCAGTTCGGTGGTGGCTATCCCGGTGTCGGGGAAGTTGAAGTCCATGAAGGTGTCGTGGAAGAGCAGTATCTTGCCCCGGTGCCCGTCCCGGAGCGGGACGTGGTGGCGGAACCATTCGGGGAACGACGGCTTGGCGAAGGGGGGCATCGGCCGCGCGTGGTGGATTCCGAGGATGCATTCGAGTGCCGCGCCTGCCCCGGGCGCCTGGGACGCCCAGTTGCTGCAGGGGGCGAGGTGGCTGCCGAGCCGGGCCAGCCGGTGGTTGTTGGCGAGGACGGTGGTGCGGAGCCGGTGCCGGTGGTGGTGGGCGCCGAGGTGGCCGGTTTCCGCGAGTGAGCGCAGTGCCAGGTAGACCTTGGTCGGGTCGACGCCCTTGGGGCAGTTGGCCGCGCAGGTCAGGCAGGCGGCGCAGTCCCAGGGGGTGTCGAGCCCGGCGGCGGCCTCGACGTCGCCGAGCTGGACCTGGCGCAAGACGCCCTGCGGGTCAAACCCGAATGGGCAGCCCGCGGTGCACTTGCCGCACTGGTAGCAGGCGAACACGTTCTGGCCGCTGAGCTCGGCGACTTGTTGCGTGAGCTCGGAGGAGCCCGGCGACATGGGTGTGGTCATGGTCGCACTTTCCCTGCGTGTTGGAGGCCCAGGTTGAAGGCTTGGACGTTGAGTTCCTGCGACCCGCTGGGGACCGAGGCCGCCACCGCCTCGCGCATCGCGCCGGCGTCGAGCAGGCCGGTGGCGCCGATCAGGAAGCCGAGCATGACAATGTTGGCGGCGATCCGGCGGCCGAGGCCCTCGGCCAGGCGGGTAACCGGGGCGGTGCGGACCCGGCGGCCGCGTTCGGCTTCCTCGTCGAGGGTGACCAGGTCCTCGTCGGTGATCAGGAGCGCGTTTTCCGGGCGCCCTGCGCCGTATTTGCGGTAGGTCTCCTGCGACATCGCCACGACCACGTCGGGGTTGGTCACCCGCGGGTAGGCGATCTCGCTGTCGGAGATCACCAGCTCGGTCTGGCATGCGCCGCCGCGCGACTCGGGTCCGTAGCTTTGGGACATGACCGCGTTGCGGCCCGAATAGACGGTGGCCGCGCGGCCGAGGATGTTGCCGGCCAGGATGATTCCCTGCCCGCCGAAGCCGCCGAGCCGGACCTGGATGGTGGCTTTGGCCGCTCCGGGCGGGTCACCGGCCGGTTCCGGCTGTGCTGGTGCCGTCGCCGCGCTGCCCGCGCTGCGGCTTGCTGCCGATGCGGCCTGCGCCTTGGGGGCGAGCCGTTCCCTCAGCAGGTAGCTGAAGGTCGGCCGTTGCTCGTCCACGAACTTGCCGACCTTGACGTCGCCGCCGAGCTGGACGTCAAGCTGGTCGAGGTGGGCGAAGTTGTCCACCTCGGTGTTTTCTTTGTAGTAGCGGAGCTCGTCGACCGCTTCGCCGAGCCGGTTGCGCCGCCCGTAGTAGACGGGGCACGGCGAGATGATCTCGATGAACGCGAAGCCCGGGTGGGTCATGGCCTCGACCATGGAGCGGCGTCAGCCGGCCCAGGTCGAGGACTGTCCAGCGGGCGACGTAGGTGGCGCCGGCGGCGGCCACCAGCCGGGGCAGGTTGAAGGGGGTTTCGACGTGCCCGTAAGGGCTGGTCGAGGTTTTCGCCCCTTCTTGTGTTGTCGGCCCGGCTTGTCCGCCGGTCATCCCGTAGGTGAAGTTGTTGACGCAAAAGACGGTGATGTCGACGTTGCGGCGGGCGGCGTGGATCAGGTGGTTGCCGCCGATGGAGGTGAGATCGCCATCGCCGCTGAAGACGATGACTTTGAGTTCGGGGTTGCCCATGTGGAGGCCGACCGCGAAGGGGATGGCGCGGCCGTGGGTGGTGTGGAAGCTGTCACAGGCGATGTCAGCCGGCTACCCGCCCGGTGCAGCCGATGCCGGAGACCACCGCGAGCCGGTCGCGGTCGGTGTCCAGTTCTTTCATGGCCTCCACAAAGCAGGTGACCGATGTTCCGGTGCCGCAGCCGGGACACCAGATATGCGGCAGCCGGTCGGCCCGCAATGCCCACTCCGACGGGTGGGGCAGGGTCTGCTCGAGTAGCTCCGGAGTCCAGTGTTCGCTGGTCCCCAGTTCCTCCTCGACGTCGGGTGGCAGTGTCATCTCAAACCTCCGGTGGGAGCAGTTTCAGCTCTGCGGCGGTGATCACGGGACCGTCGCGGCAGACGTAGAACGGGCCGATGTTGCAGCGCCCGCAGTGACCGAGGGCGCACTTCATCCGGTTTTCCAGGGTGGTGACGATCTGCTCCGGGTGGAAGCCGAGCCGGTCCAGGCTCTGGAGCATGAAATGCAGCATCACCGGCGGGCCGCAGACGATCACCACGTGGTTGGCGGGCTGCGGGCCCAGCTTCTCGAAGATCTGCGGGATCAGGCCGACCTCGCCGTCCCACTCCGGGGTCTGGCCGCCCGGGTCCACGGCCCGCACCACCTGGACGCCGCGGATGGCGGCCCACTCCTTCATTTCCTCGGTGTAGACCATGTCGGCCACGCCGCGGGCGCCGTTCAAGATCACCACCTGGCCGTAGTCGTCGCGGTTGTCGAGGACGTAACGCAGCGGTGCGTGCAGGGCGGCCATGCCCATCCCGCCGCCGACGAAGATCAGGTCCTTGGTCCGCCATTCCTCGACCGGGAAGCTGTTGCCGTAGGGACCGCGGAACCCGATCACCTGCCCGACCGACAGCCGCCGCAGGCCCGCGGTGACCTTGCCCATTTCGCGGAAGGTGCACTCGATGTGGTCACCGCGGGTGGGCGGGTTGGCGATGGTGAAGGCGCTTTCGCCGAGCCCGAACACCGAGAAGAGCCCGAACTGCCCGGCGCGCCAGCTCAGCGGGGCCCGGTTCAGCTGGTCGAGCCGCAGCGTGCGGACATCGGATGTTTCGTCCCGTTGCGCGGCGATGCGCATGAGCTGGGGAACGTAGCCGGATGCATTCATGATCGCGCCTCCGTGGCGGTGGTGCCGACCGCGCTGCGGATGTCCATCCCGGCCGGGCACAGCGCGACGCAGCGGCCGCAGCCGGCGCACATCAGGCGGCCGTCGTTTTCGAGCGGGAAATAGGCGAACTTGTGCAGTACCCGCTGCCGGTAACGGCTGGGCTGGTCGGGGCGGGGGTTGTGACCCGAGGCGTGGCGGGTGAAACCGGCCAGGGTGCAGGTGTCCCAGGACCGGCAGCGGGTGCCGCAGTAGGCGTTGGCCTGGTCGCTGATGTCGAAGCAGCTGCAGCTTGGGCAGACGTAGGCGCAGATGCCGCAGCCGAGGCAACGCTCGGCGAGCGTGCTCCAGATGGGCAGCTCAAACGCGTCCATCAGCCGCCCGGGCAGATCGCCGGGGAGCGGGCCGCGGCCGATTTCGGCCGTCACCCGCTCCGCCTGCGCGCGCGCCTGCGCCCAGTCCTGCTCGGTGGCCGCCGGCCAGCCCGGGTCCGGGCCGCCGGCGAGCTCACGGCCCTTGGGTGTCAGCACCCGCAGCAGGTAACCTTGCGGCGCGGGCAGCGGCACCAGCTGGGCGTCGGCGCCTTCGGTGCCGTCCGGCGCCCCGCCCACGGCGGTGCAGAAGCATTCCGGGCGGGCCGCGGCGCAGGCCAGCGAGACGACCGCGGTCCGCCGCCGGCGGCCGGCGTAGAGCTGGTCGCCGTCCTCGCCGCCCAGGAACACCTCGTCCAGGCGCATCAGGCCGGCCGCGTCACACGGCCGCACCCCGAGCAGCACCTGCTCGGTGCCGGGCGGCTCCGGCGGTGCCAGCTGGACGCCGCTGTCGTCGAAGGTGTAGGACATCAGCGTCTCGGTGCGCGGGAACAGGAACTCCTTGGGCGACCACCTCGGGTGAGCGGTGTCCTCGAGCCTGGCCTCGGCCGCCGAGGCGACCTGGCGGAAGAGCACGAGCCCTCCGTCCCCGGCGGGCGCGATCACCCGCAGGCCGGCCGCCAGCAGGCTGTCCAGCCATTCCTTGACTTCTGCGGCGTCAAGCCGCCAGCTCGCACTCATCACAGGAATCCGTCCGGGTCGTCGGTTTGGAAGGTGGTGAGGGGAGCGGCAAGCGCGGGATCGGCGCCGGCCTGGTAGCCGTAACGGCCGGCGATCTCGCCTGCCACCGCCCGGTTCAGCAGGTCCAGCCGGATATCGGCGGGACACGCCCGGGCGCACTCGTCGCAATCGATGCAGCGGCCGGCCAGGTGCATCGCCCGGGTCAGGTTCCAGGCCATGTTCCCGGCGCCGTCGATGGCGGTGGGGATCCACTGCGGGCGCTGCTTGTCGGCGATGCACGCCGCGCAGTAGCACAGCGGGCACACCGCCCGGCAGGCGTAGCAGCGGATGCAGCGGCCGAATTCCTGCTGCCAGAACTCCCGGCGTTCGGCGGCCGGGCGTTCCCGCAGCACCGCGAGCTGGGCGCTGCGCGGGTCGGGGCCGATGGCACGGTCATTTCGCGGCGGCACCGATCCCTGCACGGCCCCGGTCGCGGTGAGCGTCCAGTCCGCGAGGGGGCTGACCGCCTCGGCGCAGCTGTGGCAGCGGGCGGCCAGGCGTTCTTGGTGCCAGATCCCGGCGCACTCGACGCCGAGCAGGACGGCATCTTCGCGCCGCACCTGGTTTTCCCGCAGCAGGCCCGCAACCGCCCGCGCGTCGCAGCTTTTGACCACGACCGCCACCGGGCCACCCGCCTGCTTCAGCTTCCCGGGCAGGTAGACCGCGAGATTGCCCGCGCAGCGCTCATTCCAGCTGAGCAAGCCCGCTTCCTGGCTGGTGCGGGCGAAGGCGGGCACCATCTGGCCGGGCAGCGAGCCGGCGGTGTGGCCGATGACGAGTTTGACCTGCCCGCCGTCGAGCAGCCCGGCCGCCAGCTCGCGCAGATGACCGGTGATCGCCTCCGGCTCCGCCGCGGCCGGCCTGGGCCGCGGCGCGGCGCCGGCTTCGGGCAGCTCGAAGGGCGGCTGCCAGGCATCGATGGCCGGCCGCGCCCACGGGCCGAGCGGGCCCGCCTCGCGGACCTTCGCGGTGACCTCGTCAACCAGCCGTGACCACTTCACCGCCTCCGAGGCCGAGACCCACGCGTAGTGCAGGCGGCGCTGGTCGAGACCGACGAAATCAAGCAAGGACCGCAACACCGTCAGCCGCCGCCGCGCATGCAGGTTGCCCTGCACGTAGTGGCAGTCACCGGGATGGCAGCCGGACACCATGACCGCGTCCGCGCCCTGCTCGAATGCCTGCAAGATCAGCAGCGGGTCGATCCGGCCCGAGCACAGCAGGCGGATGATGCGGACATAGGGGGCGTAGGTGCGGCGCGAGGTGCCCGCCATGTCGGCGCCCGTGTAGGTGCACCAGTTACAGACCAGGGCGACGATCTTCGGCCGCCACTGGCCATCGGCGGGCGGGGTCTCGGGCACTGCCGGTGCCCCTGCGGTGGTACTCATTGCGCGCCTCCCGGCACTAGCTCGCGTGCGCCCAGCGCGCCGAGCTGGGCGAAGGTCTGCTCGTCGTCGAAACCGAGGACGTCGACGCTGCGCACGCGGCAGGTACTCGTGCAGATCCCGCACCCCTCGCACATCGCCGGGTTGACCAGCGCCACGATCTTCAGCAGGTTCCCCTGACGGTCGCGGATCTCCTGCCGGCCGATCGCCCCGTAGGGGCAGACCCGCTCGCAGTCAAAGCAGCCGGTGCACGTGGCGGGGTCGACCCGCGCCACCGTCGGCTCGCGTTCCAGCTGCGGCTTGGACAAGATCTCGAGCACCTTGGCCGCCGCCGCGGACGCGTGCACCACGGTGTCAGGGATATCCTTGGGTGATTGGGCGCTGCCCGCCAGGAAGACGCCCGAGGTGAGCGTCTCCGCGGGCCGCAGCTTGGGGTGCAGCTCCTGGAAGAACCCGTTGGCGTCGGTCGGTGCCCGCAGCGTCCGGCCGAGTTCGGGGCCGGTGCCCGGCACGGCCGCCGTCGCCAGCACCACCAGGTCGGCGTCGATCATGACCCGCTGCCCGGACAGGGTGTCGGCGCCGTAGACCTTGAGCTGGCCGCCGTCCCGCACCACCCTGCTGACCCGGCCCCGGATGTACAGCACGCGCTCTTCTTCCATCACCCGGGTCACGAACTCCTCGTAGCCCTTCCCGGCGGCGCGGATGTCCATGTAGAAGACGAACGCCTGCCCGTCCTCGACCTTGTGCTTGTAGAGCAGGGCGTGCTTGGCCGTGTACATGCAGCAGATCCGCGAGCAGTAGGGCACCCCGCCCACCGGATCCCGCGAACCCACGCACTGGATGAAGACGACTTTCTTGGGCACCTTGCCGTCGGAGGGACGGTGGATCTCGCCCAGGGTCGGGCCGGAGGCGGACAGGATCCGCTCGAACTCCAGGCCATCGACCACATCCGGGTAGCGGCCGAGCCCGAGGTCGGCGGCCGGCCCGGGCTGCATCAGCTGGTAGCCGGTGGCGACCACGATCGCCCCCACCTCCCGCTCGATGAGCTCCGGCTTCATGTCGAAGTCGATCGCCTGCGGGCCGCAGGCGCGCAGGCAGCGCTCGCAAGCCAGCACCCGGTAGGTGCCGCTCTTGGACTCTAGTTCTGAGTTGACGCAGTGCCCGCCGTCCAGCGTGTACACCGCGGGCACCGCCTGCGGGAAGGGAATGTAGATCGCCTTGCGCCAGGACAGTCCCAGGTCGAATTCGTTGGGCAGCGCCGACGGGCAAGCCTGCACGCAGTCGTCGCAGCCGGTGCACAGGTCTTCGCGCACGAACCGCGGCTTCTTGCGGAGGACCACCTTGAAGTTGCCGACGTAGCCGCTGACCTCCTCGACTTCGCAGTAGGTCAGCAATTCCACGTTGGGGTGCCGTGACACCTCCACCATCAGCGGCGTCAGGATGCACTGGGAGCAGTCCAGCGTCGGGAAGGTCTCCGACAACCGTGACATGTTGCCACCCAGCGACGGTTCCTTTTCCACCAGCGTCACCTGCTGGCCCGCGTTGGCGATGTCGAGGGCGGCCCGGATGCCGGCCACCCCGCCGCCGATGACCAGGGCGCGGCGGGTGACCGGGACTTCGATCGGGTACAGATCCTGGTCGCGCCTTGCCTTCTCAACCATCGTGGTGACGATGTCACATGCCTTCGCCGTCGCCTCCGCGCGGTCCTCGTGGACCCATGAGCACTGCTCGCGCACGTTGGCGATCTCCAGGCGGAACGGATTGAGGCCGGCCAGCGCCGAGGCCGCGCGGAAGGTCGGCTCGTGCAGGTGCGGCGAGCAGGAGGCCACCACCACGCCGCTCAGGCCGCGTTCGGTGATGGCGTCCTGGAGCTTGCGCTGGCCCGGTGCCGAGCACATGTACGGATAATCCTCGGCGTGCGCCACGCCGGGCAGCCGGGCGGCATGCTCGCGGACCTCCCCGACGTCGACCCGGCGCGCGATGTTCTCGCCGCAGTGGCAGATGAAGACTCCAAGTCCGGTCATGGCTACCGCGCTCCTGTCAGACTGGCCCGGGTCGGCGAACGGCCCTCCGCGGTGGCGATGATCGCCTCCAGGATCTGCCCGGGCTCGTGGATGTCGCCCCCGGGGTGGGTGACGGTGGCCACCGCGCAGGCGTCCGCCGCGCAGCGTTCCACCTCGCGCGACATCTGGCCGAGGTTGATCTCGGGCACCACGAAACCGCGGATTGCCGCCGACAGCTCCCGGATCCGCTCATCGGGGAACGGCCACGCCGTGCGGAGCCGGAACATGCCCACCTTGAGCCCGCGCCCGCGCGCGAGCTCGATGGCGTGAGCCGCGATCCGGGCCGAGATGCCGTAGCAGACCACCACCACCTCAGCGCCGTCCACGTCCCGCTCATCCACGTCGTAGATGTCGAACCGGTGGCGGCGGATCTTCTCGTTCAGCCGCGTCACCAGCGCCTGCTGGACGGGGGCGGTAGCGGCCGGATAACCCTGCTCGGTGTGCGTCAGGCTCTCCACGAACAAGTGGTAGCCCCGGCCCGCCAGCGCCATCGGCGGGATCAGGTCGTCATCGGGCGCGAAGGTCTGGTACCCCGCGGCGGGCCCGGCCGGGCCCTTGCGGCTCCAGACCTCGATCTGGTCTTCGGGCGGGACAACCAGCTTCTCGGTCACATGGCCGATCTCGGCGTCCGCCATCACCAGTACCGGCGTCCGGTACCGTTCGGCCAGGTTGAAGGCCCGGATGGTGAGATCGAAACACTCCTGCACCGACCACGGAACCACCGCGATGATCTCGTAGTGCCCGTGCGACCCCCACCTGGCCTGCTGCATGTCGCCCTGGGCGACCAGGGTCGGCAGCCCGGTCGAGGGACCACCCCGCTGCACATTGCAGACCACACACGGCGTCTCGGTGATGATTCCCAGGCCCAGGTTCTCCATCATCAGCGAGAAGCCGGGGCCAGAAGTGGCGGTCATCGCCTTCTGGCCGGCCCACGACCCGCCCAAGATCGCGGCGATAGAGGCGATCTCGTCTTCCATCTGGACGTAGACGCCGCCGATCTGCGGCAGCCGCAGCGCCATCCGCTCAGCGACCTCGGTCGAGGGGGTGATCGGGTAGCCGCCGAAGAAGCGGCAGCCGGCCGCGATGGCACCCTCGGCGATGGCGTTGTCGCCGAGCATGAAGTGTGTCCCGCTGAGCGTGGCTGTCATCGCCGCACCTCTGCTCTCCCGTTGTGTCACGTTCACGGCCGCACCTCCGCGCTTGCCGTCTCCCCGGCCGCCGTCTCGCGCAGCACCGCGAAAATGGCCAGGTCCGGGCAGATCTTGTAACAGGCCTGGCAGCAGACGCACTCATCGGCCGTCACCACCGGGTAGTGGTAGCCGGCGTCGTTGTAGCTCTCCGATCGCCGCAGCACGTGGACCGGGCAGCACTCAATGCACAGCTCGCAGCCCTTACAGCGCTGGGCCTGGATGTGGACGTCGCCCCGGACCGGCAACGGCGCGGCCAGGATCGGGGCGCGCCGCCTCAAGCCGAGGGCCTCAGCGATACCCTTGAAGTCTTGCCTCACAGTCGCCTCCCGGGCAGGATTGCCGCTATGTGCCAACTGTCGCCCGGCGGCTGCGATGCGCACAGAGCACTAGGTCTGCGAACACGGCGGACCTACGGCCAGGAAATCTGGCTATTTGCCGCTTCCCCACAGAAAAGGGCCCGCGCGGTTCTCCCGATGGCCTGGTCTCGTTGATCAGCCAGAGAAATCCGCCGCTCACCGGTCATGTATCCATCGAGTGCCTCCGCAGACGGAAACTCGAAAAGCTGGATCTCCAGCGACTGCCCGCCACAACCGTCGCTCCTCGCGCGCTGCAGCACCCGGCCTCCGTGCCCGGGAACGAAGTCCAGAACCTGGTCCTCGTAGGCGATGACGGCATCCTCCGCGCCGGGCCGCACCCACAGCAAGACACATAGCGTCACGCTCACAGCCAGTACCCGCGGCGCCAGCAAGACATGAATGGTCACACGGGAACAGAGCTCGGAACCGAGCCCGTGAAGGTCGCGGGGCCAGTGGACTTATCTCTACCCGGCGATCGATCGGCACGGGCAGGTCATCGATGTCCTGCTATCAGCAAGGCGCGACCTGGCGGCCGCGCGGCGGTTCTTCGCCCGGGCAATGAGGGCGGGCACGATCCCGGTGGAGGTCACGACCGCCCGTGCGCCCGTTTACCCGCGGGTGCTCGATGAACTGGTGCCCTCGGCAGTGCACGTCGCTGAGCAGTATCCGAACAACCCGGTCGAGGCGGATCATGGCCGGCTGAAGGCGCGATTGCGGCCGATGCGCGGGCTGAAGCGGCACCGGTCAGCGCGGATCCTGGCCGCCGGTCATGCCTTCATCCAGAACCTGCGCCGCGGCCACTACGAGATCGCCACCGACATCCAGGTCTCATCGACGAACCACCGGTCACCGGGAGCGCGGCGGCACGGCCGGGCCCCCTCGATGAACTCCGGGGCGAACCGCTGCACCCACCGGTAGACGGTGACGTGATCGACGGTGACACCGCGTTCGCCCAGAAGCTCCTCGACGTCCCGGTAGGACAGGCCGTAACACAGGTACCAGCGGACCGCGACCGAGATCACCTCGCGCGGGAACCCGGCAGCCAGCAAAGACCGAGCTCCTACCAGATGCAGCCACCCAACCAGTGTCCAGGATCGACCAATGCAACATTGCCCGCAGCAGTTTATTAAGTGGTACTGTCAGTCCGCATGTTCGCAGGCCTTTAAGCATCTGTAAAGGCGTTCGGCCAGTAATGCTGGTTGATTTGTATGACTTTTCGGCCATTGCTGAACCATAAGGCGTTCAGGTGCAAGCGCGCGATCTGAAGGTCCGTCTGATGTCCGCACTCTGCAGCTGCTCATCAAAGGTGCGCCAACCGGGCGGCCGGCGCGGGCGGCTCGCGGTCCTCGCGACACGCGCCACGGCGGTCGCCACGGTCGCGCTGGCGGCGCCTGCCATGGCGAAGGCCCCAGCCAGCGGCGCGGGCCGCCACGTCAGCGCGACCGCATCGGACAGCCGCCAGCAGGCATTCCAGGCCGCCGCCGCCGAATTCCAGGTGCCGGTACAGGTGCTGCTCGCCGTCTCCTACGACGAGACGCAGTGGGAAGCCCATGGCGGCAGGCCGAGCTACGCGGCCGGTTATGGCCCGATGAACCTCACCGATCTCACCCGGGCCGACCTGGCCAGGGACGGCTTCACCAGCCCGCTGCGCACGCCTGACCTGCTGAACTCGCCGGCCATGCACACCGCCGCTCCCGCCGCGGCGCTGGCTGGGGTGGACAGCGCGACCGCCGAAACCGATGACACGCAGAACATCCGGGCCGGCGCCGCGCTCCTCGCTTCCTACGAGAAGCACTACAACCACCGCGTGCTGCCGGCCGATCCGAGCGGCTGGTACGTGGCGGTCGCCAGGTATTCGCAGGCGGCGCAGCCGGACGTGGCGCAGATATTCGCCGACGAGGTCTACGCCACCATCCGGTCCGGCGCGCAGCGCATCACGCAGGACGGGCAGGCGATCGTCTTGCCGCCGGACCCCCGCGTCATCCCCGACCGTGCCGCCGCCGCCCGGCTCCAGCTAGCGCCCATCATCGTGCCGCCCCCCGATTCCGTGCATGATCCGGCCCAGCTCGGCGACCCGGAATGCCCCGCCGATCTGCGCTGCACCTACAGCCCGAACGGCTACTGGCGGTACGGCAGCCACAAGAACGACTACGGCGACCACGACATCGCGGACCGCCCTAAGAACCTGCCCATCCGCTACATCACGCTGCACGACAACGAGTCGACCGGGGACACTACCCTTTCGGCTTTCCATGATCCGGCCTACCTCGCCAGCGCGCACTACGAAGTGTTCTCGGATGGACAAGTTGTCCAGATGATGCCGGTCGGGGACATCGCCTGGGACACCAGGAACGAGTCCTTCTACCAGCACTCCATCGGCATCGAGCAGGAGGGTTTCGCGATCGACGTGGGGTGCCCCGAGCTTTCCGGATCAGGATCCATTAGGGTCTTACCGGAAAGGACGGGGAACGGGTGACGGGGAAAAGCAAGAAATATACGCCCGAATTCCGCGAAGAAGCTTCCCGGCTGGTCATTGACGGTTCGCGGCCGGTCGCTGAGGTGGCGCGGAAGATCGGCATAAACGAGTCGACGCTCGGCTACTGGGTTAAGGCTTACCGGCGGAAGCATTCGGGGGAAGAGCTGCCGCTGGACATGCCGCACCGGGCGCGGCTGAACGAATTGGAACGACGGGTAAAGGAGCTGGAGCAGGAAAATGCGTTCCTGAAAAAAGCAGCGGCGTACTTTGCGAGGGAGCATCGGTGAGCGAGAAATACGAGCTTATCGAGGCTGAGTACGCTGACGCATGCGCCACGGATGTGGATAGCGCTCCTACGATCCAGAACATGTGCCGGTGGCTGGGCGTATCACCATCAGGATTTTATGAATGGCGGTCTCGGCAGGAATCCGCCGCGGAAGAAAGAAGGAGGCAGCTCAGGCTCCTGATCACCAAGATCTTCGAGGACGCCGACGGCACCTACGGGTACCGCAGGGTGCACGCCCAGCTGGAGCGCTGGGATGTCCCATGCGGCCCGGAGCTGGTCCGCAAGCTCATGCGCGAGCTGGGCCTGGAGCCATGCCAGCCGAGGCCGTGGCGGCACAGCCTGACCGAGGGCGGCCCGGCCGGGCCGATCCCGGACCTGGTCGGCCGCGACTTCACCGCGCAGGTACCGGGCGAGAAAATGGTCGGTGACATCACCTATATCGCAACGTGGCAGGGATGGCTTTTCCTCGCCACGGTGATCGACTGCGCCAGCCGGAAAGTGGTTGGCTGGGCGATGGACGATAATTACAAGACACCGCTGATCTCCGCGGCCATCGAGATGGCCGCCCGTAATCTCAGCCTTCCGGAGGGAGCCATATTCCACTCAGACCGCGGGAGTAACTATACTTCTGCCGAGTTTGCAGGGGTGCTCGAGAGCCTCGGGATACGGCAGTCCGTCGGCCGTACCGGGATCTGCTATGACAATGCTCTCGCGGAATCGTTCAACGGCGCACTGAAAGTTGAGCGTGTGCACCGCACTATGTACCCGACACGGCGGAAGGCCCGGGAGGACATTGCACGGTACATCGAGATCCGCTACAATCGGAACCGTCTCCACTCAGGACTTGGATACCGGACCCCGCAAGAGGTGCTGGACCAGTACCTGAGCAATCAGGCGGCAGCATAAAAATAGCTCAAGAAATGCCTGTCCGGAAAACGCGGGGCAGCCCAACGGGCACACCTGGTACACCGGCGCGATGTACCAGGCCACCGCCAAGCTGGTGAAATACCTGGCCAAGCGGTTCGGCATCCCGCTCGACCGGGCGCACATCCTGGGCCACGACAACATCCCCGGCGGGTCGGAGCAGACCATCGCGACCCAGCACTGGGATCCGGGCCCGTACTGGGACTGGGCCCGCTTCATGGACGTGGCCGGCGCGCCGATCAGGCAGACCGCGCCGCGAACGAGCGATGTGGTGACGATCGACCCGGTCTTCCAGGCGAACCGGCAGGTCGTCACCGGCTGCCAGCCCATCCAGGGCCCCACCCCCTACCCCGGTCCCTACCACGGGGACGAATGGCCGGACCTGGTGCACCAGGACTGCCCGGCGGACTTCTACGCCCCGTTCCCCCGTCAACCCACCAGTTTCGTGTGGCTGCGCACCGCGCCGGACCCGGCCGCGCCGCTGCTGTCCGACCCCTACCTGCATCCGGGCGGGCTGGCGGGTACGATCCGGGCGAACGACTGGGGCGACCAGGCTGCCACCGGCGAGCAGTTCGTCGTGGCCGGCCGCAAGGGAGACTGGACCGCGATCTGGTTCGCGGGCCGCAAGGCATGGTTCTACAACCCGCCCGGCATCCATCGCGCCGCCATCCCCGCATCGGCGCCGATGGTGATCACGCCTAAGGCAGGCAAGACGTCGATCCCGGTATACGTGACCGCCTACCCCGAGCCGTCCGCCTACCCGCCGGCGTTCCTGCAACGCAAGGATCCTCCGCCACCGGTACAGGCTCCTGCGGGCAAGTACTCGATCCCCGCCGGCCAGGCATACGTGGCAGCCGGACCGGCTTTCAATACGGACTGGTACAACGCGTACAACGTCGACGGCTCGGCGTTCATGGACCGGACTGACTTTGCGGGCCCGACCACGGTGTATCTGATCACCTACAACCACCGGATGGCGTTCGTCGGCGCCAGCGACGTGGACGTCACGACGTCAGGCTCCTAACCTCTCGAGGTCGGCCGGGCAATGCGGCGGGACGAGCCGCAGGCCAGGAGGGGCGAGACAGGCGTCCGCTCATCGGCATGAGCGGGCGATCCGACCCGCTCAGCTTCCCGGGAAAGCCGATCCCTCGCCTGCTCCGGTGCGCGGGTGGCGGTGCACGACAAGGCAGGCGATCACGGCGGCTGCCGCCACGATCGCCAGTGCGATGAAAGGGAATGCGCTGTAGGGCGCGGGCTGCCCAGGCTGGCACAGCTCGACGAACGGGACGATCAGAGTCAGGGACCCCATGACCGGGATCGCCACGTATCTATTCAGCCGGGGTGGGTGTCGCCGGCCGTGACCCGGATCACGGTCGGGTTGTGATCGGCGCGGGGGTTGCCGGCGTGTCGCGTTGATCTTCGGGTCGGCTTGCTGATCATTAGGGCGCATGCCGTCTTCGCCGGGTTTGCCTGATGCCGCTGGGCTGCGGGTGCGGCTGGAGGCGGCCGAGCAGCTGATCGGCGAGCTGCGCGAGGGCATGGCGGTGATGGCTGGGGCTCATCGGCGCGAGCTGGAAGCCAGGGATGCGGTGATCGCCCGGCAGGCGGGGACGATCGCCGGGCAGGCGGACCGGATCGCGCAGCTAGAGCGCAGGCTGGGGCGCGACTCCTCCAGTTCCTCGAAGCCGCCGTCGTCGGATAGCCCGTACACGAAGAAGAGCAAGGACCGGTCGCTGCGGGAGAAGACCGGGCGGCAGCCCGGCAAGCAGCCCGGCGCGCCGGGCAGGACGTTAGGGCTGGTGCTGGCGGATGACCCGGATGAGACCATTGAGTGCGCGCCCGCGGGATGTGGGCGGTGCGGGCGGGACCTGACCGGGGAGCCGGCGGTGCGCACCGAGCGCCGGCAGCGATGGGACATCACCCCGCCGCCCCCGCCGTACATCATCGAGTACCGCAGGATCACCAAGGTGTGCCCGTGCTGTCAGGCGGCCAGCGCCGGGCAGGTCCCGGCGGATGTGACCAGCCGGGTGGTGTACGGGCCGGAGACCCGGGCGCAGGCGGCGAACCTGGCCTGCGGGCATCACGTGCCGGTGCTGCGGGCCGCGCTGCTGCTGCGCCAGATGGCGGGGATCAAGGTCTCCACCGGGTGGATGGCCGGGATCCGCGGCCGCGCCGCCGCCGCGCTGGCGCCGTTCATGGAGCACGTCCGGGCGCTGCTGCGCACCGCCCCGGCGCTGAACGCCGACGAGACCCCCGCCCGGGCCGCGAAGAGCCTGACGTACGTGCACGTGGCCTGCACCCGCTACCTGACCTGCCTGCACGTGGCCGGGCGGTCCGCCGGCGACATCGACGCCGGCGGGGTGCTGCCCGGATACACCGGCGTGCTGATGCGTGACGGGTACGCCGGCTACTCGCATCTGACCGGCGCGCTGCACGCCTGGTGCGGAGCCCACCTGCTTCGTGATCTTAAAGACATCTACGACTTCGAGCCGGCCCAGCAGCGCTGGGCCTCGGCCATGGCGGACTTGCTGCTGCAGGCCAATGGCCACGCCTGCCAGGCGCGCGGGGCCGGGAAGGACCGCCTCGACGCGGACGTCCTGGCCGGCCTGCTGGACCGTTACCGGGCGCTCGCCGCCGACGGCCTGGCCGCCAACCAGCGGCGGCATACCCGCGCCGCCCGTGACGCGAGACGGGTGGCGCGCCGGTTCCGCGACTACGAGGACCTGATCCTCAGATTCGTTACTGACCTTGCCGTGACGGAGTTCACGAACAACGAGGCGGAAAGATCAGTAAGGCCCGTCAAGGTGCAGCAGCACAGCTCAGGCGGCTGCTGGCGCACCCTCGAGGGCCTGGCCGAGTTCGCGATCGCGCAGTCATACCTGTCCACCGCCGCCAAGTGGGGCATCGACGCCCTCGACGCCCTGCGCCAGCTGTTCACCACCGGCCCCTGGCTCCCGCCCGCCCTCACACCCCACGCTGCCACCAAGGCCGCATAATCACCACAGGCCAGCCCGGCGCAAGCCACGAGGCAGGGCCGACACCGGCTGAATAGCTACATCGCCACGTGGCGGAAGGGCGAAAACGAGTCCCGGTGGCGGCGCCACATGAAGATGGGAAGGGAAAGCATCGTCAGGAAGTAGACGAACAGGATCACGATCGTCCCCATCGTCGAGCACTCCGCATACACGCCGACCGGGTTCATCGATCCGGTGTCCCCGCTGAGGAGGTGGGACACCCACCAGACCCCGATGATCCCCAGGCCCGCGCCTGCCATAACCAGCAGCGCATTCACCGGCGTGCCGGACCGTGGGCGAACGTGACGGAGCTTTGCCGGCAGCAGCCCGGTCCGGCCGGCATCGAAGAGCATGCGGGACTGGGAGTCTGCCCCGGCGACCAGAGTGGCGAGCACGGAGACGATTCCGGCGATCCAGGCCAGGACGGCCGCTCCGCCGAGATAGTGATCCGCCACAGTAAGAAACGGAACCGATGAGCGCCCGATGGAGGAGACGTCATAGTTGAAACCGGTGACGGTCGCATAGGCAAACAAGACGAACAGGCCGACCGCAATCGCCACCGAGATGTACAGGGCTCTCGGTATGGTGCGTCTCGGATTACGGCACTCCTCGGCGAGCGCGGGGCCGTTCTCCCATCCGATGAACATGTAGAGGGCCAGCGGGAAGCCTGCGGAAAAACCGGCTATGCCACCGGTCAGGTGCGCCCAGGAAAACGGTATGCCCGACAACTGGGCACGCTGGTCCACCAGGACAATGATGCAGACCACGACCATGATCGCCACCTGCACGAGCACGGCCGCGCCCACCGCACTGGTCGACAGCTTGACGCCGCGTGCGGTCAGCCAGATCGCGCCCAGGGTCAACACCAGGGTCAACGGCCCCCACGGGGGATGCCACGAGGTGTAATGCGACAGCGTCATCGCCACCATCCCGCCCGACATGGTGAACACCCCCGCAATGGCGACCGTGTACCCAACCGTGACCAGCAGGGCCGTGGCGACACCGGCTGTGGCGCCGAGCGCGGTTTCCACATAAGTGATGAAGCTCCCCGCCGAAGGCTCCGCCTTGGTGAACTCGGCCACCGTAAGAGCCAGGAGCACGACGGCCACACCAGCGCCGACGATCGTCAGCGGTGCGGCGACACCGGCGGTGACCGCGATCACTCCGAATGCGAAGTAGAAGTCGATCCCCGGCCCGATGTTCGCGACCGTCGAGGCCGTCACGTCCGCCATGCCGAGCTGGCCGGATTTGAGGTGGTCCCCGCTCTGGCTCACCGCACCTCCCCCGGCCGGTTACTGCTTCACCTCGATTGAGGGCACTGGAGGCCACATCCGCGATGCGCGTCCGTGGTGGGGACTCTGGCGCTGGAGACTCGCAGAGTCCCGCTCTCAAGCACTACAGATCCCCCGGTGCCGCAAGCGCTCTCGGGGCCTGCCTGGCTGCCCCCAGATCCTGCTCAACTTACAGAGGTAGCCTGCCCCAGATCGCCGCTCCGGGTCCCGTTATCCCAGTACCTGGTCCCCAAGAGCGCTCACGTCCGCGAGCGCTCCCGAACGTCCTGATCTGTATGGTCACCGCTCCACCTGAACTTGATCCCGCGGCCGCCCAATTAGACTGAACTTGCGTGATCTTGGTAGCGAGTGAAGCACGCGCGGTCGCGTCAAGGAACGCCTACGGGCCGCTGCGCCCGGGGTCGCGGTATCTTCCCGTACTGCCGGGCCCGCCGGGCGAGCACGAGTCGCCAAGTAGCCTGGGCTCGTGAAGGCGGGAAAAAGCGCTCGTCCTGACCGCGGACCCCGGTGAGGCAGCGAGCCGGGTCGTCGGGGAGGCCCGGGCGTCGCTTGGGGACCTGTCTCCCTCGTTCGCGGTGCTGTTCGCCTCCGCCCATTTCTTCAGCTCGGCGGAGGACCTCGTTGCGGCGGTGGCTGAGGAGACCGGTCCGCTCCCCCTCACCGGATCAACGAGTACCGGGCCGAGCCGCGCCAGGGGGACTTCCTGATCCGCGGCGTGGTCGGCGCCGACCCCGAGTCCGGGGCCATTGCGGTGGGCGAGGAGGTGGAGGTGGGCCAGACCGTGCAGTTCCATGTCCGGGACGCCGACTCGGCCGACGAGGACCTCCGGCGCACCCTGGAGCGGGAGTCCACCGCCCTCGGCGGCCGCCCGGCGGCCGGGGCGCTGCTGTTCACGTGCAACGGCCGCGGATCGCAGCTGTTCTCCGAGCCCGACCATGACGCCAAGCTTCTCGCGACGATGCTGGGCGAGATTCCGGTAGCGGGGTTCTTCTGCGCCGGAGAGCTCGGACCGGTGGACGGCCAGAACTTCCTGCACGGCTTCACAGCGTCGATCGCGTTGTTCCCGGAGGCGACGCGCCAGGCACAACCCCGCTGACCCGACGTACCTGGCAACCCCGGCGAGCAGCCTCCCAGAAGGCTTCCGCGATGAAAGCCGCGGATCCTCAGCGAGGACGAACTGGTCCTGGCCAGGTCCTGTACTACGGAGTAGGCCCCATCCCGATGGTGGGATGCGGCCTGTGGCAAGTGGCAAATTGACAAGATCAACTCGACATACGTTTCTGTGCGCCGGTCGCCGATACGTTCGTCATGGGCTAGCCGACGTTGTGTCCGTCCAGCCGCAAGCACACCGAAGATGCTTCTACCGCATACGGTGCTGTCGCAGCACCATGGCCACCTTGTCGCGCCGTTCATCCAATTCTGGGCCATCCTCCAGATCTCCGGAAAGGGTGCTTCTGACCTGCGCTGACTGTCCGTAGTACTTTGCATAATATATTAAATATTGGTAGGCTGCGGGTATGTCCGCAGCTGCCTCCGCCATCCTGGACGGGATGCCTTCGCCGCGTGATCTGCGCCGCCTGGACACTGGCGGGGAGACGGTGATCTTCGCCGGGTCGGTGCAGCTGTTCCGGTTCGCCGAGGACGATGCGGCGATGCGGCACATCACGGCGGCCGGGCTGCGGCAGCTGGGGTTCGCGGGCAAGGACGTCGCCGCGGTGCTCGGGCTGACCCCGAGTTACGTCGCGACGCTGCGCCAGCGGGCGCTGCGGGAGGGCACGGCGGCGCTGGTCCGCCCGGCCGGGCGGCCCCCGGAAACCGGGGAGGACGCGTGGGAGCAGGCGCGGGCATGGCGGGCGCGGGGAGTGCGGGACGCGGAGATCGCGCGGCGGCTGGGGGTGAACCAGTCCACGGTGCTGCGCCGCCTGGGCCGGGCGCACGTGCAGGACCCGCTGGCGCACGACGGGCCGGAACCGCGGCCGGAACCCGCGCCGGAACCGGATACGGAGGAAAAGCCGCAGCTCACGGCACCGGAACCGCGGAAGCAGCCGGAGCCCCCGCAGGCGGTGGCGGAGCCTGCCCGACCCGTGCCGTCCGGGTTCGTGCCGGGGGACGGCGGGCGGCCCGCGGGGACGGTGCGGTCGCGGTACGCGGGGGCGATGTTGCTGCATGCGTTCGCCGCCCGGGCCGGGGCCGGGGACGTATTCGCCGCCGCAGCCGGGCAGGATGCCGCGCCGGGGGACGTAGCGCTGCTGGTGGCGGTCAGCGCGTGCTTCGCGCTGGGTGCCGCGACGACGGAGGCGTTCAAGCACCTGGCCACGGCCGAGGCCGGGCCGCTGGCCGGGCTCGCCGCGCTGCCCGCCCTGCGGACTCTGCGGCCCCGCCTGTCCGCGATCGCGGACCGGGCCGACCCGCTGGAGCTGCAGCGGATGTTCGCGTCGGCGATGCTCGCTGCAGGCCCGGTGGTCTCGAACGTGTACTACGTCGATGACCATTTTGTCCCGTACACCGGCGCGAAACCCGTCGGCAAGGGGTGGAACAACAAGCGGGGCCGGGCAGAACGGGGCCGTGCGGACACGCACGTGACCGCGCACGACGGGCGGGCGGTGTGCTTCGTGACCGGCGACCCGTCCGGCCTGTCCGTAACGCTGCCGAAGGCACTGGCCGAGCTGAACAGAGCCGTTCCCGGGGGCACCAGGATCATGCTCGGCTTCGACCGCGGCGGTGCCTACCCCGCGGTCTTCACGCACTGCCGCGAGCAGCACGTGCACTGGGTCACCTACCGCCGGGCGCCGCTGGCCGTCCCCGCCATGCTCCCGGTCATCACTGCCGTCACGGTGGGCGGCAAGAGGCGGCAGATCACGTGGGCGGAGGAGAAAGTCCAGGTCAAGGACTACGGAGAAGCCCGGCAGCTCACCCTGTCCGAGCACGGCCGGGTCGTGCTGCAGGTCCTCACCTCCGACTTCGATGCGTGCCCGGCGGACATCCTGTCCTGGCTGAAGTCCCGGTGGCGGGAAGAGAACTTCCTCAAGTACGCGTCCGAGAACTACGGGATAGACAAGATCTGCGACTACACCGCCACCGTCCAAACGAACACCAAGATCACCGGTAACCCGGCCCGCAAGGCAGCCAACGCCGCGATCCGCGACGCCCGCAACGAGATCACCACCGCCCAGGGCGCCCTCGCCGCGCTGCTCACCGACCCGGACACCACCGCCGCCGCGAAGAACAAGGCGATCCCCGCCGCCAACCGCGCGATCACCGCCGCGAAGAAGAAACTCAAGGACGCCACCGCCGCCCGCGACCAGATCCCCGTCAAGCTGCGCGCCGACCAGATCGATCCCGACGCCCGGGTCGCGGTGCTGCGCGCCGGGCGCCGCGGCCTGCAGATGGTGCTGCGGCTGCTGGCGCACAACGCCGAGCACTGGCTCGCCACCCACCTCAACGCCTACCTGCGCGACGACGACGAATACCGCGCCGTCACCCGCCAGACCATCATCCGCGGCCTCGCCGGAACCATCACCTACACCCCCGCCGCGATCACCGTCACCCTCGAACCCCCCGGCGATCCCCGCGTCGCCCGCGCCCTCGCCCTGCTCACCGGCGAGATCAACACCCAGCCACCGTCCATCCCCGGCGACACCCGGCCCATCACCTACCGCATCACACCACAGCCCGCGATTTAACTCGCCCTCAGCAGGCCCTTCCGGAGATCTGGGGCCCATCACGGACTCCAACAGATCCATACTTGCGAGTTTCGCGTTTTTACGTCAGTATTCCATCAACGCTGACCGTATTATCGGCAGAAGTTCTCGCGTCGAAATCTTCGCCGCAGCCCATGACGTGCTTCCTCACACAAGGAACGGCAAGGCGAACAGGGCGGCAATCACGATGAGCGTCACGGCGAGAACGCACCGCCGGGGCCACTTATAGGAACGCGCCTCGATGGGGTCGGTCATGGCATAGCTCCTGGTAGATCCACGCCCTCGCGGGACATCACCCAGCGCATTAGCTCCGCGATGGACTTGTGCATCAGGCCATCCGTGTCCATGATGGCGGCTGTACGGAAATAACCGGTTTCCTTGAAGTTCTGTATGGTAGATCGGATTAGGTTACCGAGGCCGAGCTCGCTGCGCGCCCACTCCGCCACATCACCACTCTGCATACCGATCAGGTCAGCCCGGCTGAAAACCACCGCAAGCCGCACTTTTCTGAGCTGCACGCCCATCGCCTCGATCTGCTGATGCGTTTGCTGATAAGCCAGCTCGGGCGACGGAGCGGCCGAGCGCACCGAGCTGAGCTCGGCCTGACTGCTGGCAGGCAACCGCTGCCAGAACCCCTCGACCGACAGGGGGTCGATGACGAGGATGAACGTCCGGGCTTTGGTGAGATACCTCAGTTCCTGCGTTCGGTCGGTATTGTAAAAACGCTCGCCTGCCGCATCGTACATCTGCAGGATCCGGATGCCTTTTTTGAGAATCAGCCGGATCACGTGCGCTCGGGGGAGCTGGACGGATGTCCCGGCCGTGGAGCTGCCGGAACGCATCACATGGTCGGCGACATCCAGCTCCCTGGCGGTAGCGGAATCGCCGAACTCGACTGTGAGCTGTCCACACTCTGTCCACACCCGCAACTGAGTGACCATGCTAAACAGCAGTCGGGTTTTGCCCGCTCCGGTCGCGCCAAAGAAGGGCAGGACGATTTCCGGCGCCTCGCCCGGACGGTGCTCCAGGGAGCGTTCGCAGCCTGGATGCGGGCAGAAAGCGGCCATCCGCGACGAGCCGGACAGCAGCAGCGTATTCATCCGCGTGCCGCAGCGGCAGCGGCGCCGGAAAATGCCATACCTGCCAGGCCGCACGTCCCGGTGCCGACGGGTGCAGTCCGCGCCGGGGCAATCATAACCGGGATAGGGCACACGCTCATAGCAGTATGGGCACACCATCCGGACGTTCTTCATCCAGAGCATGGCCGAGTCGACGCGACGCAGCACGGCCCCCGTCACGCGCACCAGCGCGGCCGAGACAGCGACGACCAGCAGATGGATTAAGGCAAAGACGGCCGTAATAAGTGTCCCGGCGGCAGCCCCCAGCGCCATTCCGATGGCCCCTCCAACGCCAAGCGGCCCGGTGAACCAGGCGACCTCGTCTCCCGTAAACGAGTCCCCAGCCGCCTGAACGCCCCATTCCCACAGTTTCTGGCAGTTGCCGTACGCGACTCGGACGGCGTGATCCGCATCGGCCATGGCGGGGCCATAGAAATACTGGAGCACCGCGGGATCGCCGTCCGCAGGTGGCTTTGGCCAGCGCCGCGGCGCAGGCAGTCCGGGCGATCGGCTGGCTAGGACCGTTCCCAGGCCCATCACGTAGGCGCCGGGCATGCCGATTGTGTATATAGCGCAGGCGATCGTCGCGGAGGCCGGGACGGTAACCGCGAGGTAGGCCAGGTAAAGGCCGACGACGATAACGAATCCCAAGATTTTAAGCACCCACATGGTCCCGCTCCCTCAGCGTCCTTGGGCGGGCCCTGGACGGCCGCCGAGCAGTTTGCGTGCCAACCCGCCGCGATGGCTTTCCCGCCACACCTGGAATTGCTGCGCCACCAGCGGGTTCCCCGACAGGAAATGCCCGACGTTGCCGAGCTCGCGGCGGCGCCAGTGGTTTACCTGCTCAAAGGCCGCTGCCAGCTGATGAGCGAGCTCAGGCTGGCCCTGTAGGTGCGGATCGGCGAGCGCTGTGAAGACACGCGCGGCGAGCCTTGCGTCAGCCCGCGACGGGGCTAGCCAGGCCTGGAGCCCTGCACAGAAAACCTCCATGACATCGACAGGGCAGCCGCGCAGGGCCGTGCCGAGTGGTTCTGCTCTAGAGAGCAGCATGGCCAGATCACGGGCGGACGAAAGACGAGTCCTGTCGTCCCCGGTCGCGTGACGGGCGTATAGCTCAGGGAAGATTCTCAAATCCCCATGGGCCACCGCCGAGCGGGCCCGCCGCTTCAGTTCGGCTGAGGCCGTGCTTTGCACAACATGGGCAAGCTTGTCGGGCAGGAGTGGCAGGAGTGAGCGGCTGGCGAGGGCCTGGGCGAGGTTCAGCCAGGCTGCATTTTTCGTTCCGTGCGCGGCAGCGGCCTGAATCTGTTGCACAAACCAGTGGCGGATATTCGGATCCGGTAGATCGGCCATGATGCCCAGCAGGTCCGCGATCTGCGTCGGCGGGCAGCCCGCTGGCCACAACCGCCGTAGCAGCGCCGCGTCCAGGTATGGCGACCGCTGCGCCGCGATGCGGATGTCGACGATCCGGTCGTAGGCGTGCTGCGGTTCCGTACGCCCCTGGCCCACCGAGATGAGCAGCCACTCCTCGGCCAGCTCTGGGTACCGGGCCAGGTCATCGCCGTTAACGAGAGCACCAACCGGACCCGCGAGCACTCTGCCTGCCAACTGCGGCGGCTCGTAGGCGAGCCGGGTGAGGAACCCGCGCAGGATCGGCGGGTAAGAGCGGAGAATTCGCGTCAGCTCCGGCTCGGCCGTATGCAGCCACAGACCGGCCTGCCCGTACTGCTCAAGCTCGACATCGGGGGGCATGGCCCCAGAGGCCGCGGCCCATTCGAACGCAGCTAGCGCGATGGCCGGCGTGGCCGTCCGAAGCAGACCGGATACCTCGGTCTGTGCGCTCTGGGCGACCCTGGGGCTGAGCCGGACCGGCTCGATCGGCTCGCCGTGGGTGATGTGCGTGACCGCCTGCTCGACAAGGAGGTGTTCCAGCCGTTCTACCTGGACGGGAGATCGCAGCCTATGAGCCAAGTCGAGCAGGCTGAGCAGCTGCTTGTCAGCGAGCGCAGCGTCTGGCTGGGCGAGCGCGACGCCCAGGACGACGCTTGCGTGCATGACGGGTATCCGGTCGGCCGCTCTGGGTAGCCACCGTACGACCGCGTCCGTCTCGCAGGCGGACAGCCGTCCACGGAGCAGGCCAGTCGCAGCGGCAACCGGCCCGAGCCAGTCATCGGGTCCTGCCTCGGTCCCAGACGCGAACGCCGCCGCCTGCCGCCACAGTCCGTCCGTGGCCATTACTCCCGTGCCCGCGAGCAGAGTGGCCAGGGGGTGTATGACACCACCCGGTGTCTTCCCCGCGTCGAGGTCGAACAGCTGAAAACCCGAATCGGCGTCGGGCGGCACCGCGTCGGACTGGATCCCGATCAGGTGGTGTCGGGAGTAGCCGGGCCGGTGACTGTAGGTGGTAAAGGTCATCCGGGGCGCGACGTGCTCGCCGAGCAGGTACGAGACAGCGGCGATCCACCAGATGTTTTCGTTCGCGTCGTGACTCGCCAGCAGCACCAGCCGATCGCCGGCCATGGCCCGCCATACCGCGGTCAGCAGTTCCGGGAGCACTCTCTCGGTACCGCGAGCGTCAAGAAACGCCTGGACGCCGGGG
Organism: uncultured Actinomycetota bacterium; assembly: GCA_963820395.1. Lineage (GTDB taxonomy): Bacteria > Actinomycetota > Actinomycetes > Streptosporangiales > Streptosporangiaceae > DATFVJ01. Next base: position 196,790 of record CAWGAE010000008.1, on the reverse strand, counting down.
CGGTCAACGACCCCGCGCGGCAGCGGACCAGGGAGCTCCGGCAGCTCGTTGGACTCGATGGCGGTGCTATGCCACAGATCGGCGCCCCACAGTTCGGCCGGCAGTAGCAGGCCGAAGTCCGGCCCGGGCGTGCTGGTGACCAGAGCGTGGGCAAAGTAGTTACCGGGACGTCCAGAGTAGTCGGTCCCGGCGAACATCACGTGCGTGAGGATGACCGAGCCCATCGCCTCACTCTTCCCGTATGAGAACGCAATGGGGTATGCCTCAGGTTCGTCTAGGCATGGGTCGGCCAGCAGCCAGCGCGGCGGCTCGTACACGCTGCGGTCCTCGACCTCGCGCATGACGACCGGAGAGGTGCCCGGCGTCACCGCGTTGAACTGATACCCGCCGTATCCGGCTAGGCCGGTCTCGCAGGAGGTGTAATAGAGCTGCTGAAACGCCATATCAGCCTCACTCGAGCGGAATGGTGCCGAACTGCGCCAGCATCCATATGAATGGGCCGGTGACCCGGTAAGGGCGGATGCCACGCGGGGAGACGCGATTTTGCTGGCTGGGCGTCTCGCCGAGCGCGGATACTCCGAAATAGCGGTAGGTGCGATAGTTCTTCCGGGCGACCTGGTCGATCCGGGAGCCCTGCCACCGGGCCAGCAGCCGCTGGATTTCGGTGTGCACCTCGAGGCTGTCCCGGTCATCGAAGTAGGGCGTATGCGCCGGGGGGCGCAACAGCGGGCTGGTCTCCTTGAAGTCGTGGAGAAGCGCATCCATTTTGGTGAACACGACAGCAAGCGGCTTGCTGATTCGCTGGCTCGCCTTGATGCCCTCTTTGGCCATGATGAGATCGGTGATGTTCTCCAGCACGTTGGCGGGCTCATCGGCGGGGGCGCCTGGCGTCGGGAGCAGGGTGCCCGGGGCTGCCAGCTGGCGCGCCCCCCGCATCTGGAGCGGGTCAAGCAGCAGCAGGACGCCGTCGGCCGCCGCGAGGTATTGGAGGTTTTCCTCGACCGACCGCGCCGAGCGCAAGTCCTCACCCGCCGTATCGAAGAACGACAGCAGCGTGCGCTGCGGCTCGCCGGTCCCGAACGCCCCGTTCCGGCCGAGCCGGCTGCTCCGGCCCTCGGTGGTGAACCGGAAGACCAGCGGAGCCCGGTCGCGCGTTCCCGCCGTGGTAGTCGGAGCCAGCAACCGCGCGTCGCGATAAAGTGGCTGCTCGTAGTCGCTGGCAAAGCGCAGGCGGGTGTTATCGTCGGCGCCGCTGATCGCGGCGTTGAGATCTTCCCCCACGCGGTGCATCAGTTCGTGCACGAGCACCGTCATGTAAACGGTCTTGCCGGATTCCTTCGCGCCGACCAGCGCGATCAGGCGGCTGCGGACCTTCCCGAAGTGGACGGGAAGCTGGCTGTGGCAGGCCGGGCAGATCCTGCTCGTGCTCTCTGTGCCGCATTGGGGGCAATTGGCTGCCCTCATCCGGCCGTCATCATCAAAGACCGGCGGTAGCGCTCCAGCGAACCCAGTGCGGTCACGCAGCAGTTTGTCGATCTCTGGGGCGCAACGTTGGCCTTTCGGCCCGATCCGGCCGGAGCACCGGAACCAGATCTCCCGCTGAGAAAATCCGCTGTAGCAGTACGGGCAGTACAGGAGGGTGCCGCCAAATATGGATTTCACCGGATCCTCATTTCCTCGGCGGCCGGCGGAAAGAGCAGCACGCCTTGAACGTCTGCCCCGGAAGTGCTCGGATCGATAAAGCAGGCCAGCCAGGCTGGCCCCTTTGGCAGCTCAACGGTGACCTTCACCGGCTGGCCTGGCGTGATCGACTGCGGTTCAATGTGCGCCACAGCCTCGCCCTCGGCTGGGTCGTCAGGGGCATATGGACCAGTGGCCCGCACCAGCACGAGGGCTGGCAGCCTGGTCGGCTGCTCCGTCGCGATTTCGACGACCCGCTGCCGCGGATGCAGGCGGCTTGTGCGGTGGATCCGGTAGTTCAGCGTGACGCCCCATCCGGGCACACTGGTCTGCACACCCGGCGCGGTCAGCTCGCCGCCGGGATGAGAGCAGACCGCGCGGACCTCGATGAGCGTCTCGGCCTGCCCGATGCTGAGCGTGACGCCACCCTCGTCCTCATAGACACGGCGAGAGTAGCGATGTTCGCCACCCGGCCACCGCACAACGGCGTCGGTGGCGTCGTCGGGCCACACCCAGCTCAGCCGCACCACATCGTGCATCCGGAAGGCCGACAGGTCGCGGACCGGCTCAGCCAGCCCGATCTCCGCCGAATCGCCGACCACGACAGCGCGGCCCCCGGCGGTTAGCGCGATGAGGTAGTGACGGCCTGGCGGCAGGCTGAGCTCGAGGAAATCACGGCCGTCCGCACCGCGTCGCGGCATCCCGGAAACCTGGCGGAGCCCGGCCACCTCATCAGGCGTGAGGCGGGCGCCGGCCGGCCATCTCGGCGGCTTGTCGCTCAGCGCAAGACGCGCTTGGCCGTGCCGCGGAGGTGACCAGGCGGCCACGATCCCCGCGCTGCCGCTCCCTGGTACCCACACCTCGAGGCTCGTGACCGCATCGGGCGCGGGCACGGGCACCGCCGACACGACGATTCCGGCCGACGGCCGACGCAGTCCGCCCGGTGTCCGGTACGACGCCGCGATCCGGTAGAAGTACCTGGTCCCGGTGCGTAGCCCGGTGTCGGTAAGGCCGGCGAGCGACGCCTCCACAGCAGTGCCGTCGTCCAGTCCCCGTGGCGGGCGGCCCTCGGCGCGAACGGCGATCACCGTGTCGGTGCCCGGATGCGCGTGCCAGGACAGGGCGACAGAGCTCTCGCCAGTCTCGACGGAAAGCTCGGTGACGTCCGGCGTGAACATCACCGCTTGCGTGACAGCCGGAGGCGACCAGATAGTGCCGCCGCGAGCGGCGAAGACGCTGTAGAAGAGCCCAGCGCCAGGCGGTGCCTCCGCGTCGGCGATGTCTTGCCGTTCTGTCTGCGTGACCACCGCCGAGCCCTCGGCAGCCGAAGCAGGTGCGCGGTCCTCGTTTCGCGTGACCCGGTAGTGCAAGTGACCGGCCAGCGCCGGGCTTGCCTCCCATGTGACCAGGACATGATCCCCGTTAACCCGGGCCGCGGCACTCCGCGGGGGCGGAGGAGGCAGGGCGGCCAGCCGCTCAGGCAGGTGAGCGTCGTCGCTGGCCATGGTCATGGCCTCGTCCAGCAGGCGAGCCGCTTGCTCGCGCCGGCCAGCCGCCAGTTCCTGGTCGGCACGCCGGGCGAGCGCGGTGACTTCTGCATCCCGGCCCGCGACGCTCTGCCGCAGCGGATCATCGGCGGGCAGCGAGGCCACCAGCCGCTGCGCCGAGCGCAGCCGCCCGCCGGTCAGTTCCTCTTCGGCCTGCCGGCGCACCGCTCCGACCGTGTTCCTGGCAAGCATGGCGGCCGCGATCAGCCCGGCCTCATCCTCATCCAGACCGAGGTCGCGTACCTGGGCGGCAATGGCCCGCTGCACGAAGCCGCTATCGGCAAACTGCCGCAGCCGTTCGGTAACCTCCGACAGCAGCAGCGTGTTCAGCTCCGCCGGGCTGCGGACGGCTCCGCGCAGGATAGCCAGGATATTTTCCTTCGGTGTCTTGGCCGGATCCGAATGCGGGAGCGCGTCGACCCGGCGGCGCGCATTGCTAATCGCCGTTTCGCTGAGCGGCCGACCGTCGGCAAGCCGGAACCCACCCAACACGTGGAAGCCGGAGAACATGGCGTCCCCGAAAACAACCTCCGGCGATAGCCGCAAGCCGAGCAACTGGACATGCTGGACCAGGTCGGCAAGCTTCGGGTGCGGCCGGGCCGGCAGCTCGGGGAACTCCTCGACCACCCGGACACCCGCTTTCCGTAGCGCCTCCCGGACCTCCGCCTCGGTGACGGAGCCGCCCAGCGCGCCGCGCAGCCGCGCCACCGTGACCGGCCCGACATGAGTCGCCGCACCGGCTTCGGTGTCAGCCAGGCCGGAGAGCCGCTCGGTCTGCTTACGGTGCGCGTCGGCCTGGCGTTCGGCGAATTTCGCCTGGGTAAGCCGCCCGCCCCGCTCGAGCTCGGCATGAGACGCGATTAATGTCTCGGCGAGCCGTGCGTACGTGCGCTTGCTCTTCAGGGCCTGCCAGTAGGCGAGGACCTCGGCGATCCGCCCGGCAAACGCTCTCTGGTCGGAGATGTCACGGGGCAGCCCGTACCGCACATACAGGTCGGCCGGGGGGACATTGCCAGCCCGGCGGGCCGGCTCGAGCACCTCCAGACGATATTGCTCGCGGTCCCAGCGCACCTATCCGCTCACCTCGTAGCGGGCCACCGCATTGGCGGCCTTCCGTACCTCGGCCTCATCGAGACCGCCTATCTGGATTTCGAACCGGACCTCCCGGCCGGAGGCGGCCTCGCGGCCATGGACTTTCAGCAGCCCTGTCTCGGTCATGTGGAAGACGACCTGGAACGGCGCCCCGGTTGGCCGGGGCGGCAGATCCTTGAGCAGGCCCTCCCCGATGCGGGTGTTGTGCTCAAGCTCCTTGGAGGCCACCGAGCCGGCCTGCTCCCAGACCTCCAGCTTGACCTCGCGCTGGTTGTCAGACACGGTGCAGAATGTCTCGGGCCCGGTATCAGCGGGCAGCGGTGTGTTTGCCGTCAGCAAATGTGCGATGTACTCACGGGCCTGATCGGGATTGGTCTTGAAAACTGGGTCGTTGGCGTCGACGACCTTGATCCCGAAGGCGCGGGGCACGACCGTCGCCACCCGTTTGGCTGCCATATCCGCTACCTGCTGGACACTGATCCCGAGCTGATCGGCCACTTCCTGCGCCGCCTGCTGGTTACCACTGGACCCTCCCTCGTCTGGCATGCTCACCTTGACCTTCTGCATGAGGGCGAACAACGCGGCCCCCTTGGCCACGGCCAGGTGCGGATCCTGCAGCCTGGCCTGAAGCCCGAACCGCTCCTTCAGGGACTGCGTGATCGTCGGCATCAGGCTCATACCGCCCACCAGCAGCACGTCGTCGAACCTGTTGACGCCTTTCTGCTTCGCGGTCGCTATCGTCCGCTCGGTGATCTCCATCGTGCGCTCGAGCAGTTCCGACGTCAGGTGTTCCAGCTGCTCACGAGTGAGTTCGAGCTGCGCAACCGCACCGGCGAAGCGCGCGTTGTACCTGCGGGTCATGGCGGTGCTGAGGGCTTTCTTTAACTGCTCGGCGGCGGTCGCGAGTTCTTGCATGAACTGCTCGTCGCCACCGGGGTCGGGCTCGAGGCCCGGGTTCTGTTCGGTAAAGCCCTTCAGCAGGAACTCAATGATCTTGTTGTCCCAGTCAGCTCCGCCGAGCCGGTGGTCGCCGTCCGTGCAGACGACCTGGATGTCACGGCCGTCGAGACGGATAGCGGTGGTGTCGAAGGTTCCGCCGCCGAGGTCGAAGACGAAGATATGCCGCACTCCGCTGCTGTCGTCCAGCGCCTGGTAGTCGAGCGCAGCGGCCACCGGTTCAGCCAGGACGTCGAGCACGTTAAGGCCGGCGATCTGCCCGGCGTTCCGGGTCGCTTCGCGCTCCAGCACCCCGAAATACGCTGGCACGGTAATGACGACGTCTTCTACCCTCTCGCCAGTCTGGTCTCGTGCAGCGCGGGCCAGCTCGCGCAGGATCAGTGCCGAGATGGACTCCGGGGTATGGTCCTGGCCCTGGAAGGTGTGGTGAACGTCCTGGCCCATCTGCCGCTTCACTAGCTCGGCGACTAGGTCGGGGAAGAGTACGGCCGAGTCCTTCGCCTGTCTCCCGACAACGACGTTGTCTGGCGACTCGAAATAGACCACGGAGGGTGTCGTGTCCTCCCCGTTCGCGTTCTTGAGAACGACTGGCCGACCCGTTTTATCGACGTAGGAGATACACGAGTAAGTGGTGCCGAGATCGATTCCGTAGGTAGCCATGTCACCTCACTGTGGTTGCGCCGCGCCGCCGTCGTGCATAGACTCACGGGCTGGCGTGTATTGGTAGAAACGTGCCTGGACAGGGCGTCGGATCCGGCCCGTATCGCGCTCAGCAAACCCGACAGCAGCCACCTCCGCCACAGTGTTGTGCCGGGACTCATCCGGGCAGGCCACCACCGCCATCGGACGGTGCCGGTCACGCTCGAAAGGATCGCCGGGCTCAGCCGAGTAGATCTCGACGCCGCACCTGTCCAGGATCTGCGCGACGTCGTCCGCGAACGACCACAGCAGCCGATCGTCCCGCCCGTCCGCCTTAAGCCTGCGGACTTCGCGGTCGATCTGGTCGTGTAGCCGGATGAGGTCAGCGACGACAGGATCCAGGATGGCCCTGCTTATTCCCGCGCGCAGCTGCTGGTTTGCCTCATGCAGCTGATCGATGACCGACTCCCGGTGCGCCGAACGTCGATGGAACTCAACGAGCTGCTCCTCCACCTTTTCGAAACGCCCGGCAAGATCATTGAGCGCTATCCTGGTCTCTTCCACGCGCTGGGCTTCCTCCGGATGCGGGTGCAGGTCCGGCCCGTATACGTTCATTTCGCGCGGCAAGCCGCCGGTGCGCTGGCGCTGCGCCAGAACGTCTGCCGGAACATGCAGATGTTCCGGCATCGCTGTACATGGCGGCGACGACTGATCATCCGATTGCACTGCGTTTATGTCTTTCTCAATCATTGTATGGCGCCTTTGCGAATAGGTTATGAAGTAAGAGTTAGGCCGACCACGCTGGCCGCGAGACGCCACACCCTGACGTACCTTGTGCTCATGACGCCACCGGGTGATCACTTCCACGCGGGTTGGTGATCTTGCCGGGGGGTGATCTGGCTGGCCGACGCGGCGCGCGCTGCCGGAAATCACGAGTACGTTGCGCGGCCGATGACGTGGCGGCTGGAGCGCTCCGCTGTGGGGTCCGGCAGCCCGAATCCGGTAGGTGGCTTTCCCGGGCTGCGATCTGCTGTGCCTGCTGGTTGAGGGTCTGGCCGTCCTGCTGTGTCCAGCTGGCCGCGCTGGCGAGGTTGCTGAGCGCCTGCTGCCCTTGGGCGATGGCTGCGGACGGGGCGGTTCCGACAGCGGCCCCGAGGCTTTGCACAGTGCGCACGTCGTTGCGCACCGCGGTCAGGTCATGCGGGACAGAGTTTGCCCGCAGCGTGGATATCCGGCTTTGGACAGTGCCCAGGTCGGCGCTGACGGTGACGGCGTCGCGGCCAGCCTTGCCGTCGTTGCATGCCTCCTGCCGCTCGGCGCGCAGATCGCCTTGCGCGGCGGCGAGCTCGTTCTTCATGGCCTGGATAACATCGCCCAGCGAGGTGTCGTTGTCCAGGGCGGAGGTGTGCCGCGACAAGGTGGCGATGTCGCGGGCGAGCCTGGTTTGCGCCCGGGCTACCTGCTGCGCGCGCCACCGGGCCGCCTGCTGCGCGCGCCACCGGGCCGCCTGCTGCGCGCGCCACCGGGCCGCCTGCTGCGCGCGCCACCGGGCCGCCTGCTGCGCGCGCCACCGGGCCGCCTGCTGCGCGCGCCACCGGGCCGCCTGCTGCGCGCGCCACCGGGCCGCCTGCTGCGCGCGCCACCGGGCCGCCTGCTGCGCGCGCCACCGGGCCGCCTGCTGCGCGCGCCACCGGGCCGCCAGCTGGTTGTCCTGGCTGACCGCGGCGTTCAGGTTCGCGAGCGCCCGGTTCCAGCCAGCTATCCCCGCCGCCTGCTTGCAGGTCACCGGCTCGAGGGCGCCGTCCCGCTGGGGCATATCCAGGGTCAGCGTCACGGCCAGCTTCCCGTGCAGCTGCACACCGCCGAACTCGAGGCTGACGCTGGAACCCGAGACGTGCCCGCTGAGCGCGCCGCTGCCGGTGGACAGCCGCTCATCCGGCGCGATCCCGGTGATCTTGGCGTCACGGTAGGTGCCGCTGACCACCCCAGCGCCGCCCTGCGGCCACCGCAGCAGGGCGACGCCGGTCTCGCCGCCGCCGTTGGAGCACAGGTAGGTGGAAAGCCGCGGGCCGCCACGCGAGACGGTGTTCCAGACCATGTAGCCAGCGCCGCCGAGAATGGTGAAAGCGCCAGCGGCAAGGACTAATAACAGCAGCCAGTTGTGGTACCGGGCGGCGGGTGGCGGCCGCTGGCCGGGGTTCGGGGGCTGACCCTCATGCATGGCAATCCCCTCAGGATAAGGGGGTGACGTCGTTCCCTGGCCGTTATGACAGGGGTCCTACCTGTTGTTGTTCGCCTACGCGTCGCCGATGTTGCGGCCGCCCGAGGCGTGGCCGCCGCGAGCCGCGCGGACCTGGACGCGTGGATCAGGATCTTGCGCCGGGCAGGGATGACGTGCCCGCGCCAGCCGGGCGATGAGGATGGCGGTCATCGTGTCCGCGATGGCGCGGCCAACGGGCAGCGATCGCCATGGCGATGCCCCGGACAACCGTTCAGGCGCCCCGACCCGGGTGGTAAGCGCGCCGCGCCGGGCTCCGCGGCGGCCGGTGCCGCTCCGTCTGACAGTGACGGACGGGTACTGCGGCTTCCTGCGGTCAGCGCGCACGGCGCGCGCCGCTTCCCAAGATTGGTGATCATGCCCGGACCGGCGCGATGTGATCACGCCGAAAACGGGCCCAGGGCGCCGGGCCACACATGTTCAACCGCCCACAGCAACCCGCCGGCCGTGTCGTCTGATGACGATTCACGGGGACGGGTCCGCCACCCTGATGTCCTGTTCGCCAACGGATCGCCAACAACGATCAACGGCCCGACCGCCACGCCAGGCGATCAGGCCTTCTGGCTGGGACTTGATGGTCGGGGTGGCCGGACATGAATCGGCGGCCTCCTCGTCCCGAAGGGCGAATGGCTCGTAAGGGCGCGATCACGTTCCATTTCGCGCGGCCCAGGTCAGGCCGGCCGGGCAGCAGAGTGCTCCCGCCGGCTTACGGCTGGCTGCCGATGGTTGCGTTCCAGGCGATGCCCGGGCGAGCGGCGTCAGCCGTGGTTCATCTGCGCCGCGGCGACCCGGCCGAAGCGTGTCGTCCGGTGACGTCTGCTGTCGGCCCTCGGTGACGGCGCGGGAAGGCGGGTGGTAGGCGGGTGGCCGTTGCCGGCCCGGCGGGTCCTGCGGAGGGGGCGTAGGGTCGGTTCCATGGCGCTTGCAGGACGGAAGGTGCTGCTCCTCGCGGCTGACCTGTTCGAGGACATGGAATTGCTGTACCCGCTGTACCGCCTGGGCGAAGATGGCGTGGCGGTGACCGTGGCCGGCCTGGATGATCAGCCGGTGACGGGCAAGAAGGGCCACGGGCCGGTGGCCGTCGACACCACTGTGGACAGGGTCGCCGCGGCTGATTTCGACGCGCTGGTCATCCCGGGCGGCTTTGCCCCGGACAAGCTGCGGCGCTCGGCGGCGGTGCTGGGTCTGGTGCAGGCCTTCGATGCGGCTGGCAAGCCGGTGGCGTTTATCTGTCATGCGGGCTGGGTGCCGATCTCGGCGAAGATCGTCAAAGGCCGGCGGGCGACCAGCGTGGCGGCGATCCGCGACGACATGGTGAATGCGGGCGTGGACTGGGTGGATGAGGCGACCGTGGTCGATGGCAGCTTGATCTCGGCGAGAACTCCCGCCGATCTCGGTCCGTGGATGAGGGCGCTGCTGAAGGCGCTGGACAAGGCCGGAGGTTGGACGCGGTAGATGGTGATGTCCGAGATCGAGACCCTGTTCGGGCACGTCAAGGGCGAGTGGCCGCACCTGGAGAAGATCCGCGACCCCGGAGAAGTCCGCCTTTGCGATCTTGACGGCCGCCTTCACGGCGCCCTTGTCTGCGGTTATCCGGCTATCCGATATGCGATGGCCTTCATGGTGTGTCCCCCATTGGCTTTGCCTGCCTGCACTTTTTGCGCAAGCAAGGTGGCTGTACAGGTACGTGCCATTCAAAGCTCCCAGGTCTGGAACGTGCCGCCTAGTACGGCACGGACCAGCTTGATGTAGTCGCTGCGCTCCTGGCATGTGGCGAAGCCGTGCTCCATGAGCGTTTTGCTCGGCTTGACGTAGTACATCATTGATGTCCTCCCCGTTGGTTTGCCTGCCTGCGCTGTCTGCGCGAGCCAAGGGGTGGCAAGTTAGATCTTCCATCCACGCCTGCGCCGGTCGCGGGCGCCGTGCGTTATGGTTCCCCGGTGTACTGGACGCTGTCACGACGGTCGTCCAACGACGCGGTGAATTTCATGTGTCCAGATCCCGCATATGTTATTGGCCAGTTCTGTACGCGTGCCGAGAATCTTGGTCTTGTGTGAGGCGCGTGGCGAGCCGTTCAGCCATAACATGGGTGAATCTTGGTGGTCAGCCCGCCGCGGGAACGGCCCAGTGCCTCCTGGTTCGTTCCGCCGCCGCTGGGATTCTTGTCATTCGATGAAGCCCCCCGTGCCCAGGTCCGCCGGCGGGGCCTTGCGGGCCGCCGCCATCAAGGCCCAGTACCAGTCCAACCACCAGGCCCGCTGCTGCGATTGTAGCGATTACTGCGAGCAAGATCTTGCTCGTGATTCCCCCCGTAGTTGATCTTTGATCGTTCCCCGCGGCCCTCCGAAGAGGACCACGGCCAGCGGTCAGCGTGCGTACCGCTGCCAGAGCGGCTGTGATGGGGACACCCGCGACAACTTGCTTGCCGGTGCGTGCCCAGACTCGTTAGCTGGTGCGGTGCGCACCCCGCGAGCCTGCGCTGCTGGCGTGTTCGGCGGCTGACCCGCAGTGCGCTGAGCAGCCGCCTGGCCGTGCGGGGCAGATGGTGACGTGAGCCCCTGGTGCCCCCCGAGTACGCACCCAGGCTAAGAACTGGCGCCAGGAGAGCGATGTCATTTGCCAGCGACGCTGACGAGTTGGTGACCGCGCTGAGATGAGTTCTTCTCCAACATGATTCCCCCCGGCTTAGTAAGGACGATCTTGTGATCGTTCCCGGCAGCCCCCGGCGGGGGGCCACCGCCAGCGATCAGTCAGTTCACTTGAATGCGCACGAGGCGGGCCAGCTCGGCCCACTCCCCCGCGTCCAGCTCCGCGCGCTTGTCACAGTCCCGCCGGGCCGGGATTGTCGCACCCGGGCGTGTCGCACCGCTCGGTGGGCGACGCAGCACGAGCAGACATGAGCGAATGTGATGAGTTTGTCGTCGAACTGTTCATGATTCCCTGTTTGCCGCTCTCCGCATGGAACCCACTAGCTGAGGCCGCTATGTCCACTTAATGCGAATCTCATCCGGGCTGGCGTCGTGCATAAGAGGAAGAAGTCCCGGCAATTCGTCGCAGATCCGAGGCAAAAAGGTCCCACGCAAATTAACCGCTAACGGTACCTTTAGAACAACTTAGCATAAACCATATTCAAGCTAGCAAATTCTTGGTCGCTAGCCGACTTTCCGAGCAACTTTCATGGCTATAAGGACGGTATTGTTCTGATATCGTGTGAGCGGTGGCAGCGAGACTTTCAAAACCACGTCCTTGACGCCGTCCAGTACCGCGATCGCCCCCGCGCCGACAAATCTGGGATCCGCGTTACCCGTATACGCAGTCCGTGGATTCGTCGTGCCTGCCCGCGAACCGGCCGACATCCAGCGGGAGCGCGTACCTGGTAACCGACGGGCCCAGGGGTATCTATTCAGCCGGGGTGGGTGTCGCCGGCCGTGACCCGGATCACGGTCGGGTTGTGATCGGCGCGGGGGTTGCCGGCGTGTCGCGTTGATCTTCGGGTCGGCTTGCTGATCATTAGGGCGCATGCCGTCTTCGCCGGGTTTGCCTGATGCCGCTGGGCTGCGGGTGCGGCTGGAGGCGGCCGAGCAGCTGATCGGCGAGCTGCGCGAGGGCATGGCGGTGATGGCTGGGGCTCATCGGCGCGAGCTGGAAGCCAGGGATGCGGTGATCGCCCGGCAGGCGGGGACGATCGCCGGGCAGGCGGACCGGATCGCGCAGCTAGAGCGCAGGCTGGGGCGCGACTCCTCCAGTTCCTCGAAGCCGCCGTCGTCGGATAGCCCGTACACGAAGAAGAGCAAGGACCGGTCGCTGCGGGAGAAGACCGGGCGGCAGCCCGGCAAGCAGCCCGGCGCGCCGGGCAGGACGTTAGGGCTGGCGGATGACCCGGATGAGACCATTGAGTGCGCGCCCGCGGGATGTGGGCGGTGCGGGCGGGACCTGACCGGGGAGCCGGCGGTGCGCACCGAGCGCCGGCAGCGATGGGACATCACCCCGCCGCCCCCGCCGTACATCATCGAGTACCGCAGGATCACCAAGGTGTGCCCGTGCTGTCAGGCGGCCAGCGCCGGGCAGGTCCCGGCGGATGTGACCAGCCGGGTGGTGTACGGGCCGGAGACCCGGGCGCAGGCGGCGAACCTGGCCTGCGGGCATCACGTGCCGGTGCTGCGGGCCGCGCTGCTGCTGCGCCAGATGGCGGGGATCAAGGTCTCCACCGGGTGGATGGCCGGGATCCGCGGCCGCGCCGCCGCCGCGCTGGCGCCGTTCATGGAGCACGTCCGGGCGCTGCTGCGCACCGCCCCGGCGCTGAACGCCGACGAGACCCCCGCCCGGGCCGCGAAGAGCCTGACGTACGTGCACGTGGCCTGCACCCGCTACCTGACCTGCCTGCACGTGGCCGGGCGGTCCGCCGGCGACATCGACGCCGGCGGGGTGCTGCCCGGATACACCGGCGTGCTGATGCGTGACGGGTACGCCGGCTACTCGCATCTGACCGGCGCGCTGCACGCCTGGTGCGGAGCCCACCTGCTTCGTGATCTTAAAGACATCTACGACTTCGAGCCGGCCCAGCAGCGCTGGGCCTCGGCCATGGCGGACTTGCTGCTGCAGGCCAATGGCCACGCCTGCCAGGCGCGCGGGGCCGGGAAGGACCGCCTCGACGCGGACGTCCTGGCCGGCCTGCTGGACCGTTACCGGGCGCTCGCCGCCGACGGCCTGGCCGCCAACCAGCGGCGGCATACCCGCGCCGCCCGTGACGCGAGACGGGTGGCGCGCCGGTTCCGCGACTACGAGGACCTGATCCTCAGATTCGTTACTGACCTTGCCGTGACGGAGTTCACGAACAACGAGGCGGAAAGATCAGTAAGGCCCGTCAAGGTGCAGCAGCACAGCTCAGGCGGCTGCTGGCGCACCCTCGAGGGCCTGGCCGAGTTCGCGATCGCGCAGTCATACCTGTCCACCGCCGCCAAGTGGGGCATCGACGCCCTCGACGCCCTGCGCCAGCTGTTCACCACCGGCCCCTGGCTCCCGCCCGCCCTCACACCCCACGCTGCCACCAAGGCCGCATAATCACCACAGGCCAGCCCGGCGCAAGCCACGAGGCAGGGCCGACACCGGCTGAATAGCTACGCCCAGGGACCCAAGCCCGCGGGCCCTCCTAATCGGGTAGCCGCGGCGCGGAGCCACTGTCCAGCCGTTTGCGCTTACGCAGGTACGTGCGACGGCACTGTCTTGGCCTTCGCAGAGGGCGGTACCTCGCCGAGGGCAGGGTACGTGGTGATCGTGGTCGTGAGGGTTAGTCAGAAACTCCTCAGCGCAGAAAGCATCTGCGGCCGAGAGCGCTAGCAGAGTAGTAGGGGCTGCGCCGGGCAAAGTAGGCGAAGCCGGTAGCGGCCCTCATGGTCTCCACGCTCCTCGGCAGACGTCTCCGGGTCGGCGGCAACGCTCGGCCAGCCACGCCTCATCGGACCTGTCTTCTCCGAACTAACGCGTCTGACTCGGATGCCGACACTCATCAGCAGGTCAACGGCCGTTCCGATGGCGCTGTGGCCGGTTCCTGGCAGGGGCTACAAACGGCAGCGAGGAAGAGGTCGGCAGGTGGTATCGCGCCGCATGTCGGCTTTCTGTGGCTACCAGCTCAACGTGGGTACCTCTGCGACCTGGTGAGCCGGGCGCGCGACTGGGGATGCTGCGGAGCGCCGCTAGCGGCTGGCCCTGTGACCTGCGGGAACGCCGACGAGTTCAGTTAACGGGTCCGTTTTGGCGGGTCAGTGTGCTGCGACTCACACCGCCGACTACGCGTTACGGGCGTAGTCTGATCAGCACCGCAGCAGCGGATAGGGAGGAGTCATGACACATGGGGTAAACAACCATGTCATTACCGGTGACCGTGACCGGCGGATCGATGAGCTGGAGAACCACGTTGTGACCGGGGACGAATCCTCCGAGCTGCGCATGCTCCGCCAGGAGCGCGAGCGCGAGGAAGAGTTCCGGGCCTGGAAGGCGTCGCAGTGCGGCGCAGCCCGCCTTGGCTGGGAAGGCCAGAAGAGGTAATGCACTCCCGCGCACCAGCGGAAGATTCCGGTCGGCTTCATCCGAGCCTTGCCCAGCCGCGAAATTTAGTGGCAGCCGGGAACACGCGAGTCCTCGGCTCGCCAGATGGCACACGGCAAACCGTCTCACGGAGCGGTCTCCGCTGCCTGCCCTGCCAGTGCTGGCCCGGCTGGTGCACAAGGACATCACGCCTGCTGGCGCGTCCCGGCTGGTCCTGGCCCGGCAGATGACCGCCGCGCTGGCCCGCGCGCTGCCTGGCCGCGAATTGTCGCGGCACGGGGACGCCGAACAGGTGAGCGATTCCTAGCCACCACCTGATCGTGACCGCCTCGGCGCATGACCCGATCCTGATCGCAGGACCGGGTCACTCCCGGCGAATCCTCGGCGAGCACGCGGCGCATTAGAACGGGCATCGTCCCCACCAGAGCCTGCACCAGCGCCATCCCAACGCCGCCGCGCCGACGGCACCTGCCGTCGTCAGCCTCGACGAACGACGGATTACATGCAAACCGGTCCGCTCATCGCTGCCGACGACACCCACGCCCGGCTTTCCCATCAGCGACTGCGCCACATCCAGGCTCGCGAACCGATTCTTCTCCGCCTTGTCGGACACGCAGCCGACGCCTGTCTCAGCGACGGTCGCCCCGGCAAGCTCATCCGCATGGCCCGCGATCTCTGTGGCTAACGCAGTGATAAGGTTATCTATCTTGTCTTCATGCCAGTCGGCGATGCTCTCCTGGGCCGCAACCGACCGTGCGACAAGCGCATCGACAGCTGGATCCGGCTCGCCCGTGAAGATGAACTCCTCAAGGTGCTTTGAGAAGGCGCGGGCCCTCCCCGCGGCATTGCGCGACAGCCAGCGCACCATCATGATCCCGCGACCGCCTGTGCCGCGCCGGAAGAGCGTCAGCAAGTGCGCGGCCACGTCGGCGGCCGTCCATCCCGGCAGGCCGCACTACCGCCGGAGCTGGGTGATCTCGGCGAGGGCTGATACCCTCACGACGTGCGTTTCGCCTTCAAGACCGCGCCGCAAAACACGACCTGGCCGGGCATGCTGGCCGTCTGGAAGGAAGCCGACGACATCGAGATCTTCGAGTCGGGCTGGACCTTCGACCACTTCTACCCGATCTTCTCTGACCCGGCTGGCCCGTGCCTTGAAGGCTGGGTGACGACGACCGCGCTCGCGCATGCCACATGCCGGCTGCGGGTGGGCACGCTGGTCACCGGGATCCACTACCGCCATCCAGCGGTGCTGGCCAACATGGCCGCGACCTTGGACGTCATCTCGGGGGGGCGGCTGGAGCTTGGCATCGGCGCGGGCTGGAACGAGGAGGAGTCCGGCGCCTATGGCATCGCTTTGGGTGATCCCCGTGAGCGCAGCGACCGGTTCGAGGAGGCTTGCGAGGTCGTCGTGAGCCTGCTGTCGCAGGAGACGGCCGAATTCACCGGCAGGTACTACCGGCTCACCCAGGCACGATGCGAACCCAAGGGTGTTCAGCGGCCGCACCCACCGATCTGCATCGGTGGCAGCGGTGAGCGGCGCACGCTACGCACGGCCGCCCGGTTCGCACAGCACTGGAATTTCGTGGGCGGCACGCCAGCGGAGTTCGCCCGCAAGCGGGATGTGCTTTATGCGCACTGCGAAGACATCGGCCGTGATCCGAAAGAGATCACGTTGTCCAGCCATGTGCGGCTGGACAACGGCGACATCGGGGCCACGGTCGCGGCGGCGGCCGCGTTCGGTGAACAAGGGCTCGACCTCGCCGTCATCTACCTCCCGCCACCGCACGACCCGGCCATTCTCGCGCCGCTGGCGCAGGCCCTTTCCGGGCTGCGCCAAGGTTAAGGGGCCCTGAGATGTGTGGGGTTTCAAAAGTCGGTCATAGCTGCTGAGACACTGTTGCGTTGGTCGATCGCGGGATGGCTGGAGACTGGCCGGGTGATTACGCCTGGCACGAACTCGGTCTTCGCTGGCTTCCGGTTCCCGCCGGAGGTGATCTCGGTCGCGGCCGGCTGGTACCTGCGCTATGGCCTGTCCTACCGCGACGTCGAGGAGCTGCTGGCCGAGCGCGGTGTCACCGTTGACCACGTCACCATCTACCGGTGGGTACAGCGTTTCACCCCCCGAGCTCATTGGCCAGGCCATGCCGCTGCCGGGAACAGGGCCCGCGGGTCCTCGATGAGCCGGCGGCCTCGGCGCTGCACACAGCTGAGCAGTACGCGAACAACCCGATACAAGCAGATCACGGACGGCTGAAATCCCGGCTCCGGCCGATGCGCGGGCTCAAACAGCACCGCTCAGCGCGGATCCTCGCCGCCGGTCACGCCTTCGTGCAGAACCTCCGCCGCGGCCACGGCGACATCGCCACCCACGCCCTCAACCACCGGCTCCGCATCACCTTCGACGACCTCGCTATCGCCATCTGACCAGCGAAGCATCAGATGATCACGCTTTGACCTTGCGCACGGATTGGGACAACGCAACAGTGCCATGCGAGCTGCTCGGGCTCGGATACGGATCGGGGAAGCGACGGCCCGCCGGATCCTGGCTACGGATGCTCTCGGCCCGGTGCCGCTGCCGAACACCGTGGTCACGCCGCACATGCCACCGGTTGAGGGGCACTTGCCGCAGATCAGGCGGCACCGTGGTCACGGAGGTGACCTTGTTTCGGCGCAAACGCCATCACCGCAGGTGGAATGCTCACCTCACCTACGATCTGCAGGATGTGGAGCTCACGACCGCGTACACCCGGGAGAGCCTGGGGGCGGCGCGGGTCGAGCGATGAGCTGATCGAGCGCCCTACCACCATGCTCAGCACGGGCAGCTACGCACTGGTGCGGACGTGACCGAACCCCACCGGCAGGCTGACCGACGGGAACCGCTGTGGCGAGGAAGTGACTCAGAAGCGCAAAGTACGTGGACCAAGATCATGATACGGTGGGCTCACTTTGGTGCCGTACCCGCAGTGGAGCGAGCAACGTCGTAAGGCCAGCGAATAGGTATGGCAACTTAGGCTAGGATGGCACGCCGGGGCTGTTCTCTAAGCTCGCTGGAGGCTCTCGGAGTGAGATTTGGTTGAGACATGCCCTCCCGGCAACCTGAGGCGATTACCTGATATCAGGTCAGAGAAAGACTGCTTAGAGCAAAAGTACTCTCCCAGCTCAATTGGGAATACGAGGATATCCGAATAGCCTCCTTCTTCTAACGTGGTGCGGGTTTTTTCGACTTTATCAAGTGGTACTTCGATATGACTAAACACTCCAATAGAAATACGATGTTCTGATCGGCTTTCAAACCGCGATAAGGTCTTGGATATTTGAACTTCATAAAATGAGTCTTTTTGGATTCCGATAAGAATTGGATAGTTCCCCGCAATATCTGAGCCCTGGTCGAAGATGGGAAAAATGCCCTTCTGCCGTGGCGACTCGTTGACTTTATTGCGCCACTTGCTTAGTCCCTCGCTCCCGGCCTTTAGGGCGCGGTCACGTATTGGGCGTTTGCGCCAGGCTTTTAGCTCGATCGGCCCCTCCAGGGCAATCGGCGATACAAACAACTGGGCCCAGTAGCTTGCCTTTCCGCAGCGGTATGACATTGGTTCACTCCGGTCTTGATGCATATCGGCGTAAGGTCGGGCATACATGCGAGATGCCGCGGTCGAGACCGAATCCATTTCTCCCGCGATCGGGTCCATAGCATCCTCGTGAGGACGTAGCCCTCCCTCATCAGTAATTTTCTGAAATATATCTACAATCTGCCCACCCCGATGTTGATAGCGACCCGTTCCATGCCATCTCCACGCCTCTTGGTACAATGAGTCAACCTCGGTCAGGACCTCGGCTTCCTCATCAGGGGAAACCGGTGCTGCTTTCGTGCACTTCGCCAGGCGCTTCGCGACAAACCTGTCGATCAAACGAATATCAAGCGGTTTCTTTGCTCTATCTTCGGCGCCAGTGCGGCAGTCAACATAGATAGAGTACATAGCTCGGCCGAAGGCCTTTGCCACCTCGCGACCCGTTACGTTGTCACGAGCTCGCCAGCGGCGGGCCGCTTGCGGGTTGCTCTCCTGCTGGATTCCCTGCAACTCTGGTGCTAGCTGATCTCCGGAATTCGCGTGGGCCTGCTGCTCCTGCGGCCCTTCGTGTTCATCCATAGAGGAATCATATCTAGGTGATGCAAGGGTCGTGGGCACGCTGGCACCGTACGTACGGCTGCCGGTCTTCACCGCAATGTATATCCTAAGCTGAGACCCACTTAGGGTGTGTGAGCTGCATCACTAGGCCGCCGGGTGGCCCGGGGGATCTCGCCCCCGGGCTCCCACGGAACGGAACGTGACGGTCTCCCGTCATTCCGCTCGTCTCATCTAATCCAGCAGAACTCGGTCATCCATCCGCGATATCTTTCGGTCGTCGCGGCAAAGCTCTCCGACGCCGATCACCGCGAGTTGTTGCTGGCCAACTTGCGTGAGGAGCGCGGTATTCTCGACGACGAGGCGCTCGGTCAGCTCGCGGCCGCCGGGACTCCGGCCGGATGGGTCGAGGGCATCCCACACCCGCAACTGTTCGAGCACTTCAGCCGCGCGCTCGGTGTCGGGGGCCGAGTGCGCGGGGATCTGCCACCTCCTCGCCGTTACCCTCCCAGCAACAACTCCTGCCCACCCACCTGCACTACTGGTCGAAATACCGGCTTCCCTCCATACCGCTGGCGGATCTCATCCGGCTGTTCCACCTCCGCCAGGCCGTGGATGAGCACCGGCTACGCGCGATCCTCGGTGCCGACGTGGTCTCCTTCCTGCGGCGCCAGAACCTCTTGGTTCCCCGCGGCGCGGCCCTAGCTTCGCGGGTCGATCTGTTCGAACTCGAAGGGCTGTTCATCGCCACCGACCACCGCTTCTGCGTGCTGGACGAGGACCGGATGACCGAAGAGCCCGTCATGTACCTCGGGATGGACAACACCGGATTGGTCCATGTCACGCCGCAGGATCCGGTCGGCCGAACCCTCGACCTCTGCTGCGGCAGCGGCGTCCAAGGGCTGCTCGCCAGCCGCTGGTCCGGACAGGTCGTCGGTGTCGACCTCAATCCACGGGCCATCCGCTTCTCAGTCTTCAACGCGTTGCTGAACGGGATCGAGAACATCCGTTTCCTCTGCAGCGATCTGTACACCCAGGTCGACGGTGAGCGTTTCGACGTCATCCTCGCCAACCCGCCGTTCGTTCCCAGCCCCGTGGCAGGATGTCACTTCCGTGACGGCGGCCGGGACGGCGAGAGCGTCCTGCGCCCGATCGTCGAACGCAGCACGGAATTCCTTACCCCCGATGGGCTGCTGTGCGCGGTGAGCGACCTGGCAGCGATCCGCTCTCCCGGCCACCGGCAGGGGCACGATCTCCCGGAAAGGCTCCCCGCGGAGGCCCAGGATGGCTCAGTGCTCACCTGGCGGCGGCTACCGGTCCCGAGTCTGCCGGAACGGCGGCTCGGTAATTCTCATTAGGATGGCCCCGGCTTGCAAGCGGTTTACCAGGCTGACCGTAAGCGGCGTGTTCCACGCGGCCGGTCGCCGCCGTCGCGGCCTGCGCGGCGGTCCCGCCCGTAGGCGCGGCACTAGCTTCCCTGCCCGCCGCGACGATCCACGCCCGCGGGCACTCAGTGGACATCGGCGAGGACAACTACCAGGCGGTGACGCTGAAGGAGGTCCTGCGCGGCGTCATCGACGCGTTCCCGCAAGTCACCAATCGTGCTGCGCGCCAGTCCGCGCCGCCGACGGCGGCGATGGGTGATCATGGCGACGGGTCGGCCAAGCTGACTCAGGCTGCGTACTGGCAGGCCATCCAGGGCTACATCCGGGCCGGGGACGTTCTCATCGCCGAAGACGGCACGTCATACACTGCCTTCGGGCTGCAACTCCCGCCGAACTGCACCTTCGTCTCGCAGGCCATCTGGGGCTCGATCGGCTACACCGTCGGATCCCTGCTCGGCACGCTGACCGCAGCACCAGAGCGCCGCCACCTGCTGTTCGTGGGCGACGGCTCGTTCCAGCTGACCGCGCAGGAACTGTCGACCATACTTCGGCACGACTACAAGCCGGTGATCTTCCTGATCAACAACGGCGGATACACCATCGAGCGCTGCTGGCTGGGCAAGACCACGCGCTACAACGACGTCGCGAACTGGGCCTACGCGGATCTGCCGAAGGTGTTCCGTCCGGACACCACGGCGCGATCGTTCGTCGTCAAGACCGCCGCCGACCTGGAGAGAGCCCTCAGCGCGCCGAACGACAGCCTGATCTTCGTCGAATCGATCATGGATCCCTTCGACGCTCCCGCCGCGGTCATCAACAGCGGCAACAACGGAGCCGACCTCGACTACGGGCCCCGCGGCCCGCAACACCGCGACAACATGCTGATCCGGCCAGCCGCATGATCAGGTGAGCTAACACGCGGCCCCTCACGTGCCGAACGTGAGGGGCCATGTTCATACTGCCCGGTCGACTACGTCTCACGCACTCCGAGTTCGGGCAGGCCGCCATTGCGCAGATTGGCATGTGCCAGCAGGGGTTGCCGAGCCGAGTCCTGTCCAACCACCTGGAGCAGTAGCAGCGAGACGAGGAACGGGATCGGAAGGCCTGGGGGCTCGAGCGCTCACCGTCATCGGAAAGGACGACAAAGAGCGTGTTGTGAACGTCACTGCGCGCGCTCGCGGTGCCGTTGACGACTACCTGGCGGACCGCGAGGACCCGTCCCCCGCGCTGTTCATCAGTTTCCAGTCGGCCACCAAAACCAACGCGAAGACGATGCAGGCTAGCCGTTAGAGCAACCTCTGTTTCGCCGTGTCCCCGCCGGGCAGCCATGGTCGCGTCGTCGCTTGCTCTGAATCGTGGTCAGCGCGCCCCCTGCGGGTCATCTGCTTCCACCCTGCGTACGCGTCGAACCACTGCCGTGGCGTCAGCCTCACCTTGCCGCAGCAGCGGGCCGCGCCGCTGCGCGGGCCACAACCTGGCGGAGGCGGCCTCCTGGCGCAGCACCAGCAACTCGGCATCCTTCGACGCCAGTCCCTGGCCGAATGGGTCGGCGCCCGATTCAACGACCGGAAGGCCGCGTACGCCTTCATCTGGTTTCGCCGCAGCGGCGCGAAAGGCGGAGCCCACCAGGAGCTCGACACGAGCATCACCGCGACCGCCGAACTGATCAATACGATCCGCGAGGGCGAGCTCATAAAGAACGCCAGGATCGTCATCGTCGGCGACCAGGGCCACAACCTGAGCAAGCAGGCCGACATCGACCTCACCGAGTACTGGAAACAGCCCGGCAGCCCCTTCGTCGGCGGCGACCGCCGCGCCCAGCTCGCGTTCTTCGCCTTCCTGGTGAACAGAGAGGTCAACTTCATGAACATCGGCATGCGGAGCGGCGCGCTCGAAGGCCCCGCGCTGCTGGAAGCGGTGATATAGTGAAATTTTTCACGGCCAAGGTGACACCGATGGTCCCAGGTGAGATGCGGCCCCAGCTGGGTCACGGCGACGAACTCGCCGGCTACCGGGTCGAGTCTTACTTGGCCCGTGGCGGGATGGCCGTTGTGTATCGCGCCCGCGACGTCGCGCTGGGGCGGCTGGTCGCCCTGAAGCTGATCGCACCGGAGCTCGCGATGAACGAGAAGTTCCGGCTGCGCTTCATGCGGGAGTCCGCACTCGCGGCGGCGATTGACCATCCCAACATCGTCCCGATCTACCGGGCCGGGGAAGACGACGGCCACCTCTACATCGCGATGCGTTTCGTCGACGGCGAGGACCTCGGCGCCGTGCTGGAACGAGAGGGCGCGCTGCCGATCGACCAGCTGCTGCCGCTGTTCACGCAGATAGCAAGCGCCCTCGATGCAGCGCACACCGCCGGTCTGGTACATCGCGACGTCAAGCCCGGCAACATCCTGTTGACCGGGCACGCGCGCGACCTGTCCACCCGGCACGTCTACCTCACCGACTTCGGCCTGACCAAGCGGTCGACCTCCCTGACCGATCTGACCACCGTCGGCCACTTCCTCGGCACCATCCAGTACGTCGCGCCGGAACAGATCACCGGCGGCACCGTCAGCGGCACCGCCGACGTCTACTCGCTGGGCTGCATGTTGTATCAGGCGCTCACCGGAGACCCGCCGTTCCTGGCGGAGCACGACGCCGCCATGCTATGGGCGCACATAGCCGGCCCCATACCGTCCGTGAGCGGCCGCCGACCGGATCTCCCGCCGGCGATCGACGACGTGCTGGCGCGGGCCATGGCCAAGAAGCCCACCGACCGGCCACCCACGTGCCTGTCCCTCATGGCGGATCTGCGAGCGGCACTCGCTGGTCGCGCCCCCGCACACGGCAGCGTTCGCGTCGAGCAGACGGACCCGGGTGATGCTAAGCCCGAACCGCACGCCGCGCCGTCCACCGACCTGCACCGAGCACCCACCGACCAGGCTGCCCTAGCAGTCACAGCTCCCGTCCGGCCACCCGCGCACACCGTCCCGCGCACACGGCCACCACCGCCCCCACGCGAAACACCATCGACACTGCGACGGCGGCTTGTCCTCGGGACGGTGCTCGTCACTATTCTTGTCATCACCTTCGGCGGCGCCGGAATCTGGCACGTCATCGCAAACCGGCACATACTCCGAACGGCCGACTTCCCCCGTCCCCGCGTATCGGCCGTCGGGCTCAGCGCCAGCCTCCCGGTACCGGTGATGCGTGGCACCATCAGGGTCGGTAACGGGCCCCGGGGAGCCGCGGTCTCTCCGGACGGACGCCGCGTCTACATCGCCGACGACACCGTCTCCGTCATCGACACCGCGATGAACCGGGTCATCGCGACGACACCCCTGTCCGCCCCGCCGCAATACGTCGCCATCGCGCCGAACGGCCGGCGGGCATATGTCACCACCTACAACGACGCTGACGGAACCGGACATGCGGTGCAAGTGATGAACACCGCCACGAACACCGTCATGGCCACCATTCCAGTGGGCAGCAACCCCTACGCTGCCGCGGTCACCCCGGACGGCCAGCGCCTGTACGTCCCCGACCACGGGTCCCAGGACCTGAGCGTGATCAACACGCGCACCAACTCGGTGACCACGATCATCGTCGTGCCACCCAACCCGCACTGGGTGGCGTTCACGCCGGACGGCCGGCGCGCGTACGTGGCCGACCACGAATCCAACCTGGTTTCGGTGGTCGACACGGCCAGCAACACCGTCATCGCCAAGATTCCCGTCGGGCGAAGCCCGCACAGCGTCGCGGTGAGCCCGAACGGGCGCGAAGCGTTCGTCGCCGACTACGACGCCAAATCGGTCTCAGTCATCGACACCAGTAGTGATGCCGTGACCGCCACGATTGCGGTCGGAGCCAACCCGCAGTGCGTCGCTGTCGCCCCCGACGGACGCCACGCCTACGTCACCAACAACGGCTCCGGCAGCCTGTCCGTCTTCGACACCGCGAACAACCACGTGACAGCGACGGTGCAGGTCGGTCACGGTCCCTGGGTCGTCGCCGTCGCTCCCGACGGACGCCACGCCTACGTCACCAACAACGGATCGAACACCGTCTCCGTCCTGCAAACCGCTTCGGGTGGTTAGACGGCTTGGACGGCCGGGCGTCATGATCGAGTCAGGTATGTCGTTCGGATCGTTCCGCATCGGGGTGTGGGTGCGAGAGCCCGCCAGCGTGCGTAGCTGGCAGGACCTCGATCAGGCGCAGCACCGCGGGCACACCGGCGTCGGCGAGCAGCTCGAGCCGGTCTTGCAGCGTATACCGCTTCAAAACCCGACCAGGGGTCGTTACCTGCACCGTGGCCGGATGCACCGACCTCGCCACGGACGCCGCCCGAGACGAGCGCACGCGCCGCAGGGCGCAGCACATTGCGTACTGATGCGACTGAGCCGCCGCATGGGAACATCCGCATTTGCCATCTGGCGGGCGTCTTGAGCTGGGCTCTGCTACGGCTTGGTCGCGGCAGCGATGAGGTGATGGCTGAAGCCGATAAGCGAGGGCTGTGTCTCGACTGAGCGTGCTGCGAACAGGATCTGCTCGCGCCGCTGCGGTTCTGCCCACTCCTGGCGCAGCGGCCAGCCCGGGCCCTCGACCCCGTTGACCGCCAGGCCGGTAAACCAGCCCGTTCGATCTCGTCGGTCAGACCGTCTGGAGTATGGAAGTACCAGCGCCGGAGCCGACCTGGCCCTGGGCCTGCTCCTGCTTGTCGCCGGCGGGCTGCTCGCAACCGGCCACCTGCACGGCCGGCGGCGGGGGGACGATTATGCCCGAGGGTGACAAGAAGCGAAACTACGATTGGAATCGAACAGATCGCCTGTTCGGCCGGATGTCGGTGGTTGAGGCCAGACCCGACGTCACCAGGGCACGGTGCCGTTGCGGTCGCGGAAGGTCCCCGTCGGGCCGTCTGGCCCGACGGTTGCCAGGACGACGATGGCGTCGGTTCCCTCCTCGACAGTCTGAGTGCCCCGGTGCTGGTTGAGGTCGGTGGCGGTGAAGCCAGGATCGGCGGAGTTCACCCGCCAGCGGGGGTGGGCCCTAGCCCACTGGATCGTGAGCATGTTGAGGGCGGCCTTGGAGGCGGGGTAGGCCAACAGGTTGAGCTCGGCGTAGGAACCCTGCGGGTCGCTGGCGTAGGCGAGCGAGCCCACCGAACTGGACACGTTGACCACGACCGGCGCCGGCGAGGCCTCCAGCAGCGGGGTGAAGGCGCGCATGACCCGGACCGGGCCGAGGGCATTGGTGTCGAGCACCCGGCCGACGTCGGCGGCGGCGGTCTGGGTCACCGGGGTCCGGTCGGAGATTCCGGCGTTGTTGATCAGGACGTCTAGCCCACCTGCGTTCGCCACTACTTCGGCAGCGGCCATGACGGAGCCGTCGTCGGTGACGTCCAGTTGCACGAACCGCGCGCCAAGCGTCTGCGCTGCCGCAGCGGCACGGCGCGGATCGCGGGCTGCTACCCACACCTGGTGGCCCTGGGCGAGCAAGCGCCGGGCAGTGTGATAGCCGAGCCCCTTGCTGGCTCCGGTGATAAGTGTCGTGGTCATAGGCCAATCTTGCACGGTGTGGGTAGGGGTCCCGGCTGCGCGTCATGCGACTGCGGCCTCCGCCGGCAGGCCGAGGTGGATTCTCGATGGCGGGTGCCTTTGCCGATGTCATACGTTTGCTGGTGACGACGAGGATTGCCTGACCGGCTCGGCATCGCTCCGCGCTGGCGGTGGGCGGAGTCTTCTTCATGCGTCGCCAACAGGGCGGGTGGGTTCACGAGGCCGAGGTGTACGGCGACGGCGGCTGCCCGGTCGTGGACGGCGAGTTTGCGCAAGATGTTGGTGACGTGGACGCTGGCCGTCTTTCGGGCTGATGAACAGCTGCTGGCCGATCTGCCGCGCCTGTGATCAGGCATGAGGAGGTTGCTTCCTCAGGTCCGGGGTCATCCCGCCGACATCGTGAATGACCACCACCCCCGGCCACGGGCCCTCGCCTGGCGGCACCGCCAGATAAGCCGGGCACCTGGCCTGCGGTGGGAATCCTCACCTCAGGCATCGCCGCCCCTCCGAGCGGCCGGGGCAGCTCCCCGCCAGCGATCTAACCGCCGTGATCATAGCCCGCCACCCCAGGGCCCCCGGCCGGCCCGGCCGGCCGCTGGGACCAGACCAAATGGAACAGGCGCCTGGCTCAGGACCCCACCGACAGCGCGCGTCTGACCTCGTAGTCGATCGCGTCCATCGAGATCATGATCGACCGGGCAGCGGACAACAGCCCGCCCAAAAGCACCACGGTCCCGGCCAGCACCAGAACCAAAGCGGCGGTCCCGGCCGCTCCGGAGCGGTTCGTCACAGCGACCGCGATGGCGATCACGCTCAGGACCAGCACGGCCACCCCGGCGTAGATAAGGAGAACGGCGTTGTGCAGCAGACGGTGACGGCGAAGGAGCATGGGCAGCTGAGTATCGATCTGGGTCAGCCGCTCCCGGCCACTTGCCGGTACCTCAGCCGCCGACAGCAGCGTCCCCTCAGCGCCCGTCAAAATGCCCAGCCGCTCGCGGTTCATGGCACGCATACGGTCATTGACCGAGCCATACATCGAAAGCAGGGCACCGGACAAGATCGCGGCAGTGGTGATCAGCACCACAGGCGCCACCATCGCCTGGATCGCCGTGACGGTGGTCAGATTCACCGGCCCAGCCTACGAGACGAGCACCGGACACTATGCTCCGCTGCCGGGGCTTGAGAATTGTCACCGCGGCAGTCCCTGCCGCGCGCTATGCCGGGAAGCTGCCGCCTGGCGCGCAGTGCGCATCCGGTGGGAGGGCACGGCATAGCGTCTGGGTCGGCCGGTCGTGGCATGGTTATGAGAGCTGTGGTTTGGTTGGTGCGCCGCCATCGGGTACCGAATTCAGCTGGGCTGATCATGCCCAAGGCTTAGTACGGCTGAGGTCCGGCTTCCTGACTGCGCACAGATACTCGTTCCTGCTACCGCGGGGTGGGCAGCGCCGCATCCGCCAGCTCGAACGGCACGATCCGGGTCAGCTCACCCAGACGCCCGGGGGGAACACCCCCGCCGCCACCGTGATCGTCTTGGTGATGGTCGTGACAGCAGCACCGATGGCAGACTTATCCGGCAACGGAGGTTCTCGGCAACGGGCTGATCTTGGTCGACACCTGTCTTACCGGACCTCCGTTGCCATCTCCCCCAGTTCACGTCATCCCAGGCGAACCGCTTGACAGCAGGCCGCAGACCTTAACTCCCCGGCATTGGGGTTAGGCTGAAACAGCCGTATCGAGGTGCGCATATATGTCATAGCCTGTACCGGTCATACCAGACTCTCCGGCGGCCCTTATTAACCGCGAGTTGAGCTGGCTCAGCTTCGCCCGCCGCGTGCTGGCCCTGGCCGAGGACCCGGAGCAGCCTCTTCTGGAGCGGGTCAAGTTTGCCGGGATCATGGGCATGATCCACGACGAGTTCGCCATGAAGCGGATCGGCGGCCTGTTACGGAAGGTCCGAAGGGGTGAGCGCAGACGCGGACCTGAGGGCGTGACCCCGGCCGAGGTGCTGGAGAGGCCTGCCGCGCAGAGCTGCGGTCCCAGCAGGAGTTGGCGGCCAGGCTCGTCGAGGAGCAGTTGGGCCCTGCTCTGCGCGACCTGGGGACCCCGATCTTGGATGTCGGGGATCTCAACCCGTCCCAGCGGGACTTCCTCGCCCGGTGCTTCGTGGACTCCGTGGAACCGATCCTCACCCCGCTTGCCGCGGACGCTGCACATCCGTTCCCGTTCATCAGCAACCTCGGCCTCAACCTGGCGGTACTGGTCAGATCCTGCGGTTCTTGCAGAGTGCCGCTGTGGATCCCGCCGTTCTCGCGATCAAGCTCACGATCTACCGCACTGGCCGCCGCTCCCCGATCATCCAGGCGCTCAAAGAGGCGGCCCGCCACGGCAAGCAGGTGGCGGTCCTGGTCGAGATCACCGCACGCTTCGACGAGGCGCCCAACATCAGCTGGGGCAAGGAGCTCGAACAGGCGGGAGCTCACGTCGCGTACGGCATGGAGCGGGTCAAGACGCACGTCAAGCTGGCGCTGGTGGTGCGTGAGGAGCCAGACGGCATCCGCCGGTACGTCCACGTCGGCACGGGAAACTACCACGAGGGGACGGCCCGGCTGTACGAGGACCTCGGGCTGCTCAGCGCGGATCCCGAACTGGCCGGCCGCATCCCCGCTACGCGGGCGTTGTCGGCCAGGGCGTCCCAGTGGGCCACGAAGTAGCCCGGCTTGTCACTGCCGAGGCCGATCTCGCCCGGCACGTGGTGTCTTAGTAAAAAAACGGGCATATCAGTTGAAACCTGCTGTCACACTATGGTCGGCTGTTTGCCTGGGCTGACGTCACGGCGTTGCCGCGGCCCCAGGGGGTGCGTGCGCATGGGCGAGCAGGGCGATCGCACGCCGCCGCCGCGCCGGCAGGCGGGAAGCGGGCTGGCTTCGCAGCTGCCGCTCAAGGCACTGTTCCGCGTGGCCCGCGAAAGCCCAAGCATCGGCGACAGCCCAGCCAGCAGCCGTGAGCCCGATCGTGACGAGGCCGGCGGCGGACAGCCCGAGGCCACCGAACGTCGGCGCGACACGAAACCTGCGGTGCCGCCGTGGCCGACCGTCATCGCCACGACAGTGCGGCTGTGGTTCCGGCGGCACAGCCCCCGGTTCGGCAGGTCGCTTCGGCGCCGCTGGGTGATAACCCTGGCGGCACTGGCGGTCACATTGCTGATGGTGGGCGGGCTGACCCTTTATTTAACGTGGCAGGCCGTCACCACCGCGCCCGCCGCCCGGCATCAAGCAGCCCGCGCGGGCACCCTCACCGGCCCCACCGGCCAGAACGTCGGCGCGCCCGGCGCGACGGCCGCCGGTCGAAATATGGCCACCGCGACCCAGGCGGCTGCCGCCTGGGTCGCAAAGCAGGTCAGCCGCGACGCCATCGTGGCGTGCGACCCCAGCATGTGCCCGGTGCTTCGGGCGCGGGGATTCCCGGCGGAAAACCTGCCCGTGCTGCGGCCGGGGGTAACCGACCCGCTTTCCTGTGACGTGATCGTGGCGACGCAGGCCGTCCGCCACCTGTTCGGCAGCCGTCTCCAGCTCGTCTACGCGCCGACCGTCATCGCAAGCTTCGGCTCTGGCGCGGCACGAATCGACGTCCGCGCCATCGCGCCGGACGGAGCAGCGGCCTACCAGGCGGCGCTCCGTTCGGATTGGGCTGCCCGACGCAGCGCCGCAGCCGAACTGGTCAGGAACCCGCGGGTCCACGCCGCGGGCGCCGCGCGGCAGGAACTCCTCACGGGACAGGTGGACTCCCGCCTCCTGATCACTCTTGCGGCGCTGGCGGTTTCGCATTCAGTGAACGTCGTGGCGTTCGGTGGTTCGGCCCCAGGCGCTTTCGCGGGCGTTCCGTTGCGGGAGATGGACGTATCTGGCACCGGCAGCCCCGCTGACCGCTCCGCCGAGCTACAGCGCCTTCGCTCCTTCGTGCTCGCGCAGCATCCTGTGTTCCTGCCCGCGCAAGCGAGCCTGGTGCGGCTGGCCCACGGTGGCACCGGGCTGCGCGTCGAGTTTGGCTCGCCGAGCCCGCTCGGGCTGCTGCTCGGTAGTCCCGTGACTCAGTGATCGAACAAAACGGTCATCCAACCGGCCGGGCTCCCGTGCCGGTGGCAGGGAGGGAAAATGAAACTGCGAACTGTGCTGGCACTTGTCCCGTTGTCGCTCGCCGTTGGCCTACTGCTAGGTGCACCGTCCGCGGCGGCGCAAAGCACAGGGTGGATCCGGTGGGGCAACTGGTCGCCCAGTGCCCCCGAATTTGACATCTACCTGTACTCATTCGGCGACCCGCACGCGGAGACCGTAATCAAACACGTCCGCTACGGAGACGTCTCGTCCTACATGGCCGTGCCAACGGGCCAGTACACGATCGCGATGCGGGACACCGGTGCCGCGGCGACAACCCCGCCGACACTGTCCGCGAGCGTTCAGGTGACACCGGGAACCGCATACACGATCGTGAGCATGGGGCCCACGTCACACCTCGGCGTTCAGGTTCTAAAGGACAAAATGAGCTCACTACCGGGCCAGGCACTCGTGCGCGTCGTCCAGGAATCGTTGCAGCAGCACAGCGTAACCGTGACCGACGGGACCCGCACCCTCGGCGGGCATCTGCTGCTCGGCACCTACAGCGGGTACCTGTCCGTCTCCCCCGGCCAGCACACCATCCACGGCGCCGGTAACAGCGAAAGCACAACCGAGCGCGTATCGCTGCCCGCCAACACCATTCACACGCTGGTCCTACTCGACGAATCGGGTGGTCTGCGGATCGCCACCCTGGAGGACGCGGCCGGCAGCCAGACCATGCCCGGCGGCGCCGCCGCGACCGGCCTCGGCGGGACCGCACCGTCGGCACCCGGTTCGGATCCGATGCCGTGGCTGGTGAGCCTGGCTGGCGGCGGGTTCCTCGCAACGGCGGGTGTGATCAGGCTCCGGCGGATCCGCAGCGGCACGGTCCGCGTGCCGTGATTGGCAGGCTGGCCAGTCGGCCAGGGGCGATAGCAGCGGTCGTTACGGGGATAACCGCCATAGCTGTCGGCGCGGGCGGTCTCATCCTGGGCGGCGGCATCCCGAGCGGCGGCGTGGCCACGTCGCCGCCAGCGGTGGGGCCGGGCCGGACGGCGGACATCCCGGTGCCCACCGTCACCGACCTAGCCTCCCTACCGGCAGCCCGCGCGGCGCCACTGCCCGTAGCGCTGCGGATTCCGGCCATCGGCGTGAACTCACAGCTGGTCGATCTTGGTCTCACTCCGGCGGGCACCATCGAGGTGCCGGCCGAGCCGGCCGTTGCCGGCTGGTACACCCGCAGTCCCCGCCCTGGCACAATCGGCTCCTCGATCATCCTCGGGCACGTCGACTCGCTGTATGGACCTGCGGTCTTCTACCGCCTGTCGCATTTGCACCCGGGCGCGCGCGTCTACATCCGGCGTGCGGACCGATCACTCGCCGTCTTCCGGGTCGACGTGGTGCGGATGTACGAC
This sequence comes from uncultured Actinomycetota bacterium, assembly GCA_963820395.1. Classification (GTDB taxonomy): domain Bacteria; phylum Actinomycetota; class Actinomycetes; order Streptosporangiales; family Streptosporangiaceae; genus DATFVJ01. The sequence goes on along the minus strand of CAWGAE010000008.1, from coordinate 165,991 downwards.
AAGAGCCGGTTCCCGACCACTGCGGTGTACGGGCCCACCCCCGACGCGGAGCTGCGCCTGGTCACGTGCGGTGGTTTGTTCGCCCAGACGCTGAAGTCGTACCTGAGCAATATCGTCGTCTACGCGACGGCGGTCAGCTAGCCGCGGCGCAGGTGGCCCGGAATTACTGACGCGGTACTGGCGCCCGGTATGAATGCTCTCGTAAATTTTGAAGGAAGAAGGGAGCCGTCATGACGACAGGTCAGGGGACAACAGGTCGTGCATGGCCCCAGGCGGTCGCGGTCGCCCGCGGAGGTGCGGCGCTTACGTTGACCGGCGAGACGCGCTGCTGCAGGCGAAGGCAGCTATGCGGGCCAAGGACGTGCTGACGGTGATGGCTGAGAACTGGTGGCCCACTCAGGAGCTGCGGGCGCGAGTCGGCTACCTGCGCGCGGAGGTCCCGCGTCGGGCCGCTGAAGAGAAGTGGCTTCTGTTCCCGGTCCGCGACGGCGCGCCAGGCTTTACCCGGCTTGGTCGCGACCACGCCCGCCTCCGCGCGGCTGCCGGGGTCCTGGCCCAGGCTGCCTCACGTGAGGGTATCCGACCGGATCGGTGGCGGGTCGTTGCCACCAAACGCGTCGGTGATTGGTCATGAGCGCCATCGCCGGCGAGGTCTCGCCCGCTCGCATCATCTTCGATCACGCAAGGCTGGCCCAGCAGTTGTCGGTGCGAGTCGGCTCGCTCGAGCAGGCCTGGTGGGAGCACCACCAGGTGGGCACGGCGGTTGACGAGCTGGCCTCGTTCCTCGATTCGGACCTGGTTCCCTATGTCCGGGCCGAGGAGGATGTGCTCTACGGGGCGTCGGGGGGAACCGGACCAGTGGACGGATTCCTCGGCTCCCGCCGCCGGATCAGTAGCCAGCACCGGATCCGCGAGCATGACATGGTCTCCGAGGCGACCAGCGGTCTCGTCCATGCGCGGACGGCCCGTGACGCCGTCAGCGTCGCTGACCAGCTGCAGAGAGTCTTCGAGACGCACATCGCACACGAGGACGCCAAGCTGGCGTCGTTCGCCGAGACGGCGCCTGGTAGCAGGCTCACCGGCCATGCACGGCCGCGCCATCCCGTCCAGCCCTCCGCGGCGGACTTCGCCGGAGCTGGTCTGGGCCCCTTCCTTGAGAACGCAGTCGCCGAGCAGCACACAAGGCTTGCCAGGAAGATCGCGTGGTCACCCCAGGCGATCCGCGACGATCCTGCCGGGCAGACCACGGTATACGAGCAGATCATCGCCGCGCTGTGCCGGCACGCCGCTACGATGGCCCTGCACGTCTACCCCGCCGCCGACAACGTGCTCGCGCCGGGCGACCGGGATGTGACCAGCGCACTGAGGACGCAGCTGCGGGTCGCCGAACGCGCCATGCTCAGTCTCGAGCGCATCATCCACGGTGACCGATTGGAAGACCCTCGCGAGTTCAGCAGGCTGTGGGCCACCGTCGTGCGGATCTCCCAGACGCATATTAACCTCGAAGAGGAGCTCATCCACCGGCTGGCAGAGCACCTTCCAGCGGAGCAGACCATCAGCTTGCTGAACCAGATGCGGTCAGTGAACCGCAACGGTCCGACCCGACCGCACCCGTCCGCGCCCCACTCCGGCCGGGCCGCGCGGCTTGCCGCCGCCACCAACGCCCGGGTGGACCGGATACGGGATGCGCTTGACAACAGAAGCGTGTAGCAGCGGGAACGCGGCACGGCGCTGTCGTCGCGTTGGCGAGCAGCGGTGCGGCGGGCTGATGAGTGGCGTGACCCGCCCGGCTTGCCGCGTCTGGCCGCGGATGGTTCACACACCGCCGGAAGACCGGACGGGTGAAGTCCACGGCCTGCTGTGCCGACTCGACGGGGTATCGGGCGTTCCCGGGTGCGGTGTTCCCTGCGGCAGGTGCGGCACCCGAGCGGCACGGGAGCGGCCGCTGCGCGTGCACCCACGCGCATATCGTCCATGACAGCGCAGGCGCCCCGGGGGCTCGACCTAGTCCGGCGGGAGGGTTGGAGCCGCCTGCGGGGCTCTCGCCTTAGAGGGCATCTGATCCGCAGTGATGTCGGTCTGTCCCAGCGGCTGGAAAGATCTGCGTCCCAGATCCCACATTTTGGCGGTATGGCGTGCTAAAGATCGCCGTCATGATCCCTCGCCGTGCTTACCGCACTGACCTGTCCGACGTCCGCTGGGCCTGAGTCGAGCCGATCCTGGCCGCGTGGCGCCTCGGGCTCGGTCAGCTAAGAGCACAGTGTTCTAATGAGTCGCATGCAGCAGACCTGGTTCGTCACAGGCTCCTCGCGCGGCTTCGGCCGCGCGCTTATCCGCGCCGCACTCGAGGTCGGCGACCTCGTAGCCGCCACCGCCCGCCGACCGGAGCAGCTCACCGACCTGGTTGCCGAGCACGGTGACCGCATCCACCCGATCGCCCTCGACGTCACCGATTCGGCGGCCGCTTGCTCGGCGATCGCCGAGGCTCGCGATCACTTCGGTCGGCTCGATGTAATCGTCAACAACGCCGGCTACGCGAACGTGTCACCGATCGAGACCACCGAGGACCAAGACTTCCGCGCGCAGTTCGAGACCAACTTCTGGGGGGTCTACAACGTCTCGAAGGCGGCGATTCCGGTGCTCCGCGAGCAGGCGAGCGGACTTGTCATGCAGTTCTCGTCGACGGGCGGACGCGTCGGCGGATCGCCCGGCATCGCCTCGTATCAGGCCGCCAAGTTCGCAATCGATGGCTTCAGCCGCGTGCTCCAGGCCGAGACCGCACCGTTCGGCGTCAAGGTGATTGTCGTCGAGCCGAGCGGCTTCAAAACGGACTGGGCCGGATCTTCTATGATCGTCCGCGACATCCCCGAGGCATACGCCGCAACTGTTGGCGCCATGAACACGCGCGTGCGGCAGAACCCCGACGGTCCGCCAGGCGATCCCGTTCGGGCAGCCGAGATCCTCGTCAGGGTCGCAAAGCGCCGCGACATCCCCTACCACCTGCCGCTCGGCGTGATCGCGGCCGAGGCCTCGATCCGGCTCGACGAGCAACTCCTCGGCGACGACCGCAGGTGGCGGGACGTCAGCCGCTCCGCCGACTCCGGCCAGCCGTACCCTGTGGAGTTCCCGCCCGACACAGCGAACTGAGCCGTATCAGGCTTAGGCCGCTCTGCAGGCTTATGGCTCGACCGCTGCCATGGACTCCTGCGCCTTGGTTTTGGCCGTGTAGCACCTGAGTTGTGACACGTCAGTGCGCCCCTGAACGCCCGTTGATGCGATCGATGGCGCCGCGGAGGTGGTCGGGGAGGGGGTCGGCGGCGGTGATGGTGTGCGGTCCTGCCTCGATCTCGATGGTGCGGAAGCGGCGGGAGGTGCGGACGAACTTCCTGATCGACCAGCCGGTGCGGTCCTCGGCCCAGCGACTGACCGCGAGGGCGGCGAACACGATCGTGAGGTGGACTTCGATCGAGTCGCGCTGGTGGTGGTAGACCGGCCTGGCCCTGCAGGTCGTGTCCGGCCGCGAGAGCTGATCATGGCCTGGGTGTCGGAGCCGGGCCAGGCTCGAGGCTATCAAGCACGTGCTGAAGAAGTTCGACTACGACGAACTGGAGATGCAGCCGCTGGCTGCGGCCGTCGCGGCCGCCGGATCACTCACCCCTGCTGGCACCGCGTGGGCTTGGCGTCACATCTACGCCAGATGACGGACACGACACCGGCGTCTCCGTTGACCGCAAGAACGGAGATCACCATGCTCACTCGTGACGCCAGGTGTCCCTTCGGCGCGCCCGCGGCGGAATGCCACCGCCCGCTCCAGCGCCGCGAGCAGCGCGCCGGTGCCATGCGCGGCGTGCAGCGTGGCGAGTTCGGCCAGGTCGGTGGCTCGCCGGTTGTTGCCTGAGGCCGCTGACCCGACAAGGCAGCGGGAATCTTGGTCCCAGCGCGGCCAGGGCATCGGCGAATCCGCGGGCGGGCATGGGGCGTGTCTTGGCGGGATGCATCGCGGAGCGATCAACTGATCGTCATCCCTGCACGGCGGGGTGGCCGTTGTCACCTCCCGCTTGCGGCTCCGGCGTCGATCAGCGCAGCGATCGCCGGATGTTGGCGCAGCTTGTCCAGGCAGCGGGCGCGGTTCGGCCCGATGCTCCCGACCGGGATCCCCAGCTTGGCGCTGATCTCCGCATAGGGCACCGGAGGGTCTTGGATGAGCATGGCGATCAGCTGCTGGCCTTGTGGGGGCAGGTGGGTGAACGCCTCGCGCAGCGCGGCGTGGCGTTCCGCCCTGAGCAGCTCATGCTCGGCCATCCAGGCCTGCTTGTCCGCGACGTTCTCGGCGCTCGGCACATGTCCGGGAGCCTCCGGTCTGCGCGCTGTGCGCAGGACCCGGCCGCATTCCCGCTGGGTGGTGGTGGCGAGCCAGCCGGGGAGCGCGGCCGGGTTGCGAAGTGCCGCAAGCTGGGCCAGCAGGCTTAGCCAGACGCTTTGGCCGACATCGTCGGCATCGGCGCGACCCAGCTGGTATCTGCGGCAGATTGACCAGATCAGCGGGGCGTACCGCTCGACGAGCTCGTCCCACGCCTGTTTGTCGCCGTTTCTGGCGCCTGTCACCAGGGCGGCGACCGATGGGTCATCGCGCATCGCGTTGGCGTCCTCTCGGGTACGTGCACGGGGCTGCGGCTCCTCCGCCGACCGCCTCGACGGTGGGCGCGGCGGGCACCGTGATCGCCCGGCGGCGCGCAGCGCAGCGGCGACGGTGAGGATGAGGAGAGCGCCGTTCGCTGTCTTTCGGCGAGGGTGCCGGCCAGCGGCGCAACATCTTGAACACGTCCTTCATTGCCCTGGCGGTTTCACGAAAAGACCGTCACCGGGAGTTCGGCGAAGCCGCGCAGGCTGCGGCCGGGACGGCGGCGCGGCGGGCCGGCCAGGTCGATCCGGTGGTAGCGCTGCAGCAGCCGCGTGAAGACTTCGGTGGCTTCGAGCCGGGCGAGATGCGCGCCGAGGCAGAAGTGGATGCCGCTGGCGAAGGCCAGCGACGGGCCTTCATCCCGGGCGACATCGAGGTGATCTGGGTCGGTGAACCGCGCTGGATCCCTGTTGGCCGCGGCGATGAGGGTGAGTACGGTCTGCCCGGCCCGTAGGTCCTGCCCGGCAATGGTGCACGGCTCCAGGACGGCGCGGCTGGTGAGCTGGGCGGGCGGGTCGAAGCGCAGGAACTCCTCGACCGCCCGGGGGATCAGGCCGGGCCGGCGGCGCAGCAGGGCGAGGTGGGCGGGGTGGGTGAGCAGGGCGTGCAGGCCGTTGCCGAGCAGGTTGGTGGTGGTCTCGAACCCGGCGGCGAACAGCAGCATCGCCGTGGCGATCATCTCGGTGTGGTCGAGCGCGTCGGCGGCGTGCGAGGCCGCCAGGCGGGACAGCAGATCGTCGGCGGGCTGGCGGCGCTTGGCGGCGAGCAGGTCAGCGAGGTACCCGGCGAGCTGCTCCTGCGCGGCGACCGCCCGGGCGAGCGTGTCCAGGTCCGCGGCAGGCTCAATGATCTCCACCATCTCCCGCACCACTCGGGCAAAGCCTGCGTAGTCGCGGTCCGGGACACCCAGCAGCCCGGCGATCACCTTGGCAGGCAGCGGCAGCGCAACAAGCCGCATGAAATCGGCCCCCGGCCGATCCGCAAGCTGATCGAGCGCCTCCTCGGCAGCGGCCCCGACCGGCGTGCGCACCAGCTCGACGTGCCGGGGCGTGAACGCCTCGCTGATCAGCCGGCGCAACCGCGTGTGGTCCGGGGGATTAGCGAACAAGACAGAGCGTTTGGACCAGCGCATCGCCTGACGGAGCTGATCTTCGGTGAGCTTTCCCGCAGGCGCGCTGAACGCCTCCTCCTCGGCCCGGCCGAGCGAGCGGTGCCGGAGCGCGCTGACTACATCCTCATAACGTGACAGCACGAGGATCCCATCGCTGGTCAGCAGCACCGGCGCTGCTTCACGCAGCCGCCGGTAACCGTCATAAGGATCGGCGCCTGTCTCGCTGAAAAGCACCTCAGCGAGCAGCTGTTCGGCATCTGCGGGGGTGGCGAGGGTCTGCGGCCCGCTGGTCACCTGTCTGCTTGTCACTGGTCATCTCCCTGAGTCTTTGAGCTGGCGGCGCGCCGCCGTCGGGCGAGGATGCCCGGCCGGTTGGTGCTGCACTACGTCCGGGCAGGCATGAGGACTGTCAGGACCGGCTGGTTTCCCGTCATCCACAAATCTGTGAAACTGCGGTGCCGTGGGAACGGCTACGTTGGTTACTTGGTCATCGTCACCGGCCACTGAACCCCGTGTCGCCAGGGCCGGCCCATCTGGGATGATCTTCTCATGCAGGGAAGATCGCGGTTGGACCGGGAGCTGTGGGATGCGGAGGCGATCGCCGGGGACCTGGTCCCGGCCGGGAGCGTGTTCGCGTTCCTGGCCAGGCACCGGCATGAGCTGTTCCCGGATGAGTTCACCGCGGACTTGTTCGGTTCTGCCACGGGCCGCCCGTCGCTTCCGGCGGATCTGGTGGGTGCCGTGCTGGTGCTCAAGGAGCTGTATGACCTGTCCGATGCGCAGACCGCTGATGCGCTGAAGTTCGATATCCGGTGGAAGGTGGCGTGCGGCCGGTCGCTGACCCAAGTGTCGTTTGACCCGTCGGCGCTGGTGTACTGGCGGCGGCGGATCGCCGCATCCAAGCGCCCGGACCGGGTTTTTGACGCGGTGGCGGCGGTGATCGCGCAGACGGGGATCTTGCGGGGGCGGCGGAGGCGGTGTGTAGACTCCACGGTCTTTGACGACGCGGTGGCGACCCAGGACACCGTCACCCAGCTGGTAGCCGCGGTCCGGAAGGTGGCCCGGGTGGTGCCCGGCGCCGCGGAGGTGATCGCCCGGGTGTGCCAGCTGGATTACGCCCGGCCGGGCAAGCCCGCGATCGACTGGGACGATGCGGCGGCCAAGCAGGGCCTGGTGAGCGATCTGGTCAAGGACGCGCTGACGGTGCTGGCCGCGCTGACGGGCGAGGACGCACCGGAGCGGGACACCGCGGCGGCGGACGCGCTGGGGCTGCTGGCGCTGGTGGCCGGGCAGGACGTGGAGCCCGCTGAAGGGTCGGACGGGACGGACGGGCGGTGGCGGATCGCCCGCAAGGTGGCCCCAGACCGGGTGATCTCAACAGTGGACCGGCAGGCCCGGCATACCCGCAAGTCGAAGTCGAAGCGCCGCGACGGGTTCCGGGGGCATGTGGCCGCCGAGCCGGAGACCGGGCTGATCACCGACTGTGAGATGACGATGGCCGCCGGGCCGGGCAGCACGGACGCGGAGAACGGCGTGAAGATGGCCGCCCGCGACCGGTTCTGCGGGCACCCCACAACCACGGCCGGCGACGACGCCGTGGACGCGGGCGTGCAGGCGCAGCCGGAGGACGCTGCCCAGATGCCAGCCCGCGACGCGTCCTGCCACGGCGGCCCCGCTGCCCCGGCCACTGCCGCCGGGTCCGCGGGCGCGCAGGAGCAGGAAGCGGCGGCGGATGCAGGCGCGGACGCACAGGCGGAGGCGGGTGCGGGTGCGGGCCCAGGCGCGCAGGCCCGGGAGGACGGTGGGCTGGAGGTCTACGGCGACTCCGCCTACGGCAGCGGGGAAGCCCGCGCCGCCTACCGCGACGCCGGCCACGACACGGTGATCAAGCCGGGGCCGCTGCGTCCGGCCGTGCCCGGCGGGTTCACTGCCGATGACTTCACCGTCGACGAGGGGCAGGGCACAGTCGTCTGCCCAGCCGGGGTCACCCGGACGATGACCGCCAGCCGGACTGTCACCTTCGGCGCCACGTGCGGCGCCCTAGGTCCGACCCTGGTTGTGGTTCGGGCGGGCTGGGGGGCGCCGGGGCAGGTGATGAGGTCTTTCCGGGATCGGGGCCAGCGCGCAGCTCAGGCAGCCGCCCTAGCGCGCCCGGCTCGACCTGCGTGAGGCGCCACCACCTGCGCCGGGCTGAACCGACGTGGGCGTAGACGAACTTCACCCTTGCTCAGGGCCCGGCGGCGCGAGGTTGCATTCTTGAACTGAAGCCCCGCGGCAGGGGCCCGGGGAGGCCAGCGCCTTCGCCCGCAACGATGGCTCGGTATGGCTCGTCCATCTCGCGCCGGGAAACAGGGCGATCCTCGGCCACGCGCACCGGCGCAGTGACACGACGCACCGGTAACGCCCGGTCTGTCGCCGACTGCCAATGCCGCCAGGCCCCTCCTAGGCGCTCACAGGAAGTGGCCGGGAACAGGCTGTGGAGCGCCGGTGCGGGAGATGAGGTCTTTGCGGGATCGGATGCCGAGCTTGTCGAAGATGCGCCCGAGGTGGAACTCGACGGTCTTGACGCTGACGTACAGCTCGGCTGCCGTTTGCCGATTGGAGCGGCCGGTGGCGACCAGGCGGGCCACCGCCTGCTCGGCCGCCTGCTCGGCCGGGGTCAGACCGGCCAAGGCGGGTGCCGTTTCCGGTCCCACGGGCGCGCCAGCAGCGGCCAGCTCCCGGTCGCAGACCTGCAGGTAAGGCCGGGCGCGAGGGTGATCAGGCGCTGCCGGGCCGCGCGCAGCCGGCGGGCGTCGGAGATCTCCAGCTGGCCCAATGCCAGCGGCACCCGCAAGCCCTGGGCCCGGCGCCAGGCAGTCTCGAACGCCGCCGCGGCGGCGGCGTGGTGCCCGGCCGCGGTGGCCAGTTCGCCGCGCAGCCGAGCGGCGGCCACCATGACCGACGCCGGGCCAGGCCGGGGACAGCACCGCCTCCAGGCGGGCCGGGACGGATCCGACGACAACCGGTCGTGGCACTGCGGCGTGGAAGGCTCGATCGGCGACCCGGAGATCCTCGCGCTGCGCGCCGGCCAGTCGCGCGCGTTGCTTGGCACGCTGCTGCTGTCCCGCGGGGTGCCGATGATCCTCGGCGGCGACGAACTCGGCCGGCGGCGGTGTAGCGGCGCACCGCGCTGCCCCGGTTGACGGCGATCCAGACACCGCCCTCCGCATCGACGGTGAGCCCGTCGGGACGGCCGGCGTCTGCCGGGACCTCGAGGAATAGGCGCCGCCCGGTCAACCCTGTGGCCAGGTCGCAGTTGAACACGTCGACGCGGTGTGTCTCGGTGTCGGGTGTAGAAGGCGCGAGAGCCGTCCAGGCTCCAGTCGAGGCGATTGGAGACGGTGACATGGTCAAGCACCGCGTGCGCGGAGCGGCCGGGATCGAGCCGCTAGAGCGCGCCGGCGCCGCGCTGGTGGTCGTAGCCCATCGAGCCGCAGTAGAACCGGCCGTCCAGGTCGCAGGCGCCCTCGTTCATGCGCAGCCGGCCGGACCGTCCCGCCATGCAACACTCCTTCTCTGGCCGCTCACCGACCCTCGTCCCTGCCCACGCGGCGACGGGCAACATCGTCCGCGGTGCGGCGGCTGCCAGAGCCTGACGTGGAAGACGCTTAGAATGTTGAACAGAGCGAGAGTGGTCTGGCTCGATGCGGGCAGCCGCAGGGCTTGTGGCCGGTTAGGCCAGCCGCTAGTGAGATCAGCCCCGGAACACGAGACATCCGAGGTCCCGATGGCTGCTATCGTCAACGGTGCTGAGTGGTTTTCACGCGCTGCCTGCCTGACGGCCGACCCCGAGCTGTTCTTTCCTATCTCCTCGTCGGGCCCCGCCCGGAGGCAGGCAGCAGAGGCCAAAGCGATATGTACTCGCTGCCAGCTCCAGCAGGCCTGCCTCGGGTACGCTCTCGATGCTGGCCCTGTCCAGGGGATATGGGGCGGAACGACGGAGGAAGAGCGTCGGCTGCTCAGGCAACGCCAGCGCGAGACACGCCCACCGTCTGGCCCAGGAGCAGGCAGCCGCCCCGGTCCTTGCGCAGCAAGCCCTGTCGCGGTGACCTGCATCACCGGAGGCACATGTGGCTAGAGACGCACCTGTATCTGTGAACTCGCCGGATCGCCGGAGCGAAACCAAGGCGGGATCGTCCGGGCGAGACCGAGCCGGAGCGGGACGACCGTAACCTCATGGAACTGCTGCAGGAACCTCGCGTGGCGGGCCTTGGTGTCCAGGTGCTGTTCGGCTTTATGATCTCCCTTCCCTTCACCACCAGGTTCGTCAAGCTGAGTCACCCGCAGCGCGGCCTGTACGTGGCCAGCCTGCTGCTGCCCGCGATTTCCACGGAACTGCTGATGGGGCCGGTCGCCTACCACCCGCTGGTATTCCGCCGCCACAAGGAGATTCCGGTCAAGGACGCCAACATCGTGGCGCTCAGCGGCGTGGCCGCGGTAGGCCTGGCCATTTCAGCAGCCGTGCTGCCGGTGGCCAGCTACGTATGCAAGGCCTGGCGACCTGCGGGACCTGCGGCCGCAAGCTCGCGGTCTACCACGACGGGCCGGCCAGATCCCCCCGGCTACTACTGCGCCCGCGGCGACATCACCAACGGCCGCGGCGTCCGCCAACTGCGGGCCGGCGGCGCCGCGATCGACGCAGCGGTCGTCGAAGCGTTCCTGGTCGCGCTCCAGCCAGCCGCGCTGCGCACCTGCCTGCTGGCAGCCCAGCAGCTCGAAGCCGGCCACGACGCCGTCTTGGACCAGCATCCCCGCAAGGTGGAACAAGCCCGCTACCAAGCCAATCGCGCCGAACGCCGCTACCGGGTGGTCGACCCGGAAAACCGGCTGGTCGCCCGCGGCCTGGAAGCCGAGTCGAACACCGCGCTGCAGGCAATGGCCGACGCCGACAACGAGCTTGCCCGACGCCGGCAACACCGCGTCGCGACCCTGACCGCAGCCGAGCACGCCACGATCCTGGCCCTCGGCGAGCGGTTCATCTTGCCGCAGCGTGCATATCTGATACGGCAGAACTGGGCACAGGCGCACCGTAGTTCCTGGTGAGTGCCTGCGGAACGTTTGCCTCCGTGGGCTTGGGGCAGTAGGAGCGGCCGGAGGGAGGGCATGACTGATGCAGAGAAGCCCGGCGGTACACCGCTCGCCCAGAATGTTCAGGACCGGAGTGGACGCGTCCAGAAGACCGTCCGTGCATGGGGCAGACGTGCCAGTCCGGTGGTCTCAGATCGAGCACAGCGTCGGGACCGTCGCGATACGGGGAAGGTGTCCATGACCGAACACACAGAACAGGAATGTCGGCTCGACGATGACGCCGTACTCGCCTGAACCGGACTGGTGAGGCAAACGCCACATCACGAGTGCCACATCACGAGTAGAGAAAGCAGATCTGTTATGGGTCTTACAACCCTCCCTCTTAGCTTGGTCAAGCTGGAGTACGCAGCCGTCCGCCTGCCCTTCATCCTCCTCGAAGAGCACGTCGTCGCCCGCTGTTGCGACGCCGAGGCGCCCCTTCGCGTGGGCTTCGAGCGTTTCCTCGGTTCGGTGGATGGGTTCGCCGGACGGCTCCTTGCCGACAACGACATCTTCCGGCAGGGCCAAGCGCGCCTGCGGCGAACCGAGTTCCTGGCGATGGCCGGCCAGCTTGAGGCGAAGGCGCAGGCGCGCCCAGCTCAGGCAGTAGACAAGCTGCAGGCCGAGCAGAAAGAGGCCCGCCAGACTCGTGCGCAGGCCGAGGAGGAGATGGACGACAAGATCGCTGCCGCGTACCAGAAGGAGTTGGAGGACGAGCGGGAAGTTCGCCGGGAGCCCGATGCACTGGCCAAGGCGGAGAAACCGCCAGCGGAGCATGCTACCGGGGAACGCGCCGCCAAGGAGCCCGAGATGTCCGCCGAACGAGCCGCCGATGCGAATACCGTCGACGTCACCTTCACTCTTCCCGCCGAAGTTCAAGCCGACAGCGTGGCGTTGTGCGGAGAGTTCAACGAGTGGTCAGCGGAAAATATCAGGCTCGCGCGGGACGGTGACGGCTCGTGGCGGGCAACTGTCGCCCTCGAGCCGGGCCACCCCTACCACTACCGGTACTTGCTCGATGGCGAACGCTGGGAGAACGCCTGGCAGGCCGACGGCTATGTGCCCAACTCGTACGGCAGCGAGGACTCGGTCGTCTTCGTCGAATGACTGGCACGCACCGGGCACAACAGTCACGGTCGGGCGGCGCTAGAAGAAGCTTGGCTCGACATACGGGACGCGGACACACCTACCCCGGGTGAGCTGCGGTGGCGGGGCAACGAGGCTCCCGGGGCGAACGTGATCTTTGGGTTGATCCGCGTCTTACCGGGGCCTCGTTGTCATGTCACGCACGACACCCGCCCGCGACCAGACCGTAATCAGCGCCGGGGCCACGGCAAGCGCCAGCACCGGCAACCGGGCAACGCAGCATGATGCTCGATGCGTCTGACTACGCCGACGCGCCGCCGGGGATCTGGGAGATCCCGCGACCGACGTTAGACCGGTCCTTGCGGTAGCTGGCGCAAAGCGGGCTGGGCGGCCCGGCTGGCGCGGGCGAGCGCCCGCAGGAGCTCGTCGTGTCCGTGCAGCCGCAGACTGCGGCCGTCCTTGGCGGCGTGCACCCGCTGGCGCAGCGCACAGCGGCGGCAGACGGCACCGAAGGTGACATACCGGCAGGCGCTGAACGGCTGGGGCAGATCACGGTGTCGGCGGTCTCATCGACCGCGCATCGGCGGTGAACCCGCCCGCAACAGGCCGGCTTGAGCGCGTTACAAACGGCCCAAGCGCCGGGCGGGTTGCGTCACTAGCCGCATCACGACTATAACTTGTGACGTGATGGAGAAGGCACCACCACCGTTCGACCGCCGGCGCACCGAGGCTTTCCTGCTTTCGTGCGGGGCCGCCCAGCTGGCACACCCGGGTGGCTCACTGTACGAACACGTGCGGCGTGTTGCGGACCTGTTGCGAGACTGGGGCGCTGGCCAGGTGCTGCAGGCGGCCGGGTTGTGCCATGCCTGCTATGGCACCGACGGGTATGACCACCCGCTGCTCGATGTCGGCCAGCGCGGCAAGCTGGCCGAGTTGATCGGGCCGGGTGCCGAATCCCTGGTCTACCTATACGCCAGCTGCGACCGCGGCGCCGTCTACCCAGGGCTCGCCGGGACCGGCCCGGTACCGTTCCGGGACCGCTTCACCGGCCGCACATTCACGCCGCCGGAACCCCGCATCCGCGCCTTCGCGGAACTCACCGCGGCCAATGAACTCGATCTCGTCCGCCACAACCCGGAACTGGCCGCCAGGCACGAAGCTGGCCTGCTCGACCTGTTCACGCGGGTTCGGCGTCTGCTGTCGGATGCCGCATGGGATGCGTGCAGCGAACTCCGTGGCCCGCCGGTCAGGATCAGCAACCTGGACCACCTGGTGCTGACCGTCACCGACCCGGACCAAACCATCGGCTTTTACCAGCGGGTATTTGGCATGCAGGCGGTCACCTTCGGCAGCGGCCGGCACGCGCTCGCGTTCGGCCCCAGCAAGATCAACCTTCACCAGACCGGACACGAGATCACACCGCACGCCGCGTGCCCGGCCCCCGGAAGCACGGACCTGTGCCTGGTCACCACCGCACCGCCGGACCGGGTCCTCGCGCACCTGGCCGCCTGCCAGATCACCGTCGAAGCAGGCCCCGTGCCACGAACCGGAGCCCTAGGCCCCATCACCAGCGTCTACATCCGCGACCCAGACGGGAATCTCCTTGAGATAGCCAGTTACGACACCCGGCCAGCATCCCGATGACCGCCGTCACCCAGGGCGGGGCAGGTTTGGCACGCGCGGCGCAGGGAGTTCCACCTCGGGCACATCTTCGGCGACGACAGTCAACCGTTGCGGCTACAAGACTCAACCCACCCAGACATGCTGAAACCTGTCTGGTAAATGGACCACGGCGAGCGACCTCACCCCGCAGCCCCGGCTGTGCTCGCGTGGAATGCACAGAAAGAACGTCACAATGAGTTCTGCAATCTGGTCGCCGAATATCCTGGCTACCGCCCGCGCCGAGGCGCTGTCTGCCGGCGGCCTGCCTGGCCTGCTCCCGGCCGACTGGCACCGAGGTCGCCGTGGCCATCAGCGGCACGCTGCGGACCTACGGCGGCACCCGCGGGTGCGCCGGCGAGGTCGCCGCCTAACGGCGAGTACCCGGAGTGCGCGGTGCCCCGGATGCGCTGGGCCCGGCAGGTCGTCCAGGACGCCTTCCCGCGCTGCTCCGGCCGACGCCGCAAGCCGCCCAGGCCGCCGCCGCCGGGGCGACCGGGCCGGCGCCGGCCGCGGCGGCCGCCGCGCCGGATCCGGGGCACTCGGCACCAAAAGCGTTCCCCGGGGATCCCCGATGAGGCAAGAAGGCAGTGCTAGCAGCGTCAATGTCGTCGTGCGGGACGCCGCGAGTGCAGCGGCGGGGGCACTGGGCGTCGTTCGGCGTAGTGGCGGTGACCAGGACCTTTACCGGCCGGGTCATTGTGAAACTAAGGGGCCTGACGTGGGGAAACCCGCCTACTTGGACTGCGGTCCGGATAACCTGGTCGCCGCCTGCGTGGCCGGAGATCAGCAGGCATGGCACACCTTAGTGGAGCGGCTTTCGCCGCTGGTGTGGACGATCGCCCGGTCGCACCGGCTGTCGCCGGCCGACTGCCAGGACGTCTACCAGTCGACGTGGATGCTGGCCGTGCAGCACCTGCACAAGCTCCGCACGCCGGACCGGCTTGCCGCCTGGCTCACCACCACCGCGCGGCGGGAATGCCTCAAGCAAATCGAACTCAGCCGGCGGCACGTCCCCGTCGGCGACAACGCACTGCTGGACGCGCCGGACCCGCATGCCGACCAACCGGACGATGTGGTGGCGCGGCGGGAGCGCAACGGTGAGGTGCTCGCGGCCTTCCGGAAACTGCCAGCGCGCGACCAGACGCTGCTTGGAGTGCTGATGGCCGATCCGGCGCCGTCCTACGACGAGGCCAGCCGCATACTCGGCGTGCCGATCGGCTCGATCGGGCCGCAGCGTCAGCGCGCCCTGGCCCGGCTACGCGCCATGCTTGAGGCGTGAGGCCCGGCCATACGGCCTGTCCCGGCCGCCCTGCGGCGGCACGTGCTGACGGCGGCCTGTTGCACGGGGGGCTGGTGCGGGGACCTTGTCTTGCCGAAGGATCGGAGCTCCGCAGGTGCCATTGCGAGCCAGTCGAGGCTCCTCACCGCGTCTCCGGGGATCCCGCGATTCTCAGGATCTCGCCCCATCCCTGGCAATGGATATCTCCCGGCGCCGGTGACCGCCCGGGAAACCAAAGAGCCACAGTTCCCGGCGGGCGTCAATTCACGCCAGATGAGTACCAGGGCGGGAATGCCGCGCTCAGCGCCTCCGACCCGGGTTGTCCGGCATCCCGGAGCTGGCTGAGGCTGGACTAGATGCCGCCGACGGCTCCACGTGGCGACCTGGTCGCGGCCCGGTCCGCTGCTGACGCGCCGGCTGAACTCCGAGCTGATCACTGCAATGTGGGATGACCTGCTGCGGGCCGCCGCCTCGGTCAAGGGCGGCCACCCCACCCGCGGCGCTCGTGGGCAAGCTGTGCTCGTCCAAGCGCCAGCAAAACACCCTCACTACTGCGATCAAGGAGTACGGCGCGCTGCGGCGTACCGTCCACGCTGCCCGCTACCTCGCCAACGCGATCTACCGGCGGCGGGTCGCCGAGATCGTCGGGCTCCTGAAGGTCCCTCGCGAGACCATCTATCGCTGCTTCGTGTTGCATCGATGGCGACTGTCGGTCGGTTCGCGCGTGAGCAGGAATCATTCGACCCGCTGGGCTGGACGGCGACGTGACATTGTTCTGCACATCACTAGTAATACTTGTGATGTGCAGAATAACGCGAGCCCCGCCGACGGCGCGTCTGACGAGGAACTCCGCTTTCCCTTCCTACCCGGGCGGCTCTGCCTTGCTTTCTGCGCCACCGTAGGTGAGCGGTGGCGCCGGAAATTCGAACGGCTGCGCGCACCCGCCGACCTTGCCCGCTGGTACGTGGAGGCGGGCCTACTCGGCGATCTTATCCCGGTTAGCGCGGCAGGCCTGCCCAAGGCACGCCTGCTCCGCGAGGCCGTTTACCAGGCCGCAAGAGCCCTCATCGCGGGAGAAGCGGCGTCCGAAACCGACGAAGAGATCATCAACCAGGCGGCCGCTGCCCCTCCGCTGGTCCCGCACATGCATCACGGTGTGGCCCGCTGGGCTGCCCCTCGTGCCGGCGCCGAGGCGGCGGCACTCAGCACAGTGGCCCGGGACGCGATCGAGCTTCTCACTGGCCCCCTCAGCAAGCGGGTCCGCGAGTGCGCCAGCAGCCAGTGCGGGCTGCTATTTGTCGACATCAGCCGGCCAGGCCAGCGACGCTGGTGCTCAAGCAGCGCATGCGGCGGCAGGGCACGCTCCGCCGCGTACCGGCGGCGTCACGCGCACCATGAGCCCGGGCCAGCATCAGGCTGACGCGCCGATGCCGACTCGGACCGGGCGCACGAAAGGGGCGACAAGGACCTTCACGGTGATCGCGGCCAGGCAGTGTGCATGAGCCACGACTCCTAGCCCGCAGGCGTCGTGTCCGGTTACTCCCGGTCGTGATGGCACACGGCTTGCAGGAGGAATCCGTGGGGATCGGTCCAGAAGGCTGCGCAGTACGGTGGTGGTTATTCAGGGAATTCGCGTCGGGCATGCACGAGTTCGCCGCCCAGTGCCGCCACGCCTGAGGCGACCTCCCGGACCCCGGTGCGGGTCGGCGCTATGAAGGCCAGATGCTGCAGGCCAGTGCGATGAGGTGAGAACTCGCCTGACGGCCAGACCCGTCCGGGCACACCGGCTGAACCCGGCAGCTAGCTGGGGTGCCGGAGAGTTTCACCGGCCTGTGCGACCGCTGCCTGCCCGCGTACGCGATAGAGCAGGGATTTGCTTCACCAGCCAGGCACGCCCGCGTCCGCCGCGAACTGTCAGCCCTGCTCGACACCATGCGCAGCCTCGCCCAGCACATACCGACGAAAAACGGCGAGTACTGGGAAACCGACGAGACTCTCGGCGGCGACATCACCGGCATGACCAACGCCCCAGAGTCGGCCTAATCGAACCGCTCGAGCGCCAGATCGCCTCCGTGCGGGCCACCATCACCGAAGTGCTCGACCGACCAGGCCGAGGAATACAAGCGGCGCCGTTACGGGCCGGGATACCGGCCCGTAACGGGTGGGCCCTGATGCTGGCACCCGAACTGCCATTGCCCCGCTACGGTACACAGCCGCCCCCAGTCTCAAGGGGAGACTGTGATCGTTTCGTCCGGCAAACAACGCCGGACCGCTGCGCTCGAAACCATCACAGCCTCTCATCCCTTGACCCTGGGGCCCCTGCGGCCGCTCAGGCAGGAGAAGCGGCAGGCACGGCCGGCCCGGATACACGCGGGGCAACGGCAACACAGCGCGCGAAGGAGAACCGGCAGCGAGTAAGCGGGCCGCGGAGGTGCGTCAACACCATCCACGGCCCTAGATCACCACCTGAGATAACAGGACGGATCACCATGAGCAACCCTATTCACACGCATGTGCTCGCACTTGATGACGTTTAGATGCACACTCTGCGGCTGGCCCTAACCGACGCCGCCGAACTCCAGACCGAGAGCGTGGACAGCCACTGCGCCGATTGTGAACTGTCGGCCCAGTGGTGCGACCAGCACCAGGCGGAACAGGAGCAGCGGCACACCATGAACCCGCAAGCCCTGGCCTGGAACCACCGTGCTCGCAAAGCCCGGATCTGGTGGCGCGAGATGGCCGCCAGCGCCGAGGCCGAGGCCTGGCACGCCCGGCATCACGGAAAGTAAATTCTCGGTAAGGAAGCCCAGGCGTGCTCATCCGGCGAGCTGGAGTGAGCAGGTTGCGGGGCTTGACCTGAAGGTGCCCGGCGAGTTGCTGCCGCTCCAGTCCCGGCCTAGGTCGGTGTTGATGATCGTCATGATGCGCTGCCTGCGGGTGGGCGGCTGGGGTGGCCTGGGGATGCTGGGCGGCGGGGCGTTGTGTCGAGGGGCGGGAGCTCGGCTGCGCCAGCACAAAGGCGACTGCCAGGGCGAACGCATCGCGGTCCCTGTGACTGCGTGCCTCCGGGCCGTCCCGACATCTGCATGGCCGCGGGAACCGCGCCGGGCCGGGCGGATGCACCCGGGCTCGTTGTCGCCGAACTTCCGCCGCCAGCTCTGGCAATAGTGGACATGCGAGCGCCGCCAGCTGGGCCGTGTAACAGCCAGTGCGGCCTCACGTGCCCTACATCGAAAGGAGTGCGCCGAGACGGCCGCCGATCTCCGGCCGCATCCTGAGCCTCGTCACCTGCTCGCCGTCTGCGGCGGTCATGACTGCCGCTTCTTTCCAGTAGCCACAGTTCATGATGGAGTGCGCTCTGATCTCGATCCGGCAGGGCACCCACGTCTCGCTAACGCAGACCTGGCATTCGATGACTTGCGTATCACTAACATCATTCATGATCGCTTACCCCTCGGCGGGTGAGTGGTCGTGGGCCGCCCAGAGGACGAGGACCTGGGCAGCCCCTTTTTATAGTTCACCCGCATCATGCCTGACGGTGCCGACAATCCCGGCACGGCCCAATGCGGCGATTCCGGGCAAACCATGCTCGCCCGGCAGTTACACAACCGTGACAGGCCATGCGCGGCGCGTAAACACCTGCAAACGATTCCTTGCGTACCCGGGGCCCGGCCCCTCGCCCGTAGCGCATGCGACCCGAGAGACAACGGCCCCCGGGTAACCACGCCAGGGCCCGCGGCCGGATCCCAGCAGTGACCTGGCGAAGTGAGCGGCACGCCCCATCCCCCCGGTGGAGCGGGCCGCTCACAGCGACGTCACGATCCGCGCGCCGGCGAGGAGGGGGGGCAGAAGGGGGAGCGGTGGCCATCGCCCCCGACCTCGGCGAGCGCTACCTGGAAACCATCTACCAGACCAACTGGCTGGAGGATCTTTACGGCGAGGACGTACTCAGCTCCGACGAGCTGACCGCGGGCCGGCCAGGAGCCTGACCGGCCGCTTCGCGGCGCACGCTTGTCACATGCCTCTGCGGACATGTCACGAAAACCAACTTCTGGTTCAAGGAGCTCACGTGTTAACTGAATCTGCCGGGGTCTTGACAGCCGATCTGGCTGAAATCTTCAGCCACCCAGGGCAGGTACGCCAGGCCCGTGCCGGGTTCTTCGGGACGGGCCTGATCGCCCGCTACATCCACACCTTCCTGGCCGCCACCGGCTGGTCGTTCGACCAGATCGGCGTGCACGACCTGTCCGCCGGCAGCGCGGCCGGCTTCCGCGGTTACCTGGAGCGGTCGGGCACCGCCAGCCGGATCACCGTGCACGACACCCCCGGGCAGCTGATCCGCTCCAGCGACCTGGTGGTCTTCGCCACCATCGCCGGTCAGCCACATGTCAGCGACCTGTCGTGGTTCGAGCACAACCCGCTGGTGCTGCACGTGTCGCTGCGCGATCTCGCCCCGGAGATCGTGCTCGCCTCGGCCAACATCGTCGATGACATCGGGCACTGCCTGAAGGCCAGCACCTCGCCGCACCTGGCCGAACAGCTCACCGGCAACCGGGACTTCGTGTCCGGCACGCTGGACGACGTGATGGCCGGGCGGGTGACCGTGCCAGCCGGCCGGCCGCTTTTCTCCCCCTTCGGCCTGGGAGTACTCGACCTCGCGGTCGGCAAATACGTCTACGACCAGGTGGCCCGCTCCGGCGGGCTGCACGTCGTCGACGACTTCTTCCACGAGCTGCGCCGGTACGGATGAACAGCCGGGCGCTCTGCCACAAGGCACGCGAAACTGAGGAGGCTATCGTGCCAGTCCCATCCGTTCCCCAGGGCTTCCACGAGGAGGAGCCCTACGGCGGCCATCGGCCGATCTCCGGGCAGTCGCCCTTCCTCAACTGCAGGCAGGGGCGGCAGAAGATGGCGGCAAGCCGAAATTCGCCGGCGCGACCGTCTGGGGCCGGGAAGCTACGCCGGAACGTGTTCGGGCGATGCGAGTCCGGGGTACACGGTCACCGCCATCACCTCGCGCGGCGGAACCTCGTGGCCGGTGATGGGTGATGACTGACGGGCTGACGAAGGTGACCGGCCGGATGCTTGCCACCCCGCAGGCCGGCGCGCCCGCGAAGGCGCGGTTTTTGGGCGTCGATGTCACCCGGGGGATCGCGCTATTTGCGATGCTTGCGGCGAACACCTTCTCCGTGCTCAACGACAACGGCACGCCGACGTTTGCGGTGAAGACGGTGACGGGACGGTCCGCGACCCTGTTCGTGATGGTGGCGGGCATCAGCCTGGCCTTCATCACCGGTGGGCGGCACCCGGTACAAGGACGCGCTCGCCGGGCCACCGCGGCGGGCATCGCCGTCCGGGCTCTGCTGATCGGCGCCATTGGTCTTGCACTCGGCTACTTCGCCGGAGACCTCGACATAATCCTGCCCGTCTACGCCCTGCTCTTCCTGCTGGCGATCCCGTTGATTGGCCTCCGGCCGCGCACTTTGGCCTGGATCGCCGGTGTGCTGGTCGTGGTGGCCCCGCTTGTCCTGCTCGGGTCGTTCAAGCTCGGCCTGCAGCCCGCTTTTAACTCCAACCCCACGTTCAGCGCGCCCTTCACCCATCCGGTCGGCTTCGTCCTGCAGCTCCTCGTCACCGGCCCGTTCCCGGCGGTTGTGTACATGATCTACATCTGTGCGGGTCTTGCCATCGGGCGGCTCGATCTGTCCTCCACCAAGGTGGCTGCCTGGCTTTTGGGCGGCGGGCTGGTGATGGCGCTCACCGCATGGGTCACGTCGACGGCGATCTTGTTCCATCTGGGCGGCCTGCAGCACCTGCGCGCCGCGGCCGATCCCGGCATCGCCCCCGGCGGCAGGTCACGAACCAGATTGTCTGGGATCCGAACCACGTGGCATCGTGGTGGTGGCTGGCGCTTCGCGCCCATCACACGGGCACGCCGGTCGACATACTGCACACCCTTGGTTCGGCGATGGCCGTCCTCGGCGCCGTGCTGCTGGTGACCAGGCTCCGCGCTGCGCGCCGCCTGCTGTGGCCGGTGGCGGTGGCCGGTACCATGACCCTGACCATCTATTCCGCCCATGCGCTGGTCTTGAACGCGGATTGGGCACCGCTGAGCGACAACGATCTTGCTGCGTACGTGGAGCAGGTGGCTGTTGCGCTCGTCTTCGCGATGGTTTGGTACCGCTTTATGGGGCAGGGACCGCTGGAGCGGATGGTCGCGATGGCGTCGGGCCGCGCGCGCCGCGCGGTGATGGCTCGTCCCGCCCAGGCGCAGCAGAGCGAACCCGGACGTGGCGCGGAACCGCCCGAACTGAAAGATGACCACACGGCGGAGAAAACCGCGATCCCGGCCGCGGTCAGCAGCACGGCGGGGAACCGCCGACTGGCCGGCGAGCGCAGCCACGAGTAAGCGAGCACGACGCCGGCGGCCACCGCGATCCCGTCCAGTCATTGCCCCAGCCAGTCACCGATCACCACCCGGGGGGCTGCCTGAAGGGCGGGGTGGCCGCCAGCAAGGTGGTGCCCAACGCGGACTATGTCCGGTTCGCGACGCACTACGGGTCCGGCCGGGCTGGTGCGGAGCCGCCAAACGGGATCTGATCGTCCCGCAGGCCCCGTTCACCGAGCTGACTAAAGCAGACGTTGGCGCCCACCTGCCCGCCTCTCGGTACCCAAAGGGGCCGTGCGCGCTCTCGGGCCGCCTCTCCGTGTATCAGGCCGCTGCAAGCCTCCTCCATTTAGTCGTACGTTCCCGGCTGGGGCGTCGCGCGGACGCGAAATTTGCGGGTGCTGCGGCAGGGCGGGTGGCTGGGGTTGCTGCCGCGCGATGGTGCTGCCGGGATTGCGCTGAGGGCAGGTGCCGGGGGGACGGCTGCGGGAGACTGGGGCGGGCTGCCCGTTTGAGCCCGGCCTCTTCTTGGCATTCAAGGCCGTCATTTAGTCTGGCGCCGGGGTCCTGACCTTGATGGGTCACGCATTGTCGCTACGAGCACGCCGATCAGCTATTCGTTCCCGACCGGGACCCCCGGGCAGCCCGCGTCCTGCAAGCATGAGGATAAGGGAGGTGCCCGGGCGGTGGAAGAACCACAGCAGGTCCAGGCAGACGAGGAGTATGAGCGGGTATGGGAGCGGGTCGCCGCCATCGACGTCGCGAAGGCGTCGGGGGTGGCGTGCACCCGGGTGCCCGATGAGGACCGGCCGGGCCGCCGCAAGACCCACGTGTGGACGGTGACCGCGACAGTGCCCGCGATCACCGAACTGGCTGATCACCTGCGCTGCCACCAGATCCAGGTTGTCACGCTGGAGAGCACCAGCGACTACTGGCGTATCTGTCTGCCGCTCGGCTGCTGCAGTATCGGGAGGCAAGCCTGGCGGGCGCTCGTCAGCCATGCCCGCTGGGTCGGCCAGCACACCTCGGTCGCAGAACGCCGAGCGGGGAAACTCGCATGTCCGCTTCCCAGGGGGGCCGGGTGCAGTAATGCGCCCGGCCTATCCGGCCGATGAGGTGCGTCAGAACACCAAGCGCCTTAGCGCGGATTACCGCAACGGAGATTCGGCGCAACCTCTTGTGCGGGGGTGCACGAGTCGGCGACGCACAATGCGATGGGGCGGAGTTCTTCACCGCGCCCGACCAAGTGAACCACCGCCGGTACGAGGCGCTGCGCGCGTTCTTCACCGGGGGGCTGACCTACGCCCAGGCCGGGCAGCGGCTCGGCTACACTTGCTGGGCGATGATCAACCTGGTGCGCGAGTACCGGGCCGGTGCGCTGGAGCTGTTCGCCCCGCGCCGCAAGCCCGGTCCGGCGCCCGGCGCCGCTCCGGCGAAGGACCGCGCCCGTGGCCGGGTGGTCGAGCTGCGCCGCCAGGGGCTGTCCACCTATGAGGTCTGGAGCCAGGTCGCACACACTATGCCTCGCCTCCCGGATGGGAGGCCACCAGCGACATCAGCCGCAGCTGGACCGGCTCGGCAAGAGCCTTCCCCGTCCAGCTCCCGGAGGCAGGCCGCTCACTGCACCCGCTGACAGGCCCAGCAACTCGAAGGATCACGAGATGGGGCCGCTTCAGGTCACGACGACACGCCCAGCTATGACGAGTCAGTCACACCGGATCACCTACCCATACACCCCCGGTGGACGCAAGCTCTCGCTCGGCAAATTCTCCGCGCTGTCCAGGACGCGGGGAAATGACTCACAGCTAATTAGCACCAGCTACCTGTTCCACCGCCGCCTTCCTGATGACGGCGTTGGCCCTCTACATCACCGCGCTCGGGGCGCTGAAGAATGGAAGCGTCTTCTGCCCGTTGTTCTCCGCCTTTGGCCCCGGGCCGATCCGCCAGCGCCTCGAGCCTGGCGATGCCAGGGTGCTGGTAAATATGGCTGCGAGTCGGCACCGGTCATTACGACAGTGACAATCAGGTTCCGGACATCGAGCGCTTCGCCGCGCACCATGGCTTCACCGTGGCTAAGACGTACCAGCTCAGCGACTCGGCCTGGAACGGTGACATGGACAGCGGCGAATACAAGGCCGCACTCCAGCGCGCGCTGGATGACGCGTCGGGCGGCATGATCTCCGTGCTGATCGTCTGGGCCCTGGACCGCATGACGCGCGACGGTGCCGAAGGCGCGCTGCGCATCTTGCGCCAGTTCCGCGAACGGGGCTGCACGGTCGTGTCGGTGCAGGAATCGTGGCTGAACGGCTCACCCGAAGTAGAGGACATCCTCGTCGCGTTCGCGGGGTGGGCTTCATCCGCGACGTGGTAGCACAACGAATCTACCCGGGTTTCCATCACCTACGTAACACGCCCTCTAGCGGACCCGTCACTTAGCGCACTTGGCGCATACGTGCTTACCCGTGGCCGGGATGTGATGCGTCACCAAAGACGTGCGGCAGGCGTAACATCGTCGGCCACCGTAACCGATCAACCGCGACACCCCGGCAAATACACGACTGAAACGGCCAGCCGACAGCGTACCGGTGACGATGTCCGGGGATGCAGCACACATGCGGTTCCCTCCCAGGCCGTAGTTCTGTTACTGCCTGGGTCTGGAGCAGCGTCGTCACCGACTACGTGCAACTATCGCAAAATGGTCGCTGCCTGGCCGCTCACCGGCCTCCTGGCAATGCTCACCGAGCATCTATAGGACCCGGAGCTCACGACCGCCTAAACCAGGGAGAGCCTGAAGGCGGCGCGGGAGACGAGCGATGAGCTGACCGGATCGTACGCGGCGCTCGACCGCATCGTGACCGGCCAGGCCAACTAATCATCGACGGCGACTGGGAGCAACGGCCCGTGCCTCGTGCGTACCCCGTGTAGCCGCAGGTCGGGTTGTCGCGGGCCATCTCGAGCGCGAGCCGGCGGATGGCAGGGCCAGTACGCGGCCGTCCCGGTGTCCGCCGCGGATAGGTCCAGCGGCGCCGGACCAGCTCGGCGTGCCAGCGCACAGCGTGCGGGGGGCAGGGCAAGTCCTACCTGGCCGGGCTGATCTGCGAACAGCTGATCCGCCTCGGCTACTCCTTGGTCGTCTTCGACCCTGAAGGTGACCATCATGGGCTCGGCGAGCTACGTGACATGATCATCACCGGGGGCCAGGAGGGCCGTCTCGCCGACCCCGCCGAGGTCGTGCGCCTCCTCCGGCACGGCCACGCCAGCGTGGTCACCGACCTGTCCTACCACGACGGAGACGGCCGCGCTGCCTACGCGGCGGCCCTGGCCGGCGAAGTCGAAGCCCACCGGGCTGCAACCGGCATTCCGCAGTGCGTGGTCGTCGACGAAGCGCACGGGCCCGTCGGGCGGGACACGGTCACTCGCCGCATGCTCGACCCCGCCGACGAGGGCTACCTGCTCGTCACCTGGCAGCCCGAGGAGCCGTCGGCCGACGCCCTCGTCGCCCTCGACGCCGTGATCACCCTCGGCTCCCCTCGGCCCGACAGCCGGTTCGTCGACCTCGCCGCGGCGGTGGCCGACATGCCCCGCGCCGAGATCGCCCGCCTGCTCGAAGGCCCGGTCGGTCGCGCGGTGCTGACCTGGCGACGGCGCACCCGCCGGGCGGTGGCGTTCACCCTCGGGCCCCGGGCCACACCCCATCTGCGGCACGAGCATAAGTACGGCCAGTCCGGCGTCGGGCCTGCCCGCCGGTTCCACTTCCGGACCGAGCCCGACACCCCCACCGGGGGTGTCGCCGCCGACCTTGCCGCCGCCGAAGCCGCCCTCCCGGCCGACAGCCACGCCGCGGTGGTCGAACGGGTACGCCTGGCGCTCATCGCCGCACTCCAAGCCCGCCGCCCAAGCTGAACCCGCCGTCCCACGAGCTGCCCGGGAAGCGCCGCGCAGCACCGGGACTTTGAACCCTCGCGAGGACCCTGATCGGGCTACACGGGCAGGTCAAAAGCCTGCCCGATCGGCCGGAAAGCCTACGGGTCCTCACCCTTGTCAAATTCCTGTACTCTCAGCGCTGTCGCCCCCAACATTCGGCTGCTCGCGGTCAAAAGCCTGCGATCGGCCGGAAAAGCCTACGGGTCCTCGCCCGGTCACCGGCGGATGCAGGTAAGGCGGGTAGGTGTGCGCGTTCGCTGATTTCGCCTACTGATCGCTACACGAGACGGAGGCGCATGCGCCGCAGTGCGCAGGCTGCCGGACGATGCATAGTTATGCGACGTCACCCCGGACAGCAACGCCCGCTTCTGCCGCGATGACGGTTGTTCGGGTTCGCCGATGAAGGGTCATCCCGTAGCAGCACCTACCCTGCGGCCTCTAGCATGTAGGAGGATAGTTCCCCGGTGTTGGCCACCGCATCGGCGTGTGACAGGTCCTGTCGGCGTGTGAGACAGTTCGGGAAGGCGACGCAGCGGATGTCGGCAGCGAGCGCGGCCGCGACGCCGTGACGGGAGTCCTCGATCGCAACGGCGAGAGCGGCCGGGACGCCAAGTCGGCCGAGGGCGGCAAGGTAGAGGTCTGGACACGGCTTGGCTCGTCTGGCGGACTCCCGCCCTGGGCATGGACGCGGTGAACAGGGCATGATCAGAGGCATTCACCATCTTGGACTGACGGTTCGTGACATTGACGCGAGCGTGGCCTGGTATGAGGAAGTGCTCGGCTTCCGGCGCGTGGGCGAGTTCAAGGCGCCCGACGGGGCACGCCGCAAGGTGTTTCTTCGACATGACGGCTTGCAAGCTCGCTTGGGGCTCACGCAGCACCGGCACGGCAGCCAGGACGCGTTCGACGAGACGCGCGCCGGGCTGGATCACCTGGCATTCACCGTCGCGGACTGCGAGGAACTCGACGCCTGGGCGGCGCGGCTGGCCGAGGCCGCAGTGGTCCATTGCCCGATCACGGCGGCGAACTCCATACCGGGCGCTGCCGTGCTCGTCTTCCGCGACCCGGACAACATTCAACTCGAATTGTTCGCCGAGCCGCCATCATAGATGCCAGTAACCCGGGGGCATTCCCGGCCCGCTCGCTCCATTTCCCGGCCCGCTCGCTCCGTTCGCGCGGCTCACTCCTCTGCCGCTGATGGCACGATCACGTGGAAGGCTGGCCCGCCCAGCGGCCGCATCTTGAGCTGTATGTCCGGTGGATGCAGGAGGTGGGCCGGTTCAAGCCCTCCACCGTGTCGCGCCGCCTCTCGGTGACCGCGGGGCTCTACCGGACCTGCGTGATCGACGGCGTCCTGCAGCACTCACCCGCTGAGCACGTCCGCCGTCCAGCGGTTCCCGCGGAATCCCCGACCCGGGCGGTGCTGTCGAGGTAGCCGACATGCGCTAGCTGGACTGTGCCGTGACCAGGCAGGCGGGTTGTGGCGTCGCCGTTGATAATTACCAGGGAACGCCCGTCGGGACTAAAGGCTAGAGATATGACGGCACTGCCTCCGGCCCAGTCCAGCCGGGGCCGGGGATTGGTGCGGTGCAGCACGGCGACCTCATGCCGCAGCACGATCAGCTCCGCGATGTCGTCATGTCCCTGGACAACGCGCATCCCAGCGGGCTGGGCTGGGTCGCGGCAGGTCTGATGGAGTCTGAATGCATTGGCTCCCATTTGTGGCTCCCGTGGCCCTCAGAATGGGAGGGCCACTGACGACGACCGACACGTGGCCCGCGTGGTGCCAGGAGCTGTCCCTGTGACGGACCGGCCCCGGTCGTCCCTTCACCGTGGATGGCCTGATCTGGGCAGTAAGCATGCTGATCCTCGACGCCAACCGGCCTGGTCAGCGCATGGCCAGCCCTGGCGCTGGTCGGCTCCTTCGAACTGCTCGCGACTGTCATCAGGGCACAGCAATGAGCCGCCGCGGAGCATGCATCGAGCCAGGCCGAAAGCCACGCCGTGCCAAACCCGCGGAGCCCGACGTGCACTCTTCCGCGGGAGAGCATCCAGCTCAGGCCGTCAGGACGGCCTTCATGACCGCGCCGTCGCCGACCTGTCTGAGGGCGTCCTCGACGCCTGACAGCGGGAAGGTCGTCACCAGGCTCCGGAGGTCGAATCGCTTGGTCAGGGCCGGCAGCACGCGGATGTACTCGTTGAGGTGGGCACCGGTGAACCCCCAGGAGCCGATGATGTCCAGCTGCCGGTAGACGATCTGATGGGGGTTGAACCACGTGTTCCCGCCGTCGGTGTACTGACCGACGATCAGATACGAGCCGCTCCGGCGCACCATCCGCGTGCCCTGTTCGACCGCATCGGGCACCCCCGTGCACTCGATCACCAGGTCGGCGCCCCGGCCCTGGGTGATTGCGAGTACCGCATCGAGGGCGCCCGCGACGTCACCGGACTCCACGACCTCGATATGGTCGTCGCCGATGCCGGCCGCGCGGGCCATGGCAAGCCGTGGCGGCGGGCCACCGACCAGAACGACGCGGGCACCGGCCAGCTGAGCAAGGCCGGCAGCCGCGAGTCCCACGGGCCCGCTGCCCTGGACCACGACGGTCTCGCCGAGCCGCACCGGGCGCCGCTCCCACAGCGCGTGGATCATCGTGGGGCCGGCACACGCAAAGGACATGGCTGCCACCGGGTCAATGGCCGGAGACAGCCTGATGACGGTCGTGCCCGGCTCCAGCGTGATGAAGTCCGCCCACGAACCACTCAGCGGCGATCCCTCGGTGGTGGGGCGGTTGACACCGTAAGTGCGGCGGTTTTGGCACAGCGTCGGCTCACGCAGGATCTGGCACGCGTGGCACCGTCCGCACGCGATCGACGACCCCCACATCACCGTGTCACCGACGTTGAGCCGGTGCCCGTTGCCGTCGCGGGTAGTGCCCTCGCCGAGCTCATCGACGCTGCCGAGCCCCTCATGGCCGAGCACGAGCGGCGTCGGCACGTCGAGGTGGCCGCGTGTCAGATGCAGGTCCGTTCCGCAGATCCCGCCGTACCGGCAGGCCACGGTCAGGCCGCCCGCCAGCGGCGGGGGGACGTGGAAGCTGGCCACGGCGGGCGGCGTCGTGAAGTCCTCCAGCACGACCGCGTGGGCTGTGGTCACGGCGGCTCCTCCTGTGGATTCATACCCAGCTCACGGCCTGGGTCCACGCCGGTTGCGTCTTCCACGACATAATGCCGGGCGAGGAAAACGTCGCCGACAAGGTACGGGCCAATTGTTGCAAGGCGCTGCAGCCCGGTTGGACTGATGGCGATCACCGAGGTGGTTCACTCCGGTGGTGAGCTCTGACAGGAGATAGCACCCCGATGACCCGCGAATCCTGCGAGGGACGGCGCTTTGAGCGCCGAGGTGCCCTCGATGCGCGCCAAGCTCGGCCGGCCCCGTTCTTCTGCTTCGCCCGGTCGCTGACCCGCCGTTTGAGGGAGCGGAGTGCCACTTTGGGTGTCTTGCCCTCGGCCAGCTTGCGGTCGTAGTACGCCCCGGCCGTCGCTGTGGCCCATCTGGGCGACCGCGGCCAGCCCTTCGACGTCGATGACGGTTTACGTTCCATCACCGCCGCAAGATAGTTCTGACCGCGAACTCTGCCCCTAGAACAGCATCGATCCGATTCGCACTATCACGTGTGTGTACCGCAAATAATGCCGATCCACGCATTGCGCCGGGCACGGTCCGGTCGCGCACGAAGCCGGGACGCGACTCTAGCTCGGCAACGAAGGCATCGAGCCGCGCGACCAACGCTGGATGACCTGCCCGCCGGCTTGAAGCTGGCAACGGGAGCCGTGAAGGTAGATGCGGCGCTACCCGGGCCGCAGCGCATCGGCCGCCCGGTTAGGTGCCGCGGGTTCAGCTGTGCCGTTGATCTGGTCCAGGAGTTCTGCTGGGGTGGCTGCGGTGATCGGCGGTGCGTGTTTGCCGCGGACGGCGATCCACCGTGAGAGCCAGGGGTCGTAGAGGATGCCCCAGCCGGGCAGGGCGGCGCGGAGTTCCGCGGTGGCTGCGCCGCGGAGCCGCGGCCGGGTGGGTGGCTGCGTGGTGTCGGGGGGCGCGGCCGGTGAACAATAGTTGTCTGATGTGGCCGTCATGGCCGCCACCCCCTTCGCGGATTCACCGGCAAGTATCTGGGTGGGAGACCGCCCGGGCAGGTGTGCCCTGGGCGGGGGCAGTTCGCCCGGAGTGGGTGCACCCCTAGCTTATTTGACGTTTGGCTACGGCTTGCGGTTTACGTACGCACACGGCGGTTGCACGGGCGCATACCGCGGGACCTGCTCGTTCGAGTGCTACGCCTCAGCCGTGACCGGGGAATGGGGCCCGTCACAGGCCGAGATGGCCTCGCATCAGGCGTCCCGAACAGCCCGGTTCTGGGATGGTCGGCACCACGGAGTAGCCGGAGGCGTACCTGCGCCAGAGTGGATCATGACCGCTCGCCCTCAAATGCACGTGCTGACCTCGATGCGCGCGGCTTTTTAGCCGCCGGTGGCACTCCAGGTCAAGCGCGACACGGCCGTCCAGCACGTCTTTATCGTAACCACGCGCTCCCGCGCTGATTTTGACACCATACCCTCGCAACCGTGCCCGCGGCTCGCGGTCGCGGTCGCGGTCGCGAGGATCCTCCACCTGCACGGGAACACCCCCTGGAAGCGAAGTATGCCTTCGAGGTTGTCCGAATCCGTCCTCTCATGCCGCTCTGCGCGCGGTGCGCCGAGAGCGTTTCCAGGACCGGCGGGGCGGCGGAGCGTCGAAGGCATGACGCAATACACCGAGCTACCGCCCGTCCCTGCCGGAAGCCTTTTACCGCACGCCGATCGGCTGCGCCGGGCAGCTGCTGCCTACCTCGCCCGTTGCCAGGGCACCTCGCGCGTGTCTGGCTGTCGGCCAGGACGGTGTAGATCTCCCAGGGCTCGCCGTCGGGGGCGCCCTGGACCCAGATCGAGAAAATCGCGGCTTATCTTGTTCCCAACGCGGCCGAGGAACGGGGGAACGCACTGCGGCCCGGACGCGGCTGGCCCGCCCAGCGGGACGCCCCCGTTACCGTCAGCTCCCCCATCCTCCCGGCTGCCGGTGGCGCGCGGCAGCGACGTCGGCGGCCCGTGTTGTCACAGACATCCGGTAGCCAAAGGTGTCAGGTCAGGGCGGCGACGCGGCCGAGGCGCAGACGGAAAGCTGCACGGTCCACAGAGCCGATGTGAGCGCATCGAACCTCCGCAGGTGCTGGCGCAGCGCGACAGCATTCCCGTCCCGGGCCGATGTGAGCGCGTCATCGGCCGCTGCCGCGAGCCGGGCCAGCCGGGCCGCCAGGAACCGTGCGACCCTGGAACCGCGACCGCCGCCGGTGCCCGCGGCCACTGCCGCACGCTCAGCTGCCCTGGCCCCGGCGAGGATCGCACTAATGGCCTGGCCAACCTCGTGAACGACGCCGGGCGGAAGCGCAGCGGCCTCGTCACGGGCAAGTATCCGCAACCGGACCCGGTACGGCACGCAGCGCGTGTGATGTTCTCGCATCTCTTCTACCACGGTCATAATGGTGATCTTCCTCGGCTGAGAAGATCCCATTTCACGTCAAGCAGCCGGTCGGGAGCCAGGGGCTAAAGTCCCCCTGCGCGTAGTTTCGCGGGCACCGGCCGGGCGGCTACCACACAGGCACCGGCGGCGGCCGCGCCAAGGCGTCCTCCGCCCTCACCGGCGACCGCGGCATAGCATGCCGCCGGCGATCGGGTCCTGGGGGCGCTCAGTCATAGCTGGCCCGTCATGACCGCCTGGCAGTCAGGCAGCCCGCCTTGATCCACAGGTCTTGAGAACAATAACTCGTCGCGGACGGGACAAGTGCGCGTGGACTGGCCGCTGCGTGGCGGGCCTGGCCACACACCCGGCCGTGGGATCGGATGCGGGACGCTGCCGCGCGGCCACCGCCTCCTGGACCGCATACTCGATCACCTCTCGCACCGCGCGGCGGGCAGCGTTGTGTCGGATGCTTGCACGGCGCCGGTCGAGCCCTGGGAGCGGCCGAGAGAGTCGCGCGTCCGACACCCGCCCGGCGCGGGCGCGCCTTCCCGCTCCCAAGAGCGACACTCGCCAGGCACGTCATCGGTTTACCTGGTACCTCAACGCAGCCGCCTTGCTCGCGGCGCGCGGCCGACGATTAATGGCCTAGTTTCGGTCACGATGCGATCGAGCGCCCGCCTACCATCCAGTCAGCACATCGCTCGACTGCCGGGCCGCCGCCGGGCTCTCCCGGGTGTATGCGGTCGTGAGTTCCGCATCCCCGCAGATCGACCTTAGGTGAGCGTTGCCAGGCAGCGACCGTTTTGCGATAGTTGCGAGGAGTCGGCCGGCCACGGCTCTGCTCTACACCTAAGCAGTAGCAGACTGTTACCCTGAGGGGGCTCACGTGAGTGCCGCATCCCCGGACATCGTCACCGGTACGCTGTCGGCTGGCCGTTCGAGCCGCCTTTTCGCCAGGTTGTGGCGGGTCATCGGTTACGGTGGCCGACGCTGTTACGCCTGCCGTACGTCTTTTGTGACGCATCACATCCCGGCCACGGGTAAGCATGTCTGCGCCAAGTGCGCTAGTGACAGGTCCATTGGAACGTGTCCCGTCCACCATGGAACGGATACGTCTACGCTTATCGCATCCGGTGGTGACGGCGCGAAATCGCCTGCGTTTGCTGAGGCACAGCTCGACGATGTTGCGTTTCTTGTAGGACTACTCAATTAGCCTCAGCGACCAAGGGTTGGCTGCAGGCACGCTCAAGGACTCTTTGCGCGTCGGCCTGCGACCTCTCCCGAGTGGCTCTATTCAATTCCCGCTGAAGGGGGCGGCGTCAACCGGTGGAAGCAATTTCGCTGAGCATTTCGGCGAACACTTCAGCTGGCGTCCTGTAGCCAAGTACACGCCTCGGGCGGATGTTGAGTGAGTGGGGTACGGAATTCAGGAACCCAGGATCGGATCTCCCGCTGCAAGGGTCCAAGCCATTTACTCATACGTCAAACTATAGCCTTGACGCTTGCGCCCAGGTTTTGAACAGGCACCGTTGCGTTGGTCGATCGCGGGATGGTTGCAGACTGGTCGGGTCTTTGCTGGCTTCCGGTCCCCGCGTGAGGTGATTTCGGCCGCGGTCCACTGGTACCTGCGGTACGGACTGTCCTACCGGGACGTTGAAGAACTGCTGGCCGAGCGCGGCATCACGGTTGATCACGGTCACCATCTACCGGTGGGTGCAGCGCTTCATTCTCCCGAAATGATCAACGAACCTGGTGGACCGCCACGCACGAAAACACCAGCTACCTAGCCCGGCTGGCCGCTGGAGGGCGAATCAGGTTGATGATGATCGAACAGTACGTTCCTGAAGTCCCGGATGGCCAGGTCAAGCTCGCCGATTGCTTCCTGAACTTCCCCGGCGCCAGGATGGCCGCCCATCAGCCCAAGCGCCGTTTCGAGGGCAAGTCCCGCGGAGAACAGCCGGTGCACCGCGCTGTCGTTCACGCCTCCGGCGATGCGGTCGTGATCCTGCGCCAGGCGCAGAGTCAGCTCCGCCGAGTCGCCTGCACTCCCAGGCGGGGGACCGCGCGTCGGCCGTACGCGCGGCTCGTCCAGTTCCGGTATGGTCTCGTCACAGAGCACGCTTGATGGGGTATGCATCGCTGAGGCACCTTCGGTCCTAACCGGCCGTAACTGGCCGTGCCGCCATGGTCCGGAGCGACGCGGTCTCCTGCGCACTTGCTCTGGCCCGGCGCAGGATCTCTGATGGACATTCCGCCACGACCGAGCCTACGCCGACTCCCTGCGCCTGGATAGGCGACGCCAGCGGCATCCAATCGTGCCGCAGAGGACGCAGTGGCTCCATATCACCAATAGTCGCGGGCATCGTTGTGCGCCCTAACGAGCATCAGCAAGCGCTTTCCCTAAGTTACGCCGCGGGACCCCAGCCGACGGGCTCGGGTGTGGTGGCCGGATCGCGGCAGCAGGCGTCTCGGCCAGGGCCTCGTCCAGACTGGTGAATGAGGGGATCAGGTGGTCAATCCCGGTGACGGCTAGGACACCGCCGGGCATGCTGGCGTCAGGGATCACCAGCCGCAGCTCGCCGCCTTCGGCGGCGGCCCGCTGGTGCGCCCGCACGAGCATGTTCAGTCCAGTCGAATCGCACAACTGCGTCTGGGTCATGTCGACCACGATCGTGGCATGCCCGTGCCGGGGTGCGATGAGCAGCGCCGCGCGCAGCACGTCGGCGCTGGTGACATCGACCTCGGCTGGCAGCGTGACGACGGGCACGCCACGGACCATCTCGATTAAGTGTCTGACTTCAGGCATCTGCGCCGCCCTTCCCGGCGTGTACGCGAGGCGCCGGTGACCGGGCGTGCTGGATGGGGATGGGAGTTGAAGCCCAGAACACCGGCCGGCTCGTCCTTTTGCGATCTTATGGCCCGATTAGCCGAGCGGTCTAGCCCGCTCACACTGCCCTTGCTTGCCCGGGGTGAGCTGGGAGAAGCTGGCAGCGGTATGGCCAGCTTGGAAGATCGGTGACGTGGCAGCTTGCCTGAAGAGGGTCGACGTTACTGCTGGCCTGCAGCCGTCCAGTGTGCGTTAGTGACCGCCCCTACCCGCAGGTGTCCTTGGCATGTGGCCCGTGTGGTGGCCCGCGCTCGGGCGCGAACTCGCGCCGTAATGCCGGGTGGCGTTGCTGCGC
The DNA here is from genome assembly GCA_963820395.1 of uncultured Actinomycetota bacterium. Classification (GTDB taxonomy): domain Bacteria; phylum Actinomycetota; class Actinomycetes; order Streptosporangiales; family Streptosporangiaceae; genus DATFVJ01. Next base: position 132,018 of record CAWGAE010000008.1, on the reverse strand, counting down.
TTCAATGAACACATGACTGCGGCTCTGATCTTCGGCAGCCGCAGTTTCCCATTCGCCAGCACCCGGAACCGGGCGTTGGCCGTGAACCGGACCGCCTGCCTGTGATCCTTGCGGGATTTTAAGCGGGGCGGCTCACTAGCGCCGCCCTGCAGGCTCGTAGTCCCAAGTCGGCAGTGCTACCTCGCCCGCTGCCGGGACGGGAGCCAGCGTTCCATGCAGGTGAGGAGTTCCTCGGTGTCAACCGGCTTGGTGACGTAGTCACTGGCCCCGGCGGCGAGGCTCTTGTCCCTGTCGCCCTGCATGGCCCGCGCGGTCACCGCGATCACAGGCAGGCTCGCGAATTGCGCCATCCTGCGGATGGCGGCCGTTGTGGCATACCCGTCCATCTCGGGCATCATCACGTCCATCAGGACGAGATCGATGTCGCCGCACGATCGCAGCGCCTCGATGCCCTGGTCCCCGTCGGACGTGTGGATGACGGTGAGCCCGTAGAGCTCAAGGACGCTAGTGATCGCGAAGGCGTTCCGAAGGTCATCGTCGACGATGAGAACCTTCCTGCCGCGCAGGCTCTCGTGTGGCCCACCTGTGGCGCCTGGCTGTGTCGCCGCTGATGCTCGCGGTTCGGGACCGGCCGCCGCCCGACGGGGCGCTGGGGATTCCGGGACCGGGGGCACCGCGTCCCCGGCAGGCCCGGTTAGCGGCTTCGCGACGCGTGGCTCAACGCCACCCGCCTGTTCCGCCGTGGTGGTCCCTTCGGCGTCCGGGTGGGCCAGCGGAAGGTAAAGGGTGAAAGTGCTGCCGCCGCCGGGCTGGCTCTGCGCGGTGATCCGCCCGCTGAGCTGGGCAGCGACCTCGCGGCTGATCGCCAGGCCCAGGCCTGTGCCGCCATAGCGGCGGCTGGTGGTTCCGTCGCCCTGCTGGAAGGCCTCGAAGATTGTCTTCAGGCTGTCCCCGGAGATCCCGATGCCGGTATCGGTTACCGAGAACCTGATCGCAGGTTCCTCGCCTGCGGCCTCGGGCCCGGCCAGGCCGATCCGCAGCTCCACCTGGCCCTGATGGGTGAACTTGACCGCATTCGATAGCAGGTTGTGCAGGACCTGGCGGAGCCGCTGTTTGTCGGTGACCAGCTCGGCGGGGACATCAGATGCCGCCGCGACAGCAAAGTCCAGCCTCTTTTCGGCGGCCAGCGGCTCAAAGACCGTGCGGAGGTCCTCCGCGAGAGAGGCCAGGGGGAACCGCTCCGGACGAACATCCAGCTTGCCCGCCTCCACCCTGGACAGGTCCAGGATGTCGTTGATGAGAAGCAACAGGTCTGACCCGGACGAGTGGATGACGTTGGCGTACTCGACCTGCTTGGGCGTCAGGTTCTCGGCCGGGTTCTGCGCGAGCAGCCGGGCGAGGATGAGCAGGCTGTTGAGCGGGGTGCGCAGTTCATGGGACATGTTCGCGAGGAACTGCGACTTGTACCTGGATGCCAGGTCAAGCTGCGTTGCCCGCTCCTCGATCTCCTGCCTTGCCTGCTCGATCTCGGTGTTCTTGATCTCGATGTCGCGTTTCTGGCTGGCCAGCTGGACGGCCTTGTCCTCCAACTCGGCGTTCGAGCGCTGAAGTTCTTCCTGCCTGGCCTGCAGCTCGCCGGTGCGGGCCTGCAACTCTGCCGCGAGCCGCTGCGACTCCTGGAGCAGGTCGTCGGTCCGGGAGTTGACGATGATGGTGTTGACGTTGACACCGATGGTTTCCATCAGCTGCTCCAGGAAATCCTGATGCACCTGGGTGAACCGGCTGAACGAGCCCGCTTCGATCACGCCGAGAACTTGACCCTCGAAGACGATCGGCAGCACGATGAGGTTGACCGGCCGGGCATCGCCCAGCCCGGAGGAGATTTTCAGGTAGTCGGGCGGGGCGTCGCTCACGACGATGGGCTTCCTGGTCTTCGCCACCTGGCCGATAAGGGACTGGCCCAGCCGGAACTGGCTGGGCGCGTTGATGTCGGCCCGCAGGCCGTAGCCGGCGATGAGGCGCAGGATGGTGCCTTCGCCGGTGTCGTCGGCAATGCAGAACGTCCCGTGCTGCGCCCCGACCAGGGGGATGAGCTCGTTCATGATCAGCTCGGCGAGGGTGGCAAGGTCCCGGTGGCCTTGCAGCAGGCCGGCGATGCGGGCCAGGTTGGTCTTGAGCCAGTACTGCTCTTGGTTGGCCTTGGTCGTCTCCCGCAGGGATTGAACCATGGCGTTGATGTTGTCCTTGAGCTCGGCGACCTCGCCCTCGGCCTCGACGGTAATCGAGCGCGTCAGGTCCCCGGTGGCGACCGCGCTGGTCACCTCGGCGATCGCGCGGACCTGGCGGGTGAGGTTGCCGGCGAGCTCATTGACGTTCTCGGTCAGCCGCTTCCAGGTGCCAGAAACACCCGCAACCTCGGCTTGGCCGCCTAGCCTCCCTTTGCTTCCTACCTCCCGGGCGACGCGGGTGACCTCGGCCGCGAACGAGGAGAGCTGATCGACCATTGTGTTGATGGTGGTCTTGAGTTCCAGGATCTCTCCGCGCGCGTCCACGTCGATCTTCTTCGACAGGTCGCCCCGGGCGACGGCCGTGGTCACCTGGGCGATGTTGCGTACCTGGCTGGTGAGGTTCCCCGCCATGAAGTTCACCGAGTCGGTGAGATCGCGCCACGTCCCGCCCACGCCCGGCACCTGCGCCTGGCCGCCCAGGCGGCCTTCCGTTCCAACCTCACGGGCCACCCGGGTCACCTCGTCAGCAAACGCTGACAGCTGATCGACCATCGTGTTGATGGTTCCCTTCAGCTCGAGCATCTCGCCCTTGACGTCCACAGTGATTTTGTGGGTGAGATCACCTCTGGCCACCGCGGTCGCGACCTGCGCGATGTCGCGGACCTGCCCGGTGAGGTTCACCGCCATGGCGTTGACCGAGTCGGTGAGGTCCTTCCAGGTTCCGGCTACGCCAGGGATCTGTGCCCGCCCGCCGAGCCTGCCGTCGGTGCCAACCTCGCGGGCCACCCTGGTCACCTCCGAGGTGAACAGGGCAAGCTGGTCGGTCATGCTGTTGAAGACGGTGGCGATCTCGTCCATCAGCGGATCACCCGCGTGCGGCAAGCGTGTGCTGAAGTCCCCGCCGCGCACTGCGGTCAGGCCCTCCAGCAGCTGCTGCAGCCGCGGGTCGGCGTGCTGGGTTCTCGCCAGCGCACCTTTCACCATCAGGGCTCCTCATCACTTTCGATCACTTTCGGCGGCGCTGCCAGCGCCGCCGACTACCATGCATTCTCCGGCAGGCCGATACTGCCACGCCGGGTGATGGTGGAAATACCCGGAAAGGACGGGCGGCGGTCGGTAACGTGTAGGTTCAGCCGTTGTGAGTCGGCCCTGGGAAGGTTATTGACCGTGACAGCAGCGAGCGGCGGTGAGTTCCTCCGGTTGAGTTCGTTGATTGCGCGGCAGCGGCGGGAGCTGGACAAGATACAGTCCGAGGCCGCGGCTCGCTCAGTGGTGGATCTTGCCAGGGGGCTGCTGATGGAACGGCTCGGCTGTTCGCCTGCCCAAGCCCAGAGCCAGCTCGCGCACCTCTCAGCGGAATCCGGAACAAGCATGGCAGACCTGGCCGCCCAGATCACCGGTCAGACACCGACGGCAACAGCAACCGAGCCCAGGCCGGACACGGCCACTGCGCCCAGCGCGCACCGGGCCGTCCTGGCCGGGACTGCCATGGAACTTGCCGACGACGGCAGCGGCATCGCCGCCGCCCTTCTTGATGAGGCCCTCGCGCCAGCAGGTGCCGCGGCGGTGGCACTGTGGCTGACCGAGCCCGACGGCGGCCTGGAACTCGCCGGAGAGGCAGGTTTCGGGGCGCGCGACGCCAGCCGCTGGCGGCGCATACATCCGGAAATGGACACTCTCGCCCAGCGGGCGGCAAACGACGGCCTGGAATCCTGGTGGCCCGCCGGTCCCGACGCGGAGACCATACCCCTGATAGGCCGCTGGTCCAGCGGAGCCCGCGCCGTGCTCCCGCTGCGCGGCACGGGGGCGACGCTCGGCGCCATGGAGATCTGCTGGCCGAAGCCAGTCAAGGACTTCCCCGCCCCGCTGCGCCGCCAGCTCAACGCGCTCGCAGAGATCTGCGCGCAGGCCCTCGGCACCCGGCCTCCGCACGGTGACCTGACCGCGGGCTACCGGGCATCCTGGGTCTTTGGGCTCCTGGATGGCCTGCTTGAATCGGCACTTTTCGCATCCGCAATCCGGGACGTGGCGGGGGAGGTGACGGATTTCCGCATCTGCTACCTCAGCGAGGGCTTCAGCGACCCGGCCGGCCGCCGAGCGGCAGATTTGACCGGCCGGCCGTTGCTCGAGGTCTACCCTGCGGCCGCGCTGGCCGGTGGACTGTACGACCGGGCCGTCCAGGTAATGGCCACCGGCGAGCCGCAGCACATATCCGGCAAGGTCATCAGCACACCTGTCGGCGATGCCACCGTCGCGCCCGTGCTGGAAGTCCGCATCGCCCGTCTCTACGACGGCGTCGTGATCGCCTGGCGGTGCGCAGACGAAATTGAGCGCCTCGCGACACTACTGCAGCAGGCCCAGCGACTCGGCAGGATCGGTGGCTGGGAGGAGAATCTGCTCACCGGGCACGTGCACTGGACCCAGCCGACATTCGCGCTCTTCGGGCAGCAGGGCCGCGCCCCCGTCCCCGTCTCGGACCTGCACACCCGCGTGCCCGCCGACGACATCCCTGGCGTCGCGCAGTTCCGCAACACCCTGGTGGGTGAGAAAAGGGCCACCGCCGCAGCATTCCGGATCATCCGTGCCGACGACGACAGCATGCGGCAGATGCGTGTCTTCGCCGAGCCTGTCACCGATCAGGCCGGCACTCTGGTCGCCCTGCGCGGCGCGTACCAGGACGTGTCCGCCGACTACCACACTCAGGTGGCCTTCGCCGCCACGCGCGACCGGCTAGCCGACACCGAAGAGCGCGCCGAGGAGGAACACCGCCTCGCCCTGCGGCTGCAGCAGGCCATCACGCCACGATCTACCGAGCCGGTCGAGACGCCCGGGCTCGACATCGCCGCGCGGTACCGGCCCGCCGGGCCCGCGAACCTGGTCAGCGGCGACTGGTACGACACCGTCATGCTCCCGGGGAAGCAGGTTCTCCTGGCCGTCGGCGACATCGCCGGGCACGGGATAGACGCCGTCACCGGCATGGTCGCGCTGCGGAACTGCCTGCGCGGGCTGGCGATCACGCGATCGGGCCCGGCAGCGCTGCTCGGCTGGCTGAATAGTGTCGCATGCCACCTCACAGACGGCATCATCGGCACGGCCGTCTGCGGACTCTACGACCCCGCAAGCCGGACCCTGCGCTGGGGACGTGCCGGTCACCTGCCGCCCGTCCTGGTGCGCGACGGCAAGGCCCGGGAACTCACCCTCCCCGACGGGGTCCTGCTCGGGGCGGACCCGGACTCCTCCTACGAGGAGGTGACGACGTCGCTGCGGCCCGGCGACACCTTGCTGCTGTTCACCGACGGGCTGATCGAACGCCGAGACGAATCCATCGACCACAGCATGAACGCGCTGCTCCACATCGCCAGCCGACCTGTGTCCGGCATCGCCCGATATGCCGACCACCTGCTCAGCCACGCCGCGTCCGGTACTGGCGACGATGCATGCCTCGTCGCCGTCCGGGTCCGCTAACCCCCCGGCGCCAGCGGCGTGGTCACGCTGCGTGAGAGCCATCAGCGCTAGGGCGAACACCCGAGCCGCCGTTTTCAACGGCGGGCCACCGATCGGGGTCGAGGAGGCGGCGAAGACGGCTGGCGGTCGCGGCGACCGCTGCGGAGTGGGTGAGGGGCTGACGGGTGAGGATGGACAGGAGGGAATCCGCCGCCTCGGTCAGAGCGGCGTGGCTGGTGCCGGCATGGGCGCGGGCCAAGGCGCTCAGGGCGGCAGTGAACCGGCGGCGGGGGTCGGCGTCACGCCACGCGTCGGCGTGCATGAGCACGGCGGCGATGGCCTGGCGGAGCTCACCGGCGTCGGCGGGGTGCCGGGTCCGCCCGGTTTGCCCGCCCGCGGGTTGGGTGTGCACCGGCGGCGGCGGCGGTGCCCGTGTTCGCGTCTGCTTTGCCGTAAAGCCGGCGCTGGCCACCCCCCGGGCTGGTGATCGCGGCCTGGACTGTGGGGAAGATATCGAGCAGCTGGTGCAGGCCGGTGATGCGCAGGACCTTGGCTACCGCGGGCGCCGGCGCGGCCAGGCGCAAGAACCCGCCGAGCAACCCGGCGCGGCGTCCGGTGGCCACCAGCACGGCGAGGCCGCTGGCGTCGGCGTAACTGACCGCGGACAGGTCGATGACGAGCCAGCTGGCGGCGGGGCGGAGCAAGCCAAGGAGTTGCTCGCGAAGGGCGGGAGCGCATGCGATGTCGAGTTCGCCGCTCGAGCGCCGCGATGACGCAGGCGCGCTCAGGCTCAGACCGGGAGGAAATACTGAGGCCAGCAGCGTTGCCGGTGCCTGGGTCCATCACAAACCTCCGATCAGATGGGCGGGACAGGCTGCCTGGGCACATCAGCCCAGAAGCCCAGCGCGGGGCGGCAGGTCATGCCTGGTTGCCTGGCCGGGTTAGGAGCGGGGGACGGTTCGGCGCATGATCCGGCGTAGCTGTGTGATACTGTGCTCTGCCCGAGCTGGTGATCAGCCTGGCGCGGATGCTGCCGATCCGGGTGCGCCACGTGCGGCACGGGGCGCTGCCGGGGCCGCGATGATTGGCCGCGATTGGCCAGGCGTGAGGTCCGAAGCCGTTGAGGGATGGGGGCGGCCGGTTCTGGTTCGGACGCGGGTGGGGGGAGTGTTGCCGTGTCGCCCAGGCCCGGCCGCCTTGCCCTCTGCTGCGTCAGCGGGACGCAGCAGAGACCTGGGCGGGCGACTCGGCGCTAACCGACGCCCATCAGGGCGGGCGTGAGCTGTGGGCGGGCGTGGCGCGGCGCTGCCGCGATCATCGTCGCCTGGTCGCCGCCGAGCCGGGCCGGGGCCACGAGGTCCGCGGCCGCGGGCTCCTTGGCCGTGAAGGCGTTCATCGTGTCACCCCTTCCGCATCCGCAGCCGCCAGGGCCAGGGGATCTGGCCCGGCGGCCTGCATCGGGCACCGGCAGGTTCAGCCGGATACGCGGCCCTGCGAGCGCCATGACCACGGCGACGATGATGACGAGGCCGATGTGCAGGCGCTCCTCCGGTAACCCCGGGTAGCTGGCCGCCCTCGGCGGCTGAGATCCCCGGTGCTTGTCTCGCACACTACGCCCGCATCAGGAAACTAGCAACTGATTTCCATAATCCGGTAGCATGTGATGGTGGCGAACTGGACCTTCCTGACCAACCACGCGCGGGTGCTGCTGTGCATCGCACACGACCCGGGCGCGCGGCTGCGCGACATCGCGGCCAACGCGGGCATCACCGAACGCAGCGCCTACGGCATCGTCACCGACCTGGCCGCAGCCGGCTACATCGTCAAACACAAAGACGGCCGCCGCAACCGCTACCAGATCCAGGCACACCTGCCGCTGCAAGAAGCCACCCGCCGGGAACGCACCGTCGGCGAAGTCCTCGCCCTCCTGGCCGGAACCGACGCGAGGCTGTGACCGACGCTGAATGGACGCACCTGGAGCCCGCCGCCGGCCAGGCAACATGCCACGCAAACCAGGCCGCCTCATACAGCTCCGGCGGGCAGCGCCGGAACCCTGATTCGATGCCGCCCACCTGGTTCAGCAGAACCTGGGCGACTGCCACGGCGCGGCAGACCGCGGGCACCTGCCCGGGCTTCCGCGGCGATGGCCGCGATCATGAAGACGTCGCCGCTCGCCGGTACAACGCCCGCCACGGCTCCCGCCGCCGCGGCGCCGCCGCTCCCCGAGCTTGTCCGCCCCGCAGAGGCCGGACATACGGATTCGCTACGCCAGCCAATGATCAGGCCGGGGAGCCATGCGCGTGACCTCACGTTCGGTGTACAAGCGGTGCGGATACAGGAACCACCCCTTCGCGCTTGCCCTCTTCAATGCCGGCCCGGGCCATCCAGTTCCGTAGGCACGACCGGCGATCCCCAGGTCCTTCGCGATCTGGGTGAGCAGCTTCTCCCGCAGCGCGTTCAGCCGGCGCCGCCGCCGGCGGGCGCCTCACCCTGCTCGATGGTGCCTCCCGAGATGGTGCGGCCACCGCCCGCCGCACGGGTAATCTCAACCCGGCGGGCCTGGGCCTTCGATGACGCGGGGATTGTCACGTGCAGGACACCGTCGGCGTAGCTCGCGGTGAGGTTCTCAGAGTCCACGCCCTCGCCGAGGGACAGCTGCCGGGTAAAGGACCCCTGGGGCCGCTCGGCGACAATGACCTGGTCGCTGTCGCGGTAGTGGGGGGTGCGTTCGGCGCCGATCGTCAAGGCGCCATGCTCGACGGTCACCTCGATCCGGTCAGGGTCGACGCCGGGCAGGTCGGCCTCCACGTGGTAGCTGCCATCCTCGCTGCGGTAGACGTCCATGGGCATCCCGAGCGGGGCACGCGTCCCGCTCGCGGCCATGGAGATGAGCCGGTCGAACTCCCGGAACGGGTCCCGGAAGGGCTCGAACCTGATCACTGACATCGCTGCAGCCTCCTCCTGGTGTGGTGTGCGTCTAGGTGGGAGCCCGCGGCCTGGCACGGTTCTCCCACCGACAGGCTAGTTCTCCGGCCGCTCCCCATTCACGCTTGCCAACCACGCGCGTGCAGCAGGCCTCTCACGGTGGCGGCCTTCTTCCAGGTGTGACGTTTCTCCGAGCCACCGCCGTCGCCGTCCCGCGACGGCACCGGTCCGTCCAGCAGGCCGAGCTGGCGGCCCTGGGCGAGCGGTATGAGGTGTACGTGTTCACCAGCCTCAACGGCGCCCCTGCATGGCCCCTACCGGCTATCCCGCCACTTCCGGCGGCTATCCACTGCGGCGGGACTGCAGTTGCGCATTCGCGGCTGGCAGGTGCCCGCCTACCCGCTGCCGCCTTAGGCCCGGCTTCTGCGCGGCGGCCGACTCGACCGGCTGACCTACCTCGCTGACGGGCTGGCGGTCACCACCGTGGCGAGCCTCACCGTCTCCCGGCAACGCTGAAACCACGCGGACCTCGGCCGGAACTGAGTCGGACAGGGCCCGGTGGCGAGTGGGCGGTGAATCGTCGAGCTGGCCGGGATGCGGAAAGGATCAAGGCCCTCGGTCGCTGCGTTCGCCCTGAACCAGTTGTCACAGGTACTGGCCCGTCGCCGCACTGTTTGTCCTCGACACTCGCGCCGATACCACGTTGGCCAGGTTGATGACCACGCCATTCTCGTCGGCCTCGCGGTCATACCTCGCATGAGTCAAGACCAGACTTCGCCGCTCGTCCAGAGCACGAGCGATCGCCTCAAGCGCCTCGCGCTCCCCACCAAAATCCCCGCATATCACGGAGACGTCTTCACCGCCCACCGGGTGAAATCGCATGATCAGTACGATGTTATCGGGCACCGTCGGTCCCCTCCCGCGAGAATCCAGCAAGTACACCTGCTCACAGCCAAACACTGCGCCCAGGAGCACTTATCCGGCTCGGTCGCTATGGATCCCGCTATGGATCCGGACACTCTCAAGTGTGCCTCTTCTGCGGCCCGGTGCAGGCGGCTGTTAACAACGGGCGGCGGCGGCACCGCAGCTCTGACCAAGGCGTTCGTTCGTTGCCCGCCAATGTCACTGGGCTGACCTGCTGTTTTGTGTGGCAGGTCAAGGGTTCGAAGTACGCCGCCCACCGTCATCGCTACCTGAGCGGTGACGGCAGGCAGGTCATATTCCCGGGGCGGCGGCTGCGGCGATACGGCCGCCCGCGGGTTTGCTGTCAGCTGCCGTTGCTGGCCCGTGCACCTGCTGTGACGTCGGTGCGACCCTGGCCGGCGCGCACCTGGATTCGTGATCGAGCACCACAGACCACATCCGAGTACGACGCTGATCGTCATGCTGTGGGGCTGGTGCACTGTCTGCCGCCATCTGCCACGCCGCCCGTGCGGTCAGTCCCGGGTGATCTCGGCCGGCCGGGGCGTCTGGAACAGGGGCGGGAGGTAGCGCAGCATGAGGAGCGACCATGTGAGGTGGGTGAGCGCCGGGGCCAGGATGCCGCCGGAGGTGCGGCGCTGGAGGCCGAAGAGCACGCTGGTCGCGGTTCCTGCGAGCACGAGCGCGGGGTTGCGGGTCGCGGCCGTGGTGGCGGCGTAGGCGAGGGTGGTCTTGGCGAGGGGGTGTGAGTCCTGCACGAGGGACCAGAGTGCGCCGCGGAAGAACAGTTCCTCGGCTACCGCGTTGGCGCACGCGGTGAGCAGCACGAGGGGCGTTGAGCCATCGTCTGCATAGCGCAGGACGCCGCCGATGGCGCGGTTGAGCGGGGGGATGTGCCGGGCGAGCTGGGCGGCGCCGTAGAAGAGCCCGAATGCGGCGGCACCGGTGAGCACGGGCATGACCACCGGGTGGCGCCGGGCGTCTTCCCGGCCCTGGGTCATGTTCAGCGGAAGGGGCCCGGAGCTGAGGGCGCCGACGGCCCAGGTACCGGCCAGGCCCATCGTCAGGAGGTAGAACTGGGGGGAGTCGGCTTTGGTGGATAGCGAGATCCCCAGCAGGCCCGCGCCGCCGATGCCGGTGGCGGTGACAACCCGCCGGCGCCGGGCGCGGACCGTTGTCGGCTCTGCGTGGGCCGCGGGGAAATGGCCGGGGAGCGGGGAGTCCTGTCGTGCGGACGTGGTGCGTTCCCGCCACCGGCTCGAACGGTCGGCGGTCATCGGCCGGCACGTTTCGCCCGGGCGCGCTCGGCGAGCGCCTTGCGCACGGCGTCGTCGTAGGGCATGGGGTCGAAAGGGATAAGGTCGCGGATCGACGGGTCCCGCACGACGACCTCGTTCGTCATCGAGTCCACAAGCGCCCGGCCGGTGGCTGTGTCGACGTCGGTGACCAGGGTCAGCCACAGTGAGGACAGCCGGGGGGTGAGCAGTGGCACCGGCAGGATCGGGAGCGGGCGGCCCTGGATGGCGGCGACGCGGCGCAACATGGTGGCGTACTGCAGCACCTCGGGTCCCCCGGCCTCGAAGACCCGGCCCGCCGCCGCTGGCCGGGCCAGCACCCCGAGCAGGTAGCGCACGATGTCGTCGATGGCGATCGGCTGGGTGCGGGTGGTGACCCATCTGGGTGTGATCATGGCGGGCAAATGCTCGACGAGCTGGCGGGTCAGCTCCCAGGAAATGCCGCCGTGGCCGACGATGATCCCGGCCCGGATGACGGTCACCGGGACGCCGGCCGATCCGAGCAGCTTCTCGGCCTCACGGCGGCTGCGCAAGTGCGCCGACAGCGCGTCCTTGTCGTCGCCGAGCCCTCCGAGGTAGATGATGCGCTGCAGCCCGGCCCGCGCCCCCGCCTGCCCGAATGCCGCCGCGGCGGCTGCGTCTTTGCGTTCGAAGTCCGCGTCGGCGAGCGAGTGCACGAGGTAGTAGGCCACCTGGCAGCCGGCCATCGCGGTGCCCAGGGTGGCGGGGTCGTGAACGTCTGCGTGGACGGGTGTGCCGGTTCCGGAGTAGCCGGCGGGGTTGCGGGTCATGGCGACCACGTCGTGGCCAGCGCCGGCCAGGGCCGGGCACAGCCGGCGGCCGACGAAACCGGACGCGCCGGCCACGAGCACTTTCACCGCGGCCACCCGGCCTGCCCGGCCTCGATCACTGGGTCGCCCGCCAGCAGCTGGGCCCACACCGCGGTCGCGATCTGCGCCGTGGCCCCGGCTCCGGCGAGGGCGAGCGGGGCGCGGCGGGCGAGTGAGCCGGGCTGCGGACGGAGCGGCTCGAGGGTCTCCGGGACGGTGGCGGCGAGGAGGCCCAGCTCACCGATGCGCAGCAGCGGGCGGTCCCCGGGAGACTCCATCAGAACACTATACATTTCTTCGACAGGAATTTGACATTGCTTTGCGAGCAGGCGAGGCTATCCCTTGGACGAACTCTCGACGAAACGTAGACGATGCCACGTACCGGCGAGGCCGGAGGGAAAGACATGCGAGGGTTTAGGTATCTGGCGGCAGGCACAGCGATCGCGGGCCTGCTGACAGGCTCCGTCGCCACGGCGGCGTCAGCCGCAACGTCACAGCGTGCGGGGGCTCAGGCCGCTGCGGGCGTGCACCTGCGGGGCGGAGCCACCGCGGTCACAACGGCACCCGGTGTTGCGCCGGCGCTGCTGAAGAGCGGCATCGTGCCGCACGCGAGCTGGCCGGGCCGCGAATCGGTGCTGTCGCTCAAAAGCGGCCCAGCGGTGCAGTTCACGTTCCCGGTGGGGGGGCGGGTGACCCTGAGTCCGCTCGGCGGCACGATCGATCACCGCGGCGGGATCTTGTTCTCCAACGTGAAGAACGGCAAGAAGATCGAGGTCAGCCGGTTCACCATCGACCTGACCCACGCTGACCTGACCGGGATCGTGAACGGGAACCCGAAGGCACGCGTGCCGCTGTTCGGCCTTGACCTGTCGCACGCCAAGCTCGCGGCGGGCAAGCACATCGTCACCGCGCGGGGAATGATCCCGGCCCGGTCAAGACCGGCAGCCGCTTCCGGCTGGTGGTGCCGTTCCTGGGGGTGCGCACGCCCCTGACCTACGAGGTCATCAGGTTCGTGCCGGACCGGGAGGTGCTCCTGCACGCCGCCAATGGCGTTCTGCGGTCCACGGACCGGATCGTGGTAACGGGCGCGGGGGGCGCGCCGTGACCAGCTTGGGGCCGGCGGTGGACGCCGCCCTGGAGGCCTGCGTCGTCCCGGGCTTCTCCCGGATCGGCCTGGCCGTCCGGTCCGGCTGCTGCCTGAGTTCACCGACGCCTACCCCGCCGCCGGGCGGACCGTCATCATCACCGGTGCGACCTCCGGGATCGGGTACGCGGCAGCCGTTGCGCTGGCCCGGCGGGGCGCGGCGGTCCACTTCCTCGCTCGGGATCGCGGCCGGGCGGAGCGGGCGAGGCGCGGCATCGCCGCGGCGTCCGCCAGCCCGGCCATCAGCTACGGCCTGGCCGATCTGGAGGATCTCGATGCGGTCCGCGCCTTCGCCCACCAGCTCCGCGCCACCCATGACCGGCTCGACGTGCTCATCCATAACGCGGGCGTCATCCATCCCGAGTTCCGCACGGACGGGGCCGGGACCGAGCTGACCATCCTCGGGCAGGTGGCCGCGCCGTTCCTGCTGACGACCCTGCTCATGCCCGCGCTGCTTGCCGCCGCCCCCTCCCGGGTGATCACCGTGTCCTCGGGCGGGATGTACACCCAGCGCCTCGACCTCGCCACCCTGCAGCTGCCCGCGTCGCGCTACCACGGTGTCACCGCGTACGCGCGGGCCAAAAGGGCTCAGGTGGCGCTGAGCCGGGAATGGGCGCGCCGGCTCGCGGGGACGGGCGTCGCCTTCCACGCCATGCACCCCGGCTGGGTCGACACCCCAGGGGTGGCCGCCGCGCTCCCCGGGTTCCGGCGGGTCACCCGGCCGATCCTGCTCTCGCCCGAGCAGGGCGCCGACACGGTCGTCTGGCTCGCCACCGCGCCGCACGCGCGCCTTTGCAGCGGCCGGTTCTGGCACGACCGGCGCGCCCGGCCCGAACACCCGCTGCCATGGACACGGGAGAAAGACCCCGCTGCCGCACGCAAGCTCTGGGACCACCTGGCCGCGGCGACCGCCGCGGACTCACCAAAGCTGGCACAGACAGGGCGGGATAGCGTGGCTGATGAGCATGACATCCCTGCGCAGGGGCAGAGATGACCGAGCAACAGCCGTATGAGGTGGTGAATCGCCGGGACGGGTTCGAGCTACGCCGCTATCCGGCGCACCTCGTGGCCGAGATCGAGGTGAACGGCTCGTTCGATGAGGCACCCAACCGTGCGTTCCGCCCGCTCGCGAGGTTCATCAACGGCGCCAACCGGACGCGCCGCCAGATCGCGATGACCGCGCCGGTCACCCAGCAAGAGGCAGGCCCGGAAAAGATTGCCATGACGGCCCCGGTGGTGCAGCAGGCCGCCGGCCGGCCCGGCAGCTACCTGGTGCAGTTTGTGATGCCATCGCACTTCACCGCCCAGACGCTGCCGACGCCCGACGATGCCCGGGTGCGAACCCGGGAGATCCCGCAGCAGCTGGCGGCAGCGGTGCGGTTCTCCGGCCGGTGGACACGTAAGGAGTTCGAGGAACGCGGGGCGGCGCTCCGCCAAGCCGTCGTCGCGGCAGGCCTCCGCCCGGCCGGTCCACTGCGTTATGCCCGCTTCAACCCGCCCTGGACGCCTTGGTTCCTCCGGCGGAACGAGGTCGTGCAACCCATCGAGGAGTAACTCGCAGCCGCGAGGTCCTGCGCCAAGGCCAAGAGGGCACAGCCAGCGCCCACGTGCCGTTGCAGGCAGCGCGGCCACGGCGTGGCCGGTTTCGGCCTGTACCGGGCACGGTCGGCTGCCCACGAGCAGGAGGCGCCGCCCGCGAGCGCGTTCACCGCGGCCACTCAATATTCTCGGCCTCGGTGACTGGGTCGCCGGTGAGCAGCCGGGCCCCCACGGCGGCGGCGATCTGCGGCGTGGCGCCGGCTCCTGCCAGGGCGAGCGGAGCGCGCTGGGCGAGCGCGGTGAGCTGGGTAGCGTGGGGCTCGAGGTTCTCCGGCAGGGTCGCGGCCAGGACGACGAGGTCCGGGCGCCTCGCGTCGACTGTCCGCGCCAGCTCTTCGACCGGGGTGTTCATCCCGAGATAGTCGATCCTCCACCCGTTGCGGTTGAGCACGATGCCGAAGACCATCAGCGCCAGATCGTGCACCTCGCCGGGGGGGCAGGCCAGGACGGCGCGGGGGCCGTGCCCGTTCCCCCAGCCCCGGGCCAGCCCAGCGAGCCGCCCGCGGATGACGTTGCTGGCGAAGTGCTCCTGGGCGACGCTGGCCGTTCCACGTTCCCAGCGCTCCCCGAGTTCGGTGAGGTAGGGCAGCACAACGTCGCGGAGCACTGCCGTCAGGGAGAGGTCGGACATGAGCCGGTCAAGGACTGCCTGTGCGGCTGGCTCGTCGAAGGCGTCGAGGGCTTGCCGGAGGGCTCCGGACAGCTCACCCGCCGCCGCGGCGCGGTGCGGCCCGGCGGCCCGGCCGGGGTCCGCCCCGGCCCCGCTGTCCTCCCTGAGCACCGCTCGCGCCGCCTCGGCGGCCGACAGCCCGTGCGCGAGGTGGGCCTGCATCCGGCGGACCCGCAGCGCGTCCGCCTCCGAGTACAACCGGAACCCGCCCGCTGAGCGCACCGGCTGCAGGAGGCCGTAGCGGCTCTCCCACGCCCGCAGTACGTGGTCGCTCACGCCGAGGCGCCGGCTCAGCTCACCGATGCGCAGCACCGGCGGGCCGTCGGGAGTGTCCATGCCGACACTCTACGGTAATTCGACAGACATTTGACAAGGCTGGCCGCGAAAGCTACCGTCATATCTAGACAAACTCTAGACGGAAGCTGAACATCATGGGCTCCCACGCCATCGGCCCGGCGACCGCCATCGGCTCCGCCTCCCAGGAGCACGGCACAGCGGCGGACGACGCACGGCGGCCGTCTGTTGCCGTGATCGGCGCAGGGGTCTCCGGGCTCACCGCGGCCTACCTGCTCTCCCGCACCCACGACGTCACCCTTTTCGAGGCGGCGGACCGGATCGGTGGCCACGCGCACACCCACGACGTCACGGATTCCGATGGCCGGCAGCACGCTGTCGACAGCGGGTTCATCGTCCACAACGACGTGACCTACCCCTGGCTGCGCAAGCTCTTCGGCGAGCTGCACGTCGAGGTGCGTCCCACCGAGATGAGTATGAGCGTCCGCTGCGAGGGGTGCGGGCTGGAGTATGCCGGCGGCCGCGGGCTGCGCGGCGTATTCGCCCAGCCGCGCCGCCTCATCGACCCCCGGTTCGTCCGGCTGCTGTGGCAGGTCAAGCGGTTCCACCGGCGCGCCTTGGCCTTCCTGCGCACGACCGACGACGAGAACCTCACGACCTACGGCGAGTTCCTGGAGCGGGAGGGGTTCAGCGGCTACTTCATCGCCCACTACGCCGCGCCGGTCGTGTCGTGCGTGTGGTCCGCCGGGCGGGAGACGACGCTGGTCTACCCGGCGCGCTACCTGTTCCGGTTCCTCGACCATCACGGCATGCTCCGGGTCGGCGGGTCACCCCCTTGGTACACCGTCGCCGGCGGGTCACGCACCTACGTCGAACGGCTCGCCGGGCTGCTCAAGGACGTGCGCGCGGCCCATGCCGTCACCGACGTCACCCGGCGCGAGGACGGCGTCCAGATCCGGGACGTCACAGGGCAGGTGCTCCGCGTGGACCGCGTCGTCATCGCGACCCACGCCGACCAGGCCCTCGGCCTGCTCACAGACCCGAGCGACGCGGAGGTCACCACCCTCAAGCAGTTCGGCTACTCGCACAACGTCACCGTGCTGCACACCGACAGCTCGGTCCTGCCGGACGCCGCGCAGGCCCGGGCCTGCTGGAACTACCGGATGACGTCCTGCCACCGGCCCGGCCAGCCCGCCGTGGTGACGTACTGGATGAACCGGCTCCAGGGACACCATGCCGCCCAGGACTTCCTCGTCACGCTCAACGACCGCGAACGCCTCGACCCGGAGTCCATCGTGGCGACGATGGACTACGAGCACCCGATCTACACGCCCGAGGCGGTCCGGGCGCAATCGCAGCTCGGTGACCTCGCCACCGATAGCACCGTGTACGCCGGCGCCTACCATGGCTGGGGCTTCCACGAGGACGGCTGCCGCTCCGGTGTCGAGGCCGCCCGGCACTTCGGAGTGGCCTGGTGAGCACGGCCTCGCTCCTCACGCCGGCGTCCGCGCCCGCCCGCCCGCAGCTGCCCCAACTGCCAGCCCTGGTCGTCGGCCAGGTCACGCACCGGCGCCCCGGGCCGGTGCGGCATGCCTTCCGGCACCGGGTCTACCAGTGGCTGGTCGACCTGGACTCGCTCCCCCGCCAGCCCTGGCACCTCAGGGCGTTCGCGCAGTTCAGCAGCGCTGACCACCTCGGCGACCCCGGCCTGCCGATCAAGGGCAACATCGAGAACTACCTGGCGATCAACGGCATCCAGCTCGGTCACCGGGGACGGGTGTTCATGCTGGCCGGCGCCCGGGTCCTGGGCCACGTGTTCGACCCGCTCTCGGTCTTCTGGTGCTACGACAGCAGCGGGCGGCTCGTGTGTGTCCTCGCGGAGGTCCACAACACCTACGGCGAGCGGCACGCCTACCTCCTGCGGCCAGACGAGGCGGGGGTCGCCGTGACCGGCAAGGCCTTCCACGTCTCCCCGTTCTTCGACGTCAGCGGCACCTACGAACTGCGGTTCACCCTGAGGCCGGACCTGGTCGCCACGACCGTGACGCTGCGGCGCGAGGGCACCGTCGCGTTCTCGGCGACCTTCCGGGGCCGGCCGGAACCCGCGACGGCCCCGGCGCTGGCCCGCCGGCTCATCCGCCAGCCCCTGATGACCCAGCGGGTCTCGGCCCTGATCCGGGTGCACGGCTTCCGGCTATGGCTTCGTGGCCTGCCCGTCCGCGCGCACCCACACCACATCCGGCAGGAAGGGGTCTGACCATGACCGTCTCCACCTCCATCAGATGGCCCACCGCCGCCACCCCACCACTGGCGCCGCTCACAGCCGCCATCGCGCGGGTGGTCTTCGAGCATGCCGTCAGGTGGGTCCCTGTCCGCGTGAGCTACCCCGACGGCCGGGTGCTCGGAGCAGGACCGCCGGCATCGCCCGAATTGAAGGTCGTTCGCCCCGCGGCGTTCTTCGCCCGGCTGGGCCGGGACGCGAAGATCGGGTTCGGTGAGGCCTACATGGCCGGGGACTGGCGGGCCGGGCCCGGCACCGACCTAGCCGACCTGCTGACATCCTTCGCCTCGCGGTTGACCACGCTGATTCCTCCGGCCCTGCAGCGGCTGCGTGTCTTCGTCGACAGGCGCGTCCCCCCGGACCACGAGAACACCCTTGATGGCTCGCGCAGCAACATCGCCGCTCACTACGACTTGAGCAACGACCTCTTCGCCGCCTTCCTGGACCCGACGATGACCTACTCCTGCGCCTGGTTCGACGAGAGCGAGCCCGTGGAGACCGCAACCCAGCTCGAGGAGGCACAGCTGCGTAAGATCGACGGGATTCTCGACCTCGCGGGCGTCCAGGCCGGCACCCGGCTGCTGGAGATCGGATCGGGGTGGGGGTCGCTTGCCATCCGCGCAGCGCAACGCGGTGCCCACGTCACGACGATCACCCTCTCCCACGAGCAGATGCGGCTGGCCCGTGACCGGGTGGAAGCCGCCGGCCTGTCCGGGCTCGTCGAGGTGCGGGTGCAGGACTACCGCGAGGCCAGCGGCGAGTACGACGCCATCATCAGCGTCGAAATGATCGAGGCCGTCGGGGAGGCCTACTGGCCCACCTACTTCGCGGCCCTTGACCGGCTCCTCGCTCCCGGCGGCAGGGCCGCCATCCAGGCAATCACCATGGACCACGAGCGTTTCCTCGCCACCCGGCGCAGCTTCAGCTGGATCCAGAAGCACATCTTCCCCGGCGGCATCATCCCGTCTTCGCAGGCGGTCGACGACGCCCTCGCGGCCCACACCACGCTGCGCGTGACGCGGCAGCGTGAGCTCCGGGCTCACTACGCCCGGACGCTGCGCCTGTGGCGGGAACGCTTCCTCGGCCAGTGGCCCCGCATCCACGCCCAGGGCTTCGACGAGACCTTCCGCCGCATGTGGGAGTTCTACCTTGCCTACTCCGAGGCCGGCTTCCGCAGCGGCTACCTCGGCGTGAGCCAGCTCCAGATGACCAGGGAGCCGGCATGAGACTTAATGGCAAGGTCGCCTGGGTCGTCGGCGGATCCAGCGGAATCGGCGCCGCCGTGGCACGCGAACTCGTCTGCCGTGGCGCGACCGTCGCGATCTCTGCCCGCCGCAAGGAGCAGCTCCACGACGTTGCCGGCGGGGACATGCTCGTCCTCCCCGCCGACGTCACCGACGCCGCCTCCGTATCGGCCGCTGCAGCACGAGTCCGGCAGGAGCTGGGCCCGATCGACCTCGCGGTACTGTCGGCCGGCTACTGGACGCCGATGGACCCGGCGGACTGGGACACCGACGTCTTCGACCAGCACCTCCGGGTCAACCTCGCCGGCATGAGCAACTCCATCGCGGCCGTGCTGCCCGGCATGCTGCAGCGGCACCACGGCGTCATCGCTGGCATCGCGTCCGTAGCCGGCTACCGCGGGCTGGCCGGCGCCGAGGCCTACGGCGCGACAAAGGCGGCACAGATCAACCTGCTCGAGTCCCTGCGCGTCCACATCGCCCGGACCGGGGTGCACGTGACCACGATCTGCCCCGGCTTCGTCCGCACCGACCTCACGGCCGGCAACCCCTTCCCCATGCCTTTCATCATCGATGCCGGCCAGGCCGCACGATCCATCTGCGACGGACTAGAGCGTGAGCGCACCGAGATCGCCTTCCCCACCCCGATGGCCCTGCTGATGAAGACCGCGCGCCTTGTCCCCGTCCGCGTCTGGACGGCCCTGTGGAAAAGCACCTCGCTGCCTGACACCCGTCCGGCCGAACACCCCGACCGAGACCACCGGAAGCAAAGGACACCATGAAACTGCTCAAGACCGTCGTCGTCGAAAAACCCCTGGACGCAGTGTTCGACTACCTCTCCGACTTCACCACGACCACTGACTGGGACCCGGGCACAGTGACCACTGTGCGCCGGCACGGCAACGGCGGAGCCGGCACCACCTACCTCAACACCTCAACATTTCTCGGCCGGACGACCCAGCTGACCTACGTCGTCGATGAACTGGTGGACCAGCAACTCATTCAACTTCGTGGGGAGAACAAGACCGTCATCGCCGTTGACACCCTGACCTTCCGGCCCGTGGCGTCCGGAACCGAGGTAACCTACGCCGCCGAGTTCACCTTCAAAGGCCTATCCCGCATCGCCGCCCCACTGCTCAAGCCCGCGTTCGAACGCCTCGGCAACGAAGCCGAAGCCGGCATGCGCAAGGCTCTGAACCGACTCTGACCAAGGTAGTTCCAAACTCCCCGCCCGCCTCGTCCACGCCTCCGGTCAACGGCCACGCCGCCTTGCGGGTGACGGTCAGTGTCAGGTTCAGTGTCCAGCGCCTCGATGTTGGCAGCGGTGGCCTCGGAGACCCGCAGGCCGTTGATTGGCCAGCAGGGAGATCAGCGCATGCTCGGTCGCTGCGCCGAGCCCGGCGGCGACCAGCAAGGCACCGAGCACGTAACGGTCCAGCCGAACGGCATGAGATTCATAGTCCAGCCGCGGGCGGCGGACATGAGCGGCCGGAGAGTGATCCAAGTCTTCCTCGACCGCGCACTTATAGCACCCGGCGATCGTGCACAGTCGGCGGGTGACGGTAGCCCGGGCCCGGCCTCGGGCTTCCAGGTCGCGGGCGAAGCACTCGATGTCGGCCTGGCGCCTCGAACAGGCGCAGGTAGTGCTGCTGGCACCAAGCGGTGAACTGGCGCAGATCCAAGGCGTAGGCTTCGCTGGTCAGGCCGGTATACTCGGCCGGGAAACCCGGCCAGCGCGAGCCGCTCGGCGTTGCTGAGCATCGGCCGCGTGGCAACCGACACTGTGGACGTGGACATGGTGGTCATCGGGCACCTCCCAGGTCGGGCTAAGACCCGGCAGGGCTGGGCCGCCCGGGCCCCAGCGACGATGATTCACTTCGCCGTCAGCCCGCCCAGGTGATCACGCAAGATCACGCCGGCGGCTCCGACCGTTACTCCGGATCGCCGATTACGCGCTCTGGCGGGCAGCATGCTGGTAGCTGCGATAGCACACCGATCATCCAGTTATGCGGGTATTTGGGACGGGCGATCTGACCCGGTTCCGCGCTAAGCGCGGAACCGGGTTTGACAGGCAGAATGCTGGTTCTTATTGGCCGTTGCTCATGTCGGTTCCGAGTCTTCGATGGCCGACCCGGGTGGCTTGAGGAGTGCTGTTCTTGGACAGGAGGTGCCGGCAGGCGCTGGCGGCGAACGCGGGGATGGTGGTCAGCGCGCGAGGGCGGCGGCCGTGGCGAGCACCGCGGCGGTGGCCCGCCTCGCGAGGGTTCCCTTGTCAAATCCCGGGGCGGTCGATCAGCTCGATGCCGATGCTCACCACCAATGTCACCACCTGCTCAAAGATCGTGACGGGTAACAGCCTCAGGGGCCGATACCTGGCGCGGGTTTGGCGGGTGTTAGACAGAAGGCGTCACGAACGTGGAGACGTGCCGCAACGGCGGGCAGCCACCGTTCTTGTACGAGATGGCGCCAGCCGATGCCCGGAAGGTCCTCGAAGGCGCGCAGTCCGCCGCGGTCAGCAAGCTCCCGGTTCGACGAGGAGTAGATCACGGTTCCGCCCAAGTGGGGGACGTCCAGATCGTTCCCGTCAATGACTCGGAAATCGGCCAGGCTCATCAAGGGCGCGAAGAAATCTACTACCCGGGCGCGCCGCACGGCCTCACCGCCACCCATCAGGACCAGTCAACGCCGACCTGCTGGCCTTCCTCCCGAGCTAGCCACAAATCGGCACCCGCGGCGCGGCCTCTCCGTCCGGGCAAGGAGAGGCCAGCGCCCGGCTGGCACAGACTTATGTTCCTAGCCAGCAGCCATCTCCCCCGGAAGGGGCAATACCCATGGAGAACGCCGTGAATGCATCCACCGCCGGGAGCAGCGGTCAGATCGTGGTCGCCGGCGCGGGCTACGCCGGGTTGCACGTCGCCTTGCGACTGACGGCCAAGCTGCGCCACAGCCCCAAGATGGAGCTAACCCTGGTCGACCGGCACGACTACCACCAGGTGCTGACCGAGCTGCCCCGGGTCGCCGGCGGCACCCGCGCCGCCGACGCGGTACGCATCCCTCTCCAGGACATGCTGGCCACGCGGGTCCGCTTCGTCCAGACCGAGATCAATGGTTTCGACCTGGCCGGCCTGCGGCTGCTCACCGGGGCTGGGCCGATCGGCTGGAGGCGGCTGGTGCTGGCGCTCGGCAGCCGGCCCAACGACTTCGCCATCCCCGGCCTGGCCGAACGCGCGCTGTCGCTGTACTCGGCCGGCGACGCCGAGCGGGTGTGGGCCGCGGTCAGCAAAGCGCTCACGGCTGCCGCGGCCGCCGCCGATCCCGAGCGGCAGCGCCGCCTGGCGACCGTGGTGGTCGGCGGCGGCGGCGCCACCGGGGTCGAACTGGCCGGCGAACTGGCCGAGATGCTGCCCGAAGTGGCCAGCCGCCACGGCCTGGCGACCGACCAGCCCGCCGTGTTGCTTGTCGAAGCGGGCCCCACCATCCTGGCCGGCTCCTCACCGCAGCTGATCGACAAGGCCACCAGAATCCTCTCTGACCTGGGGGTCCAGGTCCGCACCAACGCGGCGATCGCCGCCGCGACCGAAGAGGGCTTCCGGCTCAAGGACGGCCAGCTAGTGGAGGGCGGCGTGTTCGTCTGGGCAGGTGGGATGAAAGCACCCGAGCTTGTGGCCGATTCGGGGTTGCCGACCGGCCACAACGGCCGCGTCAAGGTCGACCGGTACCTGCGCGTGCTAGACCACCCGGAGATCTACGTCGCCGGCGACCTCGCTTCGGTGGTGGATCCGCGCACCGGGCACGTGCTGGCCCCGCTGGCGCAGGTGGCGCTGGAAGAGGGCGAGACGGTGGCCCGCAACCTGGACGCGGAGCTGAAGGGCCGGCCGCTGGAGGCGTTCACCTTCCACGACAAAGGGTTCGTCGTCTCGGTCGGGACCCGCCGCGGGGTCGCCGACATCGCCGGCATCACCAGTGGCGGGCAGCTGGCCCACCTGCTCAAAGACGCCATCGAGTGGGAGTACCGCCAGTCCGTCAGGCACCTGCGCGGCTGGGATCCACTAGCCCGGTAACCGCTGCCCATCCTCCTGAGACCGACCATAGAAGCAGATGCCACGCTGGCGCCTGATCCAGAGGCCGCCGTCAGGATGGCCCCACCACAACGGCTGCGCGTTCAAGCTGGCGTCAGTGCCGAACGCGGCGGATTGCCGCAGGGCAGCGCTGCTACCGTCGATTGGCTCGATCTCATGAGCGGCAGCTCAAGCGGATTGTGCAAGCTCGACGTGACTCGTCCTGGGCGCCGGCCCGAGCTCGTCGCCCTCGCCGGAAAACGGCTTCGGGGGGGCATGAGAGTGTCGATTCGGCCCTGGGACGTTCGTAGTGGGGGTAGAGGGCCGGCGGCGCCGGCCCCTGCCGAGAGGAGAGGCGTCATGAAGCAGTACCTGTTGTCCGTCCACATGGTCGAGGGCGAGGAGCCGCCGTCACCCGAAGCGATGCAGCAGGCGTACAAGGATGTGGACGCTTTCAACGCGCAGCTGCAGGCCGAGGACGCCTGGGTGTTCGCCGGCGGCCTGCATCCTCCGGCCACGGCGACGGTCGTGCGCATCCGCGACGCTGAGGTTCTCACCACCGACGGCCCGTTCGCGGAGACGAAGGAGCAGCTCGGCGGGTTCTGGGTCATCAAGGCTGCCGACCTGGATGCCGCGCTCGCCTGGGCCGCCAAGGCGACGAAGGCCTGCGGCGCACCGGTCGAGGTCCGCCCATTCCAAGAGGAACCCGAGGGTTAGCACACCTCGATGTCCTTCCACCCCGACGAGATCGAACACCACTTCCGGCGCGAGTACGGCCGGACCGTGGCCACCCTGATCCGCTTCTTCGGCGACATCGAACTCGCCGAAGAAGCGGTGCAGGAGTCCTTCGCGGTGGCCCTCGATCGCTGGCCGGTGACCGGTCTGCCGCCAAACCCCGGCGCATGGATCACCACCACAGCCCGGCACCGTGCCATCGACCACCTCCGCCGCGAAGCCTCACGGCATGACCACCACGCCCAAGCGGCCCTCCTGTCCGAACGCAACGAGTCTGAGCCGGTGGGACCGGTGAAGGACGACCGTTTGCGGCTGATCTTCACGTGCTGCCACCCGGCGCTAGCCGGTAGCGCCCAGGTGGCGCTGACTCTGCGGCTACTCGGCGGCCTGCAGACTCCGCAGATCGCCCAGGCGTTCCTGATTACCGAGGTCACGCTGGCCCAGCGCCTCGTGCGCGCCAAACGGAAGATCAGGGCTGCCGGGATCCCGTACCGCATCCCGGGCGACGCCGAGCTGCCTGACCGACTTGGCGCTGTTCTGACCGTCGTCTACCTCGTGTTCAACGAGGGTTACACCGCCTCCGACGGTGACACGCTCGTACGCGAGGACCTGTGCGCGGAGGCGATCCGGCTCGCCCGCCTGCTGGCAGGGCTGATGCCCGACGAGCCGGAGGTGCTCGGGCTGCTGGCGCTGCTGCTGCTGACGCACTCACGCAGGGGGGCGCGCGCACGGCCCCGGGCCGACCGCTCGTGCTACTGCCCGATCAGGACCGGTCCCTTTGGGTCGGACACCCCCGACACCCGGGCACGGCTGCGGCATAGCGCTGACGGCCGCGCGGCCGGAGTCGGGTGACCCTGCCTGCCGGCGGTCAGCTGGCGGTGCCAGCCGTGATGGCGACGCGTGGGGCCGTGCCGAGCATCCGCTCAGGCAGGGGGATGGAGCACGCAGTGGCCCATTCGATGTCGCGGAGCCGGTGGAGCGCGGCGCCGCCCCAGTCGCTGCGGGAGACGAGTCCGGCGAGGTGCTCGGGGGGCGTTCCGCCCGATAGCGGGAGCTGGGCCTTGAGGGCGTCGTCGTAGGCGCCGTGGTGCTCCGGCGGTGTCCCGCGCAGCTTCCGCGCTATGGCGCGGAGGCGGGCGCGGGCCTGCTCGGCGGGGCCGGCGGCGGTGCCCCACAGGCTTTCGAACAGCACCAGGCGCCCGGTTGGTGCTGCCTGCCGCCAGGCGTTCAGCGCCGCGGCGGGATCGGGGAGCGTCCAGATCACATGTCGCTCGACGACCGCGTCGAAGGAAACGCGGGGAGGGTCGGCCGCGTCGGCCTCGACGGTGTCCAGCCGCAGGCCAGCCGCGCCGGCCTTCTGGCTCAGCCGGGCGAGCATCTGGCCGGACAGGTCCAGCGCGGTGACGTGGTAGCCCAGCCGCGCCAGGGCCAGGGACAGGAAGCCGGTTCCTGCTCCGGCGTCCAGCACATGCGCAGGCGCGGGCGGCAGGAACCGCGCCAGGGCCGCGTTCCATGCGGCCTGGACAGCAGCGGACCGCGGCTGGTGGGCCAGGTCGTAGGTCGCGGCGTCGTCGTCCCAGAAGGCGCGGATCTGCTCAGCGCCCGCCATGTCTTCAGCCTCCTTGTTCGCTGTCGAAGCCGCCCCGGGCAAGCCGGGGACGGCCAGGCCTGCCTGCGCCACCTCGCAGGTGGCACGACGGGTCGTTGCCGACTCGGTGCGGGGCCGCGCAGACGCCTATTCGTTAGGTTCGGACCTCTGCGAGGAACCAGCCGGGCCATCTCCCGCCGGATTATAGAGCGTTTGTTCCGTTCGCTCCGGCCGTCACGGTTCACCGGTGCCGCGGGCTGGCCGGTGGGCTATTGCTGCCCGGACACGCGGTGCTGCGGCAGCTGGTCCATGCTGAATGCTGACCGCCCGGACCTTTGCTAAGGCTGCCTGAAACCGGTGGTCATACGCTCAGCCACGGTTCTGCGCAGCCGCCGAGGATATAGGCGAGCGGTTCAAGTCCCCCCCGCGGACACGAGATGATCACGGTCTGACCAGCCACCTTGCTTATGGGGCACGGGCCGCTTCCGTGTATTTCCGCAGCTCCGGAACTACTGGCAGCGCGGTCAATGGCGGTCGCTGGCGCAGGTGCGTGGCCTACAGAGGTTGGCTGCGACCACCTGATGTCGGCCCGGTTGCTGCACCTTCTGCTGCACCTTCTGCTGCACCTTCTGCTGCACACGATCAATGTTGACGCTTCAGTGTCAACTGTTGGCTCATGGCTCCGGAGGCGGTACGCAGGACGGTGGCGGTGGTAGGGCATGTGTCTGTGGTGTAACGTATTGAAGTGACACGATTGCACTGTGTTGCGGTGCTTTGGATCTGGCGCTCCGGGGGGGGATCCATGGATGTTGAGAGCGCAGACTCGGGTGTGGTTGCCGACGGTTCGAAGGGGAAACGGCGGCCCTTGTCGATCAGGGCCTGGGTCGTGGGGTTCGTGGCGGTGTTCATCCTCGCGTCCGGGTCGGGCCTCGTCGCCCTTGCCGTGGCCAACCAGCTGAGCGACTGGCTGCTTGCCCTCACGCTCGGCGGTCTCGTGGTCTTTTTCGCCGCCGCTCTGGTGTTTTACCGGCGGATCGCCCGGCCGATCGCCGAGCTGAGTGGCGGGGTCCGGGCTGCGATGACGCACACGCTGACCGGCCCGATCACGGTGACGGGCCCGCCGGAAGTCGCCTCATTGGCCCATGACATCAACCAGATGATCGCGAAAGCCAAGGCCGACTTTGAGGCGACCTCCCGGCTGGCAGCCATCGTCGAGTCGTCTGCCGACGCCATCGTCGGCAAGACGTTCGATGGCGTCATCACAAGCTGGAACGCCGGGGCGGAGGACCAGTACGGTTACGCCGCCGATGAGATTATCGGGCGTAGCATGTCCGAGCTAATCCCGCCGGACCGGGCGGGAGAACTGGCGCCCATCCTGGAGCGTGTGCGCCGTGGGGAGCGGATCGAGCAGTTCGAGACCAAACGTCGTTGCAAGGACGGAACCATCCTCGACGTGTCAGTGTCCATCTCTCCGATCCGAGACGCCAGCGGCGCGGTCCTGGGGGCTGCTGCCGTGGCCCGGGATATAACCGAACGCGTCCGCCTCGAAGCCGATCGTCGCGCGCTGGAGCACCAGCTGGGTAAGATCGAGCGGCTCGAAAGCTTGGGCTGCCTGGCTGGCGGGGTGGCCCCACGATTTCAACAACCTGCTGGCCGTCATCTTGAACTACGCGGCGTTCGTGGCCCAGGAGACGACCGACAAACCCACGGTCCAGGCCGACATCGAACAGATCCAAGCCGCGGCCGAACGCGCCGCCCGGATCACCAGGCAACT
Organism: uncultured Actinomycetota bacterium; assembly: GCA_963820395.1. Lineage (GTDB taxonomy): Bacteria > Actinomycetota > Actinomycetes > Streptosporangiales > Streptosporangiaceae > DATFVJ01. The sequence continues at coordinate 104,991 of CAWGAE010000008.1, read as the reverse complement.
GCTCATCATCGGTCGGCGGCAGATGACCAAGCGGGAGGCACTCGGGCTGAACGCTATCGTGACCGGCAGCCGCGACCTGCTGGCCAGCGCGGTCGGGGCGGCCATCGAAATCCGAGTCGACCCGGCCGCGGACCTACCCAGCATCGTGGCCGATCGCGGCCAGGTCGAGCAAGTGCTGCTCAACCTGGCCGTCAACGCCCGCGACGCCATGCCCCACGGCGGGACCCTGACGATCGAGACGAGCCTCGCCGACCTCGATGATGGCTACGCCCGCCTGCATCCCGGCGTTGACATTGGCCGGTACGTCGAGCTTGCCGTCAGCGATACAGGAACCGGTATGAGCGCCGAGGTCGCCGCTCACATGTTTGAGCCATTCTTCACGACCAAACCGGTGGGCCAGGGCACCGGCCTGGGGCTGGCCACCGTGTACGGCATCGTGACCGGTGCCGGTGGCAGCATCAGCGTCGACTCCGAGGAAGGCACCGGCACCATCTTCCGGCTCTTCTTTCCGGCCGTCGCCGCCGCCGCGCTCGCAACGTCAGCCGCTGCCGCCGGTGATGCCCGGGGAAATGGAGAGACGATCCTCGTCGTCGACGATGAACCTCCGGTACTCCAGCTCACCTCGCGGATCCTGCGCCAGAATGGTTACGCCACCCTAGAGGCCGGGACCTTCGAAGAAGCGTTGTCGCTGGCGTCTTCCCATAACCTCCAGCTTCTCCTGACCGACTCTGTCATGCCCCGCGTGTCCGGGCAGACGCTGGCCGGACGCATGACCGAGCTGAGACCCGGACTACCCGTCCTGTACATGTCCGGCTACAGCCCGGACATGATGAGCGCACAGCACGCCCCCGCCGAGCGGATGATGTTCATCCAGAAGCCGTTCACCAGCCGGGACTTGCTTGAAAAGGTGCAGGCCGCCCTGACTACCCCACCCAGCACCGTGCCGTGATCGTGACCAAGCTGGGTTTCGGCCTTTAATGTCAAGGTCCGGCGCTCTTCCCCCGTCCTCCTGATAGGCGCCGAGAATTGCCGAGGAAGATCATGCATTGGGTAGGGGGCGGGTCGCCCCGCCCTCTACCACACCACCGGACATGCGGGCCCGCATCCGGCGGTTCGTCAAGCCGTCGGGTTGAGACGCTGCCTGGTCACGGTCAGGGTCAGCAGGCCGAGGCGGTTCCAGTAGGTATTGGGCAGGGATACCTGGAGGACCTGGGAGCCGCAACCCGCCAGTATCCCTGGCTGCTGCCAGCCCATTTACGGGCGTTGCGCTCGGAGATACCTCGTATCCGCAGGTTGTGCCGCTTGGCGGCGGTGGTCTTCCATTCCTTCCAGCGGATCTGCCGCAGGCGGCGGCGGAGCCACCCGTCTACGTCGCGGACCATATTCTCGATGTCCGCGAGCCGGAAGTAGGCTATCCAGCCCAGTGATGAACCGGTTGATCGTGCCCATGCGAGACTCCATCGACACCCCTCAGCTCCGCCGTGTCAGAACCCGCAGCTGGTACTTCAGCCGCTTGATCGCATTCGGGGCGACCCGGATCCTGACCTGCGGGCCGTCGAAGCAGCACCCGAACCCCAGCGGCGTCGCGTCCGCGGCGTGCCGGATCGAGGACTTCTCCCGGTTCACCTTCAGCCTCAGCCGCCGTTCGATCACGCCGCAGACGCTATCAACACCCTCTGGGCAGCCCGTTCGCTCCGCACGAAGACCCGCGGGGAGCCGCTCCCTCCTGGCCCTGGTCGACCCGCAGCCCGCCGCCGACCGCGAGCCCCCGGCAGACAAGCGCGACTGGGCCATCTTCGCCCGCATCCTGGGCGTTCAGCTTCGACATGCGGCCGAGATCATGCCGTACCCCAATTGAGACCGCTGCTGCGTTACCCGGAGGAGTCGCCCGGCTTCTCCGCGAGCCGCGAGGCAAAGGCGGCGGCCTGCTTGCGCCGCCGCATGCCCAGCTTGGTGAGCAGCGATGCCACATAGTTCTTGGCGATCTTTTCCGGCAGGAACATCCGCTCCGCGATCTGCCGGTCGGTCAGGCCCTCGCCGATCAGCTCCAGGACCCGCTTCTCCGGGTCAGCCAGCGCCGACAAAGGATCGGCGCTGGCCATCTGATCCCGCAGCCGGTCCATCACCTCAAGTGCCGCCCGAGCATCGAGCGTCGACTGGCCAGCGGCTACCGCGCGCACCGCGCTCACCAGGTCGGAGCCGCAGGTCTGCTTCAGCACGTAGCCCGCGGCCCCGGCCATGATCGCGCCAAGGAGCGCCTGATCATCACCGAAGGAGGTGAGCATCAGGCAGGCGGTCCCGGGTAGCTGCGAGCGGATCTCGCGGCAAACCAGCACCCCGTCGCCGTCAGGCAGCCGTACGTCGAGCACGGCCACATCCGGCCGCGACTCCGGTATCCGGCCCAGCGCCTGCGCCGTCGTCCCGGCCTCGCCGACCACCTCGATGTCCGGTTCAGCATCCAGGAGATCCCGCACGCCGCGCCGGACGATCTCGTGGTCGTCGAGCAGAAACACACTGATCTGCCGCTGCGCGTCACCGGTCCCGTTCATCTGGTACCCCCGTTTTCCCGCCTGTTGCACGCTCGTGCGCGGCGATGAGCTACCTCCGCGAGCGCTCAGCAGATGCACCGCTATAAGCGGACTGTCACTGCGATAGTACTATTAGTAGCAATCACCCAGCACTACGGCACCGACTCCCTCGATGCGTCCCCGGGCCGCCGGCGATCCGCGCGGCGAAGACCGCGGCCTGCGTTCGCCGTCGCACGCCCAGTCCAGCAGATACCGCAGGGGCTGACATAGTCGGCGGAAGGTCAGGTGGTGCGCGGGTTCTGGTAGCCGATGACACGGAGGCGGTGCGGACGACGATCCACCGCGCCCTGAGCGCCAGCGGATACACAGCCTCGTCCTGGCCGGCGCCCGCGTGCAAGTCATGGTGAGGACGGCACCGTCAGGACCGCGCGGACCAAGGATTGGCCATGACGGCGCTGCCGCGGGGTGTCGCGGCAGCCGTCATAGCATCTGTCCTGGTGAAATGTCAGGGCTTGGTGAATGCCGTGTCGCCGTTGGGTGTGCCGAGGCCGGTCGGGCCGTTGTACCCGGGTCGTGCCGTGCACAGGTAGGCCGGGCTGCAGGATCCGTTGCCGCCGGATGTCACGTTATGCAGCGCCGAGGCGTGCTCGTAGGGGTACCTGGATGGGTAGCTGCCGGCGGCCGGGGTTCCGGCGAGCGCGTAGACGGCGGCGATGATCGGCGAGGAGGCGGAGGTGCCGCCGTAGACCGCCCAGCCGCCGGACTGGTAGGTGTCGTAGACGGCGACGCCGGTGTCGGGGTCGGCGACGGCGGAGACATCGGTGGCGGTGCGCCTTGCGCAGCCGCTGTCGGTCTGCCAGGACGGTTTGGCGTCGTAGGCGGAGCAGCCCGATCCGGTCCCGCCGCTGCCTGAGTTTCCCCACGCGGTTTCGGTGTAGCCGCGTGGCGTGCTGGCCGGCTTCAGCGTGGTGCCGCCGACGGCGGTCACGTAGCGCGAAGCGGCGGGATAGGCGGTACCGTAGCCGTCGTCCCCGGCCGACACGGTGATCGCCACGCCGGGATGGTTGTAGTAGAGGCGGTCGTAGCTGGCGTCCGCGGACGACTCGTCCCCGCCGTAGCTGTTGGACACGAACCTGGCGCCGAGGCTGACGGCCCGGTTGACCGCCGTGCCGAGGTCGCTGAGCTCGGCCGAGGATGCCTCGACGAGCAGGATGTGGCAGTTGGGGCAGACCGCCGACACCATGTCCAGGTCGAGGGAGATCTCCGAGGTCCAGCCCGAGCTCGCGCTGGGCGGGCTGGTGCCGCCGTTCTGGTTGACCTTCCTGAAGCAGCCGTTCGAGGTGGTGCAGGGGGGCTGCGGCTCGCCCGAGCGGTGGTTACCGTCGGCAAACACGAACCGGCATCATCGACCCATTACTACCCGGGGGATTTCGGGATTCTAGTCCAATGTGGGCGGAGCGGCGCTCGGTCGGTAACACGCGACATTTTGTCATTATGCGTGGCCTGGCGGCCGTTGCATGCGATCAGGACAACGCCGGTTCCGCTGGACTTCCTGCCGACTGCGAGACATTTGTCCCGCATGCGGACGGCTTTATTACCCTGAAGACTTCAGTGCAGTGCTGTGAGGTGTCGCTCATGCAACGATCGATACCCACGGCAAGGCTCTGCCGCACGTAACTTGGGCAATCGTCAAGGCATTTGCCGTGGATTCCGGAGGCGATAGGGCAGATGGCGCCTCCAGGTAGCTATTCAGCAAGCGTTGGCGGCTTGATGTGACGGGTCGGGGTGGTGCTGGCTTATCCGGCGGGTTCGAGGCCGGGGGGTAGCCAGGCGTGCCCGTGGAACAGGTCGCGGAGGGCAGCGAGTTTGCTGATGCCCCATTTCGCGGCGGTGGACAGGTATGACTGGACGAGCGCGAAGTCGGCGAGCCCTTGCAGGGTCCGCCAGCATCCTCCGGAGCTGCGCTGCTGGACCTTGACCGGCCGGATTGTCCGCTCGGCCTCGTTATTGGAGAAGATGTCCAGGTCAGGGTGGGTGGCGAACCGGAGGATGAGGTCCTCGAAGCCGAGGAACCGGCGGGCGATCCGGCGGGCGTCTTTCGCGGTCGTGGTGCGGCGGTAGAGGTTAGCGGCGAGGCCGGCGGCGGCGAGTTCCCGGTAGCGGGTGACCAGGTCGTCCAGAACCGCGGCGTCCAGGGCGGACTGCCCGGCCTGGCGGGCGGCCGAGGCGGCGTCGCGGGCCTCGATCAGCAGGCCCGCCATCCGCGAAGCCCATTCCTGCTTGCCCGGCTCGAAGTCGTACAGGCCTTTCAGGTCGCGCAGCAGGTGAACCCCGCACCAGGCATGGAGCGCATCGGTCAGGTGCCCGTACCCGGCGTAGCCGTCCCGCACGATCACGCCCCGGTAGCCGGGCAGCACGCCGCCGGCGTCGATCGCCTCCGCTGACCGGTCCCCGGTGTGCATGCAGGTCAGGTAGCGGGTGCAGGCCAGGTGCACGTACCGCGTGCCGCCGGTGGCGCGGGCGGGCGTCTCGTCAGCGTGCACTGCCGGGGCTGTCTTCAGCAGCTCCCGGACCTGGTTCATGAACCCGCTCGCTTCTACCAGTGCGGCGGCACGGCCGCGGATCCCGGCCATCCACCCGGTGGACACGGCGATCCCTGCGAGCTGGCACAAAAGCAGCGTCGCCCGGTAAACCGGGATGTGGTGGCCAGCGGTCAGGTTCGCGGCCTGCGCGCAGGTCTCCGGCCCGAAGCTGGCCCGCGCCCGCACGTGCGCTGGCAGCTCGCCCTCGGTCACCGTCCCGCACCCGCCGCACTCCTTCGCCTGCGCCACGTACTCGGTGACCCTCGGCTCAGGCGCCGGGACGATATCGGTGACCTGATGACGGCGCTGCGCCGTCACCGGCGCCCCGGCCAGGCCCGCGCCGCACCCGCAGCACGCGGCCGGCGGGCAGAAGACCGTCTCATCAGGGTCATCGACGAGGTTCATCGTCGTCCCCGGTTCGCCCGGCTGCTTGCCCGGCCGCCGTTTCCCCCGCTCCCGCAAAGACCGGTCCGCGTCCTTCTTCTTATAAGGGCTGTCGGACGACGGTGGCCGCGACGACGTGGACGAATCCCTGCGGGACTGACGCTCAAGATCTTCCACCCGTGCTGACAGGCGCCCGGCCTGCGCGGTCAGCTCGCTGATCAGCCTGTACGCCTCAGTCAGCCGGGCCGCCAGCTCGGCAGCCGGCAGGGCTGACAGCTCCCCTGCGGAAGGAACACCGGGCACATCGGGCACACCTGGCAATAGTCACCATCCCGGCCCGCCAGTCAACAACCCGCCCCGGCGCGCCGCCAACCCCATCCGCGCCGCACCCAGCCCGCGAAACCCCAGCAGCTCCGCAGCCAGCAAGGTCAGCCCAGACACCGAACGCTAAACCGCTGACGCTTGCTGAATAGCTACGCCTCCAGCGCCAGTCGCATCGTTGCAAAGCGGGAACTAGCGGTTGGCCCGTTTTCCGATTCGCGGTTTATCTGCTGGTACGCCCCGGGCACCCGTTCGGTATCTTTGTGACCGTACCGGTTCGCGGCCTTGTCGGTGACCAGCTCGCACGGCTACTGCTCACGGGACGAGGCCGCGGGCGCCTGCCCGTACGCCAACATCTGCGAGAGCTGCGAGAACTTCGTCACCGCCCCGAATTCGGTGACGCCATCCGCGATCAGCTCACCGACATCCAGCGCTTGCAAGCCGACGCCCAAGCCCGGGGCAGGGGACACCGAAGCTGCCCGCCACGCCCGCGTCGCCGGCGCTCTCACCGACCACCTCCACCGTATCTATTCAGCCGGGGTGGGTGTCGCCGGCCGTGACCCGGATCACGGTCGGGTTGTGATCGGCGCGGGGGTTGCCGGCGTGTCGCGTTGATCTTCGGGTCGGCTTGCTGATCATTAGGGCGCATGCCGTCTTCGCCGGGTTTGCCTGATGCCGCTGGGCTGCGGGTGCGGCTGGAGGCGGCCGAGCAGCTGATCGGCGAGCTGCGCGAGGGCATGGCGGTGATGGCTGGGGCTCATCGGCGCGAGCTGGAAGCCAGGGATGCGGTGATCGCCCGGCAGGCGGGGACGATCGCCGGGCAGGCGGACCGGATCGCGCAGCTAGAGCGCAGGCTAGGGCGCGACTCCTCCAGTTCCTCGAAGCCGCCGTCGTCGGATAGCCCGTACACGAAGAAGAGCAAGGACCGGTCGCTGCGGGAGAAGACCGGGCGGCAGCCCGGCAAGCAGCCCGGCGCGCCGGGCAGGACGTTAGGGCTGGCGGATGACCCGGATGAGACCATTGAGTGCGCGCCCGCGGGATGTGGGCGGTGCGGGCGGGACCTGACCGGGGAGCCGGCGGTGCGCACCGAGCGCCGGCAGCGATGGGACATCACCCCGCCGCCCCCGCCGTACATCATCGAGTACCGCAGGATCACCAAGGTGTGCCCGTGCTGTCAGGCGGCCAGCGCCGGGCAGGTCCCGGCGGATGTGACCAGCCGGGTGGTGTACGGGCCGGAGACCCGGGCGCAGGCGGCGAACCTGGCCTGCGGGCATCACGTGCCGGTGCTGCGGGCCGCGCTGCTGCTGCGCCAGATGGCGGGGATCAAGGTCTCCACCGGGTGGATGGCCGGGATCCGCGGCCGCGCCGCCGCCGCGCTGGCGCCGTTCATGGAGCACGTCCGGGCGCTGCTGCGCACCGCCCCGGCGCTGAACGCCGACGAGACCCCCGCCCGGGCCGCGAAGAGCCTGACGTACGTGCACGTGGCCTGCACCCGCTACCTGACCTGCCTGCACGTGGCCGGGCGGTCCGCCGGCGACATCGACGCCGGCGGGGTGCTGCCCGGATACACCGGCGTGCTGATGCGTGACGGGTACGCCGGCTACTCGCATCTGACCGGCGCGCTGCACGCCTGGTGCGGAGCCCACCTGCTTCGTGATCTTAAAGACATCTACGACTTCGAGCCGGCCCAGCAGCGCTGGGCCTCGGCCATGGCGGACTTGCTGCTGCAGGCCAATTGCCACGCCTGCCAGGCGCGCGGGGCCGGGAAGGACCGCCTCGACGCGGACGTCCTGGCCGGCCTGCTGGACCGTTACCGGGCGCTCGCCGCCGACGGCCTGGCCGCCAACCAGCGGCGGCATACCCGCGCCGCCCGTGACGCGAGACGGGTGGCGCGCCGGTTCCGCGACTACGAGGACCTGATCCTCAGATTCGTTACTGACCTTGCCGTGACGGAGTTCACGAACAACGAGGCGGAAAGATCAGTAAGGCCCGTCAAGGTGCAGCAGCACAGCTCAGGCGGCTGCTGGCGCACCCTCGAGGGCCTGGCCGAGTTCGCGATCGCGCAGTCATACCTGTCCACCGCCGCCAAGTGGGGCATCGACGCCCTCGACGCCCTGCGCCAGCTGTTCACCACCGGCCCCTGGCTCCCGCCCGCCCTCACACCCCACGCTGCCACCAAGGCCGCATAATCACCACAGGCCAGCCCGGCGCAAGCCACGAGGCAGGGCCGACACCGGCTGAATAGCTACCCTCCACCGGCTGGAAGGCTGACAATCCACAAGCCGCGGGTCGCCCTGACTGCGAGGGCCGGAACGCCTCAATAAACTCAATAAAGAGGTACGCAAACGGACCAACGTGGTTGGCATCTTCCCTGGCCGCGACGCCATCATCGGCTCGTCCGCGCTGTGCTGGCCGAGCAGAACGACGAATGGGCCGAATCACGCCGGTACATGGGCCCGGAAATCCTTGCCGCATGCCGCACGGCTGGAAAAGAAGCTGAAACCAATGAGACCGCCGCGACAATCAAGGCCATTAGCCAGGTCAGGCCCGGAAACGACACCCTGTCCGGCCGATGTCCTACAAGCTCGGAAATGTCTTCTCAGGTCAGCCCGGCTTCGGGGACACAGGGACACTTACTGTGGGTTCGGTTATCACCGGTCAGGCCGAGACGATGGTTGCCGCCCCCACGCGCCGCCGGGCTTGGCTTTACCTGGGTGACCATCACCATGCCTTGGAGGCCGGCGCCCTGAGCCCGTTCGGCTCGCCAGTTCCAGCGCTCCTACAGCAGCAACCCTTCGACGGTGGCACGGCTCGGCTCGGCGTTCATCACGGCACAACGGCAAGTCGGCGGCCAATAGCACCACCAGCCACCCCCGCTCGCCCATCTCGGCATCCGGTGCGCACCCACCACCAATACGCTGCCGCCGGAGGCCCGGCGGCCCCCGGCTCTGCTGCCCCCGCTGAGCGCCGCTCAGCTAGCCGGCCAGCGCAGGACGGAGCCACGTCGTGATCTAGGCGTGTAGTACTAGTGTCCCACGCCGTAAGTTCGCCGAATATTTCTAGCAGGGACTTCGCCCGATTGTAAGGTCTTCACCGGTGCGGATGATCTCTGATTTATGTGAATGATTTTAGGCGCTGGGCACTAGCTGCCCCCCGCGCGCCCTCGGCCGCCGCGTTCCTGACGGCGTTCTGTTACTGTCATACTACTATTAGTAGCGAAAACAGCGCTGACAGCCATGTCGCCGACTCACGCAGACGGCATGAACCGGGCAGCCGGCGCTCCGCGACCAGCCCGCAGGCAGCCTCCGTGCCGTCGGCGCGTCAGGCCCGGCTCTGGCGCGCTGGCCGCGGCGAAAGGGTTGAGAAAAGTGGCGGCGAGCTCAGGCGGGCGACGGGTTCTGGTCGTCGATGACCTGGATCAGATGCGGACCCTGCTCCGCCGCGCGCTCAGCGCCAGCGGGTACGAGGTCGATGTCGCGTCCACGCTCACCGAGGCGCGCGGAATGGACCCAAGCGGGTACGACGCGGTCCTTGTCGACGCCAATCTCGGCCCTGAACGGGGCATCGACCTCGTCGAAGAGCTCCGGTCGAAGGACCCGGCTGCGGCCAGGCGGTGCCTGGTGGTCACCGGCGGAGCCGCCGACATGCTTCCTGACGGCGTCGCATACCTGACCAAACCGTTCCAGATAGGCGACCTGCTCGAAGCCGTTCGCGCGTTGTCTCAGCCGGGTATCGTCCCAGCGCCCGATCGGGAAGCGGGCAGCGCGCCAGATTCCGCCGGGCAGCCCCCGGCATCAGCGCTGGCGGGCGGAAATCAGCCCGCAGCCGGTGAGCTGCGGGCATGGCAGCTGCTCGACATCACCCGCGGGCTTCGCGCCCGCGAACGCCGCGAGCTGAGCGACTTTCTTCATGACGGCCCGATCCAGGAACTCACCGCTGCCACCCTCGAAATACAAATGCTACGCCGGTCGGCATCGCCCTGTCCGGTGCCGCGCCTCGAAGCGGTACAGCAGCTCGTGGAGGCGGCAGCCGGATCACTGCGCTGGCTGGTGGATGGGCCGTGGCCGTTCGTGCGGCCCGAGACCCGGCTGGCTGCCGCGCTGCAGCAGCGGATTGGGTGGCTGCTCGCCCCGCCGGTTACGGTGGACGCCGGCGGACAGCCAGCGGGACCGACCGCGATGGAAGTACCCGTCATCGTCGACGTCGCCGAGCTGATGCTGTTCAGGATGGCACCCGCAAGCCCGTTGACGCGGGCACATGTCGCGGTGCGGGCCGAGGAAGAGCTGATCCAGATCCAGCTGACTCTGACATCTGCCGCAGAAGATGATCAGACGATCGGTGACCAGGCAACGGCAGAGGCATCACTGGCCGAACTGGCCGCGGCGCTGCGGGCCAGCACTCAAAGCGAGTTCTGCGACCGGCGGTGGCAGTCCCAGATCGCCCTCCGAAGGTAGCTCGCCCCGGTGTCGCCTTCCGATTCTGCGTGTGAGTGATGCTGTCCGCTGGGATCGCCCGGATCTTCATGATTTTCTCCGTTGCGGTGTTCGCGTACCACCTCTCACTATAAGTATTTGATCCATCACCAACTGCGCAGCTCTCGTTCCATGAGCGCCGAAGTCCTCGTCTCTGGGACGCGTTAACCTGTCCGGGCCGGATCCGGTCACGCCTGCCACCGGGACCTCACACAACTACCGACGCAGGTAATTGCCCAGGCCCGCCAGACCATGTGGATATGAGAGCCGGGGCCATCCTAGTGCCTCGCCAAGGGCCCGATCTGGTGCGGGGACACGGTGAAGCCGGCGAAGTCGGCGTACTGGGCGCGCGGCGTCGCCCATGTGGGGTCGTCGCCACCGAAGAAGCTGGAGAAGAACAGGCCCGCGATCTTCAGGTTGCTAGTGGTACGGAACTCGAGCCCGGTGGCATTGAGCACCTGATGGCCGTTGACCCAGACCGTGATCGTGCCGTTGGACCTGCCGGGCGTGTTCAGATGGACCGCCTGCTCGACGCATATCCACGTGCCCGTCGGCCAGGTCCAGTTCCCCTTGCCAAGCTGCGTGCCGTACCGCCGGGAGGTCGGCAGGTAGGCGTAGACCTCGCCCGCGCCGCCTGTCCGCCACATGTACCGGGTGGATAGGCCGTTGGTGCCGTTAGGGATCTTTCCGCTGCAGAACACAGTGCCACCGAACAGGCCGGGCATCTTCCCGCCCTTGACGAAGTCGAACCCCGCCGGGAACCGCACGTAGTACCGCACGTGCAGGCTGCTGGCCGGGCCGCTGTGCAGCAGCAGCAGGATCTGGGCTCCGCCAGCTGGGATGTGGTAGTTCGTGCTGGCGACTATGCTGGCAGAGCCCCTGGGGTAGGACACCTGCAGCATCTGCGGGAATCGCGGGTCGCCTGAGGCCTTGACGGCCATGCGGTTCAATCCGAACGCTCCCCAGTTATCGGGGGTGAATGCCGAACCGAAGAAGGCGAGCAGGTGCGGCGGTGTCACCTGCGGGATCCCCCCGCATACGTCCGGCGTAACGGGGCCCCTGGAGGCGTTCGCAGCCCCGGCGGGTGTCGTCGGTGACCCCACGACTGCGCAGGTCGCGGCTAGCAGGATCAGCGCGACGGCGCGGCGTGTGAAGCTGATGATCTGTGCCCGTTTCATAAAGTCCCCCGTTGTCGAGAAATGCGGTAAACAGTCACAATTTAAACTACTCTAGGTGATGAATATCATACCCTTAGTAAAGGCATGGTTATTCGAACCATTCGCAACCGAGGGCTACCGAGGGCGTCCCGGGACATTGCCGCCGCTTGGCGGCGGCCGGGTGTGAAGCTCAGGAATAGCCCAAGGATTCCCGTTCCGCCCGGGGTCACAGGCGAGGACAAGGCCCGATGAGGGGGTGTGCCGCAGCCTGTCCGCTGCCCTGGCGGGCGGCTCAGGTTCATGGTGCCGGTTCACATCCTGTGCACCTGTCGCGGGCCTGAGGCTGACCTGACAGGGGCGGGTCGCGCGGGCGAGCGCTGACTGGTCTTGATCGTTCTAGTTGTTCCGGACCGCTTACAGGGTCGGCGCCCGGCCGGCCGGAGGAAGCTGTAAAGCATCCTTGATACGGCCAGCATCGGCACGCACCAGGCCGCCGTCGGTGGCCGCCGACGCTCCGACCGCAAGTACACCTCGGCCCGCTCCGGCCCATCCCAACAGAGCCACAGCGTGCATGGCAGGTTTGCCGCAGAAGTGTGACAGCGCTACTACATTTAGTATGTAACGGGACACTGGGCGACACTGGCCCTCATCGAGGGCGGTGAGCATGGCGCGTATCTCCGCGCTGCGGCGATGGGTGGGACCGTCGCAGCCGTGACGCTGGCGGTGACGGCAAGGCGCACTGATCGTCGCGCTGGCCGCAGTGGCCGATGCCCGCACTGCCCGCCGGGCGCTTTGGCAGCGCACGGTGCCCGCTGTTGGCACAACGGGTCGTGCTCACCGACGTGGTCATGCCCGAGATGCTCGGCAACGAAGTCGCCGCATATGGGCCCGCGACGGCTGCCGATCTGGCTCGCCACGATGTTGCTGATATTTGGTGGGTCGGTGCCAGCTGCGCCAAGCGATACCTGTCCGCGCGGCGGTCGGGCTGGTGGGAGTGGGTTTGGCCGCCGGGTCATGGCTGGGCCGTCCCTTCGATGATCAGCTGGTCGGCCGGACTGGCAGGATTCAGGTCCCCCCTTTACCGCTACGCCCTATTGGGCCAGTTGCGTCGCACATGCTACCAAGCGTGTGGTAACGTCTACGTTTAGTGACAGCATTCGTGCCGGTCTTCCGTGGCGGATCACCGGGGACGTGCGTATGGGCCCGTTGGCCGGACATCGGGACACGGGCCCAGCCCGCGCCGTTGGCAACGGGAGCAGTAGCTCTCATACGGGTTCTTATCCGTTTCTCCTTTCGACGATCGACGATCCTGGCACGGTAAGTGCTCTCGTTGCAGCAGTGGGGATGATTCACATGGTCGAGCGGGACAACGTGACGGCCGATGCCGAGCGCCGCGATGCCCGGGACGTGCTGGAGCAGGGCGAGGTGATGGCCGATGCCGAGCGCCGCGATGCCCGGGACGTGCTGGAACAGGGCGAGGTGACGGCCGATGCCGAACGCCGCGATGCCCGGGACGTGCTGGAACAGGGCGAGGTGACGGCGGACACCGAGCGCCGCGACGCCCGCGCCGAGCGCCGCGATGCCCGGGACGTGCTCGAGCAGGACGAGGTGACGGCCGACACCCGAGCGCCGCGACGCGCGGGAGGCCCTAGAGCGGAAGGAACGATTGCAGACCCAGGCGCAGCGCCTGGAGAGCCTCGGCCAGCTCGCGGGCGGGGTCGCACACGACTTCAACAACCTGCTGGCCGTAATCCTCAACTACGTGACGTTCGTGTCCGAGGAAGTCGCCGCCGCGGCCGGTCCGGACCCGGCCCCGCACCTGGAAGCGGCCAGCGCTGACCTCGCGCAGATCACGAAGGCCGCCGAACGGGCGGCCGCGCTTACCCACCAGCTGCTCATCTTCGCCCGGCGGGAGGTGGTACGGCCGCAGGTCATCGACCTCGACAGCGTCATCACCACGGTGGAGGAAATGCTGCGCCGGACCATCGGCGAGCATATCGAGCTGGTCATCTCGCCCGCCGGTGACCTGTGCCCGATCCTGGCCGATCCTGGCCAGCTGGAGCAGGTGCTGGTGAACCTCGCGGTCAACGCCCGCGACGCCATGCCCGGCGGCGGCACGCTGACCATCGATACGAGCAACATCACCGTGGACGCCGACACCATCGCCGGGGGATCGAAGGCGCGGCCGGGGAGGAACGTGCGGCTGCGGGTCAGCGACACCGGCACCGGGATGACCGCCGATGTTGCGCAGCACGTGTTCGAGCCGTTCTTCACCACCAAGCCGGACGGCGCGGGAACCGGTCTCGGCCTGGCCACCGTCTACGGGATCCTCGCCCAGGCCGACGGGAACATCCGGATCTACTCCGAACCCGGCACCGGCACGACCGTCACCATCACGCTGCCTGTCACCGCGCAGGCAGCCACCCCGACCGTGACTCCCGCGCCCTACCAGCGGGCGCCGAAAGGAGAGACCGTCCTGGTCGTCGAGGACGAGGAAGCCCTGCGCGAGGTAACCAGGCGGATCTTCACCCGCAACGGCTACCAGGTGATCACCGCCGCCAACGGCCCGGAAGCTCTCGACATTGCCAGCCGCCACCCGGGCGAGATCCACCTGCTGGTCACCGACGTGGTCATGCCGCAGATGCTCGGCAAGGAGGTCGCCGAGAAAATTCGGTTGACCAAACCAGAGATCGAAGTGATCTTCATGTCCGGCTACGCCCGGGGTGTCCTGACCTCCCAGGGCAGGCTTGATCCGAACGTAGCCCTGGTGGAGAAGCCGTTCTCCGAGGCCGACCTGCTGGCCGTGGCCGGGCAGGTACTCAATGGCCACTTCGGAGGGTTCAAGACTGTCAAGGGCTAGTTCGTTGAGAGGGCCTCTTCTCCCGATGTGCGGTTGTGCGGCCCGAGGGGTCTGGTGGTAGGGGGCTGCGCCTTTGGGTGCGATGCACGCAGCGTACCGTGCCCGGATGACGAGTGCCCGAAGGGCGCTGCCGTGCTGCGACGCCCTATCAGGTAGGGCCGTTGTCATGATCACCGTGCCCTAGACGGGCGGCCGTGGCCCCTGCGCGCCAGCAACGAGGCCATCAAAGATCAGCTGGCGCGGTTCCAGCCGGTCCGGGCCGCCCGCGAAGCAGCCTGGCGCCAGCCCGCTGACGGCGGCCGAGACCCGAAACTCCCCCTCACCCGGCATATCCGCCAGCCCGCCCCATCGCCGTCCGATCCGCGCGTCCAGCGACGACGGCTGGAACAGCAGATCCGCCCGCCGCGCCCCCGGACCTGCGGTCGCAACCCACGCGGGCAACAGGGTTGGGTGCGCTGACCGCGGGTAGCCGCAGCCGCATGGCAACAATCACCGAGCTTAGAAGCAAGCTAGTAAGCGAGGCCCGTACCCAGCGCGACCGCTACGTCGGCGACGCGGACCGTCCGCTGGCCGGTTACGCCGTCACGATGGGCGTGTATTCCGCTCTGGTCAGCTCGCTGGCCGCAGCCGCTCGGCTGAGCCACCGCGAGCTCCCGGAAGGCGTGTCGCCGCTGGACGTCGTGCTAGGCGCGGCGGCGACACACAAGCTGAGCAGGCTGCTGGCCAAGGATCCGGTGACCAGCCCGCTGCGGGCGCCGTTCACCTCCTACCAGGGCACGTCCGGACCGGCCGAGCTGCGCGAGGAGGTACGCGGGCAGGGCGGCCAGAAGACGATCGGCGAGCTGGTGACCTGCCCGTTCTGCACCAGCGTGTGGATCGCCACCGGGCTGACCGCCGGGCTGGTCTTCCTGCCGCGCGGCACCCGGCTGGTCACCGCCATGCTGAGCTCCCTGGCCGGCGCCGACCTGCTGCAGTTCGGGCACGCGCTGCTGGAGAAGGCGGCAGAAAGCTGAACGGATCTCCGCGCGCCGTCGTCACGAACGACGACCAGATCGGCACCGAGGGACTGCGGCTGCTGGCGCGGGCCGGGCGGGCTACAACGTGCTGGTCGCGCGCCCGGCCACCTCACCACAGGCAGCTTGCTCAGTGCCTCCAACAGTTACCGGCCCGCGGCGGCGGGTGAGCTAGTTGACGGCCGGATCCAGGCCCGCCGTGATGAACAGCCCAAGCCCGATCAGGATCAGCGCGGACCCGGCGCTGTTGAGGAGGTCAACGATGCCGTAGGTGACAGCCGCTCGGCCGTCGCGGTCATCCCCCGATGTAGACGCCGGTTCAGCGGCTGGCCGGGCCGTCTCAGGCCGCCGGTTTCTTCGGCCACGGCGGCCGCCGCGCCATGGCCTCTCGCGTCCCGTTGTCAGCCGGCGTGGCCTCGGTGGCCTGCCCTTCGCGGGCTTCCCGGTGTCCGGGCCAGTCAGGCTGACCCGGTAGGGTTCGGCGTCGGCGGTGCGCAGGGTAAGGCCGAGACCGGACACGGCCGGGTCGGTGCGGATGGCGCCGCCGGTGGGGTCCAGTGTGCCGTCGAACAACAGGGACTCGATCCGGACGTGGTCGTGGAACCACTCCAGGTGCCGCAGGTTCGGGGTGCCGGCGGCGGCGTGGGCGTGCAGGTGCGGCCCGCAGTGGCCGGAGATCTGCAGGCCGTGGGAGGCGGCGACCGCGGCGACGCGGAGCCATTCGGTGATGCCGCCGCACCGTGAGACGTCGGCTTGCAGGCAGTCCACCGCGCCGGCCGCGCACATCCGGCGGAAGTAGTACAGGTCGTGACCGTACTCCCCGGCGGTGACGTTATGCAGGACCGCGTTGCGGACTTCCCGCAGCACTTTCTCCCTGTGCACGTTCTGGTACGTGGACGCGCTGGCGCGCGTCGGGTGGCTCGACGAGGCGAGGCTGACGTTCGAGAAGATGCACGGAGATCGGCAGCACCGGTGAGCAGCTCGGCAACTTCCCGCAGGCATTCAGCCATCTGGCGCTGATCAGCGCGGCGATCAACCTCGATTACCAGCTCGACCATGGCGCCGGCCTAGCCGGGCCTGTCGTATCGCAGACGCGCTGACCCGGCCGATGTACCTCAAATTGAGCACCTTGAAGCCCTCCCTTCTGCCTGATTCCTCCTGCCTCGCCCCGGCGCTTCAGGCTCCCGGCAACCTCGGTCATCCCAATCACGGCGACAATCTCCTTCGCAGACTTGCACCACGAGGAACGGGTTCGGACATGTCCTGGACATGCCCGGCCCCGGATCATGGTCATCAGCTTGTCCCGCAGGGCACAGCGTGCCGGCGGACAGACCGTCCCGCTTGGGCATAATCGGCTTGCGGGCTTCCCCTGGGAACCGGCCCGACCGCGTCAGATCATGAAACAGCGCCTCAGCGTACCCGCCAAACTCTCGGGTCCCGCTTGACCCGCGACCGAAAGGAGCGGCTGATGTGCCGCTGGCTCGCTTATACGGGTTCGCCCGTCCCGCTTGCAGAGGTGCTCTACACCCCCGCCCATTCGCTGATCGACCAGAGCTTGCAGTCCAAGCTCGGGGCCGAGACGACGAACGGCGATGGATTCGGAGTCGGCTGGTATGACGCCGCACCGACCCCCGGTGTGTTCCGCAGCATCGAGCCGGCGTGGAACGACCAGAACCTGCGCGAGCTCGCGGGCCACGTGAGCTCTCCCCTGTTCTTCGCGCACATTCGTGCGGCGATTGGGTCGGCCGTTCAGCAGACGAACTGCCATCCGTTCCGCCACGGCCGCTGGCTGTGGATGCACAACGGATTCATCAGCGACTTCGCGGCGATCAAACGCGATCTCGTGCTCGCGGTCGACGAATCGCTCTATCCCGAGATCATGGGCCAAACCGACACCGAGGTCTTGTTCTACTTGGCGCTCACCTTCGGCCTCGAGGACGATCCGCCGGACGCTGTCGCGCGCGCCATCGGGCTCGTCGAGGCATGCGGGCGACAGCGCGGCGTCAAGTACCCGTTCCAGGGCACGATCGCGACCACCGACGGCGAGGGCCTCTGGGTGTTCCGGTACTCGAGCGAGGGCAAATCGCGGTCGCTCTTCTTCTCACGGGACGTCCGTACGCTCAGAGGGCTGTATCCGGAACGACAGGTCCTGCAAGAACTGTCCGACGACGCGCGACTGGTGGTCTCGGAGCCAATCGGTGACCTTCCCGGCGCGTGGGCCGAGGTGCCCGAGGCAAGCTACGGAGTGGTCGGCAAGGGACATGACCAGCTCGTCTCCTTCGCCGTGAAGCCCCCGCCTAAGCCTCGATCCACTGGGTAGATTCGGGTGATCGTTTTCTTCGAGGCGGCCCGGAGAACCTGATCTTGAGGTTGGCCGTGGGGTGGTTTTCCTGCCGCTCGCCATTTCTGCGGCTTGTCCACAGGTCGTTGCGGGGATCTTGGCTGGCCGGTCTGCCGGGGGCTTGGGGCCGTGGGGGTGGTGAGCGGTTCCGGGTTGGTCAGGCCGCCTGGGCGGGCAGGCCACAGGCGGCTTCGAACGGGGTCATCCAGTCCTGCTCGCGGTGCCATCCTTCGGGCAGGTGCAAGGTGATCTCGCTGCGGCCGTGGCGGGCGGTCCGGGCTGCGACGTTGATGAGATCGTGGCGCAGCGTGGCACCCCTGGCATGGAGGAACCGAAGCGGGGCAGCGCCCGGTGCCGGGACGGGCGGGCTGGCGCGGGGCAGGCCATGCCGGGGACCGCGTGGCGTCGGCTTCCCCGGAACCCCCGGGTTCCGGGGAAGCGGCTGGACCGGCCGGCCCGGCGGCCTCCGGCGGGACGCCCGCCGCCGCCGGGCGCGAGCCTGCGGGCTCTGCGGGACTGGCACCGGCGCGGGGCGCGCAGCTCGGCCGGGCTGAGCAGGCAAGGTCCAGGCGCGTCGGTGTCGGTTGTGGGTGCACGTCGCGTTCGGGTACATCGCTGGTCGCACTGAAATGATGCTGCGTAACCATAGTGAACCGAGCGGGTTCGCCCGTATCGCTGCACCGGTCTTTGAGAAGGCCATGGGACGCGCCAACAAAAAGGATGATCCACTCAGGCTCCGGCAAATCCTCGGAGACGGGCCCGGTGACGTCGCTGTCCGGCCGGCCCCCACTAAGACCAGGCGACCAGCAGCTCTTGCCGATCGCATCCCGCAGGTCCCCTGTGCCGTAGGCCGAGTCGCCGTACCAGGCAAGCTGGTATCTATTCAGCCGGGGTGGGTGTCGCCGGCCGTGACCCGGATCACGGTCGGGTTGTGATCGGCGCGGGGGTTGCCGGCGTGTCGCGTTGATCTTCGGGTCGGCTTGCTGATCATTAGGGCGCATGCCGTCTTCGCCGGGTTTGCCTGATGCCGCTGGGCTGCGGGTGCGGCTGGAGGCGGCCGAGCAGCTGATCGGCGAGCTGCGCGAGGGCATGGCGGTGATGGCTGGGGCTCATCGGCGCGAGCTGGAAGCCAGGGATGCGGTGATCGCCCGGCAGGCGGGGACGATCGCCGGGCAGGCGGACCGGATCGCGCAGCTAGAGCGCAGGCTAGGGCGCGACTCCTCCAGTTCCTCGAAGCCGCCGTCGTCGGATAGCCCGTACACGAAGAAGAGCAAGGACCGGTCGCTGCGGGAGAAGACCGGGCGGCAGCCCGGCAAGCAGCCCGGCGCGCCGGGCAGGACGTTAGGGCTGGCGGATGACCCGGATGAGACCATTGAGTGCGCGCCCGCGGGATGTGGGCGGTGCGGGCGGGACCTGACCGGGGAGCCGGCGGTGCGCACCGAGCGCCGGCAGCGATGGGACATCACCCCGCCGCCCCCGCCGTACATCATCGAGTACCGCAGGATCACCAAGGTGTGCCCGTGCTGTCAGGCGGCCAGCGCCGGGCAGGTCCCGGCGGATGTGACCAGCCGGGTGGTGTACGGGCCGGAGACCCGGGCGCAGGCGGCGAACCTGGCCTGCGGGCATCACGTGCCGGTGCTGCGGGCCGCGCTGCTGCTGCGCCAGATGGCGGGGATCAAGGTCTCCACCGGGTGGATGGCCGGGATCCGCGGCCGCGCCGCCGCCGCGCTGGCGCCGTTCATGGAGCACGTCCGGGCGCTGCTGCGCACCGCCCCGGCGCTGAACGCCGACGAGACCCCCGCCCGGGCCGCGAAGAGCCTGACGTACGTGCACGTGGCCTGCACCCGCTACCTGACCTGCCTGCACGTGGCCGGGCGGTCCGCCGGCGACATCGACGCCGGCGGGGTGCTGCCCGGATACACCGGCGTGCTGATGCGTGACGGGTACGCCGGCTACTCGCATCTGACCGGCGCGCTGCACGCCTGGTGCGGAGCCCACCTGCTTCGTGATCTTAAAGACATCTACGACTTCGAGCCGGCCCAGCAGCGCTGGGCCTCGGCCATGGCGGACTTGCTGCTGCAGGCCAATGGCCACGCCTGCCAGGCGCGCGGGGCCGGGAAGGACCGCCTCGACGCGGACGTCCTGGCCGGCCTGCTGGACCGTTACCGGGCGCTCGCCGCCGACGGCCTGGCCGCCAACCAGCGGCGGCATACCCGCGCCGCCCGTGACGCGAGACGGGTGGCGCGCCGGTTCCGCGACTACGAGGACCTGATCCTCAGATTCGTTACTGACCTTGCCGTGACGGAGTTCACGAACAACGAGGCGGAAAGATCAGTAAGGCCCGTCAAGGTGCAGCAGCACAGCTCAGGCGGCTGCTGGCGCACCCTCGAGGGCCTGGCCGAGTTCGCGATCGCGCAGTCATACCTGTCCACCGCCGCCAAGTGGGGCATCGACGCCCTCGACGCCCTGCGCCAGCTGTTCACCACCGGCCCCTGGCTCCCGCCCGCCCTCACACCCCACGCTGCCACCAAGGCCGCATAATCACCACAGGCCAGCCCGGCGCAAGCCACGAGGCAGGGCCGACACCGGCTGAATAGCTACGCAAGCTGGTCACCATCACCATCACCATCACCGTCGCCGGCCTGCGCCACAAAGACTGAGGCGGTGGCCTTTCCAATGCACGCACCCGGACAACCGCACCACGCAGCCGTCGGCACCGCGATGTCCGGGAACCTGCTTACCTGCACATATGACACACCGTAACTAGCAGTGCGCTCACATATGCCCGGCACACTTCCGAAACCGCCAGGTAAATCACGTACTCATCAGAATCAATTGTCTTACCGAGAACCGCACCCCCGCGCCACCTCACCCAGCCGCGAAATGTGCTCAGCCTCAGGCCGCGCACAAACGGGTGTGGCGGCGCACTTTCCGCCGTTACCTCCCGCCGGGTTCGCACTTGGCCATCTTTATTTTACCACCGCCAAGAAGCATCACCATTGGCCGCAGCGCCGATATGCGCTCGCCCAGACCCTCCGCTTCTCCTGGGCGGCGGACTCGCTGGGCGGCATACGGCGGCCGATGGTCCTTAAACGCCGGGACATTTGGCCCTAAGCAGACACTGAGCCGCCGGGCCACTATTAAAGCAAGCCGTGACCCCACGAGCCATTTTGGGTGCGGTAGTGCTGCCCGAGTGGGGCGGCATGAAGATGTTGCGCAAAAGCGGCTCGCGGGTCCCGGCGAAGGTTTCTGTAAGTTCTGACCTTGGAGGCCCAAAATGACGTCGGCAACACTCAAGCCAGCTGGCAGCACGGGCGGGCGGCACGTTGAAGGCCACGGCTATGGCCTGATGATTTTCGCTTCCGTCGTGCTGGCCGTGGTCGGCTTCTTCAACCTGTTCTACGGCATCGCCGCGGTCGCGAACGCGCACGTATTTGTGGCCGACGCGCATTACGTGTTCGGCGGCTTGAACTCGTGGGGCTGGGTCACGCTCATCCTCGGCGTGCTGCAGCTGTTCGCGGCGGCCGGGGTGCTGATGGGAAACCAACTGGCGCGCTGGTTCGGCGTGGCCGTGGTCGGGCTGAGCGCGCTTGACCAGATGTTCTTCCTCGGCGCCTACCCGTTGTGGTCACTGATGATCATCGCTGTGGACGTGGTCGCGCTGTACGCGCTGTGCGCCTACGGCAGCCGTGAGAACCTGGCCACCTAGCCTGCCCGCGATGGGACAGGCGCGGCCATCCCGGCGCCATGATCGAGGCAGTAGTCGAGATTGACCTCCGCCTGATGAGCGCCGGATGGCCGAACGGCAGTGGGCAGCGGCCGCTGTTTTGCCCGCCATCAGGATCCTGGTGGTTAATTCGGGTCTACGCGGCGTGGCCGACGCATAGGCGCGCCAGGTGGCTGGTCCGGCTGCGGTCCAGGGGCCGGCCGTTCCAGAATCCCTCCAGCCGCAGCATGTTCAGGGCGGTTGCGGAGAAGGTGTGTTCCAGGCGGGTCTTGGCCAGTCCGCGATAGCGGGCGCGGCGGGATCCGCAGGTGGCGACGGCCTGCTGCATGGTGCCTTCGACGCCTGCCCGCCGCGCGTAGTCGGCCTGCCAGGATCTGTCGTTTTCGGCGCTGCGGGCCTGGGCCTGGGCGTCGTGCAGGTCGCGGGGCAGCAAGGTCAGTTGTCGTCGGCGTGTCTTGCTGGTGGTGCACAACGGCCGGGCCGGGCAGGGTGCGCAGTCATCGGCGGAGAATGTCGCCACGATCGCTTTTTTGCCGGCTTGGCTGCACGGTGTCCAGCTGGCGCTGGTGGCGCCGTGCGGGCAGGTGACGGTCTGGGCGTCGTAATCGATGCGGAAGTCGGCGCGGGCATACCCGGCGCCGGCGCGGGCCTGGGCGGAGGTGTCAGAAAGCAGCGGCCCGATCAGCGCGATGCCGTGCCCGGTGAGCTGCGAGACCACCAGGTCGGCGCTGAGATAGCCGGAGTCCATATAGTTGCGGCCGGGCGTGAGGTGCTTGCTGGCCAGCGCCTGGTTGATCGGTGCGGTCATCGCGGCGTCGCCGACGGTGGCATCGGTGGTGGCTACGTGTGTGATCAGGTTCGGGTGGCACAGCTGCGCACATCCCCTGGCGTGCCCGTTGCCGCCGCGTTCTGCCCGGCCGGGCGAGGACGCCGGCGTGACGGACTGGGTCTGGGGCATGCTGGCCGGGGCCGTCTGGCAGGTGCATGCGGGCGCATCGTCGCAGGTCTCGGTGATGTGCAGCTTGTAGCCCATCCAGAAGGTGTCCCGTTTCACCCCCCACCGGGCGTCGGTGTCATACGGCGAGGCCAGGCGCAGATGCCCGGGCGGGAGCCCGTCCCCGTCCGGGGCGGCCTCCCGCCGTGTGATCACCTCCCGCCCGGCGGCATCGATGCGGCGCGTGTAGTTCTGCAGCAGCACGATCCGCAGTGTGCTGACTGCCGGGATCTGGCGCAGCCACTGCGGTGCGCGCGGCTCGTAGATCTCCTCCAGCAGCGCATAGCCGTCTTTGGCGTACGCGATCGCCAGCTCGGCGCGTCTGGCCGCGCTGGCCGGCGGCCGCCAGGACGTCATCGGCACGCCATAGCGCCGATGGAAATCGGCCAGGCAGACCCGCTGCTCCAGCCAGTCCGGATGCGCCGCCGCAAGCGCCTCCAGCACCGCCCGGACACTCTCCCCGGCCAGCTCCAGCCGGTTGAGAGCAGCCACTGCAGCGATCACGTGGGTGGAATCGGTTCGCTGCTTGCCGCCCGCTTTGATCAGCCCGTCACTGGCCAGACGTTCCAGCAGCTTATCCAGCACCACCTGTTCCAGGCCGTGCTCGGCGACCCGGGCCCGGTACTCGCTCAGCACCGTGTGGTCGAACCCTTCGGCACCGGCGGCCAGGCCGAGCGCGTACTGCCAGGCCAGGTCCTTACCGACCGTCTCAGCCGCCGCCCGATCGGGGAGGTTTTCCGCCATCTGCAAGACGGTCACCAACGCCAGCTGGGACGGTGACCACCCCGGACGTCCCCGCGCCCCGAACGCTAAGGCGAAATCCTCATCCTCCAGCCACTGGCCCAGCCTCCTGCGGATCGTGACCGCCAGCGGCGGCGTCTTCTTCCCCGGGAACTTCGCCTCGATCATCGCCGCGACCTGCGGATCCGGTTCGGGCCACTGGGCTGGGTGCATGGACATGGCATACCCGATTCTGCGGCCGGGACGAGGGGGAAGGAACGACCGCACCAGCAGCGTGGAACCCCAAAAGCCCCAGTTCATCGATCCTGCACGGCGTGTCGCGAATTAACCACCGGGATCCATCAGGACCATCGGCCCTGCTGGCGGGACCGGGCGTCTCATCCCGCAGGCGTGCAGCGGTCAGGGCAAAGCTAGGCTGGAATGCTGCCGGGTGAGGCTGAGGATGTCGTGCCATCCCACCCCGAACGTCTCGGCGCAGACGACCAGCAGGTAGAACAGGCCAGTCACGATCACGATGCCGATCGTGCTGGCGGGGATGGAGCGGCGCGCGTTCCTGGCCTCCTCGCCGAGCGCGGTGGTAGGCGGTCTGGTGATCGTCATGGGGTACACGGGGTTCGCGGCTCCGCTGGTCGTCCTCATCGCCTTGGTGGCGTCCTTGTGCCGCGCGGTCAGCATCGCGGAGTTCGCCCGACGGCTGCCGTCAGCCGACTCGCTGTACACCTACAACAGCCGTGGGCTCGCCGGGATCGTGGCGGGCATGGCCAGCACGAACATCGTCACCCAGAAGGCGCCCGGCGACGCTGGTCCCCGCTCCTTAATCGCCAGGCAAGATGGCACATCGCGATGGACGAGCCAGAAGCAGCCGAACCGTCACCGGCGGACGAGAAGTACCCGACGGTGCGCCAGGCCGCGTTCATCGGGGCCGGGGCATGTCACGGGTATCACCCGCATGGCTGACGTACTCGGCGAACGTCATCGTGAGCCACCCCCGGCAGTCCGTCACATGTTCACATCGGGCACTGGGTCTTTTCGAGGAGTTGAGATGACCACCACTACCGCTAGGCAACCTGGTGAGAACGTCCCCTGGTATGCCCGGCCGGCGCTGGACGTGACCGCGCAGCTGGGTGTCGAGGCGGACGAAGGGCTGGCCGCCGAGGAGGCGGAGCGGCGGCTGGGCGAGTACGGGCCGAACGAACTGCCGACCGAGCCGCCGCCGAGCGTGTGGGCGGTGGCCCGGGGTCAGCTGGCCAACCCGATGAACATCATGCTGCTGATGGTCTGCGGGGCCAGCTTCGCGATCGTCCAGATCGCCACGGCGCTGGTGGTGCTGGCCCTGGTGACGTTCAACGTGGTGATGGGCACGAACCAGGAGCTGAAGGCCCGGGCCAGCGTGGAGGCGCTGGCGAAGCTCCAGGTGCCGCACGCCCGGGTGCGCCGATCCGGCCAGGTCGAACAGATCGAATCCACCAAGCTGGTTCCGGGCGACATTGTGCTGCTCGAGGCCGGGGACGTGGTCCCGGCGGACGGCCGGCTTTACTCCTCCGCCACGCTCGAGGTGCAGGAGGCCGCGCTGACCGGGGAGAGCGCGCCAGTGCCCAAGGACCCGACGACGTTGCCCGAAGGCGACGTCGCGCTGGGCGACCGGACCAACCTGGTCTTCCAGAACACCCAGGTCACCCGGGGTAAGGCGACGTTTGTGGTGATCGGCACCGGCAGCGCGACCCAGATGGGCCAGATCGCCGGGATGGTGACCGCCACCAAGCGGTCGAAGTCCCCGCTGCAGCGCGAGCTGGACGGCATGACCAAGGTCTTCGGCCTGATCGCCTTCCTGGCTGTGATGATCATCGCCATCTTCGGCCTGGTCCGCGGCCAGGACGTCACCACGCTGGTGCTGCTGTGCATCTCGACCGCGATCGCGTCCATCCCGACCGGCCTGCCGACGTTCGTGGAGGCCATGCTGTCGTCGGGGGCGCGGCGGCTGGCTGAGGCCAAGGCGGTGGTCAAGTCGCTGTCGGACGTGGAGACCCTGGGCGGCACCACCGTCATCAACTCCGACAAGACCGGCACGCTGACGATGAACGCGATGACCGCGACCACCATGCTGGCCGGCGGCGACTGGTTCAAGATCGAAGGTCCCGGCTACCAGAAGACCGGCGCGATCCTGGGCGTGGCGGGAGGGGAGCTGCCAGACTTCCGCCGCCTGTCGCTGGGCCTGATCCTGTGCACCGATGCCACCGTCGGCGACGACGGATCGGTCATCGGCGATCCGACCGAGGCGGCCTTCGTGGTGCTCGCGGCGAAGGTGGGCGCCGACGCCGGGGAGACACGCGAAGCGCTGCCGCGCCGGGCCGAGGTGCCGTTCGACTCCGGGTACAAGTTCATGGCCACCTTCCACGACTGCCCCGAATGGCTGGCCGGCGGGATCATCAAGCAACCGCACTTCGCATCAGTGAAGGGCGCGCCTGACGTGGTGCTCCAGCGCTGCTCGCACGCCCTGTGGCACGGCGAGGTGGTCCCGGTCGCGACCGTCAGGGAGGAAATCCTGGCCGCCAACCGCAAGCTGTCCGGGCGCGGGCTCCGCGTGCTCGCGTTCGCGGCCCGGGATCTCGACGACGCGGCGATGACCGCGGCGCTGGCCGACCCGATGGCCGCGGTCACCGGCCTGATCTTCGTTGCGCTGGCCGGGATCATGGACCCGCTGCGCGCCGAGGCCAAAGACGCCGTCCGCACCGCGCTGGGCGCCGGGGTCGACGTACGGATGATCACCGGCGATCACACCATCACCGCCCGGGCGATCGCCGACGAGCTCGGCCTGGGGCCCGGCGTGATCACCGGCACCGAACTGCAGCGCCTGGCCGACGACGAGGTGATCGCCCGGCTTCCCCAGCTGCACGTGTTCGGCCGGGTAGCACCCGAGGACAAGCTGCGCCTGGCCAAGCTCATGCAGCAATCCGGCGACGTGGTCGCGATGACCGGTGACGCGGTCAACGACGCGGCCGCGCTGAAGCAGGCCGACGTCGGCGTGGCCATGGGCAGCGGCTCGGAGGTCTCCAAGCAGGCCGCCAAGATCGTGCTGACCGACGACAACTTCGCCACCCTGGTTCGCGCCGTCGACCTGGGCCGCGACATCTACCGGCGGATCTCCACCTACATCCGGATGCAGCTGACCATCTTGTCCTCGGTGCTGCAGCTGATAGTCTACGCCACCATCTTGAACATTAACGGCGGCGTGGCCCTGTTCCCGCTCCAGCTGCTGTTCTGCAAGTTCTTCGTCGTCATCACCGTGGTCATCGGGTTCATCGTCGACGTCCCCGACCCCGGCGTGATGCAGCGACCACCGCGCAAGCCCGGCACCAAGATCGTCACCACCCCCCAGGTCATCCGCTGGTTCGTCACGGGGTTCGTGGTCGCCGCCACCGCCTTGTGCGTGCTCGAGTGGGGCCCCGGCAAGCCCAGCACCACGCATGCGTCGGTCAACATGACCATGGCCTTCGCCGTCGTCTCGTTCAGCGCGGTCAACATCGGCCTGATCATGCGCCGCGAGCGCCAGGCGCCCTGGTCCTCCCCGGTGTTCCCCTACCTGGGCTGGATCATCCTGGGCTGGATCCTCACCTGGGCCGCCGTCGAGCTGAACATGCTCCAGCGCCTGCTCGACACCACCTCACTCACCGGACGCGAGTGGATCATCGTGCTCGCCTTGTCGCTCCTGGCACCGGCGGTGGTCGCGACCGACAAGCTCATCCAGCTCTCGTGGCAGCGTAAGGCCCCCACCGCTCAGAGCGCGGAGCTGAACGCCCACAGGGAGCCGAAGTGAATAGGTCTGAGCGAAGGAGGGTGGCATGACGACACAAGCTGCCTTTTCACCCGAGGAATGGAAAGTGGTTCTCGAGGGCCCGCCCACCGCCGGGATGATCGTCGTGACAGCGGCGCGCGGAGGGACGTTCCGCGAGACGATCGCCAGAGCTGAGAACCAGCGAGTTTTGCGGTCGATGCTTGGAGGTGGCGAGGACCCCAGAACTGCTCGCCAGGTACAGATGATTTCGCTGGCTCCTCAGTCCATTGCAGCCAGCGCCGGCTCGGCACTCGGAGCGTCGCGAAGGTCACCGCGCAGGCGTTGCAATCCTATGGTTTGGCGGGGTCGGCTCGAGCGTGATGACGTGTCCGTCGGACAGGCGCGCCCCGTCGGCGCATTTCGCCTCGACGATGCCGTCGCTGAACTGTTCTTTATAGAGCCGGGCGTAGACGCCATCGATGGCCAGCAGCTCGCTGTGGGTGCCGGATTCGACGACCATGCCGTGATCCATGGCGAAGATGACGTCCGCGGCACGGATTGTGGACAGCCGGTGCGCGATGGCAATGGTCGTCCGCCCGGCCATCAGCGGCACCAAAGCGGCCTGGACCAGCCGCTCACTCACAGTGTCGAGAGCGGACGTGGCTTCGTCCAGGACCAGGATCCGAGGGTCTTTCAGCAGCACGCGGGCGATCGCGAGGCGCTGCTTTTCCCCACCGGACAGCCGGTAGCCGCGTTCGCCGACGACAGTGTCATATCCCGCCTCGAACTCCATGATCCGGTCGTGGATGTTCGCTGCCCGGGCTGCGGCCTCGACCTGGTCCTGGGTGGCGTCTGGCCGGGCAAAGGCGATGTTGTCCCGGATCGTGGCGTGGAACAGGTAGCTCTCCTGGGTCACCATGCCGACGGCGGCCGCGACGCTGTCCTGCGTGAGGTCGCGCAGGTCAGCGCCGTCCACGCGGACCGTCCCCCGGGTCGGGTCGTATAGCCGCGGCACCAGGTAGCTGATAGTGGTCTTGCCTGCGCCGCTCGCCCCGACCAGGGCGGCGAGCCGGCCGGGCTGAACGGTCAGGTTGACACCCCGCAGCGCCCATGTGGAGGCGGAATCGCCGGCCTGGTCTGGCTCGTAGGTGAACCAGACATCGTGCAGGCTGACCTGTCCGCGGACGCCGGCGACAGCGAGCGGCCGGGCGCCCGGCCGGTCGGTGATATCAGGCTTCAGGTCGAGGTAGTCGAAGACCCGGTGGAACAACGCGACCGAGCCGGATACTTCAGTGGCTGTCGTGAGGGTCTGGGCGATGGGCTGGAACAGCCGGGATTGCAGCGTGGTGACCGCGACGATCGTCCCGGCGGTGAGGCTGTGGTTACCGCGGGAGAGTTCCAGCCCGGCCACGAGGTAGACGAGCACGGGGGTGACCGAGAAGAATGTCGACACAACCGCGAAGAACGCCCGGCTGACCAGCTGCTGGCGGATCGACAGTGCCGCAAGCCGCTCGTTCTCCTCGACGTATGTCGCCGTGGAACGCTGCTGACCGCTGAACAGTTTCGAGAGCAGGGCACCAGATACCGACAGCGTCTCCTCGGTCAGCGCGCTCATATCCGACAGCGCGGTCTGAGTTTCACCGGAGATCCTCCGGCGGGTCCTGCCCACCCGCCCGGTGAGCCAGACAAACAGCGGCATCAGGGCCAGCGACAGCACTGCCAGCTGCCACGACAGCAG
Source organism: uncultured Actinomycetota bacterium (assembly GCA_963820395.1). GTDB lineage: Bacteria > Actinomycetota > Actinomycetes > Streptosporangiales > Streptosporangiaceae > DATFVJ01. The sequence continues at coordinate 76,361 of CAWGAE010000008.1, read as the reverse complement.
GACCAGGGCGATCACAGTGCTGATGAGGGTCACGGTATTCGACAAGATCGTGCTCGCCGTGTCGGTGATGACGGACTGCAGGCCGCCGACGTCGTTGGCGAGCCGGCTTTGTATGTCGCCGGTCCTCGTGGCGGTAAAGAAGCGCAGCGACAGGGTCTGGAGGTGGGTGTAGAGGCGCGTCCGGAGATCGCGGAGCACCCGCTGCCCCACGGCGGTGGTCAGATAGCTCTGCCAGATGCCCACGAGCGCGCTGACCACCGAAGCGGCGACTATCAGCGCCAGCAGCCCATACAGCAAGCCAAGATTGGGGCCGCCTTTGACGAACAGCGCCTTGTCGAAGACCACCTTGACGAGGAGCGGGCCGACCACCCCTAGGCTGCTTGCGACCACAATGAGAACGACGATGACCCAGAGCTCCCGCCGGTAGGGCCGGAACAGCCGGACTATCCGGCGCAGCAGCGGACGGTCGCGCAGCGCCGACTCCACGCTCGCCCTGGCATCCGACAGGCTCGCACCGCCACGGCCGCCACGGGGGCCCCCGCCACCGAATGTCATCCGCTGCCATCCATGCACCGATCAGTGCCGGGGCCGCTCATCTTCAGGGTCAGCCTTTCAGCGCAGGCGGGCCCGCCTGGTCGCCTGGCGACGCGTCCCGGGGGCTCACCTGCCTCTGCCTTGGACCAGTCGCAGAGGAGGCCGATAGCGGTAATGGTCATGGTAATGAAATATTGGTAGTCATGCCTGCTCATGCTCCGCTCACCGTCGGCGGGGGACCGCCCCTCAGGTCGGACGCTCTTCCATGGGCAGGCCCAGCGCCCGAAGCAGCTCGCCAATTCTGGCGAAAGTGAAAGTGGGGAGCGACGACACCAGGTCCATGCCCCAGGGCCTCGCCTGATCCGCTGGACAGAGCCTGCGCCGTTTCCTTCGCGGTGCCGAGGTCGCCGGCTTGGCGGGCGGCGTCATCCCACGCATGCTGCGGTTCGCTTGGTGAATGGGGCACTGGAACAGTGGCGATGACCACGAGGGCTGATGCGGCCGTTCGCGCCTGGAGGCCGCGCAGCCAGCGGTCCAGCTGGAGCCGGCCGAGTCTGGGCAGCGGACGCGAGATCATCGATGCCATGGCTCCATCTGAGCCGGCGCGAACCGGGCCGGGCAACGCCGGGGGGTACTCCTTTCCCCTCTGTACTGGCTCTTACATATAGGCTCTGCCCTGGCCTGGGCACCGACCCGGCCATGCCACCTTCCAGGTAGAGATTGGCCAGGCCGCCAATTCAACGTGGTTTCGCAGTAGATGACTCACGACCATCAGCCGACGCGGCGCGCGTCAGTTCACGTCCACGGGAGTGGTGTATGGGGTAACTGATCCGGCTGTGACTGGTTCGCCTTTGATGGGCGTGTCGGCGTGACCTGAGACGGCCACCTCGTGATCCTTCGAAGTGCTCACAACGACACGAAGGAGAACGAAGTGGCCGCACGTGACATTGTGCCGGTTCCCGGCGCGCAGTTCGAGGAGACACTGGCATCGGCGAGCCCGGACCTGCTCCGGGAGATGATCAAGGGGTTTGCGCAGCGGATGATGGACGCCGATGTCGAGGTCCGCTGCAACGCCGGCTACGGGGAGGTCACCCCCGGGCGGGTGAACAGCCGCAACGGGTACCGGCAGCGCGAGTGGGACACCCGGGCCGGGACCATCGAGCTGGCGATCCCCAAGCTGCGCCAGGGCTCGTACTACCCGGAGTTCCTCGAGCACCGGCGGCGCGCCGAGCGGGCGCTGGCCTCGGTGGTGGCGACCAGCTACCTGCTGGGTGTCTCCACCCGGCGGGTGGAGAAGCTGGCCGCCTCGCTCGGTGTGACCTCGCTGTCGAAGTCGCAGGTCAGCCTCATGGCCGCCGAACTCGACGAGCTGGTGGACGGCTTCCGGTCCCGGCCGCTGGACGCCGGGCCGTACACCTTCGTGTGGCTGGACGCACTCACCCAGAAGGTCCGCGAGGGCGGCCGCACGGTGAACGTGCACGCCCTGATCGCCACCGGCGTCAACGCCGGCGGCAAGCGGGAGATCCTCGGTATCGACGTGGCCAGCTCCGAGGACGGCGCCGGGTGGCTCGCCTTCCTCAGGGGCCTGGTCGCCCGCGGCCTGTCCGGCGTGGCCCTGGTCACCTCCGACTGCCACCAGGGCCTGCGCGACGCGATCGCCGCGGTGCTGCCCGGAGCGGCCTGGCAGCGGTGCCGGACCCACTACCATCGCAACCTGCTCACCCGCATCCCCAAATCCGCCCAGCCATGGGTATCCACGCTGGTGCGGACCATCTTCGAGCAGCCCGACGCCGCCTCCGTCCGCGCCCAGCACGCCCAGGTCACCGCCGCGCTCGAGGCGAAGTTCCCGCAGGCCGCCGCGCACCTGGACGAGGCACGCGACGACATCCTGGCCTTCACCGCCTTCCCCCGCGAGGTCTGGCGCCAGATCTGGAGCAACAATCCGCAAGAACGCCTGAATAAGGAAATCCGGCGCCGGACCGACGTGGTGGGCATCTTCCCCGGCCGCGACGCCATCATCCGCCTGGTCGGGGCCGTGCTGGCCGAGCAGAACGACGAATGGGCCGAGTCCCGCCGGTACATGGGCGCGGAAATCCTCGCCGCCTGCCAGCGGACAATACAAAAGCCCGACACCAATTCCCACACTGACGTGACAATTGAGGCCATTGGTGCTTAAATAGAAACCGATCGCGAGGTGGTCATCTCATACACCACCTCCCTGGACGTGGCCACGCGTCAAGCCGGACTTCCGCAGATGATGGGCACACGATGAGGCGAAATTGGCGTCTGACCTGGGGAAACGGCGCGAAGATGTGATCGGGCCGTGTTACTACAAGGCCTGGCCCGCGCTGGGCCTGTCAAGTTTGTGCGGGAAGCGTGAAGTCGAGGAACTTCGGTGGTTCGGGCATATCAAGACCGCGCAGGATGTGCTGCTGGCCGCGGACCGCTGGGCGACGTGGCCGTCCGGGGTGGCGAGGGTGACCAGGTGCATGCGGTCCAGTTCGTGGCGAAGGTTGCGCCAGGTGTCGGTGGTGGCGTTCTCGGCGACCCGGATGAGCAGCAGCGCCAGCCAGCACAGCTGAACGTGGGCGCGGATGCGGTCCTCGCGGTAGTGGAAGACCGGCCGCAGCCCGAGCGCGTTCTTCATGTCCCGCCAGCCGCGTTCGACGGCGATCAGCTGCTTGTAGGCGGCGGCGAGATCGTCGGGGGCCCCCATTAGGGTGAGGTCGGAGGTGCGCAGCAGCCACTTGCCGTCCAGGTGCGTCTCGCGGGTGATCGCGCCATGGCCGGTGCACAGCAGCCCGGTCTTGGTGCGCCGCAGGAACCGGCGCAACCCCGGCTTGTCCCGCAACTGCCCGGCGAGCTTGTCGCGTCTGCCCGCGGTCCAGGCGTCCGAGCCGTCGATGAGCTCTTCGAGGTGGGTAACGAGCCAGCCGCGGACGGCCTTGTCCCGTTCGGCGGTCTCGGGGTTGTGGCAGCCCGGACCCCCTGCTCCCGGGCAGGCACCCACGCCTCACACGTCCCGGCCGTTGTCACGGCCGGGACCTGGCGTTGCGGGCGTGCCGCGGCCGTGCGGGGGCACGCCGCGACGCCCGAACGCGCCGTCTGGCATTCCGCTCAGTCGGAGCGATCGCGCTCGTGCTGAGCGTCCCAGGCCCTGCGACGTGGTGGCGCCGCGCGCGGCGCGACGAGGCAGAGCAGGCAGCAAGATTGACGAGGAACAGCAAGCAGCCGGTAACCACATCTCAGGAAGCTGGCACTCACGAGCGAGCTGTGCGGTGAGGGCAGCAGATTTGCCGCTCACGGCCTCCGTCAGCAGTCGCAGGAGAGGCCGGGTTGGCCCAGCACCCCGTGTTGGGACAGGCCCCATCCCCAGCCGAACCAATACCAGTGAAACGCCGAGTGTGGCTATCGCAGTTCCTCAGACCAGGTCGATCCGGCCATTCTTGACCTCGCGGGTGAACGCCTCCCACTCGGCAGCTGTGAAAGCCAACCTTGGGCCGCCTGCATCTTTCGAGTCTCGTATCAGGTACAAGGTGGCCATCTTTGTGATGCGTGAAGCAACGGCCGAGCCGACCGACGCGGTGGCCACCTCCACGCATGCTCCCTGGTCGGTACTGCGGCGGCTCTGTCGCATGAGCGGGTTGGCGGCAGGAGGCAGTACCCGTTCGGCAGGACACGGTCGGTGCGCTGGCCGAGCTGCAGCAGGTCGAGCATGTCCCGCCGGTTTAGTGGGGATGGTGCGGAACCCAAGGGTGCTCGACCGCTGTGCGAAGCTTGTTCGCGGCGTCCTCGGGGTAGCCCATCGGCAAGGCCAGGCGCTCAGGTCGCTAGAGCTGGGCGAAGCGCTCAGGTTGCTCTTCGGGGGTTCGAGAAAGTTGCCCGCAGCAGTGGAAGAGAGCTATAACGAGTTCCGCAAGAAGGACCAGCGCCTCATCGTCACCCCGACCCGCCGGAGGATCCGTGGCGGGCCGTTCTGCGTGATTGCCGCCTCTCTGCTGTGGGGTCCCTCTCCAGCGTCCCCGGCGTGATCCTCGCGGGCGATGTCCACCCAGAGATCCTGGTGGTACCTGCGCACGAGCAGGCGCGTCGCCCAGGCAGCTGTAACCAGCGCGGCCTGGCGCAGGGCTGGATCGTCGAGTGGTTTGGCGGCCCAGTTGAGCCCGGCAGCGATCCGGGCGAGCAGGAACTGCCGATGCCACACGTCCGCCCGTCTTGGCTCTCGATCCGACAGAATCCGCACTGTCCCGTCCCGTATGGTGCGTACGAGGTTCACCAACCCTGTGTCCTCGAGATCCAGCTGGACCGGTACGGTCGGCATCTCGCCATCGAGCTTGGCGAGCAACGGCAGTACGCGCCCGCAGCGGGACCTGGTCAGCCCGTAAAGGAGCGCCGACAACTCGAGGTAAGCATGGTCGTAGAGCAGCGGCGCCTGATCGGCCCACTGGACGTCGATCAGCCAATAGGCCAGGTCACCCGTCTGCAGGGAGCCGCGTACCAGGATGTTGCGCAAATGCATGTCGCCGTGCGCATGACCCCGGAAGCAGGGCAACTGCTGATCGGCCAAGCCGTTCTTGGCACCGAACAGGGCGAGTGGGTCCACAAGCAGCTCGCCTTCGTGCCTGAAGACGTGGTCCGTCTTGTGGAAGCCAGCCAGAAGCTCGCGGACTTGAGATCCGTGCGGGTTGTTGGGGAAGCCAGGGCCGAGCCACTCCTGCATTACCGCACCAGCCGTGGACCGGTAGTCGGGCGGTCCCGCCACAGACAGTTGCGCGCTGAGCAGGTCGCGTGCCGCGCGAAGGCAGGCTTCCTCCCGGTCCTCGTAGTCCGTGACTTGTTCGGCAGACCGCAGGTTGTCGAGTTCGAACCCGGCGATGTCATACACGTCGGCGCTGACGCCCGAGCCCTGAACTGAGAACACTGGGCTCGGAAGATGGTCTGATGCGAAGTCGGCGAGGCCTTCGGTGAAGGCATTATGGGCGGCGGACTGCGGACGCCCCGGAGAGAAGCCGACCTTTAGGATGAACTGGCCGTTAGGGTCGCCTATCGGGTCGGTGGCCGGTTCTCGTCCGATGTCGCATAGGACCACGTGCGCATCGGTGTAGCCGTCAGCAAGCGGCCTGACCACAGTCACAGTGCTGGAGGGGGAGAGCCATCCGCGTGCCAGGGCCAAGCCAGTTTCCAGTAGGTCGGAGCTCTGTCCTCGGGCTGCTTCCGCGGCGCTTGCAGAGGCGCGATTCATGCGCCGATCGTACCCGCGAACACCCTGACGGTCACCATTTAGCAGACTCCCAAGCTGACAGTTCCGGTTCGCTCCACCTCCGTTCCAATATGGTCTCGGCCGAATTTTCCGCGTTAGGCCAAGCAGATTTCTGCGACGCCACCGATCCCGGTGTCTTGCGAGAAGACATCGAGGATCACCTGCAGGAACGCCTCGCCGAGCAGGCGAATACGGCACAGTACCCGGAACGGCAGTCCGTCACGACCGCTCTGTAAGCGTGCGACTGGCAGTCCTCGACCGCATTCTTGAAGGTGACCCGACGATCTGGCCGGAATCATTCCGATCGTGGCACAGCGTAGCCGTGTTGCGCGAAACGCCCGAGAGGTTGGATTGTCGCCGCACGGGGGACGTCGAACAGGTGAGCGAATCCCGTCCATCGTCGGCCCCGGACCGTCTCGGCGCCGCGCAGCTATTCGGCGTCGCCCTTCATCACGCCAGGTGGCGTGACCTGACCGAGGAGGAGAACGCGGCTGCCGTGGCGGAGCTTCGATCGCTGACCTCTGGACGCGCGGACCTGCTGGCAGAGCAAGCGGGCCTCTGATCGGATCGTCTGAGGCCACGATCAATGCACCCTTCAAATGCTGCGCTGCTGAGCTGCTGGAAGCGGCCGGTGCCGACGCGAGCCTGATCCCGCAGTGGATCGAGGAGGGTCGGCGATGACGGCCCCGCTAGATCATCATTGCGGTCTGCATCTGGCGAGCCGAGGACTCTCGTGTTCCTGGCTGCGCAATAATTCGCGGCCGGGCATGGTGAATGAAGCCGACCGGAATCTTCCGCGCTGGCCCAGCCCGCTGGCCATTACCTCTTCCGGCCGTCCCACCCAAGGCGAGCTGCGCCGGAGTGCGACGCCTGCGAGGCCCTGAGGCGCGGCACCACGCGGAGGAATGCTGCCGCCTCGGTCACGTTCAACACTTCGTGGTCCTGCATTAGCTGCCCCTTCGGTAATGCTTTCGGCGTTACCCCTATTGTAATCCACATCATCGCGCGGATATGAACGACCGGAGAGGTGTAAACGCTAGGCACAGTTACTACGTTTGTAGCTTTCCTACAAAGCTTTCCCTGCCGCGAAGTCTGTTTTACCTGTCTTGGCGGTTGCTCCCGCTTGGCTGTGAACTGTCATGCCGGCGATCAGGTTGTGGGTCATGCGGGCGAGGCGGGAACGAAATTGACGACCGCGTGCGCCAGCCAGGGGTCCCCCTCGTAGAGGCTGCGGAGGGTGTCTGATGGGTGGGCGTACAGCGACGGCATCTACCCCGCCCGCCTGCCGGCCACCGCCACCAGCGAGGCGGCCTTCGACGAGGTTTATGCCGTGAACGTCAAGGCACCGTTCTTCCTCGTTGCCGCCATCGCCCCGGCGATGGCAGAGCGTGGCGGCGGGGCGATCATCAACCTGGCTCCTGGATCGTCCGCCTCGGGCACCCGGCCGCCCCGCTCTACAGCTCCACCAAGGGCGCCATCGAGACGCTGACCCGGGCCTGGGCGGCCGAATTCGGGCTTGCCGGCGTGCGCGTCAACGCCATCTCACCAGTCGTCATCCGCCCCCCCACACCCGCCGAAACCAACAGCGCCGTCCGCTCGGCCGCGCCGATGATGCGCGGCACCCCCGCGGGCGATGCCTGGCACCCCCGACGCGATCGGCCACGAGTCGGCTACCTTGCCAGCGACGAGTCGGCCTTTGTCCACGGCACCATCATCGATGTCGACAGCGGCCGCGCGGACATCGCCGTGATAGACGCTAACGCTAACGACGGTCGGCCAACCGCCAGAGACCGCGACCACCGGCACGAAGTCGCGGGCGGCGAGGCTGGCCAGCAGTTGGCTGGTTGCGTGCCTTCCTCGGGCTGCGCCGGTTCGATCAGTTCCAGCAGAGCCTGGGGATCGCCCGCAACGTGCGACCGCGCTTGCTCGATAGCGCCGGGCAGGTGGTAGCCACAGGGCGCGACGATGACGAGTTCCGGTGCCGCCGCGGCGATGGCGGACCAGGCCGCCGGGACTGACGGCTCACCCGGGTGGGCGACTCATGCCTTCGCGACTTTGAGAACGCTCTCTCCAGGCCTCACCTGACAGAGGGAACTCGGCTGTGGCGATTCCGACCTTGACCACAGTGGCCAACGTCGCTCGACCGGCATTACTCAATTGAAAAGGCAAGGTACTGGTGGACCGATCGCACCGCCGCGGAGCCCTCGCCTACGGCCGCCGCCACCCGCTTGGTAGATCCCGAGCGCAAGTCGCCGACGGCGAAGAGACCTGGATGGCTGGTCTCGAACGGCAACGGGAGCCGCCCGAGCGTCTCCCAGCCCTCATCGAGCTGGTCGGGGGTAAGCGAAAGGCCGGTGAGCACAAAGCCTCGTTCATCAAGGGCTGCGCACCCAGACAGCCAGCCAGAGGAAGGATCGGCTCCGATGAACGAGAACAATCCGGCGCATTCGACGACGGTTTCGCCGTCGGGTCCCTTGAGCCGCAGGGCCCGCAGGGTCTCGTCTCCTTCCAGGGCCACAACAGTCGTGCGCGTTCGGACAGTGATGTGAGGATCTGCCTGGATGCGTTCAACCAGATATCGCGACATGCTCTTTTCCAGGTCCGATCCCCGGATAACGAGCGTCACGGCAGACCCGCTTTGGCTCAAGAAGATCGCAGCTTGCCCGGCGGAGTTGCCGCCACCGACGACCACGACTGGTGCGATTCCGCACATACGTGACTCCATCTCGGTGGCGGCGTAGTACACACCGTTTCCTTCGAAGTCGCTCAGACGTGATGCCTCCAGTCGGCGATAGGCGGCGCCCGTCGCCGCGATCACGGCCCGCCCTGCGACATCGCTTCCGTCGCTCAGACGGGCCACCAGATGTCCGGCGTGGTTGCGAAGGGACTCCGCGGTGCACGGGACGGTGAGATTGGCTCCGAATTTCTCGGCCTGGATCACGGCCCGCTGGGTCAGGTCCGAGCCGGAGATGCCCATGGGAAACCCGAGGTAGTTCTCGATCCGTGAACTCGCCCCCGCTTGCCCGCCCGGCGCGGTCATCTCCACTCCGAGGGTGCCCAACCCTTCGGAGGCGCCGTACACCGCCGCGGCGAGACCGGCTGGACCGCCGCCCATGACGACCAGGTCGAAGCAGCGCCCGGGCAGGCTCTCGATGGTCAGCCCGAGATAGCTCGCCAGCTCGCCGGGAGTTGGTCGCCGCAACACCGACCCGGTGGCAACGACCACGGGCAGCTCATTCGCCGATATCCCGAACCCGCGCAGGACATCTTCCACCTGCGAGTCACGATCAGGGTCCAGCCACTCGTGGGGCACGCGGGTCCGGGCCAAGAACTCCCGAACCCGAAGCGACTCCGGCGAGAACTGCGACCCGATGACCCGGATAGCAGGCGCGGCCCCCGTCAAGAGCAGGGCGCGGCGAGCGACAAAGGCAGCCAGGATGGTGTCGCCCAGCTGCGGCCTGGTTGCCATCAACTGCCGCAGCCGGTCTCGGGCGACCACGACGACCTCGCCCGATTTGACAACCCGTGCGGACACAAACACCCGCAGCCCGCTCAGCATGTTGAGCTCGCCAAGAAACCGACCGGCTCCGTGACGAGCGATGACACGCTCACCGCCGCCGACTGTCACGACGATGTCGACCTCGGCGCTGACGAGGACAAAGAAGTCGTAGGTGACATCGCCCTCCCGGTACAGGTACTCCCCCTCGCTCACCCGGCGTCGAACGCCCAGCTCAGCGACGAGCGCAATATCGCTGGTGCCCAAGGTCGGAGTAGCCGCTGCCTCGTCTGCCATGGTGTGGGCCCTCCCTGCCTAAGACGCTGCGCGGGACACGGGCGAGCTTCTCAGCGGCGAGCTGTGCGATTGCGCCTGCTTCCGTGACGGACATCCGCGTTCCGCCTTCAGCCCCGGCCACGCCAGGCCAAGCAGGCGGTCGGCGGCGGCTTGGCTCGTCGTTCCGTGCCCGATGAGCAGCCGAAGCCACAAAGGCGAGTAGAGCATGTCGAGCGCGTCGTCGACGTCGAGGTCGGCACGAAGCTCGCCGCCGGCGATTCCCCTGGCGATGGTGGCCTCGCCCCTCGCCCTGCGGTGAGCGAACAACCGGTCGCGGAAGTCTTTGGCGACCCCCGGATCGCCCTGGGCATCGGCGACCAGTTCCCGGATGAGCTCGCCGTTGCGGGAGGAGAACATGCGGGCGACCCGTCGCATCTGGAGACGGATGGCCTCGTAGGCGGAGTCGGGAAGATCGGCGGGATCGGGATCGGTGAGTTCGATCAGGGCGTCCATGATGACGGCGGACTTCGACGGCCACCAACGGTAGATCGTCTGCTTGCCGACTCCGGCGGCCGCGGCGATCTCGTCGACGGTCACCGCGTGCGGCCCCATCTCGGACACGAGCTTGCGGGCGCTACCGAGTACCCGGCGTCGGGCCGCCTCGTCCCTCGTACGAGCCACCCTTGCAGTGTAGCGAGCCCACCACGAATACGAGACTGACAGTATTCCAGACGGAAGACCACGGTCGCGACAGGAGCCGGGCAATTCGACCCTGGGTCCCGCGTGTGCCGACGAACACACCCACCCCACGCACATTGCCCAGTTATGTCGCCCGGGATTCACCTCTGACCACCGCACCGGTACTCGTCAGTCCGAGTCGCAGGCCACCAGCGTGTCCAGTAACGTTCGCCGTTCAGCCGGGGTGATTGGCGTGCGTGCGCCGGGCCAGGCGGTTGCGCTGCGAGCCAGCCATACGTGGATAACCGGCCGTTGCTCCTCGCTGATGCTGACGATCCTGTGGCGGCGGTCGTCCCCCAGCCGCTCCAGGATTCCCTTGCGGCTGAGTTCGCCGACCATGAGGGTCACCGTCGTGGCTGCGATCCCCAAGTGCATGGCCAGGTTTTTTGCTGTTATCGGTCCACCGGAGAGCAGGCAGGATAACAAGTGACAGCTACCGTGGCACCACGGCCAGCGACTGCAGCCTATCGGGATCGGGAGCCGTTTCGCGCGTCCGGCAAGGCGGAGCATCGGCAGCACGGCCCGGGAGGGAGCCCTGGCCAGCATTGTGGCGTACTGTCCGCCACTGGCCCGGTATTGCGGACCGTGTAATGGCTTACAAGATGTGACCATGGCTGAAGACGCTCCGCAGCAGAGACGGCCGCTGGACCATAAACGTCGTCCGCATCGGCCAGGACAAGGGCCCGCATAACGACCGGATACTTGCGCGCTGGGCACGGATCAGAGCCAACCACTGAGCGTGATCGAGTCTCGGGCGCTGGACCGCGGCTGACTTACCGGCCGGAGCGAATCACATCGATGGTGTGACGACAACTCACCCTGCCGGGGATGAGGCTTGGATGTGCAGGGGAGTCAATCGAGGAGGTGTCGCGATGGCACAGCCTGGGGCTTGCCCTGGTGTACGCCGCGTTGATGACGGGGCCTCGCTGAGCATGCCGGACCGGACCCGCGTGCCCCGGCACCGACGCATCCGAAGCCACGGAAGGCCGATACGAGCGTCCCTTACCTGGCTCAGGCCGCCGACCATGAGCAACTGCTCTGGCTGGGCGGCGGGGTCATGCGCATCCTGCTCGACGATCCCGGTGGTTAATTCGCGACACGCCGTGCAGGATCGATGAACTGGGGCTTTTGGGGTTCCACGCTGCTGGTGCGGTCGTTCCTTCCCCCTCGTCCCGGCCGCAGAATCGGGTATGCCATGTCCATGCACCCAGCCCAGTGGCCCGAACCGGATCCGCAGGTCGCGGCGATGATCGAGGCGAAGTTCCCGGGGAAGAAGACGCCGCCGCTGGCGGTCACGATCCGCAGGAGGCTGGGCCAGTGGCTGGAGGATGAGGATTTCGCCTCAGCGTTCGGGGCGCGGGGACGTCCGGGGTGGTCACCGTCCCAGCTGGCGTTGGTGACCGTCTTGCAGATGGCGGAAAACCTCCCCGATCGGGCGGCGGCTGAGACGGTCGGTAAGGACCTGGCCTGGCAGTACGCGCTCGGCCTGGCCGCCGGTGCCGAAGGGTTCGACCACACGGTGCTGAGCGAGTACCGGGCCCGGGTCGCCGAGCACGGCCTGGAACAGGTGGTGCTGGATAAGCTGCTGGAACGTCTGGCCAGTGACGGGCTGATCAAAGCGGGCGGCAAGCAGCGAACCGATTCCACCCACGTGATCGCTGCAGTGGCTGCTCTCAACCGGCTGGAGCTGGCCGGGGAGAGTGTCCGGGCGGTGCTGGAGGCGCTTGCGGCGGCGCATCCGGACTGGCTGGAGCAGCGGGTCTGCCTGGCCGATTTCCATCGGCGCTATGGCGTGCCGATGACGTCCTGGCGGCCGCCGGCCAGCGCGGCCAGACGCGCCGAGCTGGCGATCGCGTACGCCAAAGACGGCTATGCGCTGCTGGAGGAGATCTACGAGCCGCGCGCACCGCAGTGGCTGCGCCAGATCCCGGCAGTCAGCACACTGCGGATCGTGCTGCTGCAGAACTACACGCGCCGCATCGATGCCGCCGGGCGGGAGGTGATCACACGGCGGGAGGCCGCCCCGGACGGGGACGGGCTCCCGCCCGGGCATCTGCGCCTGGCCTCGCCGTATGACACCGACGCCCGGTGGGGGGTGAAACGGGACACCTTCTGGATGGGCTACAAGCTGCACATCACCGAGACCTGCGACGATGCGCCCGCATGCACCTGCCAGACGGCCCCGGCCAGCATGCCCCAGACCCAGTCCGTCACGCCGGCGTCCTCGCCCGGCCGGGCAGAACGCGGCGGCAACGGGCACGCCAGGGGATGTGCGCAGCTGTGCCACCCGAACCTGATCACACACGTAGCCACCACCGATGCCACCGTCGGCGACGCCGCGATGACCGCACCGATCAACCAGGCGCTGGCCAGCAAGCACCTCACGCCCGGCCGCAACTATATGGACTCCGGCTATCTCAGCGCCGACCTGGTGGTCTCGCAGCTCACCGGGCACGGCATCGCGCTGATCGGGCCGCTGCTTTCTGACACCTCCGCCCAGGCCCGCGCCGGCGCCGGGTATGCCCGCGCCGACTTCCGCATCGATTACGACGCCCAGACCGTCACCTGCCCGCACGGCGCCACCAGCGCCAGCTGGACACCGTGCAGCCAAGCCGGCAAAAAAGCGATCGTGGCGACATTCTCCGCCGATGACTGCGCACCCTGCCCGGCCCGGCCGTTGTGCACCACCAGCAAGACACGCCGACGACAACTGACCTTGCTGCCCCGCGACCTGCACGACGCCCAGGCCCAGGCCCGCAGCGCCGAAAACGACAGATCCTGGCAGGCCGACTACGCGCGGCGGGCAGGCGTCGAAGGCACCATGCAGCAGGCCGTCGCCACCTGCGGATCCCGCCGCGCCCGCTATCGCGGACTGGCCAAGACCCGCCTGGAACACACCTTCTCCGCAACCGCCCTGAACATGCTGCGGCTGGAGGGATTCTGGAACGGCCGGCCCCTGGACCGCAGCCGGACCAGCCACCTGGCGCGCCTATGCGTCGGCCACGCCGCGTAGACCCGAATTAACCACCAGGATCCTCGACAGGAGCAAAACCGGCGGCCAGCTGACGATGCTGCGCTCGGCCGCGGCGGCCGGATCGGCATCACCGGTGCACGTCCACGCCCGCGAGGACGAGATAGTCGTGCTGCTGCAGGGCAGCGGCATCTTCTGGGTCGGCGAGCACCGCTACGAGCTGTCCGAAGGCGGGGTCGCCTTCCTGCCGCGTAACGTCCCGCACGCCTACCGGTTCACCTCGCAGACCGTGGACATGCTCGCGGTCTGCACGCCCGCGGGCACCGAGGAGTTCTTCCGTGCGGCCGGCTGGGACCTGTCCCACCCCAGGCCAGACGGATGGGAGATCACCCCGGCCCGCATGGCCGCGGCGGCCGCGGCCACCGGCCAGACGATCCTCGGCCCGCCGCTCGCCGCCGACCAGATGATTCCCCAGGCCTACCTGACCGGCCGCCACACCGGGTAGGCAACACGGGCGACATGTGAGAGGCCAATTCCTCCACCGGCCGCCGATGAGGGTCGGGACACCGGTGGTGGAACTCCGGCTCGGGAAGAGCGCTAACTGGAGATAACGTCGATTCTTTCCAGTTAGCGCTACTACGGTCGGCGCATGCCCATCCCGCTCGCCCGGGGCATTGAGGAGTTCCTCGGCTGGCTCGAGCTCGACCAGCACGTCATGTTCAGCATTGGAGATTTCGCCTGGCACGGCCGGGTATCGGTCCCCGAGCAAGTCGGATTTCTGGCTTGTCATTCAAGGTCACAAGGGCCACGCCCCGACCCGAACCGGTCGCCGCCCGCTGAAACGATGCCGATAGCTGGCCCAACATCCGGGGGGTCGTGCCGGATCGTCGCCGGGCGCGCCATCCGGGACACGCCGGACCAGGCGCTGGCGGCCCCGGACCGGGCTCTCGGCTAGTGCATCATCGTCGCGCGCCGCTGGGATCCCCCCGTCGCCATGTGTGGTAGCTGGGCCAGGCCTGGTGTACCAGCCAGCCAGCCAGTCTGGTTTCAGACATGACGCGCCACACCGCCCCAATGGTTACCGGCTGCCATCGGTAACCCGCATGTCACCGAGACGCAGACGGCAGGCTCAACATGCCCGCGCTGTTCCACCTGCCGGTGGCTTCAGATTCGTGACGGCGGCAACCCGCAGCGGTTCGCCGCCGCGTCCGCGGCCTACACGACGTTGCGCACCCGGTCGGGCCGCGGTGAGGTGCTCGCCGACCGGGGCCGCGCGCACCCGCCACCCGGCGTCATCGCGCCGCCGCGCGAGGCGCCCGTGGCCCGGCGGGCCGCGGGCGCGCCAGAGGCGCCGGTGGCCCGCGCCACCGCACCGGGGCCGGTACCCGCTGGCCCGCTGGCCCGGCTGGCGGCGCGGGTCAGGAATGGGCGTCCCGCCGTGCTCACCGCCCGCCTCGTGATCGTTGCGGCGGTGGGCGCGGGATCGGCGGCACTGGTCGGATCCGCGCCCGCCACCCCGGCGCTGATCACCGGCGCCATCACCTGGCTGCTGCTGACCGCGCGCGCTGACCTCGCCCCGCCCCGATGACACCCTGATCGGCATAGCCGCGGTGGCCCGCAAGGGGACCCGGAACCGGTGGGCTGCTACTCACCCCGCCCGGTGACGCTGCCCGAGCTTGTTGCCGTGGCCGGCGCCAGGCGGGGACCATCGAGGACTGCTTCGCCGAGGCCAAGAAGCGAGACCGGTCTGGACCACTACAAGGTACGCCTCTATCGCGCCTGGTACCGGCACGTCACCTTGTCCATGCTCGCGCACGCCTTCCTCGCCGCCGCCGCCCGCGCGGCCCGCCCGCAGCCGCCGGACCCCCCGCTTGCCAGCGAGAACGCCGACAGGGCGCGAGCTAGTGCCCGAGCTCATCGCCGTAACGGAGCGGTGGCGCGGGTGAGCGCACCGGATTGGCCGCCGACGGCCCTCGTCTTCCCCGGCCCCTGGGCGGACGAACCGGTCTCCCTCAGCTCATCCGGACCCAGCTCCAGCTGGTCGCCGAGGAGGCCGGCCTCGGTGCGCTGCGCCGCCCATCCACACCCTCCGGCACACCAACGCCCGGCTCCGCCGCGAGGCCGGCGCCGCCATAGAGAACGTGCAGGCCGCCCTCGACCACTCCTCGCTCGCCGTCACCGCGGTGTACCTGCGCGAGCTCGAGGGGAGTGCGGATGTCTACGGGTGAAGGTGCGCTCCTGACACGTGACCCGTGGGGACAGAGTTTCATCGGACTACCCGTGCGGTGACCGGTCATAGCGACCGTCCTCTGCGACGGGCCTGCGACAGGAGCTTGGGGCGCACGACGGCGGGCGGCTAGATCACACGCAGGGCCTGTGCGTCGTCCCGTTCTCGCCGCGCGAGTGCCCGCAGGACGGCAACTTGCCCGTGGCGATCACTCGCCACCCGGACCAGGAGCCCGATCACCAGGTCGATGCCGGGGCACGGCGGCGATTCCACGCCAATGGAGACTGCAAGGTCGTCGCTGTGCACAGCCAGTTCGACCAGTCGCGTGACCAGATACTCATCGAGCACCATGACCGTGCCGCCGATGACCGCGACGCGCCGGCCCGCTGGTTCGTCCTTCAATTCGTTGCCGAGCTGGTCGAGCGCAGCGTCGAGGGTGTGCACAACCGCCGCCGGACCGTCCGCTGCCGCGGCCTCGCTGCGCTGACGAACCCCCGCGTGGAGCGCCGAATCCAGGTCGCTCTGCCGCGTGAGCCACCCCAGGTAGCCTGCGGCGGACGTCACCTCCATGTCATCGGAAGGTGCGGCGCCCGTCAGGTATTGCCGCACCGTGAGGACGGCACGGCTGAGATGGCCGGCCAGTGCGCCGACGGACATCCGGTCGAGTGCGCTCGGGGCGGACCAGGCTCCCGCGACCCGCGAGTCGGCGATGAGGTCGCGGGCATGGTGCGCGGCGATCAGGAATGTGCTCCTGACATCAGCGGATGGCATGGCGCGAGCGTAGACGACCGTCGGCGCGACCGTCGGCGATGTTTGGTGCCACCGCACATTGGGATCGTCCGAGGTCGCGGCCAGACCCTGCCTGCATCGGCTCAAAATCCATCGCCTTGGGCACCTCGTCGGAGCACGGACGGCCCGATGTCACGGCGCGGCGCGAGGCTCGCACGACGGGTCAGGGGCTACCGCTCGGACCGGGAGGGGTTCACCGGTGGGCCGCACAGACGAAGCGGCGGTTTGAGGAATCGAACATCCTCGCCCCTCCGCGTCTTGATGTCGAAGACATCGATCCAGTGGTTCTTGTACTGGCCGTAGGAGATCCGCGCGACCAGGTGATCCCGGCCGAAGCTACTGGAGGCAGTCGATGGAGAGCGACCACCCAGGTCCCAAGTAGGCACTCGGTTCGCCGCCGGGCACGGAAAGATCGCTGCTCCACCGATCCGGTCCCGGGGCACGGTGTTGACCGCGACGCCGACCGGGCCGACACGCTGGCGTGTCGACCCTTACTGCGTGAGGATGAAGGTCACGACGCGACGGCGATGGCGATCCCAAACGCAGCGACGAGGACGCCTCGCCTGGTCCAAACGAACGAGCGTTGGGCGATCCTCCGCTCAAGCTCGGCCTTCGTCTTTGGGCGCTGTCCTCGCGCGCTGCCGCTTCAGCGAGTGTCCCGGCCCATCCTGTCCGGCGAGTCGTGATCGGCGCTCCACAAAGGTTGTTCTGCACCACTGCAGCGGCTGGCCAGCCGCCGGCTCACCCGGCTCACTAGGGATGCCGAAACAGCAAAGGGGTTTAGGTGACGGGCTCTCTTCACGGTGGGCATGCGGTGGCTTCACGCTAGGGCATCGACGGTGGCGTCGACGGCCTGGTCGGCGAGGTGGTTCAGGGGTGACCGGGCAGCATGGGGCCCGCGGGAACGGGGGGCATCTCAGTCGGGGATTCGTCTACGGATGCCTGGCAGCGACCTTGGAGCCGTGGGTCAACTCGCAGCAACATCCCGCCGCGTAGACTCCAAGCACCAGGCGGGAGAGGGGGCATGCCGTGCGGGTCGGCGCTGACTCGAGCGTTCATTTTCTCGCGTCGGGATTCAAAATCTCGATCGGTGGGGGCTCCAATTTGCGGCCCATGATGTGGATGTTCGTTGCGATACTGGTAACTTTCCTCATCACGAGAACCGTGACCAGGCTGATCCGGTCAGGCAGTGGGACCGGCGTCGGGCTGGGCAACGTCCGGATCGCTGGCAATCACGTTCACCACCAGGTTTTCGGCATATTGATCATCATCGGCACAGGGATTGTTCTTGTATCCGCAGCGCCGCACGGAGCGGCCCTCGACGTGGCCGCTGCGTTCTTTGGGGTGGGCGTCGGCCTCACAGTCGACGAGTTCGCGCTGTGGCTTCACCTCGAGGACGTGTACTGGGCCAAGGAGGGGCGTCAGTCGGTCGACGCGATCTTTTGCGTTCTGGCGGTAACCGGAGCGCTCATCGGCGGAGCCGGCTTCCTATCCGGCCGCATCGGCACCGCGGCATGGTGGTCGTCGGTCTCCATCGTCGCCGTCGATCTCCTGCTTAGCGTGATATGCGTGCTCAAAGGTAAAGTCGTGACTGGCGTGATCGGCGTCGTCATTAGCATCGTGGCCTTTGTTGGCGCAGTCAGGCTCGCCAAACCGGGGTCTTGGTGGGCGACGCATCGCTATGCTAGCCGTCCCCGGCGAGCCGTACGCGCCGCACATCGTTACGACCAGCGCTATGAGGAACGCTGGAACCGGTTGCGGGATCTCGTCGCCGGTGCCCCCACCGAGGGAAGGCCGAGCTAAAGGGTCCCTGTCCCTGTCGCCGTGGTGTGGCAGCGAGCTATTTCAGCCATGCCGCCGTTACTGAAAACCCCGAGATTGCCGTGGCCGGGTTCGGCGCATCGCTGGGTGTTACCGCTGCGGCATTCCTCACACTCCGGGCACGTACACTCAGCGGGTCATCCCCGGATCCGAGCCCGGCCAGAACTCTTGCACCTTCCCGTTCACGTGGTGGTGGGCCAGGTGGTCACCGTCAAACCCGGGTGCGGGCTGTTGTTAGCTGGTCTGCGATACGGCGCAGATGGAGAGGCTGCGTCAGGCCCACAGGTTTGCCGACGCCGGGCGGTAACGGCCTCGGAGCTGGCCACCCGGAACGACGTCGCTCGCGACGGCTGAGGGCGGGACGACCGGAGGCGAAGAAGACGGCCGTCCGCGGTACCTGTCTGCGTGACGGATGAGTGATCTTGATCTGCGTCCCAGCGGCAGTGGCCCGGCTTGCGCCGGGCGGGCCTCCCCGAGGCAGAGCCCGAGCGCAAGCCGGGCCAGCGGCGCCGCGCAGCGGCGCCGCCTTGATCAAATACGGCTCAATTCGGCAGTTGTCGCGACGGTGGCCTGCATAGGCTGAGGGGATGACGGCGGCGGAGGATCAGGCTCGTGGGCTGGCGCGGGATCTGCTGGCAGAGACGCTGCCTCGGCGCTGGGCGCATGTGCAGGGCGTTGCCCGCCAGGCAGACCGCGTTGCCGCCGGATTGGGCGAGCCTGGGAGCGCGCTGGTCGCTGCGGCCTGGCTGCACGACATCGGGTATGCGGCCGCCGTGAAAGACACCGGGTTTCACCCGCTCGACGGTGGCCGTTATCTGCGCCGCCTCGGCCTCGACGAAGAAATCGTGCGCCTGGTCGCGCATCACTCCTACGCGCTGCTGGAGGCGGCCGAGCGCGGCCTGGATGGCGAGCTGGCAGCCGAGTTCCCGCCGGGGGACCCGACGTTGACCGATGCGCTGTGCTTCGCGGACATGACCACATCACCGGACGGGGAGCCGGTAGAGCCGGGTGACCGGCTGGCGGAAATTCAGGCGCGGTACGGGCCGGGCGATGTGGTGACGCGGTTTATCGATCGCGTCCGCCCGGACATTCTAGCGGCCGTGACTCGGACCAGGGAGCGCCTGGCGGCCGTCGATGCTCAGCCGACATAGGGGCTTGGCCGCTGGTCGAGATAGTGGTTGATCCGCTGCCGCATCGTCGGGTGCATCGTCAACTGGCCGACCTCGGCCGCGGGGACCCAGACGACTTCCGATGATTCGCTGCTGGACCGTCTCCTTGGACGACTTGACATATGTTCCCCGACTCATCTCATGCCAGACGCGCGATAGTTCCTCGCGAGCCTCGCGGCGGGTGTCGAACGTGCGCGTAAGCTACTTCCGCCTGCCGTTCTCATCACGTCCTATGTCGACCACCAGGCGGTACCTGACCGAGCTATCCTTCAACGTGATCTTGCTGATCGGTTCCTTCATCTGGACCCTCCCCTTCTCTGACCCTGACTCCTACGCAGCCGGGTACCTCGGCGACAGCTCACCGAGGTTGATTCCTAGGACGCCCAACAGTTCAGCGGTCGGAACGCGGTAGGAGCTGCCGCCGTGCAGCAAGCGGCACGGAAACTCGTCGTGCCTGGCGAGTTCGTAACCAGTGGACCGGCTGAGGCCCAGCGCTCGGGCTGCCGTGCCGACATCGACCATCAAGGGCAGCGCCAGCAGCTCGGCCAAGGTCATTCCCTTACCCATCTGGCTTCGTGACCTTGCTTCATGGGGCTGGGACACAACCTCCGCCCCGCAGGTCTCGGCCGGTTCCGGATTCTTTGTCATCACGCGCGGTGAATACGATGGAGAACTCCTGCCGGACCTCGCCGTTGCTGGTGTATTCAATGACGTGGTGCGAGTTCGTGTAGATGCCGACCAGTCCGGTGATCTGGCACCGGATGCCGGTTTCTTCCTCGGTTTCGCAGACTTCTGTGTCGGCAATGGACTCGCCCAGGTCGAGCGCGCCTCCAGGCAGTGAGTAGATCCCGTTGTCGGTACGGCGGATGAAAAGTATCCGCCCGTCATCCCCGGCCACGATCACGTTGGCCGATGGCACAACGCTGTGGCCTTCGGAGCATTCGGGTCGTTGAGGTAGTCAATGTGGCGGCCCATGCGGCGTGGAGGGGGGCGGCCAAAGCACGCGCTGCCGGCCCGCGTCTACAATGACGTCGAAGCACCCGTCGAGCACCCCTGAGGTGCAGGAGTCCCAGCGCCAGGCCGCCGACCAGGCCGTCACGGCGCGGCGAGGTTGTCTCCGTGAGCGTGCGGAACGGGTATCCCTTAAGCAGCGGGGCGGCTGCCTGGCCCGGGCAAGCAGCTCGTACCCATCTGGCGCGCCGGGGACGAAGTCGGCGCCGGTGCGCAGCGGCGGGCCGGGCGGCGCGCAGATCTTCAGGTCGTACCAGGGGCCAGGCAGGCCGTCCCGGTGCCTGCCGAAGATCTCGCAGGCGATGGCGAGCTCGAAGATCGGGGCGCGACGGCGGGTGAGACGGAGTGACCAGGGCCCCGCGAGATGCGCCGAACCGGGTGAGCTGCCGGCTACACCGCCACCACCGGGCAGTACTCGGGCCACCACTGGACTTGCCGGACTGCCTCCACGGGGTCGTCGAGCTTAGCCTGGGCGACGCCCTGCTCCCTGGCCGCCTTGGCCACCTGGAGGGCGACGACGCTGGATGTCGTGCGCAGGGCTGCGTTGGTGGGAAGCAGAGCGGCTCCTGGCGCGGAGACGTCTGCCTCGTCGGCCACCGCCTTGGCCGCCGCCAGGATCATCTCGTCGGTCACCTGTGCCGCCCGGCAGACGATGGTCCCCAGGCCGAGCCCCGGGTAGAGGGCCGCGTTGTTGGCCTGCCCGATCTTGAAGCTGACCCCGCCCTCCTCGACGTCATCGAAGGGTGATCCGGTAGCCACCAGGGCCTTGCCACGGGTCCAGCTGAGCAACTGGGTGGGCGTGGCTTCCGACAAGGGGGTGGGGTTCGACAGCGGGAAGATGATCGGCCGTTCGATGTGGCTCGCCATCGACTCCACGACGGCCCTGGTGAACAGCCCCGGCGTGGTGGAGGTCCCGATGAGGATCGTCGGCTTGACCTCCTCGACCACGGTCTCGAGGCTGATGACGCCCGAGGCGGCACGTGCCTCCTGCAAAGCCGCCATGTTCGGCCAGCGCCCGGCGGCCGAGCTGTCCACCTCGACGGGCGTCTTAGGCCAGCTCGAGACCTCGTCGGCCGGGCGGGCATAGGGACGCTGATAGTCCAGCAACCCGTCGCTCATGTCCTCGGTCAGCAGGCCGGGCAGGTCCACGAGCCAGATCTGGTGGGTGGCCTGGCCCGCGTCCAGGCCCTCGCGGACCATCTGATCGCGGATCTGGTCGGCGATCCCGGTTCCGGCGGTACCGGCCCCCAGGACGATCACTCGTTGGTCAACCCATGTCGTGCCGGCCACCTTCAGCGCGTTGAATAGCCCCGACATGACGATGGCGCCGGTTCCCTGCATGTCGTCATTGAAGGTTGGCATCGAGTCCCGATACCGGTTCAGGATGCGACGGCAGTTGGTCGAGCCGAAGTCCTCCCAGTGCAACAGGGCGTGCGGGAACACCCTGCGGGCTGCCTGCACGTAGCGGTCGACGAAGTCGTCGTAGGCCTGGCCCCGGACCCGGCCGTGCCGGTAGCCGATGTACATCGGGTCGTTGAGCAGGCTCTCCTGGTCGGTGCCGACGTCGAGGACGATAGGCACGACCCGATGGGGGTCGATACCGGCCGCCGCCGTGTAGACGGCGAGCTTGCCGATCGATATGTCGATCCCGTTCGCGCCCCAGTCGCCGATACCGAGAATTTCCTCGGCGTCGCTCGCCACGATCAGGTCGATGTCGTCAGCCTGGGCACCAAAGCCACGCAGCGCGGCCTCGACCGAGTCGGGCTTGTCGATGGACAGGAACAGCCCGCGCGCCCGGGTGTATACCTCGCTGAATTTCTCGATGGCCTCGCCCACCGTGGGATCGTAAACCACCGGCAGCATCTCGAGCAGGTGCCGTTGGATGAGCGCGTAGAACAACGTGGCATTTGTTGTCGTGCAGCCCCAGCATGTACACGTGCTTGGCCAGGTCCGTGGGATACGACGAGTAGTGCCGGTAGGCCAGCTCGACCTGGGGCTCGAGGCTGGTGACCACCGCATCGGGAAGCAAGCCCTCGAGGCCCAAGGCGCTTCGCTCCTCAGGGGTGAACGCTAGCCCTTTGTTCAGGGCTGGGTCGCGCAGCACGTCGTAGCCTCGCGCCGGGGTCTCGAGGACACGATGGCCGTCGCGCTGTGCGACCGTCGCCGGGCGGCTGTACATGGTTCATCCTCTCCGCCGAGATCAGCGTCAGCCGATCCGCGCCTTGATCAGGTCCGCTGGCTTGAACGCTACGGCGGGACGCCCCCGCGGCGATCGCGTGACCCAGATGAAGTCGCCGGCCAGGTGGAGGTGGCTCACTGACCCGAAAAAGGGACCTCAGCTGGGCGCGCGGCAGCGAACCCTGGCCTGCGCGGGCCGGTCAGGGTCTGTGAGTTCGGTGTGGATTAGGCGGCGGGGGTGTTTGCTGGTTGGCCGGGTTCAGGGTCGGTGCCGGGTATTCGGCAGAGGGTGACCTCGAAGCCGAGGGCGCCGAGCTTGCCGACGTGGTGAGCGATCTGCCGGCGGGTGCTGGCTTGGCGGTCGTAGTAGTCGGGGCCGAGGTCTTCATACCGGGCGCCGGGGTGCGATAGCAGGGCGTGGTAGACCTTCAGCTGGGTGTTGCCGAGGGCGACCTGGGCTTTTGCTTTGCCGCGGCGTCGGGATAGCCGCCGGTAGCGGGCGCCTTCGCGGGTTTGGGTTTTGCCGGCCGCGACGGCGGTCTCGCCGGTGACGGCGGCCAGGTACCGGTTGCCCTTTTTGGATTTGGCTTTCCCCTGGCGCTTGCCGGAGGAGTTGTCCAGCGGGGTGCGACCGGCCCAGGAGGCCAGGTGGGCGGGGGTGGGGAACCTGTTCATATCGGTTCCGGTCTCGGCGAGGGCGTCCTGGGCGGAGCGCCGGCCCCAGCCGGGCATTGATCCGGCCTGCTGCAGTTGTTCCTCGTAGGGGGCCAGCAGGTGCTCGATCACCTGGGTCAGCCGGGTGATCTCGGCGTTGAGGTGGTCGATGCGGCCGAGCATGGTGGCCAGCAGCGCGGCGTGGGTGGTGGTGAAGAACTCCGCGCCCTCTAGCGCCGCTTCCAGCTGGGCGATCTTGCGGCGGGCGCGGGTGCGGGCCAGTTGCGCCAGCACCTTCGGGTTGCGCTCCCCGGCGATGAGGCGGTTCATGATGTCCCGGCCCGTCGTCCCGTGCAGGTCGGTGACCACGGAGGAGATCTTTATCGCCGCCGATTCCAGCAGTTTTTCCGCGCGCTGCTTCTCCCGGGTCCGTTCCCCGGTCAGGTCGCGGCGGTAGCGGGTGTGCAGCCGGATCACCCTGAACTCCGGGGTGGCCACGAAGCAGGAAGTGACCGCACCGCGCTCAAAGCACGCCGCCAGCCACCGGGAATCGGACGGGTCCCGCTTCGGCCGGCCGGGCAGGTGCTTGACCTGCCTGGCGTCGGCCAGGACGCATTCGAACTCCTCGGCCTCCAGCCGGTAGAACACCGGCTTCCAGTAGTCGCCCGTTGCCTCCATCACCACGGCGGGCACCTGCCAGCAGCGCAGCCAGTCCGCCAGCGCCAGCACCTCGCGCTTGGTGGTGCCGAAGCTGCGGGTTTCCTGCGCCCGCCGCGCCGGGTTCTTGTCCGAGGGCACCCGGATGGTCGCGGCCATGCCGGCCTTGCCGATGTCGATGCCGCACACCCGGTCGCGGTACAGCGGCTCGTCGGTCACTTCGTCCACGCGTCCCTCACCTGTCCTTCCCCGGCTGCTAGCGTGCGAGGTGGTACCGCCCGGGGAACCGGGGGCGAGCGGAAGAAACTGACCCGCGTGCTCGAAGCAACAATGAACAGCCCCTTGGTTACCGGTTCCCGGCGTCAGGCTGACCGGCGGCCTCCACCGCGACCAAGAAAACAACGACGTCACGGGCGGTACCGCCCGCCATTTTCACGCCAGGTACGGCGTCCCCGCAGGGGATACCTGGGGCTGACCGGAAAATAACCCCAGCCGGAGCGCGGCAGCGGACCTAACCCCAGCCGGAGCGCGGCAGCGGACCTCAGCGGTGATCGTCGGGTTTGGATTTTGCAGTCGGTGCTGGGGTGGGATGTCATGCCGCCAGCGGGGTCAGGGTGACCGACCAGCCGAGAGCGCGCAGCTCGCCGGTGAGCTTGGCGGTGCGGCGCCCGGTGTCCAGGCGCTTGGCGTAGTGGTCGGGGCCCAGGTCTTTATAGCGCTTGGTGGGGTCGGCCAGTAGTTCGAAGACGATGACCAGGATGGAGCGGGCGATCGCGGTTTTGGCTTTGGCCTTAGGCATGCGCCTGACCAGCCGCCGGTAGCGTTCGCCGAGGAAGGTGTCGGTTTTGGCGGCGCCGGTGGCGGCCTGCCCGAGACCGGACTTGAGGTAGAAGTTGCCTTTGCCGGTCTTCCCGGACCGTCTGGTGGCGCCGGACTGGACGGTGCGCGGGGACACCTTCGCCCACGAGCACAGCTGCTGGGCGGTGCCGAACACCTCGGTGACCTGCAGGCCGATCTCGCCGATGATCGAGCGGGCGGTGTCGGGCCCGATCCCCGGGATCTCGCACAACCGCTCGATGGCCGACAGGCAGGCCTCACCGCCCGGATCGGCCGGGTAGCCGGGCCGGCTGGCGGGATCGGCGGCCGGGAGATGGGCCAGGGCGGTGATGGCCTGGTCGATCTGGGTGGTGACCTGGTCGATCAGCGCGGACAGCTGGCCGTGCTGGGCCAGAAGTATCTCAAGGCGGGCCGCGTGGTGGTCGGTGAACCGGCCGGTGAGGGCCTGTTCCAGGGCCGCCTGCTTGTTCTTGATGATCCGGGGGACGGCCAGGGCTACCAGCCCGGCGGGGTCACGCTGGCCGCTGATCAGCGCGGCCATGATCGCCCGGCCAGAGACACCGAAGATGTCAGTGATCACGACCGACATCTTCAGCAGGGCATCCTCCAGCAGTTTCTCGACCCGCTGGCGGACCCGGGTCCGGTCGGCAACCAGATCGAACCGGTCACGGGTCCAGTCCCGGACCTGGCGCATCGGCTCGGCGGGCACGAAGCTGGGCCGCACCATGTTCTTCTCGTTCAGCTTGCACAGCCACACCGCATCCAGCTTGTCGCTTTTCGGCCTGCCCGGGACGTTCTTGACCTCGCGGGCGTTCACCAGCCAGCACTCGATCCCCGCCGCCGACAACAGGTAGTGCCAGCACCGCCAGTAATCGCTGGTCGCCTCGAGCACGACCCGCTCAATACCCAGGCCGGCCAGGTGACCGGCCAGTTCCATGATCGCGGCCGTGGTCGCCTGGACCTCCCAGACCCTGGTGACCTTCCGCCCGGGCTTGGTGGCATGGGGCACCCGGGTGCACACCATGCCCGTTGCCTTGGCCACATCGATCGCCCCAGCTCGCGCGATCACCGGGCCGTCGTCGTCGCTGTCGATCTCGACAGGTTTGCGCATTAGCTTGTCCTTCCACCTCACGTGGGGGGCAGGTTCACACCGCGGGCTGCCCGAAGGGGATGCGGTCTCAAAGGGAATGCGGAATCTGACCGGCGTGCTCGAAGCGACAGTCCTCGACCCTTCCAACGAGGGGCCCCGACGCCTGACTAACCGACGGCCTCAACGTGCCAGGGAAGACTCGGCATCGACGGGTAACCCGATCCTGATCACACCAGCGCAGTACCGCCGGCGCAGCCCAAACGCCCATGCGCGCACGCATGATCACCACGTGGGGCCAATGCGGCACGAACCCGCCCAGGCGCAAACGGGCACGTCACCGCCCGATTTTCACGCCGTCTCGGCGTCCCCGCACGGGGCCAGGGGGACTAACCGGTCTTTCCGGCCCGCCCAAGTCCCAGCGTCCATCCAGACCGCGCGGCGCGCAACAGTCAACCGGCTCGCGCTGGTGCAGCGGCCGGGCTGCGCCCACTTCCAGACCGGGCTAGAGCGCCTGGCCAAGATCTGAGTGGTCATTAGTCAATCCCCGGTGCGGGTGAGCAGCATCTTTCGGTAAATCCGTTCGCCGGAACCGAGGATCCGGACTGGAAGGCGCGCGAAGTCGCCGACACGGTAGACCGGCGCCGGGTCGGCCAGCCCTGAGCATACGCGCCAGCTGCTGGAGGCGATTCGTCACCTCGGCCGTACCCAGGGCGAGCGCCTAGTCGCGCTGTAGGGGTGCACGTACTACGGGATGCTGCGGCCCTGGGGGCAGTGTCGCTGCAGGACAAGATCAGCGGCATCCGGGCCGTGAGATCCCGGCCCGGTCTCAGGGTCTGGCGGCGCCCCGGCCGATGTGAGTGGCTTGGGGATCGATTCCAGCAACTTGGCTCGGCGTCGATCCCTATCGATTTATGGGGTGCCCCGGCAGTGTCCCGGCTGGTTTCGAATCTGCGCTCACGACTCCGGAGGGCAATCCTCTTCGCGGCTCTGACCTGGCAAAACACGCCACCGCCGTCCGGCTTGGGTGCGCATGGGCGAAGCACTTCCGCGCTAAACCCGCCTGGGCGAGACGGCAATCGATGCGGTAAGGGTGTCCTTGCGGCGCTGCCACATCTGAAAGGCCCCGAGCAGTACGCTCCGCCGCGGGCGGTGTTCGTTCTGCCGCCGCGGAGCCGGGTTCCGGCGGTCACCGGCGCGGCCTACGGTGCCGACCGCGGCGGCCAGCGCGTTCAGCCCCCGCACCAATACCGTCTTCCTTGATGTGCCCGAACGCGGCGCCCGCTTCTCATGCCTATCCACCCGGCGCTGCATCGAGTCGATATCCACGAACGCCAGCTGATCCGCGCTCGGGAATAGCGGCCTTACCTGCGGGAACGCGGCCAGGTAGGCGCCGGTTTCGCCAGCCGTCAGCAACTGGGACACTAGGGACCACAGCACGCGCGCGCTGCGACAGCTCAGACCTGGGCGGCCGGAAGCAACGGTGAGACGGCGATTGGACCCGGAATGCGCACTGGAAAGCACCCGATTACACCGCTCGCGGCCGTCGTGGAGGGTCTCCTGGCCGGGGCCGTGGGGACCGTCTGCTTGGACTCGGTCTGGTATGTGAGGCATCGTCGCGCAGGTGGTAAGAAGAGCCCGCTGGAGTGGGAATTCGGGCCGATCGACAGTTGGGAGAAAGCCCCTGACCCGGGGCGGGTCGCCAAGCGCGTGATCGAGGGCTTCACTCAGCGTGAACTCCCTGACCGCTGGGCTTGGCCCGTCAGCACCATCATGCACTGGGGCTACGGATCGTCGGCGGGGGCGCTGTACGGCATCCTGGCCGGGTCCCTGCGCAGGCCTCACCCGGTGTATGGCCTGCCCTTCGGGGCCGCGGTCTGGGCCACCGGCTACGTCATTCTTCCTGAGGGAGGGATCTACAAACAGATCTGGGAGTATGACGCCAAGACCCTGGCCAGGGACCTGAGCGGGCACCTCGCCTACGGGGCGGGCACCGGAGCGGCTTTCTGGCTGTTCGTCAAGATCTGGTAGCCAGCCGGAAGTTGTGAGCATGGCCACCGAATTGGTGCTCCTCGGGACGGCGGGCGCGCCCTTTCCCGTCGCGGACCGCGGGGGATCTCGTCAGCGCTCATCGTTGATGAACGAGTCTTCGTCATCGACTGCGGTCGCGGGTCGGCGTCCGCGTTCGCCGGCGCGGGGCTCGGCTTCTCCCGCCTGGAGGCGGTGTTCCTCACCCACCTGCACGCCGACCACATCGGTGACCTGCCCGGCATGCTCCTGTACCCGTGGGGCGGCCGGGTGGGCGACCACGGCCCGCTCCCGCCGATCCGCGTCTACGGGCCGCCGCGACCCGCAGCGCTGCCAACCGGTGATGCCACCTTCCGCCGGGTGACCACGATCCACCCGGAGCTACCGGCTCTAGACCGCCACCGCCAGCCACAGCGCCGAGGTAGACAGCACCAGCACGGTCTGCCAGGGCTGCAGGGCCCGGCCGCCGTACCGGGCCAGGATGGCCGCGCCCCGGACAGGATGGACGTCAGCCCGGCCATGCCGAGGAACTCGGCCAGCAGCCGCCGCAGCCGGTGGTCGGGATTGGTCCAGTCGGCCCAGCCTCGCTGTCCGCCGACCGACGCGATCAGGGCCTCCTTGCCGACCGGCTCCATGCTGCCGGCGGCCGCCCTGTGCTTCGTTTCCGGGGAGTTCACGTCAGGCTTCGGACCTCCTTGCCGATCGGCTCGGGCGGCCGGCCACCGACGCAGCATTATGGGCCGAGGAGACCATGTCACGCTTTCCCGGACTCGGACGGTATGTCAGCCGAGCCGGGGCGGGTGAGGGCGATGGGATTGACGACCTTGTCGAACAGTTCCTCGCTGACGCCGTTGGCCAGGGCGGCCTGCTTGAGGGTCTGGTCGTGGTCGATGGCGTAGTAGGAGATGGCAGCGGACTTGTCGTAGCCGATGACCGGCGACAGCGCGGTCACCATCATCACCGAGCGGTCGATGTTCTCTTTCAGCTTGGCCTCGTTGAGCTTGGTCCCTCGACCATGAACTCGCGGAAGTGGTCGCACATGTCGGCCATGATCAGCGCCGAGTGGAGGTAGTTGGAGATCAGGATCGGGCGGAACGCGTTCAGCTCGAAGTTGCCCTCGGCGCCGCCCATGGTCGACGGCGCTCTTTGCTTTCGTTGTCAAGGGTTTGGCGGGTTTTCTTCGATGCCGGTGTTGGTGGCGTGGTTCGCTTGGCTGGGGTGGCGGGTCGTAGGGTGGGGCTGGGCTTGGAGTGGCTTGTCCGAAGGGCTGGTGTCCGGGGTGTGAGCCGGTCGCGCTGGAGTCAGAGTCGTTCTCCGGTTGCCCTCCCGAGCCCGCGTTCGCGCTGCCTGCGGCTTGGCGTACGTCGGCTTGGAGGCGGGCGTAGATGGCGTCGCTGGTCCGGCGCTTGAGGCACCCGAGTGCTTCTTTATGGGTCTTGCCCTCGGTTGTTTTCTTGTCGTGGTAGGCGCGGCCGTCGCTGTGGGAGTGGCGGATCTGGGTGATCGCGGCCATGTGGATGGCATGGTTGATCCGCCGGTTCCGGCGCAATGACAGCCGGTAGATCTTGCGGTTTCCGCAGGACACTTCGATCGGCGCGGCGCCGTTGTAGGTGGCGAAGTGATCCCGGGTGGCGAACCGGGCCACATCCGCGGCGTCGCCGATCACGGTGGCGGCGATGAAAGGGCCGACGCCGAAGAGGCCGGTCAGGCTGGTGCCCGATGCCTTGACCGCGACGGCGAGTTTCTTCTGCGACTCGGCACCCGGATCTGTTCCCGGTTGCCAGATCACGACCGCGTGCCCCTCCACGTCGATCCCCCGCCGCCCGGCGAGTTCGGCCGGCTGCAGGCCGTCCCAGATCCCGTGGACCAGGCACTCGGCCGCCAGCTTGGCGGCCTGGAAACATGCCTCCACCGCCCACCGGGCCAGGTTTGATCTGCACGCCGACCCGGGGCGCGGCGGTGCCATCCGAGCCGCGCGCATATATGGCTGATCGGCGTGGCTGCCTGCGCTCCGTCATGCGGATGTGAGCACGGGTCATGCATGGCAGAAATCCTGGAGGGCCGCGGTGGGCGATGGCTTATCCTGTTCTTGGTCGGCGCTGTGATGGGAGACCAAGTAGCTGGGGAGTCCTGCTGCTCAGAGAGCCGCTGGTAGCTGTGAAGGCGGACAGCGGGCCCTCGGTGAAGACACCTTCCTAGTACGGACCCGCTGGCCCCGTAAGGCCGCTGAGGCCGGTGTCTTTGCGTGCCGGCGAAGGTGCGGTGGCACCGCGACTTAGCCCCCGCCCGCACCTCCAGGGCTACATGCCGAACTGGAGGTGATGATCATGGTCTCCGTGCCGTCGGGTCTTCCCCGCACTCTGGCTGCTCAGCTGCCCCAGGCCGATCCCGGTCGTAAGGTCCGGGTCGAGGGCTGGGTGCACCGCCGCCGGGTGCTGGCCACAGTGACGTTCCTCATCGTGCGGGACCGCTCGGGCCTGGCGCAGGTGGTCGTACGTGACATGCGCGCCCTGGAGGCCGTGCGCGGCTGCGGTGAGGAGACAGTGGTTGCGGTCGTCGGCGTGGTTACCCACAACCCGGCGGCACCGGGCGGCGTTGAGGTGACCGAACCGCAGATCACGCTGCTGGGCGAGCCCGCGCAGGCCCCGCCTGTCGACGTGTGGCGGCCTTCTCTGGACGCCGGGCTGCCCACGGTGCTGGACCACGCGGCGGTGACCTGGCGGCATCCGGTCCGGCGCGCGAGGTGGGAACTGGCAGCTGCGTCGCTTCGCGGCTTCCGGGCAGCACTGGATGGCTGGGGGTTCACCGAGATCCAGACCCCCAAGTTCGTGTCGTCGGCCACCGAGTCCGGCGCCATCGTGTTCAAGGTCGACTACTTCGGGCGTCCGGCTTACCTGGCCCAGTCACCGCAGTTCTACAAGCAGGTGATGGTCGGTGTCTTCGAGCGCGTCTACGAGACCGGGCCCGTATTCCGGGCCGAGCCGCATGACACCGCCCGGCACCTGGCCGAATACGTGTCGCTTGACGCCGAGGTCGGCTTCATCAGTGACCACCGTGATGTGCTGTCCGTGCTCAGGCACGCGCTGGCTGGCATGGCCTCTGCCATCCGGGCACGGGCCCAGCCCGCTGCCAACCTGCTAGGTATCACCGTCCCCGAGGTCCCCGAGGACATCCCGGTGATCCACTTCAGCGACGCGCTGAAACTGGTCGGCGTGCCCCAGGACGAACCGGACCTCGCGCCTGCCCATGAGCGGGCGCTGGGCCTGTGGGCTGCTGAAACCCATGGCAGCGAGTTTGTCGCGGTCGAGGGCTACCCGATGCGAAAGCGCCCCTTCTACACCCACCCGCAGCCCAGCGACGGGCGGTGGTCCAACAGCTTCGACCTGCTGTTCCGCGGCCTCGAACTGGTGACCGGCGGGCAGCGCCTGCACCGGCACTCGGACTACCTGACGGCTATCCAGGCGCAGGGCCAAGATCCCGCAGCGTACTCCGACTACCTGGAAGCCTTCGCGCACGGCATGCCACCGCACGGCGGGTTCGCGATCGGGCTGGAACGGTGGACCGCCCGCCTGACCCAGTCGGAAAACATCAGGGAAGTCGCCCTCTTCCCCCGGGATCTTCACCGCCTGAGACCGTGACCATGCGGCGTACCGCTACCCCGATCTGACGGCGGCGGCTACGCCCAGACATGCCTGTTGAAAGCGCCCCGATGATCTTGGAGGCTCTGATTCTTGGGAGGATGCAGGGCCTGTCAGCACAGGGAAGTACCCCAGGAGCAGTGCGAGCGCGAGGTGAAGATTGTGTTCGAGACGTTCACGTCCACGGGAGTGGTGTATGGGGTAACTGGTCCGGCTGTGACTGGTTCGCCTTTGATGGGCGTGTCGGCGTGACCTGAGACGGGACATCAGCGGGGGGCCATCCCCGGATCTGAGCCAGCCAGGACTCTTGCACCTTCCGCCGTCATCCGAACTAGGCGGCAAGATGGCACCACCAGATTGGAAGGCTGTGACTGGACCCTGCGCAGCCAGCGCTTGTGCAGGTCATCGTGATGGTGTTGGTCTTGTGAGTGTCGGCGTACAGGCCAACGCGCAGAGGCAGGTACGAGTCAACGTGCAGAGCTAATGCGGCCCTCGGGTGGCCCCGGCAGAGTGGCGTACGGCCATCGCTGCACAATCGCCCGTACCTGGCTCTGCAGACGTACCTGTACGCCGACATGTGAGGGACCAGACAGACCGTGAGTGCCCGTGTCTGGCCGACCGATCGGGCACGTAGCGGGCACGGCAGCTGCGGTCTTACAGGCCATCATTGCTTGCTCAGCGAAATTGCTTCCACCGGACACCGCCCCCTACTGATGCGCCTTGGCGCACTGCGCATCCCCCTGGCCCGCCAGCAGCACCCCCAGGTTGACCGCGGCCAGCGGCGCCTGGTCGGCGTGCCCGGAGTCGATGGCCTGCTGGTAGGCCGCCTTGGCGCCCTGCGCATCCCCCTGGCCCGCCAGCAGCACCCCCAGGTAGCGAGCGGCCAGCGGCGCCTGGTCGGCGTGCCCGGAGTCGATGGCCTGCTGGTAGGCCGCCTTGGCGCCCTGCGCATCCCCCTGGCCCGCCAGCAGCAGCCCCAGGTTGAAAGCGGCCAGCGGCGCCTGGTCGGCGTGCCCGGAGTCGATGGCCTGCTGGTAGGCCGCCTTGGCGCCCTGCGCATCCGCCTGATCCTCCAGCAGCAGCCCCAGGTTGACCGCGGCCGTCGGCGCCTGATCGGCGTGCCCGGAGTCGATGGCCTGCTGGTAGGCCGCCTTGGCGCCCTGCGCATCCCCCTGGCCCGCCAGCAGCACCCCCAGGTTGAAAGCGGCCAGCGGCGCCTGGTCGGCGTGCCCGGAGTCGATGGCCTGCTGGTAGGCCGCCTTGGCGCCCTGCACATCCGCCTGATCCTCCAGCAGCAGCCCCAGGTTGACCGCGGCCGTCGGCGCCTGATCGGCGTGCCCGGAGTCGATGGCCTGCTGGTACGCCGCCTTGGCGCCCTGCGCATCCCCCTTGCCCGCCAGCAGCAGCCCCAGGTTACGAGCGGCCCTCGGCGCCTGGTCGGCGTGCCCGGAGGTTGCCGCTTTGCGGAACGCCTCAATTGCGGTCTTCGTACGGTGATAGGCGACTTCCGCCGTGTATCCGAGGTCTGCGAGTTCAGCAGCGTCAGCTTTGGTTATGATCACGTCCCAGCTGTGAGTCGGTATCGGAGAGTCTCGTGCCGAGATGAGATCAAGCGCGTAGTCGTAGATGACGTATGAGGCGGGTCCGTCGGGCTGCAAAAGCGAGATATTAGGGTTTATATCGCGTGTTGCCCAGGCAAGACCGGTGCTGAAGGCGTCCTGGTCGGTCAGCCGGGATCGCCCCCGCTGGTCCAGGTGAGGCTCTGCCAGCGGCGCGAGCACAGAGGGGGGATGGGGCGGGTCAGGCCGCACCGGCGCCAGTCCGCGGCGGCCAGGACCAGGGCGTAGCCGAGGCTGTCCGCACCGGCAGCGCCGAGCTTCAGCGCTTCAGCGACATGCCCGGCGGCCCCGACATACTCACCGAGCCCCACAGCGCGTATCCGGTCCCGGATGCCCGGGTCATTGACTGCGCCCGCCAGGCGCTGCTGCTCCCGTTCGGTCAGGTCCCGGCTGATGAAGATGCGCTGGAATCCGCAGATCACGTCCCATTCCGGTGGCCGGAGCTGATCGGAGGGCCGGAACCGCTCGTATGCACCGGCGCGGATGGTACCCACGATGATATTCCCCGCCGCGGCCAGCCGCCGCAATGACCCATCGGTAATGCCACCCGCGCCGATCAGCCGGTCGATGTCATCGAGCCAGATCACCGAATCACGCAGCGAGATATCCTTGGCATCCAGGTCCGCGAGCGCGATCTTGCTGTCCGGGATGGCCACCGGCCAGGACCCGAAATCCTCGGCGATGACCCGCGCGGCCATCTTTGTCTTGCCCACCATGGAGGATCCGATTAGCAGGACCGGGCGGCCAGCGCGCAGAAAAGCGCGTATGGCCTCTTCCTCATCGCGGTGAATGTAGGGAACGGCCAGTACCGTCTGGTGAACCCGCGCCTCCAGATCGGCGCTCCCGGCAGCAGGAAGGATGCTCCCGTCCGCGCCGGTGGTGCCTTGCAGCCCGGCCCGCGCTGCCCGCGCTGCTTCCAACCGCCGCTGCGAGGCCTGCGACGCTGCCGCCAGGGCGGGCGGTGCCAACGCCGCTGCCCCCGCTGTCACCGCAGCCAGCCACCACCAGGCATGCGGCCATTGCCTCACGGCCGCAGCCCCGCCTGCGAGGATCACCCCGCCCGCCGCGGCGGTGACCTGCCAGCGCGGCCACCGTGACCGCATGCCCGCGACCCGTCTCATCTGGCCTCCCCGGAGCGCTGAGCAATAGCTGGTAACCAGTATTTGCTTCGTGTTGGTTTTGCGTAACCAGGATCCGGACAGCGAAGTGCTGCGGGTTTCTCCCGGCAGTCATTTCTCCCCGTCCTTCCCGCAGGCGCCAGATCCTGAGGAGCGGGGCCGGTGTTCAGGGGCGGCGCAGCCGATCGCGCAGGTCGCGCAGCACAATAGCGCCCTTGACGCCGGGCCCGTGACCCAGACCTCCGGAAGTTTCGTGATGAGCAAGGCCACTACCTGCGGAAACGCGATCGAGGCCTCTACGGAAGCTTGTTAAAGCTCCCGAACTATCTACTGATCGGTAACATCTAGATTCTTCATCCATAGGTGCTTCATGACGAAGAATCTTCTGCTGTGTGCCATAGTAGAAAGTTTCTTCCCGACGGCAGATCAACAACGCTATGCAACGCCCGCCCATTTCGAACAGGGAACTTCCGGAGGTCTGTGACCTGGACAATCGCGGTCGGGAAAGACGGTCACAACTGCGCCACTTCGTGTGACGAATGAGCACGCTGGATTAGCGCCACCGTCAGACACGCGACGGCGCGGGCGCGCCGGGCGGGCCTACCAAAGCTGAGCCCGGCGCGGGGAGCGCCGGACGCGGCGCCGTAGGCGCCGCCTTGAAGCCGTAGAGAAAGCTCATTACGTCCGGTCATCCAGGAGCGGCCCCGCTGCTTCCAGCGGCTGGAAAAACTGCTGGAATCGGCGCTGGTCAAGGTCTCGTCCGTGGCCAGCAAGCTGACCACTGCATCAGCCAAGGACATGATCAAAGCGATGGCCGCCGGCCAGCGCGACCCGCGGGTGCTGGCCAGCCTGGCCCGCACCAGTCAGGGCACGTTTTGCATGCGGGGTCAAGGATCAGTGGGGCCAGGCAGGAGGTTGAATACCATTGCGTGGCACAGCGTCAGGCGCGCGGCCAACTCGCGACCCCACGCCGATCGGTGGTGGTGACGGCAGGTTCGGGCGTAACCTCCTGCTGGGCCTGGCAGTCACCCGGGAGGCAGACCGATGGACCTAGCAGAGCTGGTGAGCTTCGTTCGCGCCCGCGCGCTCGCCGTGGTCGCAACCTGCGGACCCGATGGTGCACCCGAAGCCGCCCTCGTCGACGTTACGGCAACCGACGCTGGGGAGATCGTGTTCGACACCTCCGTTCGATCGCGAAAATACCGCAACATCCAGATGTCCCCACAGGTCGCCCTGGTTGTCGGCTGGGATGATGAAGTGAGCGTTCAATGCGAGGGGGGCGCCGACATCCTGGCGGATGACGAGCGTGAACGGTGCCTGCGCACCTACGTTGAGCAATACCCAGACCGTCTGGAGCGCGCCCAGAACCCCGGCAGGGCGCTCGTCCGCATCCGCCCACTGTGGATACGGCACACCGATTACCGGCCAGCAACCTTCGGCGTTCACGAGACCCACCTCGGGTCCTGAACCATGCCTCCAAACGGGTGCCCTCAGTCCGGACGTGCGCGGTCCCGAACTCGCCGAGGTGTCGGGGACTCACACCAGGCCAGAGGTATCCGAGCTCGCGGTGGTCCGCCTGCCCGAGTGTGGACGATCACGGAATTCCCCAGGGTTGAGCGGATAGCGATCACGTAATTCCCCACCCCGGTGTCCCGTGCCAAATAAATCGGCCTGGTCCATCGCGCTGACCTGCGAGGGCCTTTTCAATTGGCAAGCGAGTCCGCGTCGGCGTGCCATTCAAGTTGGCCCGCCGACGGCTCGGGCCGGATCTTTGCCAGTTATTCCGGCCCGGCGGGAAGTGCGCCGGGGGCGCGGAGAAGCGCGGCGGCCATCTTGATCGTGCCGGGGTAGGCCGCTGCTTCGGCCATGTCCGGGTGCCCGGGATCCAGGCCGGGATTGGCCGTGGCGAGCGCCGCAGTGCACTGCCGGGTGCGCGGGTCGCCGACCGCCTGGTGGCGGGCGGTCGTCTCGGCGAGCACGAGCCTGGTGATGCCGTGCTGGTGGGCGAGGCGGGCAGCCTTCCGGCTTGCGCTGGTGATCTCCGGGACGGCGGCGAGGTCGATTTGGATGGCGCGACCGAGCCAGGTGCGGTGCCGTTCGCAGGCCCTCAGATGTGCCGGGAGGTGAACGGGGACAGGGCAGCGCTGCCCGTGCCGGGCGGCGCAGTGCCGGCAGACTGCGGCAAAGCGGACGGGCGGGCGCCCGTTGTCGCGCTGCCCGGCGAGCGCGGGGAGCGCGTGCCGGAGCGCGGTCTCGGTGATGCCGGTGAGCGCGGCCAGGCACCTGGCATCACCGGGCTGTAGCAGCCCAGGTTTCGCGATGTCGTCGCAGGCGGCGGTCCGGACAGCGAACGACGGCGGCAGGACGTCAGTGATCGCGCTGAGCGGGAGGTGGCAGGCGGCGGCCACCCGGCCCAGGTAGGAGGCGATCGTCTCGCCTGCCAGCGGGGCGGTGCGGGCCGGGAGGAGCGCGGGCCGCTGTTCGCGTGCGGGGGTGACGGGCTGCCAGGGCTTGCAGGCGCGGCAGGCGACGGCGATGCCGTGGCCGCGGAGCTCGCGGGTGAACGCGGAGTAGCTGCCGGCGTAGCCGAGGGCGGTGACCTCGCGGTGCAGGCCGGCCGCGCGCAGGTGCCGGTCGTCGCCGGCGCGCTGCCTGAGATAGGCGGCGAACGGGGCGAAGGAGTCCGCGTGCGGGCGCGGCTGGCCGGGTGCCCGGTGCCCGTTGAGGTAAATCCGGATCGTCTTGCGGTCATGCCCCAGCCGCCGGGCGATCTGGGACACGTTCGCGCCCTGCCCGGCCAGGGCGATGGCCTCCCGGGCGTCGCGTTCGGGGATCATCCGGGCAGGTGCTCGCCGGCGGAGGCGATGTCGACCGGGATGGATTCCAGCGTCGCTTTCGTGATGGCCTCGGTGCCGTCGAGGACGGCCTGGATCGCCGCGGCGCGGACCAGGCGGAGCAGGCTGCCGATCATCCCGCCGCTGCGGGAGTGCAGGTAAGAGGACAGGCCGACAAGGGTGCCGTCGCGGTGGCGGTGCAGCCGCAGGCTGTCCTCGAGCGCGGCGATGAGCGCCTGCCACTGCTGCCCGCGGCCGAACGGGCCGGTGCGGATCATGGAGAACCGGCCGGCGATCTGCTCCCCCTGGTCCCGCTGAGAAGGCCGGCCCGCCCGACGCTGATGCCCGCGTAGGCGAAGGTGACGGGCAGCCGTTCGGCGAAGTACTTCAGGGTGTCGGAGGCCTCGGCGCCGTGCCGGGTGCCGAGGTTGACGTTGTGGATCTCGTCGACGCAGACCAGGGTGGTGGCGGCGTCGAGGCAGACGCCGCAGACGGCTTCCAGCACGTCGGTGACGTTGGAGCGGCGGGTCAGCGGCAGGCCGAGGAACCGGGCGAACTCGACCGCGATCATCCGCGGCGTCGCGGCCGGCGGGGCGGTGATGTAGATGACCGGGATGTGCCCGGCGGCGTGCGGGTGCCGCCGGTGGTGCATCGTCTCGATGGTCTTGCCGAGCTGGGCCAGGCAGGTGGTCTTCCCGGTGCGGGCCGGGCCGGACAGGATCAGCCCGCAGCGGCCGGCGTCGGCGTGCCGGTTCAGGTACTGCAGCCGGCGTCCCTCAGTGATCACCTGCCGGATGGTCGACGTGGCCACGGTCAACAGCCTGGCGTGGTGCGCGAGCCGGGCCTCGTCATAGGCGAGCCGGCCGTAGTCGTCCAGGATCTTCCACTCGGCCTCGGGCAGCAGGTCCGGGACGGCGGGCCGATCGGCGACGAATTCGCGCCAGCCGCGCAGCGTGGTCAGCTGGCGGGCGCCGCCGTCAGCGCCGGGAGCGTCCGTGCCGGGCGCTTCCTGGCTGGCAGCCGCGGTCACCAGCGCTTGTCCGCTTCGGCGAACGGGTCAAAGATCTTCATCGGGATCACCCTCGCCAGCGGCGCATCCTCTTCCGCTGGCTCCGCGGCCCGGCC
Source organism: uncultured Actinomycetota bacterium (assembly GCA_963820395.1). GTDB lineage: Bacteria > Actinomycetota > Actinomycetes > Streptosporangiales > Streptosporangiaceae > DATFVJ01. The sequence goes on along the minus strand of CAWGAE010000008.1, from coordinate 38,294 downwards.
CGGCGGCGCAGGATCACCGGATCCGGGCTGATCCGGCATTCCCGGTGGCGGGGCCGCCTTCGTGCGGGCGGCTACCCGCCGGTCCCGCTTGCTCATCTTCGGCTTCTCCTGGCCAGGGCCGGCGTTCGCGGCGGCGCAGCAGCGCCGCGACCGCGTCGGCGATCTGCTCCTCAGTAGCCTCGCGGCCCGGGCTGCGGCGGGCATGGTCCCAGGCCAGCTCGCCGAACGGGACCGGGGCGCGGTTCAGGTGCTTCCAGAACACGGTGATCCACCCGTCCGGGCCGCGGACGTAGACGCGGGACACGTCGTAGGGGTCGTGGCGGACCTCATGCAGGTTCTTCTTCTCCCGGACGCCGGATGGCTGCAGCCGCAGCGGGTTCAGCTCCTCGCTGTCGTAGCTGCGCCGGTTCAGCTTGATGCCGTAGGCGTTGACAGCCCGCCAGGAGACGGGCAGCAGCTCGGTGTAGTCGTCCGGGCCGACCGCGACCGGCACGTATCCGGCGGCCTCGACCAGGGCGGCATACTTCTCGTTCGGGGTGAACGCCCGCCCGGGATGCTCCGGATCGCGGAGCCCGTCATGCGGCCGGTTCAGCCACAACGCGATAAGCCACTCATCGAGTAGTTCCTGGAGTTCGGCCACCGACCACAGCGGCTGGTCCTCGACATGGCGGCCGCGGCGGTCCGGGCTGCGCCCGGCATAGCCGGACGCGAACTGGCAGAACAGCGAGGCCACCGACCCGAAATACCGCTCGATATGCCCTTTCTCCGCTCCGCTGCCCAGGTGAGCGGGCTGAATCGAGATGCCCAGGTGACGGCATGCGGACCGGAACGCGGCCGACACGAACACGCTCCCGTGGTCGATCACGATCGTGTCCGGGACGATCACAGGCCTCGCGGCGGCATGCTCCAGCCGCGCGTCGATGTCCAGCAGCCGCTCATAAGGCAGCACGGAATGCGCCATCTTCAGCGCCTCAGGCCAGCCCGGCCGCACCGGCTCGGGCGTGAGTGCACGGGCCAGCAGCACGCTCGCATCGACCGACCGTGTCGAGGGGCGCAGCACCGCGGCGGGCACCACCCGGGTGGCGACGTCGATCATGCCGGTCAGCTCGACCCGGCCGGGGACGCCGTCGTCCAGCAGCACCAGCACGTCCAGCGGAGTGGAATCGATCTGCACCACCTCACCGGGCGCCGCCGTCGGCAGCGCCCCGAACATGCCCTCCGGCCGCCCGGCCAGCGACCGGCGCGTCGATGCCGATCCCGTGGTGTGCCGGCCGTGCGACAGCGTGCCGAACAGCCGGTAGAGCGTCCGGCCCGACGGAACCGGGCCGTCGTAGCCGGCCTTGGCGAGAATCTCCCTCGCCCGCCAGATCACATAGCCCGCCGTCCGGGAGGAAGCCCTCGCGGCTTCCCCGATTGCCAGCCGCATCGCATCCACGACCTGCTCATCAGCCCGTCCAGAAGGCCGCATCCGCCGGGCAAGCCGACGGTCGGCCAGGCCAGCCAGGCCGTATGCTTCCCACCGCTGGCGGCGGTGCTTGACCGTGCTGGCCGGGACAGGCCGGCCAGCCGCCGACAGCTCGGCGGCCTTCGCCCGCTCCCGCTCCGTCAGGCTCGTGCGCTCCGGGTCGTACTGCGGCCTCGGCCGCGTCCCGGCGGGCGCGTCCGGCCGCAGCCCGTAGACGACCTCGGCAATATGCGCCTCCCACCATGACGCCTCCTCAACCGCTGCGGCGGGCAGGCCCTCCAGCCCGATCTCCGGACGCGGCCCCCTCCGGGCAGCCGGGACCGCGATCTCGAACTGCGAGTCGGCAGCCAACTCGGCCGCCGTGACCGTGCGCACCATGCCCTCGTCGTCGGCCAGCCGGATCCGCGTCCCGGTCACGCTGACCACCACGCCCGGCGTTCCGCCGGCCAGTATCCGGTCGCCGATCCCGACCCGCCGCCTCGCCGCTTTCACCGCAGCCCGCCCGCGTGCACAACGGTCGACGCACTCAGCGGACCGCCGGAAAGGTCGGCGGTCAGGTACCGCTGCCACATCAGGTGAAACAGCACCGGCAGTACCCGCAGCCGGTCCCCGGCCAGCTCAGCGCCCTCGAACAGCCCCCGCCCGCCGGCGAACGCGTCCAGCAGCACCGATGCGATCTCCGGCACCAGGCACCGCCGGTGCCGGTAACGCGACAGCCACCGCACGTTCGCAACCAGCACCCGATCAAGATCCCCGGACCTGCGCTACTCCCACCCCGCCGCCCCGCACGCCGACGCGGTCACCGCGAATGTCTCCGCATCCCGCGTAGGTATCCGGTCATCCGGGCGGATATCGACTACCACCCCGGTCCCGTCCTGCCTGGGCGCTGGCCAGGAACGCCTCGGCGGAGGCGGCGGCAAAGATCGCACCCGGGGCACGGAAAGCCTGGGCGGCCTCGGTGGCCATCCGGACGTGCGCGCTGGCCAGCTCCCAGTCGCCGCGGAGCGCGCGAACAACAGCGGCAACACTGTGCACGTAGCCGAACTCCCACACCCGGTCGGCGTCGTGGGCGAGCGAGACGGCCAGCTCGGCGTGCAGCACGGCGTCGTCCCAGCATCCGAGGCGGTACTCGGCGCCCGCCAGGTATCTCAGGCAGTGGCTGACGTAGCGCAGCGGGGCACCGGCCCGCAGCCTCGCTGCCGCGGTGGAAAGGTCGGCGATCGCCCCGGCCAGGTCCTCGGCCAAGACCCTGGCCATGCCCCGCAGCACAAGCGTGTCGGTGTCCTCCCGCGATACATCGGCAGGGGCGGCGGGCAGGAACGCCAGCCGGGCCAGGCCCTCGGGTCCCCGCCCATCGACAAAGAAGGCGATCGCCAGCACGCCCAGGGCCTGGTGACGCGCAGCGGCCGGGGGGCGCCGGCCGCCGCAGCCCGCTCGCCCCATTCGATCGCCTCCGGGATCCGGCCCGACATCAGGCACAACAACGCCAGCTGGAAAGCGGCCGCGGCGCCCACGGACGCCTCCCGGGCCGGGTCGTGGGTCTGCCACGCCTCCAGCAGCCGGCCCTCGGCCGCGACGGCCCGGCCCGCGAGGAAATCCAGCGCGCCCAGCAACCAGCTCCGCCGCGCGCCCGGCCCGGCGGCCGCCATCCCGGCGGCAACGATCTCCGCCTCGGCCACCTCGCCGTAGCTGACCAGGATCTCCAGCCCGTCCAGCCGGCGGCGATCGGCAACCTCCGGGTCGCTGCTGGCGGCCGCCGCCTGCGCTAGCCAGGCCGCCGCCTGCGCCATCCGGCCCAGGCCGCGGGCCTCCCGGCCGGCCGCCTCCAGCTCGCCGGCCAGCCCGGCGTCCGGGCCGACCGCCGCCGCCACCCGGTGCCCCAGCGCCCGGTGCCGACCGGCCAAGCCGGCCGCCCGCTGGTGCAGCCGGCGCCGCCGGGCCGGGCTGAGATCGCCGTAGACGGCCCGCTGCACCAGCAGGTGGCCGAACCCGATCCCGGCCGGCTCCTCGACCAAGATCCCCGCTGTCACCGCGTCCCCCAGCGCCGGCAGCGGATCATCGAGGTCGGCCAGCGCGGCCGCCGCAGCCAGCTCGCAGTGGTGGCCCAGCACCGCTGCCGCCGCCACCAGCTCACGGGCCGCCGGGCTCAGCGCGCCCACCCGCAGCAGCACCACCCCGGCCAGCGACCGTGTTACCCGCAGCGCCCCGCCCGGCCGGTCCAGGCCCCCGGCCCCGGCCTCTTCCAGCACCGCCCGGCAATACAACGGGTTACCGCCCGTCTCCTCGAGCAGACGGCCGACGGCGCGGCGCGGCAACTCCCCGGCCCCCAGCGCCCGGCCCAACGTTCCTACCTCTTCGGGCCCTAGGCCGCCGAGGCGAACCCGGCTGGCCCGGTGGTCCCCGGCCAGGAAACGCTGCCAGCCCTCACCCAGCCGGGACAGCTCCCCCGCCCGGGCCGACACCACCACCAGCACCTGATCGGCCTGCAGGCGGCGCACCGTGAACAGCAACGCCCGCGCCGACGGCCCATCCGCCCACTGCAGGTCATCGATCACCGTCAGCACCATCGCCGGGAACTGGCCTAACCAGCCGACCAGATCGGCGCCGACCGCAAGAGGGTCGACCCGGTCGCTCAGCTCCGCGGCCAGCAGCCCCGCCGGGCCGCCCGCCCCGCGGGCGCTGGCCACCAGCTGACCCACGACCCCGTACGGCAGCAACAGGTCCGCCTCGTCGCCGCTGGCCCGCAGCACCGTCGCGCCGGCCACCCCCGACGCGAAGCGCGCCAGCAGAGTCGACTTGCCGACGCCCGCCTCACCCTCGACCAGCACCACCCTGGGCTCGCCCGAGCGTGCCGCCGCCGCAGCCACCGCCAGCACAGCCAGCTCACCCGCCCGGCCAACGAACACCCCCAGACCGGCAGCCACAGCATCAGACGACCACGTGTCCAGGGAAAAAGTCAACGCTCACCTCCCAGCCGCGGGGCGCAAACCTGATAGGTACCCATCCGGCCGCATTGGTGTACCTTCCCGACCGGTGAGCCAACACCGGCCATTGCTTGAGAACCTTTAATCGATCACCGGGAAGGTACACCCCTCCCCGGCCACAGGTTTCAAGCATTGCTCGTCACGGACTGATCTGGACGGGTCTGGAAGCCCACATGGGTATCTACGGATCACAAGGCTCCGGTTCGATTGCATCGCGAGAGTGTCGACTGACACGATTGTCACCCCGTCTACTACTCAAGCGAAAAACCTATGGTCCAATATGCTGACCCCTGTACCTGGGACTGATCGGACGCTGCGGGCAACTCATCCAAGGATCCTGACCGGGTGCTCGGGGATAGCGCGTATCGGACAGTGTCGCCGCTGTTGTTCCCGCGCTCTGCGGCGACTGGGAGGTGGCGAGCACTCACATGCGGATGGCCACCGAGGCCGCCCAGGCTTTCGGCGCCCCGGGGGCGATCGGCGGGGCCACCGCTGCCCGGGTGTTTCTGGCCAGTGCCCGGGGCGATCTGGAGGGCGTGGTCGGCGCCGCCGCGGCCGTGCACGCCACTGGCAGGGTGCACTTCCTGGTCGGCCTGGGCCGACCAGGACTGGCGGTCCCTCGAGATCGAGGCCCTCATCGGCTTGGCCCGCCCCGGCCAGGGCGAAACAGCCCTGGCCGAGTTCGAGGCGACGCTGTCCCCGGCCTGGCCGGTACCGGGTGCTGTATGAGATCAAAGGGCCGAGATTTCACAGGGTCGAGGCGCCAAGCGGGTTCCTGTTTCATGGCTTGAGCTCAAGTTCGAGTTCGTGCCGGAGCGGGATGCCGTCCGCCTCCAGCGGGATCGTCGGCTTGAGCGCGGGGGCGGTGGCCACCGCGTCGCGGTGAAGGGCAACCACGTCAAATCCCCGGCGCTGGTAGAAGCGGAGCGGGTTGGTGTTGTCGTTGGTCGTGATCAGCCAGAGCCGGTGTACGCCGTGGCTGCGCGCCTTGGCGCGGATCGCCTCGATCAGTGCGCCGCCGCCGACGCCGAGACCGGGCGTTGTCGCATCCAGTGACACGATTTCCCAGGACTGCTTTCTGGCTCAATGCGGTAGGTCAGCAGCCCGGCTCGGGTGCCGGAGTGCCAGGCGATCAGGCTGGCTGGGCGGACGCGTCGATTAGCTCACCGTGCACGGCGATGGATAATCCGCCCCAGCTGTTGTTAAGGACTTTGCAGATGAACGAGGAATCCGCCGGGCCCGCGGACCTTATTTCGATCATGAACGTGGTCTCCATCTCGCCTTGATCCCTACTGGTGATCGACAGCCGTTGCTGATGCATCCGGGCATACCCGGCTAACGGCGGGGGTGAGGGCGGCCACAGCCTTCCCCCCGCGCCAGCGCGGCGGGCGTGCGTGAGCGCGCCGGGCTGCCTTCATGCGGCGGACCCGGGCGAGACGAGCCGGGGCTAGCCGAGCACCGCGTCGCGTATCGCCCGCAGGTCCGGTTCGGAGGTCGGGCCCACCACGAGCAGCGTCGTGACCGGGCTCTTGCGCCAAAGTTCAAGCCGCTCGCGGATCCGCCCGATGGGGCCGAGCAGGCACATCCCGTCCGCGAGCTCATCGGGCACCGCGGCGAAGGCCTCATCGGGGCGGCCTGCCAGGTACAGCTCCTGAACCTTGCGGCCCGCCTCCTCGAATTCCATCCGGCTGACGGCGTCGAGGTGGAAGTCGCCCACGCCGATATAGAAGCCGATCGTCGTCTTCGCGGCCCGCAACGCATCGGAAAGGTCATCTGTGACGATGACGTTGACCGGGGCGGCGATGTCAAAGCCCGGCGGCGCCGCGGCGAGGGCGTCGCCGTACACCTGGCCGATCTTGTCCGGCACCGCGGCGGCGTCGCCCGCCGCGAAGACGTGCGGGTGACCGGGAACGGTGAGGAATTCGTCAACAACGATGCGGCCTTTGACGGTGTCCAGCCCGAGCGCTCTGGTGAGGGGGCCAGGTGTGACCCCGACGCACCACACCAGCGTGTGGGTGGGCACTGTGGTGCCGTCCGAGAGCCGGACCCATCGGTCGGTGATCTCTTCGACGGTGGTCTCCAGACGGACGTCGAGCCCGCGATGGCGCAGGATACGCAGCGCCGGGACACCGAGCCGCGGGCCTAGCCCGGGCAGCACACCCGACGCGCCGTCGACAAGCAACCAGCGCAGCTCGTCGTGGCGGATGCGGGGGTGGCGGCGCAGTGCGGCCCGGGTGAACAGCTGTCCCTGGGCGGCCATTTCGGTGCCCGTATAGCCGGCGCCGACCACGACGAACGTGCACCGGGCCCGGCGCTGTGCGGGGTCGTTACTCGCGTCGGCCAACTCCATCTGCCCGAGGATGTGGTCACGCAGGTACAGGGCCTCGGCGATGTTCTTGAACCCCTTGGCGTGTTCAGTAACCCCGGGGAGCGGCAGCGTGCGGGACACGCTGCCCGGCGCGAGCACCAGCCGGTCCCAGGCGATCTCCCGTCGCTGCTCCTCCGGATGTGGTTCGCGGCGGCCTGGTGCAGGAGCCTTTACGTTCTGCGTCATCCGCCATTAACCGCGTTTGCCTCCTCGCAAGGGCCCGGCACGGGTGGTGGGTAAGGTCGCTATTGTCCTCGGCCCGTAGCCCGGCGGAGCGGACAAAAATGATCCCGAACGGCTGCGCCAAGTGGCACGCTCAAAAAAACCGGCGCCGGTCAGGACATTGGGCTGCGCCCGCACGCCGCACAACCAGCGGTTCGTGCCTCGCTCCGGACCCCCGGACCAAACCGGGTGGTAAAGCTCCGCCCCCGCCCCACCGCGTGCCACGTTATGCGCGGCGGTCCGGCTCATCGCCAACTGGGATTAGGGGATTTGAGTCCCCTGACCCCCTCGATGCGAACTGTTGCCAGCGTGGTCACCGACGGTCGTTCGTGCAGGTGCGCCGGTCGGTTGAGTCGGCGTCGTCTTTGGTTGCTGCGAAAGCTACACCGGACTTAATCCAGGCGTTCAGCGTTGCTGTTCACCCAAAGGCCCCTTGCTTGAGACAGCTCGCCCGAGGACTGGCATTCCTTCCGGACGAAGATGCCTATTGGCTGGCGAGTCTGGGCCGTATGCCCAGTGTCAAGAGCGGTCGTGCGGGTGCGGGCCGTGCCGTGCCGGGGCCTACTGACTGACCGGTGCTTCTGGCGCGGTAGCGTCCGTCTCGCGTACCTCGGCTGTTCGCAACGCAGTTGTTACTTTGTGTATTCTCTCAATCCACATAACCAGGTTTGGATAACTGATTTCGTAGCCCGCTATGGCCACCGTGTTGCTCCCACCAGGTCTCGTTGTGGGGCTCGTAGGCGGACTTGATTCCGATGTAGTGATAATTGCTGTTCAGTCCGTCGTTCTTGGGAGCTGGGAGAGTAGGATTGAACGACGCAATCGTCAGGCTCACCGATTTCGTTCCGGTCGTCTGAGTGAGCACCGGGAAGGTCAGCGATGACGGCGCCTGCCCCTTTTCTACCCAGGTCAGCAAAGGTGTCAGGAAGCTCGCTGACACTGAGGGGTCCCCGCCGTTGAGGCAGTGATATCCGCCGAGAACCATGTAAAGGCGTGAGAAGGTCTGAGTGTTCGCGTAGCCACCCATGGTCTTGATAACGGCTGAATAATAGTCCAGTGTGGACCATGGTGAGATGGCCTGGTCAGCCCATCCGTGGTAGAGGATAAGCTTCCCGCCGGCCCGCTTGAACGCGCTGAGGTCTGGATCTGTTGCGTTGTAGACACCGCCGAAGCGCTTAAGTTTGTTGTAGCTTATGTCATCGAATTTGAAATCGCGCAACGTGAACGATGCCCGTGGGTTGTGTACGTAAGCCATGTACTTGAGGTAGTTGATTCCGAGCTGGCCAGCAGTGCTGTCGCCTGGCGCGGCCGGATCCGTGCTCGGCTCGATGAACCAGGTCCATTCGAGTTCGGAACCGTATGGCAATCCGCCATCATAAAGCTGGCGGCCTCGCGGATCCGTCGGGCCGCGGTACTCGCTTATGGCCGCCTTAACCTGAGCTGGCGTCAGGCAGCTATTGGTGTCCGTGCCTCGGGCGCATTCGATGGATGCTGGGTTGAACGTGCAAGTGCGTGGATCGAGGATGACGCCGTGCGAGTTGGCGCAGTCTGCCATCACCGCTGCGTGCAGGGCGGGCAGCTTCTCGCGAGTAAGGATCTGTGTTCCGTTGCCAGCTGTGTTCGCGCGGACGAGCCAGGATTCGTAGATACCCAGAAGTGGGGCCCAGTTGTTCGCGGGCGCGCCACCGATAATTCCATTGAAGTCCGTCGGATACCGCTGTGCGAGATCCAGCGCCTCATGACCACCGTCGGAACACCCGTCGAAGTACGAGTAACGTGGCTTTGCTCCGTAGTACTTGCTGATGACTGCCCTTGCCAGGTTAGCCAGTGAATGCTCGGAGGTGTATCCGAAGACCACCCTTAGGGCGAGATTGTTTTTCGCCCATACGCCGTCGGTGCCGGATGTGGATTCATGGCCCTGGTCGTCCGTACCCAGCGCGAACTCGTTGCCGGCTACCTGGGAGGATCCGTCCGAAACTTGCGAGGGCGTCGAGAGGTTGACCAAGCCGCAGAATTCGGTGCAGCCCTCCTGCACGTAGTCGCCATGGAAGGTTGTCTCGGGCAGCAGCAGCTCAAAGTTGGTGTGGGGAGAGATGTAGCCCTTGACGTCGCAGTACTTGGTGCCGTTATATGTTTCATCTTCGGCACTTGAGATATGATTGCTGGCGTCCTTGACACCTGTGACGTCGTCGAGTGAGAGCGAGTCGCATGTTGCGACCGGGCGCAGGACGCCGGCCGCCCCGCGACTTACCGATAGGCGATTAGCCTGCGGCGCGGCTTGGCGCGGTGTGGCGATCGTTGTCGCAAAGCCCACTGCCGAGGCGCTAACCGCTATGATCAATATCAGAGAGTTGCGGATATTTCGTGACATGGCGCCTCATTTCGGGCTCCGATCGATTAAGTAACTGTGTCAACGGTCACGTATTTGAGCAGGGGTGTCCTAGCCATGACTCGCGCGTGTCCCCCGATGCCGTGATGTGCTGTCATATCACGTTCATAACGTAACACGTTACTCGCTCTCCGTGATCAGTAGCCACGCTCCGCCGGGCCGCCAGGGGGCGGGCTGAGATCCGGGGGGAAGCTCAAGGCATGGAGGAACGGCCGAAGTGGGGTCTTAGCTAACGCCCACGGCTACATGTCGCTTGCCACTACACTGCCTCAACCACGCGAAAGCACGCATGAGACGCGATGAGTCCGAGAGGTGCCGATGAGTCAGCCTCCCTACCCGAACCCTTACGCGCAGCAGCCGCCACCAGGTGGCTACCCGCCACCACGGCCAGGTGGCTACCCGCCACCCGGTGGTGGACCCTACCCGCCACAGCACCGGTGGTGGACCCTACCCGCCACAGCAGCAGCCACACGGTAGAGCGTACCCACCGCAGCAGCCGCGTCGCAGGCGGCGCCGGGCGAACAAGATCTTCCTGGGCGTCACGGGCGGGCATGATCCTGTTATTCGTCATCGCCGTCGCGAGCGGTGGGCGAGGCAACCCTAGCCCGTCCTCCGGGCCTGCGGCTTCGACCACCGGATCGGCGGCGCCGCCATCCTCAGCCCCTTCGCCGCCCGCGCCGAAGGCGCGCACACTCGCCACCTTCAGCGGCACGGGCGTTGAGAACACGGCGAAGTTCACGATCGGCGGCGACGGCACCTGGACGCTCGAGTGGGCGTATGACTGCTCCAGCCTCGGCAGCCGGGGCAACTTATCGTCGCCGAAGACGGCGGATTGGGCAACCGCGTGAACGTGAACGAGCTTGGCACAGGAGGCCACGGCTCCACCTACGGCTACAACGATGCTGGGAGCCATTTCCTCGCGGTCAACTTCGAATGCGCATGGGCGGTCAGGGTCGTCGGCGTCCGGTGAATCCTTTATCAGCACGATGGCCTTACTTCACCGGGGCAGGCATGCCGGGTTGCCGACGAGCAGGCCGCGGATCCGCCGCACCACGTCTTCCGTTGCCCGGGCCAGCACGGGGTCGTATCCCTCGTCATCTAGCGCCGGCCGGTAGTCGTCTATGTGATCCAAGTTGTCGGCTACCTCGGTCAGGAACTCCGCCCACGCTTCGCCGCGCGATTCCTCGTCGCACTCCATGACGATCGCGCCGAAGGCAGTCCACGCCTCCGGGTCGCCGGTCGCCTCCGCGATGTCGGACCAGGGCGTCCCGACCGTCATCCCGATGGCAGGCGGATTTTCGTAGAACCTGACGGCCATCTCGATCGCCTTCACCAGGTCCGCGGACGACTTCAGGAGGGCCACGTCCGGGTCGGCCTCGATCGCCGCTGCGACTCCCAGCGGGTTCACGTCATCAGCTCCGATGGCTCGTTGTTCGTCGTGCCGGGGCAGCATTCGGGTCAGCCGCGAGTGCCCCTTCGCGCTGTGCCGCAGTAGGTGCTCCGAACCAGGTGGTGAGCGCGTCGGGGAGTCCCTGGTGGGTTGGGTCTCCCGCCCAGGCGACATATCCGTCGGGCCGAATCAGCACGGCAGCGGGAGCGGTGACCGCGCCGAGTACCGGAAGCTCCCACATGCCGGCATATTTGGCATCGATCGGCTTGACCCGGTCCGCCCATGGGGTGATGTCGAAGCCGCCGGGCTCGCCGAGGTTGAGCAGCACCGGCCGGGCTTGGTGCAGCAGGGTGAATACCCGCAGCGGGCCGTTGGCGGTGACCAGGTCGAGATCGGGCATGCGGCGCCCGAGCAGCGGGTGTCCCTCGCCGAGGTCGTAGTGAATGTCCAGACCAGAGATCATGGCGGCGAACCGCTTGCGCGGCTCGTCCATGCTCAGCAGCTCGGACATGGTGTCGCGCAAGGCGTCGATCCGCGCGTCGCTGCGGGTGAGCGCGGTTTGCGCCATGGTGTTGTGCAACACGCGAGCAGCGACCGGGTGCCGCTCGGCATGGTAGGTATCGAGAAAGCATTCCGGCGATGTCCCCTTGACCACCTGGGCCAGCTTCCATCCCAGGTTCACCGCGTCCTGCACACCGGTGTTGAGGCCCTGCCCTCCGACCGGGTAATGCACGTGTGCGGCGTCGCCGGCAAGCAGCACACGTCCCTTGAGGTAGGACGCCGCCTGCCGAGTCATATCGGTGAACCGGGAGATCCAGGCCGGGCTGTGCACCCCGTAGTCCGTTCCCCATACGGCGATGAGCGCGCGGCTGAGATGACGCAGGGTCGGCTCGCCGGTTTGCGCAGCATACCGCTCACTCACCACCACCCGTACCCGCTTCCCGTCCTCCAGCCTGCCCAGGGCTTGAGTGCCCTTGTCGTCATAGCGAATGCCCCACTCCGGCTCCTCGCTCATCTCGACCTCGGCGACCAAAGAGCTAGTTGACGGGTCCCACCCGGGGAACTCGATACCGGCCGCCTTGCGGATCACACTGCGTCCTCCGTCGCACCCGGCGAGGTAGTCCGCCCGTAGCGACTGGCCGTCGGACAGCTCAACGTCGACGCCGGTGTCGTCCTGCGCGAAGCCCGTCACCTCACGTTCGCGAGCGATCGGCACCCCCAGCTCGCTGACCCAGGCGGCCAGAATGCGCTCGAAGTGGCTCTGCCACAGCGCGAGCACGTAGTTGTGCCGGGTGGGAAAGTCGCTGATGTCCAAAGGGATCCCGGAGAACCCCGCGACCTGCGCCACCTGCCCCTGTGCAAGGAAGCGGTCAGCGATTCCACGCTGATCGAGAACCTCGATGGTGCGTGAATGCAGACCGCCGGCGCGCGAGCCGTCGAGCTCCTGGCTGGCGCGCCGCTCGACTATCGCGACGTCGACCCCCGCCAACGCCAGTTCGCCCGCCAGCATCAGCCCGGTCGGACCTCCTCCGGCGATCACCACCGCATGCCCGGTCATCGCCACACTCCAGCCAGCACCACGCCGGTCGCCACCAGCGCATCACATCCCCCGGGCGCCGCGGCGACCGCGTCGAACTGGGCGGCGGCCAACTGGGCCGCGCGCCGGGGCAGGTCCGCCGCGGTACACGTGGAGGCCGGGGAGATGGCTCGGCTGTCTGGGAGCAGCTCGCCGCCATCGTCAAACAACACCACTCCGTTGCACAGCAGGCTCCACCCCTGCTCGGGACGGCGAGCAACTGGCCAGGAGGCAAAGCGATCCGGCGCTAGCGCATCCGGGCACCGGGGCTGATGCGAGCACATTCCGTCCTTTGTCCAGGGCGCCGGCTTCAGCATCATGATTGAGCCCGTCATATTCCCTCCATGAGGATCGGACGGCGCTGACCGCGGCGATCGTCGCGTGCCAGCGGTAACAATGTCTTGAGCGTGCCGACCCCGGGGCTGGTCCGCGACTACCGGCAGCACGGTGTCTTCGCCGTGCTCGGCGCCCCTACCTTCGGTACCGGCACCGAAGCGCGGCATCTGCTCGACCGAGCCCACCCCTCGGGCCAGTGGGTCGAATGGCTCAGCCCCGAACCACTGTGACCGCGGTCCGGGTCAGGCTAGCGGACGTCGTAGGGCCGAGTGATGATCTCGATATTGTGCCCGTCGGGGTCGCCGAAGTGGACGCTTCGGCCGCCGCGCAGGTGGTTGATCTCACCGGGCCGCTGGCGATGCGGCCCGGCGTAGTACGTGACCCCGGTGCTGCGAATGCGCGCGTACGCGGCGTCGAACTCTGCCTCGCTGGCCAGGCAGGCACAGTGATGGGGGTCGAACCGCTCCGGGTCCCGGTAGTCCAGGGTGACCCCCTTGCTGACCTTGACGGGGACGAACAGTTCCCGCTGCGGCCCGGCCGGCACGTCCAGGATGCTGGCGAGAACGTGGCCGAGGCCCACTTGCTGCGGGCAGGGATGATGATGTGGTTCAGCTCGATGCTCATGACGCCAGCCTCAGGCTAAGGCCGTCCCGGCGCATTAGGCGGCGCCTTATATGACGCCTTATATCGAGCGGGCCTGGTCGCCGAGGCCGAGCCGGTAGGCGAGCGCGGCGGCTTCGACGCGGCTGGCGACGCCCAGCTTGGACATGATGTTGGACACGTTCACGCTCGCGGTCTTGGCCGAGATGAACGGGCTGGCGTGCTGTACTCCGAACCAATCGCCCAGGGCCATCGCCGCAGCTCCCAGGGCATCCAGCGCGTAAGCGCGACGGCTTCCAGCACACAGGCGAGCGACAACACGATAAACGGGATCCCGATGTAAGCGGCCTCACGCAGGTGCCGGGTCGCGGATCTTCGGGGTGGTCCAGCCGAGGACCTGCTTGAACAGGCGGAAGGTGTGTTTTAGGTCAAGCCGGCGCAACTACGCTTGCCGCAGCCGGTTCACCTCATACGGCCGACGCCGGTGCGGGAGAACCACAGCCAGACCGGCTTGGGGTCGCGGTCGCCGGGCAGTCCGCCCGGCTGCGGAGGCAGCTCATCGCCCTGCGGGCTCACAGGTGTGGCAGTGTGGACGGCATGCTCCTCGGACTCGTCAGCGTGAACATGGGCCCGATGAGCCAGCCTGATGGCCTGGTCGCGGCGGCGCGCGCGGCCGAAGCAGCTGGCTTTGACTCGGTTTGGGCGGGCGAGCACATCGTGCTGCCGGACCCGCACGTGCCGCCCTCACCGATGAGCCCACAGGACCTGGCGCTCGACTCGCTGCTCGCGCTGACGTGGGCGGCAGCCCATACGACGAGGATCCGGCTCGCGACCGGGATCGTGATCTTGCCCCAGCGCAATCCTGTGGTGCTCGCCAAGCAGGTGGCGACGCTCGACGTACTGTCGGGCGGCCGGGTCATGCTCGGCGTCGGCGCGGGCTACCTCGAACCGGAGTTCCGCGCGCTCGGCGCCAACTTCGCCGAACGCGGTGCGGTGACCGACGAGTACCTCGATGCGATGCAGGCGCTGTGGTATGACGAGCACCCCGAATACCACGGGCGCTTTGTCGATTTCGCGGGCATCGATGCCCGCCCCCGCCCGCTCCAGCAGCCGATCCCGCTGGTGGTCGGAGGCCGAAGCAGGCCGGCGTATCGCCGGGCGGCCGCGCGCGCTCACGGCTGGTACGGGTACGGGCTCACGCCCGACGACGCTGCCGCCTCGCTCACTGGCCTTCGCGCCGCCGCAGATCACATCGACCGGCCCGCCGAGCTCGGCGAGCTTGAGATCAGCGTGACGCCCCGTGGCCGGATGACCCCCGGGCAGGCCGCGGCGTTCGCCGAGGCCGGCGTCCACCGGCTCGTGTTCGGTGCACCCCAGACAGCGGACGGCCCCGCCCAGACGATCGACGCCGCCATCGCGGCCATTGCCGACCTGTGAGCAACGGGCCATCGGCCGAAGAGGTAGCTGATTCCGACCGCCGTTGGGCACCAGCGCGCCCATCACCACGTTGCACTAGTTCGCCGACCGGCAGAACGGCCGTTCGCGTGTGGCACGCACTGCCACGCGGACGACGGGTGGCAGATGCCATATTGGCGGCACTCCGCGCCCACGCGCGGCGCGCGAGGTCCCGCTCCGTATAGGGCCTGCCGTCCCGTGGCTGTCGTCAGTTGCAACCGCGGTAGGAGCGAGTGCATGCCGAGGGCCGCCGGCCGGGGAGCATTGGCACAAGGAGACCCTGGTGAATCGCCCGGTCGGCGGCAGAAGCGGGCAATCTCCGTACCAGGCGGTCGTGGTTTGCGCCTGACTTCTTGATCCAGATCCGGTCTGGAATTAGACACATCGGCCGGGCTCGTTGGCGGGCCAGGAGAGCGTGATCATGTCCGATTCCGGGCGTGGTGCCGACCGGGCTGGCCGGCGCGCCAAGAGGTTCTTGACGCCGTTGGAGAAGTACGAGATCTGGCTGCAGCTGGTGCGCCAGCCTCGACCGCGATGCTGCTTGCCCGGGCCGGAATGCGGGTCCTGTGCGTGGAGCGGACCCGATTGGGTTCTGGGTCGTTGCGCTCTTCTCCGCGCCAGATGACCTCATCCTCCCGTTCCCGGGGATCGCGCATGCTCGCCGAGCCCGGGGCCCGTCAGCGGCCCAGGCACCGCCGGGTGTAGGTGCCGCCCTCGGTCGTAGAACACCCCAAAACGGGCTTGAGATAGCGGCGGCTACGCGCGCGGGCTGCCGTAGGCGGGTCGATCACACTCCGCGATCGGCGTCAGGCGCCGGCCGGCCAGCGCGTCGGTGCCGTGAGCATCCGCGACGCGGTGCCTGGCCTGAAAAGCCGGGGTCCACGCTCGCTCGTAGCGAACCCGCCACCAGACGCCGGGTCGCACAGATGTACGTCATCGCGGCAGAACCGAACGTCGCTAGTGCCTGCTCTCGGCTAGCCACACGATCCGAGCAAGCAGCCCACGCGCTGGATCACGTCGATGGCACTGCAGTCCCCAGACCCTCCCATGACCAGCGCGGCATAGCCAAGCCTGCCGGAACCGCCGCATCCGGAAATGAGTAGGACAGCACCTCCTCAACCGCCCACTGCATGTAGGCGCGAAGCGCAGCGCGGAACTCGGGGTCCCCGGGCAATCCGGCGTCGTCGGCCGCACGAACGAAGCAGTCCACGAATCGCCGGCCCAGATCGCTCATGTCCCCGTTGCCCGCGTGCATCTGCAGCACCCCGGAATGGCCGCCAAACGTTTGCGAGTACCGCGGCGGTCCGCCCATAACCTCGGCCCAATAGGCGGCCAGCCGTTCAATGTGTTGTGGGTGCTGCCCCGGATGTGAAAACGGATGGTTCAGCTCGGGGTCCTGCAGACACCTCGCATGATGTGCAGTGGCCAAGGCGAGGAAGGCAGGCTCTCCCCCAGCGAATTCGAACAGCGTAGGACGCACAACGCGATCATCGCATGGCGAACTCACAAGGCGCTAGCCGCCTGCCTGACGCCCGCCACTGAGCCGGAATCTGCTGCCCGGCCGACGGCTATCTGACCGTACCGAGCGCAATTCGGCACCTCGCGCGCTCGCTAATCGGCAGATGGGTAAGATCCGTTGAGTGACAGCGAGCTCAGTCGGCTGGCATTAACGGCCCGCCGACGCGGTTCCGGTCGTCGGTCCGGCGTCAGGTCGTTCTCCACCGTGCCGGAAGAGCCTGACCCCCGGCGACGGGGTGCGTGCCGCGGTGCAGCCAGTTAGGGCGGCCCAGCCCAGCGCGAGCCCCCCACCAGGCCGTGCATCCGCCGCAGCTTCACGATCACGCCAGTTTATAGAAGGGCACACCCCGTGGGTGATCCCCCTGACCAACCGTGATGATGAGGTTGATCCCGCCATGAGCGGCGGTTCGGCGCGCGGCGGTAGGGGCTGACATGCGACTCGATCCAGCGTGGCGCCAGCGGAGCGCCTCGTCTTTCGCCCATCCTCGCCGCCGGTCAGGCCACTGGGCGGCTCTCACAGCTCCCTTTCACCCGGTCCGGCGTGGGGACGCGTGGCCGGGCCTGGGGACAGCGGCCGGCTCGGGGTCCGGCACGGGAACGGGATTGAGCAGGGGCTGGAGGACCAAGGTGGCGATGTGCTGGCCGAGGGTCTGCGGGTCCTCGCTGCCGGTTGGGTTGAACCATTTGTAGACCCAGTTGGCCGCGCCGAGGCAGGTGTTGACGTAGACGGTGGGGGTGGTGGGGAGAGTGATGCCGGTGGCCGCCAGGTGCTGTAGGACCGCCGATTTGAGGATGTTCTCAAACTCGCGCCGCCGCTGGAGGACGGTGCGCAGCATCCCCGGCGGCAGTTCGGCCTCTTCCTCGAAGAACAGCTTGTGGAGGGCCTGGTTTTCGCATGTGTAGCGGACTCGGTAGGTGATCAGCTGGCGCAGCGCGGCGATCGGGCTGGGTGCGGCCGCGGCGATCGCCTGCGCGCTGCTCAGGATGTGTTCCATGACGTTCTCGTAGAGCCGGACAAGGATGTCTTCCTTGCGCCGGAAGTAGTGGTAAAGCGTGGGCTTGGACAGGCCCACCTCGGCGGCGATCTCGTTCATCGACGTGGCGCGGTAGCCGCGCCTGCTGAAGATCTCCGCTGAGGCGCTCAGCACACGCTGGCGCTGGGCGTCCGCCTTACTCTGCCCTGCCATCAGATCCCCATTCGGTAGGCGTCCGCCTGGCCCCGCGGATCGGCGGTGGTTGCGGCCAGCCGGTTCCGTCCATTATTCTCGTCCAAGATTCGACCGTCCGGTCGGTCGAAAAATGAGCTTGCCATGAGCGCGCGCATCTGGAGCTGCCATGAACTGGGAACTTGACGCCGAGCACCGTGAATTCCAGGCGACGTGCCGCACGTTCGTGGACCGACACGTGCGGCCGGTCGTGGACGAGGCGGAACTCCTCGGCCGGCCACCCGGGCGGCTGTGGAAGGAACTCGGCGCGGCGGGCCTGCTCGGCCTGCTGACACCGGAGGAGTACGGCGGCAGCGGGGGCGACCAGCTGGCCGTGGCCCTGCTGGCGGAGGAGCTGGCCAGGGCCAGCGGAGGTATCGCGGTAAGTCCGCTGGTCAGTGCGTACATGGCGGCGCCGCACATCGTCGCCTACGGCTCCATCGAGCAGCGGGCCCGGCATCTGCCCGCCCTGGCACGCGGCGACAGCGTGGCAGCGATCGCTGTCACCGAGCCGGGCTCGGGCTCGGATGTGGCGGGTATCACCAGTTCGGCGGTCGCCGACGGCGCGGGGTACCGGCTCAACGGCCGCAAGATGTTCATTACCAATGCCGGCCTGGCCAGCGTCCTGATTATTGCCGCGAAGACCGCACCGGAGGCCGTGCGCGGGATCAGCACGTTTGTTGTGGAAGCAGGGAC
Organism: uncultured Actinomycetota bacterium; assembly: GCA_963820395.1. Taxonomy (GTDB): domain Bacteria; phylum Actinomycetota; class Actinomycetes; order Streptosporangiales; family Streptosporangiaceae; genus DATFVJ01. Next base: position 20,090 of record CAWGAE010000008.1, on the reverse strand, counting down.
CCCGGGCCTGTCGTTCGGCAGGCCCCTGGCCAAGTTGGGCTGGCATGCCTGCGACACCCGCGAGGTCATCCTGGATGATGTCGCGGTGCCCGCCAGGGGCTTGCTGGGCGAGCTGAACCGCGGCTTCTACCAGATCATGGATGCCTTTCAGCTGGAGCGCGTGGCGCTGGCGGCGATGGGCGTTGGCCATGCCGCCGAATGCCTGCATCTCGCGACGGAGCACGCCCGCGTCCGGGAGGCGTTCGGCGCTCCCCTGACTGGCCTGCAGAGCGTGCGGCACCGGCTCGCGGCCATGGCCGTGGAGCTGGAGTCGGCGAGGCTGATGATCTACCGCGCCGCGCAACGGCTGGGCTCCGGTCATCCAGCGGCGGCGCGGTCGGTGGCCATGGCCAAATACCACGCAGCGCTGGCCGCCGGGAATATCGTGGACGCGGCGGTCCAGATCCTCGGCGGCTCGGGTCTCATCGAGGAATCCCCGGTGGCCCGGCACTACCGTGACGTCCGCGTCCTGCGCATCGGCGGCGGAGCCGATGAAATCCAGCTGGAAATCCTCAGCCGCGAACTCACCCCGTGACGCCACCGCCAGCGCGCAGCCGCTCGGCGACGGGCACCCGTTCGGCTGCCCAGCCGACAGTCAGGTCCGGCCAGTGGACCGGCAGCCCGGGGACCGGGGCAGCCGGATCACTGCGGAGACAGACGTCTTGATCGTGGGCGCGGGCCCAGCCGGGCTATGCGCATCGATCCTGCTGTCCCGCTATGGTGTGCAGTCCTTGCTCGGCGAACGGCATCAGGGTGTGTCGGCGGTCCCCCGCTCGATCGCAGCATCGGCGCGGACGATGGAGATCTTCCCCGCGTGGGGGATCGAGGGTGAGATCCGTGCGGTGGAGCAGGAACTGGGCGGTGCGCGCCGAGACGCTCAGAGGCCCGGTGCTGTCGCGGGAACCGGTGTGGGAGGGGGAGGGAGTACGAGGGCCCGGCGGCCTGTTCGGGCTGCACCGGTAGATCCCGGCCGACGGTGCGGGTGACCCGGGCCCTTGGGGCTCAAACATCTCGCCTGCTGAGGCGCCGGCCACTGGGGCGGCGCGGACGCACGAATCTGGCTCACATCGGGAACATAAGGGACACGGGGGCGTCTGCATGATGTAGTTGTCGGGTGACCACGAGCGTGTCCAGGGCCCACCAGGCGGCTGCTCGGCTCGCCGTTGTGGACCGGCGGCGGCTACGCGCGGGCCCACTACACGCGGGTGGTCGACCCGGACATCGTGCGCTGCCTGGAGGTGGGGCAGGCGGCCTACATCTACCGCGGCGGGGTCACCTACCTGCAGGTGAAACGCCTGCCAGCCGGTGCGGCCGAGCTGCCCGGGCAGGCGCAGCTGCGGCCACCGGCCCGGCCGCAGCTGCCCGCGGCGCCAGCCGGGCCGCTGCCGCCCCGGCCCCCGGCCGGGCCGGAAGCACCGCGGCCGCCGGCACCGCTGCCCGACGCCGGGCCCCTGCTCGACGAGGTCTTCGGCAGGCCCAGATGACACCCGGCACGGCCGCCGGTGGACGGCACATCGCTGCGGTCACAAGCGCTGCCGCGTCCAATCCACCGGGCCGGGCCGGGCCGGCCCGGGCTGGCCGGGCCGGTGAAGGGCGGGATCAGATGATGACCGGATCAGCGGCACCGATGAATGTTCCGCGTCCATCGCGTGACGGCGGCCCCTTCGAGCTGCTCGGCCTGCCGACCAGCACCAGGGTGACGGACGAGGACGTGCGGGCGGCCTGGCGGCGGATCGCGGCGGCCACCCATCCGGACCGGCCCGACGGCGGCGACCCGCAGCGGTTCGCCGCCGCGTCCGCGGCCTACACGACACTACGCACCCGGTCGGGCCGCGGTGAGGCGCTCGCCGACCGGGGCCGCGCACACCCGGCGCCCGGCGTCATCGCGCCGCCGCGCGAGGCGCCCGTGGCCCGGCGGGCCGCGGCCGCGGCAGAGGTGCCGGTGGCCCGCGCCGCCGCACCGGGGCCGGTACCCGCTGGCCCGCTGGCCCGGCCGGCGGCGCGGGTCAGGAATGGGCGTCCCGCCGTACTCACCGCCCGGCTTCTGATCGTGGTGACCGTCGGCGCGGGATCGGCGGCACTGGTCGGATCCGCGCCCGCCACCCCGGCGCTGATCACCGGCGCCATCACCTGGCTGCTGCTGACCGCGCGCGCTGACCTCGCCCCGCCCCGATGACACCCCCGACCGGCACAGCCGCGGCGACCCGCCGGAATAGAGTTTGGGGGAATGGTCACGTTGTGGGTATTACTAATAACCCACTTTGTGCGTGTATCGACATCCCGATAAGTTGAGTCCCCAGACAGCCGGGAAGGTGCACATGTGCAGCCCATCCCCTTGCGCACCTCGGTCCAGCCGGGGTCCAGGAGTGGTTGGCGAGTCGCCCGGCCAGGCCCATATGTAGCGAAGCGGAAGCAGTGCCATAGGCTCCGATGGTCATATTCGGCCAACGGAGGGTAGCTAATCAGCAAGCGTCAGCGGCTTGTTGCGATCTTGCTGTGTGAGGCGCTGGTCAGTCTGGTTCGAGTCGGGGTGGCATCCAGGTGCTGCCGGTAAACAGGGCGCGGAGGGCGTCGAGTTTGTCGATGCTCCATTTGGTGGCGGTAGACAGGTAGGACTGGACGAGCGCGAAGTCGGCGAGGCCTTGCAGGGTCCGCCAGCAGCCTCCTGAGCTGCGCATTTGTACCTTGATGGGCCGGATGGTCCGCTCGGCCTCGTTGTTGCTGAAGATGTCCAGGTCGGGGCGGGTGACAAATCGCAGGATGAGGTCTTCGAAACCGCGGAAGCGGCGGGCCAGGCGGCGGGCGTCTTTGGCGGTGGCGGTGAGTCGGTAAAGGTTGGTGGTCAGCCCGGCGGCGGCCAGTTCCCGGTAGCGGGCCAGCAGTCGCTCCAGCGCGGTGGCTTCCAGGGCGGCCTGGCCCGCCGCTCGCGCCGCAGCGGCGGCGTCCCTGGCCTCGATCAGCAGGCCTGCCATGTCCCTGGCCCAGGACTGCCGGGCGGGCTCGAAGTCGTACAGGCCCTTGAGATCGCGCAGCAGGTGAACTCCGCACCAGGCGTGCAGCGCGTCGGTCAGGTGCGCATACCCCGCGTACCCGTCGCGGACGATGATCCCCGAGTATCCGGGCAGTACCCCGCCGGCGTCGATGTCATCAGCTGAGCGGGTGCCGGTGTGCAGGTGGCTGAGGTAACGGGTACACGCCAGGTGCACGTACCGGGTGCCCGCGGCGGCCCGGGCCGGGGTCTCGTCCACATGCACCGCCGGGGCGGTCTTCAGCAGCGCGGCGACATGCTCCATGAACCCGCTGGAGGCCACCAGCGCGGCGGCCTTGCCGCGCACCGAGGCCATCCACCCGGTGGAGACCCTGATGCCGGCCATCTGTGCGAGCAGGATCGTGGACCGGTAGACAGGGACATGGCAGGCCAGCAGGTTCGCGGCCTGAGCGTGGGTCTCGGGACCGAAACTGGCCCGCGCCCTGACGTGCTCGGGCAGCTCCCCGACGCTGGTGGTCCCGCACCCGGGGCACTGCTTAGCCTGCGCGCGGTACTCGGTCACCGTCGGCGCCGGGGCGGGGGCGGCATCGGTCACCTGATGGCGCCGCTCAGCACAGACCGGCTCATCCTCCAGGTCCGCGCCGCACCCGCAGCACTCACCCGGCGGGCAGCAGAAGGTCTTGTCAGGGTCATCGACCAGTTTCATCGTCGAGCCCTCAGCGCCGGGCTGCTTACCCGGTGACCGGGTTCCCCGCTCCCGGATCGAGCGATCCGCGCTCTTCCCGGCCGCCTTCTTGTCCCACACCGGATCACTCGACGGCGGCTTGCCCGAGTTCGAGGAATCCTTCCCGGCCTTGCGCTCCAGCTCCTCAACCCGCCGGGCCAGCTGCTCGTTCCTGGCCATAGCAGCAGCAAGCTGGTCCTTCATGGCCTCCAGCTGCTTACACTGAGCCTCGATCACATCCCGCAGCCGGGCGCTGACCTCCAGCGCGGCAGCCAGCCGGGCCGCGAGCTCGGCTGACGGCAACGCCAGCAGCTCAGGAGGCAGCGACAACTCGGGCACTTGCCGTATTGATCACCACGCAAGCCCCGAGATCAAGAACCCGCACGGCGTGTCGCCCAGACCATCACAGACCCGCAGGTCACAAGCTCACTCTTGCTGAACAGCTACAACGGAGGGCCTGCTCCATCGCCCGGCCGCACGGCCGACCAGCGATTGCCGAAGTACTTGCGTGTCTGGAGTGGGCTATTCGATGGGTGAACGCGCTAGTCCACCCCTACTGGACTGGGGTGAGGGTCCGCGGAGGTCGGGATCAAGGTCGGGTTGACATAGCCACTGGCGCGCCCGTCTTGGTGGATCCCGGCTCTACCCTGTGCGGCTGTAGAACGGCGTAATCCCCGCTGCGTGGTCCGTCGTGTCGACGATATTCGCGATCTCCGGCGCGACCCTGCGCAGCATCACCTCGAACCCCTGGCGCAGGGTCACCTTTGATGCCGAGCATCCCTGGCACCCGCCGCTCATGGCGATGAAGAGGTTCCCGTCCCGGACGTCTACGATCGAGATCTTCCCGCCGTGGGCAGCGATGGAACGGTTGATTTCCCGGTCCAGGAGTTGCTGAACGACTGCCCGGCTCTCGGCGTCGGTCCGCCCTCGTGTGCCTGCGTTGGCAGTAGCCTCGAGTATGGCCGGTATTCCCGTGAGCAGTTGCGTCCGGAGACCCGCGCCGATCGCCGGTCTCACCCGATTCATTACACTAGAGGATCCAGACGGCGAGTTCGCAAGACTTGTCACGCGGAGAACCAATACCCAGAATCGCGTTGGCGGACGTGAATTCGTTGCACTAGATCCAGAACAAGAGCGACTCCGGATGGAGTTTGCGGTATCAGGCCTTCGGTATGCCTACCGCTCTGGCGAAACAGTCTCAGATCCATCGAAAGGTTGCGATCTAACTGCTGCAACCATTGCCTTGGCGTGTGCCCATGGTGTCAACGAAACCGTGCTGGCAAAGCGGGAAATTAGCCGACTCTGGGAAGACACGTCGCGCGCACCTTACAGAGCACTCTTTAATTCATCTGTTACTGGATCGCGAGTGTGGGTCGCGGTTGAACTGATGCGATGGGTTGACCAGGCCCTCGAAGCCGAGCGCGAGAAATTCGACGGCCGCGAGCGCCTGACTGTGGTTCACGGCAACCGACTCCTTCTCTGGGCAATTATGAACCATCTTCACATGGATCATACGACTGTGAACGACTTCAAACCGCCCTTTACTAAAGCACAAGTAAACGAACTCGTAACTGTCGCGACGCAACGCCTCATCGAGATAGTACTTGATAACTACCCCGACGCATACCCGCAACCGCTGTTTAAGAATCAATCGAAATGCAGAACCCTGGGTACTAACCTCCTACGTTGGCTCAACGGGCTTAGCGCTGTTCCTGAGCCAGCGCACCCTGGCATCCTTCCGCGACTTCGGCGTCCTGCCCGCCTTCACCGGAGTCGCCGTCTCAGACCGGTACGTGAACTATTTCCATCCCGGCTGGGAACACCTGGCTGGGCACCAGGCAACCATGTCAGCCAACAACGCGACAGCATCCTACGGCTCGCTATCGGTCCTGTGAGAACTTTCTCTGCGGCTTCAAGGGCGCGCGGAGCGCGCCGCGCGCCGTGCGGCGCGTGAAGCCACGCGAGGCAACGTGCCAGGCGGACGAGATGACGGACGGTTTCGGAGATTTTGATCCACTGGCACGCGGGGCGGCCGCAGAGCCAGATCGCGGCCAGTCTGGGCGTGGACCGCAGGACGATCCGCAAGTACACGTCCGCGGCGATCGCTGGTCTTTCGCAGGGTCAGCGGCCCGATCGGCGTTTCGTGCCGTTCACCTGCCAGAGCATGGCGGTCTCAGTCCCGGATCCCGTCGATGTCGACCAGGAGGTGGCGGGGGCCGCGGAAGATCTGGTTGCGGCGGTACGGCGGCGGGTCGACGACCAGCCGCGGGTTCTCCGCGCGGCGCACGAACTCACCGACCGCGACCTGGACCTCCAGCCGCGCGAGCGGACCTCCGAAGCAGACGTGGATGCCCTGGCTGAAGCCGAGGTGCTGGTTGTCGGGGCGCTCGAGGTCCAGCTTGTCGGGGTTCTCGAACCGCTGTGGGTCACGGTTCGCCGAGCCGTAGGCCAGGAAGATCGGCGCGCCCTTCGGGATGGTGGTGCCGGCGATCTCGATGTCCGCGAGCGCGGACCGGGTGTGCCAGGTCTGAACAGACGACTCGAGGCGCAGCAGCTCCTCGACGCCGGGCACGATCAGCTCGGGTCGGCGGCGCAGCTTCTCGAGCTGGTCGGGGTGCCGCAGCAGGGACAGGACGCTGTGGGAGATCAGGTTGACTGAGGTCTCATGCCCGGCGAACAGCAGGACCATCGCATTGTGGATCTGCGACTCCTTGGACATGCGCCCCTCAGGACCGTTGTCGTGCACCATCCCCGAGAGCATGCCCGGGCCCGGCTGCTCGGCGTACTGGTCCAGCAGGTCGGCCAGGAGCTGCCGCAACTCGCCCACCGCCGCCGGGGCCTTCGCGGCCAGGCGCTGCTGCTCCGGGGTGGTCGCCTCCGGGCCGAGGTCCAGGGCGTCCAGTCCTGTCTCGATCCAGGCGTGGAAGCGCGGGATGGACTCCAGCGGCACGCCCAGGATCTTGCAGATCATGGTCACCGGCAGCGGGAAGGCGAACTCGTCGACGACGTCGATCCGGGTCTTGCCCTTCATGTTGTCCAGGAGCTCGGCGACGAGGCGGCGGATCTCTGGCTCCTGGTCAGCGATCATGTGGGGGCATTCGGGCGGCCCGAAGTGCCGGTACATCCGGCGGCGTTCGAGATCGTGCTCGGGCGGGTCCTCGGCGATGATCGACGCCTCGAAGGGGTTGCCGCTCGGGGTCACCCCTGGGCGCTTCCTCAGGTCCGAGGAGACCCGAGGGTCGTGCAGCAGCCGGACGACCTCTTGATAGGTGCTGACGACGTAGCTGCCGTCCGGCTGCCGCGACACCGGGGTCTTCCGCAGCTCGGCGTAGAACGGGTAGGGATTGGCACGGTTGGCGTAGCGGAGGGCCTGCTGCCAGGGCGTTTCCTCGACCGTGGGCATGATACATCTCTCTTTCCTGCTGCCTGTCCGGTTGCGCGTGGTCCCAGGGACGCGTCAGCGGGCTCTGGGCCGGAACTCGGCACTCCGCTCGCCCGGGTCATGCCCGGTCAAGACGACCTCGGGGATCCCCGTCGGGACGCCCGGCTCCGGGAACTCGGCCGGGACCGGCTTCATGTCGTCGGGCCGATCCCAGCCCGGCGGCGGGGGCGGGAACGGAGCCGACTGCTCGATCAGCCGCGCGTAGTACTCCAGCCACTTGCCCTGATTGAAGGTGACGGCGGCGACGATGCGGCCCCGGCGACCGTAGGCGGCGACGAAGCGGCGCTGCTCGACGGAGCCCTGCGTGAAGACGATCTCGTCGCCGAAGGGCGGCACGCCGACGGACTTGATGTTGACGGCGAACTGGCCGGACCAGAAGCCGGGCAGATCCAGATGCGGGCGGTAGTCGGGCTCGAGGCTCACCATGTTGTGCGCCGCGACCTCGGCGCCCAGGACGGCATTGTCCCAGTGCTCCATCGCGAGGAACTGGTACTCGTACAGCACGTAGGGCGCGCGCGCCACGTCCCCCGCCGCGTAGACATTGTTGGTCGTCACGCCGTTGATGTCGAAGGCGCGGCCGCCGGCATCGCAGCCGACGCCCCACGGGCCGGCCGCCAGCCCGGAGCCTTCCAGCCACTCGACGTTGCGGACCGAGCCGAGCGCCGTCACGACCACGTCCACGTCGATCGTGCTCCCGTCGGACAGGCTGGCACGCCGCACGTGTCCGTTCGCGTCGTCCCCGAGGGACGTCACCGAGACGCCGGTGCGGAGGTCCACGCCGTGGTCGCGGTGCATCTGTGCGGCGATCCGCCCGATCACGCCGCCGAGCGCACCGACGAGCGGCGCCTCGCCGCGCTCGGCGACGGTCACGGCCAGACCCAGATCGCGGCAGACCGAGGCCAGCTCCGAGCCGATGAATCCGGCGCCGATGATCAGGACCCGCCGGGGGCCGGCCGCCAGCCGCTCCCGCAGCCGTGCCGCGTCGTCGCGCGTGCGGATGGTGAACACCCCGTCCAGCGCGGCTTCCGCCGGGTTGAACCAGGGCCGGGCGCGGACGCCGGTGGTGATCAGCAGGCGGTCGTACTGGACCTGCTCGCCGTTGGCCAGGCGCACCTGCTTGGCTGCACGGTCCAGTCCGGTTGCCGCCACCCCGAGCCGCCACTCGGCGTCGATCATCCGTCGGCGTGGCAGCGTGGTGTGGTCGGCCGGCACCCGCTCCTTCAGAACCTGCTTCGAGAGTGGGGGGCGATCGTACGGCTCGTATGGCTCATCCCCGACGATGGTCAGCTGTCCCCGGAAGCCTTCCTCCCGCAAGGTTTCCGCGGCGCGAAGCCCGGCCAGTGAGGCGCCGACGATGACGATCCGTGCGCTGGCCTTGAACTCCTCGGCCAGTGCATGGACAGTCGAATCGATGCTCATGCCGTTCCCCCCGCTCCCGCCTGGTCCAGCTGCTCCACCAGGATCGCCTGCACCGGGCAGGCCGCCGCGGCCCGCAGGACCCGCAGGCGCCAGGCATCGTCGGGGTTGGGGTCATAATGGATCGCCTCCTCCCCGTACAGCTCGAAAACATCAGGCGCGAGAAAGACGCACTGTGCGAACCCCTGGCACCGATTCAGGTCGACGACGAGCCTCATGAGTCTCCTCCGGCATGAGCCGTACGGCACTGTGCGGCTTCAGGATCGCCGCGGGGATGGTGAGCGGTCAATCCCCCGCGGCGGGTGAAATCGCCGACTGGCGCGAGCGCCCCGCGCGGCTTGGTCCCGATAGTTCCCTCTTCGTGAGAGAAAGACCGCGCACAAATTGCGGCGCGAGCATGGTCCTTCGGTCGCCTATGCCCCGAGGCCCGTCGAGATGTTCGAGAGCGTGTCGCTAATCGAATGGCTGGTCGTCGCGGTTATCAGCAACGCGATGATCAGTACCATCAGCACTACGTCGACGTATCCGACCATCGCGCGGATGCGTGTTCCGCGCCCGAGGCGCCGCGCTGGCCTGCGCTGCGGCTCGTCGGCACCACTCATTGGCGCCCAACCAATTCCGGGTTGGTCTTCGGGCGCCATCTCCGCGGAATCAGACGGCGACGAGGTGAATGTCGAGCCGTACCCCGACGGCGGCCGCGAACCGCTCGACGCTCGACCATCGCGGGTCCGTCGCTCCTGCCTCGAGCCCGGCGACGGCGGCCTCCGACGTTCCCATCCGTCCGGCCACGACCGTCCGGCTCAGCCCCGCCGCCTTGCGCCGTTCCGCCAACTCGTGAAGGATTGCTCGCCGTTGCCTCGCCTGATCCAGGGCGGCGCGCTGTCGGCGGACGGTTGGGTATTCGCGGTCGCTCGCCTACCTCAGGGGACACATGACGTAGAAGGACGCCCGCCGAGCAGGCGACCGACCACCCACGCTCTGAACAGGCCCGACGTGACACTATGGGCTGATCTGGGCCGGTATCGGGCATGCTCAAGCACTCAGAGCCGATCTGACCTTCTCCTTACCATGGGACACAGCTACCACGCCGTCACCTGGCAAGATGCCATGCGGCTAGCTAGCAGATCTGGGCACGTATTGGGCGTGATCAAGCGTTCAGAGCCAATCTGACGGCCCGCCCACGCACCCTCATCACGTATCGCGCCGATGCGCGCGTAGAGGCTCCGCGCGGGCCCAGGGGCAGCCCGTAGGGTTCGGCTCCGTGTGGGGGGCTGGGCCAAAAGATAGTGTGGGGGGCTGGGCCAAAAGATCTTCCCGCCCTTGGCGCCCGACGTGGAAGACCGATGCTCCTTGTATCGGGTGAAGGACACCCCCGGGCGGGTGTGTCGTGTGCGGCCATCGAGGTCATGAACGGTTCGATTAAGGAGTTAGCGTCCAGCGTTGCGACTAACTAGTGATGGCTCCAGTGGTATTGGCACCACGAAGTGTCCAAAGTACCGACCGTCGCCTCGCTCCCCCTTTCCTAGAACTTCCAGTTTGACAAGCTCTGAGTTTTTTTTGGGAACGAAGGTGCAACCTAGCGGCCATAGTTGCGTACGGATTCTTGCCGCTCGGGGTAATGAGTCCTCTTTCCAAGGCCTGTTCCGTGATCTCCCGTGTGGTCAGCGGATGTCCGGCGGATCTCAATACCTGGAGCGCGGCCTCGTAGTACGTCATGTCCTGCGCCTCCTTCCCGGGGCTCCAGCCTAAGTTTGCCAAGGTCCAAGAACTTCAAGCACATCGTTACCCCTTCGATGCGAGCGTGCTGCTAGGTCCAGTGCCGCGAGGCCCGGTGGTGCTCCCGGTGCTCCCGGTGCTCCCGGTGCTCCCGGTGCTCCCGGTGCTCCCGGTGCCAGACGGGTGGACGGCGGGCCATGGTGTCCGCCGCAGTGCGGAGTTACAATGGTGTTTCCTCCCGGTTTGGGAGGGGGGTCCGATGACGCAGCAGTATCTCGCTGGCGAGCTGTCGGTGCTCCTTGGGGAACTCCAGGCCGCCGCCCCGAACCAGGCGTCCGCGCATGATTTTGCTGGCCTGCGCCACCAGGCGGAGACAGGGCCGCTGGGTGCGCTGGGCGCCGTGACGGTGCGCGCGCTGGTGCTGGCCGGCGACCTGTGCTGGGAGTTGCTGACACGGGCTGATGCGGTCGCGTTCACCCGCCAGGCAGCTCTCTCCGCACGGCCGCGTGACTTCGGTGTCTGCGCTGGCCTCCTGCCTGAGGAGAAATAGCGCGGGGTTGCTTTTCCTGTTTCCACATCGAACCTTTTTAACATCGAACGAGAGGCTGGACAATTGGCAACCGAGAAAGAGATCCGAGGGGCCCGCACCTCCGAGGCGCAGATCGCGGTGCACTGGCGCGAGGAGGGTTACTACTACCCGCCGGCGGCGTTCATCGGGCAGGCGAACGTGGCCGATCCAGCCATCTACGAGCGGTTCGGCGAAGAGCACTTCCCCGAGTGCTTCAAGGAGTACGCCGACCTGCTCAGCTGGGATTCCTACTGGCACACGACGCTGGATACCAGCAACCCGCCGTTTTGGCAGTGGTTCGCCGGGGGGAAGCTAAACGCCTGTTACAACTGCGTCGACCGGCACCTGGCGACGAGCGCGAACAAGGCGGCGCTCATCTGGGTGCCCGAGCCAGAAGACACCGACCCGGTGGCCATCACCTACCAGGAGCTGTACCGCAGGGTGAACGAATTCGCCGCGCTGCTGGGTGACTTTTGCGGCCTGCGGGCCGGTGACCGGGTCACGTTTCACCTGCCGATGGTCCCCGAGCTGGCGGTGGCGATGCTCGCCTGCGCCCGGCTCGGGGTCATCCACTCCCAGGTGTTCGGCGGGTTCAGCGGCACCGCCTGCGGCCACCGGATCGCCGACTCCGGCAGCCGCGTCCTGGTGACAATGGACGGCTACTACCGCGGCGGTGAGCTGGTTGATCACAAGGTCAAGGCCGACGAGGCGGTGGCGGCGGCCCGCCAGGAAGGCACCGGGATCGACAAGGTGCTGGTCTGGCGGCGCCACCCCGGCAGGTACGCGTCCAAGACGCCGATGGCCGAGGGCAGGGACTTTTTCGCCGACGAATTGCTCGGCCAGTACCGCGGGCGGGCCGTGGCGCCGGTTTCGATGCCCGCCGAGGCGCCGCTGTTCCTGATGTACACCAGCGGCACGACCGGCCGTCCGAAGGGATGCCAGCACAGCACCGGCGGATATCTGGCCTACGTGGCGGGCACGTCAAAGTACTACCAGGACATCCACCCCGAAGACACGTACTGGTGCATGGCCGATATCGGCTGGATCACCGGCCACTCCTACATCGTCTACGGCCCGCTGGCGCTCGGCACCACCTCCGTGATCTACGAGGGCGTGCCCACCTATCCGGACGCGGGACGGCCCTGGCGGATCGCCGAGCGGCTCGGGGTGAACATCTTCCATACCTCGCCCACCGCGATCCGGATGCTGCGCAAGGTCGGCCCGCAGGAGCCGACGAAGTACAGCTACCACTTCAAGCACATGACGACGGTGGGCGAGCCGATCGAGCCGGAGGTCTGGCGCTGGTACTACGAGGCGGCCGGCAAGGGCCAGGCGGTCATCGTGGACACCTGGTGGCAGACCGAGAACGGCGGCTTCCTCGGCAGCACCCTGCCGGCCCTGATGCCGATGAAGCCGGGCAGCTGCGGCCCGGGCGTGCTCGGCATCTACCCGGTGATCTGGGACGAGGACGGCAACGAGGCCGAGGCGGGCAGCGGCAAGGCGGGCAACATCTGTATCCGCAACCCCTGGCCGGGCATCTTCCAGACCATCTGGGGCCAGCCCGAGCGGTTCGTGCAGACTTACTACGACAAGTACTGCAAGGACAAGGCGAGCAAGGACTGGCGCGACTGGCCGTACTTCGCCGGCGACGGCGCGGTCAAGGCGGCCGACGGCTACTTCCGGATCCTCGGCCGGGTGGACGACGTGATCAACGTGGCGGGTCACCGGCTGGGCACCAAGGAACTGGAATCGGCGACTCTCATGGTCGACGAAGTAGCAGAAGCGGCCGCCGTCCCGGTGATGGATGAGGTACGCGGACGCGCCGTCGAGATGTACGTCTCGCTCAAGCCCGGATTCACCCCCAGCCAGGAGATCGCGGACAAGGTGCGGGGCGCGATCGAGACCGAGATCGGCAAGATCGCCCGGCCGAGGAACGTGTGGATCGTCGCTGACATGCCGAAGACCCGGTCCGGCAAGATCATGCGCAGGGTCATTGCCGCCGTTTCCAACTTCGCCGACGTCGGGGACACCACCACGCTGGCCAACCCTGAGATTGTCGAGGACATCAGGCACCACGTTCAGGCCGAGAAGGCCGCCCATGGCGACGTCCCGCGCGAGCTGACACCCGAGGAAGTCGAGGAACTCATGGCATTCGGCCAAACCGAGTGACGGCCCGGCGCGGCCGGACAGGAGGTAGCGGTCCAGGACCGTTTCATCGAGGCGCCCTGGGGGCAGCCCGGCCGCTCGATGCGCGGAGAACCTTGCCAGGAATCTGAGCACCAGGCTGCCGGGCGTGTGCGGCGGCCGCCATCCCACGGCTGGCAGAAGCCGGCGGATGCCCAGGCCATTGCGCCGGGCGAGTGCTTAGCCCCAGCCGCAATGCTTGCTGGTGAGCAGTAGCGCCTCAGGCAGGCCGCGATTGCCACCATGACGACCGCCCAGGACCGCATCAACCTGATCCTGCCCCGCTGCCCGAGCACGACAAGCAGGCCCAGTTCCAGGATGGCTGCGATGGCCTCCACCGCATCGACTCCCTTCTCCAAGACGACTTTGGTGCCCTTTCCGCACACGCGCAACACCCGGTGACCATGTTCTTCGCTTAGGTCGGGGATGTCTGCGCCGGTGCCCTCGAAGATCCGCAAGCCGAGCAGCCCGAGCATGGCCACGAGGGCGAAGTCGCAGGGATGGGCGGATTGCCGGGCGGCGGTGAGCAGGGCTTCGAACTGCAGGTGGACGAGCGCCGAGAGTGGGTGATTCGGCGGGCACTGCCGGGCGCCGGACGTACTCGGCGGGCGAGTGCTCCAGAACGCCGTCGGTGACGCAGGTCCGGTAGAACCCGGCCGTCACTGAGAAGCGCCGTGACACCGTGGATGGCTTGAACCGGCGAACCTCCTGCATCCACTGGATGTACAGCTCCAGGTGCGGGCGCCGCGCGGCCAGCGGGTCCATGCCGCGCTCAGCACACCAGGTAAGGAAGGAGCGCAGGTCGGATTCGGCGTGCTCGCGGCATGAGCCCTTGAAACAGGCCAGGTAGGCAGCCACTGCCAGCCGCAGCTGATCAGTGAAGGGCACCGGGCGTTCGGAGGGGGCTGAGGCCAGTTCGGTGAAGTTCATCATGATCTGACAATGCGGCTGCTCCCTGCTCCTGCGAAGCTCGCGAGGCCTCCTCCATCCGGCATGAGATGACGCTTTGTCACCAATCAGTAGCGATCCGGTTGGCGGTGCGGTGGTCGCCGGGTGACAGCAGGCTACGATGGACACACCTTGGAGGTGTCAGGCGCGATGACCCGGGTTGTGCATGTCCCCTACACCGTCGAGCAGGACGAGGACGGGATCTGGTGCGCTCATGCGCAGTTGCGCCCTGGGGTGGGGGCGAACGGCGAGGGCGATACTCCGGAGGCCGCGGTTGCGGACTTGCGCGAGGCGCTCGAGGGCCTGATCGCTGAGTTCGGTGCCCCGGACGAGCTGACACTCATGGTCGACGTGGCCTGATGCCTGGCCGGCGACATCGGCCGCGCCGTCCTGGCGAGCCTGCACGGGCCGCGCCGGCCGCGCGTTTGCGCCCGCCGGGTCAAATCCCCGCTCAGCCGCTGGAACAAGCACCCGCCAGGCAAGCCCCGCACCTGCCAGCGGATCACCAAGATAACCATCACGGCCGGCCAGGACCACCAGCCGCGACACGACCCACTTGCGCTCGGCCGGCCTTCCCAGTCGCCGGCCGCTGTCAGTTTCTGTGTAGGTGGTGAAGCCGACCAGCCGCCAGTCGCCGACGTGCCGCTGCGGCAGCAGGTGGCCGACGTCCAGCTCGCTTGTGCTGCCGAACTCGGGTGGGAGGTTACTGGGGTCAGCAGCTTCACTGGCGTCTGGCTTTCCCGGGGGCGAGAGTTAGGCTTTTGAGTTCGTCGATGTCGCGGACCGCTCGCCGAGCTGTGCATACGCTGGTTGGCAGTCGCCAAGGGCCCGCAGGCCGGGCAGTCCGCCAGCTCTGATCAATCCCTACGCGGCCGCAACCAACGGGAGCTGCTCTCGCGGCCATGATCGCAGGCTAACCTTCAGTGCGCCCATGTGGCCGCAAGTTGCGCAGGGCAGGCATTCGCTCGCAGGTGCTCGCCAGGCGCGGCAGCAGGCCCGTCCGACAGAATATCCGCAGCTCCGCCAATGATGGCGGAGGGGACAGGAGCATGGATGTCATCGCCGTCGCAGCCAGCGCACCTCAGTAACCATCAGCGCAACACGCTGCGCCAGATCTTCCAGCATCCCGCGGGCCACAATATCGAGTGGCGTGCCGTGCTGTCGCTGCTGGAGGCAGTCGGCTCAGCCAAGGAGCAGCACGGCGGCAAGGTTGCCGTGACCATCGGGTCCGAGACCGAATACTTCGACCCGCCCGCCCACAAGGACGTCGATACCCAGGCAGTTGTCAACCTGCGCCGGATGCTGACCCAGGCCGGCTGACGGAGCCGGCGACGCGGATGCCGGAGCCAACGGCCGGGAGGGCTGACCTTAGCCAGCCGCGCGGTCGGCGCGCAGTGTGAAGCAGCGCGCGCGGGCCCTGCGACGGCGGCGGCGAATGCGGGAGTCGCTCCGCTCGAAGACGAGCCCGCCGCCATCGAGCCGCGCCCGCCGCACCGCGACTGCCCTCGCCGTGCTCACCCTGCAAGACCCGGAAGCTCGCGGTCGTGCTCGACGCCACCGGCCGGACGCGAAGTTCCCCGGCCGGCCCGGCCCGGTGCGACGGTTCCCGCCCGCTCCTGGCGTGCCCGCTGCGTACCGCCTGTTCGGACTGCCCCGGCAGATCCCGGTCGACGGTGCGGGTGACCCGGGGTCCTTGGGGCTCGAACATCTGGCCTGCTGAGGCGCCGGCCATGGGGGCGGCGCTGACGCACGAATCTGGCTCAGATCAGGAACATAAGGGACACGCGGTCGTCTGCGTGATGTAGTTGTCGGGTGACCACGAGCGTGTCCAGGGCCGGGCGGCGACCGGCCGCTGCGGGCACCCTGGCCCAGCGCGATCTTGACGGCCTGGTCTTCACCGCCGAGATGTACGGCGTGCAGCTCGACCAGCTCGCCGCGCTGCTGGCGGTCAGCGAGGAACGCGCGCGGGCGGCCGGCGCCCGCTGGCGCGCCCGCGGCTACGCCGGCACCGCGCGGCTCGGCCCGGGCAAGCCCTGGATCTGGCTAACCCGGCCGGGCCTTGCCGCCTGCGGCCTGTCTTACACCTGCGTCCCGCCGGCCCTGTCCCGGCTGGCCCACATCCGCGCGGTCGCGGCGATCCGGCTCGCCCTCGAGTCGTCGGGCACCTACCGGACGGCTGCCGCGCGCTGGCGCAGCGAGCGGAACCTGCGGGACCGCATCGGCAACGTGGGCGCCAGCGAGCACATCCCCGACGGCGAGGTGCACTGGCCCGATACCGCGGACGTGCCCTACGCCGGGGAGTGCTGGGCGATCGAGGCCGAGCTCACGGCCAAGACCGTCCGCCGCACCGTCTCGATCATGCACGAGTTACTCACCCGGACCGGTGACTATGGCTGCGCGGCCGCGCAGCGGCTGCGGCCCGCGGCGCCGCCGCTGCACGCCCGCGCGCTCTACCTGTGCTCCGGCGCCGCGCGGCCCACGGTGCTGCGCGCCCGCGCGGCGCTGGGCCCGGCGCTCGAGGCGCGGATCGAGGTCAGGGACCTGCCGCCGGGCGCCGATCTGGAACGCTCGTCCCGGGCGTTGCCGGGGGCCGCCCCCCGGGGCAGGCACCGGGCGCCGGCGTGATCCGGTCCTACCTCACCTGGGTGGCGCTGCGGGGGGCCGGCCGGGCGCTGCGGGCGCTCGTCAAGGCGGCGGCCGCGGCCGCCGCGTGCATCGCCGCCGCGCCCGCGACGATCGTCGCGGCTTATGCGTACCTGCTGGCCTGGCTGCTCGGCTGGCCGCCTAGACGGCTGTACCGCGCCGCCGCCTGGTGCGCCCCCATGGCAGGGGTGTTCCTCGCCGCGCAGGCGCTCCGCACCCGGCAGTGGGCTGCCACCTGGCGTGAGCCGTTCGGGGCCTGGCGGCAGATGTGGCTGCTCGCGGCGAGCGGCTCGGCCGGGGCCGGCCTGGTCACCGCGGCCCCCGTCGCGATCCCCGCCGGACTGCTGATCGGCGCGCTCGCCTGGTCCTACCGGGTCTTTTCGATGCAAACCGGCACCGGCGGCCTGACCGCGAACTCGCCGATCACCTTCGACCGGCGGCAGTGGCGCCACCAGGTACGGACCGCGCGGGCGCGGATCGCCGCACCGGGCGCCGTGCCGCTGATCGGCCGCGGCGGCGACATCGTGGCAGGGGCGGTGATCCGCACCGTGCAGCATCCGGTCCGGGCAGCCGCCCGCATCCCCTACCCCCGGCTGCGGTCCCACCAGGTCGTGATCGGCACCACCGGCACCGGTAAGACAACCTTGCTGCTGCGGCTGTGGGCGGGGTTCGTCGCGGCGGCGTGGCAGCGGTTCGCCGCCGGATCTGGCCGCAGGCCACTGCTGGTGGTGCTGGACTGCAAGGGCGGCGCCGACTCACGCCGGGTGGCCGACCGGGTCCGGCGGGTGCTGCGGGCGGCGGGCGCCCGGTCGACCGCGATCTGGCCGGACGAGGCCAGCCTGTCGCTGTGGCAGCTGCCGCCCGGCCAGCTGACGACCACACTGCTTGCCCTCATCGAGCAGGGCACCGGCGGCGCCGCCTACTACGCCGATGTGATGGAGGCGGTGGTGTCGCTGGCGATCGCGGCGCCGTGCGGGCCACCGGCCGGCTCGGCCGGTTTCCTGTCCCGGCTGGACAGCGACTGGCTCGCCCTGGCGTACGCGTCCGACCCCGCGGCGCTGGCCACCGTGCGCTCGTCGGCGAAACAGATCACCGACGTGGCGCTGCGGTTCCGCGCGTTGTTCCGGCGGCTCGGCACCGGGCTCGACGGACCGGGCAGCTTCGACGACGCCGACGTGTGGTACTGCATCCTCGAGGGCACCGCGGAGACGGCGGTCGCCGAGGCGCAGGCCAAGGCGCTGGTGGAACTGCTCGCCTGGTATGCGGCGCGGCCGGGCGCGGGCAGCGGCGGCTGGCGGCAGGACGCCGAGATCTTGCTGGCGGTGGACGAGTTCAGCGCGGTGTCGCGGCGGGTGCCGATCTGGCAGTTGTACGAGCGGGCCCGCTCGCTCGGCCTGGCCGTCCAGGTGTCCGCGCAGTCCTGGCAGGGCCTGGCCCACGAGGACGACGACAGGTACCGGATCGCCGCCACCGCCGACGGCGGCATCTGGCTGCTGCGCACCCCGTTTCCCGACCCGGTCAGCGACCTGGCCGGGAGCCGGCGGATGGTGGACACCACCAGGCGGCTGCTCGGCTCGCCGTTGTGGACCGGCGGCGGCTACGCGCGGGCCCACTACACCCGGGTGGTCGACCCGGACATCGTGCGCTGCCTCGAGGTGGGGCAGGCGGCCTACATCTACCGCGGCGGGGTCACCTACCTGCAGGTGAAGCGCCTGGCAGCCGGTGCGGCCGAGCTGCCCGGGCCGGCCCGGGTGCGGCCACCGGCCCGGCCGCAGCTGCCTGCGGCGCCAGCCGGGCCGCTGCCGCCCCGGCCCCCGGCCGGGCCGGCAATACCGGGACCGCCGGCCCCGCTGCCCGACGCCGGGCCCCTGCTCGACGAGGTCTTCGGCAGGCCCAGATGACACCCGGCACGGCCGCCGGTGCACGGCACATCGCTGCGGTCACAAACCCTGCCGCGTCCAATCCACCGGGCCGGGCCGGCCAGCCCGCACTGGCCCGGCCGGTGAAGGGCGGGAGCAGATGATGACCGGATCAGCGGCACCGATGCATGCTCGGCGTCCATCGCCCGGTGGCGGCCCCTTCGCGCTGCTCGGCCTGCCGGCCAGCGCCGCGGTGACCGACCAGGACGTGCGGGCGTCCTGGCGGCGGATCGCGGCGGCCACCCATCCGGACCGGCCCGACGGCGGCGACCCGCAGCGGTTCGCCGCCGCGTCCGCGGCCTACACGACGCTGCGCACCCGGTCGGGCCGCGGTGAGGTGCTCGCCGACCGGGGCCGCGCGCACCCGGCGCCCGGCGTCATCGCGCCGCCGCGCGAGGCGCCCGTGGCCCGGCGGGCCGCGGCCGCGGCAGAGGCGCCGGTGGCCCGCGCCGCCGCACCGGGGCCGGTACCCGCTGGCCCGCTGGCCCGGCTGGCGGCGCGGGTCAGCAATGGGCGTCCCGCCGTGCTCACCGCCCGCCTCGTGATCGTTGCGGCGATGGGCGCGGGATCGGCGGCACTGGTCGGATCCGCGCCCGCCACCCCGGCGCTGATCACCGGCGCCATCACCTGGCTGCTGCTGACCGCGCGCGCTGACCTCGCCCCGCCCCGATTACACCCCCGACCGGCATAGCCGCGGCGACCCGCCGGAATAATGCTGGGGAATAGTCACGTTGGGGGTATTACCGGATAACCCACTTTGGGCGTGTATCGAGATCCCGATAAGTTGAGTCCCCGGACAGCCGGGAAGGTGCACAGAGGAGGGGGGGAGAGGAGTGGAGGGTTCGAGGGACATGGAGCGAGAGATGAGGGGGCGGGGCCGAGGGATCGCGAGGGAGGGGGAGCAGGACTTGGGAGTAGGAGTCGGAGAGGAGAGGACTAACATCCCTGTGGTGTAGAGTTGGTTCGTGGGCAGGGGCCAGGTTCTTGAGTTGCTGGAGACCGACCCGGGGCAAACCAGGCTCACGAAAGTGCGGCGCGCGCTCAGCCGTCTAGAGGAGAACCCGCGCCATCCCGGCCTGCACCCTCACCTGTACGAGAACTTCCCTGGGGCGCCAAAAGCCAAGGTGTGGGACTCCTACGTAGAGAACCGCACGCCTTCAGCGTGGAGGATCTTCTGGCAGTACGGGCCCGACGAGCTGCGGGACGGCGAGCCGGTAAAGATCATCACCGTTCTTACCATCAGCCCCCACCCTTGAACCGGATGCCTCGTGCACCGGCACCGCTTGCAACTGGGCGTCACGGTTGCCCGGTCGCCACGCTGGATCGAGTCGCATGTCAGCCCCTACCGCCGCGCGCCGAACCGCCGCTCATAGCGGATCCCAGGGCCTCGGCTCACACGGCACGCCGTGCGGCACAAGGACAAGTGACGATCTCGACGTCATCTACCTTGCCCACCTGGGATACGTGGGCATGTGGGTGGTCTGAAATGCACCGGTTGTCGG